>JBALDB010000001.1:0-201069 GCA_036918135.1 Nostoc sp.
CCTTGGTCATCGGTCACACTTGCTTTGGTGCAATGTGTAAAAAATGGTATTCCCAGCGTATCAACAGCAAGATGTCGTTTAATGCCATTGGTGCAACAGATTCCAAATGGGTTCTATAGCCCAATTGAAAGTTCAACAAAATATTGTTTTCTAGGCAGGAGCTAGTTGAAACAACTATATCTGCAATTTTTCAAAGTTTATAGGTGGGTTGAAAGGAATGTCACCTTCCCAATTTCTATTGTTGTAGAAACTTAATCAAAATTGAGGTTTATAGAATCAAGTTCCGCATAATAGAATAAAGGGAAGATTGTTCTTGAAGAAGACAGCAATTTGGCAATACGGACAATAATTTGTCAACGCAGACAAATAATTAGTTAATGTACATTTCTAAAGCGGGCGATGGGACTCGAACCCACGACGTTCACCTTGGGAAGGTGACATTCTACCACTGAATTACACCCGCGAGTGGCTGTTAGTCAAAACTTTAATATAATTGTATAGTATAGCACTATTTACAGCTGTTTTTAATTCACTAAAATACATACTGTTTTGGCAACAGGCGATCGCATTTAAACCTTGGTCAATATCCAATACTGGAAGTTATTGAAAAGCCTACACTGCGCCGACGAAAGTCAGTGTAGGATTATCTGACCTAAAGAACAATGTCTTCACCTCGTTCAGTGAAGCGAACCTCCTTAATATTCCATGCAACATTACTTGTTAAGGTTTTGCGGAGGCTACCAAACAGAGCAAACTGTTCGCAACTAGAAAGGGAAGCTATTTGCCGCTTAGACTCAGGAGATATCCGCAAATCAACTGTTGCGATGCCATTTTTGACGTTAACACGATACCCAGACAAGCTGAAGTCGCTTGTATCTCGTTTTTCTATGATTTTACCCACTGCATTTTTTACAGGTTGATCGGCTGGTACTGAAACCTTTTCTGGAATTAGTTGTTGACATTGAGTGTCACTAGTGTAAATTGTGACGTTTGCAGTTTTAGGATTCGTAGTTTTAGAAGTTGACGAGGAAGCGGTATTTTCCTTAAGAGATTTTTGATTTAAAGATTTTTCTCTGAACTGAGCGACGGTAGGAATTTGGCTGGAAGTCGAAGACGAGGAGCTATTTGTAGGTGTTGTAATAGGCTCTGGGGATAATGTAGTGTTTGGTGTTGTGGTAGGGGATGGCGTTTTGCTGTCAATATTATTAGTGGCGGGGTTAGAGTTACAACTGCTCAAGCCAAAAACAATTGTTACAGCAATCAGGGGTAAAAAATATCTCTTGGTTGTCTTCATAACTTTGCTCATAAGTCACATTACTGCTACCAACTTCAATATCACTGGTATCAATTCCGTATAAATTTATGAATTTTCAGCCAGTCTTTAAAGTGTCAACATCCCATTTGGTAAAATTGGCAATTGCAATCATATTCCAAACGATGTCTGTTGAGTCGCTGCAAAGTGGCTAAATTTTAACTTGCATGTTTTCTGAAGAATAATTGAGGATTGGTGCATAACAGTATAATCATCAAAATTACATCTTTCTCTAGGATGAACTTGGTAGTATCTAAAATCAAGTGAAGTAGAATCCAACAAGCTTAGACCGATGGATATTGTTCTCAAGATTGATGCTAATTAAGTACATTTCGGCAATTATGAGATAAAATAAATCAATTTTTAATGTTTTAAAGGCAAATAAAATGAATAGAGGCTCTCAACAACAAACATTAAGAAGGCAAAACACGATTCTTGCTGCCAAACATTTTTTAGCAGAGATGGGTAAAGGCGCTACTTCAGAAGAATTGAAATTTATCGCTGATAATGTGGGTGAGATTGCACTATTTTGGCATTTGATTGCAAATCCAGAAGAAATTTCTTTGTTGGAGTTGCGACCATAATCGAAGCATTGCCAGATATGATAATTTTATTTGTTTAATAGACCTAGCTTGAAAAAGAAAGTAAGATACACTCTTTTTTTAGGCTTGTTTGTGTGTTTTTTCATGATTGAATGCTTTGAAAATAGGTAGGAAGTAGGAGGGTGTAGTCGTACGCCCCTACTAATTTTCCTACCTCATGTAATTAGGAACGGCTATAAGTAATTAAACATAATTAATTACACAATGTCATTGCGAATGGAGCGAAGCAGAATGAAGCAATCACAGGGGTTGAGATTGCTTCTCTACGAGACGCTCCGCGTAGCTTGCTTCCACGTTCGCGTAGCGTCCCGCAGGGAAGTGGTACGCTTCGCTCGCAATGACTATAATTAATTTTGCGTAGTTACTTATTATCAAACTAAACTTATATTTGAGGAGAGCCGAGCTACCATCTCTGCACGAGATGAAACATCAAGCTTGCGGAATATGCGTTTCAAAGCTTGCTTAACAGAATTTTCTGTAATCCAGAGGGTTGTACCAATTTCAGCATTTGTTAGTCCTTGTGCTACTAGTTGGGCAATTTGAATTTCACGTTGTGTTAAAGGGTTAGTATTGAGAGAATTGAACAGTGTTGATTGTAATTGTAATGTTGCACGCCAAGTTGAAATATGAAGGCACAAGGCACCTAAATCAGCTAATTCTTGTGTGTTAAAGGCAGGAGTATTTCGAGTACGAGTTATACCAATGGCGCCAAGTAAGCGACCATTACCGACAACTGGACCAACCATTACATGATGGTGGTCAGAACGCGGACAAATAATCTGCCATTCTCCTGGCGGTAACAATAATTCTTCGTGAACTACGGCATGATGCTCAACCAAATAACGCAAGACTGGATTATGTTTCAAAGAGAATGCTAGTCGTAGCGGACGAGGTATGTTTTTCTCAAATTGCCAAAACCGATCGAAGAAAAATAGCCCCGAACGTTCAGCAGCAAAATACTCAATCAGTTTTGTGATGACGTGCGATCGCAGTTCTTGCTCATCACGAGCATGAGCGATCGCATCAAACAAAGATTGTAAAGAATTCACCATAATCTTAGCTGCAAAATGTACTCGTTCGAGGACTAGGCATGGTCAGAATACAAACATTATTCTATCTGCATAACAATTGCAGGAGCCAGAAGAATAAAATGTCCCAATATACGCACAGCAATATACTTGTCGATACCCAGTGGCTCTTTGAACACCTGAATCACTCTAATATCCGTTTGATTCAAGCAGACATGAATCCACAGACATATAACACTGGTCATATTCCCGGTGCTATGTTTTGGAATATTACTACTGATCTCCTACTACCTGATTACCGGATTAATTTTGACCCAGTTGCTTGGCAAAAACTGTTGGAAAATTCTGGGATTACAGATAATACCACTGTGATTACTTATGGTGATTTTCCTGGAACAGGCGCATGGTTATTTTGGCTTTTCAAAGTTTTTGGTCACAGTGATGTACGCGTCCTCAACGGTGGTTATCAAAAATGGGTGTCTGAAAATCGTCCAATAGCCATAGAGTCAGGACTTTTAACACCAACGGAATATCAACAGCAAACTCCCGATCCAAACTTGCGAGCATTTTTTGATGATGTACGGAAATCTATTGGTACAGATAGCGTTTTAGTCGATGTCCGCACACCTCAGGAGTACAGGGGTGAATGGTTTTTTATGCAGCCACCTCAAGGAACGGAACGTGCAGGTCATATTCCTGGTGCAGTGTCTGTCTACTACGAGCTAGCTCTGAATGAAGATGGAACTTTTAAGTCAGTCGAAGAATTACAGACACTTTACAACAGTAAAGGCATCACTCCCGATAAAGAAATAATTACTTACTGTACTATTGGCGGACGTTCAGCGCATACTTGGTTCGTCTTAAAATATTTACTTGGTTACTCAAAAGTGCGAAATTACGATGGTTCGTGGAATGAATGGAGTCGAATTCCGAATATACCGATTGAATAGTTGTTAATATACAGCAGAATTCACACTGAAGAAGCACGCCAAGCTAGCCAGCATTTCATTCAACGTATTGTAGACTCTTCTTTTAATATTTTCTATTTTTTCGATTTATAAGAACAGCGTAATGTTTACGTAAATCAAAAAAATGGCAGATTTATTGGTTACTATGATAAAGAAATTCAATGGGCTGGAAGAAAAATTATACTCATAATTACGCATCCAGATGATTAGGAAAAAGTAGTAAATTACTTCCAAAGTTTTACTCAGGCTAAGGATGGTAAAATTTAGCAGTCTGAATTTCAAGTGAGACGAGCAAATAGTGAATGGTGCTGGTTATATACTAGAGAAACGTACAAAATTGTCTTATAATTCAATACCTGGTTAAGGAGCCGAATTCGTCATGAAAATTTCGATTATTCAGTTAGAAAATAAAATTTATAATTCAAAATACTCCTTTACATTAAAACAATATATAAAATATTACTCTTAAAGTTACAGATACCCAGCTTCTTAAATAAGTCAGATATTTTGTTTGTTACAAATGATTTAGAATTGCTAAAGTTAGGTTAACTCTGGAGGCGAGGAAGTAATGTTACTTGAACTCAATCAACTAATAGTACCTATTGGTCATCAGTTGTTGATTAAAGGTATATCCTGGTCAGGATACAAAAATATTTTGGCAGAATTGGGTGAAAATCGTAGTTCTCGGATATCTTACAGTCAAGGAGTGCTGGAAATAATGGCTCCATTACCAGAGCATGAGGTAGGCAAAAAAATTATCGGCAATTTGGTAGAAATCTTGCTAGAAGAACTTGATATTGAATTTTGGAGTTTGGGGTCTACAACTTTCGATCGAGAAAAAATGGATGCTGGGGTAGAACCGGATGATTGCTTCTACATTGAAAATGAAGCAGCTGTTAGAGGTAAGGATAGAATTGATTTAACAGTTGACCCACCCCCAGATTTAGCAATCGAAATTGATATTACCTCCCGCACTCGGTTTAATAATTATCAACTCTTGGGAGTACCGGAATTGTGGCGCTGGAATGGTAATAAATTAGAGATTAATATTTTGATTAATGGAAAATATATAGAATCTAATAACAGTCGTATTTTTCCTAATTTACCTATTGCTCAAGTGATTCCTGAATATTTAAAGCAGTGTAAAACGGATGGGAGAAATGCAACGATGAAAGTATTTAGGGCTTGGGTGAGAAAGCAAATATAATTTATTCACGTACAGACGCAGCGTCAAAGTCTGTAGACGCTTCTGCGGCTTCCGGTGTAGACGCTCGGAGGGCAGCTTGCCGAAGGCATCAGAACTTGCCAACATAGAGGCGCAAAGGTAAACATATTTTTATACTTCAGTTTTTAGAATATCAGATTGGCGATCGCACCTATCTTAATGTGAGTTAGATAGATCCTAAAAAACCTCGCTTCCATTCCTCTTCCCGAAACAGAGAGAGGCTCAAATAACCTTATTCTTTAGTACCCAGTTAGAGATTTTTGTTATCTTGACGGTTATAATATCTGCTGGCTTATTCTTAACCTGAGTACTCCTAAGTTTTTTAGACTGGCTGAGGTGGTTATAAATGCTTTACCAACCAGTCAATATTAGCCGTAGTAGTTTGGTTTTAAATACTAACTTTCTTCTAAAAGACGAATGACTAAAAGACGACAATTTTTAAAAGAAGTAGCAGCACTTTCTAGCTTGTCTTTAACGAGTTGTGGTTGGAGACTAGCCCAAGTACGTGCTAATTCTACTACTTCCGATCGCAGCGACCAACTTTATATCTATACTTGGACACAATATACTGACAAAGAATTACTAAAAACGTTCACCACTCAAACTGGTATGAAAGTGCTGGCGGATGTGTATGATTCTAACGATGTGATGCTGGCTAAGTTGCAAGCTGGAGGTGGTGGCGCTTACAGCATTATCTACCCATCTGATTATATGGTACAGAAGATGGTAGACAAGGGTTTATTAATAGAAATAAATCACGATCGCCTAATTGGTCTAGAAAATTTATTTCCCCGCTTTTCTAATCCTATTTATGACCCGAATAACCGTTACAGTATACCTTTTAATTGGGGTACAACAGGTTTTATCTATAACTCTGAAAAAATCAAAGAACCACCAGAAGATTGGGATTATCTTTGGCAAAACCAAGACAAACTTAATAAACGCATGACTTTGCTCAATGATGTGCGAGAGGTAATGGGTGCAGTATTGCGGATGCTAGGTTATTCTTATAACTCCAAAAATGAATCAGAAATCAAACAAGCTTATGATAAATTGAAGGTGCTAAAACCTGCGATCGCTGCTTTTGATACAGATGCTTGGCAAAATCAAATTCTTGGAGGAGATTTGCTCTTAGCGATGTGTTATTCAGCAGATGCAGTGAAAATCTCTCAAGAAAATCCCAAACTCAAATATGTGATTCCTCGTAGTGGTTCTTCATTATGGACAGACACTATTGTAATTTCTAAAACAGCCCCAAATTTAGCTGGAGCCTATGCTTGGATTAATATGATTTTGCAACCAGAAGTAGCAGGTCAAATTAGTCAACGTCTAAATATTGCAACGCCTAATAGCGCTGGATTTGAGCAATTACCGAAAAGAATACAGAACAATCCTAATTTGTTTCCTCCAGAGTCACTTTTAGAAAATTGCGAACGGATTAGTCCTGTAGGTGAATTTGAAGAAGTTTACGACCGCTATTGGACTCAATTAACTAGCAGTTAAATAGATTTAGGAGTTAGGAATGATTAATACTGAAAAAAGTGATATTTCTGAAAGAGAAGTAGTGCATCCTCCGCAAGTAAATTTGCTGCAACCTTTAGTATTACTCGCACCATCTGGAATTTGGTTATTACTTTTGTTGGTGCTGCCAAGTTTGATAATTTTCGAGTTAAGTTTGGTTGCAAATATTCGACCGGGAGATGTGGTTAATCCCAATGGATTCCAAAATTACATCCGTATATTCGATCCTCTTTACTTACAAGTAATCGTGCGATCGCTATTTTTAGCATTTGCCACTACAATCATTTGTTTAGTTTTAGGCTTTCCTGTGGCCTATTGGATTGCTGTAGTTGCACCGAAGCGATGGCAAAATTTGTTGGTATTAAGCTTTGTTTTGCCTTTGTGGACTTCTTCGTTACTGCGTTCTTATGCTTGGATTACAATTCTTCGTCCTAGTGGTTTATTAAATAGTTTGTTAACCTATTTTGGCTTACCTATTTTGGAATTGCTTAATACAACTATAGCTGTATTAATCGGTATGAGTTACAGCTTGTTACCCTATATGGTTTTAATTTTATATGCTTCTCTAGAAAAGCTAGATAAGCGTTTACTAGAAGCAGCAGCAGATTTAGGTGCAAATCCGATGGAAGCTTTTTTCCAAGTAACTATACCCCAAATTTTTCCTGGGATTGCAGCTGGTTCGATGCTTGTATTTATCACAGGCTTGGGGGATTTTATTGACCCAGAATTACTTGGAGGTGCTTCTAGTATGACAGCGGCGCGATTAGTTTATAACCAATTTCTGGGAGCAACTCAAAATTGGGGTTTTGGTTCAGCTTTGAGTATGACGTTGATTTTAATTGTGACTATTGCGATCGCTCTTTTAATTAAGTTTGGTGAAGCTACACCCAAACGCTAAACCTTTCAAAACTCACTTATAATAAGTGCATCGAACGCCACTGAGACAAAGGTTATGCTTTCACCCGATCTTAAAAATGCATTACCGACTACTGACGAACTTGCCTGCTCAGATGATACACCAGTGGATAACGAAGACCAAAACTTTTTGCCTAACATTTTACTTTTTTTGCTCAATTCGATTTGGGCAAATCGCATGGATTGGTACTTTGGAGTAGATATGGCAGTTTATCACATCACCGGAGTAAATTCTAGAGTTCCTGTAGTACCTGATGCTTTTTTGAGTCTGGGAGTAGAACGGAAAAAAGGTGGTAAATCACGTAAAAGTTACGCAGTTTGGGAAGAAAATGGAATAGTTCCAATGCTCACATTGGAAATGGTATCACAGACCCCAGGAGGTGAATACGAGGAAAAGCTAGATATATATAAAAAACTCGGTGTATTATATTACTTAATTTATAACCCTGAGTTTTGGCGGCGCGACCAACATCAACCATTTGAAGTTTATAAATTTATAAATGGAAGTTATCAAATACAAATAGGAGAACCTTATTTTATGCCAGAAATTGGCTTAGGTATTGGGCGACACCAAGCTGTAATTGGGGGAATACAACAGGAGTTTTTATGTTGGTATAATGAGCAAGGAAATCGCTATTTAACAGACGCAGAACAAGTACAACAAGAACGGCAAAAGGCGGAACAGTTAGCCCAATATTTACGTTCTCTTGGTATAGATCCAAATAATCTTCCTCCTGAAAATAAAAAGTAAATTTATAAACAATAAATTCAGTTTCCCCTAAATTTTGATTTTTTTCTTTTTACTCCTACCGTTTTACCTTATTTGGTAGTTAAGGCAAATATTAATAAAATTTACTAACTATTTATTTGGTTTTTATTAATAAGGAGAGGAGTTTTTGTTGCTCATATGCATAGATTCAGAAGTTATAACTAATTAGCTATACTTTATATAAATCTTGAATTGAGAATGATATAAATAGAAGTAAAAAATTAGATATTGTTTAAAAACGATTAAAAATCACAAAGCGGTTACTACAAAGGAGGAAAGCTCCCGAAGTTCTGATGAGCAAACAAAACTTCGGAGCGGATCTCGTGTTTTCCAATTGTCTGAGGGAGATTGGAACTATAACTATACAGTAATAGTCAGGGTTGTTTATGGTTTTTGTAGCTGATAACAGCTGCCCTGAGATTACCTTGGTGTTCGCAAAGAAGGCGATCGCCTTCGTCTTTTTCTAAACCAGTCCAGTGCATTAATAGGGCTAATTTTACCCATTTACCACTACGTTCCAATAAAAAACCAGCAGCTTCTCGACTTAAACCTGTGAGGTCTTGCAAAATTCGCAAAGCGCGATCGCGTAACTTTTGATTTGTTACCGCCACATCCACCATGCGATTGCCGTAAACTTTGCCCAGCTTGACCATTACTCCACTAGAAAGGATATTTAAAGCTAATTTCGTCGCTGTACCAGCTTTCAGGCGAGTTGAACCAGCGATGATTTCTGGCCCTGTCAATAGGCGAATGTCAACATCAACATCAAAGCTAACTTGTTCGGTTGGAACGCAGGCGATAAAAATAGTAACGGCTCCGCGCTGACGAGCTGCATTCAAGGCACCGTGGACATAGGGCGTTGTTCCACCAGCAGTGATGCCAACTACTACATCCAGCTGTGTGATGTGTCGCCCTGCGATCGCAGTTTCACCATCCTCGATGCTGTCTTCTAAATCCTCAGAACTGCGTACCAGCGCCCCAGCGCCACCAGCGATAATTCCCTGTACTAACTCTGGGGGCGTACAAAAAGTAGGGGGGCACTCAGCAGCATCTAATACCCCTAACCTACCACTAGTACCCGCACCAATATAAAATAGGCGTCCTCCGTGGTGTAAACGCTCTGCAGTACGTTCAATTGCGTGTGCTAACTGAACTTTTGCCGCCGCCACAGCGGCGACTGCCTTTTGGTCTTCGTTATTAAACAGCTCCACCAACTCCAGAGAACTCAACTGGTCTAAGTTGAGACTGTTAGGATTTACTAACTCGGTTAAAAGATGCCCGCGTTCTTGTAGGTTTGTCATTTGTTTTTTGTCATTTGTTATTTGTCAATTGTCAGTTGTCATTTGTCCTTCGTCTAAAACTTATTACCAATGACTAATGACCAATGACCAATGACTAATTACAATAATCCTTCGAGTTGGCGACGAATTTTGTCTAGTTCAGAATCAGACAAATCTGGTTCTTCTGGTGGCTGCTGCTTGGGACGGGAAGTATCCTCTTTCTCGCCATCTGGTTGCCAGTCGGTTTGTTCAACGTTAACTTCTGGGGGAGTGACAACTGAGTTGCTGTTTTCTGAGATGATTTCCCAGTCATATCCAGCACTTTCACAAAATTCTTTGACTTCTTCAGCATCGATCGCCTCTGGTGTAGGTGTGGCAAAATCTTGAGCTTCCAGCATCAAAGCATAACGCGTGGCATCGTCTTCTGACTCGAACATCAGAATTGTATTGCGAGCGCCTCTGAGAACCGTGTGAATCCCTTCGTTTTCTGTTCCAGCGTTAAACATTAAGACAAAAACACGCATAAATGTAGTTATCTATTATTTTCAGGTCTAGATCTATTTATATTAAAGTTTTAGGCTATCCCTTAAGGAAAGTCACACTCGCAATTTTCACTTTATTCAGATTTTCCTGAAAGCGCCAACATCATTGAGCATAAGTATTGGGTTGAGCAAATGCCGTAACTTGACCCATGAGTTCTTGGGTTTAGTTAACGTATCCTGGAAATGGCATAGTCAATTCAATGTGCCAGTTAATGCTTGTGTGTGCCAGCTATATCCGGCAATTAATACAGTGAAAGCAAATGACTAAATCTCCCAATCAAAATTGTTACTCCCCTTCCCCCATTCGTAAGCGTCTGTGGTTGCTGGTGTTGAGTCGCGGTGGTATTGCCTTGGGAGGAATTTTGCTGATTGGAATTGTCGGTGGTATTTGGCGGTTGTGGATTTTTGTCCAAAAAGAGTTAACGCCCTTGGCACAACAAAGTCTCACCACTACACTCAACCGTCCAGTCGAACTCGGAAGAGTCACACAATTTTCGTTGACGGGAGTGCAGTTTGGTGCGTCAGCTATCCCAGCGACAGCTACAGATCCAGACCGAGCCGCAGTCGAAGCTGTGGAGGTGACTTTCGACCTATTGCAGTTAATTTTTAACCGCCACCTCAAGCTAGATGTCACCTTAGTCAATCCAGATATTTACATTCAACAGGATAACCAAGGGCGCTGGGTTTCTACTAGTATCGCACCATCAGGTAAAGGTGGCGTCATTAAAACAGATTTGGATAAAGTGTGGTTTCGCAATGCCAAATTGGTGTTGATGCCGCAGCAGAGGAGCAGGGGGCAGGGGGGCAGAGGGGTGAACAATAACTCCTCACTCAACACTCAACACTCTCCCGTATCATTTTCCCAACTAAATGGATCTGCCCAACTTTTAGCAAACAATCAGTTGGTCAGGTTTGAAGTCGGGGGTCAAGCAGACAGTGGTGGTAGTATTTCCGTTCAGGGAGAGACGCGTTCTCAGGTATTAACAGGGAATTTACAGTTGCGAGTACAAGATTTTCTAGCTGCGGATATTACTCGTTTAATTAAGTTACCAGTGAACTTACAAGCGGGTCGAGTCAATGCGGATTTATTGGTTCGGTTGATAGCACAACAGCAGACTTTATTGTTTGGCAATGCTGCTGTTGCCGGAGTAACGGTTGAATTGCCCAAAGTGCCGCAACTATTGAGCAATACCCAAGGAAACCTGCGTTTTCAGGGAACCGAATTGCAGTTAGATGATGTTACTACTAACTATGGCAAAATTCCCCTAGTGGCTAGTGGAATCATTGACACTCAAGCAGGCTTGAAGTTGGCAGCGCGTGTAAATGCAGTGAGTTTGGCGAATGCAGTAGATACCCTCAAGGTAAAACTACCTGTACCAGTAAGTGGGAAAGTACAAGCTTCTTTGCAGATTACTGGCTCGACTAAAGAGCCAATTCTGACAGGCAAAGTTGCCACAATCCAAACTGCCCGAATTGATAAACTGGATTTTAATAATATTAGTAGTAAATTTGAGCTTGTTACTAGTTCTTCTTTAATTACTCTCAAAGATATTCAAGGATTCGCTAAAGTCGGTGGTGAAATTACGGGCGCTGGCACAATTGAAATCGGTAAAACCCCACGACTGGATTTAAATTTTGCTGCTAAGAATGTTCCAGGAGATGCGATCGCTAAAGTATACCAACTAACCCCCAGTTTCCAAATTGGTAATCTCTCGGCTACAGCACAATTATTTGGCGCTCCTACCAATGTCCAAACTGTGGTAAGATTCCAAGCTCCTAACGCAACTTATCCTGGAACTGGCCAAGTGGCGATTGCTCCCAATCGTACCCTCTCTTTTAGCAATGTAGCTCTGAATGTGGGTGGTGGTACAGTCCGAGCAACTGGTAGTTATGCCAATCAGCGTTGGCAAACTGTTGCTGTTGCCTCTGGGGTGGAGGTGCAACGTTTTGTAGATCCAAATCAACTGCAAAATGTCTCTTTGGCAGGGGCACGATTCAATGGGCGTCTGATCCTCTCAGGCAGCACAGCACCATTTGAAATTGCCACAATTCGCACTCAGGGCGCAGCAGTCACAATTGGTGGCGGTACAGTTGCAGTTTCTAATATCCAACTTCAAGACCAAAATTTCTCTGCTCAACTCGTAGCTAATAATGTGCGGCTGGGACGAATATTAAAACAGTCTCCCCCAGCTTTAAATAATCCTTTGGCGGGTACGTTCAAAATCGCAGGCAACAAAGATAATTTCAGCCTCAAAACTCTCCGTGGCAGTGGTGAAGGCCGCTTGACAATTGGCAGTGGTAGGGTTATTGCAAAAAATATTCAACTTGCTGAGGGTTTATATCACGCACAAGTGCAAGCAAAGAATGTGCCTGTACAGCAGTTGGCAGCAGTACCAAAGCAGTTTCAAGGTGCATTAACAGGTGAAGTGAATGTGGCGGGTTCTGTTGAATCCTTCCAATTGCAAGCCATCCAAGCCAGCGGTCAAGGGCAGATAAATGTTGGGCGGGGGACAATTACAGCCTCTAATATTCAACTTTTTAATGGTGCTTATCAGGCGCAAATCCAAGCAAAGAATGTACCTGTGCGGCAGTTGGCAGCAGTACGACCGCAGTTTCAAGGTGCGTTGACTGGTCAGTTTAACGTCGCGGGATTAGTTAATTCCTTAAGTCCACGAGCAATCCAAGCCAACGGTCAAGCATTAATAAATGTTGCAGGAGGAACGATCGCCGCCTCTAATATTCGAGTGAGTAATGGAGTATACCAGGCACGAGTTCAGGCAAATAACGTACCGTTGCAGCAGTTGGCAGCAGTACCACCGCAGTTACGGGGAACGTTAGCTGGTCAAGTCAACGTGGCTGGTTCTGTTGAGTCCTTCCAACCGCAAACAATCCAAGCCGTCGGTCAGGGACAAATCAATGTTGCAGGTGGGACGATCGCCGCTGCTAATATCCAAGTAAGTAATGGTCGCTATCAAGCTATTGTAGATGCCTCAGGCGTAGAATTAAATCGGTTCAATCAGCAATTGCGGGGTCAATTAGGCGGCAAATTGCAATTAGCTGGCAGACTCGCATCGTCTCAATTAGCTGATGTGCGTGCTGCTGGACAAGTGCAGTTATCCCAAGGTATCCCTGGACTTGAGCGACCACTAAGTGCGGCAATCGCTTGGAATGGTGAAAGGCTGACCATCGAGCAAGCAACTGCTCCCGGTTTAAATGTGACTGGTAACATCTTAGCCAATGCCAAACAACCGGGGATACCAGAAATTACTGCCCTAAATCTCAACGTCCAAGCCCAGAATTACGATTTAAAACAGTTACCTATCAATCTTCCTAATCAGGTTGCGGTGGCGGGGAGAGTAGATTTTAATGGACAAGTCACTGGCAAGCTACCTTTACCAAATGTAGTCGGGCAACTTAATTTAAGAGACTTGGTTGTTCAAGATATTGCTTTTGAACCGTTGTTAACGGGAAATATTAATTCGGCACAGGGACGCGGGTTGAATTTGAATTTGGCAGGAAATCGCGACCGCCTTGCTTTTAATTTAGATGCCAATAATCGCCCGAAATCTTTTTTAGTCCAATGGCAGCAAGCATTGGCATCAGGTAATGTTCGAGGAAATGACTGGACAATTAAAGTCGCAAATTTTCCCTTACAAATATTAAATTTGACTCCACCGCCAAGTACTCGTCTTGGTACTGGAAAAATTGCTGGATTGTTAACAGGGGATTTACTCTTTAATCAGCAGACATTGGCAACAAGTGGAAATTTAGCGATCGCTAACCCAGAAATTGGCCGGGTAAAAGGCGATCGTTTAGCAGCTCAATTCCGTTACGGTAATGGTAAAGCTACACTTACTAGTAGCCAATTTGTCAAAGGTAATAGTAGTTACGCTGCTGTTGGTACTTTTGCTCAAACTCCCCAAGGGCCTCAACTACAAGGTAGACTCAATGTTAGCCAGGGCAAAATCGAAGATGTTCTGGCTGTAGCACAGGTATTTGATTTACAGGATTTGCAAGGTGGTTCAGCTCCAAGCTACGGTACAGCAGCCGATCTGACCACTAGCGCCCAGGGCTGGTCAAATCAGCCGTTATTAACCCAACTCCAGCGGTTTTCTGAAATTAAAGCCTTAATAGCACAACAGGAACAACAGCGACTTGATTCCACTCCCATACCAGATTTAGCTGACTTAAAAGGCACTTTCAACGGGGAAGTGGCTGTAGATACGGCTACAGCTAATGGATTGGCAGTGCAATTTAATTTGAATGGAGAAAATTTTGCTTGGGGTAAAAAAGAAGAACGCAGTCGTTTTTATACTGCTGATAAATTGATTGCTGAAGGCAACTTTGAAAATGGTGTTTTGAGTTTGCGACCTTTACGAATCGAATCTGAAAACAGGCTGATTGCTTTCACAGGTAACATTGGCGGTAACGAACAATCTGGTCAGTTGCGGGTGAATAATTTTCCAATACAAATATTAAATAATTTCGTCAAACTACCAGTTGGCATTACAGGTAATCTTAATGCTACAGCGGCTTTAGCAGGCAGTATTGCTAATCCCCAAGCCAGAGGGGAATTGCAAATCACCCAAGGAACATTGAATCAGAACCCAATAGAATCAGCGACGGCAAGTTTCAGCTATGCCAACGGGCGCTTAAACTTTGATAGTACTGTAGCAGTTACAGGGCCGGAACCTGTGGATATTACTGGCAGCATACCTTATAAATTACCTTTTGCAACCGTTGCATCAGACAGCGAGCAAATCAATTTGGATATGAAGTTGCAAAATGAAGGATTAGCACTGTTAAACGCATTGACTAATCAAGTGATGTTTGAAAAAGGTGAAGGAGAAGTAGACCTGAAGGTGCGTGGAACATTGCAACAACCACAGGTAGATGGAATTGCTACTGTTAATAATGCTACTTTTTCAGCCCAAGCTTTGCCAGGTAAGCTCAGACGTGTTACAGGTAAAGTACTATTTAATTTTGACCGGATTTTAGTAGAAAATCTTCAAGGTAGATTTAGCCGAGGTAAGGTAGAGGCGGCTGGAGAAATTCCTATTTTTGATAGTAAGAATTTAACTATCAACAATCCTTTGACAATTAATCTCGAACAGCTAGCATTAAATCTTAAAGGACTTTACCAAGGAGGCGCTAGCGGTAATTTGCAGATTACTGGTTCTGCCCTCAACCCACTGATTGGTGGTCGGGTGGATTTATTTGATGGTCAGGTATTGCTAGCAGAATCTACTAATACTAGTACATCTGTAAATAATAATGGTGTTGGTTTGTCATCAATAAAAGCCAATAAGCAGACTCCAGCAGAAATTGGAAATGGCAGCCCAGATGCAATCGCCAGATTTAATAATCTAGATCTGGAACTAGGTAAAAACGTGCAAATCACCCGTCCACCTATTCTCAGCTTCCGTGCAACTGGTAATCTCATAGTCAACGGCTCAATTAATCAGCCCATACCCAATGGCACTATCAGATTAGAACAAGGTGGCGTAAATTTATTTACTACCCAATTTAACCTTGTTCGTGGTTATAAACATACTGCAACTTTTAGTTCCTCCCAACCGCGCGACCCTGACTTGAATATTCGACTATTTGCTAAGGTACTTGATATAACTCAAGGTAATGATTTGACCAGGGTAAATTCCACAGGTTTATCAACCTTAGAAAGTGTTCGAGTCGAAGCTACTATTAATGGTCTGGCTAGCAAACTAGATAAAAATCTAGAACTAACAAGCAGTCCGTCACGTAGTCAAACTGAAATTGTTGCTCTTTTAGGAGGTGGGTTTATAGACACTCAAGGACGTGGCGACAGTACTTTGGGTTTGATTAACATTGCAGGTTCAGCAGTATTCAACAATTTCCAGTCAGCTTTTAACCAGATTGGTAGTACCTTTGGCTTGAGTGAACTGCGGATATTTCCTACCGTTATTTCTGAGAATCCCGAAGCGGGAAGACCCAATTCAAGTTTAGAATTGGCAGCCGAAGCTGGAGTTGATATTACTCCTAAAATATCTGTTTCTAGCATTAAAATTTTAACTACAAATGACCCATTTCAATGGGGTGTTAATTATCGGATAAATGATGAATTTCGGGTACGCGCTTCTACTAATTTAACGGATGATAGTCGTGCCGTAGTAGAATATCAAACACGGTTTTAAACTATTCAAAATTTAAATTAATATACCTGGAATAGTTTGGAGAAAATGTAAAATTCACATTCTGCACTCGTAACTGTCATACACTAGCAAAAAGTAGCTCAAGTAGTACACAATAACTAATACCAATTCAAAATTCAAAATTCACGCATTAAGAAAGCCAGACAGAACAAAGGTTTAAGAGTATGTATCTGTCGCATTCTTTTTTCAAATTGGTATAAGGAAGATAAATAGTCAGCCAGCTTAATCATTAATGATGATCGTTAAGCTGGGTGAGTCAGAAAAAAGGGAAGCTTTGTGATGAATATAGAATTTTTATTGTAATATCATGTCCAACTAATTACTTATGATTACCGTATCTGTGCAAAAATCCCAGAAGCCTCTTTCCCCTGCTCCCTGTTCCCCTGCCCTCTAAATGATAAGTCTTTAACAGGATATGATATTTAAGTCCCCTAATCTATGCTCTATATAGGCTACCTCCCTGCCTAGCATTTGGAACAGACGAGTTGGTAAGGAGGACTTCGAGCGATTGCACTCCCATCTAGTTACAATGGCACAAAGAGGACGTAGATTTATCATCTTTGACTACGAAACTTTGTATAATTGTTTTTCACTAAATATAGCTCGTTTGGTAGTTTCATGACTTAAGTAATGAAATGTATCCATTACTCGTGTAAGCTAAATAAGCTGATAATCTCAGCGATTGTATCAAGAAAAAATATAGTTCTATCAGATATGCGATCGCATATCTTTAATTAAAATGCCAAACTCAAATTTGAAAGATGACCCATTATGGTTCAAAAATGCAATTATCTACGAACTAGGTGTTCGCACATTTGCTGACAGTAATGGTGATGGTATTGGTGATTTTCCAGGACTGACAGAAAAACTAGACTATTTACAAGATTTAGGTATTACTGCCATTTGGTTGTTACCTTTTTTTCCTTCACCACTCAGGGATGATGGTTACGATATTGCCGATTACACTAGTGTCAATCCTATCTATGGCACGTTGGAAGACTTTAAAGCGTTTTTGAGCGCTGCTCATCAGCGCGGTATTCGTGTAATTATAGAGTTAATTATTAATCATACCTCTGACCAACATCCTTGGTTTCAAAGAGCACGTCGCGCCCCGAAAGGAAGTCAGGAGCGAGATTTTTACGTTTGGAGTGATACTCCGGAAAAATACCGAGAAGCGCGAATTATCTTCCAAGATTTTGAGACATCTAACTGGACTTGGGATTCAGTTGCTCAAGCTTATTGCTGGCATCGTTTCTATTCTCATCAGCCGGATTTGAATTATGATAATCCCTTGGTGCGCGAGGCAGTATTTGATGTTCTAGATTTTTGGTTGGAGATGGGTGTCGATGGACTACGCATGGATGCTGTGCCTTATTTATACGAACGGCAAGGAACGAACTGCGAAAATTTACCCGAAACCCATGCCTATTTGAAGGAGTTGCGATCGCACATCGACGCCAAATTCCCTAACCGGATGTTATTAGCTGAGGCGAACCAATGGCCTGAAGATGCAGCGCAATATTACGGTGCCGGGGATGAGTGTCACATGAACTTTCATTTTCCCCTAATGCCGCGCTTGTTTATGGCAGTGCGGATGGAAGATAATTTCCCAATTGTAGATATTCTCCAGCAAACTCCATCGATTCCTGATAACTGTCAGTGGGCATTGTTCCTCCGCAACCATGACGAACTGACTCTAGAAATGGTGACAGATGAAGACCGGGATTTTATGTATGGAGCCTATGCACAAGACCCGATGATGCGGGTAAATTTAGGCATCCGCCGCAGATTAGCGCCGCTTTTAGGGAATGACCGCCGCCAAATTGAGTTACTCAATAGTTTACTATTATCTTTGCCAGGAACCCCCGTACTTTACTACGGTGATGAAATTGGCATGGGAGATAACGTTTATCTAGGCGATCGCAATGGTGTTCGCACACCTATGCAGTGGAGTTCTGACCGCAACGCTGGTTTTAGTCGTGCCAACCCGCAACGCTTGTATCTACCCGTGATCGTTGACTCAGAATATCACTACGAAGCACTCAACGTCGAGGCACAACGGACTAATAGCAATTCTCTTTGGTATTGGATGAAACGTTTACTCGCTACTCGCAAACGATTTGTGGCATTGGGTGAAGGGCGTTTTGAATTGGTACAGTCTAATAATCGCAAAGTTTTTGCCTTCAACCGGATTACCTCTGAAGAAGATGTCTTGGTAGTAGCAAATTTATCTCGTTATGTACAAACGGTGTCCTTAGATTTATCAACCTTCAATGGGCTAATACCAGTAGAAATTTTTGGTTCCACTGAGTTCCCAGCGATCGCAGAATCGCCCTATTTCCTCAGCTTAAGTCCTTACGGGTTTTACTGGTTCACCTTACAACGTAAAACTAGCTCAACTCAACCCCCTAAACCCCATGCAGATTTAGTAACTCTGCTGGTAAATGGTTCATGGCAGAATGTAATTTCGCAACGACAGTCAAAAAGCGTTCTAGAATCAACACTGCGGGATTACCTCTATACCTGTAGCTGGTTTGACGGCAAAACTCAGACTGTACAATCAGTACAAATCATTGAAGCAATTTCTTTACCCTATAACCAGCAGATAGCTCAAATTGTTTGGTTGCAGGTAGATTATAGCCAGGGAAACCACGAAACTTATCTGTTATTTCTCGCCTATGCAGAAGGTGAGCAAGCAACACATCTTTTAGCAGAAATGCCGCAAGCTATAATTGCACGGCTTGGGGTGCAAGGTAAAATAGACACTCCTCCAGCCAATACTCAAGAAGTTGGAATTTTATTTGATGCTTTAGCAGACAAGAACTTTCTCACCTCACTGCTAGATGATGCGATCGCTAATCATCACTCTTATAAAGGGATAACCGGAGAATTATTTGGCACTACTACTGATTCATTCTCGGAATTGCGCCGACAGTTAACCAATCATGAGCCGACTGTCCTAAATAAAGAAGAAGAAACCAATACTTATATAGTTTATGGCGATCGCTTGTTATTAAAACTCTTCCGCAAAGTCGAGGAGGGTTTGCAGCCAGATTTAGAAATCCGGCGTTTTCTATATCAGAAAAAACGCTTGCAACACTCATTTTTCCTAGCTGGTGCTTTAGAGTACCGCCGTGCAAATAAAATAGGTAATAAAACTGCCCTACCCACAACTATAGGTATATTACAAGAGTTTATTTCAGATATTCGTAGTGGCTGGGACTACACCCTTGATAGTTTACAAAAGTACTTTGATTTAGTGACCACAGAACACGCCACTATTACCGAAGTGCCTCTGCCATCAGGTTCCTTGTTGGATTTACAAAGAATTGAAATTCCAGAATTGGCAATTGCAACTATCACTTCTTATCTGCAAAGTGTTGAACTGTTGGGTAAATCCACAGCTGAATTTCATATAGCACTGGCTACAAATACAGATAGCTCAGACTTTGCTCCAGAATCTTTTTCATCACTTTATCAACGTTCGATATATCAAAATGCACGTAACTTAACTGGACAAGTATTTCGATTGTTAAAAGAACGAGCAAACTACTTACCAGCCGATACTCAACCATTAGCATTAGAAGTTCTTAATAGCCAACAGAAAATCTTAGAACGCTTTCAGTTAATTGTTGGGCAAAAAATTACGGCATTGCGTACTCGTCATCACGGAAACTACCATTTATCGCAAGTATTTTACACAGGAAAAGAATTTATTATTCCTGATTTTGAAGGCGAAGTAGATCGCAGTTTAAGCGAACGACGGATCAAGCGATCGCCTCTACGAGATGTCGCAGAAATGTTGCTATCTTTCAACTATGCAGTTAACGAAGCTCTCGCCTATCAAAAAGAATCTGGGATGATCCTGCCGGAAAATTTACCCCTTATAGAACAATGGGGACAGTTCTGGTATACCTGGGTCAGTACTAGCTTTCTCAATTCTTATTTAGAAACTGCTAGTCAAGAATCTTTCCTGCCAAAGACAACACAAGAACTAGATGTGCTGCTTTTTGCCTATCTTTTAGAGCAAGCGATTGATGCACTAGGCGATGAACTAAATAACCCCTCTGATAAAGTAGAAATTCCACTCCAATTTATTCTCCAATTATTGAGTAAAACTGCTGTCGAATAACAATTTATAGCAGTTTGCAAGTAAATGAGGTACGAAATGGAGGAATTAAAATCAGACATAAACAGTTTCTACCTCCTGCCTCCTGCCTCCTGCCTCAAAACCCGTAGCTTTGTACTTCATGCAAGAGAAAACTGCTGTATCGTGTTATCAAATTAATGTCGTTCAATTTTAAAATTAATAAAATTTAAATTCCAGCTATGTTTTAGCACTTTGGATTCCTTAGAACAACGGCAGACAAAAAAGACTTATACTGTGTGTATATGGGGTAATCCTTGATGCCTAAGTTGGCTGGGTGCATCCTAAAGCGACAGTAATGTGTTACCAACGATAAATATAGCGGTTCTCGACCTAGTAAAGTACAATTTTGACCTGTCTCCAAACCTCTCTCTAAAAGGAGAGAGGCTTTGAATTGTTCCCCCTTCCAGCAACAAAAGTTTTTCGCTTCCCTCTCCTTTTAACGTAAGGTAAGTCCTATGTTATCGGCATCAAAATTGCAAATTCCGTTCCCTCTTTACGGTCGCGATCGCCTGTGCCAATTGCGTAAGTCCTGATATCAAGTAGCTATATTATTAATATTATTAATTGACTGAAAAAATTATATGCATAAAAAAGTATAAGAGGCTGTTTGTAAATGATTATGAAGTAATTGAAGAAGACTTTGCCAGTCATTTCAACATTAAACGAATCATGACTATGTAAATCATAGATTTACTTCTGCACATATCTTGTACTACTGGTAGGTACTGTTGGATGATTTTCGTTAGCAAAAACAAGTAAAAATAGAATGATGAACTTACGTGCTGCTACTTTAGCTGACTTGGCTCTCCTGCAACACTGGGATAAACAAGCCCATGTGAATGCCTCAGACCCGAATGATGATTGGAACTGGAAGGTTGAACTCGGTCGTACCCCGGATTGGAGGGAGCAATTGATTGCTGAGATTGAAGGTCGTCCCATCGGATTTATCCAGATTATCGATCCGGCACAGGAGGATAGTCATTATTGGGGGGATATAGCAGCAAATATTCGCGCTATTGATATCTGGATTGGGGAAGAGTCTGATTTAGGCAAAGGCTATGGAACGAAAATGATGCAGCTTGCGCTGGCTCGATGTTTCGCCGATCCGGCGGTGACGGCTGTACTCATCGATCCTTTGGTGAGCAATACTCGCGCTCACCGCTTCTATGAACGTCTTGGCTTTGAGTTTGTAGAGCGCCGACGATTTGGCGATGATGATTGCTTGGTTTATCGCCTGAACCGAGCAGATTGGTATCACTAAAGCATTGGATGTAATGAGTTATCTTTGGAGTCGCTATAAATGCTCTAATCTTAGGGAACTCTAAAAAATAAATTATTCAATTACACTCCTTCAAAAATTATGTCTTTTTTGAGCCGCTCTGAAGATTTAAATATTTTCAGATAAGCGTAGTTAATGGTAAGTCCTTTTTCTAGATTTAATATATTTAAATACAGTCATTATTCGATTGTGATATTATCGTTTCCCCGCTGATTGATTGCTAATCGCAAAATTGATAACCCTAAAATTATCAAAAATAGTACGAGTCCAATTGTACAAGCATAGCTAATTTCCAAATTATTGAATGCTTGTTCATACAGGTAGTAAACAA
Source organism: Nostoc sp. (assembly GCA_036918135.1). GTDB lineage: Bacteria > Cyanobacteriota > Cyanobacteriia > Cyanobacteriales > Nostocaceae > Nostoc. The sequence goes on from JBALDB010000001.1 coordinate 22,114, forward strand.
TTGTTTTCGAGCTATTAAGTGGCCCTCCTTGAGTCATAATGTACACTTCTTCAAAAACTTTAGTAGCAGAAATAGCTGAAATTACAGCTACCAAAGCTAGATACGGCTTCATCAAAGGTATGGTAATGTCCCAATGTTTTCTAATACCATCAGAGCCATCAATTCCTGCGGCTTCATACACATCAGCAGGAATAGATTGTAATCCTGCTAAATAAATTACCATATAGTAGCCTAGCCCTTTCCACACAGTAACAGCCATGACACTTGCAAGAGAGATTGGTACAATGCCAAAAAGTTTAGCTGGACTAGTTAACCAAGGAATAGCTTCGGAAATAATGCCCAAAGATTTAAATAATTGGTTGAGTAATCCATTTTCTGCATACAACCATTTCCAAGCTATCCCAGCAACTACCATTGAAATCACTACTGGTGTGTAGTATGCAGATCTAAACCAATTCATCCCCTGTAGTTTTTGATTTACTAAAATTGCTAGCCCCAAGGGAGCAATTACCAAAATTGGTACTACACCTATAAGATATAAAAAAGTATTTTCCAAAGTTTTCCAAAAAACTGCATCTTTCCAAAGCTTGAGAAAGTTGGCAATACCTATCCATTGCGGCGCTTGGGCAATATCTTCATAGCTGGTAAAGCTAAGATAAAATGCTTGTAGTGCAGGCCAAAAGACAGTTAACCCCAAAATAACCAAGGCAGGCAATAAAAATAAATAAGGAGTTAGTCGCTGTTTGATTAATATCCAATTTTTAGGTATCAATTGATTTATCAAAGGTTTAATAGTTGTTTTTACTTTGTGAGAATTTGTCATAACTTTTCTAATGCTAAATTTAGCAGACTATAATTTTAAATAGCAGAAATAGCACAAACCTGTAATCCGACAGGTGTCTGAATAATCACTGATTCTACACCGAAAACTTGGGCGATGGCATTTGGTGTCATAACTTCTTTAGGCGTACCAACTTGCCAAATATGACCTTGTTTTAATAATGCAATGCGAGAGCTATATCGTGCTGCTAAATTTAGTTCGTGTAAAACTGTGACAATAGTTAATTCCTGCTGCTGATTCAGTTGTTTGAGCAGTTCTAAAAGTTGCAACTGATAGTTGATATCTAGAAAAGTTGTAGGTTCATCTAATAGTAAAAGTTTTGGTTCTTGAGCTAGCGCTAAAGCTAAAAAAGCCCGCTGTCTTTCACCACCCGAAAGTTGTTCGACTAAGCGATCGCTTAATTTTTCTAATTGCGTCTTTTGAATTGCAGCCTCAACTTTTAACCAATCTCCACTATCTAATTCCCATTTCCACCAAGGTTGATGTGGCGTGCGTCCTAAACTTACTAATTGTCGCACTGTTAAGCCAACAGGAACTATTTGTTGTTGAGGTAAGAATGCTAATTTCTGTGCAACTAAATTTGGGGGTTGAGAATGAATCGCTTTGCCATCAAGTAGCACTGTTCCTTGCTGTGGAGGAAGAATTCGACTGAGCAATTTGAGTAAGGTAGACTTACCTGAGCCATTAGCACCAACTAAACTCAACCATTCTCCTGTTTGCAGGCTGAGGTTAATGTCTTTGACAATTGGTAGTGTTGTATAACCGCCTGTGAGGTTTTGCAGTTCGAGTGGCATTTGCTGAAATTCAAAAATCAAAGGTATAGTAAACACCATTTTTACAGAAGCGAGCGTTTCTTATAAGAAAACTTTTTACTTTTTCCAAAAGTGTTAGCGTTATATAGACGCATGGGCACACTATGAATATCAACAGTACTCTAATTTAGTAAGTTCGGCGCAGGATATAGTATATGAGCCAGTCCGACATTCGCAATATCATTATTCAGTGTGCTAGTAAGTGTGTAACTAAAAATGGCTGGTTCTATTTAGCAGACTTTGGTAGTGTCCTTCGTGGATTAGGATTTGACTTGAAATCAACAAGGTACTTGAAGCTTTCTCATTTCTTGAGTGAGTACACTGATTTAGTGGAATTGAAACAGGATGAGTCATCTGAGGTTCCCGTCAATCTTGGAAGATTAATTGAAAAAACATCACAAGTTAAGTAAAATGGAGCAGTGGCTAAATCAGTTCTACCGGTTAAACCCAGATTGGTTAATTGCACAAAATATTGTTCAAGATGAAACAGAAGATGAATAGAAAGTAATTGTAAGTAAAAATGCATAACTTACTTACCTTCTTCCCATTCTTGACCGCCAGGTAAATCCTTCAACATCTCATCAATAGCAGTAGGCAATAACTTTTGAGTATTCGTATAAGTTAAATTTAAAAAATCTTTTACTATAGAAACAATTAGCGATCTATCTATTATTGCTGATAGTCGTTTAGGTGTATACAAACCATTCATTATTTCAGCAGATGCCGGATCGATTGCCGCATCATAAGCGATATCCAACAAATCGTCCCATTCTCCTAGCTTCACATAATAAGAAGTTTTATTATCCTGTAAATTTAAATCCTGAATTTCTAAAATCGAACCTTTAATCGAAGCGACCCAAGAATTAGTTAATCTCTGTTCGACCTGATTTTTAATCAAATGAATAATGAGCCGGATGAGAAAACTTCTAATATTTCGTATATAACTCTTTCTACTCATCAACTCCAACTCATCAACTATTTGCAAAGCGTCCTGATAACGCCCCTCAAGAATAGACTTCCTTAAATCCCAAAGTTCTTGAGTCATAGCAATTTATCCAAATACTAAATACAGGATAAACTAAAACCCCCAAGCTTTGCTTTGTAGTGAGCAAGGGGGTTTAAATTAGAGCATAAAACCTGGCATCGAGCTATTTTAGCGTAGGGCAACCCCTAAACTATCGTTGCCGCAGCAGCGTTTCACCTTTGAGTTCGGGAAGGGTTTAGCGTGGTTCCACGGCGCAATAAACACAGGAAAGACCAAAGGTAAGTCAAAAGTCAAAAGTGAAGAAATAAGTTTGAAATTTTGAGATTTGAATTTTGACTTGACACAAACTCTGAAGACTGCAACGAATGCGAAGTTTGTTGCCGATTATAGAGGTCAAGCCCTCGGTCTGTTAGCACGGCTCAGCTACATACATTACTGCATGGCGTTGTTGCGTGAATAGGGAAAAATGGTAAATTTTACTTATCCCCATTCCACACTTACTTTGACTGTAAGGAAATCTCGCAGTGTGGGTGCAGCAGTTAAGAGAATGTTTTAAAAGTCACAGAGAACTAAAAATTATGCAAGCCGCTTGAGTCTTCTAAAAGTGCGAAGTTACAATTAATCAAAAATATGGTTCATTGGAAAAACTTGTCTCTTTAGGTCGTTGATTAAAAGCAAATTATTAGTTTTCGCTACTTTTTGGTTTGTTCAATTGTTGCACTAATAATTGTAGTGTCAAAGCCAACAAACCAATTGCTACTATACCAAATATGCCGCTTCCTAAAGCAACTACACCGACAACCAAGGTACGAACAGCAGAGGCAATTTTTATTACCAATGGATTAATTGAATGAATAGGTTTGGTAGCAAAATTTGTGGCGATCGCAATCATCAGCGAATACATTGCAAATGCCATTCCTGCAGAAATTACAGCCCCAGTGATAGAGCGTAAAGGACTCGCTATCATCTGTACTTGAGCATCAGTTTTTGGAGTTAAATTTTGGTCACTCATATAATTTTAGATTTGGGATTCGCGATGCGGTATTGAAAAGTAAAAAGTAAAAATGCAAAAGATTTTTTTAAACTGAGGATGTCACCTGAATACCATGTGAAATTGTCCGAGTCACAAACAATTCTAAATCTCCATCAGAAATTGCTTCTCTGATATAGAGCTTAACTTGTTCTGCCTGCTGTACAGATTCAAAAAGAGCGAATACTGTCGGCCCGGAACCAGACATCATTGTTCCTAAAACGCCTTGTTGATTTGCAAAGACTTCTCGCAGTTGCAATACTTGGGGATAGGCTGGTAATACTACTCGCTCTAAATCATTGTGCAATTTTTCGGCTATTTCTCCTGTATCTCGCTCAAAGATTGCTTTTACTATCGCTCCTGAGTGGACTGCATTAGCACGGGCTACTAAATCGTCGGTATTTTTGATATAAGAATTACCAAATTGCTGCCGATAGGTTTTGTATGCCCAAGCGGTGGAAACTTCTAGGCTGCGGTATTTTGCCAATACTATATATATGTTATTCAAATTCGGTAATGGAGAAAGTTGCTCACCTCTACCTGTGGCGATGGCTGTTCCACCTGATATACAAAATGGGACATCTGAACCGAGTGTAGCTCCTAATTCTTCTAATTCTGACTGAGTTAGTCCCAATTTCCAGAGTAAATTTATCCCAATCAGCACGGCTGCGGCATTTGTCGAACCTCCGGCTAACCCAGCAGCTACAGGAATTTGCTTGTTGATACTAATGTCTACACCCCCATATCTAGCAAAGGCCTCTGGAAATTCCTTCGCCATCAGTTCTGCCGCTTTGTATGCCAGATTACTTTTATCTGTCGGTACTTGTGGGTGGTTGCAGTGAACGTGAATGGTGCGATTGCTGTTAGAACGGACATCAATCTGGTCTGCAAGAGCGATACTTTGGAGTATCATTGCTAACTCATGATAGCCATCAGGGCGATCGCCAATGATTTCCAAATACAAATTGATTTTAGCAGGGGCAATTAAGCTATAGGAATGCATTTTTGGGGAGTGGGAAAGATGAGGGAGATGGGGAGATCTGACTTTTCACGTCATCTGGAAAAAGGGACAAGGTGTGGTGAATGGGGTGCAGGGGGTAGGGTGTGGGGTGTAGGGGAAAGATTAACACAATTGGATTTAGATATAAACATAGATAATTTCTTCTTCACACTCAGCCACACCCTACCCTCTATACCCTTCTTTTCCCCTACACTCAACATCGACGAGGGTCTTAAGACTTCCGGTGAAAAGTCAGATGGGGAGATAAGGAGGTGGGGAGAATAACTCTTTACTCCTTACTCAACAGGAGCCAGTGCGTTGGACGGGTTAAGAGGCTTGTTCGCCCTTGGCGTTCCCGAAGGGTAGCAACTGGCGTTCATCAGTCATCAGTCAACAGTCAACAGTTAACACTCAGCACTCACCACTCCTGACAACTCATTTGCTAGAGTTACCCACTGCTGAGGGCTGAGGTCTTCGGCTCTGGCTTGGGGATTTATTTCTAATTGTTCCAGTAATTGGGTCAGGCGATCGCGTTCTACAACAGATTGCAAATTATTTCGTAACATTTTACGCTTGGCAGCAAATCCCAGCTTTAGCAAATTTTCTAACCGTTTAGGATCGAGTGCTGGGATCTCTATTTTTCTCGGACGCAATCGCACGACTGCTGAATCGACTTTTGGCGGTGGATGGAATGCGGCTGCTGGGACTGGGCAAATTAATTCGCACTCAGCTAAATACTGTACGCGCACGCTCAATGCCCCAAAGGCTTTTGACCCTGGTTGAGCGTACAATCTTTCTGCTACTTCTTTTTGTACTAGCAAGACTATCAATTCAAATGGTTCGGGGTTGGGATTAGCGATCGTACCGAGTAGTTTTTCGATGATTGGGCCTGTAATATTGTAGGGGATATTGGCTACTACTTTATTTTGCTTTTGAAAATTAGGAAATGCTACCAAGTGGGATGGTAAATCTAAGGAGAGAAAATCTCCTTGCAGCAGTAGGAAATTTTCCTTTTTACCTATTTGTTTTGCCAATAGTTTGCATAAATCGAGGTCTATTTCAACTGCAAGTAGAGATTGTACTAAAGGTAGTAAACGACGAGTGAGAATACCTGTTCCTGGGCCAATTTCCAGGATGCTATCGCCTTCTGTACACTCTGCTGCTTTAATAATTGCGTCGAGTGCTTTTTCACTTTTAAGCCAATGCTGAGCAAAGACCTTGCGCGGTCGGATCATTTATATTTCTATTCTTCTTGAATACTTTTTATTATTAATTTTATATCAATTTATATGGTTAAACTTGAGTAAATTTTATATAAACTTGCATCAAATTAGTGACCGAATTAATCAAATTAAATCGGATCGTCAGAAATTTTATTAAGTAACCTCAAAGGTTATCCTAGCTCTTTTTATTGTTCGTTTACAAATAAAAGACATCTAATTACTTAATAATGCTAAACAATCTGTTTCTGCCCACCAAGCATAAATTGGTGTATCGCGGTCTGGTAAATTACCAAAAGTATTCGGTTGTAATACATTAATTCTGATACCATTTATTAATTCCACAATGTAATTAACGTGGGTGCCTAAATACATAACATTAACTAAGCGACCTTCAAAACAGTTTGTTGGCAAATTGGGCGGATAAAGTGAAAGCTGGATTTTTTCTGGGCGTACACTGACAACCACTGGTTGCGATAATTCAGTTGGTGTATCTTCGGCACGGGCGATGATAATTGAAAGTCCTGTTTTTGTCAAAATTTCCACATTAGAAGAGTTGACCGCTAGGATTTCACCATTAAATAAATTAGTATCGCCAATAAAATCAGCAACAAAAGATGTTTTAGGACGTTCGTAAATTTGGCTGGGAGTACCAATTTGCTCTATTTTGCCTTGATTCATCACAGCAATGCGATCGCTTAAAGAAAGTGCTTCTTCTTGGTCGTGTGTCACCATTACAAACGTCAATCTCAAGTCTTGATGTAAATTTGATAACTCAACTTGCATTTCCTTACGCAGTTTTAAATCTAACGCCCCTAAAGGTTCATCTAATAGTACAACGGCAGGACGATTGACTAAAGCCCTAGCTAAAGCAACGCGTTGCTGTTGACCACCAGAAAGTTGATTGGGAAAACGCGATCGCAAACTTTCCATTTTCACCAGTTTTAAAGCTTCTTGAACTCTAGTTTCAATTTCCGTTTTACGTAATTTTTTTAACCGCAGTCCGAAAGCGATGTTATCCCACACATTCAAGTGGTTAAATAAAGCGTAACTTTGAAATACAGTATTGACGGGTCGGCGGTAAGGGGGCACATTAGTCATAGACTGACCCTGAATCAACACCTTGCCAGCATCGGCAATTTCAAACCCGGCAATTAAACGCAGTGTTGTTGTTTTCCCACAACCGGAGGGGCCTAAAATACTAAAAAATTCCCCCTGTTTGACATCCAAATCTATTCCGTGTACTGCTGGTTCTTGATTAAAAAACTTGAACACATTACGCAGTTCAACGTCAAGTGGATGAAAAGTTGCGATTCCCCTCTGATTCTGCATCGCAGTTTGAGCCATAATCCTCAGTAGAATGCCGTGATTTTACCTGATTTTGTCAATCTGTCTAGTCTTTTGGGCAGACTAAATTTGACACTTTGGTTTATTGTATCCGCCAAAAACAATTGTTCAGGAATATACTCGCCCAATTTTTTAGCACCCAGTACTGATTATCGTAATATCTACAAATAATCTTAATCTTGAAGTACTCTTTGTCTTATGACATTATTGAAACCAGCTCCATTTGGTGGCAAAAAAAATACACGCACAGTCGGACGCAGTTTCCAACCGATATTTTTAATTGTATTTACTCTATTGATGGTGACGGGAATTAGCGCTCGTTTGGCATACTTACAAATTATAGAAGGAGCGAATCACCGCAAACGAGCAGAAGCAAATCGGATTCGGACGATCTCCAAACAACCAGAGCGGGGTAATATTTTTGACCGTCATGGCAAACTTCTAGCTAGTACTCGCTATCCTCGCTCTGTGTATTTGTGGCCAATGGCACATACTAAACCCTCATGGTCGGTTGTAGCTCCGCGTCTATCTCAAATTCTCGACATTCCCCAAGAAGAGATGGAAAAGAAACTCGAAGAAGCTGGTGCCAACTCTTCTTCACTGATTCGGATTGCTCGTGACTTGAATGAAGCACAAATTACGGCATTGAAGGAGTATGAAAGCGAACTTAAAGATGTGGAAATTTCTACGGAAGCCGTTCGCTACTATCCGCATGGTCAGGAATTAGCACATGTACTAGGTTATACACGAGAATTAACCCCCGAACAGTTAAAAGAAAAGAAGCAGGAAGGCTACAAATTGGGGGATGTCATCGGTCAAATGGGAGTTGAAAAGGCTTATGAGAAAATGCTGCGGGGCGAATGGGGAGGTCAACAGGTAGAAGTAGATGGTGCAGGTCGGCCGCTGCGGGTTTTGGGCGAGAAACAGGCCAAAGCTGGTAATGATTTACACTTGACTATAGATTTAGATGTGCAAAAAGTAGCAGAAAAAGCTTTAGGCGATCGCAAAGGAGCGATCGTCGCACTTGACCCGAATAATGGTGCGGTTTTAGCAATGGTATCTCACCCCACTTTTGACCCGAATATTTTCTCCAAACAAAAACTCTCCCGCAAAGATTGGGAAAGCGTCCAAGGTAAAGACCATCCCTTGGTAAATCGTGCCCTGAGCGCTTTTCCACCCGCCAGTACCTTTAAAATTATTACAACAACAGCTGGGTTGGAATCGGGTAATTTTTCTCCAGACACAGTATTACAAACCTTTGGCTCGTTGACTGTTGGTGGAGTAACTTTTGGCGAGTGGAACCACGCCGGATTCGGCCCATTGGGATTTCCCAGAGCGATCGCGATGAGTAGCGATACTTTCTTCTATCAAGTTGGCAGAAAAGTTGGTGGCCCGACTTTAATCGAATGGAGTCGCAAATACGGGTTTGGTCAAAAAACCGGCATTGAATTTGTCAACGAAGAATCAAAAGGTTTGGTTCCAGATGAAATATGGAAGCAAAAAGTTTTGAAGACACCTTGGACTGTAGGCGACACCATCAATATGTCAATTGGTCAAGGTGCTTTGCAAGTGACACCCCTGCAATCGGCAATTATGTTTTCTGTCCCTGCTAATGGTGGGTATCGAGTTCAACCGCATTTACTCAAAGACAACGAATCAGCAAAAAGTTGGCGAGAGTCTTTAAATATGAAGCCCCAAACCATTAAAGTTCTTCGCGAGGGACTGCGAAAGGTAGTCAGTGAGGGTACAGGTAAGCGCTTAGATGTGCCCACAATTGCCCCAGCCTCAGGAAAGAGTGGTACTGCGGAAGCCGGTGTTGGTCGCCCCAATCATACTTGGTTTGGTGCCTATGCCCCCAGTAATAAACCGGAAATTGTGGTTGTAGCATTTGGTGAAAACTCCGGCGATCATGGCGGTACTGTTTGCGGGCCAATGGTTTTACAAGTGCTGGAAGCTTATTTTCAGCATCAATATCCCAGTAAGTATCAAAAACCCCAGTCTGAAGCATCAGAAGCTAAAACTCACAATTCTGGACATAGTACTGGAGACTAGTAGTGCTTCTTTACCAGGCGCTACCTCATCAGGCTATTTTGAATACTTTAGTCTGTAGAACTTTTGTATTCAAAATTTTACGCTTTTTCTTCATGCAGCCTAGTAAACTAGACCAAATTTTAGGACTAGAACTACAGCGTCGTCGCACAGAGAAAGGTTGGTCACAGGAGTATCTTGCAGAAGTAACAGGTCTGCACAGGACTTACATAAGCCAGCTTGAGCGAGGGCTAAAAAGTCCATCTGTTAGAGTTCTCAGCCATATTACCAATGCTTTAAGTATAACAATGAGTGAGTTTTTACAAGCTGTAGAGGAATCCCTGAGTGTTGACGGACAGTGAGATTGAAAGATTAAGCCAAGCCATTATTGCTACCATTGCATCTCTAGTCATCGGCTCGATAGAAGATTATACGTGGGAAGCTATTTTTCATTATGTCAAGGATATTCCTTTATCAGATCCCGCTTTGGGACGTAGCAAACTTCTATATGATGCTGTTGACTTGGTGACTAAAACTGGTTGGTCGCTTAAATCTCTCCAACTCAATAGTCTTAACTTTACAAATCCATTTTTGTTTGTCATTCAAAGAGCAGATATTATCAAGAAAGCTGTCCAACTAGGTTTTCCTGGTCTAACTGAACAATCCTTACCTAATGAACTTGGAGCAGCTATCATCCAACATTGGAACGAGAAGATTATTTTGAGTTAGGCAGCACAAAGCGTTGTAAATAGTTATGAAGGTATATTACTCAAAACTATCAAAGGCTACGAGTATATTTATTGCGAGTTTCCACTCAATCCTCTTGACCCAAATACATTTTCTTGGGCTTGGACGGTAGATAAAATTACTGGAGGATCGGGAGTTGGACTACAGGGAAGCGTTGCAGGTAAAATAGAATTAGTTTGGTACAAAAATCAGAAACAACTTTTTCGAGCTAGAACTATTCCTACACAGGCGGCTCGTATTACAGTTGAAAGAACTCGTCTGACGCTTGATCGATACGTAAAGACAGTTCTCTCTGCTTTACAAGATCAAATCAATACTCAGTTTTCTGAGGATAAGCTTGAAGAATAGATGAGGCTATTACTTTACCTAGCAGGGGAGGTACAGATTCACCAATTTGAGAAGCCATATCAGTATATGTTCCCAAAAAGTGAAAATCATCTGGATAAGAGTGTAATCTTGCAGCTTCACGTATTGTAATTGTTCGATCCTGAGTAGGATGGAAAAACCTACCCGATCCTGGATGGAAGAGCCATCTGGTAATAGTTCTCGCTGGCTTATCCCAGTAAAGTCTCCCGTATGCACCACTATAGTGTTTCTTAGGAGCTAATTCAGAAGGTAAGTCCCTAGCATCTTGTCCTTCATAAAGAGCGCGAGCTCTCGAAAATTGAATTGGACTCAAAGCACGAGCAACATGATTAACAATTTTTGTGCTTTGATGACGCATCATTGTTTGATATATAGTTTGCGGAGGAAAAGGATAAACTTCAGCGTCATAGTCTTGTCCTGCATCTAGTGGTGGTAAGTCTCCAATCGCATCTCTGACTGTGACAAGTGGAGAAATTTTTCCATCAAACAAATCAAGTTGATTACAAAATTTTGTAGTTCTATAGTCACTCTTAATGTCACCAAAATGTGTTGGTTTAGGAAAATGAAGGTAGCGGTCTAGGCTAGCTAGAAAAAAGCTCTGGATCTCGTTTGTGGTATTCCATAATGTGCAGCATTTAATGATGAGAAGACAACTTTATAACCCAATGATTCAAGTTTTTCTGTTATTTCTTTGCTGATTATGCCATTGTAAGCTTTTAAGATTTCAGGTACGTTTTCCATTACGACATAAAGGGGTTTAAACTCCTCTACGAATTCCAAAAACGTTTGATATAACTGATTACGAGAATCATTGAGATAGCGAGAATCAGCAGGAATATTTCTTGAAAATCCCTGACACGGGGGACCACCAATCAAAGCTGTTAGTTCTTCTCGTCCCAAGCCCAACGCTAATCGTAAGTCATCAGGACAAAGCTTACGTAAGTCCTGATGAATGATTTTAGTTTTTGGGTAATTGTGCTTATAGGTTACCAAGGCTTTTGCATTTATATCAATTGCACATAGAGATTCAAAGCCCGCCATGTGAAATCCTTTAGTCAAGCCACCAGCACCAGCAAATAAGTCAATAATCTTGTATGTCATTATTGAATACTATAGTATTCAATAATTATCGTCAAGCAACTCCTCAATAAAAGATAGTAATCTTTAGATAAACTTTTATTGAGCCACCTGAGCGGGTTTTAAATTTCTAGCTCTGTAGAAAGTTTCTAAGCTATCGCGATCGCCGACGAAACGCCAGTGCCAAGGTTCATAACTCACACCTTGAAGATTATTTTTCGGAAAGGACATTTCAAAGCCAAAACGCGCTGCATTTGCTTGTAGCCACTGATAAGCTTTGGTTTTGTCAAAGTTAGGTTGGAGATTTGTCGCTGGTGCTGCACCATCTCCAATATCCGCAGCATAACCTGTGTGATGTTCGCTATGACCTGGAGGAGCGCTGAGGGCTGCTCGTTCTGCTGGTGTTTGATTTCGCTGAGCGCCGACAGCAAAAAACAATTGCTCTTGGTCTTTGATTGAGCGAAAGCCAGAAATTGGCACTAAAATTACATTTGCACTTCGTGCTGTTGCTACCATCTCCTGAAACTTTTGGGCAGCAGCTTTTCGCATTCTAATGCCCCTATTTCCGGAAATGGTTACTAGTTCTGACTCCGGGGCTTCTGAGTATGCTAGATGCCCTAACAAAGTATTGTTGGAATTATTGGTGTTGGAATTATTGGATGTTGCGGTGGTTGCAGGAGCAGGACTAATTGCTGAAGGTTGCAAATTGGCAGTTTTTCTAAATGTAGTCAGGAAAAACAAAAAACTACTAATTAAAGCCAGCAGGATAAATCCCGCTACTCCCCCAATCAACAAAAATCGAGGCTGCAACCACACCTTGGGTACTGCAACAGGAGTATCGCGTACAGCCACTGGAATATCATCAGGATCGGGTGATGAATTTTGCAGTTTTTTAGAAAACCCAGCCTTCTTCAAGGGAAAACTCCTGTTTTGTGGGATAGCCATAACAGATTTTGCACTGGACAAAAGGTAGAGGTAAAAGGTAGCATTTTAGATTTGTAATTCTCAGGCGCAATTTTGACAAACCTTTTAGAACTATACGTCAAGCTGGGAGGATTAGTACTGGTAGGTTTTGTTTTGGGACGCAAACTACCTGTAACAGTTCCTACCAGGTTAGGACAGTTTCTTTATTGGGTGGGAGTACCCATCAGCATAGTATCTTTTTTGCACCGATCTAGCTTGTCCGGGCAGATTTGGATTGCACCTGCGATCGCTTACGTAGCCATTCTACTCGGTGCATTTTTAGCTTGGGTAGGCATTAAAGTACAAGCCTATTTTAGAAATACCGTTCCCCAAGCACCAACTCAGGCTAGTTTGCTGCTAGCAGCAATGCTGGGTAATACAGGCTTTCTCGGCTTTCCCATTGCTTTAGCAATGGTAGGTAAAGAATACTTTGCTTGGGCGTTATTTTACGATTTGTTGGGTTCGTTCCCAGGAGCTTATGGCTTGGGCGTGTTACTAGCAGCGCGTTTTGGTGGTGGTGTCCACAATTATTGGCAAACTTTTAGAGCTGTCTTAATTAATCCTGCTCTATGGAGTTTCGGATTTGGCTTGCTGTTTCGAGAGGTAACAATCCCCACAGTCGTGGAATTGTGCCTAGAGAAATTGGCTTGGAGTATCCTAACTTTATCTTTGGTGCTAATTGGAATGCGATTAGCGCTACTTAACTCTTGGCGCAGCCTACCACAAGTGGGGATGAGCTTAGCAATCAAAATGCTACTAGTTCCCTTAATCTTGGGGAGCATCCTACCACTGGTTGGATTAACGGGTTCTACAGTAAAGGTGATAGTCCTGCAAATGTCTATGCCTCCAGCTTTTGCCACACTGGTAATTGCTGAGACATTTAATCTCGATCGCGATTTAGCTGTAACTGCCTTAGCTGCTGGAGCTATAGTATTGCTGATTACTCTGCCAATCTGGCTGTGGCTGTTTTGATTTTAGATTAATTCACTATGGTAATCAGTATAAATACTCAAAAAATAAGTATTTGCACTCAGCTTCACAATTTGCTAATATTTTTTAAACGTTTAAGTAAGTGGGTAGGAAAATTTCTCGTTGAGGTAAGGCAGGAGGCACTAGGAAAGAAAGTTTTACTCTAGCTAATCTTTCTTCACATAGCTTGATTTTATTGTGCCGACCTACTTACTTTACTTATTAAGTAAATCTAGTTTTTTAAGCAATTTAACAGTCGCTCGTATCCAAAGGCTTGCAGATTTTTCTGATGTTTCTCCTGTCGTATTTTTCCTATAAATCCATCAGAGAATGACTTCTGAGAAGCAATATAGAGATAGAGAAAAAAGTTTAGTTTGCATTATCGTGTCCGGCGATCGCTTTTAAGTAGAAAGTGTTCAAGTATCTACTTAATTACTGTATATTAAATTACTTTAAAATGAATAAACTAAGTATACTTTAACTCTTAACACTTGCAATAAAATTAACCAAAATATAGCTTTGTAAGCTTTTTTTATTTTTAAGTATACTTAAAGAATAAGTATAATTTAATCTTCTCGACTTATCTTAGCTGCTAGTTCGACGATGTTCATTTGTTCGTAGCGTTCAAAGGGTTGGTGAATCCAAGGGTTATCGGGCAGATAATCAACGTAATAATCGGGTGCTATAACTGAACAGGCCTTGTACCACAGTGTAGCAGTGCGAATTTCTTCAATGGGGAAATCAATATTTTGTTTCAGCCAAGAAATAGTTTGCTGGAGTGTAATTCCAGAGTCTACTAAGTCATCTACTAAAAGAATGCGCGAACCTAACTTTTGGGCAGTCATTGTTAAGTGACCGGAAATAATTAAATTATTTCTTTCTTGTTTACTAAGGCTACTGTAAGATGAGGTTGCTAAAATTGCCAGGGGTCGATCGTAGATGCGGGAGAGAATATCTCCAACTCGTAGTCCTCCTCTAGCAAGACAGATAATTTGGTTAAATTCCCAACCAGATTGATAAATCTGAATGGCCAGTTGTTCAATTTTTTGGTGATAATTTGACCAAGAAACATAAAGGTCTGGCATAAGTCTCACTTGAGTAGTAAATATCTACTATTAAAGGCAAACGCAAACTTTTTATTTTAGTATGAGTGCAAATTATTATGAATGATTCTGTTGGTAATGGCAATGCCCAACGAAATCCTGTAAGTGAAAAACTGGATTTGAAAACAAAATTAGCTTACGGTGTAGGAGATTTAGGCCCAGCTGTTACTGCAAATATCTCTGTCTTTTTTCTGCTGGTTTTTTTTACTAATGTTGCTGGTATCCCAGCGGGTTTAGCTGGCAGTATTTTGATGATTGGCAAAATCTGGGATGGAATAAACGATCCGGTTGTCGGCTTTCTAACTGATAAAACGAAATCTCGTCGCTGGGGTCGTCGTCTTCCTTGGATGTTTTATGGGGCAATTCCCTTTGGGATTTTCTTCTTCTTGCAGTGGATTGTACCGCGTTTTAGTGCCCAGCAGAGTAATAATATTTGGCCGTTGTTTTGGTATTACGTGGTGATTGGCGTAATATCTCAGGCGTTTTACACTGTTGTAAATTTGCCTTATACGGCAATGACTCCAGAATTAACTCAAGATTACGACGAACGCACTAGCTTAAATAGCTTTCGCTTTACATTTTCCATTGGTGGCAGCATTTTGTCGTTGATTTTAACACAAGTTATTTTTTTTCTAATTAGCGACCGCCAACAACAATATCTAGTTTTAGCAGGAATTTGTACAATAATTTCAATTTTGGCGTTATATTGCTGTGTTTATGGAGTCCGCGATCGCATTTTGGCTTTTGAGGCCAAACGTATTCAAATTGAGGAACCTCCATCTCTCCCGTTTAACGAACAGTTAAAAATTGTCTTCACTAACCGAGCTTTTTTATTTGTTATTGGTATATATCTTTTTTCTTGGCTAGGCGTGCAAATCACAGCTAGCATTATTCCCTATTTTGTAGTCGATTGTATGCGCCTCAAGGAATCAGATGTGCCTACATTGATGATTGCAGTCCAAGGAACTGCTTTGTTAATGCTATTTATCTGGGGTGCATTAAGTAAAAAAGTTGGTAAAAAAATTGTTTATTTTCTGGGAATGAGTTTATGGATTATAGCAGCCGCCGGATTATTTTTCTTGCAACCTGGTCAAATCGCTTTGATGTATTTTATGGCTATTATGGCAGGTATTGGGGTGTCCACAGCTTATTTAATTCCTTGGTCAATGATTCCAGATGTAATTGAATTAGATGAACTGCAAACCGGACAACGAAGAGAAGGCATTTTTTATGGCTTTATGGTTTTACTACAAAAATTTGGTTTAGCTTTTGGGCTATTTTTAGTAGGAAATGCTTTACAAATAGCCGGTTTTAAAGAAGCTGTAGTCGGACAAACTACACTACCCATTCAACCGGAATCGGCACTACTAGCTATTCGGATCGCTGTTGGCCCTATACCCACAATATGTTTGATTTGTGGCTTAGTTTTAACGTATTTTTACCCAATTACCCGCGAGATGCACGCAGAAATTATGCTGAAACTCAAAGAACGGGAAGAGAACAGGGAGAATGGGAAGTGAGGACGAGGAGAATGACAAATGACCAATGCCCCCTACCCTATCTCTTGTATCTGCGATCGCAAACTGATTTAACTTAAATATATACGTTTTAGCAGAGGTAAATTCAAATACTCTATTTTATATTTAAATAAATAGGAAGTATTAAGGACAACTTAAATCAATCTCATCTATACTCGTAGTCACCTTGTAAATTTGTCAGTCCTTCTTTTTATAAAAAATATGGTTTTATGAGTTGGATTGCAAATGCTTCTAAATAAACACAAGTTTTCCGTCTCCGCTTAAAAACCCCCTTGTCTCATTTCCACTTGTGGTAATGGGACAAATTTCTATTTTGTTTATTTTATAAGGCGTGATTTTGTTATTGGGGATGGGCGTAAAGTATTAGTGCTGATACTATTGTTCATTGAATACACCATGTATGATAATAGAATTTTAATTTATAATTAGTATTTTATACTACTCTATTATTAAGCATTACTAAAATAATAATGCTTATTTTATCTAGTCAAACTCTTTACTGAAACTATTCTCTCAACTTCATCTACTTTAATCTGCGCTAATCCAAACTGTTGAATTACCCCAGCATTTGTAGTTAAATGACTACTCACCTCAGCTACTCGGTAATGACTTGCTTGTGAAGCTAAAGCAGCAGGTAATAATAATTGATCTGCTAAGTGTTCATCCACTGGTGCGCCTGTATGATGAAACTCAAGTAGTTGCTGACAAACAATCTCTGCAACTGTCTCCGCTGATAACCGCAAACGCCCAAACCCACCAAAACCAGCTAAGCTGTTCTGATACTCAGCAGTAAGGAAAATACCCGCCCCAGGTGCGACACCTTTTTCTCGCGACGCTTGTACAGTAACTTTTAAATGCGCTTCTCTTAACAAACTTTCTGCACGATTGGCCATACGTTGGGGAATATGCGAAGGTAATTCCGTCACCACAGCAAGTCCGCGCACTTGCTGTAAGTTCCCCCTCTCCAATAAGTCGATCCCACCGAGTTGACTACTACCACTGACTTGTAACTCGATTTCTCCGCCACCTTGAGGATACCAACCCCAAGCGCCTAACTTGACTTTTGCTTCTACTCCCATGCGTTGCAATATCCGCAGGTAAACTTGCTGAATGTATGTAACTGTGGGGCTAAAGTTTACATGAGTTCCACCTTTGAGTGTTACCTGAGAATTGCCAGATGCTAGTGCCAAAGGTAAGAGAATTGTCTGGAGAATTAAAGCGATCGCACCCGCAGAACCACCAGGTTGTGCTTTACTAACATCAAAGGCATAAGTTCCAGCTTGCACGGCACTACCTGGGATGAATTCCAGCAACATTGAACCCAAAGCATCACCCCGTAGTTGGGCATTACAAATTCTACCTGCGGCACGAACGGCTGTTAAATGCTGTGGTGCTAATCCTGGCTTTTTGCGTCCAGCGCGAATACCTGTAATCCGTATGGGTTCGCCAGTAATAGCAGCTAGACTTAAGGAAGTGCGAAGAACTTGTCCGCCTCCCTCTCCGTATGAACCATCAATTTCAATCATGGGTGATTTTGGGATGTTGTTTTGGGTTTTCCCCAGATTCTGGAAATTAAAGCATAGATAATGTATAGAATTCACAATTCATAATTGAGAATTTAGAATTCAATTTTTAAATTTTAATTGGAGAACTTTGCTTTATCCAGAATTCATTAACCCATAGCAGGTCTATTATTTCTCTAAATTTGAACTGCTGAGGAGCAATAACTTTTCCTCCCAGCTTCCTCAATAATATAGGTGTGAGGATTGGCAATAGCCACACTCTGTTCTTGGTGATAGCGAATAATTTCGTTGATACGTTCTTCTATGGTGTAGCGCAGAAGCTGCAAACTACTAGGAATGAGGCTAATGGATGCTCTTTTCCCATCTGGGTTACCCCAGTTTACTCTCTGGGAATTCATGCCACTTATTTAATATCAAGTCGGATCGGGCACTCAAGCTGACAAAAATAGATATTTGGCTAAATTTCTATTAGTTAAAAAAAACAGGATTAAAATTGTAAGGACGCTTTTGGTTGTCACCAAAACCATACTTGGTTACGAGTAAAGGCAAATTCCTGATATTAGCATAAGCAGAGATACAAATTAGTTTGTCTTTAAGGTTGCCAAGGGTTTTAATTGCTGTGTTGGGATGGGCAATGAGACACCAGGGATTTTTACTGAAAAATTGCTGCGACTGTGATTTTGGGAATACCTTGCGCTATGGCGTTCACAGGAGCAATACCATAACCCATAAAGAAATCTACCGTACCCCCCATCAACAATTTAGTATTACTACCAACTTGAAGACCACCCATTTGAATAGTGACATCTAAACCGTAATCTTTATAAATACTAATGGCGTTGGCGCAGCCCGTCGTAGACATCACCAGGTAAAATCCGCCGCTTTCTGCTTGTACAATCCAGTTTGCGCCAAACGTCACTTTATCCAACTGAAAGTTGCTAGTTGACGGTTGGTTGCTGTTAGTACAAGCTGTAATCAAGCTTCTAGCAATACAGATAGAACTGTATTGAATAAAATTGCGACTACTTTGGCGATGAATTGTTATTGATGAAGGTGATGACGAATTCATAAAACAGTATGATGCTTTCTCCTATCTACCGTCGGAACTCAATCTAAATGTACATTCTAAAATTAACTTTTGATTCACCACTGAATAGGGTTGAATTTCCAGAGCGCGTTTAAAAGCTCGGATAGCTTCGCTATACTTTCCAAGTGCTGCATAACACAAACCCATGCCATGAAGCGCACCAAAATGTATTGGATTTATCTGCACAACTATCTGACAATCTGCTAGAGATTTTTGATAATCACCAATACTGTAATAGAGAAAAGCCCGCCGATTCCAAGCTTCAGCAAAATCTGGCTGTTCTTTGAGAAGTTCCGTCAGATCTGTTTCGGCTTCAGTAATTTCACCCGCATCAAGTAACTTTTGACTGCGGTCAATCCTTTCCAGCCCATAAATTCCCTTTTGCTGAAACCAAATCCGCCAAATTTTTCTCGTTGCCTGTTCGCGGATTGTAGCATCGGGATTTTTCAACTCTTCAAGTAAGGAATTGATAGATAAAGAATCCATAAATTTGAGATCGGTGAATATACCTTTCTTTTTACTTTCTCACAAATTTTATCTTCTAAAACATTTTTAAAGTCATCTTTAAAATTACGGAGATCAATTGCTATTTATGAAATTTCTATGTGATTTTTTGTATGCGACAAACTCAGCAATGCCAAACCCAATATTCAGACTTATAAGTGCTTAGTGGTAAAGATGCCAGACTTTTAAACATAAAAACTGACTAGAGGTAGTTGACAACTCCTTAGTGACTAATAGTTCATAAAAACATTACAAAAAAAGTCAGTTTATCAGTATATTATTCTCACTTACCATGCTAGTAACTTTAGTCCTAAAACTAATTTCCATTACGCTAAGGAGCAGCTGTTTTGATACAACGTAGGCTGATTATTACTACGCTGATTAAATAAGCACATCATTGCAGCCAAGTGACACAACAGGGATATTTATTGACTTAGCATTAACTAATTACGAATTATCAAGTAACTTTCGTGCAAATGCGATCGCCTCTGTTGGTGTTGAGACTTCACCCTCAGCTTGTGCTACAGCAATTTCTGTCAACAGTTTGCCTACCATTGGCGAAGCTGGAATATCTAATGCTATAATCAACTCCTTCCCGCTCACTAGTGGAGTGGGATGAGCGACCAGATCGTCAGGGTTCAGGTAGCGGTTGATTAAAGGTGCAAAGACAAGACAACGCGTTGCATAGGTTTCTTCTGTCGTAGCGATCCCTGTGCTTAGCTGCTTGTCGCCAGACATCGCCTCTACCAAATTATTAAATGCTACGGCTAGCACTACCGTGGCGGAAAACGCAATATCTGCATCTTGGAATAAAAAGTATTGTTCTCGCAAGGACATATTTGTTACTTTCAGTTGCGATGATAGTTTCAGAGCAGTGGTTACACCCCGAATTTCGGCGCGACTATAGGTAAGTTGTTGTAGTTCTATTTCTGCTAATTCCGGATCTGGGTTAACAAGACAAGCAAGTTTAGCAATGGCTAACCAAGTAGTTTTGATACTGTCCTTGACATACGCTTGTAGTTGTACCCCTAGTTGTTGCCAATTTTGGGCGAGTAAAACTGCTGCATTGTCAACTGCTGCTAGTTTATTTAAGCTTTCACGGGTGGCGTTTTTGAACAAAGGGGTAAGTAAACCATCTTCCCAAGCAGCCGTTACCCAGAGAGTACCTTGAGAATTTGCCAATAAATAACCGATTTCTACCCGAAATCGTTCTGCTGCAACTTTAGCGATCTGTGATGCCAAAGAACGAATTGTAGTTTGAGTAGCTGACTCAATAGTAAAATCTAGTTGGGCCGCTTGGCGATAAGCTCGCATTAACCGCAAAGGGTCATCTTCGAGGTTAGCAGGTGATACCATTCGCAAAATGCCCCGTTGCAAATCTGCATAGCCTTGCAGAGGATCGATGATTTCTTGCGTATGGGGATTATAGGCGATCGCATTGATTGTAAAGTCTCGTCTGTGCAAGTCAACTTCTAAACTATTTCCTTCCTGTTCGGCAAAGTCAGCTGTGGCGTGGGGAAAAACCACACGCG
Source organism: Nostoc sp. (assembly GCA_036918135.1). Classification (GTDB taxonomy): domain Bacteria; phylum Cyanobacteriota; class Cyanobacteriia; order Cyanobacteriales; family Nostocaceae; genus Nostoc. Next base: position 42,786 of record JBALDB010000001.1, read on the forward strand.
CTATTTGTCGTTCTGCATCGAGTAAGACAAAACCAGCATTGTAATGATGGGCGATTGCTCTAGCAACCTTTACCGCGTTAGATGGGATAACAAAATCTAAATCCAGGTATTCGCGAGTTCTGCCAAGGATAGCATCTCGTACAGCACCACCTACCAAATATGCGGGTTGTGGCAAAAATGCCAAGCTAAAAGGCCAATTTTCGGGGGCTAGTGTAGAAGCAACAAAAGAACGCATTGTAATAAAAATCAACCCGGCAACTAATGAATAACAGTCGGGCTTAAGCTAGATTAACAATAAAGGCCCCTGGAGTTGTTTCTATTATGTGTATTTGCGTGAACTGCCACTATGTAGATCGCTGTCTCACCTATCATGCCGTAGAAGGGCAGCACCAACAACCTCACTTGACTCAAACACCAAACTTTGACCCTAATGAACCTTCTATCAACGTCAACATCCGCACTAAAGACGATCTGATTGAAATGGAATGGGATGTTGTTGGTTGTCTGAGCTTTAAGCGGGAAATGGGTAAGTGGTCGAAGTTGCGTCCTGGTGAATTAGTGCCAACTTGAAAAGTTAACAGTAGTATGTTATTTCTCAGCCCAATAATACTAGAACCTTAACAATTCAATTCCAAGTTTCTTGACAAAAATCTTTACCAAAGATGAATCGGCTGTAGGGGCATACAGTTAGCTGTACGCCCCTACCCATGTATCTATATTAGATACTTTTTCAAATGAGATTAATGGGACTTAAACAAAAAGAGGGATAGTAATTGTCGATGCGGGATATGGCGACAATACATTTTTCTTATTAGAGTTAGAGAAGCGAGAATTAAAGTATTTAGGAGGATTGGCGAAAAAGTATAAACTAGTTTCGGTTTTACTTGCTCTCAAATTCCAAAATACTTGAAAACTTCCTCGGCATACATACTAAGAGGTACACTTGTTGGTTCACCTATGGTGATTTTCTTGACAATTGCTTAGTTAAGTCTTGAAAACTGGAGATGCCAGTTAAACTTGTAGGTACAATCAAAGCTACCCTACTTTTCATCTTTCAGAAATCAAATACGATTCCGATAGTAACGAGATATACTTCGTACCAATTGCAACAGTGAGCAAATGCTGTCCTTGTGTATTACCAGTAACTTATTAACCCTCTTCTATTAAATAGAATGGTGTGGAAAAACAAAACTATGTTAAGAAAAATTAAATAAATTTAAACCCTCTTCCCTCTTGCCTCCTGCCTCCTGCCTCCTGCCTCATCCCAACGATAAATATTCACACCGACCTACTTATTACTACGATCTCTCTATCGGCCAATAGCCTGATTTCTCAATCAAAGCTACACTACCATCGGAAATTGCTAAGATTTAGAGGTAGCAGCAGATGATTGATCTTTACACCTTCACCACGCCCAATGGACGCAAAGCTTCCGTGATGCTCGAAGAAGTCGAATTGCCCTACAATGTCCACAAAATTGACATTACTACTCAACAGCAATTTACACCTGAATATATTGCCATCAATCCCAATAGTAAAATTCCCGCTATTGTTGACCAAGAGACTGGGATTAAAGTTTTTGAATCTGGTGCAATTCTAATTTACTTAGCTGAAAAAACAGGTTGTCTGTTACCTACTGAGCAAAAAAGCCGTTTTCAAGTTCTAGAGTGGCTAATGTTCCAAATGGCAGGAGTCGGGCCAATGTTTGGACAACTTAACCACTTTAAACGCTTTGCACCCGAAAAAATTCCCTATGCTATCGAGCGTTACGAAAAGGAAACTTTACGCATTTATGGTGTCTTAGATAAACAACTGCAAGACAATGAATTTATCTGTGGTAACTATTCTATTGCAGATGTTGCAACTTATCCGTGGGTAGCAATTTATGAATTTCAAGATTTAACACTCGACAATTACCCAAATCTCAAACGTTGGGTAGAGACAGTACAGCAACGTCCGGCTGTGCAACGCGGAATGCAAGTCCCTTAAAAAAAACAGGCGGCGCAACAAACTCTCGCTCAAGGAATACTTATATTAGTTTCCTTCGATGCTGCCAGTATTACCTCTAGTCAAACCCTTTGGGGAATTAAAAATTAAAAATTAAAAATTCACGCATTAAAGAGATTAGTGGGGGCTTACACCCACCACTAATCTAAGACCCCCAAATTAGAGATTGTGGCTCTTTCTTGTACCTAGAATTAATTCAAAAATTTTCTTATTCTTCTTAAGTGCATTTTGAATTTAAAAAAGGTCAAGCCTATATCTTTGCCAATTTGATATGCGGTCGTCAGCTTCAGAATTCTCGGATATTGCACATTTGGAAATCCCTGAGTAGGAGAATTGTAAATACACCTTAAAGTTTGTTCACTTAAATCTCCATCTTCAGCAATCTGATTATCTGGATTTGTCTAATGTACTGGCTGTATCTTAAGTTGCCCTAAAAGAGCTTGCTAGTGATGAGCAGAGTCAGAAAACAGCTATGAGCATATACTCGTTGTCCGTTTCTTTTTCTGCTGACTCTACGGACGATTTCCAAAAGGGTACTGATGCCCTAAGATGGGATGTGGTGTGTAAGGCTCTTCTAGGAATTTGCGCTCTCCATCGGAAAGCTCTAAATCTATTGCCTTGACAGCCTCTTTGAGATGTTCTATCTTACTAGCGCCAACGATCGGAGAGGTTACACCTGGTTGATGCAATAGCCAAGCTAGGGCAATTTGTGTTGGTTTAACACCCCGTTTTGCTGCTAATTCAAAGACGCGATCGACTACTTGAAAGTCTGAATCTTGATAGTACAGATTGTGAGCAAATTCGTCCGTTTTTGCACGCACAGTTTCACCATAGTCTGTCTTGCTGCGATTTCCTGCTAAAAATCCCCGCGCCAAGGGACTCCAAGGAATAATACCAATCCCTTGATCTAACGCTAGGGGTATCACTTCTCGTTCTTCTTCTCGATAAACTAGGTTGTAGTGATTTTGAATGGAGACAAAACGAGTCCAGCCGTGAATATCTGCTATATAGAGGGCTTTCGCAAGTTGCCATGCAAAAACGCTAGAAATTCCTAAGTAACGGACTTTACCTGCTTTGACAATATCATGCAGTGCTTCTAGGGTTTCTTCAATTGGTGTTTCATAATCCCAACGGTGAATTTGGTACAAATCTACGTAATCTGTTTGTAACCTCCGCAATGAGGCATCGATGCTATCAAAAATGTGTTTACGAGATAGTCCTTGGTCATTGGGGCCATCACCTACTTTGTTGAATACTTTTGTAGCAATAACGACCCGATCTCTTTGAGCAAAATCTTTCAGCGATCGCCCCAAAATTTCTTCGCTGACACCCACAGAATAGACATCAGCAGTATCAAAAAAGTTAATTCCTAAATCTAGGGCTAGTTTAATAAATGGGCGGCTCTCTTCTTCTTCTAATACCCATTCTCGCCATTTACGAGAACCGTAAGTCATTGTACCGAGAGCTAGACGTGATACTTTCAGTCCAGTTTTGCCAAGATTGACGAATGTTGTCATACTGTTTGCTCTACTTTTCGTGGAGTTACTCGATAACTTTGTGATAATTTACGAGCTATTTGCGAGGCTCGATTCGCTTCATCGATGCGTCCTAGCTCGTGGTATGTATTAGCTAATTCCCGCTGAATTACTGGAATATTATTGCGTTTCGCTTTGCGCTTTTCTAAAATATTCAGTGCTTTGTGATACTGACGATCGCGAATCAGCGCGTCAAGATAAACTTGCTCAAATAAATCTCGTTGGGCATGAGAGCCACCTGTAGACTGTAACTCTGGCAACACTGGCTCTAGTTGAGTGAGCGCACTTTGCCAATCTCCACGAGCATGAGCAAGCATCCCTTTAGCCGCTGGTACTCCTACTTCTGCCCAAGTGCGGCGGGCATAAGGTAATACTTTCTCGGCATGAGTTTGCATACTCTCTAATAGTTCAGCTGCCCAGTCATCTTTACCACCCCGCACCAGTGCATAGATATATTGTAAATCCAGGAATGCCAGAACGTGTTCGTGTAGCCGTGGTTCTAGGTAAGCAGCAAGTTCTTGCCAGCGCGAACCTACATCGACACCGCGTAACTCTAGCCGTAGCAACAAGGCGATCGCATTAATTTGCTCGCGTCCATTGTCTTTTTTAGCACGTCCCCAGATGCGGGTATCATATATTTCTAGTACCTGAGCAAAATTTTCAATATCTAGGTAGAAAAGGGATGTGTGCCACCAAAGATGTCCGTAAAAAGCCGAGCTAGCGTATTCCCAAGTGTCGCTGAGGCTTTCCATTAAGACAATCCCCTCTTCTAACCGTCCTTGAGCTTCTAGGACATGAGCAACAGCGTGGTGTGCCCAACGGTTGTCTCTTTTGAGGGCGATCGCTTTTCTGGCATATATTTCTGCTTCTTCGATCCGATGACACTCTTCTAGCCCAAAAGCCAGCATCCCGTATATATAAGGGTTGTCTTGATTGGCGGCGAAAACTTTCTCCGCAATCCGCAACATCCCTTGACTGTCACCAGAATTTCGATAGTGGTATTGAGCCAGATGTACCGAGGCTAAATCACGGGGAAATACATCGGCAATCGCTTCATGGTAGGCGATCGCGCTCTTGATATCGCGCTTTGCCCAAGCTTCAATTGCAGCAACGTAAAGTTTTTCGCGCTCATTAGCATGTATGATATTAGCTTTCGCCAGATCAAGATAAAATATTGCTTGGGTTAAGGCATGACTGCCACCAGCAAACAGATAAAAAGCAGCAACTTGAGCATTGGCGATGACGCTAGTTGGATCTGCCTCAACTGCTTTGAGAATAAGTTGAGCATCGTTACCAACACCCAATAATTGATCGACAAAGCCATTGATAGCATCTACTGCTACTGATGAATTGCTAGTAATTTCGAGTCCAGATGAATCTTTAATCATTGTTTTTCCCAAAGTATTGCATAGCTACAAGCATTACTTTGCAAAAGCTAGGTTATTAACTACTGTACATCAATCTGCTTACCGTAGTTAATAATTGTTAGGTTCAGAAAAGCGCAACTACACAAATAAAATCTGTAAATATAGGTTTCAAAACCTAAATTTTTCTTTTATATAGCGGTAAATCCTATTTATTAAGGCTTGAATTAACTACTCTCGTTGGCATTAGTTTTTTACAGAAGTTATTTTTTCTCCTTTTTAACTGTTTCTATTGCCCGGAAACCAGAACCATTAACATACATTTCTAGGCACTCGATTTTAATATCCTCCCTATATCTTTTTTGGTTATAAGATTCGATGAACTGATGTTTACAGTCAACACATATGTAATGCAAGTTTACTACACTGCCGCCCATTCTTATGAATATGAGTTGATGCACACTTTGGACATTTCATAGCGATCGCCCTAATTTATATTTCTATTCTGCAACGTCCTTGAAAGAATATAACACTTGTTTAGCTACCGATTTTTGCAACATAACTATCACTCTAACCTCTCATCAATGGAGCTGCACCCAATTGATTTTAATTGTGCAAAGAATTATAAGCTTCATTGAGTTTGGTGGCTGATTCTTCTAATAAGCGTTGTTCATGAGCATTTCTTGATAACAGCAGTTGGCGCTCAATACCTGTTGAGCCAATAATACATGGAAGTCCAAAAACAACTTCACTGCCAACTCCATAGTTAGAATCTGCTCTGGCCGATACTGGAAATATCTGCTTTTCATCTCGTAGGATGGTATCAACTAACTGACAAACTACTATTGATATACCGTAGCTAGTATTTCCTTTGCGTTCAAAAATGTTATAGCCTCGTTGACGAGTTAACTGTGCGTACTCTTGCTGAATTTGTTCTAGCGTTGTTCCTTGTGGGATGGGAAATTCAGTTAACGGAATTCCCCCGATAAATGCACTAGACCAAACGACAAATTCGCTGTCTCCATGCTCTCCAATTACATAAGCATGAACGTCTTGTTTGGCAACATTCAGTCGCTTTCCAAGTTGATATCTCAGTCTGCCAGTATCGAGAACGGTTCCCGAACCGAAAATTAGATTTTCTGCTCTGGTGGAAGTAGCGATCGCAATCCGCGTGAGTACATCCACTGGATTGCTAACGATAAGTATGATTGAATTCGGTGCAACTCGATCCAATTCTTTGATTGTCGAACGTATAATCTCTGCATTGTCGCTCAATGTATCTAATCGGGTCTGTCCTTGTTTATGCTGCACCCCAACAGTCACGACAATGATATCTGAATCAGCTAGATCTTCATATTGATTTGATGGTATAATTTCCATCTCTTTAAGTAGGGGAATGCTGTCTTCAATATCCCATACTTGCCCCTCGGCTTTTGATAAGGTTCGGTCAAAAAGAACCACTTTTACACATCTACCAAGTATGACTAAAGCATTTGCAACGTCTGCACCTACATTACCTGCACCAATAATACCGACTTTAGATGTTTTACTCATTATGCTATATCTACTTTTTTGTAACTAACGCAATGGGTTAATGTTCACTCTAAAACTAATCCTTTCGAGTCAAGATTATTGAAGCGATGACTTCGTTTTAAAGAGTGGATTATCTTTGCGAACAACTTTTTAATTTGCAGCCTTTAAATGCTCTTGTACCACAAGAGTCCTTGAGTCTGCAATTGCTGTCTGCTTACAACTTGGAAAACAATATATTTAACCCTTCGGTCATCGTGGGATGAGTCAAAATACCATCGCGCAGAACAGTGTAGGGCATCTGAGCTTGCATTACCATCTGCACCGTTGAAATCACTTCACCTGCTTCATGACACAACAGGGAACACCCTAGAATACGACCTGTATCTGTATCGACGATCGCCTTCAGAAGTCCATCAGTTTGACCGAGTGTTTTCGCTCTCGGAACGGCTGACGCATCCACCTTCACCACGCGGATAGCATATCCTTGTTGCTGTGCTTCAGTTTCAGTCAAACCCACATGAGCCAGTTCTGGATCGATGAATAGACAAGATGGAACTAATCGATCCAGTGTACTACGGTTGCCGCCATCAATTAAATTAGCTTTGATAATGCGATAATCATCGAGCGATATATGAGTGTATTGCGGGCCGCCGTTGATGTCGCCTAACGCCCAAATCCCCGGAATGTTCGTCTCTAAGCGATGGTTGACTTGAATAAATCCGCGTGTATCGGTTGCCACACCAGCAGCAGCTAAATTTAAGCTCTCGCTATTGGGCGCACGACCAACGGCGACGAGCAAATGCGACCCCTGGATGGTAATTTCACGATCGCCAACTTGGATTTGCAGGATGGTTTCATTACTAGTGCGATTCTCCAAAGGAGACGCTTCTCTGCGAGAGGCTCCGCCAACGCGAACGACCCTCAACACCTTCGCCTTCAGCAAGAATTCAATACCATCTTGTTCCAGCAATGTTTGAACTGCGATCGCTATATCTGAATCTTCCTGTGACAGGATTTGCTCACTTTGCCCAATGACAGTAACACGAGAGCCAAAGCGTCGAAACATCTGGGCAAACTCTAAACCAATATAGCCACTACCGAGAACGATCAGGTGTTCAGGCAGGTGTTCTAGCTCCATAATCGACTCACTCGTTAAAAACTCAACTTCTGTGAGTCCGGGAATAGATGGAATTAATGGTCGTGTGCCTGTATTAATAAATAACCGTTCGGCAGTAAGTAAGCGAGTGTTTCCCTCAGCCGTCGTCACTTCAATTGTTTTGGCAGCAACAAACCTTGCTGTGCCAATGAGCAAGTTGTTATTCAGAGCCGTTTCTAAATTGTGCAAGTTTATTTCACGCGCAGATTGCACAACCGTTCGTTTTCGTTTGATTACCTCTGCTAGATCAACGATGGGTGTATTAGCTTTAACACCATAAGCGGCACTGTTTCGCACTGTGTTTGCTACATTAGCACTCGCCACCATAGTTTTAGTCGGAATGCAGGCAATATTAATGCACCCGCCACCAATCATATTTAAACTGCGTTCAACCAGAGCGGTTTTACGTCCGTCAGCAACTAACGCCGGTGCAAGTGTTTTACCCGCTTTGCCGCCGCCGATAATAATGTCGTCATAGTGTTGAGCGTTCACTTCAATATCCTTTGAGTTCGATCGGGTGAATACGATTTTTAGAAGGTGTTATGAATTTCAGAAAAAACTGACTAAGAGGGTTTTAGCGATAATCTATTTGACGAGCGTAACTCAAGATGCTTGCCCTAGCTAGCTTGACAAAAAATGCATAACACCCACTACAAGATTCAACTTTTTTTACAAGCCTGCTTCATCAAGATACGGTTATTTTTATACACCTCTAAAGTTCCAGACTGCGGATTATCTAACGTGCCATCCCACACCCAGTATTGATAAATTCCATTTTGAAACTTATACACTCGAACACCTTCTGTCGCTTGGCTAGTTCCTTTGCCCAAACTTAAATTACCGTTGGGACTAGTGGCGCGATAAAGCAGTTCACCTGAAGTATGATTCTGCCAAATATTTACGTTGTAGCCGCCCCGGCATTTCGTACTTAGGACGATACCAGCAGTAGAATCAGCAGAAGCAGGTAAGGAAAAATTAGCTAAGATACTGATTGGCAGGGTAAGAAGTAACGCAGATGTTTTCATGAGTGTTGTAAAATTAATAAGTTTGACATTATTTTATTGCTGCTACAACTTCATCTGTAGACAGAACTGCATTGGCGATATACCCAAAGTTGATCGGTACTGCCTTATAGCCGTCACCCAGTATTGGATGTTGAGGAGCAGCTGTTGCATTTAAAGATTGAGGTCTGACAATCCGGGATGATCGTCAGGACGACGACCTAGTATCCAGTGGTATTTGCGTTCGCTCTGGTGAATTGGCAGGTCGTTGATGCTGGCAATACGCCATTGCATGAATCCGCGTTCGTCAAACTCCCAATTTTCATTGCCGTAGGAACGGAACCAGTTGCCGGAATCATCATGCTATTCGTAAGCAAATCGGACAGCAATGCGGTTGTCTTGAAAAGCCCAAAGCTCTTTGATTAGACGGTATTCCAATTCTTTAAGCCACTTACGTGTTAAGAACTGGACGATCGCCTCACGACCAGATAGAAATTCTGAGCGGTTGCGCCAATTGCTATCTGAGGTGTAAGCGAGTGATACTAGTTCAGGGTTACGCGTGTTCCAACCATCCTCTGCGATTCGGACTTTTTGGATAGCGGATTCATTATCGAAAGGTGGCAGGAGTAGTTGAGGAGTTTCGAGGTTGTTCATAGTATGTAAGCGGTAGAATCGCGATCGTCTCAGCATAGTTGAATTAAAATTACAACAGATTTCAAGTCAGGTGAAGTACACAAACTAAGTCCCAAAGCTAGGTATGAACCCTGTTTTACTTCTGAATTCTGCTGTAAGTGCGTGCCGACCGAATTACCTCAAAAGCTGTTTGATACAGTTCAATGAATACTATCCGCGATGTGCAGCATTTCCCCAGATGCCCCCGTCACAATTACGATTTTTCCGTCTAGTTTTTTCATGATTTCTTAAGATCGGGAACCGCGAATGTCACAGTTTCGCTAGTGATTACTTTGTGCGTGGGGTCAGCTAGTTCAATCAACACCTTGTGCACGCCAGGTTCCAGTCCGACCAGGATAATCGTTTCGCCACTGGCATCAACAAAGTGCCACGGCGCGTCATCAACGGTGATGTGGATATGCCCAATGCGCGGCGATACGTCGAGGGCACCTTTGCCAAACACTGGCAACACACGCAAATTCTCCGTCCGGTACTGGATAAAGACGCGTCCCTGTGCTAACGGTTCGGGAAGCGGTGGATCGACAATCAGCTTGGGTGGTGCTTCGTTTGCGATCGCAATCAACGGTGATGGTCCGATAATGTCCCTAGCACTCGGTGTGTGGCTGTTCATAGCGGGTAAGTATCTGAAAGTGGTTTATATAACTATCCCTTTGCAGGTGAACAAGTGCACAGTCATAGCTTTGAAGAAGCGATCGACGTTTCTTCGATGTGAATTCCCAGACTGCAAATGCAAATGCTTTAGTATCTTCCTCGATTGTGACAAGTCGTGCATAAACTAATAACCATCGACTTCAACAATAGCTTGGGCAAAGCTCTGTGGGGCTTCTTGGGGTAAATTGTGACCGATACCGCCTTTGATCAGTCGGTGTGTGTACTTACCGGAGAATTTTTTAGCATAGGATGAAGCATCTGGATGCGGTGCTCCATTGGCATCACCTTCAAGCGTGATTGTGGGCACGGTGATGACTGGGGCTTCGGCGAGCCGCTTTTCCAGAGCATCATATTTCGGTTCGCCTTTAGCCAATCCGAGTCGCCAGCGGTAGTTATGGATGACGATGCTGACGTGATCTGGGTTGTTGAAGGACGCGGCGCTGCGCTCGAACGTGGCATCATCGAAGTCCCACTTTGGCGATGCAATCTGCCAAATGAGCTTGGCAAAATCGTGTCGGTATTTGTCGTAGCCTACCCGGCCGCGTTCCGTAGCAAAATAATATTGGTACCACCATTGAAGCTCAGCCTTCGGCGGCAACGGCATCTTGCCGGATTCCTGGCTGCCGATCAGATAACCGCTCACCGAGACAAGCGCCTTGCAGCGTTCAGACCAGTGCGCTGCGATAATGTCAGCCGTCCGTGCGCCCCAATCGTAACCAGCGAGGATCGCCTTCTCGATTTTGAGCACATCCATCAAAGCGATGATATCAACCGCAATCGCTGACTGCTGACCATTTCGGACTGTTTCACTTGAAAGAAAGTGCGTCGTGCCATAGCCGCGCAGATACGGGACGATCGCCCGATAACCTGCTGATGCCAGCAAAGGCGCGACATCGATATAGCTGTGAATGTCGTAGGGCCAGCCATGCAAGAGGATGACCGGACGACCAGTTGCAGAACCAGCTTCAGCGTATCCAATATTCAGAACACCGACATCGATTTGTCTCAGTGGTCCGAGGGATGTGTTCGTCCCTAGTTTAATTGTGGGCAGAACTGCTGGTTTTGGTTTGCTAGATTGTGCGTTTGCAGAACCGAATCTGCCTAACTGGGCAGTAGCAATAGTTACTGCCGTAGCACCCAAAAAGCGGCGGCGATGATAGTTGATTCTTTCAGACATTTGTTAACCCAAATCTAACGAGTCTATCTCGATGTGCGACAACAATTTCACAGACAGTTCTTTCTTTAATCCAGGGTTAGCTTCGGATGTGCTGCCTGACATCTCGGTGTCACAAAACCTGCTGAAACTCACGATGTTGGCTAACGTACCTTCGGCATTCAAGGCGCATAATGCGTAAAGACAAAGTCGCCAGCTTTGACGATCGCGTGGCACGAGAAGCAGCTGTTGACCGCCACGTTGGTGGGTTTGCCGTCGTTAAATTGAGTGAACCCCCAGCCGGCGGTCGAGGCGTATTTTCTTGAGTCCTTGACCATAAACTGAACCCCTCCCTTGGTGGGTGGTCCAGCTACGTAAGATTGGAGACGGCCAAAGGCTTCTTTGCTTTCCTCCAATGGGACATAACTCCAGGCGAGTCGGGCAATGATTGTGCCGTCTGGGAAGGGAAGTTTCCCTTCCCGGTATGCCTCGATCGCTACGTCGTTGCCCAATTTGGCGCGCAGATCGTTGAGGTCGCCTTTTTCGCGGGCTACGGAGATCAATGTCCAGTCGCGGTATCCGGGGGGGATTTTACCTCCGAAGACCGGGGCGGTCTGTCCATCAGCGGGTTGAGAGGGGGGAACCATGCAGACAACCACGCTGGCCACCATTACAACTACAACTAGTAATAAAGCGATCCGTCTCATACAGTGCCTTTTTCAAATATGCGCTATTGAAATTACCTCATCGAGAATGATAAGAAAATCCAGAGATAGGGCAGACGCAAAGACTCTTACTCAATTTTTTAGCTCTTTGCGTCACCCTACCCTTCGGGAACGCTAAGAGCGAACGGGTTCGGCAGTGACGCTCGAAGACTCGCTACCGCTTCGCTAACGCAACCGACGGAAACCGCCAGGACTGCGACTGCGACTGCCTCACCGCGTCTTTCCCTCTTTGCAGCCTATTGCAGATGTTTCTTCAATTCAGCGGCAGCTTGAACAAACAGAGAACGGACTTCTGGCAGATCGGCTAAACCATTGAGCAGTCCAAAGTCATGAATCATGCCGTTGTACTGCACCGCTGTCACCGCTACCCCAGCTTCATCCAACTTACGTGCATACGCTGTGCCTTCGTCATGCAAAATATCGCTCTCTGCAATCACAATTAACGCTGGAGGCAAGCCCTTCAGTTGCTCAACCGTTGCCTGTAGGGGAGAGGCATAGATGTCTTTGCGCTTTTCTGGGTCAGCGATGTACATGTCATACATCCACTTCATCGTGGGTACGGTTAGGAACCGCTTGTCCCCAAATTGATGATAAGAATTCGTTTCAAAATCCGCATCGACGATCGGCCACATCATGATTTGTAGCTTGATGTGTGGTCCTCCGTTTTCTTTCGCCTTCAAAGTAGTGACCGCTGTCATATTTCCACCAACACTGTTGCCAACGACTGCCAGATTCTTGCCATCTACGCCAATCTCCTCACCATGCTCGGCAACCCATTTGGTCGCAGCAAAAATCTCATTGATTGCCTGTGGGTACTGAGCATCTGGCGTGCGAGTGTAGTTTACGAAGACACCTGCAAACCCTGAAAGTACAACCAGATTGCGAACCATGCGCTTGTGTGTTGGGTAATCACCCAGCACCCAACCACCACCATGAATAAAGATGAAAACAGGCAATGTGCCTTTGACCCCTTCAGGTCGTACAATATTGAGGGTAATTGAATAACCATCAGCAGTAATTGTCTTTTCAGACTCTTCAATGCCTGAAAGGTCTACTGAAACGGAAGCCTGTGCATCCACAAGAACTTGACGCGCATCGACTGGAGTGAGTTTCTCCAGTGCCACATCCGCTGAATTTAGCTCTTTCAAAAATTCCTTCGTTCCTTTGGAAAGACGTGGATCGTCCGCAACTTCCAGAATTTTTGCTGGTTGCGAGTTTGCTTGAGAAACCATGACATTCTCCTTTAATGAATTGTAAACAATCTACTGTTAAGTTAATTGATTTAACACTGCTGCTCGATCAGTAGTAATTGTAGAATGACAATTACTACTGATCGACATCGTTTCCCAGCCAAAACTATTTGTTACTAGTGGTTAGCTTGGTGTTCTCTGCAACGTGAGTGGTCAAAAAGCGACGAATATGGTCTGCGATCGCATCCCCATCTTCTTCCAGAGCAAAATGCCCCGTATCAAACAAATGAAACTCCAGGTTTTTTAAGTCGCGTTTGTAGGCATAAGCTCCCTCGACTAAAAAGCCCTGGTCATTTTTACCCCATACAATCAGCGTCGGTGGTTGATATTGGCGCAAATAAGCTTGCCATTGTGGATATAACTGTACATTGGACTGGTAGTCGTATTTTAATGCCAATTGAATATCCATATTGCCAGGGCGATCGAGGAGTGCCTGATCCAAAGTCCAGGTATCGGGACTGAGGTTTTCTAGATTCCTGGCTCCAGTGATGTAATGCCATTTCGTGCCCTTGGTTGCCAAAGCCTGTCGCACGCGATCGCTATTTTCGGGTGTCTTATTCTGCCAAAAAGCGCGCATGGGCTTCCAGAAATCACCGAGTCCCTCCTCGTAGGCATTGGCATTTTGCACAATCAGCGTCTCAATCCGCTCTGGATACTGTGTTGCCAATCGATAGCCAATCGGAGCGCCATAATCCATTAAATAAAGTAAAGGCTATAGCGTTTCAATCCGATCGCATCGACAAAGCCTGCTATCACTTCGGCAAGGCGATCGAAGGTGTAATCAAACTCATCCACCGTTGGCATGGAACTATAGCCAAAACCAGGATAATCAGGTGCAATCAGATGGAATTGATCCGCTAACGCCGGAATTAGATTGCGGAACATGTGGGACGAGGTTGGAAAGCCGTGCAATAGCAGAATCGTGGGATTATCACGAGAACCAGCTTCGCGATAAAAGATATCTAAACCATCGATTGATACTGTGCGATAAGCGGTCATGCGTTTACTCTTTTGAATTCAAATCGTTCAACAGAATCAGAAATAGTTTCTCCTGTTTATTCAAAGGTTTATACCTGGAATAATCCATCATTTCCACCGATCAAGTGAGAACGGATTGCAGTCGTGATGTGAGAAATTGCTCGATATAGTTTGCGATCGCATCCCCTTCCTCTTCCAAAGCAAAATGTCCGGTATCGAGTAGATGGAACTCAACATCTTTCAAGTCACGCTGGTAAGGATAAGCACCGTCAGCAGGAAAGATGTAGTCGTTCTTGCCCCAAACAATCAAGGTAGGGGGTTGATACTGGCGAAAATACTCCTGCCATTGGGGATAGAGCGGTGGATTGGTGCCATAGCTATAAAACAGCGCCAGTTGAATCTCTTCGTTTCCGGGACGATCGAGGAAATGTTGATCCACCGTCCAGGTATCGGGGCCGATCGCTTCTAGATTGCGAACACCGTTGGTATATTGCCACTTCGTTGCTTCCAGAGTAAAAAGATATTTGAGCTTTTGGGCATTCTCAGGCGATCGCTCTTGCCAGTATGCCTTTATCGGTTCCCAAAATTCACGTAGCCCTTCCTCGTAGGCATTGCCATTTTGAACAATCAGAGTTTGCACTCGTTCTGGATATTTAGCCGCAATGCGATAGCCAATGGGTGCCCCATAATCCATCACATAAAGGCTGTATTTTTTGAGAGCGATCGCAGCAATGAATTTCTCTACAATCTCAGCCAAGCGATCGAACGTGTAATCAAACTCATTTACAGTTGGCATCGAACTGTTGCCGTAGCCAGGGTAGTCAGGAGCAACCAGATGAAACTTATCAGCAAGTGCTGGTATGAGATTACGGAACATGTGAGACGACGTTGGGAAGCCGTGTAATAGCAAAATTGTGGGATTATCACGGGAACCCGCTTCGCGGTAGAAGATGTCTAAACCATCGATAGAAACGGTGCGATATGTAGTCATCGGATTACTCCTTGTTCAAAATGAAGTTGTACGTTACAATGCAAGGTCAAATTGTCACTCAATAAAACCGGGCATTAAGCGATATTTCTAAATTGAAAATCAATGATTACTCGTTCAGCTGAATCAGAAACAGGTGAAGACGTTTGTGCAAAACCTCACATCTAATCATGGTGATGATGATGGTGGTGAGAGTGCGCCATTGCACGTTCAGGATGATTGATCATCCGCAGCATATCAGGTCCACCAGTCTGAAGAAAACGTCGCAACAGAATTGCTGTCCAGATCAAAAATAGAATGTTCAGTACCGTTGTGTAGTTGAAGTGAATGCTAGCCTCTAACACTTGGGCATTTCGTTGCGACGGGATCAGATGTAACGTTTGAAAAAGCAATTCGATGATCAAGGCGGCGCTTGCAATTGCGGCATAAAAGGTTACTAGCAAAAACACACTCATTTTCATCCCGTAGTATTTACGGTAAATGTCAAGAATTGGCAACACAATCAGGTCAGCAAAGATAAATGCTACTACGCCACCAAAGCTAATGCCACCGTTCCACAGCACTGCTGCTAAAGGCACGTTACCGACCGAACAAACAAATGAGACAATCGCTACAATTGGACCCACAATCGCTCCCCAAATTGCGGCTAAGATTGGGTGGTCAGACAAGAAAAAAGCTTTCCAAAAATCTTTTGGCACCCAAATATCTAATGCTCCAGCAATCAGCAATCCAAGCAGAATGTCTTGCCAGACCGAAGCCCAATCCATCACAAAGTATTGACTGATAGCGGTGAATCCCTGACGGGAGAAAATGCGCTGCCAAAGCGAACCCTCTGTGACTGACATATCCATATCAGCATGACCTTCCATCCTGCCTTGCAATCCCTGCTCTGCCCGTCGTACTGCTTTCTGTACCAGCTTTGGCTTCAGAAAGAGGCGAAACAGCCAAACAAGAATTGCAATCATCAAACATCCACCAATAAACTCAGCAAGGGTGAATTGCCAACCCATCAGCAATACAAGAAGGATACCAAGCTCAATCACTAGATTGGTCGAGGCAAATTGAAAGACCATCGCCGCAGTAAAATTGCCTCCCTTACGAACAATGGATCGGGCGATCGCAACTGCTGCATAGGAGCAGGATGACGAGGCCGCACCCAAACCACAGGCTCTTGCGATCGATCCAGTGGTATCATCGGGCATGAGCCGTACCATTTCAGACTTTGATACCACAGCCTGAATAATCGCGGATAGGGTAAATCCCAGAATTAATGCCCACAAAATCTCCCAAAACATGTTGAACGCCATCCAGAGAGCATGAGCGATCGCGCCGATCGGATCTGTAAACAGATTAATAGTGTCCATAGTTTGTCGGTCGATGATAGTGAAATGCGATTGTTCATTTGGGTCGATCTATCTCACATCCTAATGGCGGATCTGCTCCTGGAAATAATCTCGCCAACTTGCAGGTAACGCTTCTAGTTGCGCGGCACGATGCAGTAACTCTGGGTTGTTTTGCTCGCGCATATAAAGCTGAATGATATTAGCAACAGTAACATTGTTGTCATCCCGGCTAATCAACTCTAAAGTGTCTCCGACTCCAACTTCGCCCTCTTGCAAAACCCGAAAGTAAAATCCGCTGCGACGACTGGCGATAAATCGTTTCACCATATCCGATCGCCCAAAGCGAATCCCCAGTTTGTAGCAGGGTAAGCGCGGTTGAGTCACCATTAGTTCCACGCTGCCGATTTTGAAGCGATCGCCAATGTTCAATTCTTCTTCTCTCAATCCAATGACTGTGAAATTTTCGCCAAAGATACCAAGTGTTAACTC
Source organism: Nostoc sp. (assembly GCA_036918135.1). Lineage (GTDB taxonomy): Bacteria > Cyanobacteriota > Cyanobacteriia > Cyanobacteriales > Nostocaceae > Nostoc. The sequence goes on from JBALDB010000001.1 coordinate 59,652, forward strand.
TGTGTCAGGCAATTCACTTTGCCAATACTCATAATGTTCAAAAGGATAGACATAAACGGCTTTGTCAACTCCGCCATGAACGGTGAGATCTGCTTGTCGATCGCCATCTAAATTGAGTTCACGCACCATCACTCTCGCATTAACTGGCTCTTTGAAAATTCCAGTGCGGACGGGTTTTCCTTTCCAGGTCACTTCACGCGGAAGTCCTACGTTGACAGAGATGAGTTTCATCTTTAGCTCCAAAGTTTTGAATTGCATTCAATTACGGCAGCCAACATGGGATATCGAAAAAATGAATGAGTTGTTTATTGGAGTGCTTGATTGATTAAAGGTGTAATGACAGCGATGTTTTTAACCAACTCATCAAAGAGAGAGAACCGCTGTTTTAAGTAATCAGAATCGTTGTAACTCAGCCACACCTTGCCGTCAGCCGCTTCCCATGCCAGTACTTTCAGGGGTAAATCCAGAGCGATCATCGGTTCTGCCACCATGAGCGGTGTTCCGACTTCAGGGTTGCCAAATAACAATAACTGTGTTACACGTAAGCTGAGTCCAACTTTTTTAGCTTCAGCTCGTTGATCGATGCGGGCAAAAATGGTGATGCCTTTTGTCTGAAGGATAGCTTCTATAGCGTTTCCTAGTCTACTGAGGTACTGTAACAGCAGTGGGTAAACCAACCGCGAGTATCATCTAGAGATACCAGTGAAAACGCTTGTTCAATTGCTTTGGCTAAGTCAGGATAATTTCTAGCACCGATGGAACGCAGCAAGCTTTTAATCTTCGACCAACAGTTTTCTATCGCAGAGAAATCAGGAGAATAGGGTGGAAGATAAACCAGTTTTGCGTCTGCTGCTGTAATCAAGGCTGCAATCTCTCGTCCTCAAACCGTTGCTGACGCTCTTTGGAGAGACCTTCACCAACCTTGACAGGCTGCACTGAACAGAAAAGCGCTGGTCCAACAGGTTTCGTACTAGGCTCATAGATTGCTTCTCCGGTCTTGATTTGATAAATCTCGTGATAAAAAGCTACTCCCTTGCCGGTGTTATCTACCAGCCAGTTCCACCAGCGTGAGTGAGGTAGCTGGCGTGCCCAATGACCCAAATCGTTGTAAGAACGCCAGTATTGCATGAGCAACCGCCCTTCAGGTGTAGTCATCGGACGATTAAGGAACAGTCCTTCGGCTTTTGCTGTCTCCAAAGCTGGAAATATTTCCTCTTGAATACCACTATCCTCATAGAGACGTTGCCCTGCTTCAGTGTAAAACTGAACACCAAAGAATGCCAGGCATAAGTTTGGGTGTTCCCAGAGTGCAGCAATGTATGCACTGTCGGCTGGTGGTTCAGTCAGAGGAATACCACTATTATGTTCTTCTATTGGCATAAGATTGCCTCCTGTTTTGTTACAAAAACCAAAATATCTATTGACTAGTGCATAACCTCAACTAGAGCGCTTCCTGTGCTGGTGAAGTATACCAAAACTTCACATCTAAATCCTTTCAACTTTGAGGGTGTAACTCATCTGCTCGATAACTGCTATAAACGATTGATGGTTTCGGTTACTGAATATGGGCTGACTAATGATGCCTTTATTTGCATTCATAGCACCGAACTCCTCAACGGTTTTGGTGATGGATATTTTTAGGGCACTTCAAATCTGTGCCATACCACCATCAACAAACAGCTCGATGCCGTTCACAAAGCTGCTGTCGGCTGAAGCGAGAAAGACAACGGCTTTGGCAATCTCATCAGGTGTGCCGACTCGTCCCAGTGGGATGGCGCTGGCTTGGCTGTCCACAAATTCTTGCAACTGCTGGTCATTCAGTCCCAAAAGATCGTAACCAGGAGTCGGAACCACACCAGGGCTAATGGCATTCACTCGGATCTTGCGTTCTCTAAGGTCGAGTATCCAATTCCGAGCAAACGATCGCACGGCGGCTTTGGTAGCGCTGTAAACACTGAAAGCTGGCGTACCTTTTATAGAAGTAGTCGAAGCATTCAGGATAATAGAAGCGCCCTCTGGCAACAGTGGCAGTGCCTTTTGTACAGTGAATAGCAAACCTTTAACGTTTATGTTGAATGTTTTGTCAAAGTGTTCCTCAGTGATTGCTCCAAGTGGGGCAATTTCTCCACCGCCAGCATTAGCGAAGATGATATCGAGGTGTCCTTGCTCTTGCTTAATGGTGGCAAACAGGCGATCGAGGTCTGCCAGATTAGAAACATCGCTTTGCACAGCCGTAACATTTTTACCAATGGCTTCTACAGCAGCATCCAGTTCGGCTTGGCGACGACCCGTGATGAAGACATAAGCACCTTCAGCAACAAACTGTTTGGCTGTAGCAAGACCGATACCACTGTTACCACCCGTAATCAGGGCGATTTTTCCTTCTAGTTTTCCCATTATGCGCGAATCCTTTGATTATTGTAGTTTAAAGTGGAATGGCACGCTTGTTAAGCGTAAATTTTTGGTATTCTTGTCTTTGGGGTGTGGGGAATTAAGAAGATGTTAAATTCCTTAACGCAGGCTGTACTTAGCCCACAGGCTTTAGCAATTAAGCGGCGTTGCGCCAACTTTCGGGTAACGCTTCAAGTTAAGTAGTGCTCAAATCTGTGCCATACCGCCATCAACAAATAGCTGCTAACCCCTATCCTTCATAGAAATAGTCCGGCTGGATCTTGCCCTTAAGACGTTCGCGCATCTCAATCGAGAAGCGAAGCACTGCACCGAGGGGACGATGATGGATAGCAATATGGACAATTAAACCATCTGGGTTCTTGATGAGTATTGTCACACCAGAAAGAGACTGTCCACCGAACGCTTTCGCATCCCACTCCAGATATGTTTGCTGAGCGCTCTCGACTTGATGAGTGAAAGTCAGCGCTTCGTAAACTTTACTGGCGGTAGACATAACACTTTTTACGCAATCCCGCCCCTCGATTGGGCGGACAAGTACACTGGCTTCAAGAGTAACGTTGTCGGCAAAAGCGTCCGCAAATGAGCTTTCCAACTTATCAGCGAAGGCTTGAGTCCATTTCTGGCTGGGTTGTAGCACAAGCCCACTCTGATTTATCTGAGTTGTTGTAGACATGGCTATTTCTCCACAATGCGAGGCTTACTGAACACTAACTAATCTCTAAGGGAGATCTCCAGGCGCACCCAGAATTTCGTCGCCAATTTCGGTAGAGATGCGATTGAACAATTCCATGTCAGGTGCCTCATTCTGGTTTTGCGTCCCTGTTGCTTCAATTAGTTGAGCAAAGGCACTGGGTGCAGCAACGACTAACCCGCGAGCTGGTTGATCGCTGAGTGCAGCAACAACATGGGGTGTGCCCATCGGAATGAAGGCACTTTCACCTACGCCTAGCACAACCTTATTCTTACCAACCCAGACAGTAAACTCTCCTTCCAACACATAAAGTTGTTCGGAATAGCGTGTATGGCGATGGGGTGGAGTCTGTGCACCAGGAGGAAAATAGCCCTCAATCAGGTCATATTTACCCTCAGTTGTGGTGCGATCGGCGAGGATGGTAAGGTAGTTATTAAGAAGCCAGAATGATTTTGTCATGGAAGTACTTCTTCTAATGAATGAATTGTATTATGAACGCTCAAGCTTGCAGATCAAATAAAGCAGGCGTTCATGCCGTTTCTAGATGGACTGTGACAAATTTTGAACATTAAGCTTGTTGGGAACACTTTGTGAGGTATCCTCCGCTTTAATTAAATCTGCTGCTTTCTCAGCAATCATGATAGTGGGTGCATTTGTATTGCCTGTGGTGATTGTTGGCATGATTGATGCATCAACAACACGAAGGCTTTGAATTCCATGTACTCGTAGTTGAGGATCGACCACTGCCATTGAGTCAATGCCCATTTTGCAAGTACCAACCGGATGCCACACAGTACTGCAAGTGTCTCGAATGTAAGCTTCGAGTGCTGCATCACTCTGAACGTGGGAACCTGGGGCAATCTCCTCACCATGAAAATCATCAAAGGCACTGGTCTGAATCATTTGGCGGATTAATTTAACTCCCTCGACCAACTTTTGGACATCAGCTTGATTTTGTAAATAATTCATCCGAATGGTTGGTGGCTCTTTGGGGTCAGGCGAGCGCAAACTAACACTGCCAATATTTTGCAGACGGGTAAGAGAGACTGCACCTGTAAATCCAAAATCAGCTGGAGTATAACCAGGTGACAAGAATTGAATCGGGCCGAAGAAGAACTGCAAATCGGGTGCGCCCTCCACATTCCCCTCGCTATGTAAAAATAATCCGGCTTCAACTCCATTACTGGTGACGGCGGGGTGTATATCTTGAGTAGTTTCTTGAACGACACAAGTGAGAATGTGATCTTGAAGGTTTTGACCGACACCCGGCAAATCTGCAACGACAGAAATTCCCATTGCTTGCAGGTGTTCGGCAGTACCAATTCCAGAAAGCATTAGTAGTTTGGGCGAATCAAACGCACCTGCACTTAAAATCACTTCCTGGTTGACTCTCACCTGGTGGAGAGTACCTTCATGCAGATATTCCACTCCCACACAGCGAGTGCCCTCAATCAGCAATCTCGTCACCAATACGCCTGTCGTTACAGTCAGATTTGGACGATGGAGAATGGGTAGAAGAAAAGCAGCCGCAGCACTGTGCCGTTTACCATCCTTGACCGTCAATTGATAGAGTCCTACCCCTTCTTGCTGTGCACCATTAAAATCAGGATTGTAGTCGTGTCCCATTGACACACAGGCATCTACAAAGCGTTGGGAAACTACAGCAGGGGAGATCAAATCGGTAACGCTCAACTCCCCATCAACTCCGTGAAATTCTGACGCGCCTCGCTGCTGCTCCTCCGATTTTTTGAAATAGGGCAAGACCTCTTGATAACTCCAACGGGGATTTCCTAATTCCTGCCAGCGATCGTAATCTTGAGGATTGCCCCGGACATACATCATGAAATTAATCGAACTGCTGCCCCCCAAAACTTTGCCACGGGAACAAAACATTTTGCGGTCATTCAGGTAGGGTTCCGGCTCAGAAAAGTAACCCCAATCAACTTCAGAGCCTATTAGGCTAAAGCATTGCGCCGGAATTTGAATTTCTGGTTTTGTAGCTGGGTTGCCTGCTTCGAGGAGTAACACAGTTGTGTCATAGTCTTCGGTTAGACGATTGGCAACCACACAGCCTGCTGAACCTGCACCGATTACAATGTAGTCATAATTAGTCATAAAGTTCTCTTCCTCTGTTATCTACAATGGATAAATGAAGTCAAGAATGAACTGATTTAAAGAGCGATCGCTGAATTTAACTGTTTACCAATGGTGTATCTACCAAATGTTCTCCCAGAAACCAAACTTGCGTCTCATTGGTTCGCAGGACTTGGCTAACTAACAAATCGTTAAATTGGGATTACTTCACAGCAGTACTTGCTGCTTCAATCACTTTGGCAACCTCTTTTGGATGAGAGATAAAAGGAACATGACTGGAGTTAACTTCGGTTGTCTTAGCATTAATCCGTTTAGCCATAAATCGTTGAAGTTCAGGGTTGATGGCGCGATCGCTTTGAGTCACGAGAAACCAAGAAGGAATCGTTTTCCAGGCGATTTCGTTCAATGATTGCTCAAACGCGGCGCTGGCGATCGGCTTTTGGGTTGCTGCCATCACTCGCGCCTCAGCCTTTGATACGTCCTGGGCAAAAAATTCCTGAAACTTTCCGCGATCGATATAGAGAAAGTTTGCAGCATCAGGTGCGATCGCTTTGCTAATTGGAGGTGCTGCATACTTTTTATTCAAATCACTCGTCTTTTCTCCGACATCTGGTGCGAAAGCATTAACATAAACTAGAGCTTTCACCTGTAGATTGCCAGCCGCTGCACCCGTAATCACATTTCCACCATAGGAATGTCCGACCAAAACAACGGAACCTTTTTGATTGTCAATCACTCGCTTCGTCGTTACCACATCATCAGCAAGCGAAGTCAGCGGAATCTGCACAGCGGTCACTCTGTAGCCATCCTGCTCCAACAATGGAATAACGTGTTGCCATGATGTCCCGTCAGCAAAAGCCCCATGAACGAGAACGATCGCAGGTTTAGAGTTGGACGCTTGAGGTAATTCTTTGGAGGTGGCTGATGTTGGATGCATTGATATCCCAACGACAACACTTAATGCAAATAACCACAGCAACAATTTTTGAACTTTTTTCCATGTAAAAACCATCATTGCGATCGCCTTTGTATTCTTGCTAAATTGCTGAATTCTTTGATTCTTGTTGTCGGTATAGAAGTTATGAAATACTCTCCGCTGAAATACTTATTTAAGATAAGCACCAAAAATCTTAATCCTTTGCAGCAACAACGGCTGCCATTATCTGCTCAACAGTCCAGCGATCGAGATAGCGAATTCCATTAATAAACAAAGCGGGTGCAGCCTCCACTCCACTTCGCAGTCCACCTTCGATGTCCGCATCGATCCGATTGACATACGCTCCTTTGGATAAATCCTGCAAAAATTGAGAAATATCAAGTCCTAAACGATTGGCGTACTCTACTAGATAGCCATTTCCCAACTCCTGTTGATGGATAAATAGCATCTCATGCATTTGCCAAAACTGCCCTTGAGCCGCTGCTGCTTCTGCGGCTTCCGCTGCCCGGTGAGCATGTGGATGAATCTGTATCTGAGGAAAATGACGGAAGATAAAACCTAAATTGTTTTCTCCAAACGAAACCTGCAATTGCTGTTGAGCAACTTTAATCAATCGATAGACGTTGGCACTTTGAAAATATTCATAATCTCCATACATGACGAATACTACAGCAGCATTCAGTACACCTTGGATATGATCCTGGGTTGAAGGCGGAACGAATAGAGAACGATTATTATGGTCGTAAGTCATCTTTCGGTTTGTATTAAGCAAACTTAAGCCTCACAAACCAACTGCATCAACATCGCTATGGATTAAATAATAGAGAATTGACCCTCTGTTGTCGTCCACTCTGGGTTGACATTTTTGTACAATCAAGTGATGGATGAACCTGTCCATCTCGCAGTGGAAGGTTGTCTCCAACTTTAGTTTGAGTCTAAAACCAATTTAAAGGAGAAAAGTTCAGGAGGCAGGAGGACGTTCGCGTAGCGTGTCGAAGACAAGGCAGGAGGAACCACCCTTAAAAGAGTGAAATGAAAAAGTCCTATTTTATACATAAACATAAAATGTTATCAGTATAATTATCTTTTTGAACCAGGCTTTAAACCCAGAGAATACAGTTTTCTCCTCATACCCCACAACCTCCACCCTACACCTTGTGAACTTTTCCCCTACTTACAAATTGACAATCCCACGCTTAACGGCAGTAATCACGGCTTGTGTGCGATCGCTCACGCCCAGTTTGCTCAAAATGCGATTCACATGCGATTTGACAGTACTTTCACCAATACTCAAAGCAGTCCCAATTTCCTGATTACTCATTCCTTGTGCCATCAAACGCAGCACTTCCAACTCTCGTTCGCTCAGTTCTGGATTGCTCATTCGCTGCAATAATTTTGCGCCCACTTCTGGCGGAATGTATTTCTGACCATTATGAATGGCGCGAATTGCATTCAAAAGCTCGCCAGGTTTAGCATCCTTAAGCAGATAGCCTTGAGCGCCCGCCTGCAAGCCGCGATAGATGTCTTCATCACTATCGTAGGTCGTGAGTACCGCGATTCGAGCCTGCTTAAATTCAGCACAAATCGCCATAATGGCTTCAACACCTCCCATTTTGGGCATTCGTAAATCCATTAGTGTGACATCAGGTTGGTATTCTCGAAACGCATCGATCGCCTGCTGTCCATCTTCAGCTTGAGCGATCGCACTCATTTCTGGATCTCGGTTAATGATGGTTACTAGACCCTTTCTGACTATGGGATGGTCGTCAACAATTAGCACCCGAATCGTAGTGGATTGGCTCATCGTAATCACTCTCGATTGCTAGTGACAATAATTTCTGTTCCTTGACCTGGTTGGCTTTGAATCGCTAGTTGTGCGCTAATACGCTCTGCTCGTTCGCTCATTCCTAATAAGCCAAACCCACCGCTCAAAGGAATGCAACCCACTCCAAAGCCCCTGCCATCGTCTTTAACTCGTAAGATACACTGTGTCTCGTTGTAGACTAATTCAACCCGAATTTCGCTGGCACAAGCGTGTTTAATCGCATTGGTTAATGCTTCCTGCCCAATTCGGAGTAAGTTATTCTCCACTTCCGTTGGTAAGGAATAGGCTGTACCCTGAGTTTCGCAAATCACAGCCGTGTCAGTTGTCGATCGCATTTGAGCCACAATACGGTGCAGGGCACTCTCTAAATTACCTTCTTCTAGTAGCCGCGGACGGAGTGCTGATACGGATCGCCGTGCCCCTGCCAGCCCAGCGCGTGCTAGTTCTTCAATCATTTCTAGATGTACTTGGGTTGCTTCCGGGTCGTCCGTCAGCACTTGTGTTGCTGCTCCAACCTGAAGCAGAATACCTGTGAAGGATTGAGCCAGTGTATCATGAATTTCCCGCGCCATCCGGTTGCGTTCTTCCAGAATGGAGGCTGCTTCAGCGAGTTTGCGATCGCTAATGTCTGCGATTAGACTGTAGAAACCTCTCACCTGAGCATTGTCATCGAAATCAGGGATTAAGGTCGCGCTGATGCACCGCTTACCAAACGGAAAAGGGATTTCTGCTTCTAGAGGTACAGTTTGCCCTTCAAACACCCGATCGATATACGGTTCAAACCGTTGGTAAACCGCCTCACCGAGAAGTTGGCGAACAGGGTTGCCCAGAATTTCATTGCGGCTACGGTTAAACCAAACCTCATAGGTACGGTTGATGAATTGATAACACCGATTGGCATCTACATAGCCGATCAGAACTGGTAGAGCGTCGGCAATCAGTCGTAATTCCTGTTCTCGGTCGCGCAGCTCTGCTTCGCTTTGCTGTAAAGCTGCCGTTCGTTCTGCCACTTGAAGTTCCAGTGTGAGATTGTATTCGGTTAACAGTTTCTCTGCTCGTCTGCGCTCTGTAATGTCTTGAAAAGCTACGATTGCATAAGCCACGTCACCCTGTTCGTCAAAAACTGGAGTTCCCCATGCCTCAATTGGAATAGTGATGTCGTTTCGGCGAATTTCCATGTCATCAACCGTGATGCGTTCACCGCTTAATGCACGGACAATTGGCAGTTGGTCACTTGGATATATTTCATTTGTTCCCGCTCGATAAAACTGATAAACCTCTGCAAACCGCTCTGGTGTTACGGCAGGATCGACACCTTTGCCCACTAGCTGAATTCTCCGTTGATTGGCGTAATAAGGGTGGCCCCTTGCATCTAATACTGCAATGGCTACTGGAACTGCTTCTAGAAATTGAGCTATTCTACTTTCACTCTTTTGTAGGTTTGAGTAGAGCTTGGCATTTTCAATCGCGATCGCTGCTTGAGTAGATAAAAGATTCAGAAGTTGCGATCGCTCCGGTGTAAACACCCCAGTTGCTAATTGATTTTCTAGATACAATACACCGACAAGCTTACTTTGGTTTAATAGTGGCAAGCAAAGGATTGATTGGGTTTGGTGGCGTTGAATGTACGGTTCGCTGATAAAATTACCTTCACGAGTTGCATTATTTAAGATGACCGATTCATGAGTTCTGATCGCATACTGAATGATTGATTTGGGTAGGCGATCTGCCATTGGCATCGATCGCATTACTCGTGTAGTACAAACCTGCTCGCCCTCATTGAGTTCACAAGCAGCCTCGATTTTCCATTCGCCTGCATTTTCTAAGAGCAAGCATCCAGTTTGGGCACCCGCATTCTCAATTAAAATCTGCATCAAGGAATGGAGTAACCGATCCAGTTCAATTTCACTCGAAATCGCTTGAGATGTCTTCATTACCGTTGCTAAATCGAAAGCAATGGATGGAGTATTCAAGGTAGTTCCAGTAGTGGTGGGAATTGGTGTGTTAGCTATACCCAATGAGTTAGGGAAAAACTGTGGATAACGAGTCTCTAAATCCTTGACCTTTGCCGTTGCTCCCCAGCGTTGATAGCAGTAGTGAGCTTCTTTCATGTAGAGTTGGGCAAACTTTTCTCGACCACGCGCCAGATAAAACTTGGCGGCTAACTCATAGGCTAATGCTTCTTCTTGGATATATTCATTTTCCTTTGCTCCCTGAATCGCTTGCTCATAAAATTCCTCTGCCTCAAGCAACTGACCCAAAACTCGTGCAGTCTCTGCTTGTACCAAATGGTATTTATGCAAATAATTCATCGGCGCGCGATCTGCCCATAGCCGCATTTTCTTTTGGCTAACCGCAACTTCTTTGAGAATTTCTTGCTGTACTTGAGTGTCGCTTTCAGAATACACTGCAAGTCTTGCTAATGCACTGTAGAAATAGTACAACGGAACGTGGGGTGTCGCAGCAACACGGATTAAATAATCTTCCGCTACAATTGCATTTTCAGATGCTTGAGTGTACTCAGAAAATAAGTAGCACAGGATAAGTTTATTGAGATGCACTAGAAAGAGTATGACTCCATCCGTTTCGTGGTGTGCTGGTCTTTTTTCCTCATTGTAAGATTCCCCAACAAGACGTAATGGATCGAGCGATCGCCCCATTAAATTTAAAACAGATTGCCGAAATATTTGAATCCAGGTGAGTGATGTTCTCTGGTTAATTTGGCGGATTGCTTCAGTGTATGTCGCCATTTCGCGTTCAACTTCCAATAGTTCCTTGCCAACAAAGAAAGATTGCAGGCAGTAAGTAAAAGCGCTATAGGCAGCGAACTCTAAATCTCCAGTTTCTAAGCCACACTGATATGCCTCCAGAAATGGCTTTGATGTTTCTTTAATATGCTCCTGCCAATGGATGATGAAGTTAGTGACGATAAACAATGTTCTCGCTTTCAGCGAACGGATATCCAGATTGGATAATAGCTTCAATGCAAGCTGCCCAAACTCGTAGCCAGCCTCAATTCTTCCCAGCATTCCACAAAAAATTAATCCCAAGTTGGCGTATGCAAAGGGAGACACAAACGTATTGCCGTACTGAATCGACAGGTTGACCTGCTTAAGTACGAGCAGAGGGGCTAGATCGGATGTTAAATGATAAGCAACAAGCGTTATTCTTGATAAAATTCGCATTGCTGCAAGCTTCTGGGGATCGACCATTTCTGGCAGATGAAATAGATCCTGAATCGGTTTGTGATTAAAACCAGATGTAACAGCATTGAGTTCAAGCGTTATATTTGATTGATTCGGTGTTTCGGTAAACCTGATTCCTAGTTGCTGCAACACTTGCAATGCTGTATGGATTGCCTCTAATAGCTGACCCTGTGCAATGGCAGTTTGAATTTTGACTTCGTAAACTTTCACGCGATCGAGAACTGTTTTAGCGTTCTGCAAAACAGCCTCTGCCCAATGTTCTACATTTTCAAACTCACCACACAAATATGCGACTTCTGTTGTTTCGGTATATAACTCTAAAGCCAGGTTATAATTGGTTTGCCAGCTAGATGCCAGCCATGCTTTACCCATCGCCAAATAGTTTTGTGCCGTACCATAAGCGATCGCTCCTTTGGCTTTCTGCCCTGCCATCAAATTCAATCTGGCAATTTCATCTCGTTCTGCTTGATTAGTAATTAGTTCAATTCCATGATTGAGATGATCCACAATTTCAAACAATCGATCTGATAGACCTGCCAACGCTTCTTTAAGCAAATTGCGACCAATTTGAAGATGAACTATTTGTCTATTTGACTCATCAATTAGATCGTAAGCTGCTTGCTGAACGCGATCGTGCGAAAACTTGTAATTCTGAATCAGCAGATTCTCATCTAACTCTGAGGTTGCAAGAAGCAACTCTGACTGAATTACGGTTGTAAGTTCTGCAAAAATTTCAACTGCTGGTCGTTCACAGATGACTGAGAGTGTCCCTAAATCAAACTCAGCACCAACACAAGCAGCTAAGGATAAAACCTGTTGAGTTTGCTTTGGAAATTGTTTCAGCTTTCCGATGATTAACTCCACTACATTGTCAGTAATATTTTTGGCTTTAATATGAGTAATGTCCCATTGCCAGCGTTGTTGATTAATGTCGAAGACAATGAGACCTTCAATGTACAGCGCTTTGAGAAATTGATTAGTGAAGTAGGGATTGCCGTTCGCTTTCCGCCATATCAGTTCTGCTAAAGGTGCAATCGACTCAGTATGTGCGTGCAAGGTTTCAGCAATCAGTTGAGCCACCGCCCCTAGTCCGAGCGGAGCTAACATTATCTGACTAATAGTAACAGTTTCCTGTTTTAACTTCTCTAAGGTTGCAATCAGCGAATGTGTTTGAGTGACTTCGCGATCCCGATAAGCTCCAATTAAAAGCAGGGCTTGTATCTTACGATCGCTCAAAATTAACTCCATAAGCTTAAGCGTAGCAGAGTCTACCCATTGCAAATCATCCAGAAAGATAACCAGAGGATGCTCAGGAGAACAGCAAGCTCGAATGAACTTCAAAAAGACAAGGTTAAACCGATTTTGTGCTTCAGTTGCTCCAACTTCTGCTACGGGTGGTTGCTTGCCAATAATCAGTTCTACTTCGGGAATCACATCAACGAGCAGTTGTCCGTTGCTACCTAATGCGGTGAGAAATTGCGATCGCCATTGTTGCACTTGCTCATCAGGTTCGCCCAACAACTGCTGCACCAGTTTTCGTAGTGCATCCACAATCGCGCTGTAGGGAACATTGCGCCCAAATTGGTCAAACTTACCCGACGTGAAATAACCGCGCTTTGCTGTGATCGGTTTGTAGAGTTCCTGTACTAAAGCTGATTTGCCAATGCCAGCATAACCAGACACTAACATCATCTCAATATGGCATTGAACATTTTTCTGATTTCCTTTTCCTGCGACTCTCTCAAATGCTGCTAATAATGCTGCAATTTCTGCTTCTCGTCCATACAACTTCTGGGGAATGTGAAAGCGATCGCAAACATCTTGTAGACCCAGTTGGATATTGCCAATTTGCCCTGTTTCTGTAAGTTGGGCTGCACAACGTTCTAAATCTGCTTTAATACCCCAAGCACTTTGATAGCGATCTTCTGCATTTTTCGCCATCAATTTCATCACAATGTCTGAAACATCTTTAAGAATTGCACTGTTAATCGGTGATGAATCATCCACCACACCCCTAATTTCACAGGGAGGAATCGGCTGTTTAGCAATATGACAATGCACTAGTTCCAGGATATCCGTTGTTGCGAACGGCAGCTGCCCAGTAAGTAATTGGTAAAACGTTACACCGAGCGAATAGAAATCGGTACGGTAATCGAGCAAACGGTTCATTCGTCCTGTCTGCTCTGGCGATAGGTAGGCAAGGGTTCCTTCTAATACATGAGGGCTTGTGAAGGTTGGATTGCTGCGGTTAAATTGAGTAGCAATCCCAAAGTCGATAATCTTGACCACGCCTGTATTAGGATTGAGAACGATATTGCCGGGATTAATGTCCTTATGAATAATATTCGCGGCATGAATCTCACCTAGAATTTGTGTGAGCTTGACGGCAAGCAAAAGAAAAGTGGATACAGGCATCGGGCAGAAATTCTCTCGGTGCTGCCGCATCCAGTAATCCAAGGACTCTGCACCAAAATCCTCAAGGAGGATGACCAGCGTACGTTGGTAGTCCTCCTGGCTGTACGCCTTGATTACACCTTCTGTGTTCAAAGAGCTGGTAATGGCATACTCCTGTCTATAGCGCTTGATTTCTTGAGGTGAGGGATAATCTTGCTTGAGCATTTTGACGATGATTGCCTGACCATTTTGCACTCGGATGCCTCTATACACTAGAGAGGCTGAACTCTCATAGATTTTGCATTGAATGGCAACTCCAGGCAGGGTAATCATCCAACTCTCTCCTGAGGTAGGACATAAGCATACTGCAAATTATATTATGGTATTGAACCGAGATACGCGATGTGAAACTTGTGCGTAGAAGCAGTAGTATATTTTACTGAAGAGTCGTTTCCTCCTGGGGTTCCTTCCTCTCAGTTCCCACAAAAACTAACTTTTTACGGGAAGTACCAAAACCCTTATCAAGGCTAGGATAGGATGTAGAGAAAATAAGAAAGTCTTACAACACCCCATACCCCACACCTCGCTCCTTTTCCACATAGCGTGAAAAGTCAGCCACATAAAAAGGTCACAGACAATTCATAATAGATTCAGATAAAGTACCTTTTGTCAATCAGTTAAAATACCCAAAATAATCTTAATAAGAATGATAATTGTGCGGGAGGGGAAGAAGCTGAACAAAGCTCGCCTTCTTGCCCTCTATTTAATTATCATTATCATTTAGCCTGTTGACAGATCAGGGCAAACGCATCTTGTAAACAAGAGTAGTTCATTATCAATAAACTTTTAAATAATCGTATTAAGCATAGCTTATTTACTTATTACTAAGTTTTTATTATTACTGTTTTCTACTCAGATGATAAAGAAGCGATCGCTATAAATCTAATTCTTTGATTGGTTACATGGGTTCAGCTTTTTGTCAATATATTTTTGTAAAATTTTAGATGCGTTCGCCCTGGTTGCTGCAAGAGCCAAGATAATATCTAGCTGAGTGTTTTGTTGTCCCTAAAGGCGTGGACAGCCTTAGAGGATGTCTGAAAAGTTTTTGATAGGTGATTTTAATCACGTAAGCTATTTGAGCATCAACTGAATCATAGCAATGTAAACAAAAGTTTCTGTAGTTTCCGGCAAGATTTCATAATCTTTAGTTAATCGCTGACACCCTTCGGGTGACGCTCCTGCGTGGCTAACGCTGCACTAACGCTAGTCACGGATGTGCTTATCAGAAGTGATGACAATAGTCATTGCCAATCATTGCAGCGGTTATAAGTAGGTAGGCGTAAATAAATATAAAGGACGTGTAAGACCTTCCTAAGTTAGGAGCGGCGCTTTTTGCCGTAGACACGAAGTGGCTTGTCGTCAGACATCCGAACTTCTCTCCATCTTACAAAACTAACAAAATCAACTTTTAAAATCTGTAACACCAAAATCAGGTTGATTAACTTAACGAATGCCATCATTATCAATTGCACTGTAGCTATCACTGGGGAAAAGCCCTAACCAAGGGTCAGAACTAGGAGTTAAAAAGAGTTGGGCATATACTTGCTGATTGAGTGCTTCCACAGTCTTTGTTTGGTTACCCTGTATAAACCATTGATGAATTTGGCTATGCAGTATATATTCATTTCTGACTGTATCTAAAGCCATTGCTGCTTCAAAATTTTTGATTATTATCGGTAAATTATCTTTTGAAGTGTTGGCAGACTGAGACTTTTTAGCTCTAATTAAAGAAATGCTGTTTTGGTCTAACTTGGCATCGCTAGCATAGAGTTGAGCAATTTTATTCCAAGCTTCTTGGTCGGTAATTTCAGCTAAAGCCTTTTGATTAGGTTTAGTATCAGACTGGAGGGCACTCAATATAGGCCTTTCAACTATCATTTTAGAAATTGCTAAAGAGCTTGCGGTTTCTGCTGTCGGTGGCTGAGTGGAATTATTAGGAAATTCTACTAATTTAGGGGGAGACTGGATACCCAAACGAGATAAATCTGCAAGCCATTGGGCTTGGATAGAATTGTACCGATCGCTGTGGTATTTTTTTAAAAAAGCCTTGCGAGCAGTTGGTGTCAGTTTACTATAATTTTTTGCTGCTACTTCAGCCTGCTCTAGCTGACGCAAAAATGTTTTAGGACTATATAATCCTGGAATTGCATCAATTGGACGACCTGAGGCATCTAATATATAGTGAATGCTATTGCCTGTAATTGTCCGCTCCAACTTACGTCCGTCACCGAAATCAATTGTTACTTTGGGTACAGGACGTACTGATTCCCAGTGCAAAATGAAGCGGTCTTGAAGTACTTTAGAAATCTCACTATTCGCATACAGCGCTACCCTAAAGAATCTACTATTAGCACAACTCAAATCCCGATCGAGTCTGCCCAGTAACCGCAGAGATAAAATGGGTTTACCACTGGTTCTGGCAGCAGCTTTGGCTTGTTCTATGTCGGTGTACCAGTACAAACGAGAAGCGTAACAGTCCCGTTGTTGGCAGAGTTCGTCTAAAGCCATCCGGAGTGCAGCAGAAGGTAGAACTGCACCTGAAGAATAAGTGTTTAGCTTATTAGCATGGGATTTGAGAAATATCTGTAACCCATTTGGCCCTTGTTTACGAAGCACAGAAACTTCTTGAGATAGCTTGGAAGTTTCAGTTACCGGAGTTTGAGCATTAGCTGTCTGTAAGAGTGTTAGGCTAACTAGCATGAGTACGAAGGGACTTTTGAAGATGCTAAATTTCATAAATTTCTAAAAGGATAGAGATGTGGGTGTCGCCATTACTAACTAGAAAACTCAGTCTAATTTTTAAGAATAAATAAATGCTGAAAAGTTTTTAATGGGGATGGTATCCATAAGCTCACAAGCAAATAATTTTCTCAGTATTTACCTAACAAGCTTAGATTTATATCTGTCCTTAAACACATACACGTATTCATTTACAGAAAATACTTTACCAAAATTATAATTTATTAATAATTAAATATATTAAATTTTTATTTTAATTTATTAAATCTCCAAAAAATAGCTTCGGCAATGAAAATTTATTTTTAGAAAATCAGTAATATTTCTGTTTCAAATTTGAGTAAATATAATTAAATTATTAATATTCTCAATTGCGCGAGTTTCTATTAAAGGTGAAAAATAGGTAACAGGATTGTTTGGAGAGCGCAGAAAATTATTTGAGAAAAATAGCGGTTTTCTGAGAGATGGAAAAATCCAAGCTCTAGAAGCTTTGAATATTTATTAAAAAATTTGAAAAACCCCATGTCCAAATATATTTCTCATTTCCTAATACTGGCATTAGGAACAGTTTTAACCTGTATTGTTACTCCATGTGATGCTCAAACTGTGGTAAAATCTGATAGTCAAAATACTAATAATATTAGTTCTATATCTTCAAGTTCTCCTTCTACTAACCAATTGCACAATTCGCTCAATTCTACTAATAATAAACAGACTATTGTTTCTGAGACAGTTAGTAACTCTTCTGCTCCTAAGTCGAATATAACTGCAACTCAGGCTCAACTACGAATTCCTATATTTAGTAGAATTTTTCGCTCACCTTTGATGCAGCAGTAATCCAAATAATCATCAAAAAACTGCTGAGTCACTGTTCGTTCCTGGTGTCATCGCAACTTTGGTCAAAGCATAAACAAAGCCACAAGCAAAGGGTACAACGTCACTGTTGAGGCTGCCAATGTTGATGATTCGTCCGCCCTCACTCATGTGGCGGATAGCCTCTTGAGTGAGGGCAAAAATGCGCTTGATGTTACTCGCAACAAGTCAGTCAAAATAATGTAATTTAATGACGCTCCTAATCGCTAAGGTTACGTAGGAGCGTCATTACAAATTAGTAATTATTCAGTCATCATCAGCCAAACCTTTGGCGGTCGCTACCCTAGCCCACCTTCCCTGTAAGTTTCCTTACCATCATTGGCTTGTAAGTCTAAATATACTATTATTATGCTCAACGATAGGCAATGCGGAGACTTTGGACTAAAATCACCCCAGATGCGATCGCCATTAATCCACCCCAAAACCAGTAAGGTAAAAGTAAATACCGCTGTATTTGTGCTGTATCTGAGAGTCCAAGGGGGCCAGCAGAGCTACTAAATAAATAATCTAGTTGGTGGTATGTACTCACACAAGCTTGTACGCCCAAAAATTGAATGCTGAACCCTTGTGCCCAACGAGGTGCTTTCAAAGCGATACCTAAAATTATTAAACCCAACAAAGGAATTGCCACCAGCCCAAACCAAGAACGCACCCAAATTAATGTAGACAACAGCAAAAAACTCCCTAAAATTTTCAAACTCAGGGAAGCTGCTTTAAAACTACGGGAAGCCAGAATCAATGCTGCACCAGCAAGAGGTGGCCCCATTGGCCCTGCTGCTGCAACTAAAGCAGGGCCAATTGGCCCCAATGATGACCGAATACCATAAGTTGCAACACCAGAACCATTGCTAAAAATCTGCAATTTTTGAAACTGTCCTCCTAATAGGAGTGCCATTAAACCGTGACCCATTTCATGAAACCAAGTTGCCAAGATTGTAAATGGGTATAAGATATAATCTCCTGCTGGAACTTGCCATAATAAAGCAGTGGCGATCGCCGCTGCAATTAGCCACTTTAACCCCATACGTTCAATAACTGGTGGAGCTTCTCTGGTCACTAAATTTTTATAATTTTTACTTGGTTCTTTCATAAATAACTCAATTTTAAATTTTACATTAGAATTTAGAACTCAGGAGTCATATCATGTTAGGATGAATGCTTATAATATTAATTCGTTAGATATTCTCTTGATTCTTTAACTATTATGGCTCCTGAATTCTTCTAAATTTAGATTTTAGATTTTGTCTTCAATTGTAAATCCGTTTTGAAAAGTTGAGCCACTGCGTTAAAGAGGTCTGCCGGACTCAAAGCAGGTGGCATCTGAGCGCCGGAAGTCGGCGCTCAGACTTGCCGCAAAATTCAAAATTTAAAATTGCCAATCAGCTAAGCAAGTTGAAACAGGAATGTCATCAAGTCTCCTTTGCCCAAACTAATGCGATCGCCTGGTCGTAAACGGTGACGATTCCCTGGTGAGAGGGGCAAATTATTAATGTATGTTCCATTAGAACTTCCCACATCTTCGACATAGTGAGCGTCTCCTTCAACACGAATATCTGCATGAATGCGGGAGACAATTTCTGAATTGGGAAATCCCGAAACATCAACATCTGGAGGAATCCGGTCATTAGGCTTGCCGATATGAATTACAGACAGATTTTGCGGCAATTCAATTAACCTATCAGTTTGAACGTGGACTAACCGCGCATTCACTTGCTGTAATTGAGTTCTAGCAGCAGTTACCGTTGGTGGTGCTGGTGGAGTTACTTCTACTTCAGCTTGTGAGGCTGGTGCTGGTTCTAGAGGTGGTGGTGTCGGAATACCTTGGCTAGATACCACAGGCTCAGCTGCAACAGTTGGTGGTGGTGTTGGAGGGCTGTTTTCTGAAACAGATGGCTCTGACGGAGTTGCTGGAGGAACCGCCACCGCTGTTGGTGGTAAAGATGAGTTAACCGGAGGATGGGAGTTAGCAGTGCTAATTCCCAAGGCATCTGGTTGTAAAAGTTCTACTAGGGGATCGGGTGTAACTAACGGGGGTACTTCTACGGACATATCGGGAGTCACTGTTGCAGCCACTGGGGCGTGAACGTGTGGAACTGCTGCTGAGTGCAAGTTATAGCCACACTGACCGCAGAATGCAGCATCTGCCTGCACCGTTGCCCCACAACTGGGACAGTGAGTAGTTGCTGGTAACGGCGTATAGCAAGCTTCACACTGGACAGCGCCGTCAGGATTGGGATGATTGCAATTAGGGCAGACGATCATCGGTTTTAGCCTTTGTTCAAGAGCATCATAAAATAAGGTAAGCTGTCGCGCATCTAACGCCGCACATCTTTTCGTGTTGGCTGTTAACTGTTGACAGTTGAGAGTTAACCGTCAGCACTCAACGAACTTAGGAAGTGACTGTGCAGTTTGAAAGCGTAATAGCTTAGAACTGGCAAGCTCCAGGGGCGGCCTTAGCTTTCGATTGTAGCAATTACTTTTGAGGAGATGGAAAGACACGGGGATACGGGAACACGGGAGATGGGGGATGGGAGTAATGAGGGAAGATGAGGGGCAAACAAAAGGCACAATTTCTAACTGAACACTCTCTGTTTGCCCAATACCCCTCTGCCCCTTTGCCTTTTATTTGTTAAGGTTTGAGTTCCAAACCTGCTGCTGCATCCAACAGCCACCAAAGTTCTCCTTGGGGCTGAATTAAACGGGATGGGTAAGTGAAGTCATCGGCTACAGGTGCAAAGACTTGCGCTAAAGCTGGTCTTTTGTTAGCACCAGCAACTAGAAAAATCACGCTACGAGCAGAGTTGATGAAGGGGTATGTAAAACTTATCCGTAGGTTTCCGTTTTTATTTCCCACAGTAACCAAGCGATCGCGTACTTTGAGAGCCTCTGTGTAGGGAAACAAAGATGCGGTATGTGCATCATCACCCATCCCTAGCAATATTACATCCAACACGGGAAACTCCACCCCAGAAGAATTGAAAAATTCTTTTAGATGCTGTTCATACTTAGTAGCAGCCAAGGCTGGATCGGCTTCTAAAGTCGGTACAGGGTGAATGTTAGCAGCTGGGATGTCAACATGATTTAGCCATGCACGACGCGTCATCAGTTCATTGCTATCGGGGTGATCTGGTGGTACAAAACGTTCATCCCCCCAAAATATATGAATTTTATCCCAAGGCAACTTTTGATTAGCGATCGCTTCGTATAACGGCTTAGGTGTACTGCCGCCTGATAAAGCGATGGTAAATCGCCCCCGCTGCTCAATGGCTGTTTCTAACTTGGACAGGATTAATTCTAGCGCTCTTGCAACCAGCGCTGGCTGATCCGGTAGAACTTCAACCGTTTTGTTCATAGCTTCATCATCATATTGCTGGCTTCCAGCAATACAATACCGAACTTCTGACAATTTTCCTTTTTAACTTTTGAAACATTTAACATAGCGTTGAGTGTTGACTGTTGACTGGTGAGTAGGAAAGAAATATTTTTATGCCCTCGTTATTACATGAGCGTCTAGCTTGAATAAACGTAGGCACACTTTATTACCTTCACGAGTAAGTTCTCAGTAGTCAGTTGTACTAACTACTAAATATTGTCGTCATTATTACTTTTATTTACACCCAGTTATTTCATACTTTCTTGATCGATTGTAAAAGGAAAAATTTCTTAAAAATTAACAAAAATTCCTAAAAATCATTAATTGCTTCATTTTGGCTAGTTCTAAATTAGGACAATAACATATTAATAATTACCCACAAATAGTTCTTCCCAGTCAGCGATCGCTTGGCGTTGAGCGATTAACAATTGCTCAATTCCTTTCTGGGCGACATCTAGCAGTTGATTCAACTGACCACGGCTAAAGCTACCTTCTTCAGCTGTTCCCTGGACTTCAATAATTTCTAGATGTTGATTCATCACCACATTAAAATCTACTGTTGCAGCCACATCTTCTAGATAATTTAGATCTAAAAATGGCTCTTTCTCCAGTAATCCTACGGAAACGGCTGCTATCTGTCCGCATAAGGGCGATCTCTCTAGTATTCCTTGGTGTAACAATTTAGAAATGGCATGAGCCAAGGCAACAAAAGAACCTGTAATCGCTGTTGTTCTAGTTCCAGCATCAGCCTGCAACACATCAGCATCTACAGTTAGCGTATGTTCTCCCAGTGCCTCAAAATTGACTGCGGCGCGTAAGCTACGTCCGATTAAACGTTGAATTTCTTGCGTCCGTCCAGATAACTTCAACAATTCTCTTTCTTGCCGTTTTTGTGTTGCAGATGGTAGCATTCGGTACTCAGCGGTTAACCAGCCCTTACCAGTTCCTTCAAGAAACTTGGGAACTCCCTTAGCCACGCTAACGGTACAAAGTACCTGAGTATCACCGCATCTTGCCAGAACCGAACCAGGAGCAAAGTGGGTGAAACTAGGATAAAAGCTGAACGGACGTAATTCGTTAGGAAGACGACCGTCTGAACGCTGCCAAGCCATTGGAGTTGCCTCAAGATTTTTAGATGAAATATACTGCCTTAAGGTTACCTCAGTGGGGTATTGACCAATACTGGTCTCTAAGGAACTGAAAGCAAAGTCAAAATATTTTGTAGCACCATCTCTGGTGATTGGTCGCCATTGACGGTTAATAGGCAGCGACGACGATCGTAATATTCTAAGATGGGGATGGTGCGATCGTAAAATAATTCTACACGCCGCTGTACGATTTCTGGTTGGTCATCTGGTAGCGATCGCCCCAAAGATCGGCTAACCATTACTGCTTCTGGAACTTGTAGATAAATCGCCCAATCTAGCTTTTGTCCTAAATCATCCAATAAAAAATCTAATTCTTCGGCTTGATAGGCAGTACGGGGATAGCCCTCCAATACCCAAGTGTAGTTAATATCTGATTGTCCCAGACGAATTCGGATCAATTCAACAATCATTTCGTCTGGGACTAATTCCCCTTTTTCTACGTATGGGCGTGCGTGGTAGCCTAATTCACTTAAGCTAGCATAAACAGAAAGATAAGTCCGGGGATCGGCTTGCGACCATTGAAAGTTCGGTAGCGGTTTGTTACCGGATATGGCTTCCCGTAAAATTTCACCTGTAGAAATCAGAGGAATATCAAAGTATCTGCAAAGCCTTTGTGCTTGAGTACTTTTACCCGATCCTGAACCTCCCAGAATCACTAATCTCACAACAATTCACTCCTCATCCTGTCAAATTTATTACTTCATAACTCTGTTTTATCGAAACAACCGGAAAATCGAATACATAGGGACTTTCAGTTGCTAATTCCAGCTTTTTTAAGCGATTGTAACTTTAACTTATTTGTTATCATTTTTACGACTAGTTTCCGAGAAAAAACGAAAATTTCAATCAAAATAACTCTTGACTTCTGAATAAGGGTAGTGGTTGACTAAGAATGCAATTTGCTAAATCCACTACACCTGTGAAAAACAGATTGATTATACAGGCACATTCATCAGAACTTACTTTAGTAAAAGCCTGTAATTCATTGTAATTTTTTGAACTTTATATATGGTTGCCCAGTTAGAAACATCAAGTATAAATTCGACCCTTACATTACCATATCCAGTAGAAGGAATAGTGCAAGTTTTTACTAGCTCTTATCGAAACTTTTTTACAAGTGTAATGGCTCAAACATTGAGAATCGCTGGACAAGGAACGTCAGTATTGATAGTACAGTTTCTCAAAGGGGGTATTCGTCAAGGACAAGAACGACCTATACAACTAGGACAAAATTTAGATTGGATTCGCTGTGATTTACCACGTTGTATTGATACACCCCATCTCGACGATACAGAAAACCAAGCCTTACAAAAGCTGTGGCAGTATACACAACAGGTGGTGTATGAGAGTAAGTATTCTCTCGTTGTTTTAGATGAGTTAAGTTTAGCGATTAATTTTGGTTTAATTTCAGAAAGCGAAGTTTTAGCCTTTCTGGCAAAACGCCCTCCTCATATCGATATCATTCTCACAGGCCCAGAGATGCCAAAATCTCTGTTAGGTGTAGCAGATCAAATTACAGAAATTCGTCGCAGTCATCGACCCTAAACAAAATACTCAGTTCAGGATATCCTAGTAATTTGGTTTGAATTAGCTGTGAACTTGTGATTAAAAATGATATCTGGATTACTAAAATGGCCCAAAAGGGTATAATTTCACCCTTTGAACCAAGTTTAATCCGAAAACTACAACAAGATGAGTCTTTAGCACTTGTGCCTGTAATTAGCTACGGTTTATCTTCTTATGGCTACGATATACGTCTTTCCCCGGCTGAGTTTCGCATTTTTCGGCATATTCCTGGAACTGTAGTCGATCCGAAAAATTTTAATCCTCAAAATCTGGAGCCAACAGCACTGCATACAGATGCAAATGGCAGTTACTTTATTTTACCTGCTCACTCCTATGGTCTGGGAGTTGCTTTAGAAAAGCTGGAGGTTCCAAATAATATTACAGTAATTTGTATAGGAAAATCTACTTACGCAAGATGTGGTATAATAGCAAACTTAACCCCAGCTGAAGCTGCATGGCGGGGTCATCTTACGTTGGAATTTTCTAATTCTTCTAGCGCTGACTGTCGCGTATACGCTAACGAAGGCGTAGTGCAATTGCTATTTTTAGAAGGTGAACCTTGTGCTATTAGTTACGAAGCAAGACAAGGTAAATATCAGGATCAGTTAGAAATTGTGACTTTGGCTCGTGTTTAGACCTAATAATATCTAAAAAATTTTACACAAAAATACAACTTAGATCTATTTTGTTAAGTCCAAGTTGGTTTGTAATTTTGACATATTCATAGACTACATAGTTTATATCAACAGTGGGAAGTTCATTTGATGTATGGTTTATTTTAGAGAGAGCAAAGCTTTTGTTAATCGAAGTTTTCGGAGGTAAGCCAGGAAGTGAGAAAAAAAGACTTAGGTTGTAAAAATATCCGTCTAAAGAGTCAGAAACAAAACCTCCAAAAGAGTAAACACTCCTACCTCCAGTACCGCCGTCTTCAAACTTATAATTATTGATTCCTAACTGATTAGATATCTTTAACAACTCAATCACTCCACTTGGCTCCGAAAGTAAAAATTTGTCCTCTACACTGATGTTCATAAAATTTTGTGAGTTTCTAAAATTTTGTCTTGATTGTAGCTCAAAAAATTCTCAAATTTTAAATTATAATGACTCAATTTACTGAAGGTGCTACTCGTGCCTGACCTAGATTCTGCTTTTGATATTATTAATGCGATCGCTTGAAATCAAAACTAATAAATTGGAGAACCATCGCTTTATTCTGCAAAACATTCTCTAAGCCTTCAATTGTATTTACTACAACAATCCTGCGTAAAATCTTTTTCAATTGCTCTAATTCAGAAATTTGTAAAATTAACGACATCAACTCTAAACCATCGCTGCCAAATTCCGGCTCTAAACTTGTTTCAATGCTATACATTATTCCACATACTTCTCATTCACGTAAAATTTCTTGATACCAAGGTGACTCTATTAATACTGTCATATCGACTTGTTAAATTCAAAAATCAAGGGGGGATTTGATAATTAAGGCGCTAACCTTGCCCTACCTAGACGCTGCTTTTCATACCATTGAGCGATCGCAGGTGCCCAATCTGCAAAATGAGGCCACATCATTTCACACAACTTTTGAATTTCAAGTTGAGCATCTTTCTTATTTCTCAGGTCACAAAAGTGTAAGAAAGACCTTAGATTAAAACTAACTACAAAATGCTGGCGATAGTCAAAAGGTACTTTACCTCTTGCGTGTTCTTCAGACATCCCAGCCTCAAAATCAGCTTTATAGCGTAAGACGGCGTCTTCACACCACTGCAAATCTGCTGCTCGTTGTTCTGGCGAATAGTGGTACTTTTTGCCTTGTCTATCAGTGTAATAACCAATGGGACGTAGATAAAAAACATCTTCTATGTCTTTTTTACCTTCTACTACATCAATAAATTGGTTACCTGTATATCTAAATGATTGAACATCAAATGATACGCTAACTCGATGAGTACGAGCCTGTTGCATGACACTGTGAGGAAAGTAGCCACAGTTAAAAACAATCTGAGGATGCTCTAGAGGCCCATAGTGTCCCCTCTCACCCGCTAAAAGTCGCTTAACAATAATTTCGCCGCTTTGTGACTCCGAGGGCCAGGAGTCACGCTCGTCAAAGACGAAAGACTCGGTATAGTCTTGGTGCATCGCAGCGTAAATCACCTGCTGCGGGTTTGGTGTTTTGGCAATAACCTCTACTCGAAATCGATGCATTTGCTGTTGGGGAACGGATTTGTAACTGAAAGTGCTTACGAACAAGGAGCAAAGCTTGTTGGTTAAACACGGCTTTGAACTCGAACCATCATATCTCTGGCTTGGACTTCTACTTGACCGGATTAAAATACTTTACAAATATTAATAAAGTTGTTACAGTTATTTACATAACAAAGAGATGGAGAAAATTTTATGCGTGCAACCACTGCTATAGTTGACGACCAGGGCAAACTTAACAATTTTGCGATCGAGCCAAGAGTTTATATAGATGAGCAAGGCGATCGCACAGGCTTCACTCCTTTTGCAGAACTGCTCAATGGTCGTTTAGCAATGATTGGTTTTGTCTGTGTAATCGCATTAGAGGTACTAACAGGACACGGCGTCGTTGGTCTTTTGACAAGCTTATAAAAACTGATTTTTGTAACGTAAACTTTCAACGAACTTAAGAGACGGGATATCTCCCGTCTCTTAAATTTATGTAAAACTTAGTGCTAGAGTGAAAATATACTGATAGTGAAAGCCCTTATCAGCGTAAAAGTATCGGGTGAACTATGGCTTTAACAGCTTCAACAATGTTGCCACTAGGCACAAAAGCACCAGATTTTGATCTACCGGAAGTGGTATCTGGAAAGGCAACCTCACTTTCCACCTTTGCCGATAAAAAAGCACTATTGGTAATGTTTATTTGTCGGCATTGCCCATTTGTCAAGCATGTGCAACAAGAATTAGCCCAGTTAGGGAGAGATTATTTTACAGGTGATTTAGCGATCGTTGCCATTAGTGCTAACGATGCAAAGAATTACCCAGATGATGCACCAGACTCATTAAAAGCATTTGTGACAGAACAAGGGTTTACTTTTACCTTCTGCTATGACGAGAGCCAGGAAACGGCAAAAGCTTACACAGCAGCTTGCACGCCAGATTTTTTTGTATTTGACGAACAACGCAAACTTGTTTATCGAGGGCAATTAGATGATAGTCGTCCCAGTAATGGTAAACCTGTAACGGGTGCAGATTTACGGGCAGCTATTGAAGCAGTACTGACTGGTAAACGTATTACAAGCGAGCAAAAGCCAAGTGTTGGTTGCAATATTAAATGGAAACCTGGAAACCAACCTAGTTATTTTGGTTGAAAGGCATAAGCTATGAGAAGTGCTAAGTAGCTAACTGCTGAGTTGGGAGTTAGGAGTTATTCTCCTCCACTCCCTACATATCAGTGTTTAATTTCCAAATTCAGAATGTAACGTCCTAGTTGGATTTTTTCTGCCCATAATTCATATTCCAATCGTAAATGCTCTGGTAAGGGATGTCCGTTGAGAGCTAAGCTACTAGTAAAATTTCGTAAACGAATCGGATCGTTAGATTGGAATGACTCAGTTGGCAACCAATAACGACTAATACCATAAACACCCTGTTCCCAGAAGTGACGGTAACTCACTTGAGCGCTACCTTGCATAGTCATAATTACTCGATACGGAGAAATCTCTAACCACAAAATTCTGGGACTATTAGGGGCGTAAGCTTTTCTTTGACTTTGCGAAGAAGTATCCTCAGGACTAAGGACACTCTCTACTTCACAAGTAATTAGGGGCGGTGCGGTCAACAGTAAATGAAATCGGTCAGTGTCTTTTTGATATAATGTCCCGGCAGTTTCAACAACAGACCAGATTGGTAGGTCAGTAGAAATAATAGATAAGCACACGGGCTTGCGATGATGGGTCAGCATGGGAGCGATAAGGGCTAAAAGCTATTGAACAAAATGAAATGAACACTAGGAGTCTAATGGTCAGGGTAAGAAACTAAATAATAAAACAGGCTTAATATTAACTGAATTTGCTGGTTGGCTAAGTTACACAAATTGGGATAAAAACAGGTAATACGTAAGCTGAGACAGCAAAAACAGCAGTTTTTCTAGAGAGAGCTAATTTCTAATTAAAGCTTGTAAATATTCTAAAGCTATAGACCGAAAACAGTGGGAGTCTTTAGTAGATGCTAAAAAACCTTCTTGGGAGACTTACCGTAAATTTGAGTAAGTTTCATACAAGAAAAAGCTTAGGATACTAAGTAAAGAAGTAACCAGCAGTGACAAATCAACTCGCCGATCGACTTCTGGTGTATTCAAAAGCCAGTGTATCCTACTGTTGGCTTTTGTTATAACCGTAGAAATTCCAGATGACTAATGAGTGTTGACTGTCAACAGTGGAATATTTTTTTATTTGTCAGTCCCTTGGTGTTAAATCGTTCGGAGTTGAATAGCCAAAATACGCCAGGGGTAATGCTGATATTGTTATTAACCCTGTAGTTAAAGAAAGTTTCTAAATGATAAGGAGTCGTGTCTTGCGGACGAATAGCAATTCCCCCTGTAGACTGTCGGTATAAGCGGCTGTCTGAAAATCACTGCGGCTGCATTTCTTTTACCAAACATCGTCTCTAACATGCAACCCGGCTGACCAGCTACTAAAGGTTGTAGAAGTATCTACATTTGACAAATTACCGAAAAGCAAAGCACCCGATACTGAGAAGATATTTTAAAAGTAGGCGGATATTACAAGAAAGCTCACAAGGCGGATGCTGAAATTTGTAGAAACCAGCACTTTATGAGTGAATGACGCGCTTTTGACCTTTGAAACATCCTCTTAGACATCAATGGTATGTCGTAGATTTCAGTATTTGTAATTTCTCATGTGGATTTCGGCAAAATCAATGTTTTTTACGACAGCGGAATAATATTAATTTATAGAGCAGGAGTTGCAAATCAGAATAGCTTTGGACTATTCAGGGTTGAGGATTTTTGGTACTTTGAAAAATTCACCCTCTTGTTCAGGGGCACCATTGAGGATGCTTTCGCGGTCAGGATAAGGTTGCAACTCATCTTGGCGTGTGACATTACTAACATCTATTGCTCGTGTTGTTGGAGACACCTTATTAACATCAAGTTCGTTGAGTTGTTCAATATAATCGAGAATACTTCCCAATTGAGTGGTAAATTGTTCTTCTTCTTCTGGGGTTAACTCTAAGCGAGCAAGATTAGCTACTTTGTGTACTTGTTCTTGGTCAATCATATTTTTTTAATTAGGAGTTAGGAGTTAGGAGTCAGGAGTCAGGAGTCAATAGTCATAATTTATAACTCTTAACTCCTCATTCCTCACTTTTAACTCACTTTTAGAAGAATACGTCAATTTGCGATCGCCCTGTAGTTTTCAACCAGTTTTGAGCTTCAATATAGTTATTGGGAGCCATGCGAATAGCTCGAATCCAATAGTCTGCGGCTTGGTCAAACAGTGCTTCGCCAGCGTCGTTATCTCCAGTTTCTTTTGCTTTTTCGCCTTGGTAGTGATAAATCACGGCGATGTTGTTCAAGGCTTGGGGTAAGCGTGGGTTTAACTCAATTGCTTGGTGATACAATTCTAAAGCCTTGTCGTGGTCGCCGTTGCTGGCGTAAATTAGCCCCATATTGTAGAGAATGTAGCCGCGATCGTTGGGGTCTTCTTCTAGTGTTAAAGCTTCTTCATAGTATTCCAATGCTTCGGCATATTCTCCTTCTGCTTGGGCCGACATGCCATCTCGATAATACACAAAGGCTTCTTTAGCTTTTTTGTTGGCTGGCAGGATCTTCAGTATGATATCTGCCATCACTGTAAAGGATTTGTCAATAAAATTATCGTTTTTTTGCGTTCTTGGCATAGTTGTCTCAGGGTACTGGGTGTTGGGGACTGGGTATTAGGAAAACTCTTCTCTAGTCCATAGTATACAGTCCTAATCCCCAATCCCTTATCTCTAGTCCCCACTAATCGACCTGATACATTCTGGACTATTATGCCGAGAGTTGTTGACTAAGGTGCTAACTGGATAGGCTGTCATGGCTGGGGCTGGATAGGGATGCAATAGCTGTTGTAGGGTTTGGGGCGTTTGCTGTTGGGAATCTAGCCATAACTCGTAATCTTGCGGCTCTAGAATTACTGGCATCCGTTCGTGGATAGGTTGGAGTAATTCATTGGCTGCTGTTGTCAAAATTGTACAAGAAATTATTTCTTCGTTGGCAGGCGAGTGCCATCTCTCCCACAAACCTGCAAAAGCAAACGGTTGCCCATCTTGGAGACGAAAATAAAATGGCTGCTTTTTGCCTTGTTGACGTTGCCATTCATAAAAGCCATCAGCTAGAACTAAACAGCGTCGATGCTTAAAGGCTGACCGAAAAGCAGGTTTTTCGGCAACAGTTTCCGCTCTGGCATTAATCAATTTTGCCCCCATTCCTGGATCTTTTGCCCATGAGGGAATTAATCCCCAATGCAACTGCTGAAATTCACGCTTTTTGCTTTCTGGATTTTGTAACACTGTTGCCACTATCTGCGTAGGTGCGATGTTATATCCGGTTGCTAAATCAGGAAGTTGTTGAACATCAAAAACTTTAGCTAAAGCTTCTGCTGATTGGTTTAGAGTAAATCTTCCACACATACTTTTATTCTCTAGGGTTGAATAAATTAAACATCTTAGTCTCGAAATCAATAATACTTTTTTTATTTTTAGAGATAATTTTATCTACTACTAAGAAGTTAAATATAAAAAAAATTATCCGGTTTTATGAAAATATTTTGGTAAAATATTTTATTTTGAACCCAAAGTTCTCAACATATTCCTTACTGTATTTTAACATGGAACTACTGCGTTTGTACGATTTTTTACCTTCTGGGAATAGCTATAAGATACGTCTTTTATTAACACAACTAGGTATGCCTTTTGAAACGGTAGAGGTTAATATCTTGAAAGGCGAGACTCGAACACCAGAATTTTTAAGTAAAAATCCTAACGGCAAGATTCCTGTTTTGGAAATCGAGCCAGGAAAATATTTGGCAGAATCAAATGCTATATTGGTTTATCTAAGTGAAGGTACAGAATTTTTACCTTACGATCGCTTTTTGCGATCGCAAGTCCTGCAATGGTTATTTTTTGAGCAGTATAGCCATGAACCTTTTATTGCCACATCAAGATTTTGGATCTCTATTTTAGGTAAAGCTGAAGAATATAGTGAAGCATTAAAGCAAAAACGCGAACCAGGTTATGCAGCATTTAACTTGATGGAAAAACACTTAACTGCTCAAACTTTTTTTGTAGGAGAGCGTTACACGATTGCTGATATTGCCTTGTTTGCCTATACTCATGTAGCTGATGAAGGTGGATTTGATTTAACACGATTTCCTGCTATCCAAGCTTGGATAGAAAGAGTCAAAGCGCAGTCCAGGTATATTAGTATCAAAGATGTACACAAAGATCTACAATATTATTAAAAATTCCGTTTTGCTAGTTTATGCCTCTCAATTGTTAGTCGCACGTGATACAGAGCATTAGATCGAGTCTTACCAAGCAGCGAACCGATAAAGATAAAATAATCAACACTAGATAAGTGTGTCAATTTCAATCAGCTTTTGCCGAGAGGACAAACCAGACTTAATTGTGATATCAGATTTAGCTACACCAAATTTCTCTGCAAGAAGCTTAATTAACTCTTCATTGGCCTTCCCATCAACTGGGGGCGATTTTAAATATACAATCAAGCTACCATCAGGTTGCTCTGTGATTTTTTGCTGTTTGGAGTTAGGTTTAACTTTGACTTTTTTTTGCATAACCAATTTTTAGTAATTGTTGCAGCCATAACCAACCTAAAACACAACCTAATAGGTAATGAGGAAAATCCCACCAAACAAAGGTAGTACCAAGTAATAATTTGCCTATGAAGGTGGCGCGAATCTCATCTAATAGTGGCGGATGCCAAAGTTGCAAGAATTCTATTATACAGGTGACGATAAAAACCCATATTGGGATTTGGACTACTGCCGCTCGACTTCTAAAAAACCAAAATGCAAACAGACACCAAAATATTTCATAAAGTATATCTCCTCCGTAGTCATTAAACCACTTATAGCCAGAGCCAGTGTAATACTTAAAGAAAAAGCCCATCGGTACAACGATGAGCATAGAAAGAATAATATATATTGTTTGGTTTCGGTTTCGGCGCATTTTCTGAAAGCTTAGAGACTAAGCAAAATTTTAGCCTCTGCAATGAAAATTGGGCACTGGGGACTAGGGATTTGGAATTGAGGGTGCTAAGTGACGAGTTAAGAATTAAGAATTTATTTTTTGTCCCCTTGTCCTCTTTTCACCTCATCTTGCCCAATGCCCAGTTCCAGTTCCGATTTATGGATATCTTCGACTACCAGCACCGACTACACCAATTTTATGGCGATAGGAGAGTTCGGCACCGAACCAACCGGAAGCGCTAGTCAGCGTACCAACAATCAGCGAGATAACCAATCCCCAAGGTAATATTCCAGATTCAGGATCGCCTAAGCGTAGGAGGAAGTTGATGAGTGTTAAAACCAGGATAGAAACGTTAAGTATCAAATGTGCCCAACCAGCGCTCCGCTTGCGGACTCGTTCGATTTTAAAAAAGTCACTCAGACCGATCGCAGCTGCAAGAACGCCTCCCCCTAGTCCAAGTCCGATTAACCATAGCGAAGCCCTAGCCCAGAAAAAATCATGGGTTAACCAGTAACCGAAATCACTTCCCAAGGCTGCGGCTAAAAAGGCGATGGGAAATATTACACTCAAGGGGTGGAGTGGATGTCCGGCGATCGCAACTGTGCTAGGTACACCGGTATCAACATACTCACTATCGTTACTTTCAATAATTGGTGGAATATTTGGAAAAGGTGTTGAATTTGTTTGGGTTGTTTCTGTAGTTTCCATTACCAGTATCCTGAATTTATTATCAGTTTTTTAAGCAGAAGGAATTTGTTCTACATAAGCTTGAGCTTCCATTGTTAGTTTACCAACTTCTACTTTTAGTTGATTAACTTGTAAGCTTATTCCTTCTAAATCAAAGTTACTCAAATTCAAGATTTCGCTGGTTTGGTCTATCAAAGCTTTTGTTAAATCCGGTGATATCTCCTCACTTTCGTTATACTCCACGTTTTTCAGTGAAACACTTTTTCCATTAGTATCAATACAAGGTACTGCTGAAAAGCCAACTTGTTGATTTTCTCCTGTTTCTACTAATTTTACACTGGCGTTTATTGCGACTTTTCCCTCACCAGGTAATTGAAAGTCTACATGTTGCAGTTCAATAGTCCTCTGTTCGCCGTTAATATGTATTTTTTGATTTTGTAGTTGCGCTCGCACATATTCAGAGTTGAAGGCGCGATTGATATCAGCTTCAGTTAAAACAACTAGTGTTTTAGCTTCAGTAGGTTTTGTGAGTTCAATTTTGCCAAGAGCCACGCTCAGAGGATTAATGGCAACACTACTCATTTGCATTTCCAATTTCTCCATCCGAAGGTCTTTCTGGATTACTAAACCTTCGCCTTCAATTTTGACTGCATCTACCTCTCCCTGAAGCACTTTGAGCGGATCGGTTTTGATATCTACATCTAAATTTTCTGCTTCATCTAACTGGCTAGATATAGCTATTTCTGCCCCTTTATTTAGCGCTTGTTCTCCTAACCCAGGATTGTCTGACATTATTAAATTAACTCCTACTTTGGAAATATTATATCCTTGAGTCAATTTAATAAACTACCATTATAATTTTATCTATCTGCCGATGTAGTAAATTTATAAATATTGTCTATCTAAAAGTAGAATCATAGAAATTAGAATATTTTTTAATTTTCTAATCTTAATTTTCAATCAAATCACTCAAAATAAAGATAAAATAAATAATAAACTTTATTTAAAATAATACTATTTAAATAGAAAAATAAATTTAGATTTTTTGAAAAAAGCTCGTGCTATTGTTTTTAAGGCAATTTTTAAATATAATTGATAATAATTATCAATTATTAGTTTCTATAATAAGTTTTTCTAAAGTGCAAAAATTCAGGTAGTATATATTGAAGATTATTGGAACGGATATTGAGTAATTCAATCGTCTCTAGGGGCAACTAAAGATTGCTTATTTTTACTGTAGATTAACTATTATACTAATTAAACACTATTAGCAATATATTCTTCCATTTTTGATACTGTAGAAGATATTTAGTTGCAAACCAAGAATTTTGTCTGGCAATTCTATTTTGCCTGTGGAGTAACTCCAAATAATATTTGTACAACTAATTTAAATTTAGTTTTAACTCATAATGCACGTAGTAGCGTATACTGACTCTGCTGGTATTGGCGGCGCAGAAATCAGTCTCAAGCACTTGATAACAAATGTATCTAGTACTATTGATGTGACAGTAGTGGGTATTAGTCAGATAGTAGTAGATGCGATCGCTGCCGAAAGACCGCAAGCAAAACGAGTAGTATTACCTACAACAGGAATTTTCTCTGTAATCGCCCACCTTCAGGCACTTCATCAGTTGCGTCCCGATATTGTACACATTAATACTTGCACACCTTGGGAATGTACTGCGGGTTTATTTGCGGCACTGACTTTACCTAATGCGCGTGTAGTGCGGGTTGACCAGCTACCATTACGCACTACTGATGCTCTGAAGCTGTGGCGTACCAGAGCGCTATTACTACGAGTCGATGCTCATGTAGCAGTTGGCGAAGCAAGTGCCAGACGAATGGAAGATTTTTATGCATTGGGTCGGGATAAAGTTATTTCTATTCCTAATTGTGTGCCGGATAATTTTACCCCCAACTCCCGTTTACAAGTAAGTAGCAATACCCTTGACAAGGAGAAGTCTTTAGTAATAGGCAGTGTTGGTAGACTTGATGCCATGAAAGGTCACGATATACTACTGAGAGCCTTAGCCCAAGTGGAATTAGTGAGCCTTACGATCTTGGGTGAGGGGGGACAACGTGCAGCACTAGAGAAATTAGCTGCTTCCTTAGGAGTAAGCGATCGCATTTATCTTCCTGGATGGGTAGATAACCCTAGTACTTACATACCAAAATTTGATATTTTTGCAATGCCTTCTCGGTCTGAAGGCTTTCCCCTAGCGGTTATTGAGGCTATGCTTGCAGGGCTTCCTATAGTTGCTACTCGTGTAGGGAGTATTCCTGAAGCCATAACAGACGGCGAAACTGGCTTGCTGGTAAATAAGGATGATGTGAACGGACTAGCTGCTGCACTGCGGCAGTTAAGAGATAACGCCCAACTGCGTCTACACCTTGGTATACAAGCTAGAGAAGTAGCACAGCGGAACTTTACAGTAGAAAAAATGGTGAAGCGTTATGAGGATTTGTGGCAAGAATTGCTATCTAAGCCGCAAGTTCCCCGATTTTTAGTTCCACAACCCAAGGAGTAAGTAAATCGGTGTGAATATTTATCGTTGGGATGAGGCAGGAGGCATGAGGGAAGAGGATTTAAGTATATTTAATTTTTCTTAACATAGTTTTTTTCACACCGTTCTACTTAGACAAAGTGAAGCTTAAAAATGGGGCAATGTGCATTTGCATAATACATCATAAAATATAAGTAAAAAATTTTAGTCAATTGCCTAATGAATTTAAATTTATAACTAAGTAAATTTAAGTAAGTTGCGCTTGAAGACTTAACAAGCATGTCACCAAAACATCAACTCTTAAAGCAACTATCTATTTCTCGGATAGCTATTTTGCGAGCGCTTCCTGGTTTAGGTGATTTACTTTGTGCTTTACCAGCCTTAAGAGCGCTCAGAAAAGCTTTCCCGCAAGCCCACATCACCTTAATTGGTTTACCTTGGGCGCGTTCTTTCGTAGAACGTTTTAGCCATTATCTCGATGAATTCTTAGAATTTCCTGGCTACCCTGGAATTCCAGAAGTGCCACTTTGTGTTGAGAAAATACCCAGGTTTCTTACTAGTGTTCAGGAGCAACGCTTTGACTTGGCATTACAAATGCATGGTAATGGCAGTGTGATTAATTCCTTTACTGTCTTACTTGGCGCTCAAATTAATGCTGGTTTTTATCTTCCCAGTCATTATTGCCCTAATCCAGATTACTTTCTGCCTTATCCAGATTGTAAACCAGAAATATGGCGACACTTACACTTAATGGATTTTTTGGGAATACCACTTCAGGGGGATGAATTAGAATTTCCTTTGAAAGATGAAGATTTTGCAGCTTTTTCCCAGTTCCCTTTTTCTACCCCTTATGTTTGCATTCACCCTGGTGCAAGTGTGCCAGATAAACGTTGGTCTTTGGAAAACTTTGCTGTTGTTGCTGATGCGATCGCCGCTCGTGGTTTTCAAATAGTACTTACTGGTACGGCATCAGAAGCTAATTTAACTCAGTCTCTAGCAGAAATGATGCGTTTCAAACCGATTGATTTGGCTGGACAGACTAGCTTGGGTGCAATGGCAGCCCTTTTAAGTCAAGCTAGTCTACTAGTTTGTAATGATACAGGTGTATCGCATTTGGCAGCTGCTTTAGGAGTAAAGAGTATTGTAATTTTCACTAATTCCTCACTGCATCGTTGGGCACCATTGAATCGTCAGATTCACCGTTCATTAAGTTCTAATGGTATAGAAACAACAGATATAACAGACCGATTA
This sequence comes from Nostoc sp., assembly GCA_036918135.1. GTDB lineage: Bacteria > Cyanobacteriota > Cyanobacteriia > Cyanobacteriales > Nostocaceae > Nostoc. The sequence continues at coordinate 95,647 of JBALDB010000001.1, forward strand.
TTCGTACCTAGCAAAAAATCTCCTGACACATATTTTTCCATTACACCAGAAATGGCGATCGCTCAGGTAGAAGACCTGCTGGATAAAGAGGTTTCAAATGTTACCTAAGTGGGAAAAGGTACGCCGAGTTTTGGTAATACATCTAGGTAAAAGGCACGATTTAATCTTGATAATTCCAGCATTGCAAAAGTTACGCCAATCACTATCGAATGCTGCTATTACTTTAATGGTTTCCCCAAACACTAAACAATTAGGCTTACAGATACGTTGTGCAGATTACCTATTGGTGTATGAGGGTGCTGATTACAAGTTTAGAAATGCTGAGTGCGAATTGGCTTTGATTTCAAAACTCCGTCAATATGATTTTGATGCATCTCTAATATTTACAAATCCTGGAGAATCACCATATTCCTTAGCTTATATTTGCTATTTAGCAGGAATTCCGATTCGTATCGGTCAATCGCAGGAGTTTGGCGGCGGTGTTCTTTCCAAATGCGTGAAGCCACAACCATTAGAGTCTCTATCTTTCCAAGCACTAACTATTGTAAATGAGTTATTTGAGTACAGCTAGAGGTGTTCGACTATATAAACTATCACCTCTTGTTGCTGAAATTAGTATTCAGAACTTAGTACTTCAACTATGCAACCATTACGCATTCTCACTTGGCATATTCATGGCAGCTATCTCTACTACTTAACTCAAAGCAATCATCAATTTTATCTGCCTGTTAAACCAGGACGACCTGAGGGTTATGGCGGTCGTTTAGGTAATTTTCCTTGGTCAGATAATGTTCATGATATTCCGGCGGTTGAAGTCAAAAATCTTAAATTTGATTGTATTTTATTTCAGTCACGACGAAATTATTTAGAAGACCAGTATGAGATTCTCTCAGAGTCGCAGCAACGACTACCGCGAATTTTTTTAGAACACGATCCACCACGAGAACATCCAACCGATACAAGCCATGTTGTAGATGATCCAAATGTTTTGCTGGTTCATGTGACCCACTTCAACCAGCTGATGTGGAATAGTAATCGCACCCCAACTCGTGTAATTGAACATGGTGTGATGGTGCCCAAAGATGTTAGTTATACGGGTGATTTAGAGAAGGGATTGGTAATAGTAAATGGTTTGCGATCGCGTGGTCGTCGTCTAGGTGCTGATGTATTTGAACGTGTCCGCCAAGAAATTCCCCTAGATTTAGTTGGCATGGATTCAGAAGAACTGGATGGACTAGGCGAAATACCACATCACCAACTTCCAGCATTTGCCTCACATTACCGCTTTTTCTTTAATCCCATCCGCTACACCAGCTTAGGACTTGCTGTCTGTGAAGCAATGATGGTGGGTTTACCAGTTATTGGATTAGCAACTACAGAAATGACTACGGTAATCAAAAATGGAGTTTCTGGCTATGTAAATACAGATTTGGAAAAGCTAATTTTCAGAATGCGCCAACTTTTAAATAACCAAAACCACGCCCAAAATCTGAGTCAAGGTGCTTTAGAAACAGCACAAAAACGCTTTAACATTCAACGTTTTACTAATGACTGGGACGAAACATTCAAATCTGTCATTAATCCTTTATCCCTAGTGCTTTAACAAATGACAAAGCGCAAAGTCTGAGCGGAGGTTTCCTCCGAACAGAACTTTGTAAGAGAGGACGATTGACAAATGACTAGTAACTAATAACTAATGACTAAATCCATTGCCCTAATAAGCGAACATGCCTCACCCATTGGCACCTTTGGGGGTGTAGATAGCGGCGGTCAAAATGTATATGTAGGACAGCTAGCTAAACATCTGGTTGCCTTAGGCTATAAAGTTGATATTTTTACCAGACGAGACAGCGAAGAATTGCCAGAAATCATCCAATGGATGGATAACATTCAGGTAATTAATGTCCCTGCTGGGCCTGCTAAGTACGTGCGAAAAGAAGACATGCTTCCGTACATGGAAGAATTTACTGCTTATATCCTAAATTTTTGCCAAAAGCCTCCTGAATCTACTCAAGAAAAGGATAGTTTATGCATTTGCCAGAAAACACCAAAATACGACTTAATCCATGCAAATTTCTGGATGTCAGCATTGGTAGGGGCAGAAATTAAACGGGTCTTAAGTATACCTCTTGTTGTTACATTTCACGCTCTCGGTCGTGTGCGTCGCTTCTGGCAAGGTGATACAGACGAATTCCCCGATCGCCGCTTTGTTATAGAAGACCGGATTGTTGCAGAAGCAGACCACATCATTGCTGAATGTCCTCAAGACGAGCAAGACCTACTGTGTCTTTATAATGCTGACAAAGAAAAAATTACCATTATTCCCTGTGGCTTCGATCCGAGTGAATTTTGGCAAGTGAATCAAACTACAGCCCGGAAAAAGCTTGGTTTACCTCTGAATGAGAATCTGATTCTCCAACTGGGGCGTTTAGTACCACGTAAAGGAGTTGATACGGTAATTCGTGCTTTTGGATGCCTTGTTAAAGAGTATGGCATTCCCACAAGACTATTAATTGTTGGGGGAGAATCAGAAGAACCAGACCCCCAACTCACACCAGAAATAAATCGTTTACAGATTATTGCTAGTGAAGAAGGCATTGAATCGCAGGTGACTTTTGTTGGTCGTCGCCACCGGGAAGTACTCAAGTATTATTACAGTGCCTCGGATGTATTAGTGACAACTCCTTGGTATGAACCGTTTGGAATTACGCCTGTAGAGGCAATGGCTTGTGGAACACCTGTAATTGGTTCTAAAGTCGGTGGAATTAAGTTTACTGTCCAAGATGGTGAAACTGGGTATCTTGTAGCGCCAAACGATCCTGATGCGATCGCCGAACGAATTGCCCACCTCTACAAAAATCCTCAAGTACTTCATCGCTTAAAGGGTCAGGCAATACAACGCGCTCATCAGATGTTTACTTGGAAACAAGTAACGAGTGCTGTTGCTGCTCTTTATGAGGAAGTTATAAATACAGCAAAAAACAAGCAAATAAGGAGAACAAAACAAGAATGGCAAATGCTTCCTTACACGCAGACAGTTCACACTTTGCAAGAAGCCAGCTTACCAATATCTACAATCAAGGAAACCCTAGTTTCCGCTGCTCACAGGTTTGAGTTTTTGAGAATCTCCGAATTCGATAAAAGAGGCGATCGCTATATTAACGAATTTTCAGACTTTCACCATTCTTCCCCATCTTTGAGCCTAATCGATCGCAGCTTTGCAACTGCAATTTCCGCAATCGAGAAATCTCGGCAAACTCTTGCACCTGTAATTTTGGAAGCAGCCGCAGCTATTAGCACTTGTTTTGCTTTAGGTGGTAAGGTGCTTGTTTGCGGCAACGGAGGCAGTGCAGCAGATGCCCAACATTTTGCAGCGGAATTTGTCGGTAAACTTTGTAGCTCAAATCGTCCAGGATTACCTGTAATATCACTAACAGCAGATTCATCTTTTTTGAGTGCTTGGGCAAATGATGTGGGATACGATTACGTCTTTTCTCGACAGGTAGAAACTTTTGCCAAACCGGGAGATTTATTATTAGGCATTAGTACCAGTGGGCGATCGCGCAATCTTATTGAAGCATTCAAAACTGCACGAGATGCTCATATTAACTCTATCGCTTTACTTGGCGGCGATGGTGGTGACTTGCTTCCACTAGCAGATTTAGCAGTAGTTGTTCCTGCAACCGATACCCAACGCATTCAAGAAGTGCAACATCTGGTATTGCATATTTTGTGCGAATTGGTTGAGGAGCAAGTAAGGAAGTAGAGAAAGAATTATCCTTTCTCTCTGCGTCTGGGCGTGAGATTTTGATTCATCAACAGCAAAAACAAAAGGAGAAAACAATGGAAGAACTCAAAAATAAAGTAGTACTAGTAACAGGAGGCGGACGCGGATTAGGTGAAACTGTTTGCCACACTTTAGCCTCAGCTGGTGCTAGCGTTGTTGTCGCAGATATTCGAGATGAGTTAGCGCAGAAAGTAGCTGGCGAAATTCAAGCGAATAACTTGCAAGCAATGCCATTGATAATCGACGTTACCGATGAAGCACAAGCAGAAACAGCTATCGAGAAGATTGTTTCCCAGTACGGACATTTGGATGCTCTGATTAATAATGCTGGAACAGATGTAACCCTCTCAATTGAGGAGCTTTCCATTCAAGATTGGGACAGAATTCTAGCAGTTAACCTCCGCGCTCCCTTTATCTTGTCAAAGTTTGCTTTACCTGTGATGAAAAAACAAGGTAGCGGTCATATCATTAATATATCTTCCACAGCAGCCAAGCGTGCTTGGGCAAATGCTTCCGCTTATCATGCCAGTAAATGGGGACTTTTGGGCTTTAGTCACGCCCTGCATGTAGAAGCACGTCCTCACAACGTCAAAGTTACAGCTTTAATTGCTGGCGGAATGCAAACGCCATTTTTACTAGACCGATTCCCAGATATTGATGTCAACAAGTTGCAAAATCCCAAAAACGTCGCCCAAACGATTCGATTTTTGCTATCAACACCAGAAGGAACAGTTATACCTGAGATGACAGTTATACCGATGGGTGAGAGTTCTTGGCCTTAATTGTCTTTTGTCCTTTGTTATTTGTAAAAGACCAATGACCAATGACTAATGACTAATGACTGATGACTAATGATCAATGACCAATGACCAATGATCAATCAAGCGGTCTTTATAGATAAAGATGGAACTCTAATTGAGGATGTACCTTACAACGTCGATCCTAATTTGATTCAACTAACACCAGGTGCGATCGCAGCATTACAAATACTGCAAAAATTAGCATACAAATTGATTGTAATTAGCAATCAATCAGGTGTAGCACGGGGTTATTTTCATGAATCTCAGTTGGTGGTAGTAAAGGAACGCTTGCTCGAACTTTTATCAAAGCAAGGTGTAACACTAGATGATTTTTACTACTGCCCACATTATCCAGATGGTGTAGTGCCAGAATATGCAATTACTTGTGAGTGTCGCAAACCCGAACCAGGATTAATTCTGCGTGCAGCTTGCGAACACAATGTTGATTTAGAAAATTCTTGGTTTATTGGCGATATCCTCAATGATGTTGAAGCTGGTCATCGTGCTGGGTGTAAAGCAATTCTAATTGACAATGGCAATGAAACTGAGTGGCAGATGTCTCCGATACGAATACCAGACTATATTGTTGCTGACTTAGAGACAGCAGCACAAGTGATTAAAAAGAACTTCCCAAAATGAGTTATGAATTATCATGCTTTCAACTTTCAGCATTCCGCACATTTAAATTGCTTACTAGATGCAGTCACGAATTTAAATGTGATAGTTATCGGTGATGCGATACTTGATTGTTATTTAGAAGGATTTAGCGATCGCATTTGCCGAGAAGCCCCTGTTCCTGTTGTTAATCTTACCAACATAGAGTACATTCCTGGTGGAGCTGCTAATACTGCTGTTAATGTCCGCAGTATTGGTGGTAATGTATCATTTATATCAGTAATTGGAGATGACTGGGAAGGTTCTTTATTACGGCAAGCACTTTCACGTCGTGGCGTTTCTACAAAACATTTGATTATCCAACCAGGCAGACATACTCTTGCTAAACAACGGGTAATGGCGGCTTCACAAATATTAGTCAGATTTGATTCTGGTAATACAGAGGCTATTGATGAATATGCCGAACAAACGCTGATTAATGAACTTGAGCGTAGATATTCAGAATGCGATGCGGTAATAGTCTCTGATTACGGCTATGGAATTTTGACCGAAACAGTTGTTCAAGCGTTATCCCAACTGCAAGCACGTTATAACCGCGTCTTAATCGTTGATGCTAAAAATCTCCTCGCCTATCGCCACCTTGATATTACTGCCGTTAAACCAAACTATGAGCAGGTATTGCAATTACTAAATATCCCTTCCTTGTCCTATCTTTTGAAAGAAGGTGACGACAACATTAAATCTCGTGTTGAGCAAATCGTACCTTATGGGGATCGCATACTCGACCTTACAGGCGCAAAAATTGCTGCCGTTACCTTAGATGCTGAAGGTGGAATTATTTTTGAACGAGATTCTCAACCACACCGCACTTATACTCAACCGACAATTCAATCGCGTACCTCTGGTGCTGGAGATACATTTACCAGCGCTCTTACCCTTGCCCTAAGTGCTGGTGCTACAACACCACTAGCAGCTGATTTTGCTGCTTCTGCCTCTGCTGTAGTTGTAGGAAAAGACGGGACAACTGCTTGTTTTGCCGAAGAACTGCGTAATTTCTTTAATCGAGAGGTGGGGGATGAAGACATTCAGACGCAAGCAGTAAAGGAGCAAGTAGCACAGGAGAAGGGCTTCTCCCTTGCCTCGGTGCCTAGAATCTCTGCATCTGTTGAAAGCCTAACATCGCAAAAACACATTCCTAATCTCAACCAACTACTTGCTCTTGTTACCTCTTACCGCAAAGCTGGATGCAAAATTGTTTTCACAAATGGTTGCTTTGACATCCTCCATGCTGGACACGTTTCTTACCTCAATTGTGCTAGGGCACTAGGCGATATTTTGATTGTCGGCTTGAACTCAGACGATAGTATCCGTCGTCTCAAAGGGTCAAGTCGTCCGATTAATTCTCTAGAAGACCGCATCCAAGTTCTCGGCGGACTCAGTTGCATTGATTATCTGATTGCTTTTGAAGAAGACACCCCCAGCAACCTGATCCGCGTAATTCGCCCTGATATCTTTGTTAAAGGCGGTAACTACACCAAAGAAACATTACCAGAAGCGCCTTTGGTAGAGCAATTAGGTGGTGTTGTAAAATTATTGCAGTTTGTTGAAAACCGTTCCACTACCAGCATAATTGAACGCATTTGTGAACTAGCTGGAAAAGGAGTCGAGGATTAGAAACTGGGGATTGGGAAAAGAGATTTTTATGATATCAGATAGATCCTTAAATGACTAACTGGAACTCTGCTGAAAATATTCTCTGCATTAGGCTGGACACAATCGGTGATGTCTTGATGACAACACCAGCAATCCGGGCGCTAAAAGCATCAAACCCTCGCCGTCAAGTTACACTGCTAACTTCCTCTGCGGGTGCAGCAGTTGCCTCACTTGTACCAGAAATCGACCGAGTGATGGTCTACGATGCACCTTGGTTAAAAGCAACAGCACCACGATTAAATAGCCGTCCTGAGTATGAAATGGCAGAATACTTGCGAGATTTTAAGTTTGATGGTGTTGTAATTTTTACTGTGTACAGTCAAAATCCTTTACCCTCAGCATTCCTGTGCTACTTAGCAGATATTCCCTTACGGCTGGCTCACTGTCATGAAAATCCTTACCAGTTGCTCACAGATTGGGTAAAAGACCCAGAACCAGAAAATTTGATCCGTCATGAGGTGCGTCGGCAACTGGACTTAATTAGCACAATTGGCTCTTATGTAGATGACGAAAGATTATCTTTGCATGTCCCAGAAGAAGTTTTAGCAGTAGTGGATGGCATTCTCCAAAAACTAGACGTAGACAAACAGCGTCCTTTGGTGGTGATTCACCCTGGTGCAACAGCTGCTTCGCGGCGCTATCCACCAGAAAAATTTGCTGTAGTTGCCAAAACTCTAGTTCTGGAAATGGGTATGCAAGTAATTTTTACAGGTATTGAATCAGAACAAGAACTGGTGGCAGAAATTCAAAAGGCGATCGCAGATGATTTATCTTTATCTGTTATACCAAATGACTTTCATTCGCTGGTGGGATGTCTCAAGCTCAGTGAACTAGCAGCACTTTTGAAACTTTCTTCTTTAGTAATTTCCAACAACTCCGGCCCGGTTCACATTGCTGCTGCTGTTAATACACCAGTTGTAGATTTATACGCTCTGACTAATCCTCAGCATACTCCTTGGGGTATTCCCCATCGCGTGTTATTCCATGATGTTCCCTGCAAATATTGTTATAAAAGCATTTGTCCTGAGGGACATCATGAATGTCTACGTCTGGTAACACCGGAATCTGTGGTTAATGCTGCGTGTGAATTACTAGCTGCTACGCAAAGTCAAGAATCAGAAGTAATTGATTTTGCCCTTAACCCTTGACTTTTGACTTTTGATATCAAGTTCGGTCTTTTTGGGAATTGGTAATTGCTAATTGGTAATAGGTAATTGGGAATTGGGAAAAAGAAGGTTTACCCATTACCCATTCCCCATTACCCATTACCCATTCATGCTGAGCAAAGCCGAAGCATTACCGACCCTCACAGATATCATAAGTATTCAACTGAAGATGATATGACTTTTGATTTCCCCAAAGGGGCTGACTTATGACTGTCGATATTTTAATTCCTACCTATAATCGCCCAGCTGCTTTGGCTGTTACTCTCACAAGTTTGATAGCCCAGACTTACCACGATTTCCGCATTGTTATTTCTGACCAAACTGAAGACAGTAACCCTGTAGAAAGTGGTGAAGTTCAAGCGGTTTTACGGGTACTTCATGCTCACGGTCATAGTATAACAGTTCATAAACACTTACCCCGTCGAGGCATTGCAGAACAACGACAATTTTTGCTAGAGCAAGCAACGGCTCCCTATGTTCTTTTCGTTGATGATGACTTGATTTTAGAACCTTATGTAGTTGAACGAATGCTCACAGCTATTAAAGAAGAAAGCTGTGGTTTCGTTGGTAGTTCATTTATCGGACTCAGCTTTATTAATGATGTTCGCCTTCACGAGCAAAAAATCGAGTTTTGGGAAGGACAAGTTCAACCGGAGATAGTCAAATCTGAGACACGGGAATGGGAGCGCTGGCGTTTGCATAACGCTGCTAATCTTTACCATCTCCAGCAAAGGCTGGGTCTAACTCCCGCTCAACAGCGTAAATACCGCGTTGCCTGGGTAAGTGGTTGCGTGATGTTTGATACTGCTAAACTTAGCCACATTGGTGGCTACTCGTTTTGGCGAGAACTTCCCCCAGAACATTGCGGTGAAGATGTTTTAGTACAACTGCGATTGATGGCGTTATACGGTGGCTGTGCCATCATTCCTTCTGGTGTTTATCATCAAGAGTTACCAACAACAATTGTTAACCGGAATGTGCCTGCCGATAAATATCTATCTGTAACAGTTCCAAATAATTCGTGAACAACAAGGGTGGGTTACTTTTTGCAGGTCGATGCAATGGCATTGCAGACCGATGCATTAACAATGCTAGCCGATGCAATGGCATTGCAGACCGATGCATTAACAATGCTAGCCGATGCAATGGCATTGCAGACCGATGCATTAACAATGCTAGCCGATGCAATGGCATTGCAGACCGATGCATTAACAATGTCAGCCGATGCAATGGCATTGCAGACCGATGCATTGTACCAATTTTCTAAATTAAAGCTACAAATCATCCCCCCTGCTCCCCTGCCATGATTAAAGCGAAACACTATAAAATCCTATTTGTAGAGCTACTGGGCGGAATTGGTGATGTTTTAATTGCCCTTGCTGCTATACAAGCACTTTCGCGATCGCATTCAACATCTGAACTTACAGTTTTAACTTTCTCACCAGGAGGTGAATTATTAGAAACAGACTCACTGATTAAGCGAGTTGTTTATGCTGAACCTGGGAAGGCAAAACAATCGGTTACTGAATTATTAAGTCGTGAAACTTTCGATTTGATTATCTCTGATACAAACTACGAAGAAATCGATCGAGTTATTCAAAATAGTGGTGCGCCGCAGGTAGTAACGAATTTGTGGCGACAACCACCACCAGATGAAAGGGTAGGCGATCGCTTTGTTAAAATCCTCCTCGCAGAAGGTTTAATTATCCAAGATGCGATTGAGTCTGCACAACTACATCTGACTGCCGATGAATTAAACAAAGCCCAAAAGCTGTTTAGTCATCTCCCTCGTCCGCTTGTATTTTTCTGTCCAGATGCGGGGATGGCGATTAAGCATTGGACTAAAGCTAACTTTATTACTTTGGGTCAGATTTTACAACAACGTTGGGGCGCGACTGTAATTATCTGTGTTGGTTCTAGTGTTAGCCAGGCAACAAGTATTGTTGAAGAAATTGGTGGACAAGCGCAGATTTTACCCCGTGGGAAGTTGCGAGATTTGGCAGCTGCTTTAAGTTTTGCTGATTTAGTAGTAGCTGCTGATACTGGCCCCGCTCGAATTGCTGCCGCAGTTAATGTACCAACAATTACTTTATTTGGGCCTTCTTGGCATGGGCGTTATGGTCAACCATTGCCTCATATTAATTTGCAAGCATATCCTGATTGTTCAGAACGGAATAACAGTAATTTTACAATGCAGCAGTGTTGGTATAGTGAGCTGTGTCCTTTAGATATGGGTTGGCAAAGTTGTATGGAAGAAATTTCTGTCAATCGGGTTTTAGCTGTTGCGGAGGGATTTTTAAACCAACCGCTAAGGACGCAAATAAAGGAAGAGGGGAAGAATTTACAAACGACTAATGACTAATGACTAATGACCAATCAAAAATTGCATGGATTGCGTAATATCCTGGTGATGCGCCTCGATAATATTGGCGATGTGATTATGACAAGTCCGGCTTTACGGGCAATTAAGGAAAATTTGCCTGATTGTCGTTTGACTTTGATGACGAGTCCGGGTGGAGCGCAGGCAGTAGCGTTGTTACCTTGGGTGGATGAAGTTTTGCCGTGGCGATCGCTTTGGCAAGATTTGGGGAAGTTAGATTTCGATCCAGTGCGGGAGTGGGAATTAGTAAAAATTTTACAAGCTGGCAAGTTTGATGCAGCGATTATTTTCACTAGTTTTAGTCAGAGTCCTCACCCAGCTGCTTTTTTATGTTACTTAGCTGGCATACCTTTGCGATTTGGAGAGTCTAAAGAATTCAGTCAGGGTTTAATAACACAGGAAATACCAGCAGCACCCGACGAAATTCATCAAGTCGAGAGAAATTTGCGTTTAATTGAGGCGGCTGGTTTTCAAGTAAGCGATCGTAGTCTCTGCATCCAAATTCCGGAAGCTGCAAAACAACAAGCTTTAACTTTTTTACTGCATAGTAGTAAATATCAAAATTCCCAATTTGCTCCCTATCTTTTATTAAATCCCTGGACAAGTTGCCAATCGCGTAATTATAACTCCCAACGCTTTGCTATTGCTGCCCATCAGTTAGCGGAAGCGATACAAATGCCTGTAGTCGTAACAGGTGTAGAAAAAGACCGAGACAAGAGTGCTTCTTTATTAGCAATATTAGGCGAATATGCCATTGATTTAATTGGCAAAACAACTTTACCTCAACTAGCAGCATTAATTGCTAACGCCAAGCTAGTGTTAACTAACAACACTTCAACAATGCACATAGCTGATGCTACTCGCACACCTACTGTTGTTATGTTCGCCGGAACTGAACTTGAGTCACAATGGCAACCACGCAATGATTATTCATATTTACTGCGTCGCCCTACTGTATGTAGTCCGTGCTACGCCTTTAGCTGTCCCTATAATTTGGAATGTTTAGATATCCCACCGGAGGAAGTTGTAGCTACTGGCTTGGCTTTGATAAAAAAGTTGAGTTTTAATAATTAAAGTTTGCACAATCTTGATTCTTTCTTTTGACTTTTGCCTTGTTGTCTTAGCTACAATCGCCCTAAACAAAACTTACAGCAGTTTGCAAGTAAATGAGGTACAAAATGCAGGAATTAAAATCAGACATAAACAGTTTCTACCTCCTGCCTCAAAACCCGTAGCTTTGTACTTCATGCAAGAGAAAACTGCTGTAAATTCGTTCTTAGTTAAAGTTGTGTCGGGTTGGATGCAAGCACTAATTCATATTTAGGCGTTGCAGAATAGAAATATGAATTAGTGCAATCGCACAGATGTAATATATCGAAACAACGGCGATTGCATAGTACACACACGATGACAATTAACATCACGGTTTATGATTTTTGGGATTTGAGGAAAGCAACAAATCAAAAACTCCTAATTGATCCAATCCATCAAGAAGATTATCTTTGTCAGTATCCTAGAGAACTGGGCAAAGGCTATTATCGCTGGATTCCCCTTCGTGAAGGCATTCTCATCGAAATTCTTGAAACCTATTTGCCGCAGTCAATCAAGTGGATTACTCATGCTCATCAAAACAGTTTAGAATTTGGATTTACTTTAGCTGGATCAGGACAAGATTATGCTGGACAATCAACAAAGTCAGGAGAAGACTATATTTTTGGCGGTGTGTATCCACAGTCGAATAACAGCGTTAATGGAGCAGGTAATCTGAGGTGGGTGAGTTTGATAATTAAGCCAGAAACGCTAAGGACGTTGATCGAAAGTTATGGGGAACCACTACCGCAAGATTTAGAAAAAGCGATCGCAGGTGTACCAGAATATTTTAACCTACGTCCTAGTTTAATTACCCCAGCCAAACAAGTTGCGCTCCAGCAAATTCTTCATTGTCCTTATCAAGGACTAACACGCAAAATGTATCTGGAGAGCAAAGTGCTAGAACTAGTTTCCCTCAAACTAGCAGATCGAGTAGCAGCGCCAACAGAAAAACTGTTACGGCTTCAAGAAATCGATCGCATCCATCACGCCAGAGACATTTTACTAAGGAATATCGGTAATCCACCTTCATTAATCGATCTTGCTCGACAAGTGGGTATTAACGAATACACTCTTAAACGCGGGTTTCGTCAAATTTTTGGGACTAAAGTGTTTGGTTACTTACACGACTATCGCATGGAACAAGCCAGGCAATTACTGCTGTCAGGGCAAATGAAAATTGAACAGGTCGCTCAAATTGTTGGTTATGTTAACCGCAGTCGCTTTGCAAGTGCGTTTAGGAAAAAATACGGTGTAAATCCCAAAGCGTATCAAATGCAAAAGAATATTTAGACCTATTACTGTATTAATCTACCTCAAAATTCCAATTAGGGCGCAAAAAAATTCCGTTTTGGAGCCATTTTTTTGACTTAAATCCTGTATTGTACTAGCAAGAGCAAGTTGAGAAATCTTCTTGACTAACGAGCAAAAATATTTGCTCTGTTGCTAACCTGCTTGGTGTAAAGAAAATATGTGGAATTTGCAACTGCCATTGTTGGCGGCTACTTTGGTGTCGGTATTTTTTGCACAGACTGTATTGGCACAGGAAGTTAGTAAGAGCCAAAATCTGACAGATAACCAAGAAAATCAGATAGACCAGATAAAATTGCCAATAACTCATGCAAATAGGAACATTAGGCAATTAAGTGAGCTAGAACCAGTTTCTACTAGCGCTCGTATGTTATTAGTGCAGTCGCCAACACCCACATCAGAAATTGTCCAAGTGACAGCAGTCAAAGCAAACCCCACTGATAAAGGCGTGGAGGTAATTTTACAGACATCTAAGGGGCAACAGTTACAGCTAGTAAATCACACTTCGGGCAATAATTTTATCGCTGATATTCCGAATGCCCAACTGCGCCTACCGTCGGGCAATGCCTTTAGTTTTCGCTCAGATAAACCAATAGCGGGTGTTAGCAAAATCACGGTGACAAACCTTGATGCCAATACTATCAGGGTGAGTGTCACAGGTGAAGTGAGTCAGCCAGTTGTGGAGTTATTTGATAGTCCAGATGAGGGGATAATTTTCTCTGTTGCAAGTGCTTTATCTGCCACGCCATCACAGCAGCAACCGCAAACACAACCAAACCAAACACAGCAACCGGAAAATCAGACACAACCAACTCAACCATCAGCCAACAGTGATGAGCCGATTGAGTTGGTGGTGACTGGCGAACAAGATGGGTATCGCGCCACAGATAGTTCAACTGCAACCAGAACCGACACACCGTTGCGCGATATTCCTCAGTCGATTCAAGTAATTCCGCAAGAGGTAATCAAAGACCAGCAAATCACACGGATTAGCGATGCGACCCGGAATGTGTCCGGCGTATCACCGTTAACAGGCTTTGCCAATGTATTTGATATCTACACGATTCGAGGATTTACCAACTACAACATTCTGACAAATGGTTTCAAAACCAACAGTTATCCTCCAGCTACAGCCAGCGTAGAGAGAGTTGAAGTTCTTAAAGGTCCTGCCTCTGTATTGTATGGTCAGATTGAACCGGGCGGTGTCGTCAATTATGTGACTAAGCAACCCTTGGGCGATCCCTACTACGCAGCAGAATTTACAGCAGGTAGTTTCAGTTTTTATCGGGGTACCATCGACTTTTCTGGACCACTTACCACCGACAAAAAATTACTCTATCGCTTGAATGTTGCTTACGAGAATTCCGCCAGTTACCGGGATTTCTATAATTACGATAATTTCACTGTGTCCCCTGTCATCACTTATAAGCCTAGCGAAAACACAGCTCTCACTTTTGAATACCAGTATGGTAGACGACGTGGAGGATTCGATCGCGCCTTTCCACCGAACAACCCCGCTCTGACGCTTCCCATCACTCGCAACTTCGGAGAGCCTAATGACTTTAACAATCTAGACTATCATCGCGCATCTTTAACACTGGATCAGCATTTCGGCGAAAGTTTACAACTGCGAAGCGCTCTTTTTTTCCAATCATTCGTTGATAACAGTGCCTATGTCAACATTAACATCATTGAACCAGATGGTCGTACTTTGGAGCGCGACTACTCAGTAAACGACGATCTCCTCACTAAATACTACTCCTGGCAAACTGATTTAATTGGTAAGTTCAACACAGGTTCAATTGCCCATCAACTCCTGCTAGGCTTGGAGTTGAGTCGAAACACATCACCACCTGGTCTTTTATCTAACTATAACTATAGTACTGGCTTAATCGATATTTTCAATCCTGTCTATGGTGCTGGCCGTCCCACAACCCTAGAAAATGCTACTTATTATTCTGGCAAAACCGACACACTAGGTCTTTATTTGCAAGACCAAGTAACTCTACTATCTAATTTGAAGTTGCTGGTTGGTGGTAGATACGATTTTGTTGATAGCGTCAATAGTACAAGACCATTAGGTGGAGACATCAATAGCTCTAAGTTTAACGGTAATGCCTTTTCACCCCGTGTGGGATTAGTCTATCAACCTATTGAACCGATTTCGCTCTATGCTAGTTACAGCCGTTCCTTTGTTCCCAACACTGGCAGAACGGCTAGTGGAGAAATACTCGAACCTTCTCGCGGTACACAGTACGAAGTTGGTATAAAATCTGAACTTTTTGATCGACGGCTTTTTGCAACGCTAGCTGCCTATGATATTACCAAAACAAACATACTCACAACAGACCCTAACAATACCGACTTTTCAATTGCGGTGGGAGAAGTCAAAAGTCGAGGGATTGAACTGGATGTAGCAGGAGAAATTTTACCAGGTTGGAAGATTATTGCTTCTGGGTATTTGAATGATGCATTTGTGAGCAAGGATAACAGCATTCCAGTAGGACGCAGACTGGAAAATGCAGCCGATCATGGCGCTTCTTTATGGACAACCTATGAGATTCAAAAAGGTGACTTGCAAGGATTACAGTTTGGTGCAGGTATCTTTTTTGTCGGCGATCGCATTGCCAACCAGAGCGATCCCTTTACTATTCCTTCTTATGTGAGAACTGATGCCGCAATCTCCTACAAACATGATAACTGGCGGGCGGCACTCAACTTTAAGAATATCTTTGATGTCAAATATTACGACACCAACGGCTACTACCTCTTTCCTCAAGCACCGTTGACTGTGTTGGGAACGATTTCAGTAGAGTTTTGACCTTATATTTATCAAGAATAGACCTCTTGCAAAAAGTTTTATGGTAATGTGGGGGGTTAACTAAATCGAAGGTAACGAATCAACAGACATCTTTGAAAACTATCAAAGTTTCTCCTTGCAATAGTACAGACAATTGTGTTTAGAACAACTACACCAACAAGCGCAATTTGTACCGTCAATTAAGTGTCTATCGTTTTTTATTAACTTCAGTAGACCGAAAAGTTTTACGTTGGCGTTCGCATAGCCTCTTGTAGAGAAGCTCACCGTACCCCTACGGTAAAGCAAGCTACGCGTAGCGTTCTGCGAAAAAGGTATCGCTATATGATGGATATCTATTCTACTTCTCCTCTGTTTCTACTTATGATTCGCATTATTATCATTGCTGGTACTTATAAACCTGAACATTGTGGTGTTGCTCACTACACTGCACGCTTGCGGAATGCTCTAAAACAGGAGGACATTGAGTCTATTGTCCTTACAACCTATAAAGCAGCCGTACAGACAAACGATCCCAGCGTAAGAGGTGTGGTAAAAAACTGGGATTTTGCTAGTCTAATGTCTTTGGTACAAGCAGTGCATTCTATCAATGCTGATATTGTACATATTCAACATGCAGCAGGAACTTATGGATTTAGGCGTGCCATCTTTTTTTTACCACTTATTTTAAAAATTACTGGTTATCAAAAGTCAATAGTAACAACTGTACATGAATATGGCTGGTGGGAATGGCAACCCAATTATCTACCGTGGCAGTTCATAGAATGGTTAAAGATATGGGGGCAAAATTATAGCTGGTGGGATAGAGAAGATGGGTTTTTACTAACTTTGAGCAATGCAATAATTACAACCAACGCCGAGGCAGAAAAAATAATTCATCAACGCTTACCGCAACTTAGGCAACGTATTTTTAATATCCCCATTGCTGCAAATGTTGAGTTTAGTACACCCATTGACCAATCTATAGCACGTGAGCGATCGCGTAAAATATGCAACTGGAATTTAGATACAATTGTTATTGTATTTTTTGGTTTTCTTCACCCAGTCAAAGGATTAGAAACACTCTTGCCAGCATTCCAAAAATTACTGTTAACTCACCCACAAGCACGACTGTTGTTAGTTGGTGGTGTTGAAAGTTTAGCTTTGCCAGGGGAAGAGGCGAAACGCTACTGGGATAAACTCCACACTTTAGCAAAGGAATTAAATATAGACAACAAAGTGCATTTTACAGGCTATGTAGATGCTAAAACTGCTTCAGAATATCTTTCTGGTGCTGATATCGGTGTGTTACCTTTCAACCACGGACTGACTATAAAAAGTGGTTCACTTCTAACTTTGTTGGCTCATAATTTGCCAGTCATTGGTACACACCATGAGATACCTTTACCAGATGAAATGAGAGTCCAGCTAGTACGTCCTCGGAATATAGATGCTTTAGCAGATGCACTTTACCAATTGCTGAACCATCCAAATAAATTTAGTCATTTAGCTGCGGCTGATTCTACCTTTATAGAAAAATTTAGTTGGAAGAATATAGCGCGATCGCACCTCACAATCTACCAACAATTTAACTAAAATAGTGCTAACTTATCTCCCTTCCCTAAATTAAATAGTATCTGCCTAACACTCAGAAATACTCAGTTGCCGTAGTAGCAAAGCTAAACGAATTTGAACTGCATCATCAAAATGACGTGGGTTAAGTCCAGTTAGCAGGTGAATTTTATCTAATCGATAACTAAGAGTATTTCGATGGATAGAAAGGCGACTAGCTGTAGGAGAAGAACAACAGTTTTCAATGAAGAAAGCATCAAGAGTAGCTAGCAATTCCGGTTCGTGGTTCAGAGGACTTAGCAAATAGGCAGCTAATTCTATTTTGGTTCGCTCATCCTTAATACCAATAAAGGCGGCGATTCCCAATTCATCTAAACAATGTACTTGGTTGCGATCGCAAAAGCGATCGCCCAAAGTCAAAGCAGCCCGCGCGTCTTGATATGATTGAGCAAGTCCCCGAATCCCTGGGTGATAACGACCAACACTAATACTGAGCGACATACCAGTTTGCTCTTGTAAACAGAGTAATAATGCTCTTGCTGCTCGCTTGAGTGCTGTCAGATTAGACCAAGAAGAACTACACTGCTCTGGTAAATCTTCACGATTTGCCCAACTACCGAGATTTTTTGTATCACTTGCTTTAAGAACAGCTACTTCGCTATTACCGATATAGGCACAAATTGAGTCGTTAGGAAGACAGAAAAAGCTAACAATATTTTTAATGATTAAATCTGCCCATCGTCGAATCTCTACCTCAGTAGTATCCTGCTTTATCTGATAATAAATGTCATTTTTTAATATATAATCAGCAGCACTTATTAAAATAACTGCACGAGGCGGAGACAAATCTATTCCTAATATTTTACTATAGTGAATAACAGTTTTTTCTTCGTCGATTAAGCCATGAAGTAAATCGTAAATAAACTTATCTTTTAACTGATGTTGATTAACCAATGTATTAATTATCGTAGTTTGTTTAGTTACTAATTCTACGACTTCCTGGGCTAAACGATAAGAAATTACTTCTCCATTATGCGGTTGGCTAACAACTACTTCAACAACTTGCTGATTAAATGATAAAGATACTCGTAAATAGTTATAAGTAATTTCTTTACGAACGTAGTTGAAAGAGTAATTAATTAATGTTGGATTACTACTAGCAATTATGCAAGCATATCGATCTAAAATAATAACTTCCGCGCATAATAGCTGCGCTACTTGTTCTGCAACTATTGTTAGAACTTGTTCAAATTGTGTATTAGTTTTCAATAATGCTTTCATCTAATAATATTTATAATTAATTATTAAACTAATTACTTACTAATAATAGCTGCCTCAATAAATAAGAAAAATTAAACTCTCTAAAAATTATTTAATGTGATTAATTAGATATAAATAAACCTATAAATAAAAAACTAAACTTTCGATATAAAAACATCTTTTTGAAGTTGTAATTAGTAGTCCTCGCTCAAGTACTCTTTGAGACAACATCACAGGTGGTCAAATCTCAGTTGAGCTTTGTAATATCGATCCTTCACCAGAGTAATTTAATGGTACAAAAGTATTATACACGAGAAGAAGTTGAGCTATCCGCCTTTTGTAGTTTCGTTGACATTTACGGTTATATTAGACTGATATTCGATTGTTGAAATATACGTAGGGTGCGTTAGCCAGAGGCATAACGCACTACCCAAAGGCTTTGGTGCCGTACTCTCGCCGATAACACACCCTACAGACACTTAGATTTTTTCATAAATCAAATCATATTCCTATTATTGGGAACAAGTTAAAAGTAAGTAAATTTTGTCAATATATCTTTGAGCATAAATATCTTCTGATAAAAATGATAATTGTAGCGAAGAGGAAGGATGCGAGCGACGTTTGCATCCTTCCCCACCTCAATTTTTGATTATCATTATCGTGCTGGTTTACTAGAATGATTTGTTTCCAACAAAATTACATAGAACTCAGTTAAGACAAATAATTGAGCGACCGGAAGCGACCACGAAGCAGGAGCGGCTGGTGTTGCTGGCACAGGAAGCGATCGCTTGGTTGCAGGCGCAGGGTGAGAAGGTGACGCAGCAGCGCGTCGTTAGGTGTTTTGGTTGGATGATGGAAGCGGACAAACTTCCATGCTTCGGATCAGACCATGCTCGATGGTGAAGCGATGACCAACGTACTCATCAGCCAGAAGGTTCCCCGCCAGGTCGCGCACGACCTGATGCACATTGACCAAAACACGCCCGTCATCTTCTGCGTGAAAGGAAGTCGGTTCCACGTGCGGGTTGATCTCGTCCCATTGCTCTGTCCAATAAGCGCGGACTTCCTGAGATCCATGGACAAAACCACCTTTGAACGCTTTCGGCCAAGCCACGTCAGGAGTCATGATCGCGAGGGCGGTGTCGATGTCTCGTGCGTTGAAGGCTGCGTAGGCCGCGCGCAGCAGTTCGATTTTTGACGAAGAATTATCTGGCATAAAGGTGCGATGAGCTATGGTCAGTAGACCGAAAAGTTTTCCCTTCAGACAGGGTGTAGGGTGTGGGGTGTGGGGTGTAGGGTGTAAATAGTTTGATTTTCGGTCTCTTCAGATGTACGGAATTTTTTCAGAAATCAAATACTAGCCCTATATTCTACTGGAAGCTTTGTCGTTTAAAGTCAAACGACATAATTATTATGGTTTCAGGATTGCTTCCCTACGGTTGCAATGACTGTTATTTGAGCGGACACGAGCTGAATACGATCGTGCTATAGCTACTAAACAAACAGTTGATAAATACTGGCAGTATAAAGACAGAAAGTACAAAGAGTATCAACAAAAGCTTACTGAGATTGCACAGTAAGCTGAAGGCGTAAAGGATGATCCAAAAACTTCGTTGATGACAATCGACCTACTTTCTGTGAAGTTTATGGGCGAGTTCTTTTCAAACTCGTAAACAGCATAGTGGCAGCAAACCTTGTCTCTATAATCCCGGACATGCTCCGCTACGCGATCGCCCGATTGGCAGACCGCAGCACAAACAGACATTAGGCAATACCAACACCACCCGTTATCCCATAAACCTCTCCTGTGATATAGCTTGCCTCCTGTGAAGCAAGGAGTACGTATACAGGAGCGATTTCTACAGGCTGTCCGGGTCGTCCTAGCGGAACCGTAGAGCCAAATTTCTCAATCTTTTCCTGACTCTGACCACCACTAGGCTGTAGCGGCGTCCAAAATGGCCCAGGCGCTACAGTATTGACACGCACACCCTTTTCAATCATCTGCTTGGAAAGTGCTTTGCTGAAAGCAACAATGCCTGCTTTGGTAAGCGCATAGTCAATGAGGTTCTCTGAAGGTTCATACGCTTGAACGGAAGCCGTATTAATGATAGCCGCACCCGGTTTCAGGTACGGCAGTGCCGACTGCGTAATCCAAAAAAGCGCATAGAGGTTAGTCTTGAGTACCTTATCGAACTCCTCGGAGGTAATATCGCTAAAAGAAGGACGAGTACTCTGTGCGGCGGCATTGTTGATCAGAATGTCTAAACCCCCTAGAGATTCTACTGCATCTGCCACGAGTTTTCGGCAAAAATTCTCATCCGTGATGTCACCAGGAAGAGCGACGGCTTTGCGTCCCGCTTGTTCGATTAGTTTTATGACTTCTGCTGCGTCCGACTCTTCACTGGAGAGATAAGAAATTGCTACATCAGCCCCTTCACGCGCGAAGGCGATCGCAATGGCGCGCCCAATACCCGAATCTCCTCCAGTGATCAGTGCCTTTCGGTTTGCAAGCTTTCCACATCCTGTATAGCTCTGTTCGCCATGATCCGGCTGAGGGTTCATCTGTTGAGCGAGTCCTGGTACAGGCTGCGGCTGACGAGGAAAGGGCGGCCCTGGATATTGCTGACGTGGATCTTGCATCTTCAATCGATCGTCTGTCATCTGTTGCTCCCGTCTTGTGATGTATTCAACTGTAGAATCGCTTTTGTATCGCATCTACCCACTAGCTACAACAAAGCTGTTGTAATTAGTAATAGCTTTAACACTGCTATGCATCTGTTGGACTCTACCTTTCGGCTGACCCCAAAAAAGCAAACTTATGGATAATAAAACATTTTAAAGAAAGTATTTCATCTGAGCGATCGCAATTCTTGAAGCTTAGTCATACATTGACTTTTGCTAAGAGACAGGCAGGGGAGCAGGGAGTTCTTAGCAGAGGGGAGATAGAAAATATCACCTGATTAAATTGGATAATTTATTTTCTGGAAGTACCTAAATCCGTAAGAATTCAGCACCCAGGAACACAACAAGGAAAGCTCGACTAGCCTTTACAGGTTAGTATTGGTAAAGAGTCTAGTATGATTAATATATTAATTTATTCTAATTTCTTTAAATTTAACTATTCAGACAGATGTATTGTGGCTCCTCAATTGACACAAAAAATTAGCGTAAAATAACTCTTTCATTCAATAAAACCTATGAGTTTTAAACTTCAAGCTTTGCAACTTACTACTCTCAATAAACAGTCTGAAGGGCCAATTGTAACTGCTTGGCAGAAATTTCTTTTAGATAATGACTTACCAATTGGTGCGGTTGATGGAGATTTTGGGAATGTTACAGAGAAAGCAACACGTGAATATCAAATTCGTAATAGTTTAACTGCAACAGGAGTTGTAGATACCGCTACTTATGGAAAAGCATTATCGCAAGGTTTTCTTATCTATTTTGCTATTTATACTGATGGTGGAAAAAAATTATTAGCTTATCTGAACTTTGGCGATAATGAGGTCAAAGACTTACAAAAAAGTTTAACAGCGATCGCTCCTTTGAATCCTCCATTAGCAGTTGATGGAGACTTTGGGCCCAACAGTACCAGGGGACTAAGCGAAACTTATAAGAAAATAGACATCAATTTTCGAGCTAAGTTAGCTCAACAGCTTTCTATTACAACAAAAATAAAGCTTGGTACTGATTTTGAGTTGGCTTTAGACAACATAACTGAATACGCTAAAAAATTAAGACAACAACTGAGTGGAAAAGACTGGACTAATTTATTTCCAGACAGCGACTCAATTGATGATTTGGCTTCTCCCTTCCGTCAAAAAGTACAAGCTTTTGAGCAAGCTTTAAAAAATGCCGGAGCTAATATTAGTATCGCTTCAGTATTCCGTCCTTCAGAACGGGCTTATTTAATGCACTATGCTTTCCGTATTAGTAATTATGAAATTGCTGCATTAGATGTTCCACCTATGCCCAATGTCGGTATTAATTGGCTACATTATACGCCAGCTGCCTCTGTCCAAGCTGCTAAAGAAATGGTATCTGCTTATAATATTGCTTTTCGACCTGTTCTTACTTCTCGTCATACCCAAAGATTAGCAATTGATTGGGAAATTACTTGGTTAGGAACTTTAAATATCAAAAACGCTATTGGAACTACAGTTAGTATCGCTCAGCCACGAACAAGTTATGAAAATTCTACTTTATGGCAGGTAGGCCGTTCTTACGGTGTAATTAAATTATCTAGCGATCGTCCCCACTGGTCTAATGATGGACATTAGGGAACTCTAAGAAATAAAATAACCACTTGAAATTACTGATTGATGACTGATGAGTGTAAGCAGGGGGATATTTTTTAGACAGCAAATTCCAGCGTTGCTCCGATTGCGGGATGATTTCAGAATTTGCATCAATACATAGTCCCTGTGTCTCAACAATTTCCAACAAAGGCTCAAACGTTTCAGCAGGAGCAACACCAAATTTTATCGTCGTAATTTCTCTACCAGCCTTTGCGCTGTAGATTCTTGTTGTTTACGTTGTACAGGCTTTTGCTGTCCAAAACTATCAAATAAGTTATCTAGCTTGACAGTCAGCCCTAAATATGCACCGCCAGCCGATCGCGTCCCGGAAAAATCGCGATCGTCAACTTCACCAAAAACATAGCCAGCGGAAAGGCGCAAATTAGGAGTCAGGTAGTAACCTGTTTCCAGAACAAAGCCTGTCTCGCTATAACTAGATTGACCAATCCAACGAGCCTCACCGACTAAATCCCAGCTATATCCCAAACGATAAGTAGCTCGTAATTGTGCCAAATTAACTGTACTTGTACCAACTAAATCGTTAGCCAAATAAGAGGTACTGTTACGCAAAGCATACTTACCGTAGAATTCCCATTGCCAGTTAGGTGCATAAATAGCTTCTAAAGCAAAAATATGGTCTTGGGAACCCGTACCGCTGCCTAATAAAATAGTGTCAGGAATCACTGCCGGATTTTGACGATATTCATAACGCAATAAAGCATTAAATTTATCACTATTGGGGTCGCGGTAAGCTAAACCCACCTTTAGATTAGCGGTATCTGGCAGTCCTGAAAGTCTTTGATTGGAAGAGTTTGCTTGTTGATAACGTACCAGAGCTGTGAGAGATGGGGAAATTTTACCCACTGCACCTGCGGTAATTACTGTATTGCTTCCACCAGATGAGGAGCGATGCTCAAAGCGGGCGCTGGCTTGAAACTGGGGATTATCACTGTATTCCAAGCCAACGCTATAACTATCGCCACCATCAAATCCGCTCGCTGATGCGGCTTGACCAAAAGCGTAGGGTTGAGGATATTGTTGACCCGCCGCAGTGCGTCCGAAGAAGTTGCCAAATACGTGTTCGTAAGCTAAGTTCAACCGCAATCCACGAGCTATAGTCCAGCGGTTATTCAGACCTATTGCTCCTTGGGTAGTCATTTCATTAGCACCACCCAAAATTGAGTAACGACCAGTTATAGTGGTATCGCTTCCGAGTTTGTGTTCGCCGTTGACACTCAAGCTAGTGATAGAATTACCAGAAAATTGACCGCTAGTGTAAAACTGTTGAGCAAGACTGACATTTACACCAGGAATTACCCCCCAATTCAGCCCTAAAATGGTACGGTCTGGGTAAACAGTATCTTTTTGGGAAGATAAGCTGAGTTCATTTTGAGCTTGGAAAGTCAGGTTTTTAACAATCGGAACTGTAAAACGCGATCGCAGTTGATCGGAATTACTACTCAAAGCATTCGTGGGGATGCGGTCTTCCCGGTCGCGATGAATCCAATCGAGATCGATGATGGCGCTACCCAAGCGTTGTTGAATCCCAGCAGTAATCGTCGTCAGGGAATTATCTACTTTACTCCCTGGTATGGCCTCATTACGGGGTGCAAATAATTCTTCAAATGTGTCTAGCGGTTGGGGAGCAATGCCAAAATTGTCTTCGTGGTCGTATTGGACTCTAGCATTGGTAGTTCGAGTCAATTTAGCTATAACCTGCGCTCCATAACGGGTTTGTCCTGGTACAAAGCTGATAGTGGCATCATTAGCGAAGCCCGTATCAGCAAACCGATAATAAGCACGTCCTTGAATACCATTAGTAATTTCTCCCTCAGCTTCCAAGCGATATGCATCACCTCTAACCTTTCCCACAACATCAGAATCATTGCTGGAATGGGCATATTCTGCAATTAGCTTACCCTTATCACCCAAAGCTATCAGCGCATCTGCACCATACAATTGAAAATCACGCACCCCTTGATTTTCTTGGACATAACTTGTTCCAATCCAACTTTCTTGGTTCAGCTTCCGGGAAAGGTTATATTGCAAACGACCAGCAAAGATATTGCTATCAGAGTTTT
The DNA here is from genome assembly GCA_036918135.1 of Nostoc sp. Taxonomy (GTDB): domain Bacteria; phylum Cyanobacteriota; class Cyanobacteriia; order Cyanobacteriales; family Nostocaceae; genus Nostoc. The sequence goes on from JBALDB010000001.1 coordinate 120,516, forward strand.
GGTCATCATATTGATAGCTAACAACAATCCGACGTACCAATACTTGTCCAGTTTCATCAATATCGGTACGAAGAATCGGTTCGCGGAATAATAAAGTACCGCGGTCGTAGTCGATTTCATAGTCTGGGCCTCGGTTAAGCTGTTTGCGTTCCAATACAGTACCAGGACGATTCAGTTCTTCTAATTCAATAAAAACATTTTCACTTCCTGGTTGTAGAAGTCTGCGAGAGAGAAAATAATAACCACTAGTGCCATCGGGAGCAATGGTATCTCGTTGAAACCCTTCTAAATGGTTGCCATAAAAACCTGTAATTTGTAAATTTCCCAAATTGTAATTAGCTTTAAAGCCGTGGAGTTGACGAGTAATCGAAGTAAATTGCTGCGATCGCCGCGCAAATTCTTCTGTGTTATAGTCACCCCACATGGCATAATCAGGGGAAGATCCGGGTATCCCAGTCGAACGCTCGAAACGCAGAAATACGCTGTCAATAGAAGGAGCGACCACATCAACTTTCGAGCTATCACCGTAAACAGGATAGTTTTGCTCGCTAAATTGGTAAGTTCTAAACAAGCGATTATCGCAGTCGCAATCTTCATTCAAGTTACGAGAACTGTTATATGCACCCGTAAACAACCATTCTCCGATCGCCCCAGTGGCAAATATTGCAGAATGGAAATCTAATTGCGTTCTATTGTCTTTATCTGGAGGTAGGAAATCACGGAAACTGCCGTAATAATTTGTACCTCTGGCGCCCAAACGTAAATCTATCACCCCAGTTAGCAAACTCGGACGTAATGCCGTTTCAAATTGCAATTGGGTAAAAGCTTCTAAATTATCACTCACAGCGCGAATTGTCACAGCTTCCGCCTTCAATTGCGATCGTAAGGTTGCTGTAAATTGCCCCCCTTTGGCCTCCACTTGAAATCCAGGTTGATCGGGTTTGAAATCTTTCCCCACTAACTCCCCAGCAGTTGGTATCAAAGTAACAACAGCATCACGATTAGAGCGATTGCCACTTGCATCGAGCAGTTGACCCCGGATTGTAGCCGTAGAACGTCCGTCAGCTGGGATACGAGACTCTGCTGTTTCCAAAGTTAGTTGCTGCGGCGCTCCCCGGACTGCGACCTGCACTGTTACAGGCGGTTCTGTTCCTCCGACGACTTGTGCTGAAATGGTATTTTGACCTTCTTGTAAGGAAACACCATACCATGTCTGCGTTACCAAGTTAGTATTCGCATTGCTTTCCGTCCGCCCCACTAAGGAAGGATCTACCAATGCACCATTTACCCGCAGTTCTACCTGACTACCAACTGGAAACTGTACAATCACCGTAGTAGCTTGTACATCTAGAACACTGTTAGCCGTCGGAGTCAGGATTTTGATTGCTGTAGAGATAGGGAGAGTGGGAGACACAGGCATATTTTCATTCACCGTTTGTCCCCCCGTCTCCTTATCCCCACTAATTACTCCGGCAATTTTACGTAAACCTTTAGGCAAACCTATAGAAGTTGCTGGTTGGAATGGTTGTATTTCCTTTCGAGATTGGTCTTTCTTATCCTCTATTTTGGCAATTTTGCGTAACCCTCTAGGCAATTCTACAGAAGTTGCTGGTTGAAATGGTTGTATTTCCCTTTGAGTTGGCTGCACATCTGAAGTTGGAGTAACAGTAGCCGATGCTAAAGAAGTTGAGGCCAATTCAACAAGTGGAAACTGCTGCTTAGAACTTCCTATCAAACCAGAAGAATCTAGTCCTTGGATTCTTCTTTTGACCTTTGCGCCTTTACGACTTTGCGCGACCTTTTCATATCCTGAATTACCAACCCCAGAATTATTATTCATACTTTTTTCAACCACTTTATTTTCAACCGCTCGACTTTCGACGCCCTTCTCTGCTTGCAAAGGAGAATCTAGATTTTCCCCAGTAAGTTTTGCTTTGACTATGGCAGGATACAAAACGAGGCACAGAGCTATCGGCATTGCCCCCATCAACCTCAAGTTGAAAATACTTGCACAGTGCAGTCTGGGTTTCATTTCTTGACTGGCTCCTGAAATGTGGGGGTGACGCCGAAGTTCATGCGTACTAGGCCACCTGGTTCTAAATGCACTAGGCGAGATTGGCTATTCCGTTCGCGGAATTTTTGATTGGGAGCTAAGGCGTAACCAGGTACACTGCTGAGGTCTAGTACACCTGTGTGGTATCCAGGTAAGACATTAGCTAAGGAGAACAAACCATTCGGATCTGTAGTGATGCGGTTACCGTCTTCTAGAAAAACCACTGCATTAGGTATCCCAGGCTCACCACGCTGCTGCTCGCCATCAAAATTTTTATCAACAAACACCCGACCAATAATCGTGCCGCAGTCAGAAACGATTCCAGGACGAATTTTTAGTTGGTGCGTTGCTGGGCCATCCTTAGTGCTAAAACGGTTATCAGCTCGTTGGGCATTAGCGATCGCACTGTTACGCCCATTACCACGCAAAGCATCGCTGGTTAATTGAGCAGCGTAGGCAATATTTAAGACTTCCCCTGGGGGAATTGTCATATCTGTCTGGAAGATCGCCGTGTTTCCATTCCCTTGTGAGGTGATAGTAACTGCTGTCCCACCCATCTCTCCGCGTACAGATTTCGGCAAAAACTGGAATCCTAAAGGTAGGTTGTCGGTAACAACTAGATTATTCAAACCAGCATCAGCAAGATTTTTCAGTGAAAGGCGATAGATTACCGTATCTCCAGGTTCAGCAGTAGCGCGATCGCCTGTTTTGATAATCTGCAACTGATTGGCTTGACACATATTTGTAGTAAATTCAAAGGCTAATAAGTCCAGTCCCACAACTTCTGCATTCGGAACTAAAACAACTGTTTGCTCTACCCTGGTTTCACCTGTGATATTAATTGGTTGTCCATCCAAAGAACTAGCTACATATCGGATGATATTATTACCTTGTGTGCCAGTACTATCAAGGATTTCAATCTTGATCCGCCGCTGTTTATAGATAGAAGTCGGTGGTGGATTAACTACAAAAATGTAGGTTTTACCTGGAGCAGTTTGACCTTTATTTGGATCGAGTAAAAAATTGTAGACACCCGCAGGATTATTTGTAATGAAATATGGGTTACTATTCTCAATATTTGGCGATTTACCTCCAGGCACATTGTTGTTAGAAATATCTGGTAACTCTGTTCGAGTCAAAGCAACCAAACTACCCAATTCTGTACCTGTTGGGTCGCTAGGTAATGGTTCGTATACCCCGACTGAAAAACCTGTATAATCAGGTAAAAGTGTGCCACCACAACCTAAAATTCGCCCCAATGGGTCAAATAATCGGTTGGTAGTAACGCTAAGCTCACTAGAAGTTCCTTGATATTTATTATTAGTAGCTTCGTCTGTATAAGTATAATCAGCTTGATTTTTGATTGGTAAAGATACAGCTTGATTATTATTTTGTTGTGCTTCTACTGGTAAAAGTAAAGTAGTATATAAAAAACTTCCCAAAAAAATACTTGCTGTTAATCTTTGCCACCAGCTACTACTAAAAGTAATTTGCTTTTGTTTTTGAGGACGGCTCACTGAACGCATCTCCTCTGAATGCAAAACTCGTTGTTAATAAAAAAATTATTTGCTTAGATAAATTAAAAAAAAATCACTGATATTTTATGCAATTTAACTGCTACAATCATGCGATTTTTATTTGTAAAATCTTGTGTGATGGTTGTCCTTTCTAATGACTAATGACTAATAACAAAGGACAACCCCAATTTCAATCAACGCACTTGGGTTTGATAAGTCGCTTTAACTGTCGTCTTTGCTGCAACTGACGGAACCTGTAAACGGATGTGGGTGTAAGCAATGGCTGGCGCTGGTTTTGTTTCCACTTTGCCGTCAGGAAGAGTAACTTTAACAGTGGGATTTTCGACGAAGCTACGCCCACCATCAATGCTATAAGTAATTTTTCCATTATTATTTACACTGGCAGATTTCAGTACATAGACCATTCCTTTGGGAATAGGTTGATTTAAAGTTAAATTTTTCACTGGGCGATCGCTTTGATTTTCGCCACTCAAGGTATATCTCAATACATCTCCTGGCCGCACTACAGCTTGACCTTTTAAAGGTTGCCATTTATGGCTTTGTTTACCTTGTTGATCTTGAGCGATGACTTGCTTTTCGGCTTCTAAACGCAATTGAAGCGCTTGAGTTTTGATATTTTGGGCATAGGCACTTTCTGAATGCCAAATATTTGCAACTCCTGGAATTTGACTGGAAAACGGAACTGTAACTATTAGTGCGATTCCACCTAAACCTGCAAAAGAAATACCCTTCATATAAATAACTTCCAGAATTTTGATTGTTGACTTATCTTTCCCTGCTTGTACTCAAAAATAGTCACTCCCGTGTTTGCTTAGTGTTTAAAGGTTGGGGAGTTAGGTTAACTGGTTGCGGTGATACTGCAATCTCTCCAAGTCTGCAAGCTTTGGAGTCCCTAATCCCCAATCTCAACGAATTAGTTGACTTTGCGTTGGAAGGTAAATGTTCTTTGAATACCCGGTGCAATTACACCAGATACACTATCCACATACTTGGTAATATCAGTGTTTACCGTAGTTCCAGTTTGGTCGATGCCAGAGCTATTAGCTGGATTACCATTGAAGAATCGAATGGTTGCACTTCCAGAATCCTTAGCTGAGCCAACAATATTGCTAGTATCAATTTGACCGCTGGCATCGTTGTCTAATGCCCAGTTGTTGGGGCTTTGCGTACCATCTTCAGTTATCACAACTTTGTCAGCATTCAAAATCACGTTACCTGTTCCAGATTGAGATTCGGAAATATTACTGTACTGAATTTGGTACTCAATAATGTTTCCTGGTGCAGGCTTCTTGGAAGCGGTACTGAATGTGCCGTCATTCCCCTGGACTACAGGCCCAGTTCCTTGTAAAACTCGCGATACTTTCAGCAGTTTCAGGAAGCCAGTGTAGACGCGATCGATAGTAATGTTGGATGAATCAAAGGTATTATCGTTTCCACTATCCTTGATTCCATCTCCATTGGTATCCGTCGTGTAGTTGTCAATAGAAGCAGTAATGGGTACTGGAAACCCTCTACTAATATCAGTAGATAACTGCGTACCCGGAGGTAAATCAACTTCTACACCATAATTAATACTTGCACCAGTAGCAAAGTTGGGAATTGTAATTGCTGTACCAGGTGTTGTAAACGCTCCATTATTGTAAGTATAGACAGCAGACTGACTATTATAAGTAATAGTCACCTTCGTACCATTCGGTAAATTTCCTGGAATTGCTGGTGGCGTTGGTTCTAACTTCAAAACGCCTGGGTCAGTACCACTATTCTTAACTGTGTTGGTGAAGCCAACTGACTGAGGATCGAGTGTACTACCAGGTGGCGTACCAGCTGGAACGAGAGAAGATTTGTTAGTGAAGTCATCGTTGGTCAGACCCGATGGACCAGTAGCATCGGGCGCATTTTGGGGTCCATTGAGTACCGCTGAAGCCACAGGTGCTTGCACAGTAAAGACATTCGCCTCACCGCCAGGACCACTACCACTGTTGTTATTACCTGTGTCAGTTCCAGTTTCCGGAGATGCTGGAGTATTAATATAACCATCATCAACGCTGGTAGATGGTAGAGTATCAGGAACACCATCATTATTGGTATCTGTACCTGTAGGAGGTGTCATACTCCCTGGAGAACCATCGTAGTTGCTGGGATTTTGATCGCCTGATTCGTCGTATACTGGGAAATTACTGGTAGGTGTTTGACCAAACAATTGAGCGATGTTAGCAACGGTTAACGGTGAAGTTGCAGTCGATTTAACAGCTAACTGAATTGAGAAGCCATTGACCGTTGTACCAGGAGCAATGGAAGTAATGGTTGCTGGATTATTGATAAAACCAACACGAGTGACTGAGGTAAGAGTTGGTGGTGTCGTAGTCCAACTAGCTGCATTAGCATTAGTTGTAACTGGAGTAGTCGTATAAACAGTTTGCCAACCAGGTGGTGCAGTTGGTGCTACTGCCAAATTCATACCCAGAGGAATCGCATCAGAAACCAAGATATAGGTGCCATTCGCACCATTAACATTGATAGTTGTGCCCGTCAAAGCTGCTGGTGTAATTCCCTGTCCAGTAGGATCGTTGGACTCAACTCGTAAACTCAAATCGTAGGTCAGTTTATCATCTGTAATTGCAGTCGTGCCAGCATTGTTATAGCCGCTACGAATCTTGAGAATGGTGGCTAAAGTATAGGTTTTTAGCGTTGAACCAACTTTAATTTGCTCGGTGGCGCTAGCTTCCCGTGTACCATTAACTGGCGCGCCAGCTACCTCACCAGCACTACCATCAGGGTTATCTACAGTGAATACGTCACCACCATCAGGACTCCGCAGCTGGTTTTGAGCATCACCAGGGGTGTTACCCAAGGTAACAGTAATTACGTCATTGGTTTGAGCGCCATTTTGGACGGTAACTGGTACGCGCACCAACACAGTACCACCAACTGGAACGGAAGGTGTATCTACGCCGCCTTGGGAGATGTTTATCCAAGTTTGACCGCCGTCGATGCTATATTGGAGGCTATTAGCTGTACCACCATTTGGTAATGTGCCAGAAACTGTACCAGGCCCAGTTGTTGTAGCTTGGTTAGGAATGTGGAATTTGGTTGGGTCGTTACCTACGTTGGTTAGGGTGTAGGTGTAGATGAGTAAGTCACCAACCTGGACTGTTGTATTGGTAGCACTAGAAGTAGCATCTGTGACACCAGAGGCAGTGACGGTGATCCCAGCAACCTCTGCCACGGTGACAACCACAGTGTTGGAAGTAGAGTTGATTGTTGTTCCTGGACTATTGGGATCTTCATAAGTTGCTGTAGCTGTGTTACTGATAGATGTACCCGCAGTAGTTCCGTCAGCTAACACAGGCGTAATAAATTGGAAAAGGCTGCCAGTTAATAATGCTGTTGCTATTAAAGATTGATAGTGATAACGCTGCTTGTTTACAAATTTATTTTGTTTTACCATAGGTCTAGTTTGTTTATTGAACTTGTGTCCTGGATTTTCAAGGAGGAGAAAGTTCGGCAATTTTTTAAAAAATTACCGATGATATTTGCCTAAAACTTTAACGCTTTGAGAATGCAAACTTGATGAGTTAAAGCAGAATTTAGTGAATTCTTTGAATCAGAATTCACCAGAGAAGTTTGAACGCTGACATTGGCGCAACCCGCTGTAGGTATCGATACTTTACAGAGAAAAATACTCTTAAAACCTGGCTTTGAGACTTACTTTGTGTATTTAACGCTTCTTGAAATTCACTGTCAGTTATTGACACTCCTAATCAAATATATTGAAGCAATACCTTGAAATGATTTGCCTATCTTAATTTGCAAGCGCCCCTGGTAATTAAGGCTGGTAATCATAAGTATGGGGAACTTACTGTTGCCTACTGCTCAATTGTTTGTACAAGTAAAAATTTAACTTCTACTACAAAAAACAACTACCGTATAAATAAGTAACTTCTTTAATGGAGAATGAGTGTATTAAAGGTTGAAATTCAACTTTATTGTTCCAAGATAAATAGTATGTTTACCAGTTGAACTTCAAATAATAAATACTAAAATTTTTATATGAAAATACTTTCAGATCTTTAAATAAATTTAATAAACGGATAAAAAGTTAAAAAATAATAATAATTTAAACAAATGTAAGTTAATTATAGTACAAATGTAATTTACTCATAACCATTAACAATATTTAAACTGAATAATCAAAATTATTGTCTAGTCTTATAACTATAATCAACTAAGTGTAAGTACTAGATATAAAAATTTATTGATATTAAAATTTGACAAAAATTAGTACTTTCACTACTAAACATACCCGACAAAATTTGTCGGGTATGTTTGACTGGTATTTTTGCTCGTGTTACTATCAGGCGACAGTTGATGGACAGACAGGGAAAGCTAGTTTATGACTCAGGCAATCACAACCCAATCCCAAGTCAGTAATGCCACATTTTTTAAAGCCTTGAAGTGCAAGGAATGTGGTGCAGAATATGAACCCAAAGCCAGCAATGTTTGTGAGTTATGCTTTGGGCCTTTGGAAGTCAAGTATGACTACGGCGCTCTACGTCAGACCGTCACTCGTAAAACAATTCAAGCTGGACCTAATTCAATTTGGCGCTACCGTCCATTTTTGCCTGTCGCAACTGATAATGTTATAGATGTGGGAACTGGTATGACTCCCTTGGTTCGTTCCCATCGTCTTGCCCGCCGCCTGGGTCTAAACAAGCTTTATATTAAAAATGATGCCGTGAATATGCCCACCCTCAGCTTCAAGGATCGGGTGGTATCAGTCGCCCTAACTAGGGCACGAGAGTTGGGTTTTTCTACAGTTTCCTGCGCTAGCACTGGTAACTTGGCAAATTCTACAGCTGCGATCGCCGCTCATGCTGGTTTAGACTGCTGTGTATTTATCCCCGCAGATTTGGAAGCTGGTAAAATTATTGGTAGTTTAATCTACAGTCCCACCCTGATGGCTGTTAAGGGCAACTACGATCAAGTAAATCGTCTCTGTTCGGAAGTTGCTAATACACATGGCTGGGGTTTTGTCAATATTAATTTGCGTCCCTACTACTCTGAAGGTTCCAAAACGCTAGGCTTTGAAGTTGCAGAACAATTAGGCTGGGAATTACCCGATCATATCGTCGCTCCTTTAGCTTCTGGTTCGCTGTTTACTAAAATTTATAAAGGTTTCCAGGAATTTGTAGAAGTTGGTTTGGTAGAAGGTAAGAACGTCCGTTTTAGCGGCGCTCAAGCTGAAGGTTGTTCGCCCATTGCCCAAGCATTCAAAGAAGGGCGCGACTTTATTAAGCCAGTGAAACCGAATACAATTGCCAAATCAATTGCGATCGGTAATCCAGCAGACGGCATTTATGCTGTGGATATAGCTCAGAAGACTGGTGGTAACATTGAATCAGTTAACGATGCAGAAATTATTGATGGCATCAAGCTGCTAGCAGAAACCGAAGGCATCTTCACAGAAACAGCGGGTGGTACAACCGTCGCTGTGCTAAAAAAATTGGTAGAAGCTGGCAAGATCGACCCAGATGAAACTACCGTGGTTTACATTACTGGCAATGGACTCAAAACCCAAGAAGCAGTACAAGGCTACATTGGCGAACCCTTGACTATTGATGCTAAACTCGATAGTTTTGAACGTGCCCTAGAGCGATCGCGTACTCTGGATCGCTTGGAATGGCAACAAGTCCTCGTTTAATCATTTTGTCATTAGTCATTTGCTAAAACCAAGGACAAAGGACAAATCCTTACTTTTCACTCTTAACTTTCTACTTCTATGTCCGTAACAGTCTTAGTTCCTACAGCTCTTCAACAATTTACTAATAACCAAGCTAGTGTAGAATCCAGTGGCAGCACTATTGCTGAACTTGTGGATTCGTTAGAACAAAGCTTTCCTGGGTTCAAATCACGATTGTGTGATGACGAAGGAAAATTACGGCGGTTTGTAAATTTCTACCTGAACGACGAAGATATTCGCTTTTTAAAAGGTGCAGATACACACCTCAATGATGGCGATGAAGTCAGTATTGTCCCTGCTGTTGCTGGTGGTTAATACTCAGAACACTAAATCAAGTAGAATCCAGACTAGACAAATCTTTGAGAGATTGCCTCGTTCCCAGTCGTTAGACTGGGAATGATTGTGAAGGCAACTTCAAAAAATAAATTATATTATGTGCGGTAAAAAACTTATTATTTTGATTTAACTTGACTAATTAAACAGCAATTATCTGAGCAAGTCTTTGTTGCCAAGATTCATTGTTATCAACAGTTAAGATAATCCGTTTATAAGATTCATCTAGCAGTTCAATGTTTAAATAATTCGTCTCTCGATTCACATACCAAAACTCTCTACCCCTGTTAGTGTAATAAGTTCCAGCCTTAACCACTTTAGGAATAAAGCTACCAGGGGCACGTAATTCTCGCCAATTACTTTGAGGTTCGGCTATCGTAACTTGTTTAATATGCGCCAATGGTATTTGCCAAAGTTTATTCAAGCGAACTGCTAGCAGTTGCTCTTTGAGCATAAATTCTATCTGTAATTTATCATCAATTATACTTAGGTTCACAATCGATTTCATTATCAGTAATTTTTATCTAGTATTACTCACAAAAGTTACACTATAACTAGTATTTATTAGATGTTAACAAATTCAAACTTATTAAGTAATGTTATATAAATACTGTGTTGCATTATTGTTGTTAAGAAAACACTACAAAAAATACCAAATACTTGTCAATTTTTTGAGAAGAACATTTTGGCGATCGCAAGTATTCAACATTATTAAAAATAAGTATTAATCAAAATATTTTATCTAGATTATAACAAATAACTTAATAACAATATTCAAACATATTTTTTATTTTATAACTAGATTTTTAAGTAGCTACTAATTTGTGTTTACAGTCAAATTTATAATAAATAAAAATATTCAAAATTAAGGTAAATTCATACTTATTTATGATTGGTGACTATTTGGCAATTTGGCATTTTATAATTCTGGGATTTTGATATATTGTAGAAATTACCAAGATGTTTTTACTTGTTATACAAAGCACGTGCTGGGCTAAAGCACGTGCTTTTTATTGCTATTTGTTTGGTATTTTGGCATTATATGATAATTTATTTATATACTAATTTAATATATTTAAATTATTATTTTTAGAGTTGATGTTATTCACTAGCCTTTTTATATATTGAATTTTATTTATGCTATTTTTTCTCTAGTCCGAGGTGTACTATCACTTTCAAGCTATTTGACGGGATAAATCATCCCGTCTTTTATTTTGGCTGGTAGTTGTAAACAGGAATCTTGAGAGGATATTTGTAAAATATTAGCTTGTATAGAAATTCTTTTTAATTAGTCTCAGAAAGATATGATTGTAACTTTAAAATTCACCTATCTGAAGGAGGATTTAAGGTATTTAAAAAGTGTTTAATAGAACACAAAGCTTTTAAAATATCCTCATAGTTTCTAAATTTTTCTGCTATAGCCTTTATGCTATGGCAGAAAAATATTCTGTTTCAAGTATTCAGTGATACTCAAGCAGTTTTTTATCAGGTTTGAGGAGATTTGCACACTTCCTATAGGAAGATGCCTGATGAATATAATATTGAGTAAATTAATTCGGGATGTTGTTATGCACTGGATTTATATTGAGGTTTGGTTTACTACCAAACCTTTTTTATATCTTCTAAAAATAGGATATAGAGTACGGGGGAGCCAATCTAGTGTTGGCGTTTCTTAAAGTCAAGGAACTGGTCTATCTCATTGAGTAGAGTTAGCGTCATGGAGTATTGGAAAATATCTAAAAATTTATATTATCTAAAATTTTATTTACCTTGAAAAAGATAAACTTAAAATATTAAATTTGGGTATCAAAGTCTTGATAATTCTCAATTCTGAATCCAGAATTTACAATTTTAATTTTTTAGACTAAAAACTAAAAGTACTCCGCAAAATACCAATTGTAACTGAGTCACTATCTGGTGTATGACCAGGTTGAAAAATCTGAATAATACCTGGTGTAATGCTAATATTATCATTTATTTGGAAGCGATAAAATGCTTCAATTTGGGTAGTTGTCCCTGGTTGTCCTCCTGCACGTCCTAAACCAGTATTGATAAAATCAGGGACATTATTCCCTATGGGTAAATTACTACTAGTAATTTTCGGAGGTTGTCCGATATAAATTCCGCCCAAATTACCCTTGGCAAATAAATCGGGGAAATTCAAAAATACCATATAATTTGTTGTTTCAACATTTCCTGATTGCCCAGGAATATAAGATTTAGTATAACCACCCCATGCACCCACACTGATACTCTTTGAAATTTGCCAAGTTGCGGTTGCACCTACAGCATTAGTTTGTAAGGGTGCTGATTTTCCAGTAGTGCTATTAATTGCAGTTAAGCACTCATCGCCAACAAAGGTTAGTAAACAACCATCTGATGAATAATTATTAACGTAATATAAACTTAAATCTACAGTATCAGTTGGTGTCAACAACAGTTGTACACCTGTAGTGGTATTTCCATCAAATAAACCGCTACCTTTACTCGGATTTCCTGGTTGATAACTAGTATAAATTGCCTGCAAACTAGCGCGTTTAGTAAATTGCCAATCAATAGCAATACCACCGTGACCGTATCCCATGTTTAAAATCGGGTTTCTTTGAGCAAAATAAGATAGTGGCCCTGTTGCAGCACTTTCTACCCGATTTGGCCCTCGGAAAGCAGTTGGCATACTTACGCCTTCTGTTCCCACCATCACTGCTAATTTATCTGTTACCAGCCAATGAAAATTGAGGTCACTAATAATCAAATTATCTGTAGGAAATTCGTAGCCAAGTAAAACATCATTCCGAGAAACGCTATTAGTAAATCTTGGTGCACTAGTGCCCTTACCATCTAACAGACCTGTGAATAAGTAACTACGAGGAGTAATTTGACTAGTTAAATACAACTGCGCCAAGGAAATAACGTCAATATTTGTTCCACCATCATCTGTATCTTTTTGCCCATCTCTAGGATTAACATCACCACGATTACTAGTCCGTCCTTGAAGCCCAACTATCAATAGTCCACTGAGTTTAGTTGTTGTTGAAAATTGGTTGGCTTGGATTTCAGCAGTTTTAGCTTCTAAACTATCAACACGACCTTGTAAACTCGCTAATTCAACTGCAAATTCTGACTGCAACCTTTGTAATTTTATTAAATCTTCACGCCTAACTAAATCACTGGTAGCTGTAGCAATTAACTCGTTGATTCTATCTAAACAAGCATTCACACCAGCAGCAAATTCATACCGAGTTAAGGCGCGATTACCGCGATAGTTGCTATCTGGATAACCAGCTATGCAACCATAGCGTTCTACTAAAGACTGCAATGCAGCGAATGCCCAATCATTAGGTTGTACGTCTTTCAGTTGGGACACCGATGTGACTTGTGCCATCGGATCTACTGTTAGGAGGGATGAAGGGACACTATCGCTCTCAATTCCTGAGTTCGGAATTTTGAATTCTGGATTCTGAGTAGTTCCTGTATCTGTGGGAATAGCGATCGCTTTTTCTACATCTATGTTGACTCCCGCAACAAGTAACAATGCGAGCATCCAGATTTTGGTATGGCTGCGGCTAATAAGTCTACCTTTCAATTTTTTATACTCTGCTCACATACTTAAGTGAAGAGTGTATTCGCGATTGTTTAACACTTACATGAGTAAATTTACGGAATTTGTACAAAATTAGACATTATTGTTCTGGGCAACTTCACAAAGGGGAAGTATAACTGGGGAGTAGAGATTGGGGACTAGAAAAATTTCTTACCAATCCTCAGTCTCCAATATTTAATCCCCAATCCCTCACAGATGGCAAACCGCTCGCGCAAGTTGACGCCAAAAACTTCTAAACTAAATCAACCTCGTACTAGTGCGGCCAAACGCCTCGTTAAAAAACCGCCTCAAAATCCAAAACGGGGAAGTTGGTTGTCGTCAATGCTAGCGATCGCAATTCTCTTGAGTAGTACTAGTTTAGTTATAGCTTTTGCCTGGATCAGTATTCTCTTCATCTTCAATCCAGACCAAGTAAGCTGGCTAAATAAAATTTTACCTACATGGGCACAAATTCCCCTCGGTAACCACGAACGCCCCCAAACCCTCAAACAAATTGAACTTGATTTAAGTAAAAAAAAGCTTATAGTCGAGCAAATTCTGCCTTTGTATCAGGGTACGAAAAACTCGTTTTTTATGCCAGTTTTTCAGCGGCGTGCTAATTGTGAATTTGATTGTCAAAAACTTGTTGAAATTAGGGTTTATCAACGCTCACAAGAGTTAGAGTTTAAGTCTGAGCCAGAAGATTACTATTATTTAGAAACTCAATTATCAATAACTGGGCTAGAAGAATCCTTTGTAATTTCTAACTTGGTTGATGCAGCATTAGAACCCCAGGATATCAGTATTCCCCTACCTTTAACTGAAGTACAACGGTTTGACGACAAGACGCCATCACCAGGGGTTTGGTTTAATTTACGGGGAGAACGCCAACAAGGAACTAGTGCCATCGCTTACGGTCAGATCGTATACTACAATCCAGAACGCAGCAATTTACAACAGATGTTGGCTTGGGCAAGTCCTAGCGGTCAATTACCCAAATGGCAGCAAGTGACTGGCGATCCTACAAAAGAGTTAGTTGTCGATCGAACTGTAGGTTTGGAACCACACTTGCAGGTTTACCAAGTCAAGCCTCTGAGGTTATTCCTTAAACCAATTCAGTTAGAGGCAATTAGCCTCGAATCACCAGTCCTCAAAGATTCTGGATACCAAAATGCGTTGTCAATTGCCCGTAGCGGATTGTGGACGCCAGCTTTTGAATGGTTGAAATTTATCAAAAAACAGCGTAAAGGATTACCAGAGGCGGCGCAAGCCCAAATGGATCTCATTCGCTTGCACTCCCAACTGACTAAATCCCAAGCTGAGAAAAGTTGGGCAAGTCCTAGCGAACAAGTACTGGCAGATTTAATTGATGGGCGCTGGGAGAAAGCTTTACAGGTGTTTGAAGGGTCGGCACATAATGTCCAAGAAATTACTACCCTGCTAAAAGCTGATGAAAAACGCTTGTGGAATCGGACAGTAGCAGCGTTGCGAGTGAATCCAAATAGACCAGAGGTGCAAGCTTGGTTTGCCTTGATTTTAGCAGTTCAACAGGGGCAAGAAGCTGCTGATTCATGGTTGAAGGCGCAACCACAAATTCCTAAAGATAGTCTTGCTTATATTCAAGGTCTGTTAACCAAACTCAATGGTGAGGCTACCAAGTCGCAATCTCACCTTAGTCAGATTGTTGGTACAGTGCAACCAATCGCTCAAGTTACTAATAGCGAATGGCTACAACCAAATTCTCCAGCAGACTTGAAACTTACAGATAACGAAGTTTGGTATCAGATACAAGTGAGTGCATTTTCTGACGGGAAACGCTGGCTAAATTTCCCTTTTGAGAATTTGAACCCACCCAAAACTTCCGCCGCAAAATTTTTCTGGGAAACTTTGGGAATTAATTCTGACCCCCAAATGCAGATAGTGGTTTGGCTACCAAACGGACAACAGCAAATTACTATAGCTACTATCAAAGCGGTGCAACTACGGGATAAAGTCTTGCGCCTACTAGTTGCTGCACCAAAAATTCTAGAGAATCAAAACAATGTTCTCCAACCCAAACCCTTAGCCCTGACAAATTCAGCACTGGAATGGGTGCAACCATCTCCCATTACTCTTCGAGAACTATATGCACAAAATCCGTCAGCGGTCAAGGTAATAGTATCAAATGTGTGGGAATCTTTACAGAAGTCTGGCGAGGTTCCGCCTGCTGCTATTCCTAGCTTTGAACAAATGCAAGAAAAGTCAGGTGATTGGCCTGTTCAAGCTATTGATTTAACAAACAACGGTAAGCCGGAGATAGTACTGACAATTTCAGGAACAACGATCGCATCCTTGAATCAGCCCCAAGCTGGAATTGCCAAGAAAAACACAAATCAATCTCCTGACCGCACTATCATTTTGTCCGATGGCAATGAAGTGATTTACACAGATTTTCAAAAAAATTCCTCTCAAAGATTATCTGCGATCGCCAAGCTTTCAGGCGTGCCATCCTTAGCTTTACTAGTAGAAAATGCTGATAAATATAGCCTCAAGCGCTGGTCAGAGAAAAATCAGCGCTTTGAATAGCACGCACTTACTAAAATTTAGCCCAAAGGCTTGCTGGCGTTGGCGTAGCCCGTCGTAGACATCGCCATCTAAAATCCTAACTTATTCTTTTTCGCCAGTTGCAGCTAAACGTTGGTGGTTCAGGTTTTCCAACTGTTGCAAGAGTGAGTCTACCTCTGCTTGTAAATGCATAAATTTAGCTTGCTGATCGTCTTGATAATAAGACTTGGTTAACTTACTAACTAAGCTAGTTTGGGACTCGCGATCGGAAACACTGGATAAACAAGTAGGCATCTTTAATTAAATCCGCTTTCTTAAACTCACACCATTAGAAATATTATAATAAGCCTATTTTAAGATTTATTAAAATATTATGAATTTTAAATCATATAGTCTAATAGGTTTGAGGTTCTATAATAACAGACGGTGATGGTAATGGCTGTGTTCCAACACAAGAGGTAGAGGGGCAGAGGTCTATCGCAACCCCTAGGGCTCTAAGCAGGGCTTCAGGTGCAGAAGGCAATAATTAATTAATTGATGCCTAATGACAAACTCTCCACTCGTTATGATAGACTTACATCCTAATTGACACTCCCCGGTGTAGCAACAAAACAAAACTTCACTTAGGTGTAAACGCCTTAAACCATTTTCATACCTACCGTAAACGCACAAGGTTTTCAAAGAGTATTCTTATAAAATAAAAATGGCAAGTGGGACGCCTTGCACCACAAAAAATAATATTCTGAATAATATGTTGGAATTAAAGGGCTGAGAACTTGGAAGTGGATATTGGAAACTGCAAAATAACCAATTTCCTAGTCCCTAGTCGCTAGTCCCTAATCCCTAATCCGTAATTAAAGAATTTTAAATCCTGTGACTTTGAGCCTGTCTGCTGCTAAATCTCATCGCCAACCTTGGCCCGGACTGATAGAAGCCTATCGCCAATACTTGCCTGTCAGCGAAACAACCCCGGTTGTCACTCTGTTGGAGGGTAATACACCCCTAATACCAGTGCCAGCGATCGCAGAACGTATTGGCAGACAAGTACGTGTATTTGTCAAATACGACGGTCTTAATCCCACTGGCAGTTTCAAAGACCGAGGGATGACTATGGCAATTTCCAAGGCGAAGGAAGCAGGGGCAAAAGCAGTTATTTGTGCCAGCACTGGCAACACCTCTGCTGCCGCCGCCGCTTATGCTACGCGTGGCGGGATGAGTGCTTTTGTGCTGATTCCCGATGGCTATGTAGCATTAGGTAAGTTAGCCCAAGCTTTAGTCTACGGGGCAGAAGTATTAGCAATTAAAGGAAATTTTGACCAAGCTTTAGAAATTGTCCGCGAGATGGCCGAAAGCTATCCTGTGACTTTGGTGAATTCGGTTAATCCCTATCGCTTGGAAGGACAAAAAACAGCAGCCTTTGAAATCGTCGATGTGCTAGGTGATGCCCCAGATTGGCTATGCATTCCGGTGGGAAATGCGGGGAATATCACAGCATATTGGATGGGATTTTGTCAATATCATCAAGCGGGAAAATGCGATCGCCTACCCAAGATGATGGGATTCCAAGCCGCAGGTGCAGCCCCTTTAGTACACGGCCAGCCAGTGGCGCATCCGGAAACCATCGCCACAGCAATTCGCATTGGTAACCCTGCTAGTTGGGAATTGGCGATCGCTGCCCAATCTGCCAGTCAGGGAAGTTTCCACGCCGTTACCGATGCAGAGATTTTGGACGCTTATCGACTTTTGGCAGCATCAGAAGGCGTCTTCTGCGAACCTGCTAGCGCGGCTTCTGTAGCTGGCTTGCTACAGGTGAAAGACCAAATTCCCACGGGAGCAACAGTGGTCTGCGTCCTCACAGGCAATGGTTTAAAAGACCCAGATACAGCCATTAAGCACAATCAAAGTCAATTTAAACAGGGTATTGCAGCAGAACTCAAAGCAGTAGCCGAGGCAATGGGATTTTAGAACTCACCAAACTTCTGATATCATGTCCGCCTAATCACTTTATTATTAAAATTTCTCTGCGTAAGAGCGTCTTTACGTAAGAGCGTCAGCCTAAATGATAAGTCTTTAAAGGACATGATATGAGAGCTAATCGCGATTAGACAACCGCAAAGTTGTTTTTGGTTAGTGACACCCCAGCAGATAGTTGTGCAATTTGTACTTGAGTAAATGCACTCGCACTACCATCTTGGTCAAAGTACAGGGCACCTGTAGTATTGTCATAGATAAATCGTTGAGCGATCGTTGTTGCAGATGCTCCTTGGGTAAATTGACTAGCTGAAAGTGAAGGTGTTGATAAACCGCCACCAAAACCAGCAGCCAATACCTGAATGCGTTCATTAGTGGCGTTGAAGTCATAAAGAATATCAACGCCATCATTGAAACTATTGAAAACAAAGGTATCAGTACCATTGCCTCCATAAAGGGTATCATTACCGTTCCCACTTGTGAGGATGTCATTCCCATTGCCACCATCAAGGGTGTTACTCCCTAAGGCGGCTATGGCAGAGAGAATATCATTGCCATTACCCCCAGACAGTAGGTTATCGCCTTTTGAATAGTCAATACTCAAGGTATCATTACCAGCACCACCATTGAGGGTGTTATTGCCAGACATAATATAGTAGTAGCCTTCGTAGTAGTAGCCAGAGCCACTAAGAGAATCATTGCCATCGCCTCCGAAGAGTAGGTTATCGCCTGTTGAATAGTCAATATTTAAGGTATCGTCACCACTACCACCATTGAGGGTGTTATTGCCAGAGGCGGCATCGCCTCCGTAGATGAAGTCATAGGAGCCAGACGCACTAAGAGAATCATTGCCACTACCCCCAGAGAGCAGGTTATCCCCTGTTGAAAAGCTAGCATCCAAGGTATCGTCATCAACACCACCGTTGAGGGTATTATTGCCTAAGAATATACTGGCGCTGAAACCATAGGGATAGGAGGGATTATTAGAGGCACTAAGAGTATCATTGCCATCGCCCCCAGAGAGTAATTTATCGCCTGTTGAATTGTCAACATTTAAGATATCGTCACCAGCACCACCGTTGAGGGTGTTATTGCCTGAGGCGGGATTGGGGTACTCGCCGGAGGCACTAATAGTATCATTGCCATCGTCCCCAGAGAGTAAGTTATCGCCTGTTGAATGGTCAACATTCAAGTTATCGTCACTAGCACCACTGTTGAGGGTGTTATTCCCACTACCATCACGCAGCAGGTCGTTGCCACTCTTACCGTTGATGTAGTCATTACCGCCCTGACCATTAATTACATCATCTGAGTTGTCAAAGCCGTTGACATTGTTATTCAGGTCATTAAGGAAGGTAACTGTGTTTTCATTGAAGATAGTGGTTTGGGTGGAATTGGCATTAAAGACATCAAAGCTATCTTGAATGCTAGTTTGCCCATCAAACAGAATATTGTCCAAGTCTACACTGGCTCCAGTAGATTTGCGGAGGTTATCCAGGTTTTCCAGGGTAAAGTTTTGCAGGATGACTTTGGTATTAGCAACTTCTTCAAAGGCAATCTCTAGATTACTACCGTTCTGAGTAAACAGCAGATTTCGCGCACTTAACCCTGCGCCTTGGAATATCAGTGTATCCACTTCGGTAATGACTGCTGCTGTCGGGTTTGTTTCTGTACCCACACCACCGAAATCCACGATTGCATCTGTGCCGTCGTCTAAGTTGTAAACAAATTTATCTTCACCACCACCACCAGTTAAGGTGTCGTTACCTTGATTACCTGTGATGCGATCGCTCCCTGCCAGACCGTTAATTATGTCTGCTAAGTCACTGCCTATTAGCGTATCATTACCATTAGTACCATTGAGAGACGAGAGGTTGAAAACTGCTGTATTTGATGCCATTGTTGTTGATTCCTCTTTTTGTTTCCTAATCAGAATAATGAGCTAATGTCATATAGCAGCAGGGCTAGAGCCACTCACTAATAGTAAATATTTTTGCCAAAATAACTATAGCTTTTCCTAAGCAAATGAGGTACACCAAAATTTTTTGGACAAGCTTAGTGGCTTTGAAAACGTACCTTACCAGATTGGGAACCGCTATAATGAACAACTATTAGTTTATCCCTCTTTTTTTGATTCTCATTAAAGAATATTTAAAATCGGTTCAAAGCAAAGATTTTTTTGCTTTAGTGAGTAAGTGAGGCTTGTAAAAAATTCAAATTCAACATCTTATTTTTATCTCATCAGAGTTATAAAAGCTGTTTACGGGCATAGTCTGTAATGGAGATCGAGAAATATTTTTAGTTTCTTTAAAGAACGTTATACAGTTGACTCATATTTACAATTTAAAAATTTATATCGGATTTTAAATCTCGTCCATTTTGAAAAGAAGGAGTAGTACAGCTACAAAAACCCGCTAGTACCAGGTGGAAGCCAAATGCTCCCACTACTATTAGATAGGAGCATCTTGCTCTCACTATTTTGAAAAAGTTTAATTTTCAAAATAGATATATTTATGTCTAAATAGAGGTAATTTAATACATTAATAAAAATTAGTTAAATTCTATAACAATCCTAAATTATTTATGAAAAAATCATATTCATGAAGCTTGCTCAAGTCAAATATTTGACTTCGATTTCAAGTAAAATAATGAATTGATATTGATATAGTGAAATAAACAGGCTTTCGCTCACTGGTTTGTCTTGAAGATGAGTTAGTCTAAGGGACTTCCAATTTTTTTCTCTGGAGAGAGTGATAATATTTGCCAATCAATATTACGATCGCTGTGCGAACCACCTTGATTTCCATGATGAGAATCTTAGAAGCAAGTCTCTGAGAAACGAGGTTAATAAATGCTTGAAAGCAGGTATAGCAAAGTGCCCAATTAGTTATTTTACCTGGTCTCCCCCTGCTCTGGCTGCTCGCTCCTGTGTCAAACTATCAATAGCATCACCCAAGGCAGTAGTCAGACTTTTGCGAGTTTGAGCGTGGTTTTCCTGCTCAGTTTTCAAGGCTTGCAAGAGGCGATCGCGTTCTTTGATTGCAGCAATCAGTTTAGATTGTAATTCCTCCACAGATTGTGACTGTTCTATTTCTTGTTGGATAGCTGTGACTGGTGTATCAGCGAGTGTTCCTGTCTCCAAGCCTTGGAATTTATGTAAATCTGCCTTCAAAGATGCGATCGCCTGTTGGGACAATTGGGCATCTGTGCGTCGTTGTTCTGCTTCTGTGTTGTAAAGCTGACGCCATTTTTGGGCACTTTCCCAAGCAGCATCGCGATCGTGTTGAAGTTCCGCCATCTGCTGTTTGAGTGTCTGAATTTCTGTCAACCACTGCTGTGTTAAAGCTGTCCCTTGATTAGCATTTTCAACCATATAACTGTTAACTGATAACTGTTGACTGTTGACTGTTAACCGTCAACCGTCAACAGCTTAACTGAAAATTATTGTAACCAGAAGCACTATCAACCGGATTGTGTCATAATTCGATTTTATAATTTTCAAGTCTCTATTTATGCCTTGTTCTGCCACCCTTGCTCAACTGGTCGAAGTTCTTTTGGCTCGTCCTGTAAACTTAGATGATACTGGTTTAACACAAGTCAGTAACGGTATACAAACAGATACGCGTATCCTGAAACTGGGTGAAGTGTTTGTGGCTTTACGAGGCGATAAGTTTGATGGACATGAATTTGTACCAGCAGCGATCGCTAAGGGTGCAATAGCTGCAATTGTAGATATGGAATACAAAAATCCTGGATTTCCTGTATTGCAGGTATCAGATACCCTCAAGGCGTATCAGAAAATTGGCAGATGGTGGCGCGATCGCTTTGAGATTCCTGTAATTGGGGTTACAGGTTCTGTAGGCAAAACTACTACTAAAGAATTAATTGCGGCAGTTTTAGGAACAAAAGGAGCAGTTCACAAAACTCATGGCAATTACAATAACGAAATCGGTGTCCCAAAAACTCTCCTAGAACTGGGTACAGAACATGACTACGCCGTGATTGAAATGGCGATGCGCGGTAGGGGACAAATTGCCGAACTCACACAAATAGCGCGTCCTAATATTGGAGTGATTACCAATGTGGGGACGGCACATATTGAGTTATTGGGTTCCGAAGAAGCAATTGCCGAGGCCAAATGTGAGTTATTAGCCGAAATGCCTGCTGATGGTGTAGCAATTCTCAATTACGACAATCCTCTATTAATGACCACGGCAGCGAAATTTTGGACAGGAGAAGTCATAACTTACGGCTTTTCCGGTGGGGATATTCCAGGACTATTAATTAATAACGAAACTGTAGAAGTTGCAGGAATCCAACTGCCTTTACCCTTACTTGGTCGTCACAATGCGACTAATTTCTTAGCGGCTTTAGCGGTGGCAAAAGTTTTGGGAATTGACTGGGCAAGTTTGAAAGCAGGCGTGGTGGTGGATATGCCGACAGGCCGATCGCAGCGGTTTAGTTTGCCCAACGATGTAGTAATCTTAGATGAGACATATAATGCTGCACCAGAAGCGATGTTAGCAGCATTGCAATTATTGGCGGACACACCAGGAAAGCGAAAAATTGCCGTCTTGGGTGCAATGAAAGAATTAGGAGAGCGCTCCCCACAGTTGCACCAACGAGTAGGAGAAACAGTCCAAAAGTTGAATTTAGACGGCTTGTTGGTGTTGGTAGATGGAGAAGATGCCGAAGCGATCGCCAAAAGTGCCGAAGGTATTCCATCAGAGTGCTTTGCAACTCATGGGGAATTGGTGGCGAGATTGAAGACATTTGTACAAGCAGGCGATCGTTTACTGTTCAAAGCCGCACATTCAGTGGGACTAGATCGGGTTGTTAATCAGTTACGTGCAGAATATCTCAAATGATACTCCTATAAATCCAACGTCTAATACGCTGGCGATCGTCAAGTTGTACGTTATTTGACTTTTGGCCCTAATAACGAAGAAGATATAGCGATCGTCAGATAAGTTAGGACACTAAGTATTTTAACCATAGGTCAATAGTGTTTCAACTTACCTCGACTAAGCATAGATATAGTTATAATTTGGGGAAAACACAGTTACTGAGTAAAAATTAATTTAAGCATACCAATAAATATAAATGTAGGTTTAAGTAAATTTATTTTTAGAAAAAACTCTCCTGTAACAATTTATTCGCTTCATCAATCGAGTATTTTTACAAGTAAAAGTTATAAATCTTATCAGAATTGACCTAAATTGAGACTTTTCTAACTTAATAAAAATTAACAATATTTTTACTCTTTATCTGAAAAGGCATTAATAATATTAATAATTTTTGTTTTACGTATACTTCAACTGTAATTACGTAATATTACTGATTTACAACCGCATATTTACGGGGATGATAGTTGAGTGTTGTTTTCAAAGACATTACTTACAGAGTTTGTAAAAAAAAGACAAAATTTATCTACGAATTCCAAAATTGACTGCTAGAACAGTCTTGATTCTAACAAGATACATTTGCCCTCCTAATTTAGTTGAATTAGAATTAGCATCCGAGTATGTTAGTAAACTTTATGACAAGTATATACTCAGGACTTTTCTTGAATAAATTGCTGGTAGCCCTAGAAGAAGTCTGTTAGTGTTCGCTCCCTCAGATTGGCGATCGAGTTTTGAATAACGATATTGCTCAAGCAAGACTCCTCTGATTATCTGGAGATATTGCTATACAGATTCATGTCAAAGAGTAACCTTTAAGGAGTAACCGATGAGTCTAAGTCAAACAATTGTAAATGTCGATTCTGAGACTGTCTCTAAAACTTTGTATGATGTCGTCATCGTAGGAACGGGGGTAGCTGGAGCGATTGTTGCCAAAGAATTGAGTCAACAGGGCAAGAGAGTTTTAATCCTTGAAGCTACGGTAGAAAAGGATTTAACCCTTACAGGCTTTCAAAATTACGTCGATACTTTCTACAAAGCGGTGGAGAAAAATCCCAACTCACCGTATCCCGCTAACCCCAATGTTCAAAGCCCCACTGATTACCAAGACTATTTTATAGAGCAAGGCCCCATGCCCCTTTCGGGTTCCTACACACGGGTTGTAGGTGGGACAACGATGCACTGGGAAGCAAAAACCCCACGGATGTTACCTGAAGATTTCAAGTTATTGAGTAACTACGGCCAAGGTCTTGATTGGCCGATTGAGTATAAGGATCTTGAGCCGTACTACCGCAAAGCCGAGTATGAACTAGGGGTTTGTGGGGACGTAGAGGAGCAAAAAAAACTAGGCGTCGAATTTCCTGATGACTATGTTTTTCCTATGGAAAAGCTTCCCCCCTCTTACTTGGATCGAAAAGTGATTGAGAAAGTTGATGGGACTACAGTTGAACTCTATGGCAAGACTCATACATTAAGCTTCTCTAGTTTTCCTCAAGCTCGCAATGGAGTACCCAATCCTAAATACGATGGTGGTAACCGCTTTGTCCCCGATGGAGTTACCAGTGTCCATCCCGTTCAATATGGGGAACGTTGCCAAGGAAACGCAAACTGTGTTCCTATTTGTCCGGTTCAAGCTAAATATGATGCTCGCAGAACTTTAGCTAAAGCCTTTGCAACCGGTCGGGTTCATGTACTCTACCAAGCCGTGGCTTATCGGGTAGAATATAACCGCGAAAACGGTCACATCAGTGCCATTCACTATAAGCGTTATGACAACCCCAACTCTAGTGAGTACACTACAGGAACCGCTAGGGGAACATTATTTGTCTTAGCGACTAATGCTGTCGAAAACGCTCGGCTATTGCTCGGTTCTGATTTGCCTAACACCAGCGGAACGATTGGGCGGCATTTAATGGATCACCCTTTCACCTTAGCTTGGGCTTTGATGCCTGAAGTGACTGGCACTATGCGAGGGCCTCTTGTGACATCAGGAATCGGAACATTTCGTAAAGGCGATTTTCGGAAAACACAATCTGCCTTCGCGGTAGATATTCACAATGATGGTTGGGGATGGGCAACAGGATCGCCCAAGGGTGAAGTCGAAGATGCAGTTGACAACAAAAACAAATATGGTCAAGAACTGCGTCAGACATTGATTAGTCGGATTTCACGACAACTGCTGCTAGCTTTTATGTGTGAATTACTCCCCGAATACGGCAACCGAGTAACCATCGATCCCAGGTACAAAGATAAACTGGGTAATTATCGTCCCGTCATTAACTTCAATCTACCCGACTACAGTCGCAGAACCCTTGCCTACACCAGAAAAGTCTCTCGTGTAATCTTCGAGCGTTTAGGAGCAGAAGATTTTACTCACTACGATCCTAAAGACCCCGCCTATTTTGAATTTGAGGGTGAAGGTTACGTATACAAAGGTGGAAACCACTTTTCGGGAACTCATATCATGGGAACCACGCCATCTAATTCAGTTATTGATAGTCATCTGCGTTGTTGGGATCATCAAAATCTTTTCCTAGTCGGTGCAGGAAGTATGCCAACTATTGGCAGTTCAAATACAACATTGACCATTGCTGCGTTGAGTTTCAGAGCTGCCGAGCAGATGCTTAAAGAATTAAATTCTTATAATTTGCAAACCGATAATTTGCAAACCAGTAATTTGCAAACTATCTAGGGCGTGTCATCAATTAAAATTACGCTCCATCAGAGAAAGGCTTTGGGCGGTTTGAATCCCAAACCTTCATCAGGGCTGAAGTTCAGCCCTCAATAAGGTTCTGCGGCTATTTGATCATACGCCTTAGTACCCCTTATACAGTCGAAAAAACATTGCGAGTAGACGTTATGACTACAGTCTCCGATAGCTTAAAGTTGATTACAACGGTTGACCAATTGAAGTACTATCTCATACAGGCAATGAAGATAGAACATGCAACCATTCCTCCTTACATGACAGCACTTTACTCGATTAAACCCGGAACAAATTTAGAAGCTTTCCATATTATCCGGGCGGTTGCTGTAGAAGAAATGCTACACCTCACTCTCGTGGCTAATGTTTATAATGCGGTGGGAGGAACGTTTGATTCAGGAGTGCTCACGGCACATGATTTTATTCCTAAATATCCTAGCTATCTACCCACAGGATCTACAGACTTTAAAGTAGGTCTAAGCAAATTTTCCCCAGAGACTGTAGAGACCTTTCGTCAGATTGAACGGTCGCAACATGTTGAAGAAGATCGCCCATTAGTTGAGTCTCGAACCTTAGAAGAATATTTACTGGAAGTTATAGGCTGCGACCCGACCAAAGCTTTCTACAGCATTGGCTTATTTTATGCAGAGATCATTCGTGGTCTGAATGCACTCTATAAAGAGAAGGGTTCCGATCTATTTTGTGGCGACCCTAAGCGACAAATTACCCCCGAATACTACTATAACGGTGGTGGAGACATCATCCCAGTAACCGATCTGCGTTCAGCCATCCGAGCATTAAAAGTAATTCAAGATCAGGGTGAGGGGTCAAGAAGCGGAACGATCTATGATGCAGAGCGAGAACTAGCCCATGACTATCGTTTTCAGCAAATACTAAAAGGTCAATATTATACAATCGACAAGGACGATCCGACAAAATCCGACGAACCTGATAATCCTACAGGTGCACACTTTACCGTAGATTGGAACGCAGTTTATCCGATTAAGGATAATGCCAAACTGAGTGATTATCCCCAGGGATCGGAAGTGCAGGCAGCAGCCTCAGAGTTTCAGTCCGCTTATAGTAGGTTCTTAGCTGATATTCAATATGCTTTTGACGGACATCCCGAGCATTTGATTCCCGCAGTTGGGGGAATGTTCCGCCTCAAAGAACAGGCTAATAATTTAATGCGTAACCCCATTCCAGGTAGCCCAGAAGTTCATGCGGCTCCTGTTTTTCGGTTAGACCAGCCTTAGCTAACTTTGATTTGCTTTTTGTGGAGGTAGATAATTGATGGATATTAATGCAGCGGATTTAGAGTGTTTTCTCGAACTTTCAGTAGTCCTTACAGGTTTTTCCAAGTTTCACTTGCGGGGAACAGGTCTTGCGGAGCTTTATCTTGAAACCATTCAAGACGTGATTGGTGGAGATTTGTTTGCAGAACTGTTAACAACTTTTCATAAGTTAGAGGTTGAAAAAACAGCAAACAACGACGAAGCGATCGCCCAAATTTTGGCGTCTGAAAAATTTGGCCCGATCGCTCGCAATATCATCAAGGTTTGGTATATGGCCACCTGGTATACACTGCCACAATCCTGGCGGGATGTTTATGGAACCAAAGAAAAAGATGGAACCTTTATTATCAGCCCCCACGCCTATCCAGAAGGACTTTTATGGACTGCAATTGGTGTTAACCCACCTGGCGCGAAAGGCCAGGGATACGGGACTTGGAGCGAACCACCTTTAGTCAGCCTAACTAAAAGCTAACATCGCTTCTGGGTAGGGGTTAACGATGTTTAGCTTCCCCTGACTCAACCTCTAAAAAAAGACCCATCTTTGAACCTGACAAAATTGCAAAATTCCTACTTTATAAGACCAAACATGAGTATTACATCTTGGTTTCGTAGATTGTCTACTATTGCCGTCTCGATTTTCCTTAGCTTAACGATTTTTACTTTGCCCGCTAAAGCTTTTGTGGCGACAGATTACCAAAAGTTATTTATAACAAACGCTTGTGTTAATTGCGATCTATCAGAAGCCGATCTATCGAACAAAGATTTATATGGCAGCACACTTGGTGGGGCAAATCTATCCAAAGCAAATCTCTCTGGAACCCTACTCAATGATGCAAAGCTTCAAGGAGCTAATCTAACAGGAGCCAATCTATCGGGAGCTATCCTGATGGGAATTACTTTGTCAGATGCAAACCTAACGGGGGCTAATCTTTCTCAGGCAGATTTGTATAATGCCCTCCTGAGTAAGACAAAATTGTTAAACGCAGATTTAACCGGTGCAGATCTAACAGAAGCCATTATCTCTGATGCAAATTTGTCTAATGCTTTGGGTAAAAATGCAAAGCTAAAAGGAGCAATTCTTTCTCGAGCCAATTTATCGAGTGCAGATTTTTCCAGTAGCTACATGAGAAATACAAGGTTATCTAATGCCGTTCTTGAGGGAACAAAGTTCTATCAAGCCGATCTATCTAATTCGCTGATGCCTGACGGAACTACTTATAACGGAGATGTCTCCAAATTTGGGGCTGCTCAGTGAAAGTTGAATCCCTATAGTTTCCTTGAATTGAACTAGCAATAATCAGCTTTGATTTTTTTAGCTAATTACTACTGATTACAAACACAGTATTAACCTAGCAAAACTCAAATAAAGACATAGAAAATTACATAGATTGGCATAACCAAGCTATGTTAAAACAACAAGGTAAATATAAGATGAATAACTCTACAGGTTGTCACCAATTCAAATCTATTGGTCGCTTATTGGTTGTGCTAGTAGCATTAGTATTTTTGGGGATGACATACTTGACTTATCCCGCCACTGCTGCTACGAATAACGACAAAACTTCATCTGACAGAAGCTCAGCTTTAGTGTCTCTAGTTCCATCTTCAAAGACAACATCTATATTCAATCCAGCAAAAGTTTATTTGGGCATTACACCGACGGGTTGGAGCAATAGTGACGATACTACTATCGATCTCGATCCTCCCATCCGTTTTGAGCAGATTATGAGTGAAATGGCACTATCTGGCTTTAAAGGTTCGCAAACCTCACCGAAGTTTCCGCAAGATATTGATGTTTTGAAAAGAGAGTTAAAACTTCGTAAATTGACTATTTCTGAACCTTGGGTGGGCACTGAATTTACTTTAGGAAAGAATGATAAAAGCTTGGCAGAATTCAACAAACAGTTGCAATTCATGAAGCAAATCGGCGGCAGCAAAAGTATTGTGGTAGCCGAATTGGGTGGTGCTGTTCATCAAAAGCCAGTTGCTCCTTTGCCTAATAGACCAAAGTTTACTGACAAGCAATGGCAGGATCTGGCTGCTGGATTGAATAAACTTGGCTCAATAGCAAAAGAGCAAGGTATGCAAATCTCCTACCATCCCCATATTGGTACAGGAGTAGAAGACTTGGCTGATATCGATCGCTTGATGTCAACTACCAATCCCAAATATGTCAATTTGTTACTCGATACTGGTCATTTGTACTATGCAGGAGTCGATCCTTTGGAAGTGACAAAGAAATATAGCGATCGCATCAAGCACGTTCACCTAAAAAACGTTCGCCAGCCTGTTTTAGATGAGTCTATTAAAAATGGTTGGGACTTTTTATATTCGATCAAACAAGGTATCTTTACTGTTCCTGGAGACACTAAAGAAGGCGCAATTGATTTTAAGCCGATTTTAAGTGAGCTTGCTAAAACCAATTATGAAGGATGGCTTGTAGTAGAAGCAGAACAAGATCCTAACAAAACAAATCCTTTGAACAACGCGATTCTCGCTCGTAGTTACCTACATGATGTGACAGGTTTATAAGCTATTTCAGCAAGTATCAGTAGGTCAAAAGTTGGAAATTTATATTTTTTAAATTTTAACTTGACCTACCTACTGATGATTTTTTCATGAATAAAAGCTAGAGAAACAATTAATAGAGTATAGCAATGAGATTGAGCGATAAAGAAAAGATTAGAACTATTTTTGAAGAAGTATATGCCGCTAATGTTAAATCTGAAAATTTGTCTAGTTACAGCGAGATGTATACAGAAGATGCTCTTTGGATGGCGCCAGGAGTCGCTGACCGACTTGGGATTAGTGACATTGTTGAAGGATTTAGTCAGCAGATTGCTAACAACAGCATCGATCCAATTTTTACTGCCGAAGAAATTGAAGTTATGGGTGATTTTGGTTACGTTATAGGAATGTCTATTGCCACAGTTTCCCCAAAAGATGGAAGTCCATCGAAACAGGTGAAATTTCGGGCATTATGGTTGATGAAAAAAGAGCATCATACCTGGAAAATTAGTCGTCAAATTTGGAATAATAAACCTTGATAAAATTAAGGTTTACTTCAGTAGTTTACGAGCAACAAATACTGATTTTAGTTCAAGACTTATAAGTAAGAAAATGTATTGAACTTATCAAATCAGTTTCAATTTCATAATTTTTGAATTTAACTAGCAATCTACCCCAATTTTAATATGAGCAACTCATCATCTTTGTCTGATATTTACCTTAGCTTCTTCATGTTTACTACTGATTTGAAACCTGGTGATTTAGAATATCGGCAAACAGTTTTAAAACATATAAAAGAACTTCAAAATTTTGGTTACAACGGCTTTGAATTTCCTATTGCGTTTAACGAAAATAAAAATTACAAAAAAGATGTTGAAGATTATACGAATTTACGAGCTACTCTGGACTCACAAGGGTTTAAAAATGTAAAAATTAGTACTAATGTTGGGGCTACGCGTACCTTCGATCTCAGTTCTCCCTACCCCGAACAAAGACAAGCAGCACTAGAGTATCTCAAGTCAAGGATTGACATCACAGCTGCACTCAGGGGTGAAATTATGATGGGGCCGATTGTTATTCCTTATGGTGTTTTTCCAACTACTGACTTCAATGTTCCAATTTGGAGTGATGAGCTTCAGGAGCATTTAGCAATTCGCTATCGCAATGCTCAGATAATATTTAATCAGTTGGGTCAACATGCAGAGCAACGAAATGTTAAATTAGCAATTGAACCAATTACTCATTGGGAAACCCCAGGCCCTAACAAATTATCACAATTAATTGAGTTTTTGGATGGAGTTAATAGTAAACAAGTAGGAGTAGTGATTGATAGCGCTCACGAAACTCTTGATGGCGATGGCCCTGAGATATTCAGAGAACAAGTGACGTATCTTGCCAAACAAAAAAGACTTCATTACGTACAAGTCTCTCCTCCCAATCGCGGGGCACTTCATACCAGTTGGCTTCCCTGGCAATCCTTTTTAGAACCAATTTTAGAGGTCTATGATGGCCCGATCGCTGTAGAAATTTTTAATGCCATTCCTGCTTTTCTTAACTCACTTCGTTTGACTCGACGTAAATTTTGGATTCCTGGAGAAGATACTCCAAATAAATATCCAAGTGCCTATGATATTGCCAATGAAGCTATCAAAGCTACTCGAACACAATTGGATAAAATCGGGTATTCATGTTAAGTATTTATCCAAAATATATTAGATGAATTTGATTTTTTCCCTTTTTATTGCCATGAATAGGGAATATAAGGGATGAAAGAAAATATTTTTCATCTAATGTGTAATTCATTTCGTATAGGCACTTAATATTTCTCGATTATGATGCTAGTTAACAAAAATCGGATGGTTTCAGTTTTTCTGGCTTTTCTCGTGGCTGTAGCTATTAGTATCTGTGGCTGGGAAGAGGCGATCGCCCAGCCAATAGTCGGTCTCAAAGAAGAAATGGGCGCGTGGGAAACCATTCCTTTGTCAGCTAAAGAAAATCTGATGCAATCTGTCCATACTTTACTCCTTCCCAATGGCAAAGTATTGAGCCTCAATGGTAGTAGTTTTCGCAACACTGTAGTTATTAACAAAGGAGAACCCAGTTTTATAGAAGGAGTTAATGTCACAGATTATGATGTCATCAACAATACTGCCCTTTTAGATCCTGAAACTGGAAAATTCGAGCGTATTGCTTCGCCACCAGCTCAGCAATATGGAGAAATCAACGATTTATTTTGCTCCGGTCATTTACAACTAGTCGATGGTAATGTTCTTTTTATCGGTGGTACTGGACGATACTACCCTGGAGGAGCCTTTACAGGGTCTAGACAGGTCAACCTTTATGATTGGAAAACAGGTAAGTGGTCTAGTGTCGGACAACTCAAAGAAGGACGTTGGTATCCCAGTTTAATATCCCTAGCTGATGGGAAAATAGTCATTTTTTCTGGTCTAAAATATGAAGCTCCCAATCAAATTAATCCGAGTCTAGAAATTTACGATCCCAAAACCCAAAAACTCCAGTATATCGACTTGACAAACGTCAAGAACAGTCCCTTCAACACCAAACTCACAGATGTTAATGCTTACGATACTATAGACCTCTATCCTCGCGTTTTCCCAACTGCTGATGGCAAACTTTTGATCACTGGAGATGACGCTGGAATTGGTGGGGTCTTGGTGACACAGTCGAGTAAAAAAAGCTATTTAATGTCTGTCCATGAAGACGCAGACGGTCAATTATCCGTCAGTTTTGAAGTAGCAGCCGACCGCGGAGAGCCATCTAAAGCTTATGGAACCGCCGTGCAAGTTCCTAATTCTGAAGATGTTTTATTACTCGGAGGTATCATCGGTACCAACGACATTAACTATGGCCGAGGAGGTAATACAGCAGGTTTTCCAAACTGGTCGAGGGTTTCTACTAGCCTCCAGCGTTGGACATCTCCCCGTAAGAGTGCAGAAAACAATGGCAAGTGGGAAATTGTCAACAACTTTCTTAATAAACCAAGAGCTAACCTGCAAGCAGTGATTTTGCCCAATCAAGAACTATTAGTAGTCAATGGCGGTGAGTATCCAGAATACAAGCCAGTCTATGAACCTTTGCTAATGACTCCTGATTCCAGAGCTTTTGGCGGATATATTACTAAACTGATGAATCCTGCTAAATTGCCCAGACTTTATCATAATGGAGCAATTTTGTTACCAGATGCTCGTGTTTTAATTATTGGCGGAAATGCTAATCGAACGGCACGCGAAAAAGATGGCACACTTCACGTTAATATCCAGCGAGAACCCCTAAAATATTATTATAAATTTCCCGAACTGACAGACAAATTAGGTCAGGAGAAAAAAGAATTCAGTCTTGAAGAATATTACCAATCTCCTCAAAGTTATTTTATTAAAGAATACCTTAATAAAGGAGACAAAGAACCTTTCGTTCCTTCTGAAATTTGGCAGGCAGAGATTTTCAGTCCGCCCTATCTGTTTAAGCCAGGTACTCGTCCTGAAATAGTCACAGCTCCTGAAAGCCTCAACTATGGTAAATCTAGCAGCATCTCAGTCAAAGATGCCACAAAAACGGGTTCTGTGGTTCTTGTTAAGTTGGGTTCAGTTACTCATTCTTTGGATTATGGGCAACGATTAGCTGATTTACCCATTGAAAATATTGATTTCAAGAATGAGTCTGCAATCAAATTTAAAGCTCCAAAAAATGCCAATCTTTACCCACCAGGCTACTACATGATGTTCTACCTCAATGAATTAGGTAAGCCTTCTCACGCCAAAATGGTAAAGCTGGAAGCTTAAGAAGGCTCATCAAATATCAAAAAGAAGGTTTTTCCTATCAAAAAAATACATTTTGTAATTAGTTAAGCAATGGCACTAACAGAAGAAGATTTAAAAACCATACCCGAAGATGGCATCGATCCAGAAAATCCCGGTAAATACCAAACTTTGCTTAAAGATTTACAGGGAAATATTCTCAATGGGCATGGACGAGACCATGTCGTACATCTGTTTTTACAATTTAA
The DNA here is from genome assembly GCA_036918135.1 of Nostoc sp. Taxonomy (GTDB): domain Bacteria; phylum Cyanobacteriota; class Cyanobacteriia; order Cyanobacteriales; family Nostocaceae; genus Nostoc. The sequence continues at coordinate 153,707 of JBALDB010000001.1, forward strand.
ATCTGGTCAAGTAAATGCAGTCAAACGATGGATTCAAAACTTTGCCCAAAAATACGTTAAATCTGCTGAGCAGCAGTCAGATGAAGCACGCGAGTATCGAACTAAAAAGATATCAGGTAGTATATTTGCTAATTTGTATTTATCTTGTCAAGGTTATGAATATCTGCAAATAGATCCGTGGAAAATACCCGCAGATCAACCATTTAGATTAGGTATGCAAAATGGTGATATCCAGAGCTTCTTAAACGATCCACCACCGACAGATTGGGAACCAGGATTTCAACAGAAACCAGATGCCTTACTACTTATAGCAGATGATGACTTAACAGACTTACTCAAAGCAGTTAATGAGATTTGTTCAGAATTGTCTGGACTATCCAAAATACTTCATAGAGAAGATGGTTTTATTCTCAGAAATGCTCAAAAACAAATTGTAGAACATTTTGGTTATGTCGATGGTGTTAGTCAACCTCTATTTCTGAAACGAAATATTGCTAGCGCCCTAACTAGTAACTCTGACTTCAGCAAATGGGATCCTCGCGCTCCCCTAAGTCTGATTTTAGTTAAAGATCCCAACGGTAAGACTGAAGATAGCTACGGCAGTTATTTAGTTTGTCGCAAACTTGAACAAGATGTCCAAAAATTCCAGGAAGATGTGGGGAAATTGGCTGACAAGTTAGGAATTAGTAAAACTTTAGCCGGAGCTTTGGTTGTGGGACGGTTTGAAGATGGAACTCCCCTAACTCTCTCAAATATACCGAGTCAAGGTACGACATCAATTAATTACGAATACTTTAATAACTTTAATTACGATTTGGATACACAAGCAACAAGGTGTCCGTTCCATACTCACATCCGCAAAGTTAATCCCAGAGGCGATACAGGTAGAGTAGAGTCTTCCCCAGGTTTTGACGAAGCTTTAAAGGTGGAAAGAAAGCATCGTATTGCTCGTCGTTCTGTGAGTTTTGGAGAACAAGATTGCACTAAAAAGCCGACAACAGGCTCAGGATTGCTGTTTCTTTGTTTTCAAGCAGATATTGAAAATCAATTCAATTTCATCCAAACTAGATGGGCAAATCCTAAGAACTTTGTTCAAGTCAACGCTGGCCCAGATCCGCTGATTGGTCAACCACAGGGAACTCAGAAATGGCCGAAAAAATGGGGTGGATCGGAAACTGAAGAATATCAGTTTCAACTGCCAGTAAAAATGAAGGGTGGGGAATATTTTTTTGCACCTAGCCTGAGTTTTCTTAAAAATTTGGCAAGAACTAAATCGTAGGTTATTGAACAGTTTAGTTAAACTTATTTGACTGCTCGATCGCCCCCTATAGTAATCGTATTTGAGTTGATGAAATTACTAGTAGAGTAAGAATTCAGCCACTTTTGTAATAAGCAGCAGATTGGTTTTACCAATGATTTAGGTATTGCCAAAAATTCAAAATCTCTTACCAGCTATTTATACTTGGAGTTAACAATGGTATTAATGTAAAAATAAAAATCAAGAATCTTGATGACATGATTAGGTACATCTATGAGCATCAACTTTGGACGTGAAATTTGTGGAAATCTTGATGCAGCAGAGTCGCGTGAATGGTTAGTAACCAATGGTCGCGGCAGCTATGCTTCAGGTACAGTAGCAGGTTTATCAACACGGGGTTATCACGGTTTGCTTGTGGCTGCACTCCAACCACCGTTGCAGCGAACCTTACTATTAGCAAAGCTAGATGAAACGGTAGAGTATGAAGGCAGCTCTTATCCACTGTTTGTCAATCGTTGGTCAAATGGCACAGTCGATCCTCAAGGTTACCGCCATATCGAAAGCTTTTATTTAGAAGGAACAATACCTGTATGGAACTTTGCTTGTGGAGGTGCATTATTAGAGAAACGCATCTGGATGGAGCCTGGAGCCGATACCACATATATTCATTACTACTTGCGACGGGCAAAGCGATCGCTTAAGTTATCAATCAAAGCATTTGTTAATTACCGCGATTATCACAGCAGAACCCATGCTCAAGAATCGCCTGCCAAGGATTGGCGAGTGAATGTGACTGCAATTGAGCATGGAGTGGATATCACAGTATTTCCGGAAGCGCAACCTTTGTACTTGTTGACAGATAGCGGTAATGCTTCGCCCAATAACGAGTGGTACTACGGATTTGAACTCGCAGCCGAAAAGGAACGCGGACTCAACGATATAGACGATCTTCTTCACGCAGCAACATTTGAGGCCACACTGGAGCCTGGAAGCTCCTTTACTTTTATCGCTAGTACGCAGCAAAATCCTAATTTAAACGGTGCAGCAGGCTTAGACTTACGTCACCAGTACGAGCAAAAGCTGACAGCAGACTGGCAAGTTAAACGTTCGCCACAAGCGCCTCAAGCTCCCGATTGGGTGCAGCAACTTGTGCTTGCTGCCGATCAGTTTATTGTTGAACGGCAAGGTGGAAAAACCATCATCGCTGGTTACCACTGGTTTACTGATTGGGGTCGTGACACCATGATTAGTCTACCCGGTCTGACGCTTGCCACTAATCGTCCCGAAATTGCAGACTCTATTCTTCGCACCTTTGGCGAATATATCAATAAAGGAATGTTGCCCAATCGTTTTCCTGATGATAATCAGCCACCCACAGAAGATTACTACAATACGGTTGATGCGACACTATGGTATTTTGAAGCCATTCGCCTTTACTATGCTACAACTGGGGATGACAAGCTATTAAAAGACTTATTTCCCAAACTAACAGAGATTATCGAATTTCACCATCAAGGAACGCGCTACAATATTCGCCTCGATCCTAGTGATGGGTTGCTTTATGCAGGGCAAACAGGAGTGCAGCTTACCTGGATGGATGCCAAAGTCGGAGATTGGGTAGTTACTCCTCGCATTGGCAAGCCTATAGAAGTAAATGCCCTTTGGTATAACGCTTTGCGAACAATGTCCCAGTTCGCCCAAAAGTTAGGAGAACCTAACAAAGACTACGATGCAATGGCTGATGCCACGCAAAAAGGTTTTAATCGTTTCTGGAATGATGCCAAGGGATACTGTTTTGATATTTTAGACGGCCCAAATGGTAACGAAGCCTCTTTGCGACCAAATCAAATCTTCGCCGTATCCTTGCCAGAAAGTCCGCTTACTCCCGAACAACAACGGCAAGTAGTAGAAGCGTGCGAGCGATCGCTTCTAACTTCTCACGGATTGCGTAGTCTTGCAACTGACGATCCGCAGTATATCGGTCACTACGGTGGAGATCAATTTCATCGTGACGGTGCCTATCACCAAGGAACAGTTTGGGAATGGTTAATTGGGCCGTTTGTCTTAGCTCACTTGCGTGTGTTCAACAACCCATCTCTTGCTCGCCAATTTCTAGAACCGATGCAGCATCACCTCTATACCGCCGGACTTGGAACTATTAGTGAAATATCAAATGGTGATGCACCAATGGAACCTAAAGGTTGTATTGCTCAAGCTTGGTCAGTTGGAGAAGTACTCCGCGCTTGGCTAGCTACAGAGAAATAATATTAGGTTCGTTTGAAAGTTAATAGCAGTCATTAGCTATTAACTATTGCAAATTAATCAAAGGTCATACAAGGAAACGAAAAATGACAAATATTCAAGACACAGCAGAAGGAAAAAGATTACTAGAAGACCGCAAGAAACAGAAATATTGGAAGCGGTGGGGTTCTTATTTGAGCGAACGTCAATGGGGAACAGTACGAGAAGATTACAGCGAAGGTGGTGCTGCCTGGGATTACTTTTCTCACGACCAAGCTCGTTCTCGTACCTATCGTTGGGGTGAAGATGGAATTGCAGGGATTAGCGATAATCACCAAAGAATTTGTTTTGCGATCGCTCTTTGGAATGAAAAAGACCCGATTCTCAAAGAAAGGCTATTTGGTTTAACCAACAGTGAGGGCAATCACGGGGAAGATGTCAAAGAATATTATTTTTATCTTGACAACACTCCCACGCATTCCTACATGAAATATCTTTACAAATATCCGCAACAAGCTTTCCCTTACAGCCAATTAATTGAGGAAAACAGAAATCGAAAATCAACCAATCCCGGAGCTTTAGAATATGAACTAATAGATACAGGGGTTTTTGATGATAATCGTTACTTTGATGTTTTAGTAGAGTACGCTAAAAATTCTCCAGAAGATATTCACATCAAGATTAGTGTTACTAACCGAGGAGCGGAAACGGCCAAATTGCATCTTTTACCAACTATTTGGCTTCGTAATACTTGGTCTTGGGGGTATGATAATCAAACAAAAGAATTTAAATACCTACAAGCTATCAAAACTGACTCGAACCTAAGCGTCATAGAAGCTGTTTATAAAGATAATCAGGAAGTTAAAAATTTACGTAAAGGATGGCTTTATAGCGAGGCTGCTAACGAACTTCTGTTTACAGAAAACGAAACAAATAAGGAACGATTTGGATGGGGTAAGAATTCTGACCCTGTCAAAGATGGCATCAATGATTACATTATTTCTTTCGGAAATCAAAAAACAGTAAATTCTACTCAAAAAGGGACAAAAGCCGCAGCTCATTACGACTTGACGATTAATCCTGGAGAAACCAAAATAGTTAGATTACGGTTGAGCGATACAAATTTAGATTCTCCCTTTGGTAATGATTTTGAAACTGTATTTCAAACTCGCCAACGCGAAGCCGATGAATTTTATCAAGCTGTTTGTCCTTCTTCTATTTCCGAGGATATGCGGAACGTGCAAAGACAAAGCTTTGCAGGAATGTTGTGGAGCAAACAATATTATCACTATGTAGTTTACGATTGGCTCAATGGCGATCCTAATCCACCAAAGCCACCAGAAAAACGTAAAAGTGGCAGAAACCGTGAGTGGGATCATTTATTTAATGAAGATATTATTTCCATGCCAGACGCTTGGGAATATCCTTGGTTTGCTGCTTGGGATTTAGCTTTTCATACCGTTACCTTGGCACTAATCGATCCAGAATTTGCTAAAAAGCAATTGTATTTATTTACGCGCGAATGGTATATGCACCCCAACGGTCAAATACCAGCTTATGAGTGGGCATTTGGTGATGTAAATCCACCTGTTCATGCTTGGGCTGCATGGCGTGTTTACAACATAGAAAAGCAACTGTATGGCAATGCTGATAGAAACTTTTTGGAAGAAATCTTTCAAAAGTTATCTATTTATTTTACTTGGTGGGTAAATCGTAAAGACATTGAAGGCAACAACCTTTTTCAAGGAGGCTTTTTAGGATTAGATAATATTGGAGTTCTGGATAGAAGTAACATTCAGATTCCTAACGCATTCATAGAGCAGTCTGACGGTACTAGTTGGATGGGAATGTACTGTTTAAATTTGCTCAAAATAGCCACAGAACTTGCCAAAAAAGATTCTACTAACGAATCTAAGAGCGAGTATGAAGATATGGCTTCTAAATATTTCCAGCATTTCCTACTCATCGCTGATGCAATGAACAAAGTCGGTGGTGCAGACGTAGATATATGGGACGAACAAGACAAATTTTACTATGACATTCTCAAAGCTCCTAAAGGTGTAGTTGAAGGTGCAAACAATGATGGTGTATTGTTAATGAGAGTGCGGTCAATAGTCGGATTAATCCCGCTTTTTGCTGTAGAAACAATTGAACAAGAGATTGTAGATAAATATTTATCCTCAGATTTCAAAGACCGAGTTTATTGGTTTGTTAACAATCGTCCCCAACTTACTAAACACAATAATATTTCTCTGAGAACTGATGGCAAAGGAGTTTATTTGTCGTTGGTAAATCAAGACCGACTCCAATCAATTTTGAACCGTCTGCTAAATCAAGCAGAATTTTTGAGCGATTATGGTGTCCGAGCTTTGTCAAAATATCATAAGGATCATCCTTATGTCTTACGGGCAAATGGACAGGAGTATCGGGTGGAATACGAACCAGCTGAATCAAAATACGGAATGTTTGGTGGCAATTCTAATTGGCGCGGCCCTATTTGGTTTCCTGTGAATTATCTTTTGATTGAATCTTTGTCGAAGTTTCACGATTTTTGGGGAGATAAAATCAAGGTTGATTGTCCTACCTCTTCAGGTGAAAACAAAAAGATGAATTTGCAAGAAGTGGCAAACGAATTAAGCCAAAGGCTGATCAAAATTTTCCTGAAAGACCCAACATCTGGTAAGCGACCTGTTTATGGTAGCTCAGAAAAGTTTCAAAACGACCCATATTGGCGTGATTTGATTTTGTTCTATGAATATTTTCATGGCGATATTGGTGCGGGTATTGGTGCTAGCCATCAAACAGGTTGGACGGGTTTAGTCGCTGAATTGATTCAACAATCAGCAAAAAACCTTACATAAAGTTCTGAGAGGATGTTTGAAAAGTATCCTATGAACACTAAAAACCTTAGAACGTAACTCCTCTGCCCCCCTTCCCTACCAGGGAATGGGGGTTTTAAGTAGATATTTTGACTTTTGAAACATCCTCTAAATATTAGGAACTTTTTTCTAAAAAATATCCTACTTTTCATAGTCAACGGTCAACAGTCATCAGTTAACAAAGAAGCAACTTCAAACGTGATAATTTATTTCTTGAAGTTTCCTTAGATGAATCTACCGCCAACTTTTGCTGTTGGATTGTTTGCTAAATTTGCCTTTGGGAAAAAGTCGCTGTTCTAATTCTTCATAACTGCCTTCAAAATCACAATCACTGTAAAGCGGACATTTCTGACAATAAATGCCTTTGGTATAACGTTCTAAATTTTCCCGATTAAAAAAATACGGTTTATGGCTAAAGGTACTGGCGACCCACTGCCAGGACATATTATTACTAGCAGGATCGCCATCTAAAAGGTGTTCGAGAAACCATTTAGCTCCTGCTTGCCAACGAACGCGCCGCCAATGCACAATGTAAGCGGCTATCCACATCCGTGCATGGTTATGTAAATAGCCAGTTTCTCGTAAATCATGGCTAAAGCTGTCAATACAAACTCTACCTGTAGTTGCTAGTTTGATATCTTGCGGCAATTCGGGTGCATATTCAGCTAGAGTATAACCAGTTTTGTACTCTTCCTGGTCTTTCCAGATTCCATCCCCTAACTTTACATATAATCGCTGCCAATAATCGCGCCAACCCAACTCATTGATTAATTTAGTCGCATCGTTTTGCTGCTGTACTCGCTCAAGGACAAAATCTCGAATTTCTCGCAAACTCAAAACGCCATAGCGAATGTAAGGCGAAAGTCGGGTGACTGCACCTGCGAAGAAATTACGTGTTTGGGCGTAGCTTACTGGGTCAATTTTTTGTAGCGCTTTTTGTGCTGCTTTGCGTCCTCCTACAGTTTCGCTAATGTGGTCATCCCGTTCGGTTGCATTTGGGAATTGTTCGCGGAGGTAAGCTACCAACTCATCGCGGTTGGTAAATTCGCGTTGCATATCTTTAGACATGTGAACTTTGAAGGGTGGGAATGGACGAACAAAAATACTAGTAGGCTAAATTATTATTATGGCGGATCGATACGAGTAATTGTTCTCAACCTGATGAGAGAACTTTTTTCGTAGTTAAAGATAAATGAGTGCGTAAATATAGTTTAACCAGAGATTACTGATTGCCCTAATTTTTACTGGTGACGTAAATATCCAGATGAAGCTAGACTCTCAAAAGAAACCGTGTTGCAAAAAACACTATGACCCTCTGCATAAATCCTAAATGCCCAAGGCCACAAAATTCTCAAAACATACTGTTTTGTCAAGCATGTGGCTCAGAATTGCTCTTGGAAGGACGGTATCGAGTTACTCACCAGTTAGGGACTGGTGGTTTTGCCAAGACATTTGAAGTCAACAACGGTAACACCCTCAAAGTCTTAAAAGTTCTCATGCTAGATGATACCAAAGCAGTATCGTTGTTTCAGCAAGAGGCACAAGTTTTAAGCCATTTGAATCATCCAGGAATTCCAAAGGGAGATGAATACTTTACCTTCTCCCCTAAAAATAGCCAAACGCCACTACATTGTTTGGTAATGGAGAAAATAGAAGGACTGGATTTGCACCAATATATGGAACAACGGGGTAATCGTCCCATTGATGAAAAGTTAGCACTTTTATGGCTAACTCAACTGGCAAATATTTTGCATGAAGTCCATCAGCAAAATTTTTTCCATCGAGATATCAAGCCACCAAATATTATGCTCAAACCAGATGGAAATCTTACTTTGATTGACTTTGGCACAGCAAGAGAAGTTACACAAACCTATTATCAAAAAGTAGCAGGACAGAATATAACAGGGATTATTTCACCAGGCTATACACCACTAGAACAAGCCAATGGTAAAGCCATACCACAATCAGACTTCTTCGCCCTTGGTCGCACATTTGTTTATTTACTTACTGGTAAATCTCCAGAGCAATTTTCTGAAGATCCACGAACTGGTAAGTTAATGTGGCGAGACAGTGCCTTACAAATATCTAAGCAGCTAGCTGGTTTGATTGATTATCTGATGGAAACATTTCCTGGCAAGCGTCCTCAAAATGCTCAAATGATTTTGCTATGTCTATCAGAAATTAATTCAAATTTACAGTCATATTCTCCCTCTTTTTCAGCATCACAACTACCGCCTACAGAAATAGAAAAGTCTAAACAAACTAGGCAAATTCAAACTTCGGCTAGTACTCAAATTCAATCTTCAAAAATTGAAGCCAATATATTCTCTGGTAAGACTGCCCAATTCACAGGTGGAGTAATTGCATTCACTATACTTTTCTTACTTAAATTCAGTAGTCGAGAGATTTATAAGTTATTTGATTCTCATCGGAGTCAGCCAGTTGTGACTTCAACACCAACTCAGCTACAAGCAAGTAATTCAGAGGAATCGGCAAATAGTTCTGAGCCACTCAATACTAATTCAACAAGTCAAGCACCTGCTATCTCAAGTGAAAATAGTTCTCCAGACATTCCAGATAGATGGAAAAAGTTTGAGGGAGGAGGTGCAGAATTATGGTTACCAGAAAGCTATGAAGGTGGTAACACCAGCAAAAATCTAGATACATTAATTAGACGACTAAAAAGCTTTGGTTCAGAATGGGAGCAGGTAGCTCAACAAATTAAACAAAATCCTTCAGCAGTTTCTATTTGGGCTTTCGACTCAATTAAGGGTGATTCAGGTTTCCTAACTAATGTAATTGTTACAAATGAACAAGTAACTTCTACAATTAATTTAGAAACTTACTTGCAAGAGGTCAGCAAACAGTTTCCTGCTCAGATCCGAATAGTTGATATAAAAACAGGATTAGCTGGAGGTTATCAGGTAGGACGGATAATCACAGAAACATCACTAGGTAGAAGTGGAAAACAACTATATTATGTCATCAAAGATGGCAGAACTATTTGGAGTGTGGTTTTTTCTACTGGGATAGATGAATTTGAACAACGGTTACCAATCTTTGAAGCAAGTCTTCGTACCTTTTCAGTTAAGTAGTAGCATATAAGTAAAAATTGCTTCTAATTGTTTGGGTTTTGCTGTTGTTCAAGCAAAACTAATATTGTTTGTAATTGGTAATTAGATGCGATCGCCTAACCTATGTACAATTATAAAGCGATATCTATAACGAGCTAAGCCTACCCAATCTTACTAATTCCTTGGTGTTAAAATAGGTTATCTTCTGGCTTGGAAACGTTGCCAAACTTCTCCAGAAATTCTGGATAATCTCTCAAGTTATCTAAAGACTGTAATGGTGGCATTTCAATCCAGTTTGCCTCTGTGTGTAACTTGTCCACATAGGTATAGAATGCTTCTAAATCATCTCGATTTGCCAAAACATAAGCATGTAGGTCTTTTCTACTCATTGCCTGAAAGTTAGGCTTACTCATACTACATACCTCCATTTGCCATTGGGATATATTTCTATAATATTTTTCTCACCTGCTAAGAGAAATACATTTCCTGTGCGTTCATCTATCCGAATCAGGTTTATGGACAAATACATCTTCGTCAACCAATAGCACAATATAAAGCATTGTGTTCTTTGTTCAAGTGTAGGAATAATGTATAAGCCTCAGTATCGCTCATAAGAAAAAGCATAGCTTAATCTATGTACAATTCTAAAGCGATGTCTAGGATGGGCAACGCTTACGCAATTCTCCTAGTGCAATCATGAGTACCATTCCCCAAGTCGGCCAACCAGCATCAGATTTCTCCACACCTGACCAAAATGACAATCTAACAACTCTCTCTGACTTCAGTGGTAAATGGGTTGTACTTTATTTCTACCCCAAAGATGACACCCCTGGCTGTACCACCGAAGCAAAAGATTTCACACAATTGTATCAAGACTTCAGCGCACTCGAAGCTAAAATCTTAGGCGTGAGTCCAGATTCTGGTAAATCCCATTGTAAATTTATCAACAAACATAACTTGTCAATTACTCTCCTAACCGACCCCGAACATATTTTGACAGAAGCTTACGGTGCTTGGGGCTTAAAGAAGTTTATGGGCAAAGAATATATGGGTGTGGTTCGCTCAACTTTTTTAATTTCACCTGATAGAATTATTGCCTATGCTTGGCCAAATGTGAAAACTAAAAGTCATGCTCAAGCGGTTTTAACTAAACTACAGGAATTAGTGGGCAAATAAAGTATTATTAGTTATTTGTTCAAAGTTCAATTGTAAATACAAATAACTAAAGTTAATTATCTTTGTTCTTACTATCTAGGTTAATACTGGAACAGTGTCATAATAGTTATACTAAATCTTTTAAATGAATTATGGTTCAATTTATCCAAGCACAAAATATCGGGCTTGCTTATTTGGAAGAGAGATTTAGTCTACAGCTAGCTGAAGATGAGGCATTTTTTACAGAATGGTTTGAAAATTTACCAGAAATTACAGATTTAGAAAAGCAGGATTTAGAGAAAATAAAATTTCATTTTCTCCGTTTAGTCAAGTATCCTCCTTTGTCAGAGGAAACAGTTAAACTAGTAGTTTTATCTCCTTTACTTAATTTAGCAGGATTTTATGATGAGCCTTTCTATATTAGAGGTGAACAATCAATAGAAATTTCTGCGGAGGATGAAGGAGAAATTGTTAGAGGTAGAATTGATATTTTAGTTATTCAAGAACAATTCTGGTTATTAATAATTGAATCTAAAAGGTCTAGTTTTTCTCTTTTAGAAGCTGTAACTCAAGCACTTGTTTATATGCTGGCTAATCCTAATGAAGATAAACCTACTTTTGGATTAGTAACAAATGGTAGTAATTTTATTTTTGTAAAACTGACTAAACAAAATATACCAAAGTATGCCTTGTCTGATGAATTAACACTGTTGAAGAGAAAAAATGAATTGTATCAGGTTCTAAGTATATTAAAAAATTTAAGTAAAATTTTGAGTTAATTTATGTCTATTCGTCCTATCTACCTCGATTGTCACGCTACTACACCTGTAGATGAACGGGTAGTAGCAGCGATGCTCCCCTACTTCACAGAACACTTTGGTAACCCAGCCAGTATTAGTCATGTTTACGGTTGGGAAGCAGAAGCTGCTGTCAAACAAACGCGAGAAATCTTAGCAGCAGCAATTAATGCCACTCCAGAAGAAATTGTTTTCACCAGTGGTGCAACAGAAGCGAATAATTTAGCTATTAAAGGTGTTGCCGAAGCTTATTTTAAAAAAGGTCAGCATATTATTACTGTTGCGACTGAGCATAGTGCTGTTCTTGACCCTTGTAATTATCTAAAAACTCTCGGTTTTGAAATTACTATTCTCCCGGTTCAAAAAGATGGATTAATTGATTTAATCGAGTTAGAAAAAGCTTTCCGTTCAGAGACGATTTTGGTATCAGTGATGGCTGCAAATAACGAAATTGGTGTGTTGCAACCATTAGCAGAAATTGGGGAAATGTGCCGCCAGCGCCAAATCATTTTTCACACCGACGCCGCCCAAGCTATTGGTAAAATTCCCTTGGATGTACAAGCGATGAAAATTGATTTGATGTCGCTCACCGCACATAAAGTATATGGGCCTAAGGGTATCGGGGCGCTATATGTCCGCAGGCGCAATCCTAGAGTACAACTGGCTCCACAACAGCACGGTGGCGGACATGAGCGGGGAATGCGTTCTGGTACATTGTATACACCGCAAATTGTCGGCTTTGGCAAAGCTGTAGAAATCGCTTTGGCAGAACAAGCTACAGAAACTCAACGCCTCACCAAACTCACACAAAATTTGTGGGAACAACTTTCGCAGCTTAAAGGAATTCATCTCAACGGACATCCACAAGCGCGATTGGCGGGAAACTTAAATATCAGCGTAGAGGAGGTAGATGGAGCCGCACTTTTATTAGGATTGCAGCCAGTGATGGCTGTTTCTTCTGGTTCTGCTTGCTCCTCAGCAACCACCGCACCCTCCCATGTTCTCACAGCACTAGGACATTCCCAAAAGCTTGCTTATGCATCGGTACGGTTTGGTATTGGGAGATTTAATACACAAGAGGAAATTGATATTGTAGCGAAACATGCGATCGCCACGATTCAAAGTTTGCGTAATTCGGCTTTTGTAAGGGTGGGAAGTTAGGAGTAGAGACGCGATTAATCGCCTCTGTACAAGAGTGAGGAGTTATTCTCCTTGTCTCCCCAATCCCTTCTACGGATTCTCGCGGATGAAAGTCTCAATTTCATCTAGTTCCTGCTGATTGAGGCGAAATTCTCCAGCACCGATGATTCCTTCCACCTGCTTGGGATTGCGTCCGCCAACGATCGCCCCCGTTAGTGCTGGATTATTTAAAGTCCAAGCGATCGCCACTTCACCAGGCGAACGACCGTGTTTTTCACCAATGCGTTGCAACACTTCTACTAGTTTTAGATTACGAGATAGGCGTGGCTCCTGAAATTCCTTATTATTCTTGCGCCAATCATCATCTGGAAAATCGGCAACCCGCTCAGGTGTCATCTTTCCTGTGAGCAAGCCAGATTGCATCGGTGAATAAACAATCACACCAATGTTGTTTTCCTTGCAGAAAGGTAAAATCTCGTTTTCAACATCAGGTTTGACTAGTGAGTAAGGTGGTTGCAATGAAGTAACTGGCGCAATCTTCTGGGCACGTTGCAACTGTTGGACATTGAAGTTTGAAACCCCAATATAACGAACTTTACCTTCATCCTTTAGCTTGGCCAGAGTTGTCCACCCTTCTTCAATTTCTGAATCTGGGTTTGGCCAGTGGATTTGGTAAAGGTCAATGCTTTCAATATTCAGTCGGCGTAGACTAGCTTCAACCTCCTGCCGCAGAGAATCCGCCTTGAGAGTGTTACCAATTTTGCCCTTTTCATCCCAGACTAACGAGCATTTAGTGAAAATATAGGGGCGATCGGATCGACCTTTGAGCGCCTTGGCAACAATCTCCTCCGAATGTCCCAGGCCATAGACAGCTGCGGTGTCAATCCAATTCATACCGAGGTCGAGAGCGTGATTGATGGCTGCGATCGATTCCTGGTCATCCTGCTCTCCCCAACCAAAAGCCCATCCACCTCCACCGATTGCCCAAGCACCAAAGCCGATTGGGGTAATCTGAAGCTCCGAATTCCCAAGCTGTTTGGTTTGCATATCCACTTTCTCCAAGAATTTTTGAATCAATTAGTAGTGTAGGCTGCAAATATTGTTTCAACCGCTATCTCAAGTGTGAATGACTACTAAAGTAAATACCACAGCTAATCACACTTGTGTCGGATATACTAAATCTTAAATATTGTGCTGATAACATACTACATGTACACTAGAATGACTCGAAGATAGTAGCAGTTGTCAGTTAAACCCACTGAAATAATATGTCAGAAGATTTAAAAGGCAAAGTTGCACTGATCACAGGTGCAAACAAAGGTATTGGGTATGAAATCGCACGTCAACTAGGTTCTAAAGGTGCCACTGTTGTTGTCGGTGCCAGAGATATCGCACGTGGTGAAGAAGCGGCGAATAAGCTTCGTATAAACGATATTGATGCCAAAGCAATTCAATTAGATGTAGTAGACCAAAAAACAATCGACTCAACTGCCCAACAAATCGAGAGCGAATTTGGCAAACTTGATATCCTGATCAATAATGCTGGGATAATAAGCGATGGCGATCGCCTTCCACCCAGTCAAGTTGATATTCAAATACTGCGACACACTTATGAGACAAATGTCTTTGGAGTATTTGCAGTTACAAAAGCTTTGTTACCACTGTTGAAGAAATCAACAGCAGGGAGAATAGTGAATATATCAAGTGGTTTAGGTTCTCTAACTCAAAACTCCGACCCCAATTTTGAGTTTGCTGATTATAAGCTTCTTGCTTATAACTCATCAAAGACAGCAGTAAACGCGCTTACAGTTCTGCTTGCTGCTGAACTCAAAGATACCCCGATAAAAGTCAATGCTGCTGACCCTGGTTACACAGCAACCGACATCAATCAACACCAAGGTCACCGCACTGTTAAGCAGGGGGCCGCAGCAGCAGTCAGACTTGCTACTCTCCCTGATGATGGTTCTAGCGGAGGGTTTTTTGATGAAGACGGCGTAGTTCCCTGGTAAAGGGGCATTGGGCATGAAACATGGAGCATTGGCGCACAAAAGTGGAGTTCAAAGGCTCGTCGCCGAGTATTAAAAACTGATTCACGAGTATCAAAGACTCATCCACGAGTATTAAAGACTCATCCACGAGTATCAAAGACTCATCGCCGAGTATTAAAGACTCGTTCACGAGTATTAAAGACTCATCCACGAGTATCAAAGACTCATCCACGAGTATCAAAGACTCGTCCACGAGTATCAAAGACTCATCCCCCATGCCCCATACCCCATTCAATAGGGATTTGAATCAATCCGTCCTCTTTTAACACTCCTGAGATAGTATCCTGAGGTTGGTCTGTTTCTCAAGTTGAAGGTATCGCCGCGAGGAACTCTCCAAATCTTGTAGTTGGAAAACGTCAAAGGCGATCGCGGTTCGCATACTTCTGGCATATGATCGCCTAGTACAAAGTACGCTGCACCTCTACCGATAACTTTTACTAAACCGTATTTATCCACAACAACCGATGTACTTTCACTGACTGCTATACCTAAAATACTATTAGATACACCGTCTTTAATTTGACGAGCAATAAAAGTCATAATTCGACCCATTCTTTCCCGCCGGTCGAAGTGTGTATCTACGATAGTTCCCTTCAAATAACTCCAGTTAAAAAAGTTGTAAGTAAAAGTAATGTCTCGGTAAGGGTCTTCGAGTGCATCTCTAGTTTCAATGCCTTTTTCAGAAGAAGCACAAGCATCGTAAACATACTCACTTTGGATCATCGCACCCGCACTGGTGCCACCAATACCACCTCCCTTCAGGTAAACTGACTTAACAGCACCCTCCAACTTCGTGTCTTTCCAACTGCGAATGTATTGACATTGGTCGCCGCCAGCAAAGAAAACCACATCAGCATTTCTGACTTTTTCAACAATCTCAGCTTTGTTTGCTTCTTGGCGATTGCTAATAACTAGAGTTTCTACTGAGTTTACGCCTTTCATTGCAGAAATTAGGCGATTGTAATCGTGATTACCATAAGTCCGGATAACAACAACATTAAGTTTGGTGGCGGAGTTAGTACCTCCCCTAACTTCGTTAATCATCCACTGGATAGCGTCCTCCACATCGGGGCCTCCTCCACCCAAGCTAAGAACCGGGCCAGACAAGGAAGAAGAACGGACATCAAAAGAGGGGGAGGGGCTAACATCAAGACTGTCGCCTAAGAAATAGCGTTTCCAATTTGCGATAAAACGGGTTATAAGGAAGATTCCCATGTTAAATAATTTGATTGCTCTACTTTTGAAGCGCCTTGATACGTTTGGGAATGCCTTTGTCATACTAAACTTATGATGCAAACTCCAATTATTGCTGAGCTGTTATGTATTTGAATTGCTCATTTAGTCGTGAATATTGTCCTTAGTTATTTGTCCTCTCTTACAAAGTGACGCTCCTGTCCTGAAAAGTTCAGATCGGCGGAAGCCGCCGCTCCGACTTTTCGCTGCGTCGAAGAGAGCTGCGCTAACTGATGTCTAACAATAAGCCGCCCTTCAGGCATCTACGGAGGAAACCTTCGCTCAACGCCACTTGCTTTCTGACGTAGGGCGCTGAGGTAGCAGAGGCTCGACTTTGCGCTTTGTTCTTCGTAAAGACAAATGACCAATGACAAATGACAAAGGACAGTTTAAAGAAATTTAGACGCCTATTATCTTAACTTTGGCATCATAAAGCTTGAAATTCCAGCGTACAGGACTTGTACTGTTTTTTAATGCAATATAACCGAGAGTAGTCATTGATTATCTGCATTATTCTGCAATCATCTCTAGATTGCTTGTAGCTTTTTATTTAGATCGGATAAAAGCCTATCTATATAATTCTGATTTAATTCAGGCAAAGCCACCAGTATTTCCCTAAAAAAGCTGTGTCGTTGATATTACTATGTATAGGGAAACTGGTAGCTATCCTTTTTTATGCCTGTGTCTTAATTCACGCGGAATTATTTGCGAACCTACTCTTTTTTATCCAAAGTCTAAAAATATAAGCAGTATACTTGATTACCAGATAATTTGCGATCGCTCTTGCACAACTTGTTGATAAACTTCTTCGGTTTGCTTGGCTAATTTCGGCCAGCTAAAGCGTCGTTCTAAATCTTCATAAGCATTATCTACCAGCCATTGCCGATAACCTGGATTTCTTAATATCTCCAAAATTCCCCAAGCTAAGGAATCAGCGTTATTTACCCAAGTCACAATACCCGTTTTGGTATGTTGTACGACTTCTGGAAAACCACCTGTATCAGATACAACTACAGGTACACGAGAAGCAAAGCTTTCTAAAGCCACAATTCCAAAGGGTTCGTAAAGACTGGGAAATACAGCACAATCAGCAACAGTTTGAAATTTATCTAAATATTCATCAGAGAGAAAACCAGTAAAATAGCAATTGTGCCAAATTCCTAAATCCCAAGATTGGCGTTTGAGATGGTCGGTATTGCCACCACCAACGATCACAAATTTCACTTTACCAGCCATTTCCCAAAGTATTTTGGGTGCAGCATTCAACAATGTAGGTACACCCTTTTCATAAGTCATGCGACCAAGGTAGTAAACGATTTTCTCATCATCGTCGGCAAATCGGCGGCGAAAATCCAGAGCATGAAAATCTTCATGATGTCGTTTCTTTTCAGCTCGGATACCGTTATAAATGATATCGATTTTGTTCCAAGGACTGTGTAGCGCTCGTTCTACTTCCCGCCGCATATAGTCGCTACAAACGATAATCCGCCAAGCATTGTAAGCTAATAAGGTTTCTTTACCATTAATATAACGTTGTATATCAGTATGAATACCGTTATAACGTCCGTATTCTGTAGCGTGAATTGTAGCAATTAGTGGTATTTTAAAATTATGCTTGAGAGCGATCGCAGCGTCTCCGACTAACCAATCATGGGCATGAATTAAATCAAACGGGCCTTCCTCTAAGATTAACTTACCACCATGATGTCCCATGCTTTCGTTGAGATTGACCACCCAGTGGAAAAAGTCATTACTATATCCCACTGGCACCCGATGTATGTTTACTCCCTCCACCACTTCATACATTGATGCTTGACCAAACTCCACTGTAATCAAATGGACTTCATGCCCTAACTTTACTAGTTCTGGGTACAATTCAGCTACATGACGCGCAATTCCTCCAACTATCCTGGGTGGAAACTCCCAACTCAGTACCAGTATTTTCATCTGCTAGATTTCCTGAGACTTGACAAATATCTAAAAAACTAGATTTATCTAAAAATACAAGTCTGCCCATTTTATTAAGTGGATTTACTCGTATTTTGAGATTTTTAACAGTTATTTTGTTAAAGCTTATCAAAGGATATGAACTGTGGGCTAGAGATTGATGGGGGGATGAGGAGATGGAGTGCGTTCAAAAATGTAGGCGATTTCAACTTTGTGACATAGACAACTTAGGTTTGGTAGCCATCTCGACCCCAAATGTCAACTTCATAGCGAATAAATTCACCATTGGCAGCAGCAGCGATCGCAGTTTTTAATTGTAGTTGTGTTTCTGGAGAAATTGTCCACCACTTTGCTTCCCAAAATAATTTACCAACGACTTCTTCTCGCGTAATTCCCGCAAAGTCTAGTGCTGTTTGGTTGACTTCTAAAACAATTCCACTTGGTTGAAGTAATCCGATAAACTGAATGGTTTGATTGAAGATCGCATGGAATTTTTGCTCGCTTTGACTTAAAGCTTCTTGTGCTTGTTTGCTGTCAGTAATATCTCGTCCCACCGATTGCAGTTCTACAAGATTACCTTGCTCATCAAATATACCTCGTGTAATCCACTGCGCCCAACGCACCTTTTGGCAACGCACCTTTTGGCAAGCAATAACCCGATTTTCAAAGGTGATAACCGGATTTTCTAAGCTGATGGAATTTACTAAGTAAGTCGGCACAATAAAACCAAACTATGTGAAGAAAAATTAACTAAGCTAAAACCCTTTTCCCTCCTGCCTCAAAACCCGTAACTTTGTACTTCATGCAAATGAAAACTGCTGTAAATTGTTGTAGCGTGGCGCTTAATCAGCTGACACTCAATTCTTAATAGTTGTTCGATGGGGCAATGGCTGATATTGTTGCAGTTGCAGACTACTTTTTTGCGCCCGAAGATTACCGTTTAGACAATAATGGAGAAAAATTACACCAGTAGTTTTACATAGCAAGGGAGTAAAAATAAAATCTGCCAGCAGCAAGCCTAAACTTTTACAATTTAGCCTGCTGTTGGCATTTGAGATCTAGCCTCAAGCAGCCAATCATCTTTGAAGGTTAAGCACAATTAAATTAGCTTTGATCCAAGCGTAATACTGCCATAAAGGCTTCCTGAGGAACATCTACTGTACCCACAGATTTCATTCGTTTTTTACCTTTTGCCTGCTTTTGTAAAAGTTTCTTCTTGCGGCTGATGTCACCACCGTAGCACTTGGCTAACACATCTTTCCGCAAAGCAGGGATGTGTTCGCTAGCAATCACTTTACTGCCAATAGAGGCTTGAATTGGCACTTTAAATTGATGGCGAGGAATTAATTCTTTGAGTTTTTCTGCCATTGACCGCCCGACGTTGTAAGCTTTATCTCGATGGACAATCATCGCCAAAGAATCCACAGGATCGCCATTAATTAAAATATCCAGCTTTACCAGCGGATTTTCTCGGTAACCGATCAGGTGATATTCCATGCTGGCATAACCGCGCGATCGCGATTTCATTTGGTCAAAAAAGTCGGTGACAACTTCCGCCAAGGGTAACTCATACGTAAGTGTGGTTCGTCCTTGGGTAAGATATTTCATATCTTTGAAAACGCCACGTCTGTTTTGTGATAACTCCATTAAAGTCCCAACGTAGGTTTCTGGCGTAATCATTTCTACCTGAACGTAGGGTTCTTCAATTTTTTCGCGATCGTTAGGAGCAGGCAAGTGGCTGGGATTATCAATGTAGAGTTCCTCACCTTTGTTACTTGTCACCCGGTAAACTACTGAAGGTGCTGTAATAATTAAATCAAGGTCGTATTCTCTTTCCAAACGTTCTTGAACAATTTCCATGTGCAGTAAGCCCAAGAACCCGCAACGGAAACCAAATCCCATTGCGCTGGAAGTTTCTGGTTCGTAGTGCAGCGCCGCATCGTTGAGTCTGAGTTTTTCTAGAGCTTCCCGCAAGTCTTCAAATTGATCGGCATCAATAGGGAACATACCACAAAAGACCATTGGGTTTGCTTCTGCATAACCTGGTAAGGGTGCCTCTGCTTTGGCCTTACTTAAGGTAATTGTGTCTCCTACCCGTGCATCAGCTACAGCTTTAATTGC
The DNA here is from genome assembly GCA_036918135.1 of Nostoc sp. Taxonomy (GTDB): domain Bacteria; phylum Cyanobacteriota; class Cyanobacteriia; order Cyanobacteriales; family Nostocaceae; genus Nostoc. Next base: position 173,600 of record JBALDB010000001.1, read on the forward strand.
CGCTGCCAAATAGCCTACTTCCCCAGCGTGCAGTTCTTCGACTTGCTTTTGAGTGGGAGAAAGAACGCCTAACTCGTCAATTTCAAATTCTTTACCGGATGCCATTAAATGGATGCGATCGCCTTTTTTCAATGTGCCATCCATCACCCGGAAATATACAATTACTCCCCGATAGCTGTCGTAATAGCTATCAAAAATTAACGCCCGTAAGCGTTCATTTATTGTATTTGCCGGTGGTGGTATCCGCTCAACAACTGCTTCTAAAATCTCATCAATCCCAATTCCTTCTTTAGCAGAGGCGAGAATTGCACCACTGCAATCTAGACCAATAATTTCTTCAATTTCGCCAATTACTCGTTCTGGTTCAGCCCCCGGCAAATCAATTTTATTCAAAACCGGGATAATTTCTAGGTTATTTTCTAACGCTAAATATACATTTGCCAAAGTTTGCGCTTCCACACCTTGGGAGGCATCTACTACCAACAGCGCTCCTTCACAAGCAACAAGAGAACGCGACACTTCATAAGAAAAATCCACATGTCCTGGAGTATCAATTAGGTTCAGAACATATTGCTGACCATCTTTGGCTGTGTAATTCATCCGGGCAGCTTGCAGCTTAATGGTAATGCCGCGCTCCCGTTCTAGATCCATGTTGTCGAGAAACTGTTCCTTCATCTGCCGCTCGTCAACAGTACCAGTGGCTTGTAGCAAGCGATCGGCGAGGGTTGATTTCCCGTGGTCGATGTGAGCAATAATACAAAAATTGCGAATGCGAACTGCGGGAACGTCAGTCATATACTATCTTTGCCTTAGCAGCAACCAAAGTTAAAAAAGCAATTTACTTAATGTATTTTAATGCTTTCTTTGCCAAGACGCTCCTGGTTTTAGTAAGGACTGGGAATTGCGAGTGTAGGAGGAGTGGGAAGGGTGGGAAAGTTTTTTATAATCTCCCTCATTTCGGGTTGATGAGCGTACCCCTGCTCTTAAGCAAGGCTGGGCGTAGCGTCTCGTAGAGAAGTCGAACCACATCTTCCAGTCCCCAATCCCCTCTTCACCCCATCTTTAACTTTGCATATAAATAGGTGGACTTTTAAGAATATTATGAAAGTCTATTTGTCGGTGCTAGTATTCATCAGCTAGAAGCGTACAATAAATGTAAAGTAAGTACATGTAGGGATCGTGGGCAATTGCCACCCGTAATTGTCCGGAGTCACTGGTTCATCGGCAAAACTTCTACAAAGCTCTTGTCTAGTCAGTTATATGAAAAATGCGACTTAAAATTTAAAGCTGTTATTTTGGTGCTATTTCAGGGAACTATGTAACTATACCCTTGAAGATTCTTCAGTGAATTAGCCCAAATTATGAATATAACTACTTTACAAAGCTTTAAACTAAACCAATTCAGAGTATATAAACCTATGAATATGCAACACAGAGCTACCGATGCGGGAAAAACACGAGCCGATAAGGTAGAAATTGCTATCCGCCTAGACTCCGAGTTATTAGAGCAAATTCAGCATCTCACTAACGACCCAAGTAAAGTGATTGAGGTGGCAATTCGCCAGTGGTTGCGAGGTGAAATACTAAGAGATGATGAACTGACGCGCACACCAGTGCGTACTCCAGTTCCGGCTCGGGGTGAGTGGAACGATTAGATTATTAATTAACTGTAATCTTCAGTTAAAAAAAGTAAAGTTTACCAACTTGAATCTCAAAACACCAAGAAATACTCACTAAAATGTGAAAGCTGTAAAAATTTATGCCAAAATCTGAACAGCTTTGGTAAAATCACGGTCGGATACTCTTTGTCTATCCAACTCAATTAATGACTATTACTGCCAAATCCCAATTGCCGAATATATTTTCCCAAAATCTGGAATCTATTACCAGTAACAGTGATGGCTCATTACCAACTCTAGGAGCCGAGTTGGTGTACACACAAGATGGGGCAGGGCGCTATCTGACCTTTTGTTGGCAGTACAGCGAACTCCTGGGGTTAAAGACCGAAAAGATAGTCGATCAACTCAACCAGACTCAAATCTTTGCTCCGGTGGATAAGGTTGCTTATTTGGAACGATTGCACAGAATTTTGACGAATCTGATACCAGAAAGGTTTCAGTGCTGGTTTAGCTATCACCAGGAATTATTTGAGTTGGACTTAGCCATCAGCCCAATTATGCCAAGTTTGGGAACAGCTGCCACTACAGTTTTAGTTATGGGACGGTTACTGCAAGCGACACTTAACAAAAAACAAGTGGGCGTGACAGTAAAAACGCCTACACAAATAGAGTTGGTTTTACGTTCGCAGCAACACCAAAAACTGGTAAATCGGATTACTAGGAATATTCGGCGGACATTGGATTTAGATATTATTTGGCAGCAAACAGTTGACAGTTTGGGGAAAGCACTGCGGTTAGAACGCTGTATTATTTGTCAACCTTATAGCTCAAAAGTAGAGGTAAAGGCTGAGTATCACCAGCCAGAACTTAGCTCAATGATTGGCTTAAAAATAGATATTGCTTCTGAACCTGCCTTTGCTCAGGCCTTGGCAACCTTAGAGCCAGTTGTCATGGACGTGTCAGGATACAGTGAGTGTGGGCCATATAAAACTTTAGTAGTTGCAACTTGTTATCAAGATCGAGCCAATGGATTGGTTGTTTTGAGTTGGCAAGATCAATGCTATACATTAACAGAATCGGAATTAGAATTAGCAAAAGAAGCAGCGGATCAATTAGGAACAGCGATCGCTCATGCTACTTTATATAAAGAATTAGAAGCAGCGCGTCAAAAAGCTGAAGACGCCTCCCGCCTCAAGAGCGAGTTTCTCGCCAATGTATCCCATGAAATTCGTACCCCCCTCAACGGGATGATTGGCTTTTTAAAGCTGATTTTGGAAGGCATGGCAGACGACCCACAGGAACAAAACCAGTTTTTACAAGAAGCTCATCAGTTATCAATACACCTGCTGCATATCATCAATGATATTTTGGACATTGCCAAAATTGAAGCTGGGAAAATGGAACTAGCTTATGCTCCAGTCAAGCTAGATGAGTTATTCACAGATGTAGAAAATTTCATGCGTCCTCAAGCGGAGATGAAAAACCTCAGCTTCCAGATGCAAATGCCTGCTACCTCGGATGAAATCATCGTCCAAAGTAACTACCAACGCTTGCTACAAGTGATGCTAAATTTGGTGAACAATGCGATCAAATTTACTCATGAAGGCGGTATTACCGTCAGCGCCGATTTAGTACTCAAAAAAGCCAAGGCACAATTTCAAGGACAGCAATTTCCGGGTATGGTGAAAGTGCGTGTAGCAGATACAGGCATTGGTGTATCTTTAGATAAACAAGATAAACTTTTTCAATTATTCTCTCAAGTCGATGGCTCCCGCACTCGCCAGTACGGCGGTACAGGTTTAGGACTGGCAATTTCCCAGAAGCTAGTAGAAGCAATGGGCGGTGAAGTACATTTCTACAGTCTAGGTGAAGGACTCGGTTCTACAGTCACATTTACCGTGCCACTATATCAACAACCAGTGATAGTTTTGTCTAATGATGGCGGTTCAACAAAAAGTTCCTAGTGCTGAATGTTAAGTTAAGGATGGGCATCCCTAACTGAGTAGGTCTAAAACTATGGAACTAACAATTGACAACGTTGAAACAGTCTTAGATGAAATGCGCCCTTATCTCATGTCTGATGGTGGCAATGTGGAACTTGTAGAACTCGATGGCCCTATTGTCAAACTGCGGTTGCAAGGCGCCTGTGGTTCTTGCCCAAGCTCTACAATGACTTTGAGAATGGGTATTGAGCGCCGCCTGCGGGAAATGATTCCCGAAATTGCAGAAGTTGAACAAGTGGTGTAAAAGTTAGGAGTTATGAGTTATGAGTTATGACTATTAAATTAACTTCCAACTCATAACTCCTTACTCTTGACTATTGTTATGTCTCATCCCCTCTACGTCGCTTTTATCTGGCATCAACATCAACCGCTCTACAAATCTCCTGGTAGCGGCGTTTCGCTGCCTTCTAGCCAGCAGTACCGCTTACCTTGGGTGCGTTTACATGGCACTAAAGATTATTTAGATTTAGTATTAATGTTAGAACGGTATCCTAAGTTACACCAAACGGTGAATTTAGTACCATCGCTGATTTTGCAACTGGAAGATTATATTGCTGGCACTGCTTTTGACCCTTACCTTACAGCTAGTTTGACACCAGATGAACAACTCAACCAGCAACAGCGAGAATTTATTATTGAACACTTTTTTGATGCCAATCACCACACGCTGATCGATCCCCATCCCCGGTATGCCGAGTTGTACCAGCAAAGGCAGGAAAAAGGACCAAGTTGGTGTTTGGCAAATTGGCAGTTGTCAGATTATGGTGATTTGCTTGCTTGGCACAATCTGGCTTGGATCGATCCGTTATTTTGGGATGACCCGGAAATTGCTAGTTGGTTAAAGCGGGGTCGGAATTTTACTTTAAGCGATCGCCAACGCATTTATTCTAAACAGCGAGAAATCCTCAGTCGCATTATCCCCCAACATCGGAAAATGCAGGAGGCAGGACAGTTAGAAGTTACTACCACGCCCTACACTCACCCGATTTTACCTTTGCTAGCCGATACCAACTCCGGCAGGGTAGCTGTGCCAAAAATGACACTACCTAAGCAGCGATTCCAGTGGGCGGAAGATATCCCGCGTCACTTGAAGAAAGCTTGGGACTTATATAAAGACCGCTTTGGACAGACACCCCGTGGTTTATGGCCTTCAGAACAGTCAGTAAGCCCCCAAATCCTTCCTGATATTATTTACCAAGGGTTTAAGTGGATATGCTCAGACGAAGCAGTTTTGGGATGGACGCTAAAACACTTTTTTCATCGGGATGGGGCGGGGAATGTAGAGCAACCAGAACTTTTGTACCAACCTTATCGCCTGCAAACCCCAGCAGGTGATTTGTCAATTGTGTTTCGCGACCACAGATTATCAGATTTGATTGGCTTTACCTACAGTGCGATGCCAGCAAAACAAGCAGCAGCAGATTTAGTGGGACATTTGCAAGCGATCGCGAAAATGCAAAGAGACAGCCAAACTCAACAACCCTGGCTAGTTACTATCGCTTTGGATGGAGAGAATTGTTGGGAATTTTATCCCCAAGACGGTAAACCCTTCCTAGAAGCTTTGTATCAAAGTTTGAGCGATGAACCCCGTCTCAAACTCGTCACCGTCTCCGAATTTCTGGAAGAATTTCCAGCTACAGCCACCATCCCTGGAGGGCAACTACATAGTGGTTCTTGGGTGGATGGCAGTTTCACCACTTGGATTGGCGATCCCGCCAAAAATCGTGCTTGGGATTACTTGACAGAAGCAAGAGTTATGTTGGCAAGTCATTCCGAAGCGACAGAACAAAACAATCCAGAAGCATGGGAAGCATTGTATGCCGCAGAGGGTTCTGACTGGTTCTGGTGGTTTGGTGCAGGACACTCCTCAAATCAGGATGCCATCTTCGATCGGTTATTTCGAGAACACTTGTTTGGCATTTACAAGGCATTAAATGAACCTGCACCGCCCTATCTTAAGCAACCAGTGGAAATCCACCAAGCACAGGGAAACCATAGCCCACAAGGGTTTATTCATCCAGTGATTGATGGTAGGGGTGACGAACAAGACTGGGACAAAGCTGGACGTTTAGAAATTGGCGGGGCGCGAGGGACGATGCACAACAGCAGTGTCATCCAGCGACTTTGGTATGGGGTGGATCACCTGAATTTTTATTTACGGGTGGACTTTAAAAGTGGCGCTGCACCAGGGCAGGATTTACCAGCAGAGTTGAATTTGCTCTGGTTTTATCCAGAAAAGACAATGGTCAACAGCCCAGTTCCCTTAGCAAATGTGCCAAATGCAGCACCACTTAATTACCTTTTCCACCACCTTTTGGAAATTAACTTGCTGACGCAATCGATTCAATTTCAAGAAGCTGGAGACAATTATCAATGGCATCCCCGTACTAGTCGCGCTCAAGTTGCTTTAAATAGTTGTTTAGAGTTGGCAGTGCCGTGGGCAGACTTGCAAGTTCCCCCAGATTATCCGCTACGTCTGATTTTGGTACTTGCTGATGAAGGGCGTTTTTCCAACTATTTGCCAGAAAATGCTTTGATTCCGATTGAGGTGCCTTAGAACTTTTTTGATTTGTTTAAATCCCAAGGCTCAGAATCCCCGGCTTGTTGGAAAAGTCGGGGATTTCATTGTTGAGGGATGATTCAGTAAGACTATATATAGCCGTAGTCACATAGCTTAGGACATAATGACAAGCGTGAATGCTAAGTAATAGTAATAGTTCTACCTCCTGCCTCCTGCTATAACTCAATACCCTTAATGTTGACCTACTTAGTAGTTTCTTTAGCACTATTTCTAGTTAAGCGGATCGAAACGCTGCAAGATCAGAGCTATAAATACCATTGGCAAACCTACAGCTATACAAATGAGAGCTTGGGTAATTGTCAAAGGTGTAGTGTCAAATAACTGATTTATGACGCTCCACTGACTGAACAGACATTGTAAAGTCACTACAGCCACAATTCCGATCGCTGGTGCATAAGCTACGGGTGTGCGTTTACCCTGGATTCTGGCAACTAAAGATGGTAAAAACTGGGTAATACTTAACAGGTAAAAAACTTCTGCTGCCACTAACCCATTAATCGCCATAGTGCGAGCTAAGGCTTGATTGCCTGTAGTTTGAAGTATCCATTGAAACACACCAAAAATTACCACCCAATTGAAAACAGAAATCGCTAAGATGCGCTTAAGTAAACTACCTGATAAAAGCTTTTCTCTAGGGTTGCGTGGAGGTTGCTGCATCACCTGTCCAGATTTGGGTTCAAAGGCCAGGGGAGCAATCAACCCTACTGAACTAACCATGTTCAACCAGAGAATTTGGATTGGTAAGATAGGAAGCACAGTAGCTAGGAGAATGGCAATTAAAATCGTCATCGATTCTCCAACGTTGATCGGCAGCAAGAAAGCGATCGCTTTTCGCAAGTTACGGTAAACTCCGCGCCCTTCCTCCACAGCAGCTTCAATTGAGGCGAAGTTATCGTCAGTTAAAAGCATATCCGCAGATTCTTTAGCAACCTCTGCCCCAGCTATACCCATCGCTACACCAATGTCTGCTTGCTTGAGAGCGGGAGCATCATTTACGCCATCTCCAGTCATGGCAACAATTTCGCCCTTGAGTTGCAAAGCTTTCACCAGACGTAACTTTTGTTCAGGAGCAACTCGCGCAAACACCATGCCTTGTTCGGCCGCTTGGGCAAATTTTTTTTCATTCATCTGAGTTAATTGCTGTCCAGTGAAGACCTGTGCTTCAGTCGAGCAAATTCCCATTTGGCGGGCGATCGCAGCTGCTGTTAATGCATGATCCCCAGTAATCATTTTGACTTGAATTCCAGCAGATTGACAGGCATTGACTGCGGCGATCGCTTCCTCACGGGGCGGATCGATTATGCCTTGAAGTCCTAAAAACACCAGTCCTTGGTCGATATCGTGGCGTTCCAAGGAACGTTTGTTAGAGGCAACTTCTTTACTGGCAAAAGCTAGCACTCGTAAACCTTGCTTTGCCATCCGAGCAACTTCCTGTTCCACTGCTCTAGGATTGAGCGCAGTTTGTTGTCCTTGAGCGTCAAGCATGTAATCGCATCGTTGGAGAATTGCCTCCACAGAGCCTTTGAGATAAATCACATTCAGCCTTTGCTTTGCATCTAATTCATGCAAAGTCGCCATGTACTGGAATTGAGACTCAAACGGAATAGTATCTATTCTGGGTAATTGCTCTAGATTTTCCTGCGTTAATCCTGCTTTATTAGCAGCCGTAATCAATGCCCCCTCGGTTGGGGTTCCGACTAAGTTCCACTGTCCGTCTCGCCATTCAATGTGAGAATCATTGCACAGCAATCCTGCTTCCAAGGATTCCCAAACAGCAACATGTCCATCTGCATTGAAATCAACGGGTTGCTGATTCATCAGGATTTCACCTTCTGGAGCATAACCAATACCGCTGACGGTGTAGTGTTGCCCACCTGCATAAATCTTCTGAACCGTCATCTGATTTTCGGTCAACGTACCAGTTTTGTCAGAACAAATAACAGTGGTACTTCCCAATGTTTCCACGGCGGGTAACTTACGAATAATCGCATTACGTCGTGCCATCCGGGAAACCCCGATCGCTAATGTGACTGTGACAATTGCAGGTAATCCTTCTGGAATCGCGCTGACGACGAGAGCTACACTTGCTTTGAAAACATCAATCCAAGATTCACCCTGTCCTAATCCGATTGCAAATGTCAGGGCAGCCAAACCTAAGATGACATACAATAAGGTTTTGCTAAACTTGTCGATATTTCGCGTTAGCGGTGTTTTCAAGCCCGTGCTGCTTTCAATTAACTGCGAGATGCGACCGGTTTCAGTAGCATCTGCGATCGCTACTACAATTCCTTCTGCCTGTCCAAAGGTGACGAAACTTCCTGCATACGCTATGTTGGTGCGTTCGGCTAATGGTGTCTCGACATCCAACAATTGGGTTACTTTCTCAACCGGAACAGATTCTCCTGTTAAAGCAGACTCGTCAACTTGTAACCCACGCACAGTTAATAGCCGTAGATCCGCAGGTACTTTATCCCCAGATGCTAGCAGTACCAAATCACCCGGAACAAGCTCAGTTGAAGCTAGACGAGTTTTTTGACCATCGCGAATCACAGTTGCTTCAGTAGTGACAGCTTTGGATAAAGCAGCGATCGCACCTTCTGCTTTCGATTCTTGAATGTAGCCAATGATGACATTAATCAGGGTGACAGCAAAAATTACTCCCGCATCTATCCAATCTCGCAGTAACAGCGTCACTACTCCTGCCGTCAGCAAAATATATAGTAGTGGTTGATTAAATTGCTCTAAAAATCGTAGCCAAGGACTTTTTCCACCTTTACTAGTCAGTTGATTTGCACCCATCTGTTCGTGTCGGGTGGCAGCTTCTTCATGGCTCAAGCCTGCTTCCGGATGGCTGGCTAAGGTTTGCACAACTTTTTGTTCTGCTAGAGTATGCCATTCATAGTTGAGTAAATCTTTTGTTGTCTCAGCAAAAGTATTTGTAGCGATCGTATCTGCTGTCATCTTAGTCTCCAAATTCAAATAACCGTTTTCTGGAAAGCATTATTATGAAAATCTTTTGCTAAATTCATAAACATGCCACTCTCGCACACCCCAGTAACGGAGAACGTATTCTGCCAGCTCGATTTCATCCGCTGTTCCCTCTACCTTCACCAAAAATTTTTCTTGGGACGTGCATGGGCGATCGAGTTTACCTTTCCTGTTGGGAGTAAACCAACCTTGAAATCCACCATAAAGACCGCCAAATATTGCACTTGCTCCACTCGCTAGCAGCGTACCAAGCACAGATTCAACTGCTAATACCGGGCCAAAACCGGGAATAATTAATACGCCAAGTCCGGCTGTGAGTGCCAGCAATCCCCCGGCTGTTCCTCCTGTAATTGCGCCTGCTTTGGCACCTTCAATTGGAGTCATGGTACGTTTACTCGCATTAGCTTCCTCGTACAACTTTTCGCGTTCGGAGTCTAAAGGGAGCAGAGAAATTTTCTGCATGGGAAAGTCAATTGCTCTAAGGTCGTCAAGCACCCCTGTTGCAGCTTGACGGGTAGAAATAATGGCGATCGCATTTTTAACTAGACTAGAATTCATAACAACTCCTATAAAAATTAGTAAGTTTAAAATGAAGCTTTATGAAGCTCCAAATAGTAAAAAACTATAGTTTGGAAAGTGAGCATAAACCGTATTAGTTCGGATATTCGTTTTAAACCTCAGTTGGGTTAGTTTCGTTTCTATGCTTGTTTTCCAGGATTACTGATAAATGTGAACGAAATGTGAATAAATCATTTCTCCTAATTAATTTCACTTTTAAATCACATTTGTTCTTCAAGCCAAAAGACAACGTATAGCAGTTTTAAATAGAATTTTAGGCAACCTCAAAACATCAACGATAAAGGTATTTGTCGGCTGGAAGTGCAATGATTTTGATAATTGTTCTAATGATATTGCTAGATGTCGTTCATCCTCCCACAGTCGGCACTTCCTAGAGTTTTGCTCTTAAGGTAGGTAATGAAAACAATTTGGTTTTATTTAGTTTGCCAGTAAATATTGTTGCCACACTGGTTCTATTGGAGTTTAAAAAATTTTTCATACTATTTATAGATAATAAAAACTAACTATAGATGGAATTGAATATCAGGAATTTTTACTATTATCAGCAATGCTGACTAATTAGATAAGTGACATGAATGCAGATATATCCGCACTCTGGGACAAAATTCAGAGAATGATTCGCGAATTCATTGTCCTACTGCCGAATATCGTGCTGGCATTGATTGTCTTTGCAATCTTCTTTTTTGTTGCTAGAGCGATTAAGAGACTGGTCAAACGATTGACACGCGATCGCCATCAGGCTCGGAATCTAGGACTAGTACTGGGACGCTTGGCGCAAGGTACAACACTGTTGTTAGGGCTATTTATTGCTTTGTCGATTGTAATTCCGACATTCCGAGCAGGGGATTTGGTACAACTATTGGGAATTAGCGGGGTAGCGATCGGTTTTGCTTTTCGAGACATTTTACAAAACTTTTTGGCTGGCATTCTGATCCTCTTAACAGAGCCGTTCCGAATTAACGATCAAATAGTTTTTAAAGATTTTGAGGGGACTGTAGAAAATATTGAGACACGGGCGACAACAATTAAAACTTACGATGGTCGCCGTATTGTGATTCCTAATTCAGAATTGTTCGCTAACTCAGTGACTGTGAACACTGCTTTTGAAAGTCGCCGATTACAGTATGATATCGGTATTGGCTACGGTGATGATATCGACCAAGCTAAGGAGTTAATGCTCCAAGCAATGCAAAGCATACCAGAAGTACTTGAAGACCCTGCACCCGATGTGCTGGTCATGGAACTTGCCGAAAGTACTGTTAACATCCGCGTTCGTTGGTGGATTAAACCGCCACGACGAGCAGATGACCTGATTTCACGGGACAAGGTACTGTCTTCAATTAAGAAAACATTAGTAGAAAACGGCATCGATTTACCCTTTCCCACGCAGCAAATTTTGTTTCACGACCAAACAGAAGAGACAGACGGAAACCGCTCCCATCAGCGTGAAGGTTGGCCCGCAGGCAGAGGTGAAGTACCAAAATCGTGCCGGATCGGCGATTCTCTCCACCTAGTTGCCCAAATGCAGACGCAAACAGATGATAACGGCAAGGGAGATTCTCCAAAAGCTAATGACGAAAACTAAACTACTTGCCGCTTAACCTATTGGATTCGGTTGTAGCGGTGTATGACTTCTAGTTGTTCTAGCTTAGTATCAAGATAAAAGAAAAGCCCTAACAGCAGATTACTTTAGTTGATATTTTACTTATGAGCGTAAAATGTTGGCGGTTTGATAATCTCTCTATTTTCCTTGATGGTAAATATTCTATTTAACTCGAACACTTTTATGTCATTAGAGTCTGCCGCAAGTGAAGTCGTAATTGCACAACAACTCAAGCAATTTCTACTAGTACTATCTGTCTCTTTGGGTGTAGCAACATTACCACAAATTTTTAGTTGGTTGCGCCGCATCCCTTACACACTATTACTGGTCATAGTGGGATTAGGGTTAGCATTCGTGAATGTGCGATTGATTAATCTCTCTCCTCAATTGATTCTGATGATTTTTTTACCGCCACTATTGTTTGAAGCTGCTTGGAATTTGAAATGGTCAGACTTAAAGCGAGATTTACTACCTATTTGTCTGTATGCAGTGATTGGGGTGATAATTTCTATTGCAGGTGTAGCGTTTGGTCTTCATCAATTCGCTGGACTTGAACTGAGCATTGCTCTATTAATTGGAGCGAGTCTATCAGCAACCGATCCTGTTTCGGTAACGGCTTTATTTCGGGAATTAGGAGCAAGCAAACGCCTAACAACATTGATGGAAGGAGAAAGTTTATTTAATGATGGTATGGCGGTTGTGGCTTTTGGCTTACTAGTTGCTCTGCCGTTAGGTACTGCCAAACTAGACTTACAGTCTGCTTTAGGGGAATTTTTTCAGGTAGTAGGTATTGGTATTGGCATCGGAGGATTAATAGGGTTTGGCATCTCCTACCTGACACAACGTTTCGACTTACCGCTAGTAGAACAATCTCTTACCTTAGTTTCTGCCTACAGTACTTATCTAATTACAGAAGATTTGGGTGGTTCTGGAGTGATTGGAGTAGTCACCACAGCTTTAATTTTAGGCAACTTTGGCTCGCGCATCGGCATGAACCCGCGCACACGCATCATTGTTACAGAATTTTGGGAATTCTTGGCTTTTTTTGTGAATTCGATTGTTTTTCTATTAATTGGCGACCAAATTCGTTTTGCCGTCTTAGGAGATAACTTAAAAATTATTGCAGTGGCGATCGCCGCTATGATTGTGGCACGAGCAGTATCCATTTATGCTTTAAGTAGTCTGAGCAATTGGCTAGCTAAATCCGAAATTCCTTTATCCGAACAAACTGTATTATCGTGGGGTGGATTGCGGGGGTCTGTCTCTATTGCCTTAGCTTTGAGTGTACCAGCTATACTCCCCCAAAGAGAAGAAATTATTGCCACTGTATTTGGAGTAGTTTTATTTACACTGTTAGTACAGGGCTTAACCACTCAACCCTTATTAGAAAAACTACAACTTTTAGGTAGCCAACCGCTACGTCAAAAATACGTGGAAGCAATTGCCCGTCAAGTTGCTCTCCAACGGGCGCTGGAATATTTAGAAACAGCACAAAAGCGTCCAGGAATTCAGCCAGAGTTTTATCACTACCAGAAGACGCTGCTTTCTGGAGAAATTGCCCTTTTACAAGAAAAAATTGACAACTTACTTGATGAGTACCCAAATTTGCAAGAATTTATAATCAAAGAACTACGAGGGGAACTGTTGGCAATTGAAGCAGACACCTATGCCGAGTTTGTCCGCGCAGGTAGGTTAAATCAAGAACTTTCACCTTTTTTGCCAACAATACATGAAAAAGCTAATGAAGATCAATGAATCTATGCAATGGGCGATCGCGTTCGCTTCATTCAGCAAGAATCTTTCCAGGGCTTACTAGTGCCTCTGTGTTATTCCACAATTTCATAACGCACTAACTTTCTAACATCCTGACGGGGTAGACCTAGTTCTTGGGCAATTGTCGCTTCTATTTGGTTGAATTCTATCGTTGGCAGTTCTAATTCCAATCGCTTCAAGATGGGGTCTGCTGTTTCGACTTCTACCTGAGTAATTTTCTGAGTTCGGTTAACAGTGGCGTTGATCAGCAACACATTGACTGATACCCGTGCTTCAAGTTGAGTATCTGACTGAAGTTTTTTCTGGGTGGAGTAGGGTCGACTTAACTCTTGAGCAGAGAGGAAACTACAGCCAAACCAAAACAAAATTGCTACTAGTGGTAGAGGCAACCAAAACTCTAATCCCAGCCCTTGCAGCCAACGTTTACTAATACGCCACACACTATACCTGCTTCTGATTTTGCTAGGTCACACTTCATATATATCCCAATGGGGTAGACAATCCTCGTAAATCTTACTGGTGAAAGACGTTGAGATTGCTTCAATGGATTATTCTAAACAAGCACAAGTGTCTAAAGGTGATGAAAATTTTGCTGGCAGAGGACGATCCAAAGCAATTAATGCCGCTACAAACGGTTCTTTCCCAAGCCGGACACAACGTTGATGGTGTCAAGGATGGTGAAACCGCTCAATGGCTTTTAGCTGAAAAAGAATATGACCTGCTGATTTTAGATTGGATGTTACCTCGGATTAGTGGAGTGAGTTTGTGCCAACAGTATCGGGCGGCGGGAAAAACAGCTCCCATATTAATGATTACGGCAAAAGATACCACACTCGATAAAGTCATAGGATTAGATGCGGGAGCAGATGATTACTTAGTAAAACCGATTGATATCGTGGAATTCATGGCACGGGTACGGGCATTGAGGAGGCGATCGCCTCTTTGGCAAGGAGATACTCTCTGCTTGGCAGACCTGCAACTTCATCTCGACAAACTGACTTTGGAGCGACAAGGAGCGATTGTTTCCCTTTCCAGCCAAGAATTTCAATTACTAGAGTATTTCATGCGTCATCCCAGGCAAGTACTTAGTCGCAACCAAATTGAGCAAGCCGTATGGGAATGGGGTAGTGAGCCCGAAAGCAATGCAATCACCGTTCTAGTTCGTAAACTTCGCCAACGTTTGCAAACATTAGCAGCAGGGGATTGGATTGAAACTGTCTATGGCATGGGCTATCGTCTCAATCCTCCAGAACCATCTTAAAATTTGATAACGGCTGAGACCACGGTAGGGGTAGTGCAGTTCAATTAGTTGAAAAAGTTGTAATTAAAAATTACGAATTACGAATTACGAATTAGTATGAGTTGTGTTTAACCGCAGTCGCCGTAACTTAGCTCGTTGGTTTACCCTTTCAATGGGGTGCATTCTCATTCTATTTGCGGGAGTCATTTATAATCTTGAAGTAAAAGACAAGCTCAAAGCATTAGATCAACTGCTTTATAAAAGAGCAGAGCTAATGGCAGCCAGTTCGCAGTATCGGCTGTATCAAGGACAAAAACAAGTCGATTTGAGCAATATACCGCTATTGGGTAGTGGTTCTCACCCCGCTGATATTGAACTGATCTACGTTCGCTGGTATGAACCCAATGGCAACCTCAAACGGTTTTTTGGTACTCCACCTCCAGAACAGTTAAAAACAGTATCTGGGTTTCTCACTATTAAATCTGTTGACCAATTAACAGGTAAGGCGGTTCGGCTTCGTCAAGTCACGCTACCTGTTCAAGGAGGAAATTCGGTCATCGGCTATCTTCAAGTTGCGATTCCGCTGACAGAGACTCAAAACGATCTCAGACAATTTCAGTTAATATTGACGCTGGCTGTGCCTGTAGCACTGGGGTTTATTGGACTTACAGGTTGGGTGCTTGGTGGCATAGCTATGCAGCCCGTTCAGTCAGCCTATAATCAGTTGCAACGCTTTACTTCAGATGCTTCTCATGAATTGCGATCGCCCCTTTCGGCGATATTGACCAATGCCCAAGTTGGGTTACTAATAGCAGCAGACGATCCCCAAATCCATCCCTCAATGCAGAACATCATTGATAGCGCCAAGTCGATGAGTACCTTGGTTAATAACCTACTGCTGTTGGCTCGCCATCAGGGACAATTAACTCCACAATCGCTCAAAAAAGTAAATCTTAATAGCTTGCTGGAGGATTTAGCCGTTCACTATACTACTGTTGCTGCAAAAGCATCGATCCAGTTGATCGGTCATTTACCAGAACCACCTTTTTATTTATGGGCTGACCCCGATTTGCTGCTGCAAGCTGTTGAAAATTTGCTCGATAACGCTTGCAAATACACTCCGTCAGGTGGAACTGTTTGGTTACGCTTAGAACCTCACTCAGATCGGGCAGTGATTCAGGTCATCGATACCGGGATTGGAATTCCAGAGGCAGATTTACCTTACGTTTTCGATCGCTTTTACCGAGTTGAGACAGAACGAGCAAGAGAAAGCGGTGGATTTGGTTTAGGATTAGCGATCGCTCAACAAATTGTCCAGGCTCACGGTGGTCATATTCAGGTGATGAGCCATGAAGGTAAAGGCTCGACGTTCCAAATAAAATTACCGCCGTTCAGACATTCTTAAATCAGCTTTCAGAGATTGACCTTTCATAATGAAAATCTAAAGCAAAGCTAGCCAATATAAAAGTTACTGTTAGTGAATTCAACTAGAGCATCTCAAAAAGGGGTTGTGAGGACTGCAACGCCGAATATCACTCAAGCGTACTGCTATATAACTGTTTAGATTGTACTTTTTGAATTTTTACTTAGTGAGTAGTAATGATTTGACAAAGTTTCAGTAATGTTACTGTTGCCAGAGAAGATTCATCGTAGAATTAAAGACACTTTAGAACAGATATTCTCCAAAAATGAATCGCTTTTCTCCAAAAATTACGAATTCTTACGATAGCACTTCACAACATATAGAGCTAAGCCAAGGGTCTGGTTGCAAGCAACTACTCCGCGATCGCTATAAAATACTCCAAGTTTTGGGTAGAGGTGGTTTTGGGATTACATTTTTAGCTAAAAATACGCTATTACCAGGGAATACCCTGTGTGTCATTAAACAGCTATTACCAAAAGTGACTAGTCACCAAAGTTGGCAAAAGGCATGTATGCGCTTTGAAAAAGAAGCAAAAACCTTGGCTCTACTTGGTAGTCATCCTCAAATTCCCATGTTACTAGACTACTTTCAAGTGAATAAGGAGTTTTACTTAGTTCAAGAATACGTAAAAGGTTCGACTTTGGCACGCGAAGTACGACAAACTGGAACTAAAAGTGAAGCCTCAGTTAAACAGTTTTTACAGGAATTCTTGCCAGTATTACGGTATCTTCATCAACATCATGTAATTCATCGAGATATTAAGCCCCAAAATTTATTGCGGTGCGAAGATGACAAACGGGTAGTACTAATTGATTTCGGTGCAGTGAAAGAACAATTAATTGATACTAGTGAAAACTCAATTAATTTATCTAGAAATACCAGTTTTGTTGGAACTATGGGATTTGCACCACCAGAACAGTTTTCTTTACGTCCAGTTTATGCAAGTGATATTTATGCACTCGGTGTAACTTGTATTTATATGTTGACTGGCAAAAGTCCTTTAGAATTTGACCAAGACCCAAGTAGTGGCGAGATTTGTTGGCAAAAAGAGGTAAATATCAGCGATAATTTTGCCCAGATTTTAGAAAAAATGGTGAAATTTTCTTTACACGAGCGTTTTCAAACTGCGGATGAAGTAATGAAAGCTTTGGGTAAGGAAAATTATTTGCCTAGCTTGGCAAACTGCCTAACTAATCAAAAATTGCAAAAGAAAAGTATTAAACATTACGAAATTCCAGAACCTGAAATTACATATCACCAAGTTAACCATCCGCAAATTACACAACAAGAAAATTCTGATGTGTATTTGCCACCTGTGGTCAGAACTGCTACTGCAATTCGTAAATTGAGAGCAAGACTAAAATAGATAAGGCAACTTCAAGAAATAAATTATCTCGCTAGAAGTTGTTGATGACTGATGACTGATGAGTGTGAATAGGGGACACAATTGAGTCAAGCAAGTATCAAATGAATAATTAATTATGGAAAAGAGGAAATATCAAAAACAAATTTAGTAAGAATTTTGACTATGTTTGAGAGTCAGTAATGATTAATTAATCTGGATTATTGTTTAATACTTAGTCATTGATTGATTGTAAATATACAAGAAAAACTACTAAAGCAAATACTTCTAAAAAAATTATTATTCAGATTATTATATAATCGAAAGAATAATTAATTCTATGGCTCTCGTAGTTTTCCACGAATGAGGAAGACTGACTAAGCTAAAGCGCAGAAAAATAGCATATCTTTTCGTGAAGATTGTCATTGAGCATGGGTCATGGGGTAGTGGGCATTGGTTATTCACAAATAACAAATGACAAAGCGCCAAGTATGAGCGGAGGTTTTTTCAGAGCAGACGCTACTTGCTACCCTTCTCCTAACAAAGACGCATTCGCGTTCGGGAAGGTCTGCCTCTGCTTTGTCAAAAAGGACAAATGACAAGTTCATGAGTAAATATACTATTTAAATGCGTCACAGCTTACTATTTACAAACGCTACCTATATTAAGTAATTCCCGAATCCCCAAAGCAGGGTTTTTCTACCACAAGTAAGCGAGAGTCAATTCTTTTAAGGGTAAATACGGGGCAAACTTAGCTTAAGTTGTCATGCAGTCGCGCCTGTCAGATCATGATCTGCTGCTTAAATCCCGATTGCCCGAATCCCCTGAATCCGAATGGAAAGAAGTTTTGCCAAAGTTGTGGCATCCCACTGGTGTCACTTTTGAGAAATCGCTTTCGTGTTATCCGAGTCCTTTCAGATGAAGGGGGATTTGGCAGAACTTATCTATCAGAAGATATAGATAAACTCAATGAACGCTGTGTCATCAAGCAATTAGCTCCAAAATTCCAAGGAACTTGGTCGCAAAAAAAGGCGATGGAGTTGTTTGCTCAAGAAGCGCAGCGACTACAAGAACTCGGAGAACATCCCCAAATTCCGACTTTGTTGGCTTATTTTGAGCAAGACGGCTGTTTGTATTTAGTGCAGCAGTTTATTAATGGAGAGAATTTATTAAAGGAGTTGCAACAGCGCAAAAAGACCTATAGCGCTTGGGAAATTCAAGCTATTTTGCTGGATTTACTGCCTGTAGTCAAGTTTATCCACGATCGTAATGTGATTCATCGAGATATCAAGCCAGAAAATATTATCCGGCATAAAAGTGATGGGCGATTAAGCTTGATTGATTTTGGTTCTTCAAAGCAATTCACGGCTAGAGTTCAAAATAAATCTGGTACATCTATTGGTTCGCATGGTTATTCTCCTCTAGAACAAATTAGAGATGGTAAAGCTTTAAAAGCGAGTGACTTATTTGGTTTAGGGGCTACCTGCTTTCATCTACTAACAGGAACTTCCCCGTTTCAATTGTGGATGGAATCTGGGTATGCTTGGGTGAGTAATTGGCGGGAATATTTACGCAGTCCATTAAATGCTGAATTGGATTTGGTAATAGACAAACTTTTAAAAAAAGACATCCAACAACGGTATCAGTCAGCCGATGAAGTCCTTAGAGACTTGGTGCAAAAACAACCACTCGCACTGCCACCAGCTGGGAAGTCAACTGCTACAATTCCAGTAACTAAAGCTTCAGATTTACCAAAAAGTTATGGCTTAGTAAGAATTTTTATCTTACTAAGCGCTTTGATTATGTTGTTTGGATTTAGCGAATCTTGGTATAAAAATTTTCGCCGGATTCAAACTAATTTGTCTTCTAGGCTGATTGGACATAGTCCGAGTAAAAATAACCCGCTTGTTGGTGAAGCGCCAAAAATTACCTTGGGCAAGGTTTTCTTAGCTAATAGCCTCCAAGGACACCAAAACTCAGTTTTATCCGTCGCCATCAGTCCTGATGGTAAAACTATCGCCAGTAGTGGCGACGATCGCAAAATTAAACTTTGGAATCTAGCAACTGGAAAACAAATTTCTTCACTCAACACCTATTCAGGGCAGGTGAATATCGTGGTTATTAGCCCAGATGGCAAAACTCTGGTGAGTGGTAGTGATGACAGCACCATCAAAGTTTGGAATCTGGCAACAGGACGGCAAATTCGCACTCTGACTGGTCATTCTGACTCAGTTCATGCCTTAGCGATCGCTGCTGATAGCCAGACCCTAATTAGTGGTAGTGATGACAACACCATCAAAATCTGGGATTTAGTAACTGGAGAGCAAATTAAAACACTAGTAGGGCATACATTCTGGGTGCGGTCAGTGGCCATCAGCCCTGATAGCGTGATTCTGATTAGTGGCAGTTTTGACAAAACCATCAAAATTTGGAATCTGACAAAAGGATACTCAATCCGCACCTTAGAAGGAAATTCTCAAACAGTAACAAATGTGGCTATTAGCCCGGATGGTAAAACTTTAGCTGGTGCTAGCCGCGATCGCACTATTAAACTCTGGAATATCGCCACCGGAAAAGAAATTCGCACGCTAGTGGGACATACCAATACAGTCACAACCGTAGCCTTTAGTGCCGATGGTCAAATTCTTGCTAGTGGTAGTCGCGATCGCACCATTAAACTTTGGAATATCGCCACAGGAGAAGAGATTCTCTCATTGGTAGCGCACACCAATACCGTAACATCCGTCGCCTTCAGTCCTGATAGCAAGACTCTTGTCAGCGGTAGTGACGATAATACTATTAAAATTTGGCGGTTGTCTGAATGAGGGGCGCAGGGGAAGCAGAGGAGCAGGGTAGAGGGGAAAGTACTGCAATTTGTCCTCTGCCTCCCTGCTTCTTGGCAATGCTTAAAATATTAGCTATTAACTCTTAAACTGGGCAATGGATGCGATTGAGGCTGCTTGAAATCGGCAAATTCACAAATAGAATTAAATGGGCAAAAGCGGCAGTGAGAGCCAGGATTGGGAGGAAAAATTTTACTAAAATTACTGGTTTCTTCTTGATATTGTTGTAAATCGTACTGATGTTTATGGGCAATGCTTGCTAATTCAAATTTTAAAGATTCTAATTCACTATTGTTAATGCTAATTAACTCCGATTTTTTACAAATTTCTAAATTATAAAATGAAGCAACAGCTTGCCGTCCGGGGTAAAGATAACGAGCAGCGAGTAAATAAACCAAAGCCTGTCGTTGGTCAAAAGCCGATTTACCAGTTTTGAAATCTAAAATATGTAAAGTGCGATCGCTTTCAATGAAAACGCAATCCATAGCTGCATATAAGCGAAAGCAATAATCATTTTGTTCAATCACAATCGGTTTGGGAAAACCTTCGTCACCAGGAGTTAATTGGATAATATTTTTATTCAAAAGCAACGGAGCATCATGATATTTTTTTAAAATTTGTAGCACCCGTTGCCGGACTTGCTCGCTTGAGTTGTTTAATTGTAGTAGCTGGGCAACTTTTTCTACACCATCTGATTGCTGTAAAAGATGTCTGTGATTATGAAACTCATAAACGCCTTTTTGGGCAAGTATCCCAATCCGCTGCGGTGCGGTGGCTTTCGCTAATAGTGCTTTGACTTGTGGTTCGTGTTGCCGCGCTTTGATAAACCCCCGTCTCATCTGGCAATGCCAGCGTTCTTGCCCTGACGCTGGGGCAACTAAAGACCAAAGGTGATAACTGGCAAAAGGTCGATCGGGGGTTGACATTGCTCAGAAACAGTGAGAAAAAGTACGGTGGGAAGAACTATCTTCGACAGTATCCGCTTGAAGATAACTTCCGAGGATACTTGCTGCTACACACGCTTTGCGGGAAGCTTTTAATAGTACTGATGATGTACCGGAGCAAGTGGCAAAAATGAGCGCTAGTAGCAATTCCAGCAAGATAAAATTTGGTACTGATGGATGGCGAGGCATTATTGCCGATGACTTTACTTTCCCCAATGTGCGGAAAGTAACAAGAGCGATCGCCAGCTACCTCGAAACAGCCTATACAAAAGACAGACCAGTACTTATTGCCTACGATACTCGGTTTTTAGCTGACCAGTTTGCCCGAACAGCAGCCCAAGTTCTGGCAGATTTGGGTTGGACTGTCAAAATTACCGACCGGGATTGTCCCACACCAGTAATTGCCTACAACGCCCGTCACTTAAATTCTGCTGGGGCGTTGATGTTTACTGCTAGCCATAATCCAGCACCATACTGTGGAATTAAATATATCCCCGATTATGCTGGACCTGCCACTCCAGAGATTACTGATACTATTGTGGCAAATATAGAAACTGCATCAGATGAACTGCCTAGTAACAATCCATCTGGTTCAATTTCTACTTTCGATCCCAAGCCAGATTACCTGCAATTTATCTATACCCTGCTTGACGTAAAACGAATTAAGAGCGCTAATTTAAAAGTAAAGTACGATGCTCTCTATTCTACTTCTCGCGGTTATTTAGATGAAGTTTTGCAACATAGTGGCACTCAGTTAGAAAGTTTCCACACTTGGAGGGATGTATTATTTGGCGGTGGGATGCCAGAACCCAAAGGAGAACAATTAGTTGGGTTAGTAGAAGCAGTAGTGGACGATCGCGCAGATTTGGGTTTGGCGACAGATGGAGATAGCGATCGCTTTGGTATTGTTGATGAACAAGGAACTGTCCTCACTCCTAACACTGTGCTGTTAGTTTTAGCACGACATTTAATCAAAAATAAAGGTAAAAGCGGCGCCATCGTCCGCACTGTCGCTACAACCCATCTGCTAGACAATTTTGCCGCTAAATATGGGCTGCAAATTTATGAAACACCGGTAGGCTTTAAATATATCGGTGAAAAAATGCGGGAAACCACCGTACTGATTGGTGGGGAAGAATCAGGCGGATTAAGTGTAATTGGACATATTCCTGAAAAAGATGGTGTTTTAGCCGATATGCTAGTGGCAGAAGCGATTGCTTATGAAGGCAAACCTCTAAGTCAGCTAGTGGCAGAAGCGATCGCCGAAGCCGATGGCCCGCTTTACAATACCCGCCTTGACTTGCACCTCACCGAGTCTCACAAAACCGCTGTCATCGACTCCTTCACCAAAAATCCACCCACAGAGGTAGCAGGAATTAAAGTCAAGGAAGTCGGGCGTAAAGACGGTATTAAACTCTATTTAGAAGAAGGTAGCTGGGTATTACTACGTCCTTCCGGTACAGAACCCTTGGTGCGCGTTTACCTAGAAACCAACTCTCCCGAAAAATTGACCCAAATCTCTCAAGAGTTAGAGAATGCCATTGCTAAGCTAGAGGCAGTAGCTGTTTAATTCAGTCAGAGTTAGGAATCAAAGTTAAGAATTATCTGTTTGTAGTTAAGAATTGCTAATTTACAATTCTTAACTCTTAATTTATAACTTCAATTTATATCTCAATTCCTAATTCCTAACTTTTTACTCCTGACTTAGATCGAAATATGAGAACTTTAGCTCCTTTGTTGACAACTGTAGTTATAGCTATTTGGGTAATGGCGATCGCGATTATTTCAGTTCAAAATGCCACACCAGTATCGTTAAATTTCTTAACATTTAAATCAATACAAATACCAGTGGGTTTAGTTTTAGCTTTTTGTGCGGTCATTGGGTTAATTAGTGTGGCATTGTTGCAACCCCTCTGGGATCTTGCTGGTTCTGGACAGGGTAATTCTCGATTAGAAGATGATGCGGAATTTTTTGTTGATGATGATTTTTAAGCTTTGAAAAAACATACAAAAATACATGCTTATATCCTTAGACCAATTAAGTACTCTTAACCTATTAGTATGCACATCGCCATCGTTGGCTCGTAAGCCGTAGCCGTTCGTCAATTTAAGCACAGACAAAATAACAAGCTTAGTTTCTTAATTGCATTTTGGCAGTTTTTAACCTTGATTTTTTCTGGCTTTGTGAGAAATCTGGGTTCAATCCATGAACCTATCCCACTAATACCAGATTGTGGTAATCTACTTTTGACTTGAGTTAGGTGTATCGGTTGATGGCTGGACGTTTTGAGGGATTAAGTGACCAGTCATTAC
Source organism: Nostoc sp. (assembly GCA_036918135.1). Lineage (GTDB taxonomy): Bacteria > Cyanobacteriota > Cyanobacteriia > Cyanobacteriales > Nostocaceae > Nostoc. The sequence goes on from JBALDB010000001.1 coordinate 196,851, forward strand.
AGTTATTTGAGGATATATTTCCCCAAAAGCCATCCAAACGTGGTAAGGGAATGCCTCATACGCCGTATCGCCATGTATTAAATAGTCTGCTGTACATTTTGATTACTGGATGCCGATGGTGCGATCTGCCACATGGGGAAACATGGGCATCAAAAAGCTCGTCCCATCGGTGGTTAAAACGATGGCGCTCAGATGGAACATTTGAACACTTACAAGCACGCATATTACCGATGCCTGCGGCGGGCTACGCCTACGCTGATAACAAGGGATTAATAAACTGGAACTTTGGCGCGGTTGACGGGTCTTTTTCCCGCAGGATCGGGAGGAGGTGAACAGGCTGCTATATTAGCCCTAACGTGTAGTGCAACTAATATAGATCCTATTTTATTAACTAAGATTTTTGCCAAGCTTACTGCTAATGGTCGTATTCATCCCGTTTCTACAGGCGTTGAACCCTCGTAAATTTGCAACGGTATTGTTTCTTTGTAGGAATTCATACTCCTTGCCTTATTGTTACAGGTTCCAAAGTCTTCTACACTGACTGAAATAGGTTTTAATTTTCAATGGCGGCTCCTCATGACGGTTAATGATACTGAGTACATTAGGCAAGCTGAAGCCACTCGCGTGCAAGTGCTAAGCGAAGCACTTCCTTACATTCAACAATTCACCGGTCGTACTGTTGTTGTTAAATACGGTGGCGCGGCGATGAAAGATAACACACTAAAAGATCAAGTTATCCGTGACATTGTATTCTTATCTTGCGTTGGCTTGCGGCCAATTCTAGTCCACGGTGGTGGCCCAGAAATTAACAGTTGGTTAGATAAATTGGGAATAGAACCGCAATTTAGAAATGGTCTGCGAGTTACCGATGCCCCCACAATGGATGTAGTGGAAATGGTTTTAGTCGGTCGAGTCAATAAAGAAATTGTGGCGCTGATTAACCAAGCTGGAGGGTTGGCTGTAGGACTTTGTGGCAAAGATGGTAATTTGATCACAGCTCGTCCCCAAGGTCAAGAAGGTATCGGTTTTGTGGGGGAAGTCAGCAATGTAGATATCAAAATTTTAGAAACCTTGGTTAGTAACGGCTATATTCCCGTAGTGTCAAGTGTCGCCGCAGATGAAACAGGACAAGCCTACAACATTAACGCCGATACTATAGCTGGAGAAATCGCCGCAGCATTAGGAGCAGAAAAGTTAATTTTATTAACTGATACCAGAGGTATCTTAAAAGATTATAAAGACCCATCTACCTTAATTCCAAAAGTAGACATTCGGGAAGCTCGTGAGTTAATTGCTGCTGGTATAGTCAGTGGTGGTATGATTCCTAAAGTCAATTGCTGCGTACGATCGCTTGCTCAAGGAGTACGTGCTGCACACATCATTGATGGTCGCATTCCCCACGCCCTATTATTAGAAATTTTTACTGATGTTGGGATCGGAACGATGATTCTTGGTTCGCAGTTTACTTCGTAGGAGTAGTGAGTGATGAGTTAGGAGCCTCACTAAAGACTCCGAAAGCTATGGTGAGGGATTGCAATTTGTTCTCTTCCCACTTCCTCATCTCCCAGTTGGTGAGTTTCGACTACCGCGAAGTCGAACCACATCTTCCTCATCTGCCCACTTCCCACTCTAGCGGGGATAGGTAATAATAACGCGCGATCGCCCGCCACTAAATGGTGTACGACGCCATGAATTGTTTATAATCACCGGATTAACTAGTGTTGAATCCCGAATTGTGGGATTAACGAAAGCTGGATTAATCAAAGTGGAATTTCTTACCCTGTGCCTGCCCCCAGGATAAGAATAATTGTAGTAATCAGTGCGTTGTGGCATTAATCCCGTTGCCGGATCTACAGGCATCGGTGTGGGAATCGGACTACCATAAATGAAGGAACCAACAGCAGGCGTTTGCCTAAATCCAGAACCACCATCAATTATGATGATTTCGGCAGATGCTGGAGCGATCGTAGCGCTCATCGCTGCTAAAGATATACCTGCTCCTAGACAATACAATTGTAAATGCTTGATTTTCATTAGATTCTGATAACTTGATATTTGATACCCAAATTTTTAACGAGAAAATAGCTACAGCTACTTACATTAAAATTTTAAAAGTTTATCTACTTTCAAGTTATCTACCTATGAAAAGATTTTAAAAAGATTGCTGGACTTGCCAAAATAAAAACAGTGGTAATTTGTGTGCAGAACGTGAGTGCAGAAAGTATAGAAATTGCTAAAACCCGTTATCAGACTGGAAAGACTGCCTTTGAAAATGGGCAGTACCGCCAAGCCGTAGAAAATTTAGAAAAGGCAAGCGCCCTGTTAGTTTGCAATTCTCGTCTTGGGGGTGAAGTAGATATTTGTTTGGTGACTGCTTATGAAGCAGCTGGACGCACTGATGATGCGATCGCTCTTTGCGAAAGGCTCAAGCGCCACCCGCATTTTGAAATTAGCAAACAAGCACGACGGATGCTTTACATTTTAAAAGCACCAAAGCTGAAAAGACCCAGTGAATGGATGACCGAAATCCCAGACTTGGGCGCACTAGCGGACAATGAACTCAAAATTTCTATTGCTGCTAAATCTCCTAAATCTTCTGTGCAGCAGAAGTCTAAACCTACGGAGCCAGAAATTGTTGACCTGAGTCAGGTCAATACCAAAGATAATCGCTTTATCTGGGTGGCGCTAATTGCCATTGGTTTAACCATCTCGTACTTAGTTTGGTTGAGTTTTTCAGGAAACCCAAGCTGATAAGAACTTACATTGAATTCTCATTTAGTATGAGCAGTAATTTCAGCTAAATGTGGAGTTATTCAACCGAACAAGAATAATAGGCTTCTTAGTAATATTTTGTCCTAATAACTATTTAAGTAAGTTGGCACTACAAAATCAAACTAAGTAAATATTGATGAACTAGGCTAAAACCCTCTTCCCTCTTGCAAGAACTGCCTTGTCCAACTATAAGTATTAGAACATTAATGTATACCAAAATTATTTAATTTTTATAAGCAATAACGATATACATCTGCTGTCATCTTAGCAATGTGTTGCCAATTATACTCTTTAGCTAGCTGGAGGTTATGCTGTCCCATAAAAAATAGTTCCTGGTGCTTATCTAAAGCAGAATTCATAGTTTTGGTTAAGCCATTTTCATCATCCATCTCATATAAAAATGCCCCTGCATTGTCAAGCACATCTCCAATGCAACCTTTGCGTGGTGCTATACAGGCTTTACCAAAGGACATTGCTAAAAGTACTGCGCCTGATGTCAAAATCTCTCGATATGGAAAAACAACTACATCACAAGCATTCATGTAAAGTTGAACTTCATCATTTGGAACAAAGCCAGGAAAAAACTTGATTCTTCGATCGCTAACAATCTTCTGCTTAAGTATATCTGTGATTTCCTCACTATCGTTGTGAACTCTGCCAGCAATGACTAGTTGAATTGTGTCACTATCTAGTTGATTGAATGTATCTATAAGTTCAAATACTCCTTTGTAGGGACGAATCGAACCAAGGAAGAGAAAAACAAGATTAGAATCTTTTAAACCTAATCTTTCTCGGGCAGTTGCTTTTTCAATCTTATTTTCGTAAAAGTCTATGTAATTCCCATGTGGAACAACAAAGACTTTATGTTTATTCCTGATATAAAACTCTTTTATTACCTCTTCTTTTGCTACTTGGCAATGAGTAATAATAGCATTAGATAATTCACCTATCACAATACTATAAATCCGATCGTAAATAAAGTTTATGCTTTCATGATTCTTAAGGTTATGTACAGTCCAAACAATTTTTATCCCAAACAATTTTAGTAAAACTAGCTGAAATACAACTATTAATAATTTGAGTATATTAAATTGATTTGGGTATGTGAAGAATGGATCTAACCAATGCAAATGTACAAAATCTGCCTTCTCACGTAACATTACTAAGGGTAAAAAGAAGGTTGTTGAAGATGAAAGGCTTGGTAGTGCCAATTCAATATCTACTTTTTCTAAATTATTAGTTAGCTGTGTTATGTAAGGGTTTCCCTCGACATATGCTTTAGGTAGAAAAATCGATTTTATATTTTCCATTTTTCATTTAATATTTTATAAGTCGTTTAAACTGTACATAAGTAATTTGTCAATGTTGTGTCAAGAGGATGTAAACTTTGCGACTGGTTGTAAATTAAAAGTCAACAGTTATCATAAGTTTTTTCACCATATTTAAA
>JBALDB010000002.1:0-303632 GCA_036918135.1 Nostoc sp.
GCAAGACACTGGCTTCTGGCAGTGATGACAAGACCATCAAACTCTGGGATGTGAGCACAGGCAAAGCCATCAAAACCCTGAGTGGGCATAGCAGTTCGGTCTGGGGCGTCGTCTTCAGCCCCGATGGCAAGACACTGGCTTCTGGCAGTGATGACAAGACCGTGATTTTATGGGATTTGGATTTCGATAATTTATTACTCAGTGGTTGCAACTTGCTAAATAATTACCTAGTTGCCCATCCAGAAGTACTAGAGGATTTGAAAAAATGTCAAACTCCATCACGGAAGGTGCTGGGGGCAAAAGTGTTAGTCATCCAAGGTGAGAAGTTAGCGCGAAATGATGATATTAATGGCGCTGTTGAAAAGTTCCGCCAAGCACAGCAGTGGGATAATAAGTTAAAGTTTGATTTCCACGCCAGAGCGACAGAGTTTGTTAACAAAGGCAAGGCTGAACGCTCAGTTGATGAAGGAAATAGCCGCTTAGAAGAGAAAAAGTTTCAGGAAGCATTAGCAGCTTACACCGAAGCTCTCAAGCTCGATCCAAAAGTGGAAATTCCTATAAGCTCTTGGAATACACTATGCTGGCGAGGTAGTCTGCAAAAACAAGCTGCCGAAGTGTTACCAGCCTGTGAAAAAGCCGTTGCACTTGCACCTGAAGATGGCAACATTCGTGATAGTCGTGGCTTGGCTAGGGCGCTAACAGGCAACACCCAAGGGGCAATTGAGGACTTTGAAGCATATATCGCCCAGCCTCAGGATAAAAATGATAAAGCACAACGGCAGCGCTGGGTGAAAGATTTACGAGCAGGGAAAAATCCGTTTACAGATGCAGAGCTTAAGAAGTTACAGAATTAGTTTTAACCTCACTTCCATATTCTACGAAAGCAATGAGTATTACCAGCCTCAGTTATATGCAGTAGACCTCTTGCACGAATACAAAAACTACCCTCAACCCCCAACCCCTTCTCCCAATATTAGGAGAAGGGGAGTAAACTTCAAAGTCCCTCTTCCAAACTTGGGAGAGGGATTTAGGGTGAGGGATCTTGATTCATGCAAGAAGTCTAGTGTAATCCTAAACTTGGCTGAACTTACCAGAGTAAAGTTCATCAGACACTTCTTTAAGTTCTGGTTCAACCACTGTCAAATGTTGCTCTAAAATTGCCAAATTCCGAATATTGGACTTATAAAAAGCATCAAATAAATCGCCCACAAAAGGCACAGTACCAACGACTGCTTCCAAACCCACGTTAAAAATCATTTTCGTTAAATCTTGGCGCGAGATGCCGAAGCGGGCAGCCAAAATTATGATATAAGCTGAAAACGCTGTACTAATTAAATCACCTGCACCGGGAACTAAACCGATAATTGGGTCTATTCCAATGCGAATACGCGTCAAAGGAATATGTATTGATGTATCCATCAAACGGCTGAGTTTGCGAATGCGGTTGAGAGTAGCAAGGCGTTTTGCAGCGTCCATAATTTCTGATATTTGCACTACTCTTAGATTGCACTATTTTTAGTTCTTTGTCTTGTACCGTTAGAAATAACAAGTATGAATAAAAATTCCGAATTCTGCCTAAAAAATAGACATCGTTATAGTTAATCACCTTCTGGTAAATTATTAGCAACGTAATTTTATAAGTCCGTAAACATCAGTGACGCAATTGTGATAAGAATATAGAACTACTGACCCTATACAGTTCTGGAAAATTAGCTGAGTCGAAGAGGAAAAATACCAAATTTATTACTCATTGCAGATTGATTTAACGTTACAACTGCCACAAGAGACGGTACTTTAGCAAGACTACTTAAACAATACAACAATCAATTTTACCCTTTGACTAAGCCTCTGGTACAATAGCAAAAGCCTAATTAACTAAGTCAATCTCTTTACAGATAGGACTTACGCAAGCACTATTTTGTCATTGCGACTGTAACGGAGTGTAGGGAAGCAATCCCAGAATTTTTGGCAATTACTTCTCTACGAGACGCTCCGCGAACGCAACTCTTAAAGACGCACTCGCGTTCGTTTGTAATGACGTAAAATCATAGTCAGTGCGTAAGTCCTGTACAGATATTATCAAGCTGTCCCTACTTACTTAATTCGACAACTCAATTTTTCCGAAAAATTCCAAGTATTAGTTATTACATCTACCACTACTATGAAAAAATTAATTAAAGGTTTGCGCGAATTCAAAAGTAGTTATTTTCCCGCTAATGAAGAACTGTTTGAACAACTTTCTCATGGTCAAAAGCCTAGAGTACTATTTATTACTTGTTCGGATTCGCGTATCGATCCAAACCTGATTACACAAGCTGGCTTAGGTGAATTATTTGTTATCCGCAATGCAGGCAATATTATTCCACCATATGGTGCGACTAATGGCGGTGAAGGGGCAACAATAGAATATGCTGTTCAAGCATTAGATATTCAACAAATTATTGTCTGCGGTCACTCGCATTGTGGTGCTATGAAGGGGTTAATGAAGTTAGACAGCTTGCGGATAGAAATGCCGCTTGTACATGACTGGCTCAAGTATGCAGAGGCAACCCGACGACTAGTAAAAGATAATTATAGTGACTACGAAGGCGAAGAACTCTTAGAAATAATTATTGCTGAAAATGTACTCACCCAAATCGAAAATTTACGAACTTATCCAGTGATTCACTCTAAGCTCCACCAAGGGCAACTCAAAATTTATGCTTGGATTTATCAAATTGAAACAGGAGAAGTCTTGGCATACGATGCACAAAACCACGCCTATATCTTGCCCCAAAATCAACTTCTACCATCAGAAAGAGATGAGATATTTGAACCACTAAGCAATGTGGAAATACGTTTCACAAAAACTCAACAACGGGCGTTGCCATCGTCTGAAGAAGTCCCTAATGGCGCACATGAATGGTTTCCAATGACAGTGCTTTCTCCAGAGCAAATGGAGCGAATTTATCGAGGCTCGGCAACAAAGTAAAAGTGAAAAGTATCAAAAATCCCTTGTAAGAGTATGAGTTGGTTGACTAGAAGTAACAGATGCTAAAGCCGATGGTTTAGAGGATTCTAAACAATTAGGACTTACGTAAGCACTATTCTGTCATTGCGACCAGAACGTAGTGTAGGGAAGCAATCCCAAAGTTTTTGGCGATTACTTCTCTACGAGACGCTCCGCAAACGCTTCGCTCGTAATGACCTAAAATCGTAGTCAGTGCCTAAGTCCTGATAATATTACCCCTTAACCAACGAGGATAATAATCAAAATGAGGGGTGATATCATGTCCGCCTAATTAGTTACAATTCCCGCATCTGTGCAGAACACCAGGAAAACCTCTTTCTCCCTGCTCCCTGCCCCCTGCCCCCTGCCGTCTTAATGATAAGTCTTTAACCGGACATGATATGAGGCGTTGAGTCTTACTCCCCAATACTAGTAGGGAAGGGGCTGAGGATTAAGTTTGACATTGGTTTTAGAGATAATGTAAAAAATTAAAGTTTTATAATAGTATTTCAACGCTCAGAAATTAGAGAAGACTGTGACCACTACACTACACTGGCAGGAGCGAGTTGGTAATCAAAGAGATTGGGTTTGGCGGGGCTGGCAAACTCGCTATACTTATATTCGCTGTGCTCAGAATCATCAGAACACACAACCTCTAATTCTGTTACATGGCTTTGGCGCTTCTATTGGTCATTGGCGACATAATTTAGAGGTGTTAGCCGAACATCACACAGTTTACGCCCTAGATATGCTCGGTTTTGGCGCTTCCCAAAAAGCCGCAGCCAATTACAGCATCGAACTTTGGGTAGAGCAAGTTTACGATTTTTGGCAAACGTTTATCCGCCAACCAGCAATATTAATAGGCAATTCCAACGGTTCGCTGATTTCTTTAGCCGCCGCCGCCACTCATCCCGACATGGTGCGGGGTATGGTGATGATGAGTTTACCCGATCCTTCACTGGAACAAGAAGCAATTCCTCCTGTGCTGCGACCAGTGGTCAGAGGAATTAAAAATATTGTTGCTTCACCGTTGATTCTCAAGCCTGTGTTTAACTTTGTGCGCCGTCCAGGCGTGTTGCGTCGCTGGGCTAGTCTCGCCTACGCCAAACCAGAGGCAATTACCGATGAACTGATAGAAATTTTAGCTGGCCCTCCCCAAGACCGAGGTTCAGCGAGGGCTTTTAGTGCTTTGTTTAAAGCTGCAATTGGAATTAACTTTAGTCCCAATGTCAAGGCAGTATTACCAACCTTAACAATTCCGATGCTATTAATTTGGGGACAAAAGGATCGCTTTGTTCCCCCAGCTTTGGCAAGCCAATTTGCTCAGTACAACGAGAAATTAGAAGTGCTTAATTTAGAAAACGTAGGTCATTGTCCCCATGATGAATGTCCTGAACAAGTCAACCAAGCGATTTTAGATTGGATTGACAGAGGAGTTTGGAGTTAAGAATTATTCTCTCCCTGCTTTCCCTGTCCTCTTGCCTAGCTAACCGTAGCTTGGTCAGTATCAACATCTGTAGTACCATTCACAGTACGGGCAACAGAAACCATTCTATCGAGAATTTCTTGGCTGGGAACTTTACCTTTCAACACTACAGTGGTACCTGTTTGAGCAACCCAAAGGGTATTAACATCGTCGAGTTGGGGGTCTTGATCGAATGCTAATGCTACCCGCTTTGCTAAACCACTTTGGTCATATTCACCATTTAATCCTAGACGTTCTGGCGGTATTGATTGCGTATCAGTAGTACTAGGAGTTTGGGGTACTGCTTGGGCAGTGGGATTTACTTCAGCATTGTCAGGTTTTTCCATTCCAAATAGTCTTTGTAACCAACCCATAACAACTTATCTCCGATTAGAGGTTAAACCAGATTTGAGTATACAAGCTTTAGTAATATCTGACATCTGCCGATGAAAAAATATTTTCTCAAAGAAAATCCTGCTTGCAAAATAATTTCTCTACAAATTCTCTTTATAAATTGCAATGAGTGTAACTATTAAGTTTAAAATGAAAGGTCTCACTTATTATTATTTAGTGGCTCGGTACGTATAGCGCAGTCCTTTAGCTAGTACATTATTATCTGGAATCAGTAAAAAGCTTCAGGTTTAAGTATTCTTACTTTTAACTTTTTACTTTTGCCTTATTGTACTAGTATCTGCGTTACTCAAATCCCGCTCTGGCCCGTGTTGGCGAAGATGAAACATACTCTTTCAGTTTTGGTAGAAGATGAGGCGGGCGTTCTGTCCCGCATTTCTGGTTTATTTGCCCGTCGTGGTTTTAATATTGAAAGCCTTGCTGTCGGCCCGGCTGAACAGGGAGGTGTGTCGCGAATTACGATGGTTGTACCCGGTGACGATCGCGTAATCGAACAACTCACCAAGCAATTATACAAGTTAGTCAATGTCCTCAAGGTACAGGATATTACCGAAACTCCTTGTGTAGAGCGAGAATTAATGCTATTGAAGGTAAATGCTACTAGTAGTAATCGCTCAGAAGTAATCGAACTGTCTCAGATTTTCCGGGCGCGAGTCGTGGATGTGGCGGAAGATTCTCTGACTTTAGAAGTTGTGGGAGATCCGGGTAAAATGGTAGCGATCGTCCAGGTGTTACAAAAATTTGGTCTCAGAGAAATCGCCCGCACCGGCAAAATTGCCCTCACTCGTGAATCGGGTGTGAATACCGAATTACTAAAATCTTTGGAAGTAAAGGTTTAGTTAGGAATTAAAGAAGAAGTCGCAATGCAATTAGCGAAAAGAAGTAGGGTCATTAGGCTAACGCCCTAACATACTATCAGTAGACCGAAAAGTTTTAGAAGTTAATGAAAAAATAAGGGTTTGAGCCGACGTTTTTGAGACTTTCCATCATGACCACAAGCGTAGACGCAAAGCGGCTTGTCGTAGACATCACTCTTCAATCCTCGCAGAACAAAAGTTTTTAAAACGCAGATGACAAGCTGATTTCGGCTTTTTGTATTCTTAAGTGGAAATGAAGGACTGGTAAAGGTTCTGGAAAACTTTTCGGTCTACTGACAATGTATTAGTTCAAAAAAACATCAAAATTGAAGAGGAGGCAGTGCAGTCTTTGGGTCTCCCCAAGTAGAGCAACTGCCGTTCAGAATTCAGGAAGAAAGCTATTCTCACTCCAAAATCCGTGTTCAAAAGTTTAGAGCAGAAGTTTCCTTCGCTCTAATATTTCGCAAAATCTTAAATCCCAAATTCTATTAATTAGTAGGCATAGTAACTTCCCAAATCCCTTGATTTCCACCGTATTCTATAACATAAATCTTATTGTTGATAATTTCAGCATCAATGGGATTACTGAAACCTTGGACAATACGTCTGGCTTGAAGTCGGTAGTTGGTATTTCCTACTTTAGTCAATTTCAAATCCAACATATCTTGGCTGGGATCTTTAAAAGGGCCTGCTACAGCTTCACCAACAGGATCGCCTGGAGTCCAACTCAATACAAATGCATCTCCCTTAAATTCTGGATTCATTGCTCTTTGTGTATCAAAAACTAAACCCAAAGGAGAACGATGTGCTGTAAAAGTACTCAAACTTTGTCCAAGAACGCTCGCATCTTTGATTTGGCCATTTTGAGGATCGCGATAATTGTCTGCATCCGGGCCAAAATTAGGAATTGGTTCAGTCAAAGTGATATTAGGCCGAGATGGAAATGTCGGATCGTTATAATAGTAACCTTTGATAACTGCGCTAAATTTGGGGTTTAATAAACGGTCATTGGCAGGATTATAATTGGGAAATTGTTGGGGATTGTCTGTCCCACCTATACGCCAAGGAAAGCCGTAATGTTGACCTTGACGTAACCAATTTAATTCTTCTGACATATCGCGATCGGGACCATTTTCTGTGCCAAATAAATCCCCATTAGGTGCAAAAGCCATATCGAAAGTGTTGCGTGTTCCTTCTGCAAAAATATAACCAGCTGTTTTTAAAGTTGCTCGATTGTTTGCCAGAAAGAGATTTTGACCATTAGTAGGAAGACGGATTATACAGGCCGTTAATCCTACTTCGCGAGTATTGGGATATAAACCTCCAGCAGTCTGGATTTCACCATGATCTGTACGAGAACCGCTATTCACATAGATATACTTACCATCTGGGCTAACCACCACACCACTGAAACGATGATCATAGGCTGTTTTACTTTTTGGATACCCTGCACTCTTAGCCAAAACAGACCAGATACGCACTCCTGTATTTGGGTTAATTACACCTTTAACAATAATTGCTTTGGTCTGGTCATTTCCAAGGTTTCCATTGCCAACTAAATAAATTGTACCGTCAGGGCCAATGGCCATACCTTGAGTTTCAGCTACCTTATGATTACTAAAGTTATAGACAAGTGTACTAGTAGATAAAGCTAAATTAACTTTATAAATCTCGCCATTGCGTTTGAGATAATAGAGTGTATTATTTCGCGGATCTTTTACAATCCGAACAGAAGGAGAAATCGATGCCGTATTTAGAATATTGCGAATCTGAATATCAGAACGCAGGGCTTGAGGTGCAGCATTAACTACGATAGTTCTATAATTTAACAGAAATATTGTTAATAGAAGTGTTTTTCCCCAAAAAAAGCATTTTTTTAGTGCCAATTTATTGCTAAATCTGCGTTTATCTGGGCTGGTTGATTTAGTGCTATTCATGATTTTCTCCATAAATATAATCAGATGATGTTTTCTAAATCTTTTTACTGAATTAAGAAGATTTAGAGAATGTTTAAAAAACTTATACCAATTTAAAAAAGGATTGAAATAGATGGATTGACAAAACCCAAACACAGAAATTCCTAATCTCAGATGGTATTATTTGTCCTTATGCCACACTCACTTCCAAGGTATAAGGAACAGATATGCTGTCACTTTCGCCAGAGAAAGTTCCACCATTTTGAGGAAAGAAAGCATATTTACTCACTGAAATAGAGTACGTCCCCGCACCTAGTGAAGCAGTGATTAATGACCCAAAGTCTGATTCATTGCCACTATCATCATTAAATTGCAGTAAAGTCCCAGCATTATTAAACAGACCGAGGACTGTATCATCAGGTGTCACTGTTTTGATAGTTACAGTTGCTGAATTTGCTATAGAAAATTTAAAAAAGTCGAAATCAGGATTATCTCCGGGCTGAACTGTTACTAACTCACCTGCAAGATTAACATTTGAACCTGATGATAAAGAACCTAATCCTTCAGCGCTGGCTAGTGTATTATTTGTAGCTTGTCCAGCATTTTCCCGCTCATAGAAAAGGAAGTCGTCACTATCAAGTCTAAGATTGGTTCTCCCCTGCACAATACCTATGATTTCATTTGGCTCTGTTCCTGGTTTATCTAAGAAAATTTGTGTGTTAGTTCCAACAACTTGCAGGCGGTAGTTCTGTAGAGATCCTTTGAGTTCAATTCGATCGTCACTAGAGTTGAAGTCACTAATGCTAGCCAAGTCTCCAAAACCTGCGTTCGCAGTGTTGTTATCGTCGTAGAAGACATTTGTCGCATTCCCAAGGACAAATCTATCTACCCCAACCCCGCCAATCAAGCTATCAATTTCCCCTGAACCGGGTGGGAGCGAATTACCAGGAAAAACACCAATCAGGACATCGTCTCCAGACCCTCCATTGAGTGTATCATTACCAGGCCCGCCCTGTAAGCTATCATTGCCATCCTCACCATTGAGAATATCATTTCCCAAATTACCGTCTAGCGTGTCATTACCTGTTCTACCATTGAGAGTATTGTTAGCACTATTACCAAACACAAAGTTGTTAAGACTGTTACCTGTACCGTTAATGGGGCTAGTTCCCGTTAGCGTCAGATTCTCCACATTGGCTATGAGTGTGTAAGAGACAGAAGACCGGACGCTATCTGTGCCTGAATTAGCAGCTTCGGTGATAATATCAGCAGCACTGTCAACAATGTAAGTGTCGTTACCTGTTCCCCCATTCAAGCTGTCAGTACCTGTACCGCCATCAAGTGTGTCATTGCCATCTCCACCAATAAGACTGTCGTTTTCTGTTCCACCAAATAGATTATCGTTGCCAGCCGCACCATTTAAAATGTCGTTACCGGACGTAGTATTGGCATTACCACCATTAGCCCAACCATATATCGTGTCATCTCCCGAAGTCCCATTTCTGGTGTCAGAACCTGTCGTACCGTAAATAATTGCCATCTCATTTCTCCGCAATTTTTAACTAATGCCTCACTTCGGCCTTAGTCAAATAACTCTTTATTAGTTCAATGTAAATTACTTGCGATTTGCATAATCCTAGATGGAAAACTTTAATTATTAATTTGACTAGGGACTTGCAAAAAAAACATCCAACTATCGATTATGCTGAGTCAAAAACCACCCTTTTAGTTATAGAGAGACAAGATGCTCACCATACAAGAAGATTAGATAATTTCTTTGTTGCAAATCCTTAATTACGCAAATCGTAAGTAATAGGCAAAAATTTCTTGATATTGATTGTTTTTATAAATTTTTTACTACCATAACTATATTAATTATCATGAATGAAAGTTTTCATAAACTTCTTTATAAAATCTTTACAAGATTAATCTATGCCATTTATTTATAGTTTAGAAAAATAAATATAAAACTTAATTAACTTTTTTCAAAGTTACTTATTTTTTTAGTAAAAGTTGTGATAGTTTTTCAATTAAAGCGCTTTCCCAGTTAAGTTAGGTTTCAATATCAGATATTTTGTTAAAAAAGTATTATCTTTCAATAAAAAAAATACTTTTAGATTAAAGAAATATTTTAAAAGGAAGATAAGTTAAATTGATAGATTATCCAGAAAATTTTTGAGTTTGATAAGAGTTGAACTTTACATAAATTTTATCAGCATAGAATTCAGGAGGCAGTCCTCAGAATTCAGTTGGTTATTAGAGTCCGATCGGCTTATGAATAAAGGGTAAAACACCACTAAATCACTGATTTAGTGGTGTTTAGTTTCTAGTCGGTAGGACTTTGAACTGATTGATTCTGATTACTGAATTCTTCTTCAACTTGATGTAAAAGTTGCATGATATTTTCAGAAACAGCATTCAATATTAAGTTGATATCTCAAGCATTTACAAATTTCTAACTGTAAGAGACCATTTATCAAACTTGGGAATAGTCTCTTGTCTGCTAAGGGAGAACACACCGCCGTGTTCCCCTAATTAGAAGTAAAAGTATCTTTCAATCTGCCTTTGGATATCAGTATTTTCTGAAGTTAACAACGTCCTTAAGCTAAAGTGACTTGTAACCTATAAGAAAAATCAGGATTAGATACGTCACCTCCTGAGAAAGTTCCGTCATTCTGAGGGAAGAAATTATATTTGCTCACTGAAATAGAGTACGTACCAGCACTTAGGGAAGTAGTGATTAATGATTGCCTATTACCACCGTTATCATCATTAACTTCCAATAAAGCCCCAGCATTGTTAAACAGTCCGAGAACTGTATCTCCAGATGTCGCCGTACTGATAGTGACAGTTGCTGAATTTGCTAAAGAAAATTTAAAAAAGTCGAAATCAGGGTTACCCCCTGGCTGAATTGTTGCTAACTGAGCTGAAAGATTAACATTTGAGCCTGATGATAAGGAACCCAATCCTTCAGCGCTGGCTAGTGTATTGTTTGTAGCTTCTCCAGCATTTTCTCGCTCATAGAAAAGGAAGTCATCACTATCAAGTCTGAGATTGTTTCTGCCCTGCACAATACCTACGATCTCATCTGGCTCTGTTCCCGGTTTGTCTAAAAATATTCGTGTGTTGCTTCCAACAACTTGCAGGCGGTAGTCCTGTGTAGCTCCTTTGAGTTCAATTCGATCGTCGCTAGAGTTGAAGTCAGTAATGGTAGCCAAGTCACCAAAACCAGGATTTGCAGTGTTGTTATCGTCGTAGAAGACATTTACAGCATCTCCCAGGATAAATCTATCTATCCCAATCCCACCAGTCAGAATATCACTTTCGCCTAATCCCGGCGGAAGTAGACTACCAGGGAAAACACCAATGAGGATATCGTCTCCAGACCCTCCATTGAGTATGTCATTACCAGGCCCGCCTTGTAGACTATCATTGCCGTCCTCAGCATTGAGGATATCATCGCCAAAATTACCGTCTAGCGTATCATTGCCTGTTCTACCATTAAGAGTATTGTTAGCACCATTACCAAACACAAAGTTGTTAAGACTGTTACCTGTGCCGTTAATGGCGCTAGTTCCCGTTAGCCTCAGATTCTCTACATTGGTGGCGAGTGTATAGGTGATAGAAGACCGGACGGTATCTGTGCCTGAATTAACAGCCTCAATAATGGTGTCAACAGCACCGTCAATAATGTAAGTGTCATTGCCTGCTCCTCCATTCAAGCTGTCAGTACCAGAACCACCATTAAGTGTGTCATCGCCATTTCCACCGTTTAGACTATCGTTGCCGTTATTACCGGATAATTGGTTATTTTGGTTGTCACCAACAATGATGTCATTTGCATTTGTGCCGATGACATTATCAAAGTTAATTGCAGTAAATGACAATGTTCCAAAACCAGGAACGTTATTAACAGCCAAACTTTGGTTTTGCAGGTTAACGGTAATAGATACCCCAGAAGAAGCTTGGGATGCATCTATGGTGTTGTTGGCAACATTAGCATTAGCAATAATCTTTTCTATTTTAAAAAGTTGGTCTCGCCCTAATCCCCCAGCTTTTTGAAGAATTCCGACGCTTGACAAAGTAATGCTTTGACTTAGTTGACTGTAGTCTGCGGTATCAGTGCCATCTCCGCCGTTAATGCTGTCGTTTCCCTGACTGCCTTTGAAGATGTCAGCACCTACATCACCGATTAGAGTATCGTTTCCTGTGCCACCATCAAGTGTGTCATTTCCTGTGCCACCATCAAGTGTGTCATTTCCTGTGCCACCAATTAGACTGTCGTTTGCCGTCCCACCTGCGAGAGAATCGTTACCACCTGCACCATTCAAGGTGTCGTTACCAGAAGTACTATTGGCATTACCACCATTAGCCCAACCAACTATCGTGTCATTTCCCGATGTCCCAACGAGACTGTCGGCACTTGTACTGCCAAAAATAAATGCCATGTTATTTCTCCTGAATTTCTCACTAATACGTAAGTTCAGCCTCAGCTAAAAAACTATTAATTTGTTCAATGCGAACCACTTACCATTTGGGTAATGCTATGTTAGAAAACATTAATTATTTGCTTAGGAACTTTTTAACAAAAAATATCTAACTAATTTTTGTAGACAAGTCAAAAAAACCTGTCTTTAGTTACGGGCAAGCGAGCTATCTACTCTAGAAAATTAGATAATTTATATTCCTAAAAATTACTTAATTGATTACCCAAATGGTAAGCAGTTACGTCAATAATTTTGATTATTGTGTCAAGTTTTTCGAGCCAAACTGTAATTATTTAATTATCATAAACTAACAGTTAACTAACCTGCTTTATTAAATCTTTAAAATTTCCAAAAATACCATTAATAATGTATTGAAGTAGACAAGTTAACTTTTATTAATTTTTTGGTCTACATGCTAATTTATTGTGTAAAAATAAGTAGTTATTTTAGCTGAATACAGTATTTTGATTAAGTTAAGTTTCAATATCAAAATTTTTTGTGATATCAAAATATTTTTTATAAAATAAAAAAATTTTCTATTAAAGAAATAAATTTTAAAATACATAAGTTAAATTGATATATTTTTGAAAGCTTATTTACGCTTAATAACATTTAAGCTTTACATCAACTTTATATCGTTCCTTGAAATGCTCTTAAATCCAATACCCCTTAATTAAAATTTTCGGACTGCCTTAACAGATAAAAATTTCTCTATCTTTTTTATGTATCTAACAATTTTTATTCCTTTAAACAGAGAATAATAAAGGTGAAATGATTAAGGTAATATGGAATCGGAAAATTAGCGATCGCACTTCATGGAACGTGAATCTCGAACTGTTAGCAGAAGCACTGCAACACCGTGCTAAAAAAGGCAAATTACCTAAAGCAGTTGTACTTGTACATTTATATGGTCAAAGTGCAGATATTGATCCAATTTTACAGACTTGTAATCAGTATGATATTCCCTTAATTGAAGATGCTGCTGAAACTTTAGGAGCTACGTACAAAAAACGTTTGTTAGGAACTTTTGGACGCATTGGTATTTATTCGTTTAATGGCAATAAAATTATTACTACTTCTGGCGGTGGGATGTTAGTTTCTGATGATTTAGAATTAAGCCTTATTAGTATTAGTTAGCAGAGGGGAAGCTAAAATTTTAAAGAATCAATACTACTTCTTCTTTAACAGGAGTAGAAACAGAAATGGGTAAATTAGAACCATTAGTTGATAATAAAAGTAATCCTCTCAATACAGAAGCAGAAGTTATCCGTTCTATTCCAGTTCTTGAAAATACAATAACTAAACTTAATCTAAAAGACAATAATAAACTAAATAATTTTAATTTTACTTGCAGCATTAGTAGCTTTTTCTCTGGCCTTATGGACATTCACATCTTTTGCTAAAGCTACTCCCATTCGCCGATATGGATGAGCATTAGGTTTACCAAATAATCTGATATCTACGTCTTTTTCTGATAGAGCCTCAGCTACACCAGCAAAAACAATAGAATCAGATTTTGCTGTAGCTAAAATTACTGCACTTGCTGATGCTCCTAATTGTTCTATATGAGGAATTGGCAAGTTTAAAATAGCTCGCAGATGTAATTCAAATTCGTTGAGATTTTGTGAGATTAATGTCACCATACCCGTATCATGAGGTCTGGGAGAAAGTTCTGAAAAAATCACTTCATCTTTGGTAATGAAAAACTCAACACCAAAAATTCCGGCTCCTCCTAAAGCATCAGTGACTTTTATGGCTATTTCTTGGGCTTTTAATATTTTGTCTTCAGAAATTTCTGCTGGTTGCCACGATTCTTGATAATCGCCTCGTTCTTGACGATGACCAATAGGAGGACAGAAAATTGTTGAGGCATTCCACTGTTTAATAGTTAGTAAAGTTATCTCAATTTGAAAATTAATAAATTCTTCTACAATTACCTTTTGACTGTCACCTCTAGAATTAGCGATCGCATAATTCCAAGCTTTCTCTACTTCACTCTTATTCTGGACTACAGACTGACCTTTTCCAGATGATGACATCACAGGTTTAACAACATTAGGAAACCCAATTTCATTAGAAATAGCAGTCAATTCTTCTAAACTTACAGCATAACCATATTTAGCTGTTCTGATACCTAATTGTTGATGTGCCAGTTCCCTAATTCTATCACGATTCATTGTATAATTAGTAGCAGCCGCAGTCGGAATAACTGTAATTCCTCTGTGTTCAAATTCGATAAGTTTTTCTGTTCTGATAGCTTCAATTTCTGGTATAATAAAGTCTGGTTGATGTTTAGTAACTACAGCTTCTAAATCATCAGCACTGAGCATAGAAATTACTTCAAAACGGTCAGCAACTTGCATCGCTGGAGCATTAGGGTAGCGGTCAACAGCAATCACATAATTGCCAAGACGCTGAGCAGCGATTGTAAATTCTTTGCCTAGTTCCCCAGAACCAAGCAGCATCAATTTTTGGGGTAGCTTAACATTCATTAACTTGTCCAAGTCAATCTTAATTTAATAATCTTATAACTTTTTGCATTTTAATTATCTTTTTCTTGAGAGATATCCATAAATAAAAGTTCACAACTGGGGATGAAAATATCCACCCCACTTCCTATCCCTACTTTTATATTTTTAAGCTAGTTAAATATAGCTCCGCGCAGTTGCAAATCTTGCTGTTGCAAATGAGTTAAACCAGTACCTATACCAAACTGACATTGATTTACTAGGGTATCTAACCAAATAGTCTCATTCAAAGTTGCACCTCTTAAATCTGCATTTCTCAAGTCAGCTTTTGTTAAATTTGCAAATAACAGGTCGGCATTGACTAAACTGCTACTTTGTAGATTTGCATATGATAAATTTCCTCTGATGAAGTTTACCCCATCTAAAATTAAATCAGATAAATCAGCTTTTTGAAGATTAGGAAACTTTAGCTGATTTGGATATTTTAAAAATCGCATCATACAAATGATGTTTGCTTCATTGAAGCGAATCTTAATTAAAAACTCATAACGAGCTATACCTAATTGTTTAAGAATTTTTAAACGTTGTGGAGGGCTTTGTTCTAAAAATTGTATCGCTGTATAGCGTAGGTCTTCAATAGAAGGATCTAGCATGATTTTTAGATTATTATAGTAGTTGTGCTAATTAAAAATTTAATACTACTTAATGTAATTACTGCTACAGATAAATAAAAATGTACAAGTATACCTCCCTAGAGCAAATTTATATATTGCCAAGATTTGGGAAAATTCTTTAAATGTTAATGTCTACTCATAGAGGCAGAAGGCAGAAGGAAACCTACGTTTAAAACCGTGGGATTGAAACAAGGACACTATATTTCGTGGCGCACCGCCTCTCGAAATACATTTTCTTTATTTATGGGCTTTATACTTACAACTAAAGTTTTAATTAATATTTTTTGCTTTCTGCCTTCTGCCTTCGACCCTCTGCCTTTCCCTGTAAATAAATATAATATACCAATCCTAAAAAACAAGATACCCGACTTCTCAAATAAATCGGGTATCTTAACGTGTTTCAACTACTGAACTAACGTCCTGCTAACAATGCTTTTGTAGCAGATTCACCTGCTAATCTTACCTGCTTCGTTAACTGGAAGTTGAATAATGCTAAAATACTCAACTGGGCTATGAATGCCATAAAAATTGTTGTTGCCTCAGAGTATTGTATTGCTGCCCAAGGAAAAGTTGAAAACAGCCAGATAGTGGGATTTTTTTCGGAAGAGATGCTAAGAAATTCTAAAATCATTGGTGGTAAAAACATTACTGCACCGATAGTTCCAATTGCCCAAAAAGAACGTTTAGGAGTTTTTAGCAAAAGTATCAATTGAGCGATGGTGGCATAAATCAACATCATGCTGATAGACAACACTAGGGCTAAAAATAATTTTAACCTGTCAACATTGTCACCTGTCCAGTTTGGGCTATGGTTTGTATCCAAAACAGATGTAAGTGAAATCCAGACCAGCCAAGGGATACTAACAATTGTCAGATGGATGGCGATCGCCACTAGTGCAGGACTTTTTTCGCTCGAAATTAAATCCTGCCAAATACTCTTGTGGTTGGAAACTTTTTGGTGTCGATATCTTGCCCAATCTTGTACGGTTTGACGGTGAGGAGAAAGAATTGCAATCAAACTGAAAAGCAACACTAAGTTGTATAATGCCATCAAAGCAAAATTTCGCTCAATTTGTTCATCTAAGTTGAAAACTGTCTGCAAATTTTGTAAGGTCAATCCCCACACCATCAGTTGGAAAAAAGCTACTAGTATATAACTTTGTCCCTTACTAATTACTGTGGCTTGAGGATTACGGAAGCAACGTTTCAGTGCTTGAAAAATACCGTAAGTACATACTCCATAGTTGCACAAATGGAAGCCAACGAGACTCACAACATTTGTTCCTATTGGTAAATAGAAAAACTGCAAGTTCTTCAAAGGTGAACCATGATATAAACGAAACAAGTTAGGAAACAGATAATTTGTGACATCCCAAGGAATAAACAGTCTCAACCAAGCAGCTGAATTATTTAAACTGACGCCGGAAGATGATGCTACGATCAGCGTCATGAACAAGAAAAGTAAGACTCCACCACTACCTAACCACGGCTGAAAACCACTGAACTTACGACTAACTAATCCAAATAGTAATGCAGCACTGTAGAAGAAAATACAGCTACCAACAACAATAGCGTAGTAACTCAAAATGCAACTAAAAGCTATGTTGGCAGAATGTCCAGCCCACAAATGTAAAGGAACGGCTGTTAAGACTACCAAATAAATTAAACTTGGAACTCCTAGTAACTTGCCAGTCAATATACTTGTTTCGGATTGGGGACTCAAACGAATAAAATTCAGCGTACCGCGACGTTCTTCTTTGGCTAAATCATTAATTAGTAAATAAGTTCCTGCAACTAATAGTGTAAATATAAAAATTACACTTAAAGAAAGGAATATATATTCCCAATGGTCTCGCCACCACAACTGCCAATCAATTTGGTTTTCTGGGCAGAAATTCTTGGAGATAAAATTATTTAATTCAGCAATTTTAGATTGATCTGATTGCTGGTAGGCTTGTGTTAGTAGCTGCCCGTACACTGACTGCAAACGACAGTATGTATTAGTCAGTGAATATTTCTCACCAGGAAGTTCACGGAACTGATATAAAAAAACTACTAGTTGCAGTAGTAGGGAAGTTGCAACAGCGATCGCCACATGAAAAAATTTCAGGCGTCCTTTGAGTTCCCGTAATAATTGCGGATTTGCATCGCCTATTTTGTCTATAAAATTGAGCATCATAGAATAAATCTCCAAAAATAGGGAGTAATAGTTATTGACTAAGGGAACCTTGAGAAATAAATTATTCAGTTTGAAGTTGATAACTGATAACTGTTAAGTGTAAACAGTGGGATATTTTTTTATTTGTCAGTCCCTAATCAAGATGCTTGTTTGTGACCTAATTTTAAGAAAATAGTTTCTAAATCTTCTTGTATGCAGTGAAAATCAGTCAAAGGAATGCCTGTTTGAATGAGCGATCGCAATAATTGGGCACATTCTTCCTGTGTACCTGAAAAATTTACCCGCACACTGTTTTTTCCTGGTATCACCTCCCACTCTTTTACTAAAGGATAATGCTTCAACTCACTCAAAAGTACCTCTATTTTTCCCAAAGTAGATAACACAATTTGCTGGTGTGAAAGACGTTGGTAAAGTTGCTGTAGCGAAGTACTTTCTACTAAAAAACCAAGTTCCATAATTCCCACAGAAGTACACAATTCGGCTAAATCACTAAGAACGTGGGAGGAAATTAAGATTGTCATCCCAGCTTCTCGTAAAGCCTTAATGATTTCACGGAAATGCATTCTTGCAATCGGGTCAAGACCAGAAACAGGCTCATCTAGTAATAGTAAAATCGGTTCGTGGATAATGGTTCGCGCTAAACTCAAACGCTGTTTCATCCCCCGTGACAGGGTAGAAATCTGACTGTGGCGTTTGTTACCAAGTTGGATTAACTCTAAAACTTCATGCAGCCGTTGGGTGCGGCGCGGTTCCCGCAAGCGATATAAACGCGCAAAATAATCTAAGTAGTCCCAGACTGTCAAATCCTCATACAGCGGATAGTCATCAGGTAAATAGCCAAGACGACGCTTGAGCTTAGGGTTACTCTTGTCACGTAAGAGGCGATCGCCATTAATATAAATCTCCCCTGTAGTTGGTTCCTCAGCAGTCGCCAACATCCGGATCAGAGTGGTTTTACCTGCGCCATTTGGGCCAATGAGTCCATATACTTCACCCGCCTGGATTTCTAAATCAACGTCATTGACAGCAACGTATCGGTCAAATTGTTTAGTTAGTCCACGGGTATAAATTGCTAATTCTTTTACCATCGCTGCGGGGGGTGCGGCTCGTGATTAACAGTTAAGCTAACTTGTTTCTCCACTATTTGTCAGGCTGGTTTCGGAAATTGAAACTAAGTTTATGTAAAGTCGCTTTGCCTAATGAGCATTATTCATTAAAGTTTTAAATAATTAAATAATATTATTTATTAACTTTTACTACCGGGAATACTAAAGCTAGAAATTTCCAGGTCTTGTAAGTTAATCAGCTGTGAAAGTTAATGATATTGAATCAATTATGAAAATGCCTGTTATCTTCAGTGATTACTTTTTTCAAGGTTTAGAAGAGAAATCAAACCAGAAAGGGTGAGTAAAATTTCTCACCCTTTCCTCTTTGTTTATTCACTCATTACAGAAGCACAGGCTTGAGCTTCCTGCCAAAGTTTGGCCAAAAAGAATTCAGCGCGATCGCTCATTGTAGTGACGAACACACCTACAGCATCCTCAGAACCATCTGAGAGCCAAGAACCCCGCAAGGTGATTTCCACATATTCACTATCGCAGACACACAGAGCAATAATTTCTCTGTCATCTCTTTTCACCTCAGCCTTCAGCACTTCTACTCCTGGTAAATCAACAGGAAGCAAAAAGGAAGCTGTACTGGGTTCAACGCTCAGAGTTTGTCCAACTCGTAGTGCCAAAATTACTCGTTGCGCTACCCATTCTTCTAGTGACTGAGTGATAAATTCTAAGTAAAAACTGTTTTCAGTGTAAGTTAATTTCAGCATTCCTTATGCTCTCCTGTTATTCCAGGTTTGCTTGCACATTTATTCAAAACTGTTCAGCCTGTAAATCGCGGTATCAGATAATCTAGCGTTAGATGTTTGCTGCTACCGCAATCTTGGCAACTGCGATCGTTTGGCGGCAATACTTCCCGCTAATTAACTCGTAGAACCTTCGACATCCATTACCAACTTGAGTAAGTGAATTTGCCATTTAATTTCCGTGGTAAAACCCAGTACTTGAGTTTTTTTTGTCACTAATAAAACAAGCACCCGCTTGATATTAATCTCACATAGTGGTAAAAAATTCTGATAAAACATCACTACGGATTGCTCTAACAGTTGCGTTGCAGTCGTCACAGCTTCACTCCTTATAAAAAACCCCCGCTTCTTGTTTGCCTGAAGCGGGGGTTGGAAATTGACCGAAAAATTTTCTGGTCTTATATCGGTACAGTATTCCTTCGCCTGTACCCCCCGCTTTCTTCATCTAGTTGTGGTTTTGCAATCAGCCCACTAATGCTCAGATATCTAAATTCATCATTACCCTCTGTGATTTGCCCATGATTTCGACTACTGTCGCCCATAAATAAATACTCCACTCCCACAGCAGCTGATTCCCAATCGGCTCGGCAATTGGTAGCGCATAAGGAAGTAGAGATGGGATAAATGGATTTCACAGAAAATTTCACCTATTGAACATTCCTTTAAACATACTACACTTGTATTACTATCCTGTCTATACCTCTAAGGAGAAAAGTCATGCATACAATCGCTCGCACCCCAACCACCGATATGGAAGTTACCAGCATCCGCCTAGAACGAGAACTCAAAGATAAACTTAAAGAAATTGCTGGCAATCAGGGATATCAAGCTCTGATCCGAGATATTCTTTGGAATTATGTCCAGCAAAAATCCGGTGAGTGGAAGCCGCGATTTTCTCGAGCGGATATTCGAGCTAGCATAGCCGCCACAGCTCAGCAAGAAGAACGCTGCGTACTCACAGGTCAACTCATTCAACCCCAACAACCGATGTTGTTAGGATTAACGAGGAATGGCGATATGGTTCCTTTGAGTGTCGAGAGTTTGGCTGGATAGTCTTATATCCAGGCGAATGCAGCTCGGTTATTATGACTAAATGATTGGGCTGCATTCAAAATTTAGTTTTATTTTCTATGGTGAGTCAAATTAATTGTTAAAAATTATAGTTTCTTTATTTATAATAAATTATATCAATCATGACAAAGTTGGTAGGAAATAATTGTTAATGGCTAAACAATTTCTTCCCAATTACCAAACACAAAAGCAAAACCTGCCTAGTATGCACTCAGATATCGAGACCTCCACTCGATCGCTCTGAAAAAACGAAGTGCGGCATTCTCGTCCTTACGCGTTCTTGGAAGTTAGCATTTTAGATACCATTCTCTAGAAAGCGCTGTGGTCTAGATTCCATTTAGGTTTATTCAGCATGAGAGTATTGGGATAGGTTTTAAGCCTAATATTTTTCCAGCTTTAGCTTTGCTATATCTCTTTGAAACTAACATAACATCAAAGGATAGCTTATTAACTATACTCCCATTGAAATAAATATTACAGAAAATGTAAATTTTATTCAGTGGTTTTACGGTTAAAAATCCTGAGGTTGCGCCTTGATTCCAGAGAAATTACGGTTTATGTATACTTACAGACAAGATATTCTAAGTCAAAGTTAGATAATCTTATCAATATAAAGAAACTAAAAATAATTTGAGCCAAGGATTTTAGATATCCTAAGTATTTCAGTATCCATGTAGCAATTTGCTTAATATATTTGGAAACTTGGCCATCTGACATAGAAAAGGGCTATAACAGGTGAGAGAAAGTATTCATCCAAAATTTGTCAACGATCGAGGTGTAGCAACACAACTAACGGTGAACAATATGCCAAAAGGTTGGGTGCAAAAACAATGGATTTATTATCCAAGGGCGTGCCAAGAATGAAAAAGCCTTTATCGTCGCCGCCACAGTACTTAAATGACGTAGATCGACTACAACCTTACCAAGTCAAGGTGATGCAGCATCAGGAAGAACCAGCCCTCCAGTTGGTACAAAAGATTAACCAAATAATTGTCAATAGCTCGTCGCCGACGCAATTGATGCTGCAAGATATTGCCCGATTGCTAGGAGTTACTTTTCAAGTAGATTGTTGCTGCTTGGTTTCAGTAACAGGTGAGATCTCCGACGAACCAACTGCTACGAATTGGTGTGCTGATGAGTATTTAGGGTTACCACACCCAGAAGAGATATCTTCGATGGAACAGTTGCTTATGCACTCCCCAGTGCTGCAATGTGCTGCTGAACCTTTGACTATTGAAGACATTTCTATCATTCAGAACAGTCTGGTAATTGGCTGTCAATATCTGCCACTACCGATAAAAGCAGTTTTAGCAATTCCTACCCGATTTGGTGGCAATAACAATGGTGTGATTTGTCTGATTAAATTCCAACCCTATGATTGGAGTGAATTAGAAAAACAACTGCTCAAACAGGTAGAGTCGTCTTGCGCGATCGCTTTTTCTCGAGTCGCACAAGTCCAGCTAATTGCTGAACAACAGCAGTACTTGCAAAAGAGTAACCAGCATCAAAACTTGATCAAGCAATTAACTATATTAAGCCGTAGTAACTTGGAGCTCAATCAAATGCTCCAAGTAATTATTGCCTCTACAGCTGAATCTCTACAGGCAGATCGAGGTTTGCTAATACTGTTGAAATATACAGATCCACTATTTAGGACTCAACCGAAAAAACAAATTCCCAAAGCCAAAGCTACGGTGGTCGGTGAATGGGCAAAGTCAACAAAAAATTGCCGCACCAGTAAACCAGATATTTTAGATCGGTCTTTTTTGCTTTCTGAGTGTGGTTTATGCCAGCGTGCCTTCATAGATTCTGGAAAACCAGTAATTTTTGATGATTATACAGCCCAAAACGATAGCTTCTCTGCTGCTGGATTATTTGCGCTAGAGGAATTACCCGCGGTAGTGTTAATGCCATTAGAAAATCAAGGTAAAATCTTAGGATTTTTGGTATTACAGCAATCTTTTGCTCGCAGTTGGCAACCAGCAGAATTAAGTCTTGTGGAAATGGTTTGCGCTCAAGTGAGTAACGCCATTATTCAGTCACAGACATTGCGTCAAGTACAAACTTTGGTAGATGAGCGAACAGCAAAACTACAAAGCAGTTTGGAACTCCAAGCAAAATTGCATGAAAGAACCCGACAATATGTTGAGCAGTTGCGACAACTTAACGAACTCAAAGATGAATTTTTGAGTAATATGAGCGATCGCTTACGCTACCCTCTGACAAACATGCTAATGTCAATTCGCAACTTACGTTTGCCAGGAATAGCAGCAGAGCGTCAGGTTAGGTATCTGGATATCCTAGAGCAGGAATGTACAAAAGAAATTAACTTAATAAATGACCTGCTGACACTCCAGAAACTAGAGTCACCTCACGAAGCTCCGCAATTAGAAACTATAAATTTAAATACTAGAATCCACCATATAGCAGCATCTTTTGAGAAAAAACTTGCTGAGAAGGGATTAAACATTTCTTTAGAGTTACCACAAGAGTCGCTAAAACTGCAAACTGAACTAGAAAGTTTTGACCGCATTCTCCAAGAATTACTCACCAATGCTTGTAAATACTCAGAGCATGATAGCATAGTTCACCTACACGCCTTTCATCAAGTCGATCGACAAATCGATCGAGTTATCATGAAAGTGACGAACATCGGACGTGCCATCTCCCAAGAAGAAGCGACTTACATCTTTGACAAGTTCCGTCGCGGAAAGGGACGCTGGACTCCTGGAACGGGTTTGGGACTTGCTTTAGTCAAGTCTTTAGTGCAGCATCTCAATGGGGCGATCGCAGTTGAAAGTCAACCAATACCTGATTCTCAACAGAGCGAAATTTGCTTCACGCTGACTCTACCCCAATTTTCCTCAGAAAGCGAACCATAATTCTAAAAGTGACTCAAGAACCTAACACAACAGAGAACTTTGATTTCGAGTCTTCCACTGATGACATCAACTTAGAGGCTGATTTACCTGCTGATACAGTTGCTTTGTTGGCTAAAGTTGAAGTTCAAATTCAAAAATTAGCACAGCGACATCGGCAAATCAGTGCTAAAGTCAAAATTCCCCGACCAGTAGAACAAATTTGGCAGGTTCTAACAGATTACGAGGCCTTGGTTGACTTTATTCCTAACCTTGCTAAAAGTCGTCTGATTGAGCATCCTAGTGGTGGTATTCGACTCGAGCAAATAGGTTCGCAGCGCTTACTAAATTTCAACTTTTGTGCGCGGGTAGTTCTGGATCTGGAAGAATACTTCCCGAAAAAAATTAATTTCCGCATGGTAGAAGGAGATTTTAAAGATTTCTCTGGTAGCTGGTGCTTAGAGCCTTACTTCGTTGGCGATCTGATCGGAACTAATCTCTGCTACACAATTCAAGTTTGGCCTAAACTCACTATGCCAGTGTCAATCATTGAAAATCGTCTGAGTAAAGATTTGAGATTAAATCTTCTGGCTATTTATCAACGTGTAGAAGGACTAGCCAGCAAAAAGTTTGATTGACTAGATTACCGTTCAGAGTTACTCCTGAATGCCAAACAGCGGTTTTATATTTTAATTTTTTAGTACCCCCAGGGGAATTCGAATCCCCGTTACCTCCGTGAAAGGGAGGTGTCCTAGGCCTCTAGACGATGGGGGCGTCAGACTCAGACCTTTTATAAGGTAACGAATTTCCTTAACAATGTCAACAGTTTTTGCCAAAGAAACTTGGTGGCAGCTAAACTGGGTGGAGGCAAAAGTTTAAAGAGGATACACAAGACATGAATAGACAAAAACAAGTCCGTAGATGCTTGTGCAGTTTTGGGCAGGATGCCTCAACGTCTGGCGCTGTTAATTTTAGTGGATGGTTAAATACAAAAAACGTAAAATTCCGGAAAGGAGAAAGGGTATGATGTTGTACCCTGTAGAGTTAATAATCTACGGTTTTTTAGAAAAGATTTTGAAATAAATAGCTCAAAATCTCGAACATGGAAGCATCTTTTGAAATCACGCTCCAGATGGCGATCGCTGTCTTTGCAGGCATTAGCGCCCAAGTGCTGGCTGCATACTTTCGAGTACCCAGCATCGTTTTGTTGTTGCTATTGGGCATCCTGTTTGGCTCTGATGGCATAGGACTGCTGCACCCTCATTTGCTAGGCACTGGGCTAGAAGTTATTGTCGCCCTAGCAACGGCAATAATTTTATTTGAAGGTGGACTCAATTTAGATCTGCGAGAGTTAGGTAGAGTTTCACTCAGCCTACAATTGCTCGTCACTCTCGGAACCCTAATCACACTGCTTGGTGGGAGTATGGCTGCTCACTGGCTGGGTGAATTTCCTTGGAACATAGCTTTTCTCTATGCTTCCATAGTCGTGGTTACAGGCCCAACCGTGGTTGGGCCTCTGCTCAAACAAATCAATGTAGATCGGCAGGTAGCAACACTTTTAGAAGGGGAAGGGGTTTTAATTGACCCTGTAGGAGCAATCCTGGCTTTCGTTGTCCTCGATACGATTTTGAACGGCGATGCTGGCCTAATCAATGCGATCGTTGGTTTACTGATGCGGCTGGGTGTTGGTGCGGCAATTGGTGGTGTCGGCGGTTATCTGATGAGTTTGATTTTCAAACGCGCCAGTTTTCTGTCATTCGAGCTGAAAAACTTAGTTGTGCTGGCGATACTTTGGAGTCTGTTTACCTTATCGCAAATGATCCGCAGTGAATCAGGAGTAATGACAACAGTAGTTGCTGGAGCAGTGTTTGCCAACTCCTCAGTCCCAGAAGAACGTTTGTTAAGAAGCTTTAAGGGTCAGCTGACAATTCTTAGCGTTTCGGTACTGTTCATCCTATTAGCTGCCGATCTATCCATCGCCACTCTGTTTGCTTTGGGTTGGGGTAGTTTATTCACTGTTTTGGTATTAATGTTCGTCGTTCGCCCGATTAATATCCTGTTGTGTACCTGGAACAGTGACCTAAACTGGCGACAGAAATTGTTTTTAAGTTGGGTTGCTCCTAGAGGAATTGTTTCTGCCTCCGTTGCTTCTCTATTTGCGATTTTGTTGACACAGCGAGGTGTCAATGGCGGTGACTCTATCAAAGCTTTAGTCTTCTTGACAATTATCATGACTGTTGTCTGCCAAGGGCTAACGGCTGGCTGGATTGCTAAATTCCTGGAAATTACCTCGAAAGACGCAACTGGGGTAGTAATTGTGGGTTGTAATCCCTTGAGTCTTTTGATTGCCCGGTTCTTTCAAGAACGCGAAGAAAACGTAGTGATGATTGACACTGACCCCCAATGTCTTGTACAAGCCGAGGCGCAAAATCTCCGCGTGATTGCTAGTAGTGGCTTGGATGCAGCTGTTTTGGAAGAAGCTGGACTTGCCTCTATGGGTACTTTTTTGGCGATGACAAATAATGGTGAGGTAAATTTTGTTTTAGCTCAACGAGCAGCTGAGGAGTTTAGTCCGCCCCGTGTGTTAGCAGTTTTTCCCCGCGATCCTCAAGCGAGTAGCTCAGCCCATAATAAAGTTAATCAAGCTTTTGTCCCAGACTTAGCCATTAAGACTTGGAATGAATATCTCAATGATGGGCGAATCAAGTTGGGGACAACTACGCTCAATGAGTTGGAATTTTCCACTCAATACGATCGCATCCAAGAGAAAATTCGGACTGGGGTACTAATACCGCTATTGGTAGAACGAGAAGAACGCTTACAGGTAATGCCAGCTAACCAAGAATGGGAAGTTGGCGATCGGATTATCTACCTATTGCATGACACCAGACCTAGCCTTTTAAAACGTTTATCTGGCGCTACCCAATCCACTCCCCTATCTTTAGAAAAGTTACCAGAGGTAGAAGACCTACCTTTGGGTCAATTATCTGAGCTTTCCACTAGTGAAAGTGCTGGCAGATGAGGGAGATGGGGTTCAACTTGGCGGTAGTTGAATCTCGACGCTCGATTTTTGTGTAGTCGAAACTCACCAACCGGGGATGGGGAGAATTCTTAACTTAACACTCAACACTTAACACTCAGCACCCTGTTGCCATTCTTGCCATACTAAAGCAGATAAATGCACTACAGCCAGAATTACTGTCGTCATCGCAATCAGATAAGTGTGTATCGTGTAAAGGTGTTCGATAGTAACTGTGCTAATAGCTCCACCACCTGTGAGGATGTCGCGCAGTTGCCCACCAATTAGAGGAATCGCTTCGATGGTTCCTAACTCGATACTAAAACGCCAGTAGCCTTCTTGAGTCCAGTCTAAAATCATCGCTGTCCAATCTAGCCCGATCGCACTCAAGGTCAACAAAATCCCACTAATCCAAGCACTCAGCCAACTCTTGCGAAATTGCCGACCTAAAAACATGACTACAAGTTGAATCAAGGCGATCGCAATTAGCCCGTTACCAGCAACATCATGCGCTCTCCGAAACAACCAGCCGTATGGCAGTTGTGTATTAATCATCTTTAAGGAGTTATAAGCACCGCCAGCTGTCGGTTCGTAGTAAAAAGAAAGTAAAACTCCGCTAGAAACGTAAATTAAGCACAAAGTCAGAATTACAACTGATAATATCGTCGCTACTCGTTGCAAAATCCTATCGAACTGGGTGCTTTGCATGGCTCACCCCTCCTGTTCTTAAGTAGGTATTTATTCTTATACAATTCTAGCTAATAAATTTTAATAAATTTTACTTTTCTTATATAAAAATAAAGTTTTTTAAATCAGGTATTGCGCCCAAGCTTTTAATGGTTCTGGTGAGCCGTACCAAATTCCAGGACTTCTAGGAGAATGCTTCACACCTGGAATTACAATATTTTCTGCGCCTTCCAAGTGAGCTGCTTCAATAGGCGTGATTCCATCTCCCCAAGTGTTACCTTTGCCACAGGTTAATTGGTAACTACTGTAAGCTAACCAGCTACCGCGCCG
This sequence comes from Nostoc sp., assembly GCA_036918135.1. Lineage (GTDB taxonomy): Bacteria > Cyanobacteriota > Cyanobacteriia > Cyanobacteriales > Nostocaceae > Nostoc. The sequence goes on from JBALDB010000002.1 coordinate 27,273, forward strand.
TCTTTGTCCAAAGATAGTTTTGCCTGCTACGCATACGTAACGAACGTTTTTGTAAAAAGCTCCAGGATAGTTTTTGGTAACAAAATCCAAGTTTGAGCGTGTCCAGCGTTCTTGGCTAATGTGGGGTGTACCCAAGGTGATGAAAGTAGCAACCAAGGGATGAGCTTGCCAAAGCGATGGTTTGAGATCGCCGCGTGCCAAATAGGGTTTTTCTCCGATGTAGATGCGCGATATCCAACCTCCGGCTGAGTGACCAATCAAGTTAATTTGAGTAGCGTTATATTGCTGCAATATTTTCTCGACTGTACGATCGAGTTGTTGCAAAATCGGCGTTACAGATCTTCCCCCGATCGTGGGCAGCCAGTCACGTCGTCGTAGTGGTACTGTGACGGTGGGAAAACTTAACTGTTGTAGAGATTGTTCTAGTTGGCGGTAAGCGATCGCGCTTTCTAGATATCCAGGCACAATAACTGTCGGTAAGGGCATTTGAAATTTTGTTTGGCTGCAAGGATTGAAGGTTTGAAATTTTTTAATCAATAATGTTAAAAGCTAGAAGCTCAAATTACCATTGTCTTACTTCTTGATTCCTGGGAACAAAACCCAAATACCTAATAGATGGGTTTGAAAGCTAGAATGTCAATAAAATAGTACAATTTACAACAGTTTTAGCAGTGGCTGATATGGTACTATTTTGACAAAGGGCGTAGTCTATCAAGAGGAAATGTGCCATTTGTTACGGAAGCCAGGTTGACTGAAAAACAGTAGAAAAAATCATGCGACTTAAGCAAATGTTGCAATCTAGTCAGACTTGTAAGATATCTCAAACTTGATAAATATCTGAGATATTAGTTCCAATTATGCGCCTGATAACAATAAAAAATAAAAGTACTAATTGTTCAAATATCTCTTGAGCAAACGAAACCGGAAGATATGATACAGCATTTAAGAAATCAAAAACTTGAGTAAATCACAACCTGAGCATTTGAACTGCCAGTAGAGGAAGTTATTATTTCCTTAGAGGGACGCATCTCTTGACAATATAGTCAGAAAAGAAAATTGTTAATCAACTGCAATTGAGCCGAGTGAACGATAACCGCTATGTCTTACGTCTCCCTGCTGAAAAACATACCAGAAATTATTACCCAACCGATTGGGATAGCAGCTTTAGCCTCTGTTGGTATCCACGGTGCGATCGCCATGATTGTACCATTGATGCCCATAGACTCTACCAAGCCCGAAGAAACGGCATCATCAAAAACAGTCGGACTTATGGAATTGAGCCAAGCCGACCAAAGCCGTTTACCGCAAAGCACCCCCCAAGTTGGTTTACAACAATTACCGCCAATAGCGCCACTTTCTCCACCGAATTTTACCGCCCAGACTATATTACCTCCATTGGGATCGCCGCCATCGAGCCAGCTAGTACTGCCTCCCCTACCTCCATCAGCAAATAACTATCGGGTTTCCTCGATGCCGACAAGGCAGTCTTTGCGGATGATTCCTAGTTCTAATATAGGATTTGACGCTTCTAAATTTGACAGTTCTAAATACAATAGCAGCCCTAAATTCTCGCCATCAGTTCCTCAGGTTCCTCGTTTGAGTGAGAGCGATCGCAAATACCAAGCACTTAAACCGCTACCTATAAATAGGTTGCCACAATTGCAGTCGCAGAACATACCTGATGACATTCTACAAAATGCCCAATCTCAGAACCTTTCTGATACTGCCTCAATTACTACAGCACAGGTAAATCCAACTCCCCGAATAACGCAACCTAGTGATAATGCGTTTAAAATTGCTCAAAATCCGCCCATCAACTCTATAAGACAAACTCCAAACGAGAATATTTTAATTGGAACTAGGGTGAGTACGCCTCAGTCAAGCGATTTATCGCCCAAAGGAACTCAACAGGCAATTGCTCAGCTGGATTCTTACAATGCTTTAAGAAAAGAAGTCCAGCAACAATACCCCAACGCTCAACAAAAACCAGTTATTCGACAAACACTAGCCACAGACAGGCCGAATCTAGAAGGAGCTGTTTTGGGGATGTTAGTGGTAGACCCAGATGGCAAGGTGTTAGATATCAAGTTCCAAGACAAGTTACTTTCACCAGAATTGCGAACAAAAGCAAGGGAATACTTTAGCAAACAATCCCCTAAGGGAGATAAAAAAATCAGTTCTTATCCATTTAATCTAGTTTTCCAAAATAACACAATTGGAACTACTCAAGAGCAAAAGCCATTCCCATTATTAGCTCCAGGAGTTAATAGCAATCAGCTGACGCCATCGCCAGCATCTACTTCTAAGCCATTATCAGAAGCGCCAATTAAAAATAACCAGCCTGCGTCTTTACCCGCAAATACTCTTAAACCCTTGGTTGTACCAGGAGTGAGCAACTCACCCACTAGAGGTACTGCACAACCATCATCCCAGCTGCGAATCCCAAATAATCAGTCCTTGCCCACAGGTACTCTTAAACCATTAGTTGTACCAAAATTCAATAGCAATCAACCTCAAACCCTACCAGCAGCTACTTCTAAACCATCATCCGAAGTATTAATTAGAAACAATCAACTTGCGCCTTCACCAGCAGCTAGTACTTCTGACCCGTTATCAGTGCCAAGAGTCAATAAAAATCAGTCTACATCTACTCCTAAATCGGAGCAACAATTACTACAGCAGTTGCGCCAAGTGAAGGAAAACAGACAAAAGTCTAATGCACAATAATAGTTACTGACTATTAAAAAGTAAAAAGATAAAAGGAAAAAGTAAAAAAAGAATCTCCATAAATTTATATGGCTGACAAATCTTTTTATTTATTCTTTAGTTTCGTCTTTTTACTTTTATATTGTTCAGTAATTATTTATCTCTCACGTCAAAAGTAGAAATCAGCAAGAAGTCTTAGATATAAAAAACTTCGTTGAAAAATCTACCACTTATTAACTAAGGTGATTAGCTTTTAGCTACTTTACCAGCCTTGTTCTGCATTTTGAAAAACATAAGCAGCCACCTCTAGAATCTCTTGAGGACTTAACTTGTCTTTAAAGGCAGGCATAGCATTTTTACCATTCTGCACTTGGTAGATAATCGCCTGAATTGAGTTGCTATCGTAATTTTGTAGGTATTTTAATAATGCTTCCTTTTTCAAGGTTTTCTCGCTAATCAGGATGTTACCACCACCGATATGGCAAGAAGCGCAGTTAGCCTCAAAAATTTTAATACCATTGGATGTTTCGGCAGCTAATGCTGGGGGAATGAGTGTTAATTTGAATATGGCGATCGCTAAGAGCAAAATTAATAAAAGTATTCTCAAGAGAATTTCCTCGCAACAAGCCTCCAGAAAGAGTATAAACGCGATTAATCACTGATTAAAGTCAGATTCAATCAAAATTGGCGGTAACGAGTTTTCCCTCCGTTGCCACATACTGGTTAGCGTCTTAGGTGGGTAGATGACTCGTTACCGCCATTATGCATTGTGTGGGTCACTCTGAGAGTGTGGCGTGTTGCTTACAAGCTGATTTCACTGGGAGAAGCTGAAAAAATCATCTAGTCTCAACGATGATGTTTTTAGCTTTGGACAGTGATTTTACCAACCATCCCAGCACCACGGTGAGGTTCGCAGTAGAAGGTGTAGTCACCAGCAGGTGCATCTTCAGGGAAAGTGGTTGTTACCTTTTGGCCAGGACTCATCAACTGTTTCTTATGAGACAGAGATGTTGCTAATTCCTTACTGCTAGATGGGTTTTTCGCAGGATCGAACACAACATTATGAGGGGGAACTTTGTTGTTCACCCATTCAATTGTATCACCTGGCTTAATTGTCAAGTTTTTCGGATCGAATGCCAGCATTCCTTTATCGGTACCAAGTTTCACCTTGTATGTTTCAGCCGCAGCGCTGGGAGTAAAAACAGCGAAACTGCTAACAACTAAAAGGATTGTTAACACAGCTAAACTCAGGCGTCGCCAGCTTGCCGAAATAAATTTCATGACTCTCTCCTAACAAAGATTTTTTTCCTTTCTCATTTTAAATAAAATCAACGCCAAATATGACAATATGTCATAGATAGAATTTTTTTTTAAGAATGGGCAGGAAATTATAACAAAAAACTGTGCACTCAATCAGTCATAAATAGTAGACTGCCATACCCTAAAAAACTCTCTAAATGAAGGGTAAATGCTAAAATCAAAAATTTTTATGTTTTTTGGATGAAAACAGGGGACTGAGGATTGGGGACTGGGGAGTTAGGAGAAAAGAATAGTCGGCTTTGTCTGACTTATCCCTTCAATACCCAATACTCTATGCCCTCCAATACCCAATACCCAATCCCCAAGGACTCAACACTAAGTGCTAATCGAGGGATTTAGTAATAGATTTTTCCGCCCCCCCACTTAGTGCCAACAACTTTGGGTTGCAGAAGAATATGACCAGCGATCGCTACTAAATCATCATCCGTCAAATTTCGCATTTCTGTGAAAATATCTGCGCTCTTAGTGCTGGGATGTAATTCGGAAATTTCCTCTACCCCGTCGTAAGTAGTGGGATTTTTCATATAATCCACCAAGCCTTCAATGTTATTACGGTTTGGTGTTGCTAATGCCAGAGCTTCTGGTTCTAATCCCACGTTTTGGTTAGTCTTGGTAACGCCACCAACATGACATTGGGCACAAGCGTAAGCAAATAAGCGTTTGCCTTCTTTGACTTGTTTGAGGCTAAGTACGGTAGTATCACCTTGATCGTTTAATGCCACTGTCCGGGTAGTTTTGTCCAGTTCCACTGCTGTCGCGTTACCGACAATCAACCCAAACGTGAGTAAAACAGTAGCCACAACAACGCCAATTAGTCTTCTAAACATGTTTCCCCTTAAAGATTTTGACGCTCAACACAGCTAATAAAACGATGCTCAATCTCCATATCCCAAGCCGGAAATAGCTTTTGAGGTAACTTCGGTATCACCCACCGAGTCGCCAACCTTTCTAGCGTATTTCAGACGATATTCGGAAAATAATTGCCTTTGCATCCTCTAACGCCAAACGGCTCTTTTGGTGTTTGTCGGCAATTAAGAGTTGGTTATCGAGAGAAAACAATTTTTCTACAGTCATGCTGTAGTCGGCTGCTATCTCTGCGATTGATAGGTTTGCAAAACCCATAATGCTTGTTAACTGATAGATAGAGATTGAGTCGCTGTAATACCAATATCACGTTAGGAGTGCAATTTGTTGCCCAAAATACGGTTTGGGGGATGGGGCGTGGGGAAATGAGGAGATGGGGAGATAGCGAGGCAAGGGGCAGGGAGTAGGGAGCAGAGGGCAAAAAAGTAATTTTTCGTTCTCCTCCTTGCGCCCCTGCTTTTTTCCAATGCCCCAAACATAATTTATTGCTCAGAAGGTTTAAGTCTATCCCACCAGGATGACTGTGGCGATGAACCTCTGAGCTTGAAATTTAAAGTTTGATATAGCAGTTGCCAGCTAGGTTAAGATATAACCTCATCGTCAAACCCCGACATGAAGAAACTTTCAAGCCTGTTGCCTAGTATTAACAGTTAACCTTTTCCCCCGGTAAAAGTAACACTTTGAATGAAGTAGCGGTTAAAAAAGGCATAAATACTTAAAGCTGGCAGGGTAAATATCATAGAAGCTGCCATAATGTAGTTCCAATAGCTGATATATTGACCTTTGAAGGTATTTAGCCCCAAAGGTAAGGTAAACATTTCTGGGTCAAATAGGATAACTATAGGCAGCAAGAAATTATTCCAACTTCCCATAAATACAAAAACTGCCTGGGCTGCTAGTGCTGGTTTTGCCAAGGGTAAGACAATATAGCGGAAAATTCCAAAGGAATTTAAGCCATCGAGTTGACCTGCTTGCTCTAATTCTTGAGGAAAATTAACGAAAAACTGCCGCATCATGAAGATAAAGGTGGCATTGACCATACTGGGGACAATCATCCCTTGGTAGGAATTCAGCCAGCCGATCGCTTTTAAAATTAAAAATGTGGGAATTAAAGTAATTTGCCCTGGTACCGCTAGTACTGCCAAGATTAGCAAGAACCAAAAGTGTTTGCCAACAAAGCGCAGTCTGGCTAAGGCATAACCCGCCATAGAATTTAACAATAAGTTTAAAACAGTGACGCTGACGGCAATCACCATGCTGTTAAACAGCCAACGCCAAAATAAAGGTTCTTGCAAAAAGATTTGTCTGTAGTTGTCGAGAGTAAAATTTTTTGGGAAAAAATTGGCTTCACTGCTGACAATTTCTGTTAGCGGCTTAAACGATGCTGAAAGTGCCCAGAGGAAGGGAATGAGGGTAATCAGGGCATAGAGTGTCAGCAAAATATATAACAAGACTTTCAGCCAGGATGAGCCAGAGATGTTAGTCAAATCCGTTCGCCTCCAAAAAGCCGCCGCCCAATTAAAGTGATGCTAATAATGACTGCTGTTAATAAAAAGGCGATCGCCGCAGCATATCCCATCTGTAAATTACGAAATACAGCTTGGTAAATTAGTAACACCATAGTTAAGGTAGCGTTATTTGGCCCGCCAGTACCACTAGAGAAAATGTAAGACTGGTCAAATAATTGAAAAGTGCCAATCACTCCCATTGTTACTACAAAGAAAGTTACAGGCTTAAGCAAAGGAATAGTAATGTAAATAAATTGCTGCCATCCATCTGCGCCATCGAGTTCAGCAGCTTCATACACTGTTTGGGGGATATCCTGCAACGCCGCCAGGTAAATCACCATAAAAAACGGCGCTGTTGACCAAATGTTCATAATCATAATACCTTTGAGGGCAACTGCTGGATCGCCCAACCAGTTATAAGTAGGTAGCCCTACAAAAGCTAGAAAATCGTTTAGTAGGCCATCGGTGTTATAAATCCACATAAAGATCAGCGTCAGCACTGCTGAAGAAGTAACTGTCGGTAAAAAGTAGAGAATGCGCCACCAGTTTTTACCGCGAATCCCAGAATTGAGAGTTACCGCCAAAATTAAAGCTAGAACAGTTTGAGTTGGCACAACAACAGCTACATATTGTGCGGTATTTCTCAAAGCAATCCAAACCCGTTCATCTTCGACTAACCGCGTGAAGTTCCGAAAACCAATGAACTCGTACTGAATACCGCCTAAAAGTTGAACTTTTTGCAGCGAAAGAAAAACGGCACAAAGAATGGGTAAGACTACAAAAGTCCCTAAAACTAAAATGGTAGGCGTCATGAACATATACCCAGCCAAATCTTCTGTAATGTTCCACTTGGGGTTACTTTGTCGCCTGTTGATTTCAAACACTATTGCACCTCCGATTTATCCCACACTAATCTGACTGTAGTGATGAGTCGTGCGATTTGTACTGCTATAGCAGGAGGCAGGAGGTAGAACTATTACTATTCCTAGCATTCACGCTTGTCATTATGTCCTAACCTACGTGACTACGACTATATCAAAAAATATTTAAGCTTATTAAATGAGTTTCTATCTTGAAAAACCCTAGATGCAAAGCGGCGAGTTGAGGACTAATTAAAAAAGATTTGAGAAAATTAAAAGTGTCACTAAATCAACTCAAAAGCGTTTGGTTGGTAATTTCAGGTTTTGAGATAGCAAGTAATTATTAACTAAAAAAGCTAAGTAAATATTAGAATATAAAGTCTGTAGAGATTATGGCAATATGGCACCTTAAAACCAAGCAAATTTTATTAATTCTAAAAGCAGAGCATTTCAAAATTTATCAGTTTGCAAGCAACTCGTATTCACAAGCAATTGAGATATCTAAAAAGTTGAGTCTCAAGAGTAAGAAATAGAGCGATCGCCATGATTTTCGACACGATTCAAAAATTCGTCTAAGACTTGTAAGAATCTTTCTGTCTCTTCAAGATGAGGCATGTGCGAACTGTTTTCAAACAGTACCCATTCAGAACCAGAAATACCCTGGTGAACTGTTTCAACACAAGTAGGTGTAACCTCATCATAGCGACCTGAAAGCAGCAGTGTCGGCACAATAATTTCACTCAGACGCTCTTGAATATTCCAGCCGATGATTTTGCCTGCACCCCGAAACTCTGTACCAACTTTGCTGTAAGCTCTAGTTAAGCTACTGGGCCAAGGGTCTAATCGGCAAAGAAAAGAATGATTGAACACTTCCATTGCTTGTTTATATTCAGGATCTTGAGTTGTACCCTCAGCTTCATGCTTACGAATGATCTGTTGTACTTCAATTGGCAGCTCTTTCATTAGGTTATAAGCTTCAGTAACAAATTGTTGAATATTACAAGGTGTATTAGCTAAAACGAGACTGACTAACCCAGTTGATTGAGAAAGAGCATGTTCCAGCGCCAAACAACCACCCCATGATTGCCCAAAAAGATGAATCTGCTCTAAATTGAGAGTGCTGCGGATGGCAACGAGTTCTTCTTTGAACAAATCAATAGAATATAAGCTGGGGTCTGTGGGGCGATCGCTATTACCGCATCCTAATTGATCGTAAAAAATAACTCGCCTTCCTGTTGCAGCCAACGCTTCTAATGGTTCTAAGTAGTCGTGGGGTACTCCTGGGCCTCCGTGAAGACACAGCAGCGGTAGCTTTTTAGCATCTTCTTGTTCTGGTTTAACAATCCGATACCATACCCGATGACCGCGAAATGAAATAAAGTCTTCAACGGCAGAAGTTGTAGTCATAGAGTTAGTGTTTTATTACTCAAATAAATATACCCTTGGTGTAATATCTGGGGATCGCCTTTTTGACTAGGGATCGCTCTTTCCCAAATTAGTCCATCGCCTTTATTTGCTGATTAGCTGAGTTTTCTGCCCCTAACATCGCCTGTTTTAATGGTTGTTGCCCCAATAAGGCGCTGACAAACTGATTATCAAAATTATTCATAATCGCCGCCGGATATTTACCTACCTGCCACAGTGTGGCAGAATCAACACCTGCCACTAATGGCGATCGCAATGGGTCTTGGTCATAGCCCAAATTTTTTGCCACTGATTTACGTGTTGGCAAAGCAAACCCTGTCCCTGTCCACTTCTGCATCCCTTCTTTCCCCGTGAGATAAGAAATCAACTCCCAAGCTTCGGCTTTGTGCTGTGCCTGCTTGTTCATCACGTAGGCAACGGTCAACAGCATTGTACCCTTTTTATTATTAATCGTAGGCACTGGTGCAGTAGCAAACTCTACTTCCGGAAAGGTTTGAGTTAAGTAAGGAATTGCCCAGTTACCTTCAATCACCATTGCCACTTTACTCTGACCAAACATTTCACTACCTGAGTTTGTCCCTACATCAGATTTTTGGGCAGAGGAACGGTCTTTTTGATACTGGTCTATTACCAACTGTAAACCCTGCAAACTTGCATCATCAGCAAAGGTAGCGTAACCATTTTGGTCAACGAGTTGTCCACCAAAGGCTTTGATTTTGTAAGCCTGACGCACCAATTCCGGGATTTCTCCAAAGCCGTATTTATTAAGTTTGCCTGTCAATTGCTTAGAGTAGGTGCGTAGTTCATCCCAAGTAGCTGGCGGATTATTCAAGCCTGCGGCAGCAAAAGCTTTTTTGTTATAAAACAGGGCAAGGGTGGAATAGTCTTTAGGAAGACCATAAATATGGTTCTGATATTTGAAGCTGTTAAGTAAGCTCTCCTCGAAGTCCGCTAGGTCAAATTCGGGAGTGACGTAGCCTTCTAGGGGTTCAAGAACATTTTGACTCATTAAAAAAGGAGCTTCCAATGACTCCAGATAAAAGACATCAGGCGCTGCTTCTCCAACCAAACGAGTTTTAATCACATCCATGTATTGGTCAGGAATCGCTTCATATTTGACCTTAATATTTGGATGCTGTGCTTCAAAGTCTTGCAGTACCTGGCTCAAGAGTTTTTGTTCAACAATAGAGCCTCCCCACCCACTGAGTTTAATGGTGACTACAGTAGATGCTGAGTGTTTGCTTGGTAATTGTAGGGTGTGACAAGCAATAAAAGCGATGGCTACTGCAATCGCCACTCCTAAAAAATTTAATAACTTGCTTTTAATCACTGACAGATAAAGGAGATTGGGGATTAGGGACTGGGAATTAGACAAGAGAGATATTTTTATTAGCTATGCTTAATCGGGTGTAGAACTTTTGCACTTAGTAAATCATATTCAATACTTAGCGACGAGTCTTTGATACTCGGCAACGAGTCTTTGATACTCCTTAAGAATTGCTAATCTTGCATTAAACTCTTGGTATTTACTTGTATCATATATAACTTATAAGTAATAAATATCTTTGTTTTAAGACTTTTTTTATACTTTTTGTTTAAAAACGAAGTTAAGATGATGAAGAATTATTAACAATATTGACGAAAGCATACTGAATTACTCGAAAACTGGATTGATGCAGGATGCTTCACCGATAAACATAGATTATGGATTTTGTTCAGGTTGAAATATCTGCGCCTCTGAATCTGGAAATTACCCAGGTCACTACACCGCAAATAGCAGTTTCTCAAACTTCTCGCATTCCCAAGGATGATATTCGCAGAAGTTTAAGAGCCTCCACAGTAGATTCTGTCTTAGCAGCGGTTTATGCCATTGGTACTAGTGGGATTTTACTTGGCAATTTATTGGTGGAGTTAGATGCTAGTCCAGTAATATTTGGGATGTTGTCCTCTATCCCCATGCTGGTGAATGTGATTCAGCCGTTGGGTGCTTACATGTCAGAAAGTAGCACAAGCCGCTTTCGGTATGCACTACGGACACACGGAATTGCTCGCCTATTGTGGCTGATTTTAGTAATTGCGATTGCAGGCGTAAGTTGGGGAGTGTTGAATAGTGAGCAGTTAGTGATATTAACACTCTTAGTTCTTTTATTGAGCCATCTTTTAGCAGGACTAGGAGCCGCATCATGGCTAAGTTGGCTGGCAATGATAGTTCCCCGACAATTACGAGGCAGGTATTTTGGGATACGCAATAGTGCTGCTAGCCTCACAAGTTTAATTTGCGTACCAATAGCTGGTTTAGCTATATCCCATTGGTATGGAGGAGTTATCCAAGGCTATGGAATAGTTCTATTACTAAGTATGATTTTTGGGCTTGTGGGGCTAGGATGCCAGTATTTTCAAGTGGATATGAATCCGCGATCGCAAAACACTTATGTTGGCAAGTTCCCTCAAACAAATGAGATTCAGCCAGAGGTTACACAAAACGAGCATTTTATTAGTGTATCTGAATTAGATTGTCAACCATATATACCTACTCCAGAAAACCAATCAGCTAACAGCATCTGGAAAAACTCTAACTTTTTGCGATTTATAGTGTATCTCAGCTTATGGACACTTGCTGTTAACCTCAGTAGTCCTTTTTTTAACCTCTACATGCTGGACACGCTGGATTTGGATGTCAGCTACGTGACTATCTACAATAGCCTTCAGGCGGGGGCAAATTTGCTGATGCTTATCCTGTGGGGAAAATTAGCAGACAAGATCGGTAATCGTCTGATCCTCATTTATATTGGGATTTTGGTCGCAGCCACACCACTGCTGTGGCTGGGGATTGGTTTTAATCACCTTGATGTCTGGTTGTGGTTACCACTGTTACACATCTTAGGTGGAGGTACTTGGGCGGCGATTGACTTGTGTAGTAATAACATCCAATTGGCGATCGCACCAACTAAAAATCAGTCTATCTATTTTGCAACCGCAGCTGCCGTTGCTGGAGTGAGTGGTGCTTTGGGCATAACCATAGGCAGTCTGATCGTGCAATTTACTCAGTCTGGAGGCTTACTAGGGTTGTTCGCCTTCTCTAGTTTATTTCGACTAACAGCACTTGTTCCACTCATGTTTATCCAAGAGCCAGACAGGGGATGAGGGGAATCAGGAGAATTAATCTAACGTGAATTCGATGGCTCATATGTTGCCTGCCGAATTTACTCAATCAAAAAACCTCTAAGTTTTACTATGCAAAACTGTCCCTCTCCGATTCGGAGAGAGACAGACTTGAACTAGAGTTCAAGACAGGGAGAGGTTCGTCGAACTCACGTTAATCTAGTCTCAGACTGCTCTATTCTGCGGCAGTTGAAGTCAAGGACATTGTTTCCCATAAGACCATATGAGGTGGTGTTAGCGCAGGCTGGTGTAAAGCAATCAGCTGAGCTAATATATTCTTTAACTGGGTGCGCGGTACGATATCATCAACAAAACCGTGCTGGAGTAAATCTTCAGCAGTTTGAAAATCATCAGGCAGTTTTTCCCGCAGGGTTTGCTCAATCACTCGCCGACCTGCAAAACCGATGGTTGCCTTGGGTTCTGCCAGAATAATATCGCCCAACATTGCAAAACTCGCGGTAACGCCGCCCGTTGTCGGATTTGTCAAAACGGGAATATACAACAATCGGGCGTCTTGATGGCGCTGTAGGGCTGCGGAGATTTTTGCCATCTGCATCAAGGACAGCATTCCTTCTTGCATTCTCGCGCCACCAGAGGTACAAACAATAATTACAGGATACCGCCATTGAGTAGCTTGCTCAATTAAGCGGGTGAGTCTTTCTCCCACAACTGAACCCATACTGCCACCCATAAAGCGGAAGTCCATAACTCCAAGGGCAACAGGCAAGCCATTAATTTGACCCAAACCTGTTTTAACTGCGTCTATTAAGCCAATTTTTTCCTGCATTTCCCGTAGGCGATCGCTGTAGGGTTTGCGATCGCGAAATTGCAGGGGATCGGTTGGACGTAAATGCTCGTCTAAAGCTTTCCAAGTATCGCGATCTATCAATTGACGGATACGCTCATCGCTATCTACACGATTGTGATGACCACATTCGACACAAACCATCTGATTAGCTCTCAGGTCTTTTGTGTATGTCAATACACCACAACTAGAACATTTATGCCATAGACCATCAGCAATTTCACGTTCTTGGCGTTCGGGACTAGTAGACCCTGATTTCCGTCGATTTGCAAACCAATCAAATAGAGACTTTAAACCACGTGATTCTTCGTTGTTAGCCATTTTTATCTTATTTTAAGTGGGTAGAGGTCAAAACCATATCAAGCCGTATGGGGTTGTCCTTAGCCATTAGCCATTTGTTTTTTCAATGAGTAATAGCTTGCGTCAAATTAAGCTTTTAAGCAATTGAGACCTTAATTTTCATCTTTGGTTGCCAGCTTAACGAAAATACTTATGCCAACACAAGTCTCTTGCTCTTTTTTTAGAGGACTTTTTATATAAATCCAGTGACAAAGCCATGCAAATATTAACCTCCAAATAAGATGCTCTCCCTCTCCCACATAGATCTATTATTCTTTTTGCTGGGTCATAAGCAATCAGTATCTGTTTTATAAGTTGTGCTTACCCATAGGTAATCGTCGTTAAGAGGGAAATACAAGTCACAAGCTGAATATTATCAAAATACGAACGGCAGATGGGGTAATGCAAGTTACAGTCACAAATTATAAAAATTTCTTATACGAGAGAATTGGAGATTGGGTATTGGGTACTCAATACTGTTTGCTTTATGCATTTCTAACTTGGAATTAGGTTTTGAGAAAAGGTTACTGGGTTTGGGTTAAAAGTTTTTCTTTACCTTTTTTCCTTCCTATTTTCCCCTTAACGGAAAGATATTGATTAAGTACTAGGTATTAGATATTAGCTTTATAATTCCTAATCCCCATTACCCCTTATCCCCAGAGGGTACCCCACCTTCCCCATTCCAATTTATGACACTGGAAAAAATAACCGCAGGTAGCTAGATAAAATGGCTTCACCGCTAAATAGAGTAATCGCAGACCCTAAAGCCAGAAAAGGGCCAAAAGGTATCTTTTGTCCTAATTTCTGGCGCGATCGCATAATTGCACCGCTACCAATTAAAGCTCCCAGTGCACAGGCAATAAAACTAGCCAACAGCAAATATTTCCATCCCAACCAGGCTCCCATCATCGCTGCTAACTTGGCGTCACCCGCACCCATTGCAGCTTTACCAAAGACAATTGAACCTAATAGGGCGATCGCCTCAAATAACCATAAGCCCAATACTGCACCAACTATTGCCATCATCAAGTGATTTACCAATGCTACAGTGCTAGCCTCTGGTAAAAAACCGATCGCCATTTGAAATAAAATCCCCACCACCAAACCCGACTGAGTAAGTGCATTGGGTAGAGTCATTGTATCCAGGTCAATCAACGATAGCGCTAATAACCAACTGCAAAAAGCCCAATAGCCTATTGTTAAAGTCGAAGCTTTGAATACTAAAAAAACTAATAAAAAAATTATTCCCGTTACTCCTTCTACCACAGGATAACGGACAGAAATTTTGCTTTTGCAATATCGACATCGCCCTCTTAAGAAAATCCAGCCAAAGACTGGTACGTTGTCGTAAGCTTTTAGCTGGTTTAAGCAATGCGGACAACGAGAAGGCGGCCAAAGAATTGACAACCGAGCAGGTAGCCGATAAACAACAACATTGATAAAACTGCCAACAGATGCACCCAAACCAAAGACAATTACACTCGCCGAGATGGCGAACAAAATGTCCATATAGTCATTTGTCCTTTGTCATTTGTCCTTTGTCATTTATCGTTTGTCATTTGTTTTTTGTCGAGAGCGAAAGACCAATGACTAATGACAATCGGTCATTTGTTCTTTGTCGAGAACGAATGACCGATGACTAATGACCAATGACTAATACATGTGCGATTCGATTTGACTCAAGGGCACAAAACATTCTTGAGGTAAGAGAACTGGTTGGTTAGTAAAAATAACCTTACCTCGATGAGTCACGCGATTAATTGCTACACCGGAAGGTTGCCCAGCTATTTCGGGATGTACTTCACAGTGAGTGTAGTAGATCTGCCCAGCGGCTCTGATTACGGCGGTATCAATCAAAGGTGGCTGGTTCCTTGGGGCGGTAAAATTTGCTTGACCTTGTCGTAATGCGTACACTATCGACTGTTATTTGATTGCTAGATTTGTCTTTAGTCTACCCGAAACTTATGGCAAAGGTTGCCAAATTGCCCAGGTTAAATTGTAAAATTATTAAACTTCAAGAGCTAAAATCAGCGCATTGCCCATAGCACGGCAACCCAAAAGATTTTTCCCTGGTGAAATTATATCACCTGTGCGATCGCCTTGTTCTAATACTTGTAATACGGCTTGTTCTACATGGTCTGCGGCTTCTGGCTGATTTAAACCGTAGCGTAACATCATCGCCACACTCAAGACTTGTGCCAGAGGATTTGCCTTGTCTTGTCCTGCAATATCTGGCGCGGAACCATGAACTGGTTCAAATACACCAGGCCCCTCAGCGCCCAAACTAGCAGAAGGCAGCATCCCAATACTACCTGTAAGCATGGCAGCAGCATCAGAGAGAATATCGCCGAACAAATTGCCCGTGACAATAGTATCGAATTGCTTGGGAGCGCGTAATAACTGCATAGCAGCATTATCTACATAAAGATGAGAGAGTTCGATGTCTGGATATTCTTGAGAAAGTTGTGTAATGCGATCGCGCCATAACTGAGATACTTCTAATACGTTAGCCTTATCCACCGAACAAAGTTTTCCACTACGTTTGCGCGCTGCTTCAAAAGCCACTCGTCCAATGCGATCGATTTCTGATTCGGTGTAAACCATTGTATTTACACCGCGTTTTTCACCAGTCTCAGTAGCAAAAATTCCCTTAGGTTTACCGAAATAAATTCCACCAGTAAGTTCCCGCACCACCATGATATCGACACCTTCGACAACTTCGCGTCTCAAAGTCGAAGCATCAATTAGCTGGGGCAAAATTTTTGCTGGGCGTAAGTTGGCAAATAGTCCCAAACCCGCACGTAGCCCTAACAAACCTGCTTCTGGGCGTAATTTCGATGGTAGAGAATCCCACTTATAGCCACCAATGGCTGCAAGTAATACAGCATCACTATTACGGCAAGTATCCAAAGTAGCAGAGGGCAGAGGTTCGCCCGTGGTGTCAATTGCTGCGCCACCGATGAGGGCTTCTTGGAATTCAAATTGAATATCAAATTTATTGCCTACAACTTTCAGCACATCTACCGCCACTGCCATAATTTCAGGGCCAATGCCATCGCCGGGGAGTAGGGTAATGCGGTAGTTCTGGGTCATAGCTAGTTTCTATTGGGTAAATGCTTGCAGATTAAATATCATACCGAGCAAAATGTACCGATGGAGTTTTTAATTTATTTAGATGTTTGTTGCCTGAATCGCCCCGTCAGTAACCAGACACAAGAACCCATTAGTTTAGAAGCCTAGACAATATTGCTAATTTTGGGTAATTTTCCAACTGTTGACGTACTAAAAACCCAATTATTCTTTGTAGCTTGTTGTTGTCTCCCCAATCATTTTTTCAACACTTATTCAATCATCCGATCGGTTGTAGTGTAATTTTTTAAAGTACTTAGTAAGTTCAAACTTAAGCACAGAAGCTTTTATAGACAATTTTAAAAATTTTCTGAAACCCCTTGACACCATCTTGTAGTGTTATGTAGTATATATGTAGTGAAGTAAAAGACAAGCTTCGCAAGGGTCAAAGTCATGTTCTACATACAACTTAAGGACAGGCGTTGGAATCAACCAAAGTCCTCAAACAACAAACCTGCTGCTTCCAAACCATCGGAAGTAGAGGCAACAAACGAAAGAAGTTCTAACTTTGCACTCATTAAAACTACGGAATACATCAGGAATATACAACAGGTTTATTACTTAGAATTTCCGTTGTTTTTCTAACAGTTTGTAATACAAAAAACTAATTCTTCTGAACCTTGAAAACTGAATAAGAAATGGGCAAGTTCACCAACAAAACATCTGTCTAAAAACCTAAAATTTAGGCACAGATTCCTAAAAATCGGGGTGTAGCTCAATTGGCTAGAGCGTTCCGTTGTCTGCGGAAATGTTGCGGGTTCAAATCCCGTCACCCTGGTTGAAGTCCCGTAGGCGAATAGTTGAAGCCGTCAGTTTCTCAAGCTGAAGATTGCGAGTGCGAATCTCGTCGGGACTCCCAAATGGCTGAGTAGCCAAGTGGTTGAAGGCATTGGTCTGCAAAACCGACATCGTGAGTTCAAATCTCACCTCAGCCTCTGGTGCCGCAGTGTAGCTTAACGTAAAGCCCCTGGCTCATAACCGGGTTGATGCGGGTTCAAGTCCCGCCACTGCTACCAATGCAGGGATGGTGTAACGGCAACACCTCGTGACTCCAAATCCGATGTTCTGGGTTCAAATCCTAGTCCCTGCGTCAATCATGCCCCTGTGGACGAATGGTTAAGTCGCTGTTCTTTCAAACCAGAGATTGCGGGTTCAAATCCCGTCAGGGGAATCATTAATGGGTCGATGGCCGAGTCTGGTTGAAGGCGACAGTCTGTAAAACTGTTCTATTTTGCACGCAGGTTCAAATCCTGCTCGACCCACTGTGGAGAGGTGGCTGAGTGGCTCAAAGCGTCCTCCTGCTAAGAGGAAGCGGATAGTTAATATTCGTCGCAGGTTCAAATCCTGTCCTCTCCGCCTTGAGAGTGTGGTGTAACTGGATAACATCTCAGTCTACGAAACTGAAGACATGAGGGTTCAAATCCCTCCACTCTCGTTACATGGGAGAGATGAAGGAGTGGCTGATTCGAGTTGAATTAAACCAGTCCACTGGGTAAAACCCATCTCTCCTCTTTATCTCCCGGTAGCTCAGTTGGTAGTTAGCGCCTGTCTGAAGAACAGGAGGTCGTCGGTTCGATTCCGACCTGGGGGGCTTCGTTGCCTCATAGCTCAATGGCAGAGCAAGCGGCTGTTAACCGCGCGGTTGTAGGTTCAAGTCCTACTGAGGCAGCCATCTATCATAATTCGTGAATTACGAATTACGAACTACGAATTATTTAATGCCGGGTGGACGAATTGGTAAGTCGCATCGCTCTGAACGATGAGGTTGCAGGTTCAAACCCTGCCCTGGCAATAAAGCCCTGTGGTGTAATTGGCAACATAGCGCCCTTTGAAGGCGAAGATTCCAGGTTCGAGTCCTGGTGGGGCTGCCAAACTTTGCTCTTGTAGCCCAACTGGAAGAGGCTGCCGTCTCAAAAACGGTAAATTGTGGGTACCCTTCTCTTCGAGACGCTACGCGAACGGGAAGCCGCTTCTCTACGAGACGCTTCGCGAACGCGTCTACGATTCCCACCAAGAGTACCAAAATTTGCTCCTGTAGCCCAATTGGAAGAGGTGGCAGACTTAAAATCTGTTTTGCTGTGGGTTCGACTCCCACCAAAAGTACTAACGTGGTGTAGCGCAGCTTGGTAGCGCGTCTACTTTGGGAGCAGGATGTCGCAGGTACCCTTCTCTTCGAGACGCTACGCGAACGGGAAGCAAGCTACAAATCCTGTCACCCCGATATGCCCCTGTGACGGAACTGGCATACGTACTGGAATCAGAGTCCAAATTTTGCTTCTTTCAAATCCTGTCATGGGTACTAAGCTCTCGTGGTGGAACGGAAGACGCACGCTTACTGAGGATGTAGTTTTTTGCAGATACCCTTCGGGAAGCCGCTTTGCGTCTACAAATCCTGTCGAGAGTACCAATATATCTGGGTGTGGCGCAGTTGGGAGCGCGGGAGTTTTGGGAACTCCAGGTCGCAGGTTCAATCCCTGCCACTCAGACTTTGCCCTTGTAGCCCAACGGAAGAGGCGCTTCGCTTAGAACGAAGAGGTTGCTGGTTCAAATCCAGTCAGGGGTATTGGTGAATATGCGGGGATAGAGCAACGGTGGCTCATCAGGCTCATAACCTGAACATCGGCAGGTTCGACTCCTGCCCCCGTCACCAAATTTTAGATTTTAAATTTTGAATTGTTGATTCAAAACTGAAAATCTAGAAAGGTGTGAGAACAAGCTTACTTTATTTGTACAACAAATGCTTTCATCTTAAATCTACAATTCTTTACTCAAACTCATATCTGAAGCTATGGTGTCAATCTAAAATCCAAAATTCAGAAATAGTGCTGGTGTAGCTCAATTGGCAGAGCAACTGACTTGTAATCAGTAGGTTGCAGGTTCAATTCCTGTTACCAGCTTGATGCGGGTGTGATGTAACGGCAGCATGAGACGTTTCCACCGTCTTCGTGCGAGTTCAAATCTCGCCGTCCGCTCTGAAACTTGCGGGTGTGATGTAATCGGTAGCATCTGAGTACGCCATACTCAGTGCGTGGGTTCAAGTCCCTCCACTCGCTTGCGTAGTCCTGTAACTCAATTGGTAGAGTGTCTTCCTTACAAGAAGAATGTCGCGGGTTCAATTCCTGCCAGGACTACCAAATATTGGGAGTGTAGCTCAATGGAATAGAGCTTCGAGCTTCTACCTCGAAAGTTGTGGGTTCGAGTCCTACCACTCCCGCTTGAATAAGTAAAAAGTAAAAAAAGAGAAATAATTAAATTCTTCATTTGACTTTTGACTTTTAACTTTTGACTTGTTAAATGGGGTCATAGCTCAGTTGGCTAGAGCGCCTGCCTTGCAAGCAGGAGGTCATGGGTTCAAGTCCCATTGATTCCACTGATGGTGTCTGAAGCCAAAGTGGTCGAGGCACTGGTTTGTGGAACCAGTCACAGCGGGTTCGAGTCCCGTCAGACGCCCCTGAATGGAAGATGCCGCTGAATGGACGGCAACTGGTCTTGAAAACCAGGGTATGGGCAACTGTAGGGGTTCGATTCCTCCATCTTCCATTTATCCACCTGAAGCCGAAAAGTGAGGCGCTGTGCTGATAACACAGAAATAGGAGGGGCAGTACCTCCCTGGTGGATTTATATTCAGCGTTAGTGTTACAAGATTTGCGCTGTAACACGATCGCACTTGCTCATTTTTTATTCAAATTAACTAGGGTGGTTGGCATATCGGCTGTGCAGCGGGCTTTTAACCCGCAGAAATAGGTTCGACCCCTATACCACCCATCTATAAATAGGAACTCGCGATCGCCAATTGAGCGTGTTGCAATAATATATCTTCATCCAAAGCCTGAATAGAATATTGCGGTGTTATTGCCAGTAGTTTCTCAATTCTTTCTCTCGCTGCTTCCACAACGGATTCATCTAAACTACCGTTGCTCAGAGAATTGATAAAATCTTCAGCAATCTGATAAGTTCTTTCTATAGATGATGAATTAATATTACGCGAAACAATAAATAAATCGCAGCCTGCATTAAACGATCGCTCTACAGTACCAGCTTGAGTAAACATATCTGAAATCGCTTTCATATCCAAGTCATCGGAAACAACAACTCCTTCAAAGCCAAGTTCTTTCCTAAGTATGTTTTTGAGAATAGCCTGAGAAAGGGTTGCTGGTACATCAGCATCTATCTTGGGAAATAAGATATGGACAGTCATAACTAGAGGAATCTGTGCTTCGATCAGGCTTTTGAAAGGTATCAGTTCTCGAAGTCGCAGCTCTTCTAAGGTTAAATTGAGTATTGGTAGCTCGATGTGAGAATCTTGGCTAGTGTCTCCATGTCCGGGGAAATGTTTGGCGCATCCGATAATTCCTGAATCTCGAAGTCCAAGGTAGTAGTCACACGCACCTTGAGCAGCAGTTTCGGGAGTGCTACCAAAGGCGCGAGGCCCAATTACAGGATTATTAGGATGAGAAAAAATATCTGCTACGGGTGCCCAAGATAAATTGATTCCCAGTGATTTGAGTTCGACCGCTGTGGCTTTTGCTACCTCGTAGGCGTGCGATCGCAGCAACAACGCATAAGGAAATCGTGTAATCGGTAGCGGTGGACGAACAACACGACCTCCTTCGTGATCCAAAGTCACAAACATTGAATCACGTTCAGCATATTGTCTTATTTGGTTGTTTAGCTCCTTGAACTTTTCTAGCCAAACCTCATAGGGAGTGCCATCTAGAAAATTTTTAGCAAAAAATATCACCCCAATCGGCTTTAATTCACTGAGTGTGCGTTTATCTTCCTCACAAAGCGTATTACTTGAAATACCTACAATCAGGTGATGTCCAAAGCGATTTAGCTCTTGCGATCGTGCCATAATCCTCTACCTGTAGTTGTGTAGCAATACAACTGGGATGCTCAACTTAAAAAACATCAACTTAATCCTATACTTTTATCTGGAGTGAGGGAGCCAGCACTCTTACAGGGGGTCTGCCAACTTGTTCGCTCTTAGCGTTCCTGTAGGTAGCAACTGCACCAAGCCTGAGCGCAACAGGATTCTATCAGATTAAGTTTAGTAAGTTTTTTTACGCATAAGACTTACGTAATAACTCTCTAAAACCCCTATTTCCACCGAAGTTCAAATGCTTTTGGCAAGCCATCCTTCGGGCGTCTATAGCGGTTTGCCTTTGGCGCTCCCGTACCCCTACGGGGAAGCAAGCTACGCGTAGCGTTTTCGTCAGCAGAAGGGTAGCTGCCAATAGTGACTTGTGTACGTGTCCTCTGCACCTGTGTGGTTCGATTTTCTATTATCTATGCACAAGTTTTGACGCAGTCAAATAGGAGTCGTATATTTTAAGTAGATTTCGTTATTGATTTTTAACATCTTAGATACAAATTACATGATATTACTTACGTAGTTCCATAACAGTTTTTTAGCAAAAGTATTTTTGCTTAGACCTAAAAGTCTCTTGCCAGAGGCATTACATCCTGCTGTTTTCATTTCAGAAGATTTATGTCAAGAAGTTTCTTTAATAACTGTCTGGATAGAATTATTTCCAAAATTTATAACATTTGTTATGAAAATTATAAAGGATTAACTAAAAATCCTAGTTGGCTTTTGATGCGTAAAATTGCTAGATTTAAAACTGGGCGAGCTATAATGATTTATTTCTTAAAACGCTCAGATAAATTAAATTTTAATCAAAGCAATTCTTGTTTTCCAGATGTAGATGTAGATGACGTTGTTAACCATCTCAAAACTGATGGTTTATATTTGGGAATTTGTCTACCTAAAGAGATTGTTCAAGAAATAGTCAAGTTTGCATATTCAACAGTCTGTTATGGTAATAGAAAAACAGATATGGGTTTCTTTTATGATTACAAAGAACAAGCACAAACTAAGTCAGAACAAAAGTTTATCATTGGCAGTTATTTTAATACGGCTTTGCTTTGCCCTGCGATAAAAAAACTGCAAAGCGATCCAAAATTATTGTCAATAGCTGCTGCATTTTTAGATACTCAACCAATACATCAAGGGAATCTGATGTGGTGGAGTTTTGCAGGAAGCACAACATATCTTGAAAAAAGTCAAGCTGCTCAATTGTTTCACTACGATGTTGACGATTACCGTTTTGTGAAGTTTTTCTTCTATTTGACTGATGTAGACGACCGCAGTGGTCCTCATATTTGTGTTCGTGGTAGTCATAATAAAAAGAAATGGTCACACCTTTGGCTACGCAAACGAGAAACAGATGAAGATATCATCGATTATTATGGTTTTGAATCTTTAGTGAAAATTTCTGGCAAAGCTGGTTTTGGATTTGTAGAAGATCCGCTTTGTTTCCATAAAGGAATTACTCCTACTGAGCAAGACCGTTTAATATTACAAATAGAATTTGCTAGAACTGACTATGGGATGCAGCACGATTTACGAGCAGCTTCTCTACTGAAATGTATTTAGTTAATTGTGCGATCGTAAGTAACGTCAAAAGTGGAGCTATTATTAACTTTTCATCTCAATCTATATATCACAAATATAAGTAATTTATCCTAGTTAAAATACTTAATTACTAATAAGTGCAGTTGTATTTTTTACATATAATATAATTTTCTCAAGCAAAGTAACCCCTAAATCAATTAGCAGCCTTAACCAATGCCCTAAACATTTCCTAAAGAACAAATACACGGATTACCAAAGAAATCAAGTACTTTAAGACAACAGTTAAGAAGTAGTTTTTTGAGTCAAAGGTAATGACTTTTGTTTCTCCACATCTGGTAGTCTAAATCTAGATAAAATCAAGGCTGCAAAGCAATTATCAACAATGGTTGTCTTGGTGGGTGTGTCAGGGAAAATTCCCTTTTCCAGAAGTTTTTTGGAAAAGCGATCGCCCAACGACTACTAAATGTAACGGATTGCAACTTATAATAAAAACGGCAAAACCATTAAGAAATATTGAAGGGCAGTAAGGTTAAATGCGAGTAGCGATCGCGGGTGCTGGTTTAGCAGGACTTTCCTGCGCGAAATATCTCACAGATGCAGGTCATACTCCCATTGTCTTGGAAAGCCGGGACGTACTGGGCGGTCTTGTTGCAGCGTGGAAAGACTCTGATGGCGACTGGTACGAAGTCGGTTTACACGCCTTCTTTGGGGCATACCCTAATATGCTCCAATTACTCAAGGAGTTAGGCATTGAAGACAGACTTCAATGGAAAGAACATACCCTGATTTTCAATCAACCGGAGATGCCTGGAACACTTTCGCGTTTCGATGTTCCAGATATTCCATCTCCATTCAACGTCATTGCCTCGATTCTTCGCAACAAAGACATGTTGACTTGGGAGCAGAAGATTCGATTTGCAATTGGCCTACTTCCAGCAGTGGTTAGGGGTCAAAAGTATGTTGAAGACATGGACAAATACAGCTTTCTTGACTGGCTTAAAAGGCAAGGTGTTGGTGAGCGAGTAACTAGTGACGTTTTTATCGCTGCATGTAAAGCCCTCACCTTTATCAATCCGGATGAAGTTTCGGCAACGATTCTCTTAACTGCGCTAAATCGCTTTCTGCAAGAACGATATGGCTCAAAGATTGCATTTTTGGATGGTTCTCCTACAGAACGGCTATGCAACCCAATCGTCGATTACATTACAGAACGTGGTGGGGAAGTGCGGTTAAATGCTCCCTTAAAAGAAATTTTGCTCAACCCCGATAATACGGTGAAAGGATACTTGATTCGAGGGTTAAATGGGGCAGAAGATGAAGTTATCACGGCTGATTTGTATGTTTCTGCCATATCAGTTGATCCCCTCAAAGTAATTTTGCCTAAGCCTTGGAAGCAAATGGAGTTTTTCCAGAAGCTAGAAGGCTTAGAAGGAGTACCAGTGATCAACCTGCATCTGTGGTTCGATCGCAAACTTACACAAATCGATCACTTACTATTTTCGCGATCGCCACTCCTAAGCGTTTATGCTGATATGAGCAATACCTGCCGTGAATACGCCAACCCTGACCGCTCGATGCTGGAATTAGTTCTAGCCCCGGCAAAAGATTGGATTGCCAAATCCGATGAGGAAATTGTGGCTGCAACGATTGCCGAGTTAGAAAAACTTTTCCCCGACCACTTTGGGGGAGACAATCCAGCAAAGTTGCTGAAATCTCATGTGGTGAAAACGCCGCGTTCAGTTTACAAAGCGACTCCTGGCCGCCAACAGTACCGTCCTGCACAAGTCACGCCGATTGCTAACTTCTATCTCGCCGGAAGTTATACCATGCAACGCTACTTAGGCAGTATGGAAGGTGCCGTACTTTCTGGTAAGCTGACAGCGCAGGCAATTTCTGAGGCCTTCCCGGTAGCAATTTCCTCAAACCTGCAAACGCTCACCCGACCGCCTGCAACGAATGCTGCAACTGCCTGAATCCAAAGCCCGCATGAAAACGCTGGTCTCTGTGGACGAGTCCTACGAACTTTGTCGTCATCTCATAGCCAAGTATTCCACGACTTTTTACCTCAGTACTTTGCTTCTGAGCAAGGAAAAGCGTCCTGCTATTTGGGCAATCTATGCTTGGTGTCGCCGTTTAGATGAACTGGTCGATGGTCCTGCATCTGCTATTACCACGCCAGAAACCCTAGACCTATGGGAGCAGCAGCTAGAATCGATTTTTGCTGGAAGCCCATTGGATAATTTCGATGTAGCTTTAGTTGATACTGTTCAAAGCTTCCCGATGGACATCCAGCCGTTTCGGGATATGATTGCTGGTCAACGTATGGACTTATACCGCAGTCGCTATGAAACCTTCGAGGAGCTATATCTTTACTGTTATCGTGTCGCCGGCACTGTAGGCTTGATGTCAACAGCAGTCATGGGATTGGATACTAGCAAAAATACAGCTCCGTGGAACTGTCAACAACAGCCATATAATCCCACCGAAGAAGAAATAGCCTTGGGAATTGCCAAGCAACTTACCAACATCTTGCGGGATGTAGGCGAGGATGCCCGACGTGGGCGAATTTATATTCCTCTAGAAGATTTGACAAGATTCAACTATACCGAACAAGATTTGTTTGAGGGTATAGTAGACGAGCGCTGGCGTTCCTTGATGCGTTTTCAAATTGCTCGGGCACGACAGTTTTATCATCAGGCAGAAAAAGGAATCTCCTACCTAGCTGCTGATGGTCGTTGGCCTGTGTGGGCGGCTCTGATGCATTACAGTGGAATTTTAAGTGTCATTGAACGTAACGATTATAATGCCTTCACGAAACGCGCCTACGTCCCTCAGTGGCGTAAGTTACGTTCTTTGCCAGTAGCCTGGATGCGATCGCAAGTGCTTTGAGGAATTAGTCATTGGTCACTTGTACTGAGCAAACGCGAGTGCGTCTCGTAGAGAAGTATTAGTCATTTATCAATAAAAAAGGACAAATGACTATTGATTATTACCAATAAATCTGCTAACATCATTATTCGTGACCCTGGAGAGGTGGCTGAGTGGTCGAAAGCGGCAGATTGCTAATCTGTTAGGGGATTATATCCCCTCGAGGGTTCGAATCCCTCCCTCTCCGTTTTTTAGGTATTGAGCCATAGCTAAAATTTAATTGCTTGCATAAAAATACTAAGCTGATGCGCGCGCATAACCTATATAAACACTTAATAGTTGCTGACCCCTTTGGGATGACGCTCCTGTCTTGAAAAGTTCAGATCGGCGGAAGCCGCCGCTCTGACTTTTCGCTACGTCGCTAACGCTACGCTAATACCAGTCGCTTATAGAGGAGACCCCCAAAACTGTGCCGACTCACTGTTTACTGTTGACGGTTGACAGCGATCGGTCTATTAGGTAAACCTACGAATTTAATGCGTAACAGCTTACCGATAGGAGTAACCGCTTTTACTCCCTCAGAGGGATGATATGATTTATCCTTTGGAGTCTTGATAAAATCAAACTAACTTGGAAATCTAGTTTGAATATTACTTTTAGGCTCCTAAATATTATGGGGAGTAAAAGTAACTTATGCAAAGAATTAGTGCAGCTTTAACTTTGAGTATACTTAGCTTAGCAAGTGGATTTCTCTTAGGGGCTTGTGAAGCTCCTGGTGGAACTAACCCTACAGCTAGCGGATTGAAAATTGGTTCCCTCTTGCCAACAACAGGCGATTTAGCATCTATCGGACAGCAGATGGCACCTGGTGTCCCCTTGCTAGTAGAAACTGTCAACGGTTGTGGTGGTGTAAACGGTCAACCTGTTACCCTTGTTGCTGTAGACGACCAAACAGACCCGAAAGCTGGTGCTGCTGGTATGACTAAGCTAGCATCAGTAGATAAAGTTGCAGGCGTCGTTGGTTCTTTCGCTAGCAGTGTTTCCACGGCGGCCGTTTCAATTGCTGCTCAAAATCAAGTGATGCTGATTTCCCCAGGTAGCACCAGTCCTGTATTTACGGAAAAGGCACAAAAAGGTGACTTCAAAGGCTTTTGGGCACGTACAGTTCCGCCTGATAGCTACCAAGGCCCAGCTTTAGCCCAACTCGCTAGTAAAAAAGGTTTCAAGCGAGTATCTACTATCGTGATTAACAACGACTATGGTGTAGGCTTTGAGAAAGCATTTGTTCAAGCTTTTGAAAAATTGGGGGGAACCATAGTTAACAAAAACAATCCCGTCCGCTACGATCCCAAAGCAACTACCTTTGAAACTGAAGCCACTGCTGCTTTTGCTGGGAAGCCGGATGCAGTGCTTGGAGTTTTCTACGTAGAAACAGGTAGCCTGCTACTTAAGTCAGCATATCAGCAAGGTCTGAGTAAAGGGGTACAGGTGATGCTGACAGATGGTATGAAATCAGACGAATTTCCTGGTCAAGTTGGTAAAGGTAGCGATGGTAAATACATTGTATCTGGAACTATTGGCACAGTACCCGGTTCTGATGGTAAAGCCTTAGATGCTTTCAGAAAGCTTTGGCAACAGAAGAAAGGTGGTTCACCAGGAGAATTCGCTGCCCAATCTTGGGATGCTGCTGCTTTATTAGTATTGGCGGCACAAGCTGCTAAAGAAAATACAGGCGTTGGTATAGCCAAGCATATCCGTGAAGTTGCTGATGGCCCTGGTACTGAAATTACCGATGTCTGCGAGGGACTGAAGTTGCTCAAACAAGGTCAAAAAATTAACTATCAAGGAGCCAGCGGTAATGTAGATGTCGATGCTAACGGTGATGTCGTCGGTGTTTACGATGTCTGGACAGTAGGAGACGATGGCAAAATCAAGGTAATCGATAAAGTTACCCCTAAGTAGAAAATCAGGAATTAGGAGTTAAGAGTTATGAATTGAATATTAACTCCTAACTCTTGGAAAGAATTGGGTTAATCGCGTCCTAACCTTGTACAGACGCGATTAATGAGCTAGCGCGTTGCGGGGGTTCCCCCCGTTGTAGCGACTGGCGTCGCGTCTCTACTTTCTCTACTTTTAAAATCCACTGAAGTTGTAACCAACACCTAACAATAAGCCAACATCAGTTTGATCGAAAAATCCCGCATTTACAGACGCTGTTGCCGTAAATTGAGAACTTATAGGCAGATCGATCCCACCAGATAACAAAAAGGCAAATTGCGAATCATCACCAGTTTTCCAAGCAGCACCTACTCCTACGTAAGGTGCAATGGCTAATGGTTCGCTAAAAGCATCTGCTGACTTGAAGGAAAAATCATAGGTGACGGGAAGCAAAATTGTGGTGTTGTCCCCAAATATAGCGGATGGGCGGACTGAGATAGCATTCGTTAAGCCGACTTTGCTGATTACTGCAAAGTTGCCATCGCCTAAAGATGAGTCATCCCCACTCAAACCAATATTGCCAGCAACCCCAACATAGCTGCTACCGCCACGAGTAGTTGTACCTAAATTGATATCTGATTGCGCCACTTTGGGAGCAGACGGTTGAGAATTTGGTTGGTCAGGCTCAGAAGTAAGCTTTGCAGATGAGGTTGCCACTGTCCCTGGAATGGGTGTAAGCGTTTCCTCGATCGCCGCATTCGGTAACTGCTGTATTTTTGTTACATTTGCTACTGTAGATGGTTCAGTTATTTCTCTAGTCTCTAATTCAGTACTAAATTCGTTGCCAGACGCTACGGTTGCCTGAGGCTCAGTTAATGGCTGAGTGCTTACTGTATCTACTGTCTGGGCAATCGCAGATAAGCTGCTACTCAGGACTGTAACAGCAGCTATAGTTGGTAACCAAAAAACACCTTTACGAAGAAAAGTAGTATTCACGTTCACTCCTAAAACACTATTGCCACGAAAAATAAAAGGTTTTGTTGATTTAAGTCAACAAATTCGAGCAATACTCAAAATTTAACATCAAAAAATCGGTTTTTACATCTTGGTTTGGAGCGATTTATTTACTTAACAACGAGTAGCAAAAAATTAAATTTTCTCTCTTAAATATCCGAAATTTAACAGATGACAAAAATTTTTCTCACTTTAGTCACTATGAGATTTTTTGTGCTTAAGAGCAAGGCGTCTATTTGATAGAGAAAGCAATCAGTAAATTATCTAAAAGTTAGCGTTTGCAAACATTGAGCGCTCTTTTGTCTTTCTATTCAATGATTGAGCAAGTTAGTGTTTTTGGCGTAACTCTAACTCTTACTGTAATGCAGTTTCTTCTAGTGTTGAGACTTAACATAAAAACTCTAAACATTCAACAATCAGCTATCAATTATCACTTATCAGTTATCGCAGAGGTTTTACTGCACCACAACTATTCTGTAGCTCATTTGAGTTAAACCTTAATTTATAACTCAGACTTTAGATAACTGTTGACTAATTCGCTTTCATAATTTGCTTTATGTAATAAAAAAATAAAATATGAAGTTATATTACAATCCTTGCAAAAATATTTAGAAATTGTCTAGAAGCCAAACATGGTTCTAAGGTAGAACCTATAGGAGAGACTTGAGGCAAATGTGATGAGCGGAAATAATATTCAAAGCTATCGGTATGTCTGTACCCTGACCTTTGGTGATATCTACGGTCAAATAATTGTTTGGTTAATTACAATTACCCTAAGTTTGGCGTCAGCCTTGGCACTAATGGGTGCTAAAAAACCGGTGTACGCTTTAGCAACAGTAGGTCTTGTTGTTCTGCTATCGCTGCCTTTCTTGCTGTTTGCGTTTGTGACTACATTGTTAAATCATATCGAAATGGTTCCTGTAGAACCTGGAACCAAAATGGAACCGATTCCAGGTAATGTGTCTCAGCAACAACCTG
Source organism: Nostoc sp. (assembly GCA_036918135.1). Classification (GTDB taxonomy): domain Bacteria; phylum Cyanobacteriota; class Cyanobacteriia; order Cyanobacteriales; family Nostocaceae; genus Nostoc. The sequence continues at coordinate 56,607 of JBALDB010000002.1, forward strand.
TACAAGCAACTAGCTAAGGAGTTAAGAGTTATGAGTGAAGAGTTATAAGTCAATCCATCTGCCCTCTAACTCTTCATTTTTAACTTTTCACTCCTAAACTCAAAATTTGTAATCACATCCCTGTCTACAGACAGGGAATTTTTTTATACAGACGCACGGTTATTACCGAAAGTGGTGTAGTTCAATCAATTGAAAAACGCTTTCATCAGGTTTCTACAATAGAACAGCAGTGGTTTGCAGTCAGGGACTAATTATGCTGGAACACGATGTGATTATTGTCGGGGGTGGATTAGCAGGATGTCGTGCTGCTGTGGAAATTGCTCGCACCGATCCTAGTTTAAATATCGCTGTGGTTGCCAAAACCCACCCAATTCGTTCCCACTCAGTCGCAGCTCAAGGTGGTATGGCTGCGTCGCTGAAAAATGTAGATTCGGAAGATAGCTGGGAGGCACACGCTTTTGATACTGTCAAGGGTTCTGACTATTTAGCAGATCAAGATGCTGTGGCAATTCTCGCCCAAGAAGCGCCAGATGTGGTGATTGACTTGGAACACATGGGCGTTTTGTTCTCTCGTTTACCCGATGGTCGCATTGCCCAACGGGCTTTCGGCGGACATTCCCACAACCGCACTTGCTACGCCGCAGACAAAACTGGTCACGCAATTTTGCATGAATTGGTTAATAACCTGCGGCGTTACGGGGTGCAAGTTTATCAAGAGTGGTACGTAATGCGTCTGATTCTGGAAGAGGAGCAGGCCAAGGGTGTGGTGATGTTCCATTTGTTGGATGGGCATGTTGAGATTGTGCGGGCAAAAGCTGTAATGTTTGCTACAGGTGGCTATGGTCGCGTTTATAACACTACCTCCAATGATTACGCTTCTTGCGGTGATGGTTTGGCAATGACTGCGATCGCCGGTTTGCCCCTAGAGGATATGGAATTTGTACAATTTCATCCCACAGGGTTATATCCAGTAGGGGTACTGATTTCAGAAGCAGTGCGGGGGGAAGGGGCATATCTAATTAATAGTGAAGGCGATCGCTTTATGGCGAATTACGCACCCAGTCGCATGGAACTGGCTCCTCGTGATATTACCTCACGGGCGATCGCTTATGAAATTCGTGCTGGTCGTGGTATTCATGCTGATGGTAGCGCTGGTGGCCCCTTTGTCTATTTAGATCTGCGACACATGGGCAAAGAAAAAATTATGAGTCGCGTTCCCTTCTGCTGGGAAGAAGCCCATCGACTAGTGGGTGTTGACGCTGTAACTCAACCGATGCCAGTCCGCCCAACAATTCACTATTGTATGGGTGGTATCCCAGTGAACACCGATGGTCAAGTCCGCAGTAGTGGTGATGGTTTAGTTGAGGCTTTCTTTGCCGCTGGAGAAACAGCTTGTGTTTCTGTACATGGGGCGAATCGCTTAGGTAGTAATTCTTTACTGGAATGTGTTGTTTATGGCAAGAGGACTGGGGCAGCGATCGCTAAATTTGTGCAAAAACGTAAATTGCCCTCTGTGGATGAGCAACGCTATTTAAAAGAAGCCCAGCAACAAATTCAAGCTTTGCTAGAACAACCAGGACAGTATCGCATTAATCAAGTTCGTGAAGCTTTCCAAGATTGTATGACTGAGTTTTGTGGTGTTTTCCGTACTGAGGCATTAATGAGTGAAGGGTTACAGAAACTAGAAGAAATTCAACAGCAGTATCCGCAAATTTATTTAGATGACAAAGGCAGTTGCTGGAATACAGAACTTGTGGAAGCCTTGGAATTGAGAAGTTTAATGGTAGTAGGGCAGACTATTTTAGCATCAGCCCTAAATCGCCAAGAAAGCCGTGGCGCTCATTTCCGCGAAGATTATTCTCAAAGAGATGATGCTAACTTTCTCAAACATACAATGGCTTACTATTCACCAGCGGGAATTGATATACAATATCGACCTGTAGCGATTACTATGTTTGAGCCAAAAGAGCGGAAGTATTAGCAAAAAGTCAATTTATGTCAAAAATCGAGGGGACTACAAAAACTTTATCCCCCTCGATTAAGAATTATGAATATAAATAATTAAATTATTAATCACAACCTAATTGTTTTTGAATCACAGCTATTATCTTTTCTTCCCAAGCTGGATCGTTTAATTTTGTTGCACCATCATGAGGACGAGCTTTTCGTCTATCCATGTGAGCATAAAAAGCTTCTTTATTACCTCTATGACTGAGAAGGTAACTTTTTAGCTCTAGCTCGTTCATTAGTGCATAGTTTAACTTATTCGTGTTTGTATACTACCATCTGGTTACAACAATATTTACAATACTTCTTTTACGGTATGGTGGAACTCGCTATCATAATCAATAACAGTGTATGCCTAATGTAGAACAGGCTCTTACCTGCGTCAGAGTATGCCAGATGCTCTCAGATGGATATCAGCCTATCCATGTATTTCGGTACAATCAAAATACCAAGACAGTGTTTATCCTTGCTGGTGTAACTGAAAGCTTGGAAATTCTGATTTTCGCAGATGGTCAATGGAAATTTAACGATGACGAAGACTGACTTCACTAAAATGAGCCGTCAAGAACTAAGAGCCTATGTTTTGGCTCATCGAGAGGATGATGAGGCTATTGAGGCTTTAATTAATCGTGGAAATCCTGATAGCCCAAAATATCCATTTCCTCAAACTGAAGAAGATTTTAGAGAAATGGAAGAGATTCTTAAGAGAAAACTGAGTAACAGACCAGAAGCGGTCTAAAATTTCTTGGTTATAATAAAAAACTTTAATTATTAAATGTAGGGTGCGGCGCTACATCAAATTTACAGCGTATTGCAGGTTTATGAGGTACAAAACTGAGAATTCAAAACTCTAATTATTCTTTATCCCCCCAGCATAGCTGCCTTCTGCCTCCTGCCTCAAAATCTGTGACTTTGTACTTTATGTAAACGAAAACTGCTGTATATTTCTTCCTTCATATACATTGAATTGGGAATTGCAAATTTGTTCTATGATGCAAAACCTCAACCAAATGATAAATACTGAAATGGAGCGGTATATTTTAGAACCTAGGAATGAGGAAGAAGCATTTCGGGCTGCATTGTAAGTTTTGATGAGTCGTTGTGATTCTGCTACACAACAACCTTATCCTTTCAATCTAGATAATCCTGAGAGTGAGGTAGAAGCTCTCCTCTCAAATAAACTCAATCAAACTCAGTGAGAAGCGATCGCCAACCATAACATCTGGAACAATCAGATGTAGTAACTCAGTGATGTAAAATCCTGGAGATAGTAAAAGGCGATTAATAGAGTCTCTATAGAATGGCACAGGATAGGAAAACGGTTGTAATTACAGGTGCCTCTTCGGGGGTTGGCTTATACGCAGCAAAAGCTCTTGCCCAAAGAGGATGGTACGTGGTATTGGCATGTCGGGATTTAGCGAAGGCACAACAAGCAGCCCAAGCTGTGGAAATTCCTTACAACAGTTATACCAGCATACATATTGACCTTGGCTCATTAAAAAGCGTTCGACAGTTTGTGAATAACTTTCGAGCAAGTGGTAAGTCTCTGGATGCTTTGGTGTGCAACGCGGCAATTTATATGCCTTTATTAAAAGAGCCGCTGCGAAGTCCAGAAGGTTATGAGTTAACTGTCACTACCAATCATCTTGGGCATTTTCTTTTGTGCAACCTTCTGCTGGAGGATTTAAAAAAGTCATCTTCACAGCCAAGGCTGGTGATTTTAGGAACTGTCACCCACAACCCAGACGAACTGGGTGGAAAGATTCCGCCGCGTCCAGATTTAGGCAATTTTGAGGGCTTTGCAGCAGGATTTAAAGAGCCGATTTCAATGATTGACGGCAAGAAATTTGAACCTGTCAAGGCTTACAAAGACAGCAAGGTTTGTAACGTGCTGACTATGAGAGAACTAAATCGGCGCTATCATGAGTCAACCGATATAGTTTTCAGTTCTCTTTATCCGGGATGTGTTGCAGAAACGCCACTATTTAGAAACCACTATCCCCTGTTTCAGAAGCTTTTCCCATTATTCCAAAAATATATCACTGGGGGATATGTGTCTCAGGAGTTGGCAGGAGAACGAGTTGCTGCGGTGGTTGCCGATCCTGAATATAATCAATCCGGTGTGTATTGGAGTTGGGGAAATCGCCAGAAGAAAGATGGCAAGTCATTTGTGCAAAAGGTTTCGCCTCAAGCCCGCGATGATGAAAAAGGCGATCGCATGTGGGAATTAAGCGCAAAGTTGGTTGGACTTACGTAACAAAATAGTAATTAGCGTTACTCTTATGCATGATTCATGAATTCATCAATCTACTTTTTTGGGTGAATTAACATCATGTATAGGTCAACAATCGTTGAGGTGATTATTAAGTCACCTCTGAGTTTATTAATAGCTTTATTTAACTTCTAATTTTTACTTATTCGTGTGAGCTTTAATTCTGAAATCTTCAGTGAAAGCAAAGAAGATTACATGATAAATTTTGAATAAAAAATTATTTATAACATGGTCAAATATATGCAGTAATTTATAGAAAAACCTGATTCTATTTTCGGCATAATGCTAGCTATACTACTAAGCAATATCTGGATATTTGACTATTTTTAATCTTTATTAAATTAAACTAAATCAGCTTTATATCTAAAGTAGAAATTTAAATATATTTACTGAGGCTATTTAATTTTAAAAAAAGCAAAGCTAGGTAATTAAGCAAGCGCATCTTTGCAAGTAAGAAAAATAGCGATCGCGGTCGGGCGTCAACCAACGCCTGATTTCGTTTGCGATCTCAATCTAAAGGTTTAAGAAAAACGTTTATGCCGACAGAAGAAGCATTGATTAACCTCGTAAAAGATATCAATATCAACGGAGCTTCCTCAAGTCCACACAATCTGACGAATGTCAATGGCACGCTGTACTTCAGTGCCACCGACAGAAGTGGGGGCATTGAACTATGGAAGAGTGATGGTACCCAGGCTGGCACCGTCAGCGTCAAGGATATCTTCTCCGGTACAGGTAGCTCTAGCCCAGCATATCTGACGAATGTCAACGGTACGCTGTACTTCAATGCCACCGACAGCAGTGGGGGCACTGAACTATGGAAGAGTGATGGCACCGAGGCTGGTACTATCCGCGTCAAGGATATCCTATCTGGTAAGGGTGACTCTAAGCCGAAAAATTTGACGAATGTTAACGGCACGCTGTACTTCGTTGCTTCTGACAGCAGTGGTGGCTATGAACTATGGAAGAGTGATGGCACCGAGGCTGGTACCGTCCGTGTCAAGGATATCTTTTCTGGCATACTTGGCTCTGACCCACAAAATTTAACGAATGTCAACGGCACGCTGTACTTCAGTGCCACCGACAACAGTGGGGGCACTGAACTGTGGAAAAGTGATGGCACCGAAGCTGGTACTGTCCGGGTCAAGGATATCGTCTCCGGTACAGGTAGTTCTAACCCAGCATCTCTGACGAATGTCAACAACACGCTGTATTTCGTTGCTTCTGACAGCAGTGTGGACACTGAACTATGGAAAAGTAATGGTACTCAGGCTGGCACTGTCCGAGTCAAGGATATCTTTTCTGGTGCAGGTAGTTCTAACCCAGTATCTCTGACGAATATCAACGGTATGCTCTACTTCGTTGCTTCTGATAGCAGTGGGGGTACTGAACTGTGGAAGAGTAATGGCACTGAGGCTGGTACTGTCCGCGTCAAGGATATCGTCTCTGGTACGGGTAGCTCCTCACCGCAAAATCTGACAAATATTAACGGTACGCTGTACTTCACTGCCACTGACAGCAGTGGGGGTCGGGAATTGTGGAAGAGTGATGGCACTGAGGCTGGTACTGTCCGCATCAAGGATATTTTCTCTGGTACGGGTAGCTCTTACCCGGAATATCTAACGAATGTCAACGGTATGCTGTACTTCAGAGTCATCGACAGCAGTGGTGGTTATGAACTATGGAAGAGTGATGGCACCGAGGCTGGTACTGTCCGCGTTAAGGATATGTCCTCTAGTCCAGCTGGCTCTAACCTGGCATTGGCATATCTAACAAATGTCAACGGCACGCTGTACTTCAGTGCCACCGACAGCATTGAGGACTATGAGTTGTGGAAAAGTGATGGCACCGAGGCTGGTACTGTTCGCGTCAAAGATATCTTCTCTGGTACGGGTAGCTCTAACCCGATATATCTAACAAATGTCAACGATACATTATATTTTAGAGCCACCGACAGCAGTGGTGGCACTGAACTGTGGAAGAGTGATGGCACTGAGGCTGGTACTGTCCGCGTCAAGGATATCTTCTCCGGTACGGGTAGCTCGCTACCGCAAAATCTGACGAATGTCAACGGTATCCTATACTTTGTTGCCTCCGACATCAGTGGTGGCTATGAACTGTGGAAGAGTGATGGCACCGAGGCTGGTACCATCCGCGTCAAAGATATCTTCTCTGGCACGGGTAACTCCAACCCAGCGTATCTGACGAATGTCAATGGCACGCTATATTTTGCTGCTAACGACAGCATTGGTGGCACTGAACTGTGGAAAAGTGATGGCACCGAGGCTGGCACTGTCCGTGTCAAAGATATTGTTCCTGGCACGAATAGCTCTAACCTGGCATATCTAACGAATGTCAACGGCACGCTGTATTTCAGAGCCTCCGACAACAGTGGGGGCATTGAACTGTGGAAGAGTGATGGCACCGAGGCTGGTACCGTCCGCGTCAAGGATATCTTCTCTGGTACAAATAGCTCATTACCGCAAAATCTGACAAATATTAACGGTACGCTGTACTTCACTGCCACTGACAGCAGTGGGGGGACTGAACTGTGGAAGAGTTATGGTACCGAGGCTGGCACTGTCCGCGTTAAGGATATCTTCTCTGGTACGGGTAACTCTGACCCACAAAATCTAACGAATGTCAACGGTTTATTGTACTTCAGTGCCATCGACAGTAGTGGGGGACGGGAATTGTGGAAAAGTAATGGCACTGAGGCTGGTACCGTCCGCGTCAAGGATATAGTCTCTGGTACGGGTAACTCTGACCCACAAAATCTGACGAATGTCAACGGCACACTGTACTTCACTGCCACCGACAGCAGTGGGGGGACTGAACTGTGGAAGAGTGATGGCACCGAGGTTGGTACTGTCCGCGTCAAGGATATTTTCTCTGGTACGGGTAATTCTGATCCACAAAATCTGACGAATATCAACGGCACGCTGTACTTCACTGCCACCGACGGCAGTGGGGGGACTGAACTGTGGAAAAGTGATGGCACCGAGGCTGGTACAGTCCGTGTCAAGGATATCTATCCTGGCTTACCTGGCTCTAATCCCAACAACCTAACTTACGTTAATGGCAAACTCTACTTTTTTGCTGACAATGGTAATACTGGGCAAGAACTTTTCCAGCTTGACCTGAACAGTGCCCCCACTGACTTGAGCCTGTGTGCCACTAGTGTTAACGAGAATGTTCCTGCCAACACAGTAATTGGCAACATAAGCACTGTCGATCCCGATGCAAACAACACCCACACCTACACCCTAGTTTTGGGTGCGGGCGACACAGATAACAGCGCCTTCACGATTGTGGGTAACGAGTTACGGATTAATAGTTCACCAGATTACGAAACCAAAAATAGCTACAACATTCGTTTACGCACCACAGACCAAGGCGGCTTATTCTACGAGAAAGAAATTGCGATCGCAGTCAATGATATTAATGATGCCCCACCAGTCGCGAATATTGCTAATGGCACTTCACGTGGAAATAACCTAACTGGTACGGAGAACAAAGATACCATTTTAGGATTGCAGGGTAATGACACCCTCAAAGGACTAGGTAATAACGACACCCTCGATGGCGGCGATGGAAATGATTCCTTAGATGGTGGTGCAGGAGATGACAGTCTTATTGGTGGTAAAGGCAATGATACTTATATTATGGACAGCATTGGTGACACTATTACTGAATCCGCCAATGCAGGCACAGATTTAGTCAAATCTTCTATAACTTGGGTGTTAGTAAATAACCTAGAAAACTTGACTCTGACTGGAACCGAGGTCATCAATGGTACTGGTAACAGCCTTAATAACATCCTCACCGGAAATACTGCCGCTAACACATTGAATGGAGTTGATGGCGATGATAGCCTAATTGGTGGTGATGGGAATGATAGCCTGATTGGTGGTGCAGGCAATGACACCTTGGATGGAGGCGCAGGAGCAGATAGTCTCAATGGTGGAGCAGGCAATGACATTTACACTGTAGACAACCTCAATGATACGATCGCTGAAGGCTTAAATGCAGGTATCGATTTAGTCAAGTCTTCTGTTGGTTGGGCGTTGGTAGATAATCTAGAAAACTTGACGCTGACTGGAAGCTCGCCAATCAATGGTACTGGTAATAACCTTAATAACATCCTCACTGGAAACACTGGCGCTAATATCTTGAGTGGAGAAGCTGGCAACGATAGCCTGATTGGTAGCTCAGGTAATGACACCTTGTTCGGCAGTGCAGGCGATGACACCTTGGACGGAGGTACAGGAACTGATAGTCTCATCGGTGGAGTCGGTAACGACATTTACACCATAGACAGCCTCAACGATACAATTACTGAAGGCTTAAATGCAGGTACAGATTTAGTCAATTCTTCAGTAAATTGGGTGTTGGGAGATAATTTGGAGAACTTGACTCTGACTGGAGGCGGGGCAATCAATGGTACTGGTAACAGCCTTAATAACATCCTGACAGGAAATAATGCCGCTAACACTTTGAGTGGAGAAAATGGCAACGATCGCCTCTTTGGTAGCTTAGGTAATGACAACTTAGATGGCGGCATAGGTGACGACATCTTAGATGGAGGTGTAGGGAATGACACCTTGAGTGGAGAAAATGGCAACGATAGCCTCTTTGGTAACTCAGGTAATGACAACTTAGATGGCGGTGCAGGTGATGACACCTTAGATGGAGGTGCAGGGAATGACACTCTTAATGGTGGAGTCGGCAATGACACTTACATCGTTGACAACCTCAACGATACGATCGCTGAAGGCTTAAATGCAGGCATAGATTTAGTCAACTCTTCGGTGACTTTGGTGTTGGGAACTAACTTAGAGAATTTGACCCTAACTGGAAGCTCCGCAATCAATGGTACTGGTAACAGCGTTGATAATATTCTGATGGGAAATACTGCTGCTAACACATTGAATGGAGTTGATGGCAACGATCGCCTTTTTGGTAGCTCTGGCAATGATATCTTGAATGGAGGCAGTGGTAACGATCTACTCTCTGGTGGAATTGGTAAAGATGTGGTGACTGGTGGGACTGGTCGAGATAGCTTTTACCTGACTGATACCCGCACTAAAGGCTATGATACTATTACTGATTTTACTGTTGGAGATGATACTATCTTTATCTCTAAGGCAGAATTTGGACTAAGCCAAGCTCAGGATACGACACTAGATTCAAGCTTGTTCCGACTTGGGACTAGTGCGACAAGTGCAGGCGATCGCTTTATCTACGATCGAACTACGGGTAAATTATTCTTTGATAAAGATGGAGTTGGGGGTACAGCACAAGTTCAAATTGCCCAATTCTCTAATCAAGTAATGCTGACTAGTGCAAATATCATTGCGATCGCCTAACTTTTCCCAGACTACAATCACACTAAAACCATTTCTGATCGAAACTGCCATGTCTTCCTTAAAGGCACATTCCCAAACACTATATGGAATCGACTATTTGCAATGGATAGAAACAACTGTGGAAAAATTGCAAAGTCAAGACTACGTGAATGTGGATTGGCAGAACCTTATCGAAGAAATTGCCGACATCGGAAGGAGTGAACGCCGGAGTCTCAAAAGTAATTTGATTGTAATTCTAGTACATCTGCTCAAATGGCAATTCCAACCAGAAAAAAGAAGCGGTAGCTGGGAAGGGAGCATCATTGAACATCGTAGACGTCTCAAAGAAGCTCTAGATGATTCGCCCAGTCTCAAATCCTATCTTGAGAGCATCTTTGTAGAATGTTACGCACAAGCAGTTAAGCAAGCAAAAGCCGAAACTGGTTTTTCAATAGAATCCTTTCCTGTGAACTGTCCATATCAACTGTCACAAGTTACAAATGATGAGTTTTTACCTGAGTAAGCACTGAATCCAAATGCATGTTTTCGGTCTTGACTTTTACTTGTAATAGATGCATAATCGTAAACGCAAAAGAAGGGGAGTAGCTACTGGCAAAAAATTTCAAAGCCAGTACATCTGAATCAACATACTGGCGATGAGCCTGGTTCAGATGGCAAGTAATCAAATATTTGAAAGCGAGACCTTCACTAAGTTCACACGTAAAAGTGTAAGCTTGGTGAGGTTTTTGGTTCTCATCAAGCTTCACATTGGTAAACGATTCTTGAGGAGCTTGAGAGAGTGTTAACAGCTTTTACCGCAGGCTTATTATTAATAACAATTTCCGAACTAGGCGATAAAACGTTTTTTATTGCTGTGATTTTGGCAATGCATCACTCACGGCGGCTCGTATTTATAGGTGTGACAGCTGCTTTAGCGGCGATGACAGTTCTTTCAGTGGTATTTGGACAAGCAGTATCTTTGTTGCCCAAAGCTTATATTCATTACGCTGAAATAGTTTTGTTTATCGCCTTTGGTATTAAGCTGTTGTACGACGCTAGCAAAATGTCCTCTGCTAGTTGTGATACAGAAGTTATTGAAGAGGCTAAAGCTGCGGTGGAAAAAGGAGATTTGCAGCTACCAAAGCAAAAAACTTCCTTAAGAATTTTAATCAAAGCCTTTGTGTTGACATTTATGGCAGAGTGGGGCGATCGCACCCAAATTGCTACCATTGCCTTAGCAGCTGGAAATAATGCAATTGGAGTAACCACAGGTGCAATTTTAGGACACACCATTTGTGCAGCGATCGCTGTTATCGGTGGCAAAATGATCGCTGGTCGCATTTCTGAGCGTCAACTCACCATAACTGGCGGATGCCTGTTTCTCATCTTTGGTATCGCTACTGCCATAGAAGGAGTGTGAGAGGACTGGGAGATGAGGAGATGGGGGAGTGTGGGGAGAGAGGGGGGATAGGGGAGTGTGGGGAGTGTGGGGAGAGACGGGAGTGTGGGGGGCAAGATTTCTTCTCCATCCTCCCACACCTCCCACACCTCCCACACTCCCTATTTGCCCAATGCCCATCACTTAAGTTTACTTTCGGAGGAAGGTGTACTAGATGCAGCCGGATTGGGAGTTAGAGGAGCAGTTGCGGCTTTGTTAATTTCGTCTCTGTATTGAGCGGGTGCTAAAGCTGCGGCACTATCAAATAAAGGCTTTGCTTCTGCATTTTTACCCTGTTGTTTTAGGAGCATCGCTTTGGCGACAACAGGGCGAAAATCCTTAGGATCTTTTTTAATTGCTTGGTCATAAGCAGAGGCAGCTTGGGCATAGCGTTTCTGAGAAGCGTGAACAGAACCTAACAGCACTTGCACGGCCACTGTGTCGATGCTTCCAGGTTGATTTATATTTAGTTGAGCAGCGTTAGTGAGAGTTTCTTGTAACAAGCCAATAGCTGCTTCGGGGCGTTGTTGACTGAGCAACAGAGCTACCATTCCTTGCAAAGCTTTTAAATCACCAGGTTTCGTGTCTAAAACCGAGCGATAAGCTTGGGCGGCTCCTTCGCGATCGCCTATTTGCTGTTTAGCCTGAGCCAGCAGCACTGCGTATTCTGACTGTTCGGGATTGAGTTTAGCTAGCTTTTCTAGAGGTTCAATCACGACTTGAATATCAGATGTTTTAACCTCACTTTTTTCTTTTTGACTGAGTAATTGTAGCCGCGCCTCTAATAGACCTTTGAGCGCAGCCTGATTCTCTGGTTCCCTTTGCAAAACCAGTTCATATCCCCGTACTTGGTCTTCCAGCTTTGATTTTTGGTCAGAGTCAGTCAAACTGCCTCTGGTGTTAGCGGTGTTTTGGCTGGAGAATGGCGTATTATTAAACGCTCCAAATAAAGGAATCACCGAAACACCCACAAAAGCAAGAACTGCCAGCACCAAGATAACTTGAACTATCCAGCGATTGCGTGGTTGAGACACAGTTTTGTCTTTCTCCTGAACTCTAATGAGATTATCATTTACACAAATCGTAAAGTTAAAAATTTCCAAAACTTTGCGGAATACCGCTTATTGTCTGTGAATTTTATAACAATTAACTATCCACACTGCTAAAGTAAGTGATGACTTTAGGAGGAGCCGTCAGAATTGTACCTATGATATGCTTCCGAAACTAGCGTGTGAGCGCTAGATTAGACTTTTAGTGTTTACACACTAAATTTAGCGCCTTTAGGATTGTGTAGAGTACTTTAGTGCAATCTGAAAAGTAAATATACTTTTCTTACCCGCACAAACGCTCTTTCCAGCTGCCTTTGTAAAATCCCACAATGGGATGTGTCTGTGCCCCAAGGAGTTTTCATGAATTCCGACCTGATGCCGTTGCCCGATTCCAATTCTTCTGCCTCTAACCAGGGACAAAATAACATAGAGGCAGCCGCTAATATTATTAATACAGCAGCCCAGTCTTCTAAAGTTGAAAATTCGCCTATTAATCCCAGCGAAACTGACTCAAATGGGAACTTAGTCAATCGACAGCAACCTATTCCGCCTCCCAGCGAGCCGATGCAATATCGAGCGATCGGCTTAGTTCGGGGTCGCTATCATGCTAGCAGCGAACAATTTACTCAAGGTACGCTGCTGACCACAGATAGTGTAGAACTCAACGCTGTCCTTCTAGGACGGATTATGAGCTTAGTCAAAAATCACCTGGACTTAGAGAAAGAACATTTGTGGGTAGTATATCCACGTACAAGACAAGAAAATGATACTTTGCACATCCAAATCGTTGGAGTTTGGGAGCCAGAAAACCTGGCTAAAAACTCAATCAATGAGGACGAGCCAGACTTGGAGTTAGAAGAGGTAGAAACCCCTGATGACGGCTTATCCGAAGACTCGGAACTCAATCAAATTGCCGTAATACCCTCATCAGAAATTGCAGATGGTGGTTTTTCTGTTCGTGGTGAGGTAGTATACCAATCTTTTGATGCTAAGAGCTTGGTAGTTAAAATTAAGCAAGCTCCACGCAAACCAACTGATAAACCCAAATATTTTAAGTTGAAATTGAGGGGTGTGCTAACCACCAAAGCAGTGGGAAAATTTTGGGACTTCCAAGCCAAGCGAGAAGCTGATGTTTTAGTGGTAGAAAAAGCCGAGGCGATCGCTGATTTGCCCAAAAAACGCAGACCACCATTCAAAGGTGGCCCTCGTGGTAGCGGTGGTGGTGGTAGAAAACCATTCCCACCCAGACGCAGTGGCGAAACCCCTCGTCCCATCAAGAAAGCAAGCGCAGGCGGCGATACCCCTGTAGTGTCAAAACCTATACCGAAAACACCTACTCCTAAGCCCATCAAGCGACCGAAACCACCCCAGGAGTAGGATGGGGAGATGAGGGGAGATGGGGAAGTGTGGGAAGAGAGGGAAGAAAAGCAGGTGTGGGAGGAAAAGGAGGTGTGGGAGGTGTGGGAGGATGGGGAAGAAATCTTGCCCCCCTCACTCCCCGCACTCCCCCATTTCCTTATCTTCCCACACCTCCCACACTCCCTGCTTATCTAGTCCCCAATCCCCAGTTCCTGTCCCTAAGCTCAAAAATCAGTCCAACGATCTTGGGGTAGAAAAGAACGCTCCATCGGAATTGGAGAAACTGGTTGTGTAAGAGTAAACTTACCTGCTTCAATCCATTGTTTTAACTCTTGGGCAACTTGCCTGGAAAAAAACAAACTCGCTAAGGGGGCAGAGCGTACTGCTTTGCCCTCGATAGTAATGCGTCCAGATTTGAGTTGGGCGTAACTCACTAAACCAAAGGTCGGACGGACGCGTCGGGGAATGGAAAAGTCTACTATTGGGGCTACTAAGTCTCGATCTTGCACCGCACACTGTTCAACTACTTGTTCGTTTAATACAGGGAGTGGTACACCAACGCCTAACATCAATGAAGGCCCGTAACTTTTGAAGTAGCAACCCCGCACCCAATGAGCATTCATTTGCTTGGCATCGCCAATTAAAGCTAAAGTAGCGGCAGGCCCAATCGGTGTGCGATTAGCTAAACGCTTTTGTAAGGGAAAGTGCTGAGTGCCTTCCCAAGCGACATAGCCAACACCACCACCTAAAAAAATTCTTGTACCTATACCAATAAGTTGTAAATCAGGGTCGTTGAGTAAGGGGGAAATAGCACCGGGATTAGAGTAAACGGCATTCCCCAAACGCGGTTGTAAAGGCCCTAGATAAGTGAAAAGTGGGCGATCGCCACCATTCACACCAACAATAAAATTTTGATAAAGATTACGCGGATTAAATAAATAAAACTGATTTATTGTTTCACTGGTTATTGTAGTTTCAAAGCTTGCTCTGGGATAACAATCTGTTACTTGTCCTTGCGCTCTGACGTGTATAGGTTTACCAGCTATTAAATCTTGGATGACATGACCGCCGCCGCGTTCTCGGACTTCTTCGCCATCCATCACTTCCACAGCACAACTGGCACCCAAATATAAATCTACTGCCCCAAAACCAGAGTACGCCGGAACACCATCTAACCAGCAACGGCGAATTTTTATTGGAGGGTCAGTATGTCCAAGATTAATAATTGCACCACTCGATTCCATAGGCTCAAAAGTACCGGTGGTAATGACATCAACTTCTTTAGCAACTTTAGTAACACCAATTTCTATTACTCGCGCTTTTAATTCTTCAGTTGTTAACACCACCGCACGTTGACGGCTAATTTTCTCATTAATTTCTGTAATTGTTCGCATTTCATCAGTTTATAATTATACATTATATTAGCTGTATTCTATTGACAGTTGTTTTTGCTATTGTTACATTTTAAACATTATCTACTTGAGTAAGAACAATGAGTAATTCTGAATTAGCTAATATTGAGCTTTATAATACATTTTCAAATGTATCCTCTCCAGCAGAAGAGAAAAAATTATTTTCTTTAAAGGTAATTGAATATTTATTACTTGCAATTTTTGTTTCTTCTGTTATATTTATTAGTTTTTTCTCAAGTGAAAAAAAAGTTGTAATTTATGGAACGATATCTCTAACTCTTTTGTTTTTTTTGTTATTAATCAATAAACAAGTCTTTCATAATTCTAAAAAATTGGCTAATAAGTTTGACCTAGCCAAGAAAGCTGAACTCTATACTTACCTATTGGCTAATAATAATTCTTGGAATAAAAATAGTCTGACTTTAGCTAGAGGAAAGGCTTTACAATACTGTCAAGACTTGATTGATGATTATAAAAAAGTTAGGATCGTATCAAGAAACCTTTATTACAGTTTGCAAATAGCAACAGTTATCTTATCAGGAGTCACACCAATTTTAGTTCTGGTAGATAAATTAGAATCAGGACAACCTTGGCTGAAGTGGCTCCCTGTTCTTTGCCCAGCTCTTGCTTCTATACTCGCTAGTATAGTTACCTCTTTTCCATTTCAAAAGAATTCCATTGCTGCTAACACAGCCGTTGAATTGTTAGAAGCTGAGCAAGAGAAATTTATCTTGGGAGTAACTTTGCCTTATCGTTGCTACGATATGTCTGAGGAAATCCAACAGCAACAAAAAGCAAGTCAAGCATTAGAACACTTTATTGTTCAAGTGAATAACATTCATCTCAACCAAGTACAACAAACAGGTGAGACGCAACCAGAGAAGACAGAATCGACTTTATCTAACGAGTCAAGTAAAGAGACAACTAATCAAATACCAACCCGATGAATTGATTGTGGTTAGTCATTGTCTGTCATGATTGTTGGAAACAAGATTGATTAAATTTGACTCGAAATGTTGAAATTCCTGACTTTTTAAAAATCGGGAATTTTATTATTTACAAATGATTGATTGCTATAAGTAGGTCAACATTGAAAAACGTAAGATAGAATCTTTGCGATTACTTCTCTACGAGACGCTCCGCGAACGCTTCACTTTCGCCAGAAAATAGGAAATCAGCCTTTTCAAGTTGAGGGCGAGTTGTTTCACGCAATCAAACAGGAGTCAGATATGTATTAATTATTCTTCTTTGGATAAAGCATCATCAATCGGTCGCTCTTTATCAATAGCTGAGGTTTCTGTTGTCCAGGGATCGTCTACTTCAGGATATTTAGAAACGATGACAAACTCAGTTTCTTGTTGATGATGTCCCCATTGGTCTAAAACATCTTTAATCAAAACTTCTTGCACCCAAATTTTAGCAACAACGGTTAAAGGTAGTGCGAGAAATAATCCTAAAAAACCAAAAAAAGTAACGAAAAATAATTGGGAAATTAAGGTGACAGCTGGTAGTAATGAGACTTGATGCGCCATAACAATCGGCGTGATGAAATTACTCTCAGTCTGTTGAATAATAAAGTAGAGAATCAAAACAGCGATCGCTTTCCAGGGTTCGTCTAACAGAGCGATCGCCATTGCTGGTATTACACTCAGCGTCGGGCCGAGGTTGGGAATTAAGTTCAAAAATCCTGCCAAAACTCCTAAAGCAAGTGCTGCTTTGACATGCAAAATTGATAAACCAACTACACTCATTAATCCCACTACACCCATCGCAATCACAGCACCTGTTATCCACCCCCCCAAAGAAATTTCGCATTTGTTTAAAATCCCTTCCACTCGTCGCCGATAAAATGAAGGAAAAAGCCGCACAAAGACTTTGCGGTAGGCTACAGGGTTGGCTAATAACATTCCTGTTAAAACCAGCACTAATAAGACCTTGAGGACAACTTCTAAAGAGCTAGATACAAACGCGAAGGAGTTTCCTAATACGCGATTGACGAAGGGCTGGGCTTGTTGGATCAGGCTGTTAAGATCTGGAATGTAAGGAAGCAACTCACTAGGAATGCGGGTTCTGAGTGTGTCTAACCAACTATTAAAGCGTCCCAATCCTTGGGGAACCCGATAGGTGAGTTCTTGAAACTGCTGTGCAAAAGGTGGCACAATTAGCCAGAAAAAACCTACGATTCCGGCAAAAAAGATAGCGACTGACAATAAAACGGCAAATCCCCGCTTCATACCTGAGCTTTGGAAGCGTTTCGCTAACCGATTTAAAGTGCTGGCTAAGACAACTGCGGCAAACATCAGTAAAAGTACTTCCCGAATTTGCCACAAAATGTATAAAGAAAGAAGGATGGCGATTAAACCGATCCATTGACCGAGCTTCACAGGCTGACTCCAACAGTTGGTGAGATGCAATTTTATTGTAATTCAGTTAGGTTAGCTGATTTTTATCACTTATGCTTAGATAGTTGAAGTTAACTTTGTTTGTGTGTTTGGAATCGCCACAGTAGGGCGATCGCCACGATTGCGATCGGCAACAAAACTATAATTAAGGCATTAGTTGCTGTTACCGAAACTGATAAACTTGGAGCAACGTACTTAATTAATACCGATATCAAAGCTGAAAGTGCAAGTAATTTTAGAACAAATCCTAGCTGATTTTCCATAATAACAGTAGGGTAATACACATTTTTATCGCTATAGAAAAATTTTGGTTACACTATCTATTTTCTAGAATAGAAGCTAATAAATACTATATAGATAAAAGTCTTTCTTACTCACATTTTTCCTAATAACTGCCACTATTACTAGCAGCCTAATCACTACTTAAGCATTTGTTGAATTAACTATATTCCATACAGGGGACATTCATGAAACAAGTTTTCTTCTGGGGTTGCTGGTTTATTTCACTTGGTAGTACTGCGTTACTATTTTTTTGGTCATTGCCTATGTCCCCATTTACACATCCGGGAATTACTGCCAATGAAGCAGTTATTATCTTTTTCCCCGTTATGGCTATACGTTGGCTGGCTCTTGCTTGTACTCTGTTTCTATTAGTGATTGCTTGGGGGCAATATTTGAACTTAGCGACTGGTTCTATGATTGCCCTGGTAATTTTGGTGTTAGCCTTACATTTTATTCTTGGAATAATTAATATTGCAATCATGAATGTTTGGCTTTCTGTTGAACCCATTAAGACACGCGCTACTAGCGCCGTTTACGCAGGCATCTATTTTGGATTGCCAATGTTTTGGCTATTACTCGTAGCACCCTTGATGCTGAAGGTTACTAATTTTCGTAACTAATATCAAGTTCGGCTAATTACAGCCGTAGTCACATAGGTTAGGACATAAGGATGGGGTGAAATAAGAGAGTTAGTAATAGTTTTACCTCCTGCCTCCAGCATAGCTGCCTCCTGCCTCCTGCTATACTTACAATATGGTTGGTCTATTGCCCTAAGTTAGCAAGTCGTGACTTTGCACTTTGTCTTTTGTAATTCCAAATGACCAAGGACAAGTAACCAAGGACGACGATAACGAAAATTTTCACTTTTTCTGAAGCAAAGTTAATTTGCTGCTGTTTGGGCTTCTTGATAAATAATTTCCTGAAACTGAATTAAATCTTTTTGCGGGTCGGCGTGGGCAACTTTCACTAATATCTGTTCGCCCAAATTCACAGAACGTTTGAAAAACATTGGTAATTGCAAGCCTAAATCTTCTAACAAAATTAGGGCTAAGTTGCTGTCTTCCCGCAGCCACATTAATACTGTCACATGCCAAATTTGCTCTGGATGACGGCGCAAATACTCCAGAGCATAATATCTATTGGTTTGCCGTTCCACCATCGTTACTTCTTGGGTGATGGTGGTGACAGTCATCATCACTTCTTTGAGTTGTTCGGCGGAAAATGGCAAAACTTCACCCCGTAAGTGGGCTTTAAGTTGAAAGTGAGTCAACAAGTCGCTGTAGCGGCGGATGGGAGAAGTTGCTTGAGTATAGGTATCCAAACCTAAACCAGCGTGGCGTAAAGGTGTAATGCTCATTTCACTCTTGGGCATACAACGCCGCATGGCACAGGCACGAACAAATCCGGCTGGTAGCTGGAGTAATTCCTCGTCTGGAGGTAATTCTGGTTTTGGCTGACCGCGAAAGGGCAAAGGTATGTTATGTCTTTGACCATAGCGAGCAGCAACTTCACCAGCAAGAATCATCATTTCTGCCACCAGTTGCCGCGAGGGGGAATCATCCAAAATGTCAATATTGATTTCATCGCCTTTGACTTTAATTGCTGCCTCAGGCATATTGATGCTAATTGCTCCTTGGGCATAACGCCAAGTTCTACGTCGGACTGCCCAAGTAGCGATCGCTTCAATTTCTGGTTCTGCTTGTACCCCTAATTGCAACATTTCATCTACATCTTCGTAGGTGAGGCGATAAGTCGGCTTAATTAAGCTGGTATGAATGCTGTAATCTTCTACTGCCCCAGTTGTACCTAAAACAATTCCAAAACTGAGGGCGCAACAAACCCGCCCCTGTACCAGACTCATTGGCCCTGTTGCCAATATCTCTGGAAACATGGGAATCATTCCCGTAGGTAAATAGACTGTACTACCTCGTTTTCTGGCTTCTAGATCTAATTCATCTTCCGGCACTAACCATCTAGTGGGGTCAGCAATATGTACCCATAGGCGTTCTCGTCCATCGGCGAGGGCTTCCCAACTCAGACCGTCGTCGATTTCGGTGGTAGTTTCATCATCAATGGTGTACACCTTCAGGTGAGTCAGATCCAGACGGTTTGTATCTGAGTCAATCGGCGGGAAATCCAAATGTTGTTGCGCCACTTCTAATACCTTCTGAGGAAACTGAATCGGAATTAAAGAACGACGCAGGAACAAGTTTTCATGAGGACTCCAGCAACCCAAATCAACTAATAGTTGAAAGGCTCCTTGGGGTGTTGTCGGTCGTCCCAGCATGGTCATAGTTTCTAATACTGGAGCGCTTGGAGGATAGGCGCGAGCTAGAGAGTCATAATTGACCCCCATCCGCACGGTGTCGGCAAGCAAGGCTGCGTATTTTTCTATTCCTTCTAAGCGCTGGCGGTCGTGGCGCTGCCACTCTACTGCTTCACCTTTGAGCGCCTGTTCTACACGAGCTAAAAATTCATGCTGTCCCTTAGCTTTGAGTGCCTCTACTTCGAGCTGGTGCTTGCGTTCTGCAACCTGACCAGGAGTTCGAGCTTCGTAAGCGTCTCCTTTTTGCTTGAAATAAAGTTTGTCGTCTGATAGCAAGCAATAGGCGGCGTAACAATGAGGCGCAGCTGATTGAGAAAATAGCAGATTTGCCATTTCGTTGGGAGTTACTGTTTCCCCACCTTCAACCAGTAATTCCCAAGCTACTTCTAAGCTAGATGGATCTAAATAAGGCTTGACCTGTTCTAAAAAGCTGGTAATTTCCGAGAGCTTGTAGGTTTGTCCGTTAACTGTATAGGTTATTTGTCTAGGCGCGAGGCTGTGGGATTGACCGCGTTCGTCTACCACAAACCATCGGGTTTTTCCGTCCGGACGTTCTACGATGCCCAGACGGCGATCGCCTTGAACCCTAAATTCAACTAGCGTCCCCTTCTCCACAACTCTCGCACTCTAGTAATTTTAGATTTTGAATTTTGGATTTCATACCTATTATGTATAAGTTCTAAAATCCAAAGGTTTTTTATGCAGCAATCTATTTTATATTATCTATTTCAGATTTGAGATTTTTGACTCACATCAAACTGAGCTAAATATTTCTTTAGATACAGCTTGTGTTGCTTGACAATTCGTTTGGGAAAGTTCTGTATCCTGCACTATAGCAAAGCTAGATGCTCATAAACACAGCAAATTGCTACTCTATCGCCAGAAACTTATTCCCAAATCTCAAATCCAAAATTGTTTTAGCCTTCGGCGTTGATGAATGGCAACAAAGCCACAATCCGCGATCGCTTAATTGCTAATGTCAACTCTCGCTGTTGCTGAGACGTAAGCCCTGTAATCCGCCGTGGCAGTATCTTGCCCCGCTCGGTGATAAACTTACGCAACAAGTCAACATCTTTATAATCTATTGGTTCTCCTGGCTTAATTGGAGAAAGGCGACGACGGAAATAGCTCATCTCTATTTAATTTCCTTGTGAACGGTATGTTTATTACAGTGGGTGCAGAACTTTTTCAGTTCTAGCCTGTTAGTGGTGTTGCGGCGATTCTTTGTACTGGTATAACGTGAGACACCAGGAGAACGCTTTTCTGGATTTGTCCGACACTCGGTACACTCTAATGTCACAATTATGCGGACACCTTTACTCTTAGCCATAATCTTACAAACACTAAAGCCTGAAGAGAATTAACACAAATGACTATCTTCTCACATTCCGCCGCATATTTTCAACTAATTTTTTGATTTTGATATCCAGCGAGTAGCCACGACGCGAAGAAACTATAAAAGTTCCACAGTAGCGATCGTGTAAAGCCTGCCGCATCTGGGTATCATAGAAGGCAGTCCCGCAATCAATTGCTAGGGGAATTACTAGCAGTATAGCAGTAGGATTGGCTCTAATATTGCTCAGAGCAATTGACACTAATAAAGCACCCAAGCCGATAATCGCCTCTCGCTTCATTAGTGAGAGCAAATCTGGAATTCTGCTCACTATTTCCCCATCTTCGACTGACAACACCTTTAAATCGAACGCCCAACGCCCTAAACTTTGCCCTCGGTTGTTGTATACCACCAGCACCCGCAAAACCAGCCAAAGTATTACAAAAACTAAGATTTCAACAAATTGAATACCGATATTGCTGCCTCCCAGTAGGGAACTGATTAACCACACACCAAAAAAATCAAGTCCCAATGCCATACCTCGCCGCTCAATCTCAGCCTTGGGATAGTGTTTTTGGGGAACTCGTTCGATTGTCATACAAAACAACTATTTTTATTTAGGGGTTAGGAAATAGCGATCGCTCCTGTTTTTAATATTAAGGTGATGACTTGGTCACTTGCTGCGCTATAAAAGAACAAAAATTTGTGCAACTAACAACTGCGTAACTCAAAAATCGGATGAAGTTCATATAGCAATTTTTATACTGTACTGATACATAGTAAACATCTCACAGAGTAACCGTTACACCTCATGGATGCAATACACAGTAGGATTGTACATCTGTATTATATTGTTGTAGAAACTTAATTGTAGTTAATTTCGGGGTTGCATTGATGACATATCTATTTACTAGAACAGCTATTAGTATGGTGATGACTACTGCTTTAGCGTTAGCGATCGCCATAACCACCAATAACCTAGCTCATGCTGCTGAGTTCAACTTTAACTGGAAAGGAGACACAGGTTATTCAGCGAAAGGTTCATTTAACTACGATACAACAACTGCTCCTGGCGTAATTTCTGAAACAGGCTCAGGAGCTACGAAGTACTTGCAATCTTTCTCAATTTCCTTTTTTGATCCTTTGAGTAATCTCATAAATACTTTCACTCCAGTGGTTAGTGGTTCATCTAACTACAGTTACTTGAGATTCAACTTTGATAGCACTAAAGAGCAAATCTTTGGCCCATTTGATGTTGGCAAGGATAATATGCTTCTTGGTGACACCTGGCTTAATAATAATCTGGCACTCATAGATGAAGGTTTTAGCAATCAGGTTCTACCTGAAGACTTTCATTTGATCGGTAGAAATGCAGCAGGCGCAGAGCAAATACTAGATTTAAGTAACAATTCGGTTCAGGTATCCAAAGTCCCCGAAGGAAGCATAATTATCGGTTTACTAGCAGTGTGTAGTCTGGGATTTACCGCTTATAGAAATCTAAACAAAGCTACCCAACAGTAGACTCAGTGTTAGTTTACAGGAATAAAAGAAAAGTTGGAGGCGATCGCTATGTTATCAGTCAGCGATGCACAAGCAATTATTTTAAATTTGGTGCAGCCGTTGGATAACCAGCGGGATACAGAAGTTGTAGATTTATTCACAGCAGATAGTCGCATTTTGGCAACACCTGTCACCAGTCCGCTAGATTTTCCCCATTGGGATAATTCGGCAATGGATGGCTACGCAGTTCGCTACGAAGATGTACAGCACTCTAGCACCGAACAACCAGCTATTTTAGAAATTGTTGAGGAGATTCCGGCTGGGTATCAGCCCAAGTCTACGATTCAACCAAGCCAAGCCGCACGAATTTTCACGGGTGCAGCGATTCCAGCAGGTGCGGATACTGTAGTTATGCAAGAGAAGACACGGCGCGAGGAAAACCGCGTATTTATCCTGGATGCGCCAAAACCCCAAGAATTTGTCAGACACAAAGCATCTTTTTATCAAGCTGGAACACAATTACTACCAGCAGGTATTAAGTTAAATACCTCAGAAATTGCTGTGTTAGCAGCAGCACAGTGTTCGCAATTAAATGTTTATCGCCGTCCGCGTGTAGCAATTTTTTCTACTGGTGACGAGTTGGTAACAGTTAATCAAGCACTGCAACCAGGGCAAATTGTCGATTCTAATCAGTATGCGCTAGCAGCTTTAGTAAGAGAAAGTGGGGCAGAACCATTACTATTAGGCATTGTCAAAGATGAACCAGTTGCTCTGGAAAAAGTCATTACCCATGCTGCTGCGATCGCTGATATAGTTCTATCTTCTGGTGGGGTTTCGGTGGGAGATTATGACTATGTTGACAAAATTCTTGAATCACTCAAAGCCCAAATCCACATTCAGGCTGTAGATATCAGGCCAGGTAAACCCCTCACCGTTGCCACACTCCCTGCTCCCCAATCAGTAAAAGATGCGATGAATCGCGTCTCTAGTTACTCTCCCGTCTACTTTGGTTTACCAGGAAATCCGGCATCTGTATTGGTAACTTTTTGGCGGTTTGTACTACCAGCCATCAAAAAACTTTCTGGAATTACACAAGGTTGGGAACCAGCATTTTTGAAAGTGCGATCGCATGATGAATTGCGATCCGATGGCAAGCGTGAAACTTACCTTTGGGGTAAATTGCATTTAATTGATGGAGTTTATGAATTTCACAAAGCTGGTGGTAGTCACAGTTCTGCTAATTTAATTAATTTAGCTCAAACTAATGCCTTGGCTGTTCTCCCGCCAGGGAAAGCATTAATTTCTCCCCAAGAAGAGGTACAAGTTTTGCAGTTGATTATACCTTAAAATCACGTGATTTCCATAGCCTCTACTTGAGAACATCCTCTACAAAGGGCAGAGTTATTTTTAACAAAAATTAGAATTGTCCAATGCTCAAACAAAGGAAAATTTTGCCACAGTAGAAGTAAAGCTTTTTATTTCACTTGGGTGCAATTAAATGACTCAAATATTTGAACTTCCCACCGATAAAGATTATTATACGCGTGTTGCTAAACTTGCAGATGTTCAAGCAGCAGGCAGTTTGTTAGTCCGCAAGGAAAAACATACTATTGTTTTGTTTTACTCAGACAATAGAGTCTATGCAATTGACAACCGTTGTCCACACATGGGCTTTCCCCTACAAGGTAGCACTTGCAAAGATGGTATTGTTACCTGCCCTTGGCATTATGCGCGCTTCGATCTTGCTAGTGGTGGCACTTTCGACTCTTGGGCAGATGATGTTCCTTCTTTTCCCCTAGAAATCCGCGATGGTGAAATTTGGGTAAATTTAGCACCTCCAGTTAATCTTCATCTCCACCAACGCGAACGTCTCCAAGATGGTTTAGAGCAGAATATTTCCTTAGTGATTGCTAAATCAACGATCGCACTTTTAGATCTAGGAGTAAATCCGGCTCAACCATTTCAAATCGGGTTAGAATTTGGTACTCGTTACAACAAAGCAGGTTGGAGTGCGGGTTTAACTATCCACACCTGCATGATGAATCTCGTACCTTATCTAGATGCAGAAGATAAACCCCGTGCTTTATTTCAAGGACTCTCGGCAGTAGCTAATGATAGCGCGGGTGCGCCGCCTCTGTTTGCCGTTCACCCGTTACCCAACTCTAAAGTTGATTTCCCGACTCTTAAAAGCTGGTTTCGCCAGTTTATTGAGGTACGGGATGGTGAAGCCGCTCAAAGATGCTTGGTATCGGCGATTCGTTCAGGAGCTAATTCCAAGCAAGTTGCAGATATGCTGTTTTGTGCTGCTACAGACCATCGCTATCTTGATGTTGGGCATACGGTTGATTTTATCAACAAAGCATTGGAAGCCCTTGACGCTGTGAATTGGCAAGCAGCAGAATCTATTCTCGCTAGCTTAGTTTCGAGTTTAGCCGATGCATCGCGTATGGAAGAATCTAATTCCTGGCGCTACCCTGTAGATTTGGTAGCAATTTTAGAGTCAGCTTTTGAGCAATTACCCACCGTATTAAGTGCGGGGAAATCTCGACAAGGAACTTGGTCAAACAGAGATGAATTAGTACCAATTTTATTAGGTGAAGACCCACAAGCGATCGCCGACTCGCTACTGAATGCACTGGAAGCAGGTTGTACTGAAGAACAATTAGCTGGTGTAGTTACTTATACGGCAGCCCTGCGCGTCGCTCGTTTCCATACCAACAATGACTTTGGAGATTGGAATTCCGCACATCATCCATTTACTTTTGCTAACGCCGTGCATCAAGGGTTACGACGAGTACCAACAGTCGAACTACTAAAAGGTGTATTTGATGCGGCGATGAGTGTCTATTTAAATCGTTTTTTGAATGTACCACCAGCACGGCTTCCAGAACCCAAAGACTCCATTGAAAATCCCGAAGAATTACTCCAGCAGCTACCCGATTTATTAAATCGTCAGCAACAAGTAAACCAGACAGGGCAATTAGTGGCTAATTATTTATATAGCGGTGGTGATGCTAAAAGACTGATGGCGATGCTAGGAAAAATGATGCTACGAGAAAACCGTGATTTTCATGTAATTCAAGAAATAGAAGCAGCTTTTCGTCAGTACTCCTTGCTAGGTAATAGTCCGGCTGGTATTCATGTATTAGTTGCTGCTTCTCGGTATTTAGCAGCCCATTCTCCCACAATGCGATCGCAAGGACAAACTTATCAAATCGCTTATCGATTACATCAGGGCGATCGATTATTTGAAGAATCTTGACATCACACCCCATGCCCAATATTAAAATATCTGCTCAAAAGCTTCAATCAACCTGTTAACTTCCTCAAGGGTGTTGTAATGCACCATACTCACCCTGACTATTCCCCCTTGGGATGCTAAGCCTAAATATTCAATTAACCGTTTAGCATAAAAGTCTCCGTAGCGAATTCCAATATAGTGTTGGTCAATTTTTGGCGGAATTGTTGAGCTATGCATTCCATCTACAACAAAAGATATAGTTGGTACACGGGATTTGCGGTCAGCTTTTGATTGACCAATGATTCTGACATTAGACTTGCTGTTGAGGTAATTTAGTAGGCGATCGCTAATTTTCTCTTCGTGGATGCTAATTAAATCAAATGCCTGCACCATCTGATTTCTCAAATCAGGCGCGGTTTGATTATCGTAGTGCAGTTGTGCTAATTCACTCAGATAATCACATAAACCCAACATTCCATAACTTAATTCAAAATTGACATTTCCTAACTGGAACTTATAAGGGATATCTGTTTGAGCAATAAAATAATGGTTTAATCCAGGCAATCTTAATAAATGTTCTTCTTTACCATAAAGTAAAGCATGATGTGGCCCATAAGCTTTATAAAAACTCAAACCATAAAAATCAACATCTAAATCTTGGACATCAATCAATCTGTGTGGTGCATAAGCGACGCCATCGACACAAATCATAGCACCGCGATCGCGCACAAATGCCGCAATTTTTTTAATCGGGTTAATAGTTCCCAAAATATTAGAAGCATGAGTCAAGGCTACTAGTTTTGTCCGCTGATTCATCAATGGTTCTAAATCTGCTAAATCAAGTTCCAAGGTGTCTGGGCGAATTTGCCACACTTTAACTTTCATTCCTTGTTTTTCCAGAGCAACCCAAGCACCAATATTTGCCTCATGGTCACAATTAGTAACAATAATTTCATCACCAGGTGTGAAGGTTTGACCCAAACAAATTGAGAGAACTTTTAACATCATTGTAGTAGATGGCCCCATCACTACTTCTGTGGGAGAATTGGCATTAATAAAAGTGGCCATTCCTCTAGTTGCTAAAGCTAATCGTTCTCCGGCAAGTTGGGAAACGCCGTAAGATGCTCCTAATTGCACATCAGAAGTTAAAAGGAATTCGCTAATTCTATCTACTACTTTTTTTAGAGTTTGTGACCCGCCAGCATTATCAAAAAAAGTCCATTTACCAGCTAAAGCGGGAAAATATTGACGAACTTTATCAAGATTCAGGAGCATGGTATAAATCCTCTAGAGAATGTTCTTAACCCTAGCCTAACTTTTGGCAAGTTGCCCAGAAAGCGTCTGCATTGTTTTTTATTTTCAGTTTGTCATCCCAGCCTTTCTACTCCTAAAGAATCTCTGTGCGAATGTGCCGACTTTTAAAAAACATTTTTTTATTTACATCCATTGGAAATCCGATCCTGGGATATTTTTCTCACTTTCAGCAGAGAAAAATCAAAAACCCAGATTTTTGAAATACTTTTATGAATTTAGGTTGAGGTAGCCTTGCACCCTTGCAGTTTCTTGACTCCTTCAGTGGCGTTTGATAAACCGAACTCAACTCTAAAGTAGGAGTATACAGCTTTATTTAGACAAACATACCCAGATTTACTCAAATTAAACCATTTTTTAGTTATTACTGCTCAAAGCGACCTTTAACACCGCTAAGCTAACACCACACCACTAATTTTTTCTATTCCACCTAATTCCCCACCGCTATGGTGTTTCATTTATCTAATCCAGTAATGAATTTTAAAAATTTTATACTACAACACTGTGAATTAAGGTAATCTTTTTAAATAGCAGCTCATCTATCTTAAATTTGACAATAGAATGAGTTTGCCTACTTTAAGATTCTATCTACTTACCGTTCCTGGCTTAGTTACTAAATTGTATTGTTTTCGGTGTATTGTCTAATAAAATTTACAGGGTGTATTTATCTATATACAGCAGTTTTCGTTTGGATGAAGTACAAAGTCACTGGTTTTGAGGCAGGAGGCAGAAGAATAATTTAATTTTTGAGTCCTTGGTTTTGTACCTCACTTTATTGCAAACTGCTGTATCTAATTAATCGCTTATTCTAGAATAAAAATCTCGATTTACAACAGTTTACTTGCCTGATTTTTGCTAGCTAATGCTAGTTTCTCTTGATATCAACAAGATTATTAGAATAGATTAATTAACTATGCGATTCAATGACCGGCTAATTAATTTACCTACTTTAAATCATGTTATTAATCGTACTCCATTAACGATTACCTCTAATAGTTATGTAGTCGAAGCTATTGTCTTAATGACTCAGGAAAGATGTAATAACTATGCACCAACCAGCTTAGATAGGTCATTGGATTTAACCCTTGGAGGTAAATTATCAACTGATTATGTCTTGGTTATGGAGGGAGGATATTTATTAGGTATTTTTACAGAACAGGATGTAGTTAGACTTGTAGCTTCTGGAGTTGACTTATTCACAGTGACAATCGCCCAGGCGATCGGGCAGCCAGTTGTTACCTTAAGAGAATCAGATTGTCAGGATATTTTTATCGCCTTATCATTATTGCGTCAGCATCAAATTCACCATCTGCCGATTTTGGACGATGGTGGGCAAGTGGTAGGAGTCATCACTGAGACTAGCTTGCTACAAGCGTTTGACCTGGTAAAAATGGTTGGAGTTGTTGAAGGACTACAGCAACCTTTACAAAAACCTACAGATGAATTCACGCAGGTTAATCGGCAAATTGAAATAGACCAAGTACGCTGCCAAACTCAAAATTACTTAAGACTTTGGTTTGAGGCACAATCTGCTGAAATCATCCAAGTTAATCATCAACTTCAGCACGCCCTAGAAGAATTTCGGACGGCACAAGAGGAACTGCGCCAACAAAATGAAGAACTCCTCGCAGCTCGTGAGCTAGTAGAATTAGAGCGTTGGCGTTATCAGGATTTATTTGAGTTCGCTCCAGATGGTTATTTGGTAACTAATGCAGCAGGTATTATCCAAGAGGTTAACCATGCAGCAGCGATGTTGCTTGCTATGCCCCAAGAATTTTTGGTAAACAAACCATTAATTGTGTTTATTGCTCAGGAAGACTGCCAAACCTTTACTATCCGACTGAATAATTTGCAGCAGGTGCAGGAGTGGGAAACTTACCTAAAACCACGAAAAAAGAAACCTTTCCCGGCTAGCATCAAAATGGCTGCCATGTACGACTCAGAGGGCGAGCAGGTTGGCTGGCGCTGGTTAATTTGCAATATTAGCGAACGACAACAAGCAAAAGAAGCACTGCGCCAAGCTAACGATGAGTTAGAAATACGAGTAGCACAAAGGACAGCAGAACTTGTCTTATCGAACAGGTTGTTGCAACAAGAAATTAGTCAACGCCAACGCGCCGAGGAGGCATTACGGCAAAGCGAAAACCTTTATCGCCAACTTGTGGAAAGCCAAACAGACATTATTATCCGCATTGATTTGCACGGAAAAATTACCTTTGCCAATTTGGCTGCTTGTGAAACCTTTGGCTGGAGCCAAGATGAGTTTCGCGGTCAATCATCTTTCGAGTTTCTTCATCCAGATGACTTGCCACAAGTAATAGAAAATATAACAAATTTAGTATCTTCATCTTATTCCTTGACAACTGGCGAGCAACGTGCATTAACTGTCAAGGGTATCCGGTGGTTTCAATGGAAGAGTATCCCAATTAAAGATGAAAAAGGAGAGATTGTTGAAATTCAAGGAGTAGGAAGAGATATTACCGAACAGCAAGCTGCGCTGCGCGATCGCCAACTCGCTGAAGAATCACTACAAGAAAGTGAAGCGCGATTGAGTTTAGCTCTGGAAACTGCCCACATGGGCATCTGGGATCGGAATCTAATCACCGACACTGGTATTTGGTCTGCCAATATGGGACTACTTTATGGTTTGTCCAGGGGTAGTCCATGTCCACCGTTTGAAGAGTACCTGAATTTAATCCATTCAGAAGACCGCGAATTTGTGGTTGCGAGTATAATTGGCATTTTTGAAGAAGGAATAGGAACCGTAGAGTATCGGGTTATCTGGCCTGATGGCAGCATACACTGGTTAAACTGCACATGTCAGGTCTACTATAACGAATTCGGCAAGCCGATACGGATGCTCGGTACAAACACAGATATCACTGAGCGCAAATTTAACGAACAAAAAATCTCCGAACAAGCCGCTCTACTTGATATTGCCACCGACGCTATATTAGTTCGAGATTTCCGGTTCCAAATTTTATTCTGGAATAAAAGCGCACAGCGGATCTACGGTTGGCTTGACACAGAGGTTATGGGAAAAGACTCTCGAGAGATTTTGTCCCCAGCAGGAACTAAACTGCAATTAGAAGCACCGCTCAAAAGCGTAATTGAAACTGGTTCTTGGCAAGGTGAGTTAAATAAAGTTACCAAATCCGGCAAGAAAATTGTCGTTGAAAGCCGCTGGACATTAATGCAAGATACCAACAGCCAACCGAAATCTATCCTCTGTGTTGACACAGACATTACAGAAAAGAAACAACTCCAAGAGCAGTTTTTTCGCACCCAGCGATTGGAAAGTGTTGGTACCCTCGCAGGTGGTATTGCCCACGACTTGAATAATATATTGACGCCGATTTTAGCAGCCGCTCAATTGTCACAAGACAAATATTTCCAAAACGAGGAGCATTCTAAGCAGCTAATGGCACTTGTAGAAAGCAATGCCAAACGCGGAGCAACTTTAGTCAAGCAAGTTTTGTCCTTTGCACGAGGATTTAAAGGGGAGCATACAATTATCCAAGTCAAGTATTTGATTTCAGAAATTATCCAAATTGCTAAGCAAACATTCCCCAAATCTATTGAATTTTCTACCGCGATTTCAGAAGACATTTTGGCTGTGACTGGAAATACCACACAAGTGCATCAAGTGCTGATGAATCTAGTAGTCAATGCCCGCGATGCTTTGCCAGATGGCGGCAATATCCAAATTTCTGCAACAAATCAGTTCATTGATGAAGCTTATACGAAAATGAATCTTGATGCCCAAGTTGGGAATTATATTGTGATTACTGTTGCCGATAATGGAATTGGGATACCACCAGAAATATTAGATAAAATTTTTGAGCCATTTTTCACTACAAAAGACATAAATAGAGGTACTGGGCTAGGACTTTCAACTGCACTTGGGATCGTAAAAAGCCACGGCGGCTTTATCAAAGTGTCCACCCAAGTTCGTAAAGGCAGCACATTTCAAGTTTTCTTACCAGCAGTAGAAGCAACCCAAGTACTCAATGTAGAAGATTCACAAGCTTACCCAGGACAGGGAGAATTAGTTTTAGTTGTAGATGACGAAGCTGAAATTCGTGATATTGCAAAAATCATTCTCGAAAATCACAATTACCAGATGCTTGCAGCCAGTAATGGCATTGAGGCGATCGCACTTTATGCCCAGCACAAACATCAAATTCAAGCTGTCTTGATGGATATCATGATGCCGGAAATGGACGGAATCACCGCTATTCGCACCTTACAAAAAATGAATAATCAGGTTCAAATCATTGCTTGTACTGGACTCAACTCAATCGAAACTTTTACTCAAGCTGCTGAGGCTAACGTGCAAACAGTTTTATCAAAACCCTATACAGCCAGAGAATTATTGAAAAGTTTACACCAACTACTCAACTGACAATTGAACCATATAGTAGTCTTAAATCATTTGTGAAAAACTATAAATAACTAATAACTAAATGACAGCCATAACCAAAAATTTCACAATTTCATTCAGGATTGCTAAGTAGTGTATTATGCCTGACTAAGAACTTAATTATAGCAGGAGGCAGGAGGCAGGAGGTAAAACTATTACTATTCCTAGCATTCATGCTTATCATCTTGTCCTAAAGGGTGTGACTACAGCTATACAATCTAGAATAATCTGTCTTTCCAGCTAATTTAACCAAATTGGTAGTTTTTTGCGAAAAAAGACTTGTACTTCTAGATTCTATAAGTTTGAGTTTCAACTGAATATTTCAGCCCATAGCTAGAAGCATGGATTTTTGCCTTTATCTACCATCAAAATAAGAATGTACCTCTCAGAACACTCGTTAAGTAAAATTACAGATGTTGAGGAGAAAAGAATGAGGTTCTGAACTAATTAGATATCTGGAATTCGTCATGTATGAATTATTTGAAGGTGTCTTGAACAGTGATGAAAAAACTGTTCTGCGTGAGTTAATTGATGTATTAAATCTCTCAGGCAAACGTTACTTTCTGAGAAATGAAATTTTGCAGACTTTTGCCGACTGCTGTCAGCAATTCCAAAAGCCAGCTTACTTTTATCACTCTTCTTCTATTGGGAAACTCATAGATTATACCCATGAAATAATTCTGGAGGAGGAGTGTAGTTGGTTTATTGTTCGACCCAGGATTGCTAGTCAGGAAGTTTGGCAATTGAGAGCTGATAGTAGCTTTGAGCAGATGACGCCCCAAGCATTGCTAGATGCAAGGGATCGCTTGGTGAAACGCTACCAAAATCACATCCTGGAAATCGACCTCCACCCCTTTTACGAAGGTTCCCCCAGAATCGACGACCCCAGAAATATTGGTCAAGGTTTAGCTTTCCTCAACCGTTACCTGTCGAATCAATTATTAACTGACCCCCAATACTGGCTAGAACTTTTGTATCTAGCTTTAAGTAAAATTGATTACGAAGGAATTCATTTGTTAATTGGCGATCGCATTACCTCAGGTATCCAGCTAGCCAAACAACTGAAGCCAGCCCTGCAATTCCTCAGTCAGCAATCCCCTGAGGAACCCTACGAAAAATTTTCCTCTCACCTCCAACAACTCGGCTTTGAACCGGGTTGGGGTAACACTGCGGCGCGAGTCCGTGAAACTTTAGAACTTTTTGAGCAACTCATTTACTCTCCACAACCAGCTATTTTAGAAACATTTGTCGCCCGTGTGCCCGCGGTATTTCGCGTAGTCCTGATTTCCATACATGGCTGGGTTGGACAAGAAGATGTCTTGGGAAGAGATGAAACACTCGGCCAAGTTGCTTACGTTCTCGAACAAGCCCGCAGTTTAGAAAATAAACTCCGTGAAGAAATTAAAC
Organism: Nostoc sp.; assembly: GCA_036918135.1. Lineage (GTDB taxonomy): Bacteria > Cyanobacteriota > Cyanobacteriia > Cyanobacteriales > Nostocaceae > Nostoc. Next base: position 89,717 of record JBALDB010000002.1, read on the forward strand.
TCGCTGGCCTCGACTTACTGGCGATTAAACCCCATGTAATTATTCTCACCCGACTAATTCCTAACTGTGAAGGGACATTTTGTAACCTGCGCCTAGAAAAAGTTCAAGATACTGAAAATGCTTGGATTTTGCGGGTTCCTTTTGCTGAATTTAATCCCGAAATTACCAATAACTGGATTTCTAAATTTGAGATTTGGCCATATTTAGAAACATTTGCTTTAGATGCTCAAACAGAATTGCTAGCCCAATTCAAAGGCAAACCTAATCTAATCGTTGGTAATTACAGCGACGGTAACTTAGTGGCTTTTCTCCTATCTCGGAGTCTCCAAGTTACCCAATGCAACATCGCTCATTCCTTAGAAAAACCTAAATATCTATTTAGTAATTTATATTGGCAAGATTTAGAAGAACAATACCACTTTTCCGCCCAATTTACCGCCGATTTGATTAGCATGAATGCAGCTGATTTTATCATCACATCATCTTATCAAGAAATTGTCGGCACACCCGATACCATAGGTCAGTATGAGTCATACAAGTGGTTTACTATGCCACAACTTTATCATGTAGTTGACGGAATTGATTTGTTTAGTCCTAAATTCAACTTTGTACCGCCGGGAGTAAATGAAAACATCTTCTTTCCCTACAGCCATAAATCAGAGCGAGATGCTCAGCTTTGTACACAAATTCAGTCACTACTCTTTAGTTCTGAAGACACCCAAATCTTTGGTCGCTTAGATAACTCTAAAAAGCGACCAATCTTTGCCATTGGGACTTTCAGCACAATTAAAAACCTTAGCGGTTTGGTTGAATGCTTCGCTAAAAATCAAGCGTTGCAAGAACATTGCAACTTGATTATCTTAACAAGTAAACTGCATCCCCATGAAGCTATCAACCCAGAAGAAGCAGGAGAAATCGAAAAACTCCACGACATTATTAAGCAATATCATCTCCACGGTAAGATTCGTTGGTTAGGAATGCGTCTCTCTAGCCGCGACCTTGGTGAAGCCTACCGAGTAATTGCAGATTCTCAAGGAATTTATGTCCACTTTGCCCGTTTTGAATCCTTCGGGAGGTCTATTTTGGAAGCGATGATTTCTGGCTTACCAACTTTTGCCACTCAATTTGGTGGGTCTTTAGAAATTATTAAAAACCAAGAAGATAGATTTAATATTAATCCTACAGACTTAGAAGGAACAGCAAAAAAAATTCTAGACTTCCTTGAAGAATGTGATACTCACCCTCAATACTGGCAGGAAGTTTCAGAATGGATGACTGAGCGAATTCATCATAGATACAATTGGCATTTACATACTAATCAATTATTACTGCTGACGAAAATATTTAGTTTTTGGAACTTTATTGCTCCAGAAAATAACGAAGCCAGAGATCGTTACATGGAAGCGTTATTTCATTTGCTCTATAAACCTAGAGCCGAAAAGATTTTAGAAAAACATCTGGGTGAGTAGGGAGTGCCCAGTGCTGAGTCAGGAACCTCGCCAAAAACGTTTTTGTTAGCTGAGGTTAAAAGTTATTCTTCCCCTTCCCTGCCCAATGACCACTTTCAACAGATTGAATAATGGAAACAAAAGGTCGTTCTCGCCATTTTCTTTATACAGACTGGACATTAACCGAAACTCAGTTTGACCCTGACCAATTGCACTCCAAAGAAACCGTCTTTACAATCGGCAATGGATACCTGGGAATAAAGGGCAGTTTTGAGGAAGGTTATCCTCATGCATTACCGGCTACTTTTATTCACGGTGTCTATGATGATGTGCCGGTGATGTACACCGAACTAGTTAATTGCCCTGATTGCTTACCTTTGGTAGTGGTTGTGGATGGCGATCGCTTTCGTCTCGATCGAGGCGAGATATTGCGGTATGAGCGAAAGCTTAACCTACGTCAGGGACTTCTATGTCGTTCTTTGCGTTGGCGTTCTCCCAGTGGGAAAACCATAGACATCTACTTTGAACGCTTTGCTAGTTTTGCTGACCAACATGTGTTAGGACAACGCTGTCAGTTAACGCCAGTAGATTTTGATGGATTAATTGAAGTTCAGGGAAGTATTAACGGATATATAGAAAATCAGGGTTTTAATCACTGGGAAGGACTAGATCAAGGCAAGACTGACGAAGGAATTTGGTTACAAGGCCGCACCCGCAACTCCGAAATTGAACTAGGTATGGCAGCTAAGATGAGAATATCGGGGACGGAAGCATCCTTGCAAGTCAATACCACACCTGGTTATCCCACCCTCAGTGCCACCTTCCCGGCTAAAGCGCAACAAACCGTAACAGTAGAAAAACTGGTGAGTGTTTTCACTTCGCGGGAGATTGAAACACCAGTCCCAGCAGCTCAAGAAAAACTCGCGTACTTATCAGACTACGCAACACTACTAAAAGCCAATGAGCAGGCATGGGATAAGGTTTGGCAGCAAAGCGATATCCTGATTGAAGGAGATACCACAGCGGCTTTTGCGGTTCGCTACAATCTGTTTCAGCTGTTGATTGCTGGGCCAGGGCATGATGACAGAGTAAGCATTCCGGCGAAAACTCTTTCGGGGTTTGGCTACCGCGGTCATATTTTTTGGGATACAGAAATTTTTATGCTGCCGTTTTTTGTGTTTACCCAACCTGCGATCGCCCGAAATTTACTGAGTTACCGCTGGCACACATTACCGGGAGCTAGACGCAAAGCTGCTCATTACGGGTATAAAGGAGCAATGTTTTCTTGGGAAAGTGCTGCTACCGGCGATGAAGTAACACCACGTTGGTCACTGCCGACTGATTTTTATGGTGAAGACGTGCGGATTTGGTGTCGCGATCGGGAAATTCATATCAACGCAGATATCCCCTACGCAGTCTGGAACTACTGGCAAGCCACAGGCGATGATGAATGGATGCAAAAATACGGTGCAGAGATGATTTTGGATGCTGCCATCTTTTGGGGTAGCCGCGTAGAATTCAATCCTGAGCGCCAAAAGTATGAAATTCGGGGAGTAATCGGAACGGATGAATACCATGAATTCGTCCACAATAATATTTTTACAAACCGCATGGCACAATGGCATTTGGAAAAAGCGATCGCAGTTTGTAATTGGTTGGCTGATAAATACCCACAACGAGCCAGAGAATTAGCAGAGAAACTACAACTCACTTCAGAACAGCAAAATTACTGGCAAGACATCATCGCCAAAATCTTGTTGTTTTACGACCCATCAACAGAATTAATCGAGCAGTGCGAAGGATTTTTTGAATTAGAAGATATTAATTTAGCAGATTACGAAGGGCGCGATCGCTCCATGCAAGCCATCTTGGGTATCGAGAAAACCAATAAATATCAAGTACTCAAACAGCCAGATGTATTAATGCTGCTTTATCTAATGCGAGAATCAACAGATTTTCCCTATAGCGAAAAAGCATTGCAGACAAACTGGGATTACTACGCACCTCGCACTGATATCACCTATGGTTCCTCCCTCGGCCCAGCAGTTCACGCCATCTCAGCTTCAAATTTGAATCTATCCGCAGAAGCTTACAAACTGTTCATGCATGGAGCAATGGTGGATCTTGAAGATAACCGGGGAAACACCAGCGATGGAATTCACGGCGCCACTGCTGGCGGCGTTTGGCAAGCTGTAATTTTTGGCTTTGGTGGTATCCAATTCACCGAAAATCGCCCTGTAGCTAACCCCCATCTACCAGCTAACTGGACACGCTTGAAGTTTAAACTGCACTGGCAAGGGTTATGGTACGACTTTGATTTACATGGAGGAGTGGACATGGGGCACGAGGCATCGAAAGATGAGGGAGACAAGGGGACAAGGAGAATAACTCCTTACTCAACAACCAACAATCAACAATCAACAGTCAGCACTCCCAATCCCAACATCCAAGGAGTCATCTTCGATTTAGATGGTGTACTGACAGATACAGCAGAACTTCATTATCTAGCTTGGCAGAAGCTAGCAGATCGAGAGGGTATACCGTTTAATCGGATGGCTAATGAAGCACTGCGGGGTGTATCTCGTCGTGCTTCGCTATTGTTGATTATTGGGAATAGACCCTATTCAGAAGAACAAATCCAAGAGATGATGGAGCGCAAAAACCGCTACTATATGGAATTGCTCAAACATATGACATCTAAGGATTTGTTACCAGGAGCGATCGCGCTTTTAGATGAACTGCGGCAAGCTAGGATTAAAATAGCCATTGGTTCAGCCAGCAAAAATGCCCGCACAGTAATCGAGCGATTGGGTATTGCTGATAAAGTAGATGCGATCGCTGATGGTTATAGCGTACAGCAACCCAAGCCAGCACCAGATTTATTTCTCTATGCAGCCAAGGAGCTAGGAATCGAACCAGCCCAATCTGTAGTTGTGGAAGATGCCGCCGCAGGTGTTGAGGCGGCTTTAGCTGCTGGGATGTGGGCAGTAGGTATTGGCCCAGTTGAACGAGTTGGAGCCGCTCATGTTATTTTGCCCAGCTTAGCAGGGGTCGAATGGGCAGATCTACGAAGTCAATTACAGAACTCCAAAAAATCGGTGAGGCACTAATTGATATCTTTATTCTCCAACGCCATTAGAAAGTGAAGGTAGTACGAAGTACACCTACGGTAGTTGTATCGTTGTTGCTATTGCTTTCAGGATTAAAAAGAACAAATGCACCCGGAGTAATGCTGATATTATCGTTGACCCGAAAGCGGTAGTAAGCTTCTAAATGGTACGGAACAGCCCTGTTTTCACCCGCAGCTGCTAGGGTAGCCGCACCACCGGCATCAGTGCGATATAGTGGCTGACCAAAAATGATGCCGGCATTGTTCCCTTTTCGGAATAAATCGTTGAAATGAACACCCGCCATCCAACTAGTGAAGGTAGTAGAAGCATCGACTGTCTCAGAAGAATCATCAACAAAAAATGCCGCGCCATAACCAGATAAAGCAATGTTCGGAGAAAATCGCCAAGTAAATGTTCCACCAACAGAGTTAAGTTTTAGAGGTGTTGCTAAATCAACTCCTGCTAAAGCACCAATATCACTACTAGTTAATCCTGTAGCAAGAATGTTTATACTGTGATAGCTGTTGGCATAGTTGAGACCAATATCGATAGAACTGCTTGGTCTAAAAGTTAATTGAGCTGCTATGACGCTACTACCCCCAAATACACCTGCCCCCAATGGTGTATCTGCTGTTTGCGCTGGTAAATTGGCGTTGACGCTGCCATACAAAGCTCTCAAATCGAGTTGCTTGGAAATATTAAAAATAAAGCCAGCAGCAGATGCTAAACCAGAACCAGAAGTACCACCAGAAATACGCACTACAGGGTTCAAACTCGCAAAGCGAGAAATCGCCTCTTGTCCTTCACCGTAAAAAGGAGTAATTGCAGGAAAAGCATCTGACACTTCCGCAGCAGTCCCAGCAAATAATGTGAGTTTATCAGCAACAGGAAAGATGTAAAGCAGTTTGTAAAGCTGAATAGAGTTGGCACCAATTGTTGTTAACGTTTTAGGATCGACTCCAGGAAATTGAGGTTCAAAACTAGTACGAGCGCTACTAGAACTGAGGATTGGTGATGCTAATCCCAAACTCTCTTGAAGGCTACCACTTCCATCTACGCCACCCAAGAAATTATATGCTTGCAACCCAGTAATCAGTGAGTCTTTACCGGTGAAACTGGTAGTAAGATTTAACCGGACTCGGTTTGTCAAGATGATATTGGGGTCATCCACATCTGGAGCGCCTCCGGTTGCACCAATAGCTGCAATAATTACTTCACCATTGAGTTTGGTAGTTGTAGAAAACTGATTTGCCTCTAATTCACTGGTGCGAGCTTCCAGAGCATCTACTCGACCTCGCAGTGTAGCTAATTCCGCAGAAAATTCTTCTTGCAGTTTTTGCAAGGTGGCTAAATCTTGCTTTGTTACCAAATCACTAGTTGCAGTGGCAATTAGCTCGTTAACCCGATCTAAACACGCATTCAAACCAGCAGCAAATTCATAACGAGTCAGCGCACGGTTCCCCCGATATGTGCTGTTTGGATAGCCAGCAATACAACCATAGCGCTCGACTAGAGATTGTAATGCCGCAAAAGCCCAATCTGTAGGTTGGACATCTGACAATTGCGATACGGATGTTACTTGTGCTAACCGTATTCCAACAGAGGGACGTGAAAATTTTGAAGTAGTTTGCAAAGAATCACTAGAGGAAGGTAGCGTCAATGCAGCACTTTTATAATCATCATTACTTGTTTTATAACTAGCTTCATTTAGCAAATTAGCTGCTTTTTCCGAAAAATTTTGAGTTTGAGTATTATCTGCACCTGGTTCAATTGCTCCTATCGCTAGTACAGGTGACCATCCGAAAAGTAAGCATAAAAAACTTACTCCACTAACAGAAGCTAGGAAATTAACTTTCACGATGTCTCCTCACAACTAAGCTAGATATATTTCAAAAAATTTGTTTGAAACATTAAATATTCTTTATTTATTAAAATATATTTGTGTCATATCAAAGTATTTTTAAATTATTAAATATCCTAATAAGTTGTATACCGATTGATAATTTGGCTAAGAAATTATCGATTCATTGTGTAATTTCAATAACTACAATTAATAAAAGTCTATAGTGAAGTTAATACAAAAAATTATTTGATTCTTTATGTAATCCGAATAACTACAATTAGTAAAAATCTATAGTAAAGTTGCTATGCCTTTAGAAAATGTCCGTCACAAAGGGGCAAAAGACTACAGGGGAGTGGTTTTCGTTACTCTTGTGCATAGATTCGGCAATTATAGCAGGAGGCAGAAGGCAGCCATGCTGGAGGTAAAACTATTACTGTTCCCAGCATTCATCTTTTCAAAATGTCCTAAAGGGTGTGACTACGGCTATATAATTAATTAGCCAGACTGGCTATGAGGGCTAATTCTTAGTGCAATTTAGTCAAAGTATTACTCTAAGTTGTAATTAATTATTTTCTAATAGATAATTAGAATTTATGTTACATGTTAGCTTTTTCTTGAATTTAGCTTGGAAGCAGCAATTACCTATTTACATTGCAATCATATATTTGATGGTCAAGCGGATTGCATAACTTTTGACTAGCTTCAAGTTTTAGAATATCCTTTTAATTAGATTAATTCGAGTTTAGGCAAAATCATAATGAGGTATTGTAATAATAAACTTCGTTCCCTTACCAGAAGTTGATAAACAGTTGATTTGTCCATTGTGTTTATCAACAATAATTTGGTAGCTAATAGCTAATCCTAGTCCAGTTCCCTTACCTACAGGCTTAGTTGTAAAAGATGGCTCAAAAATTCTAGCTTGTACTTCAGGAGGCATACCCAGAGCATTATCCTCAATGCAAATTGTCACAGTTTGTTGTAGATGTTGAACTGATGTAGTAATTGTAATGGTATTAGAGAAAGCAGCAGTTATTTCTTGCTCTGAGCCGTTTTGATAAAGGTCGTCGAATGCATCAATAGCATTAGCAATAATATTCATAAATACCTGGTTCATTTGTCCAGGATAACAATTGATTGGAGGTAAATTACCGTATTGGATGATAACCTCGATTTGAGGACGGTTTCCTTGGTCTTTGAGCCGATGTTTTAATAGCATCAAAGTGCTATCAATGCCTTCGTGAATTTGAAACTCTATCTTAGATGAAATATCAAAGCGAGCAAAGGTTCTCAAAGACAGGCTAATGTCCTTAAGACGACTAATTCCTTGACGCATTGATTGTATAAGTTTTGGTAGATCCTCAACCAAATACTCTAAGTCAATTTCTGCCAAGAGTTTTTCAATTTCTATGTCTGGGTGTAGTAGCTTTTGCTGTTGGAGATTTACTATCTGAAACAGCTCCTTAATATATTCTTCAATATAAAAGCAATTTCCACTAATAAAACCAATTGGGTTATTAATCTCATGACCTATACCTGCAACAAGTTCTCCAAGAGTGGACATTTTCTCGCTTTGGATTAGTTGTAGCTGGGTTTGTTGTAACTGTTGTAGAGATTGGGTTAATTCGGTGGTGCGTTCTTGCACTTTTTGTTCTAAGGTACGAGTGAGATGGGAGATTTTTAGGTGTAACTTTAATCGCGCAATTACTTCTTCCTGTTGGAAAGGTTTAGTGATATAGTCAACTGCACCAATTTCTAGTCCTTTAACTTTGTCTGTGGCATCGGATAAGGCAGTCATAAAAATGACCGGAATATTTTGAGTGATGCCATTGGCTTTGAGTCTGCGGCAAGTTTCAAATCCATCAAGACCCGGCATCATCACATCGAGGAGAATAATATCAGGTTTAGCGTATTCTGTTTGTTCGATCGCCGATTCTCCATCTGTGGCCATCAGTGCTTTCCAACCACATCTCTGAATCGCTTCTGATAGTACTTTCAGATTATTGGGATTGTCGTCTACCAAGAGGATACGCACTGGTTGGAAAAGAAGATCGTCTATCATTAGACTGACTCCATCGTGATAAAAGATTTGATAAACTTACGTATTTTTGCGGTTTGAAAATCGGCTGTAAGTTTAGTTAACTCGACTGCAAAAGTAGTTAGTTGGGGATTTAGTTCAATTAGCTCTTTTAACATTTCCTCTATTGCCGGTATATCTCCCATCATTGCCAAATGATAGAGTTGCTGCAAAATATCTTCAGATGGCAAAATCAATTCACTATCTTGCTCATTTCTAGCAGAAGACTGTTGAAGTGGAAATGGGGTATAAATCCAGTCAAAATTTAGTGGCGATCGCTTCTGTGCTACCTCGAAGGCAGAACGTAGTGCCTGAAATAGTTCATCAATTTGGAAGGGTTTAGGCATAAATGTTGTTGCCCCTGCTTCTAAACTCCGCAGACGATTGGACTCGAAGACGTTGGCACTAGAAACAACAATCGGAATACCAAGAGTTTGAGGATTGTTTTGGAGATGAACCATAAACTCAAAGCCATCCATATTAGGCATAGCTAAATCTAGTAGAATCACATCCGGGTTATTTTCAGTTGCTAGTTGTAACCCATGTTTGCCGTCTGCTGCTGACAAAGTTCGACAACCAATTTCTTGCAGCAAACTTGTTAACATCGAACGGTGGCGATCGTCATCATCAACAATCAGAATTTGAGGTCCGTTACCTCGAATACCGATGATTTTTTGGTGACTGCTAGCAGTTTTTTCCTCATTCCATTCGTGGGAAAGTGGTACTGTCAAATCTAGCCAAAATAGACTGCCTTCGCCTAAATGACTCTGTACCTGAATTTGGCTATTCATCAATGCTGCAATTTTTTGACTGATGGCCAATCCTAAACCAGTACCCTCAGAACATCGTTCTGCCTCACCTACTTGCTCGAAGGGCAAAAAGATTTTTTCTATTTGCTTTGATGACATCCCAATACCCGTATCTTCAATCTGGAAGCGAATTTTAGTAATTGGGGATTGGTCATTCTCCTTGTCTTTGTTGTCCTCTGTCTCCACTACCTCTACTTTGAAGGTTACGTCACCCCTGTCTGTGAACTTGATTGCATTACCTAACAAATTAATTAATACTTGCCGTAGTCGCTTTTCATCCGTTTCAATAGCAATTGGTAAGCGATCGCTGATTAAAATATTAAAATTAATTCCTTTGTCCTGAGCTCGGATACCACAAATTTCAGTTATACCATTTAGAAAACTAGGCAAATGCACGCTAGTGGTAACTAACTCTAATTTACGAGCTTCAATTTTTGAGAGGTCGAGAATGTCATTAATTAGCGTTAATAGGTGCGATCCGCATTGGTAAATAATTTTAACTCCTTCGAGATTTTTTTCTGTGATGTTTGGCGATCGCTCCAGCACTTGAGCAAAGCCAAGAATACCATTGAGTGGTGTCCGTAGCTCGTGGCTCATATTCGCCAGAAACTCGCTCTTAGCCTGATTAGCAGCATCAGCAGCTTGCTTGGCTTCTAGTAATTCATGAGTTCGTTGTTCGACTTTGACTTCCAAGGTTTTGGAATAATCTAAGAGTTGAGCGTTAGCAATTTCTAATTGCTGGTTCGTTTCTTCTAACTTTTGCTGTTTATAGGCATTTATTGTCGCAATCACGCTGCTGATGAACGCAGCCAAGGAGGGCGTGATTGGAATTAGAACACCATACAAAAATATCCCGTAGCTACCTGCCATCAATGCCCCACAGATACCTGTAGTTGCCCAAAGAATTTTCCCACCTGGAATCTGTTGCTTGGTACGCGCACTGACTAACCACCAACTACCACCAGAACCAATAACAGACCATAAAATAATCCACAGCAACATAGCCATGCCAGAAACACCATGTATGTTTGCTGTCCCCGTTTTTGCCCCTTGCACCAGTTGATGGGCAATATTGGCATGAATAACTACACCAGGTGTAGGTTTTTGAGCAGAAATTAAGGAAGAACTGAAGGGCGTGCTAAAGAAGTCGTTAGTACTAGCAGCAGTCGATCCAATGAATACCATGCGATCGCGCATCAGGTCTGCCGGAATTTTTCCTGCTAACACATCCCGCATTGCAACTGTACGAAATGCTGCTTCCGTTCCATACCAGTTGAGCAGAATTTGATACCCTCCTATATCGGCATCACTATAGCCTGCTTCTTGGTTTTTGAGTGGCTGGTAAATTGCTTTGCCTAATTGAAACTTCTGCTGCTGCTCATCAATACTTTCTAAGGTAATTTTTTCGGCTTCTAGGTACTTAAGAGCTACAAATGTTGCTAATCCTGGTTTAATTTTTCCCTCTTCTTTGGCATCGACTGCTGTCAAGAGGGCACGACGTACAAAGCGATCGCCATCTAACACCAAATCTGCTAATCCGACTCGATCGAGTTTCTTCAATTCCGGTGGCGGATTGACACGCTCGCCGGTGATTTTCTCAACGCCGATCAAATTGGGAGTGCTGCGAAAAATTTTTGCAAGTTCCTCATGTCCGCTTCCTTCTGGTAAATCTCGATATAGATCCAAGCCGATAGCTCTCGGCTGCTGCGCCCGAATCTTTTCTAGCAATTTTGCTAATGCCCAATCTGGAACTGGCCATTTACGCACCGATTGGATATCTTGTTCATCGATTGTGACAATCACAATTTCATCAGCGATTGTCTTGTGCGATCGCTGACGAACCCATTCATCACGAATTTTCCATTCAACTAAATTGAAAAATCCCAATGATTGCCCAACAATGACAGTCAACGCAACACTGGAAGTAATAATCAAAACGCTACGAGTGCGTTGGATAAGGGTCTGTAATCTGCACCACATATTTACGCTAAATGGGGATTGGGGACACTTCTGTGCGAGACGCTTCGCGAACGGCAAGCTCCCTTCGACAAGCTCAGGGCGGCGCAGTGCATCGCTGGGGAAGGGGGACTAGAAATTTTGGATTTCAATCTAAAATTGTTTCCAATGCTTCATCCCCCATGTCCGAATGGCACGCTCATTAAGCGCAAACCCTTGATATAACTGGATGAATGGGTGTGGGTTGTGGGCTGAGTGGGTGTGGAGAATTAAGAAGATATTGAACTTTGCCACGCAACTAAAATTTAATGGTTGCTGAGCGCAACCGAAGCATTGTCTTAAACACTACACCCAACACCGTTCGGCTGACGCTCACAGGCGTTGCCCTACCCCCAACAAAGAGCCAAAAGCGAGGTCTGACATGAGTCTTAGTGCCATTCCTGCATGCCCAAATTGCTATTAATTGGCAGATAATACTAACTTGGCTGTGACAATCTCTTTCAAGCTAACTGAAGATAGGAGTTCTTCCCATTGATTGCTAAGAGTCGCATTGGTAGGTTGGGCGCTGCGTAGCGCTGCAAGTGTTTCCACGCAGTCATACCATACGCCATTTTTACCAAAAGCCGCTGCCCGCTTCAAAGCATCTTTCTGCTGCATCGCTGTTGTTAGTTCAGCAGTAGGCTGGATGCGCTGAATCCAACCATCGACATAAGGTGTACTTGGGCTAAGTTGTCCGTCAACTTTGACAGCTAGGAACCAATGATAATTTTTCCCGACTGCTAAAGCGGGTGCATCGGTTGGTAATTTGACAGCAATCACCCCAGCTTTGCCCGCAATTGGAAGCGTCATTTGATGCTGAGTATTGCCAGCTTCATCCTTGAGGCTGAATACGGCTTCTTGTGCATTAGAAGCAGGAAGATATACCAGAATTGTGGGACGTTCAGATACCGTTGTGCCATAGAAGCTTTGGGGTAAAAGTGCGATTAGGGCTGCTGGGCCTGCTGTTCCGATTGAAGGATTTAAATAGTAAGTACCAATGCGAGAAGCTCCCCCACTTGCCTGTTGAGGAGCCTCTTTCCCTGAAGCAGGTGTAAATAGGTCACCTCTGGACGCGCCTCCTGTTGCTTGTTGGGGTGTACCCTTGTTCCCAGCGTTAGGTGTAAAGAGATTGCCTCTAGAAGCTCCTCCCGTTGCTTGTCTGGGAGCGCCTTTTCCAGCGTTAGGTGTAAAGAGATTGCCTCTAGAAGCTCCTCCTGTTGCTTGTCTGGGAGCGCCTTTTCCAGCACTAGGTGTAAATAGACTGCCGCGAGAAGCTCCCCCGGTCGCTTGGTTGGGAGCGCCATTATTGATTGGTGGCGTAAATGTCACAGCGTGGGCACTGTTCCATGTACTGCTAGTAAGCAGAGCAATGATGCTCAATGTACTAACTAAATATCGAGGTTTCACAATTTTATACCTCAAATAAAAGTAATAATTAATACAAATGTTATAGTTTTGGAAAGAAGCTTGTAAAATCGCTTCAGCTTAGATAATAAGGCTTAAATGCCTACTAACAATATAAACTAACCTTGACTGGTATACCGTAAAAATATATGCAAGTTATTGATAAATACTTCAAGTGTAATTACGCAATTATAGCCAGTTGCCAACCAAAACGAAGGCAGACCAAAAGAAAGGATCGTGGAAATCAGTTTGGCGGATCAGATTAATTTGGGCTTGCCGCAGTGCTTCGGCTTTAGCGATTTTGGGCTGTCGCAATTGCTCATAGAAGCGCGTCATCAGCATCTCGGCTGCTTTATCTTTGACAGGCCAGAGGGTAGCGATAGTTGAGCGAGCGCCGGATTTGACAGCCAAGCCTGCTAGTCCCAGAACGGCGCGGTCGTCTCCTGCTGCGGTATCACAAGCACTCAATACTAGTAACTCGATCGCTTTTGATGAATTACCACTACGATTTTTGAGGAGTTCGGACAATTCCTTGACATTAACTTGTCCATCCCAGGTAAGTAAGAAAGTATCTTCGAGACGGGAGCTAAACTGTCCGTGGGTTGCTAAGTGGACAACATCAGCCCTAGTAAATTTCACTCGCTCGGCAAGGGCTTGACTAGTAAATTGCTGGTTGAGCAACATTGAAGATGGTACCGCCTTCGAGATTTGCTTGACTTCTGATTCCACAGCAGGCAAAGCACTAAAGCCATTACGAGATAGGCTGATACCACCGACGATCGCATCAATACGATTTTTCAGGAGCGATTGCGTATTTATCAATTGCATTCCCGGTGAGAGGGCAATAGCATACTTCTCAATCAGATATTGCTTACCGTCATACAGGGCTGCTATCGGAATATTACGTAATTTTCCATCTAAAACAAATACCAGTGTTTTACTGTCTTTGAAGGCTCGATCCATTTCCCCAGGGCGAATCAGCCAATCATAAATTTCTTCAGACAAGCGATCGCGCTCTTTGGCATTTGAAACAGGATTGAAGTTAACTAATAATTTTTCTAGAGTTTGTTCGATTTGATTTTGAGATTTTTGAGTCGCGTAGTAACGCAACGGTTGTCCGGTGGTGGAGAAAATTACTGCTAGGCGATCTGGCAAGATAATCGGGTAAACAACAGTTGCATTAGGGTCAACTTGGTCAATCTGCTGCGCTCTATCTAAACACGCTTCCCGAAAAAAGTTATCGAGTTCTGCAACTTGCAGGGCCTCAATCAAATCACGAGCTTGCATCAGGTCTGTTTGACTTGGTTGCCGGTCTAGGAGTAGATCTACAAGTTCGCGGTAAACAGGTTCCACACTTTCACGAAAGGAGAACTGAACATCGGGGTTGACAGCAACCAAATCCCCTCGTAGTGACTTTAAGGCTTTGACAGCTTCAGTATAGGCAGTAATTGCTTGTGGGCGATCGCTTTGTTGTTTATACAACTGTCCCACCTGCCAAGCAGATTGAGCAATGATATCCTCAGCTTGGAGTTGACGCGCAATATTGAGGGATTTCTGAGTTAACTCTTGTGCTTGTGATAACTGCTGTGTACGACGATAGAGTTTTCCCCATTGATGCAATGCGTAAGCTTCGGCTTGAGCATCTTGGATTTGCTGTGCAGACTTGACTGTGACTGCCATCAGTTGTGCCAAGTCTTTTAGCGGTACGATTTGGTCAGGATTTGATTGCCGATTTAGGGTGGCAACAAAATTGATCGCTGCGTAGAGAGAAGTGTGACTAGGGGGGAGTTCTCTAAGTTGTTGTAATAGTTGCGGTGCGATTGGGGTAGCCAACTCAGGCTTGTCGTAATCGAGGAAAAGTTTGAAACGCCCTAAATACGCTTGTAAGCGATCGCCTGGATTTGTCGCTACCTGTTGAGCCTGTTCAAAATAATTCAATGCTGTTTCTGGATCTTGCAAGTCAATAGCGGTTTTTCCTAAGTTCAGTAGGATAGAACTTAATTGAGGTGTAGTTTCAAGTTTGTCGGCGATCGCTAAACTTTGCTCTAACACCTGTTGACTCTTGCCAGGATCGCTAATCATTTGCAAAGCTAAACCAAGCGATCGCAACCCACTAACTTTAATTTCCGAATCTGGCATTGCTGCTAACTTTTGAGTCAGCGTCTCCAACTGCTGTTTCGAGCGACGGTAAAATCCTAAACTTTGTAAAGCTTGTGCTTGGTTGATTTGACTACCCAAGCTGCCCATTTTATCGCCTGCTTGTTCATAATATTTTTCAGCTTGTTGCCAACTTTCCAGGGCGATTTCAGCTTTGCCAGTATGCAGTTGTAAATTACCTTGTGTATTCAATATTTGTGCCCAGAGAATTGCATCCGCAGAAGGCGTGATAGTTTGCAAAAGTTTCACGCTTTGCTTAATAGATTGACTAGCTGCTTCCCATTGATTGAGTTCTTGTTGTGCTAGTGAAAGGTAACTTAAGCTGAGGGCTTCGTTCAGGCGATCGCCTTGGGTATGGTACTGTTGTGCTGCCGTTTGCCAAATCGTCACTGCTTCTGCAAAGCGTCCTGAACGGTAAAGATTCCGTCCCTGTTCTAGCCAGTTATTAGGTTGAGTGGATACTGACACATTCAGCGTAGAAGTTGTCGGTACTTGCATAGATGCTTTAGCAGGTGTTATTGTCACTACCAAACACAAGCTGAAAATACTCAGACTGATATATAGCCAACGACGTTTTTTAATTTGGAAAGTCACAGGTAGTTACTGATGGTTTAAGAGTTTGTTTAGTCAAGTAATTGCAATGCCTTTTATGTTTAAATTCTTGGAACAAATTAAGTTCCACCGAGCGCAGCACAAGTTAATTGAGGCTGTATATTTGCCGGAGATGGCGCTGCAACTAACTCAACTTGGCCTTTTGCGTTGCGATGCCAGGAAGTGGCTTCGATGAGAATCTCTGGCGATTTAGGCGTTTGGGCAGTGACATTACCAGTTTTGCGGTATGCTCTAAGGTCGCGGATATCAGACCAACTGCGATCGCTCGTCACTTGTTGATTGGGATTTTGCGGCACACCACCCCGTCCCGTTGCCACAAAGCGACTGCCTTGAGTACCCGAACAACCTGTGGCAATTTGCTCAGATGGATCGGTAACATTTGCTGGTAGTTGGACTAAACCCGAATTTGGATTGACGCCGATAGTATTAACTTGAACTGTGCCGCTAACCCCAAATTGGGAACTAGCGGTGATGTCATTCTCTGATGTCAGTTGGGAACGAAACTTCAGTCCGAAAAGCCCTTGGGTGCTGATTTGAATATTGCCCCCCCGACCTTTCACAGCATTAGCAATAATGTCACTGTTTTCTAAACCCACAATAATGGGAGCATTGAGCGTGATATTACCACCATCACCTGCTTCCTTAGCTTCAACAGAAATTTTGCTATTACCGCGCATGAGCAATAGTTGTTGAGCATTAAGAGCTAAGTTCCCTCCGTTACCAGATTGTGTAGCTGCGGAAATCGTTCCGCGATTAGTCAGGAGAATCGAGTCTGCATAAACCTCGAAATTACCTGCATTACCCGTACCCTCATTTCTCACACCTATGTCAGCTCGATCTGTAACGCGCAATTGAGGTGTCATCAAAATTACCCCTCCAGCATTACCTGTGGGAATTTCAGGTAGCCCATAAGCTGCACGGGTGACAGGATCGAGGCGTAGTGCATTAGATCCTATACTGCTACTCACAGTGCCATTTGGTGATGCGCCGCTCACCTCGATGAAGTCTGAAGCCACAATCTTGACATTGCCAGCATTTCCGATTGCGCCAGTCGAGGATGTGACCAAGCTTCCATTTCGCACTGTTAATTGTTTAGTTGCGATCGTGAGATTTCCAGCATTTCCAGATCCTACTGTTGATGAAGCTAGAGTGCTAGGGAGCAATGTGAGGTTATTAATTCCAGAAACGTCTACCGAGTCTGAGGCATCGATTTGGACATTACCACCATCGCCAGTTCTCCCAGCAGTTGACCCAATGGTAGCGCCGTTAGTAGCTGTGAGTTTTTGGGTTGAAAGGGTAAGATTTCCTGCCTTTCCAGAACCAGCTGACCTTGTTAAAATCAATGTCGTTGCTGAAGGATTGACAGGGCTAAATCCACTGGCTGAGATTGATTCGGAAGCCTTTACCATGATATTTCCACCCTGCCCTGAACTCAAGTTTTGAGTTATGATTTGCGCTCCATCCCAAAGCAATAATTGCTTGGTTGAGATGGTAATATTTCCGGCTTGCCCTACTCCGATTGTGCTGCTTATCAAGCGGCTGCTTGTAGTTCCCGCTAGGTCTGTTCCTACAAGGCTGAACGAGCCAGTGGCATTTATTGTAATTCGATCCGATGAGAGGGCACCTTGATTTAGAGTGGTGACAGCTGAACCTTGCAAAAGGCTGATATTTTTTCCTTGCATTTGAATAGCACTACTTCCAAGCCCAAAGCCAGATATTTGTGCGTGCCGAGTTAACTGAATATCGCTTAGCTCCCCAACATTAGAATAATCAAATGTCCATCCCTGACTGGTGGGACTAAGGCTAACTTGTCCTGATTGGACACTACCGAGTTCGATGGAGCCATTGACGGTTTTGAGAACGCCACCTGCTATATCAATGTCATTTCCTAATAAAGCAAGGGTCTTTCCGGAACTCACTTGTAAGCTTAGTGGATTTTGAGAGATGCTATCGGTCGAGTTTTGTACTGCGATGCCTACGGCAGGCTGCGCCAACGCGCCTGAATTTTGCCCAAACTGCAAGCCAACTGGTACACTAATTGTCAACAAGGGGGCCACTGTGCTGTTGGTAGCACTAAACTCCACCCCATCAGCAAACTTAATGCTATTTGCAGTTGTACCAACAAAAGATCCACCAATATTCAGTTGGGCATTAGGCCCAAAGATAATGCCACTGGGATTAATTAAAAATAGACTTACGGGATTATTGCTGTTGATGGTTTTAATCACGCCATCAATATGGGAAATGCTACCTCCTGTAACACGACTGAATATGGTGGATATATCAGGTGTGTTGACTAAATCAAAGATGGCTGAAGTACCAGTAGGAACAGTAAATTGCTGGAAACTGTGAAATAGGTTACTGTTGGCAGCACTGCCGTTAGTGATGGTAAAGTGATTACCACTTTTATAGACAGTGGTGTTGAGGGTGCCATCTGACGTGACCTGGGCGTTAGCAAAGCCGCAGCAGAGGAACATCCCACCTGTTAAAACTCCCTTAATCAAATTCCAGCAAACAGAGGGCGCTTTCATCACTCGGTTTCTATCAATATTTATATAAGTAGGGTTCCCCAAATGGCGTTGTGTTTAAACATAAACATCCTTTGAGGTTGTTTAAGAAAACTCCTTTAGCAATTCCGAACAATAACCAAGGATTAAAACGGCGAATACTGCACTCAAAAGTACAAACCATTTTCCTGAAGCAATCGCTTTTCTCCTTCGACTGATGTCAGCGGAATACCCCAATCTATGCGGCACAAAAGTTATTGCCCTGTTTCCACAGCAGCCTTAAATTAGTACCCACTAATGTACTTGGTGATGGATTATCGCCCTTAGTATTCCAGTACCGACATCAATAAAGGGTGTCAGTTGCAGTACTTCTCCCAGTTTTGGCGCACACACAATTGGTAACCGAAATTCTGCGGTCTTAATGATAAGTCTTTAAGCAGACACGATATAACCCAGGCAGAAACGAGGTTATATATGTGTGGGTTAGATGATTTACAGTAATAATTACTCACTTTTTCTCACCGACACCAAAAAAATAAGCAAATATTCTAAAAATTGCCAGTTTTATAATAGATTTCAAGAAGTTGAGGCTTCAGAGATTTTAATTTTGTTTTTAATTTGTGTGGCATCGCTGGTATTTTTGACAGCATTAGCTTGAAAAGTCCAACAGTATTTTTGATTCAATCTGTACCTGCAATATTGGCTTTATTGCTGTTATGCTTTCCTAATCTTCAAAAGAGGTTAATTTTCACAATGCTAGAAATACCAGAAGAAATTCAAAAGCAAATAAAAAGATGGCATCGAGATGCAGTGATATTACACTCTATTTATATAAGTTTGGGAGTAATTTCTATACTTTCATCCTTGATAGTCGCTACCTTTGTTCAAGAACTTGGAACATTTAAGACAAAAATTTTTGCTGCAATTAGTGCAGCTTCAGTTGGAATTATCAATACTACAGGTGTTGGGCGAAAGGGTAACGGATTTCGTCAAGCTCAAAGATACTTAAAAACTGAAACAATAAGATTCAGTGCTGGAAAGAGTTCTATTGATGATTTAGCAAAAGCTTTTGCAGAAGCAGAATCGATGATAGGAGATGTAGAAATTAAGATACGGGATTCATCAGATTCAGGACAATGATATAGCAATCCTATTTAATTTATGATAATTGAAAGTTACAGATACTAGACTTATTTGAGAAGTCAAAGACAAAATCTCTGACGAATGATTTCAGATTGGTAAATCTAATTTAAATTTATACAACCTGCTTATTCAGGAAAAAATAAACGGATAGAACAATAAAATCCGGGTAAAAGTGGCGATGTGATTTCATCATCATCTAACAAAGTTGCAACTAATACCAACTGTGCTTTTTCTCGACGATAAACTTCAACTTTTTGAGTGAAGCGATCGACAATCCAATACTCACGCACGCCTTGAACCGAATATAGTTTCAATTTTGCTTCTTTGTCTCGAAGTTCGTTTTGTTTACCAGGAGATAAAACTTCCACTACTAACTCTGGTGCGCCTGTTAAATGTCCGGCTTCATCTTCAATTCGTGCTAGTCTTTCTCGACTTACCCAAACTACATCCGGGATAACGCTATCTGCTTGGGAAAAAATTATCCCTGGAGTTACAATTGTTTCTCCTAAACCACTCAAGTCTGACCAAGTATCGAGTTGTCGGAATATTTTGCCACAAACTTGTTGATGACGGCGGTGAGGAGTGCGAGTCACAAAGAGTTCTCCATTAATAATTTCATAACGTGTCCACTCATTTTCGGGTAGAACCTCTAAATCGTGAACTGTCCAGCGTATTCCATCAATAGCTTGGTTCATGATTGTTCTCGTTTGCGTTGTTGCCTTTGTTTGTTTGATTTTATCTAATTCAAAGATGTTGATGTTGGTAGCTTTTTTTGAATGTCTATTGTTTGGAGACTGCTGATAGCAACGCAAAACAGCTTGGATATTTTTTTTACATACTTCTTGACCAAATACCTGAGAAAGCGATCGCCACAACTGGCAACCGATTTGCTTAATATAGTCGTGTTCATAACTTATCTGCACCGCAATTTCCGCATAGGTGCGTCCCAACCAACTTTCCAGAAAGACCACAGATTGAACGTCATTGAGCCTTTCCCCAAACGTAGAGCATAAAAGACTATCGATTATATTCAGCGCTTCTTCTGGGGTCATTGGTCAGCCTGCTTTGTTTATGGGATCGATTTATGAGATTTCTGTTTTTCAGGAGATAATTATGCTTGACGTTACAAATTTTTACAGTCAGTACTCACTTTTTCTCACTGACACAGCGATGGCATTTGGCTTAATAATTAATACACTGGAAGCAGATAATGCGTACCTCAAAATTTCTAACAAGGAGATTAACTCGATGAAATTTGGTATTGATATGGGACACAATTGCCCTCCAGATACAGGAGCAACAGGTATCAAACAAGAAGATGTTTTAACTAAAGCAGTTGGTACACATTTAATTCAAAAACTCAAAGCAGCAGGTCATACGGCTATTGATTGCACTCCCACTAGCGCTACCAGTGTCACCGATTCTTTGAGACAACGAACTAATAAAGCAAATGCTAATAATGTTAATATTTTTGTCTCGATTCACTTCAATAAATTCACTGGTACAGCCAATGGTACAGAAGTTTATGCCATTAGTAATGTATCACAAGGTATTGCTCAATCAGTTCTCAAAGAGATTGTTAAACTTGGTTTTCATAGCAGAGGAGTGAAAAATACAGGCTTCTTTGTTCTCAAGAATACACAAATGCCAGCTATTTTAATTGAGTGCTGCTTTTGTGACGCTAAAGTAGATATGGATCGCTTTGATGCTGAAAAAATGGCAGAAGCAATTAAGGATGGATTAATTGGTGAGTCAGATAACGTTCAACCTAAATCTGATAAGAAATACGTTTTGGAAATTACAACAAAAACTCTTCTCAAACCTTCTACTGAGCAGGGTTCAGACCTACCCAAAGAATCTTTATTTGAGATTGACCCAAAAGATTATCCAGTTTTAGATATCCGTTTTGAGGAAAATCATTATTGGGTTAAGTGGCCTGATAAAAGTAAAGGAAATCGAGACGAACATTTTGTTTTTGCTGGACATAGCAAAGTTATAGAAAAAGATTAGTTACTTGTCTCTAAATATTAGTTTAATACTTAGATTTACGATTTATTAGATAATTCGTAAATCTAAATTTATCCATTTTTATATTACTGAGTAAAACTTACTCGACCAATTCTAACTATAGTAATCTACTTTAATTTTTAAACTTATTTACATAGGTAGGAAATAGGAGGAGCGACTGCTGGGACAGGGGTTTACCCATGAGCAACTGCCGTCAAGTGGCGTTAGGAAACACGGCAAACACACAGGAATTATAAAACCCTTATCCAACAGAATCTTCTTAAAGAAATTCAAAACGAATCGTTTGCAACTAAGTAAGCCGGTGGGGAAATTTTCTAATCCTAAATGGTAAATTCTGATTTCAATCAGTGAGAATCTTAATCTCCAACAAATTGTAGTTCTTTATTTTTTAGAAGTTCTTACAATTTCTGCCCTGCGTAAATTGATCGCACTTCGCCGTTACGCCGAATCACTGCTTCACCATTACTGACATCAACAAGTGTCCATCCGCTCGAACCAATGCTTTCACCCATATTGATGCGACGAGTCACGCCATCGATTTTAAATAAAGCGGCAGATTTGTTGCCTAATTCTAGTAATCCTTCTAGTGTACTGCTCGGAGCCTCTGCGATCGCAGTTGGCAAATACACCTGATGCTCGGTGATAGTTGGTTCTGATTCTGGTGCGAGTGCTGCACGTAATGGCACAACTGGTAATGCAGGCAGAGGCTTGGGTGTTTGTCGCACGGTAATGGGTGCAGTTTTCGTAGCTATAGCTTTGAGTTCTGGTAGCACAGCCGCAGCTAACATGTTGACAGTAGCGGGCTTGGCAGCTTGTCGCACGCTATTCAAGGCACTTTTCACAACATTAGGTTGAGAACCCCGCAACGCACTCGCAACTTGTGGTAAAAGTGTGGGAGTGCCAGGAATCACCGGCAGGGCGTAGCGCATTGGCGATGGTACAGGCACGTAAATGCGTTCAACAACCTTTCCAGAACGGTTAGAAGTTGGTAGTGCATTGTTAGCTGCTAGTGGTACTGGTGGTAGATTATCAGTTGGTTGCTCGTTGGCAACAGTTATTTGGTTAGTATTTGCCTGAGTGGTAAATCCCGGTCTGTCATAGTTTTGATGATTTTTTACATCTTGCTTATCTATAACTGCTAGGGCACTCACCATGTAGTCAACTAACTCTGCCTCAACTTGTGGTTTTGTCGGCAATTGTGACTGGGGCTGCGGCACTAAAAGAGCTGATTGGGGCAATTTGCTATTAAAAAGATGGATAACGCCAGACTGTACCAGGTAAATCATACTGGCGATCGCCACACCTAATGTTGTTCCCACAATCAGCAGTTTGCCTAAACTAGAACTGGTTTTCTGAGGCTTTCTACTAACTGGTTTGACGGTAGCGGGGTCAAATACAACCGTACTCAATTGCTTGTGGTTAGTTTCAGTAACTGACTCTACTGGGCTATCGGCTGTTGGTAAGATAATCTGCGGCATGGTAAGTGTTTGCAGTGGGTTGCCGATGCCAGTTACTACAGTGGGAAAATCAGAGCGGCGGTTGGGGCTGGTTTGAACTTCAAAAGAAACCCCAGCAGCGGATTGGCTCGACTTTTTCGGAGTGCTGTGCTTAATGGTTTGAGAAACTAAATTACCACTAGCATCGAGAATGTGGTCTATATCCGCAAACAGTTCATCCATCAAGCCCTCAGCATAGATTTCTATCGACCAAGGTTCGTTGGCGATTAAGTCCTCTGATGGTTCTGGAATTATGAGACGGGTGGTGGCTTGTTGTAACATAGACGTTCTATCTTTATTACTAGGTCAGGGAAATGCCGCTCCTGCTGCCTTTTATCAGGATTATCAATCAAATATTCAATCGCCCGTCTGATGAAGACGAGTTATTGAGCGGTGGTATTAAAATCAACTTCAATCTGGGGATTGTTAATGATGGCAGTACTAAGATTTATGTCATCTATCATACCCATCTCCCTCTTTACTACTATACTCACCCTTTATGAAGTTTTTATGAGATTAACGCTGTAAACCCTGACTGGCTCTTGGTTTTACGTAATTCTAAATATAATAATAAAGCGTTGATGTCGGCTGGGTTTACACCACCTATACGTGCAGCTTGACCGAGAGTAAGTGGTTTTACGTGAGTCAGTTTTTCTCGCGCTTCTTTAGAAAGAGTATCAATTTTTGCATAATCTAAATCCGCAGGTAACTGGCGGTGGGCTTGGCGGGCGATTTGGTCAATCTGATTTTGTTGCCTAGCGAGATATCCAGAATACTTGATGTCAATTTCTGCGCCTTCTTTCTCAGCGCGGTTGAGGTCGGGGTTTCCCAGTCCGAACCTGTCGAGGTCAACGTAATGGAATCCCGGACGCCGCAGTAAGTCATTTAGGGTTATTGAACCTTTGATTGCTTGCTGGGTATGAGAAGCGATCGCTATACCAATTTCATCATGTTCTTTGATGCGCGTGTTGGATAGCCGTGATTTTTCTGTGGTAATCTGGGTTTGTTTTTGGGTAAATAAATTCCAACGGCGATCGTTAATTAAACCAATTTCTCGTCCCAAGGGTGTCAGGCGTTGGTCGGCATTGTCAGAACGCAAAATCAACCGATATTCTGACCTACTAGTAAGCATTCGGTAAGGT
Source organism: Nostoc sp. (assembly GCA_036918135.1). Lineage (GTDB taxonomy): Bacteria > Cyanobacteriota > Cyanobacteriia > Cyanobacteriales > Nostocaceae > Nostoc. Next base: position 113,485 of record JBALDB010000002.1, read on the forward strand.
TCGCGCAGGTCTTTAGTACACAAGTCATCAACTAGTGTCCCAATGTAACTATGCTCGCGGGGGAAGACAATCATCTCCTGAGAGCGAGCAAACCGAGCTGCATTAATTCCCGCTACCAGACCTTGAGCTGCGGCTTCCTCATAGCCTGTGGTGCCGTTAATCTGCCCAGCACAAAACAGCCCAGCAATCTTCTTGGTCATCAGTGTGGAGTAACACTGAGTTGCAGGTAAATAGTCATATTCCACAGCATAAGCCGGACGCAGCATTACACATTTTTCTAAACCAGGCAGAGTCCGCAACATCTGTAGTTGCAAATTTTCTGGCAACCCTGTAGAAAACCCTTGAATATAAAGTTCGGGTATATCTCTTCCTTCCGGCTCAATAAAGATTTGATGACTTTCTTTATCAGCAAAGCGGACAATCTTATCTTCAATACTGGGACAATAACGCGGCCCCTTGGCTTCCACCCAACCACCATAAACTGGTGACAGGTGTAAATTTTCCTGAATTAAGCGATGAGTATCAGTAGTTGTACGCGTAATATAGCAAGGCATTTGTTCGCGTTCTACCCATACATCCGGGTCAAAGCTAAACCAGCGCACATCTTCATCCCCTGGCTGGATTTGCATTTTACTGTAATCTACGGATCGCTTGTCTACCCTAGCTGGGGTTCCGGTTTTAAGCCTACCGGTTTCAAATCCCAAGCGATTTAGGGTTTGTGTCAATCCCTCAGCCGCAAATTCGCCAGCTCGTCCCGCCGGCATTGATTTGTTACCTACCCAAATTTTGCCACCCAAAAAGGTGCCAGTTGTCAAGATGACGGCTTTGCATTGGAACGCCACACCAAAATAAGTTTCCACGCCGATGACTTCATCGTTAGCGCCCAGCACCAAGTCAACTGCCATACTTTCACGGATGGTCAAGTTTTCTTGATTTTCCACAATATTTTTCATCACTGCTGCATATTCGCGCTTGTCAGTTTGGGCGCGTAAAGCCCAAACAGCAGGCCCTCGTGAAGAGTTGAGGATGCGCTTTTGTAAGTAGGTGCGGTCTGCCATTTTCCCAATTTCCCCACCGAGTGCATCTACCTCATGAGTCAACTGGGATTTCGCTGGGCCACCTACTGCTGGGTTACAGGGTTGCCAAGCGATTTTATCCAAATTGAGTGTCAATAGCAAGGTACGACAACCGAGGCGGGCAGAGGCAAGAGCTGCTTCGCAACCGGAGTGACCTGCACCGACGACAATCACATCAAAAGCGTCTTGGAATTCAACAACGTTGTGCATGGTCATACTTACAGGAACAGCAAGCTGAAAGTTCTTTTCAATTTTAACGTTTCCAGTGATTTCAGGGATGTAACTTTCTGATAAATAAGTTATCAACTTTACTATTGCTCAATAATAAATACATTTCTATTTTTGATAAATATTTTTTAGATTGTCAGTCACAAACACAAGTTGAATTTATCTGTAATGTATATTAAATATCTCGCTCAAGAATACTTCGATATTCAACCACAGTAGTAGTGGCGTACAACTGTGCATCCCTAATAAAATTGCTATAATTTATCGTCATTAAGCTCTATTTAGAATTTATAAATAGCTGATTGTCAGTTAAAATTTAGCAAAACTAATTGTAAATATATTTAGGTAAACTTTTAAAAATGAAACTTACCATAAACAAAAAGTATATTAATAATAAACTAATAAAAACTACAAGTTTTATTATTACAGTAATTTTGATAATTTTTGTTTTGGTAGCTAGTCATGAAATTACCCATCATACTATGGGTAAAACTGCTCAACCATTAAACGGATGTTTGAGTACTGAATCATTACCTTGTACAGGTGTCTCAAAAGACGTAACACCACAACCATTTATTCCCGATCCAAAATTAAATGACCAACAGCGTTTTTTAGCTGCGATCGCCAGAAAATTACCGACAATTCCCCAGCCCAATAGTTATGAATATATTTTGTTACGAAGTTATGGTGCAATCTTCGTCAATCCAGATATAGGAATAAAATTGCCGCCAAAAGATATCTTTGCTAACGAACAAGAAACACAAGGGTTTCAATCTAACCTGACAATGGGTCATGTTGATGGAACTAAAGATTGTTATTTACAAAAATCAGCAGCAGACGCTTTAAATAAAGCGCGAAATCTCCGAAAATTTCCCCTGAAATCTGGTTATGGTTCTGGTGATTGTACGCGTACTTTCGATACAAATTTAAGATTTTGGCACAAATATACAAATAATCAAACTTTGGCAAAAGTTCAACAGGGGAAAGAAACAAAAATTCTCGGTTTAGTTGCACCTCCTGGAACTTCACAACATCTTTGGGGATTAGCAATTGATTTACGCGTATCCACTCAAGAACAGAGAAAAGCTCTCAATCAAAATGGCTGGTTTCAAACTGTAGAAAATGATGTTCCACATTGGACATATATAGGTTTATCTGAGGATAAATTACCTCTATTTGGTTTGAAAAATAAAATTGTCAAGGGTATTAGTTATTGGGTGACACCACTTTAAGTTAAAGAATTCTTCTGTTATAAACTATACAAAATTGGGAATACTAACCCCAAAGGTGTATTGTGAGGAATTGACTTATGCTAAATGAAGCTGCTAACGAGGAGCAAATCTTTCTGATTGAGTTATTAAGAGCAATATATCAAAATCAGGAAGTATATCCAATTCTGCAACATAATTTGAGTAAATTAAATGATAATTTGGCTTTAATATTACGAAAATGGGTAAGCGATCGCTTTGCTAAAGAACCAGCTAACGCTATTAATATAGCCAGAGTCATTGTCAAACTGAGTACAATGATGCAAAGCTTTGAACAAGGTAATCCTGGGAGTAATTTAGAAATTGCGATCGCTGGTTACGAAGCAGTTTTACAGATTTATACCCGTGAAGCTTTTCCTAAAGAATCGAATATCGTCCAGCAAGCTTTAGTAACAGCTTATCAGCAACGCCAACATCTCCTCTCCAAAACCCTGAGCGAACTCCAGCAGCAGACTGTCCAAACTCAGACTCAAATTAAGACGTTAACTGAGGAATTACAAGAAGAACTACAGCAAGCAAAGTTACAATTCAATGACTTAAACACAGTAGTTACCCACTTAAAACAGCAAGCAAATAGTTCTGATTCAACATTTTTAGTAACTGAGTTTCCAGAATTGGAAAAACACCACATTCCTTTACAGCAGTTCGCTAGTACGGGAAATGGTTTACCGAAAATTGAGCAGTTTAATACAGCTATTTTTTATGATATTGAAAATTTAACAATGGGCAGAACCGATCCTAATTTAAATTTTTCTTTAAAAAAAATTCAAACTGATATCGAAAAAGTTTGCCTAGTTAATAAAATTGCTATTCAATGTGCTTATGCTGACTGGAGCGATACGCGGTTAAGGCTGCTCAAGAATGATATTCAAGAATTGGGAATTGAAACAGTCCAAATTTTTGATTATAGTCATAAACGGAATGCAGCAGACATTCAACTAGCAATTGATGTCATGGAATTAGCTCAGAGCCGTTCTATACTGGAAGTTTTTGTTATTGTATCAGGTGATGGTGCGTTTGCTGCTTTAGCTAAAAAGCTCCATGAATATGGAAAATCTGTAATTGGATGTGCTTACGAAGGACAAGTAAATCGTGTCCTCAAATCTGTTTGCGATCGCTTTCTACCTATACCTGTTACCCAAGCAAAAATAGAAGATATTCAAGTTACTGAACTAACTCAAGATGGTTTATTAAATGATGAAATATTTCTCATAACTCAGAAAATTTTGCAAGAATTGCAGCAAAATAGCGAACAAGCTAGTCAACTTCAAAAAGGTGGTATTCCCATGTCTCAAGTTATTCAAATTTTGAGAAATAAGATACCAAAATTTGACCAAAAGCGAGAAAAATACAGTAGTAATTTTACTCTTTTTTTAAAGATAATTATTGAAAAAACAGATACTAGTTTATATATTGAAAATAATAAGTTGATTTTAAGAAAAATGTTAACTACAAGCTCTAATGGCTCATCAAAGAAACCTCTAAAAGGTCTAACTACCTCTAGCAGTAACTTAAAAGAAATTACTGTAACAGCTCAACCTTAACTAGGTTTACACAAATATATTGAAGTGTACTCCGTATGCGAGAGGAATTACTTGTGATAATCACTTAATTCAGTTGCTCTAAAAAGTCCTGAAATTATTCGTTATTGGTTTTGTCTAACGTTGTATCTTGTTTAATCAGACAAAGGACTATTCGCCTGCGATAATAATTATTACAATAAAATAGTCACACACCCAACCTCTGGAGTTCTGGCAGTGGGTTTATTTGATGATTTGAGTCGGTTTCTAGAAAACCGTTTAGAAGAATTCTTGCGTAACAATCCACATTTGGAGTTAGAGGCGCTGCTAGAACAGCTGCGTGAGCAAGAGGAAGATACATTAAAGCTGATTGCAGATTTACAATTACAAGAGAAGCGATCGCAAGACGATATTCTGGCTACCGCTCAAGAAATTCAGCGTTGGCACATCCGCGTTCAAAAAGCCAAAGACGCTGGTAGACAAGATTTGGCAAATGCGGCCAGCGAACGAGAAGCAGCCTTGTTGCGAGAAGGAAATCAGCGCTGGGGACACATGCAAGGGCTGAAAGAACGCATTAATCAATCTCAGGAACTCCTGCGGAAAATTCAGCAGCGACGACAGGAGGTACAAGCTAAAGCCGCCGAAGCACAGATAACTCGTGCTAAAGCCCAAACCCAGCAGCGCTTAGAAACTAATGGTTGGTCAAATCAAACTAGCAATTATTCTAGTAGTTTTGACGATTTAGAAGAAAAATTCCGCCGTTGGGAAACACAAGACGAATTAGAACAAATGAAGCGGAATATGGGAAAATAATTCCCATATTATACAGTATTAAGGATGAAAGTTAAACATTATCATTTCATCCTTCATATTTCTTATTTTATTGATTATTTGTATTGTTAATTACAGGTTTATACTAATTTAATGTGAAGCTGCATAGAAAAGAGCTTCTAGAATAAAGTTATCACAAGAGATAGATATTACCTGCTCAAGTGCAAGTTGATCGAATATTTCATGGATACGATCGCTATTCAATTTTGGATACTCATAAAGGAAGTGGTTTCCATTCATTAGTTCAATTGCACCATAAATCCAAAAATTTTCCCGCAGCCATTTCACCTCAACAGTAAGCTTGACTGCATCCGTCTGTAATCTACTTTTCCTGTGAGAATTTTCAGCCCCACCCTCGTTTCATCCTGGCACAGGTAGCGAACATACTTGCCGGGTGCTAGATGTTCTTCTAGACAGTTAAGAATGATTCCGAGTTTTTTAAAGTCGCAATTATCTGACTAAACTCAGAAGCTGACACGTGATTTTTCATTATCTCCTCAAAATTCGGCTTTCCTACTAAAGCCTGAGTTAGCATTCCAATTAAGGGACTATAATCAATCAAGGAGATATTCTCTACCTCCATATACTTACGATCTATACCCCATTTGAGAATCTGTAAAATTCTTAAAGGATCGGCATCAATAAAAGATACCTTAGCAATTTCTTTAATGCACTCGGTTAAAACGCTCTTTAAATTATCCTCAGATAGATCGATATTACTGATGAGAAAATTTAACTTGCTTTCAACTAGTTCCTCTCTCACTGGTGTAAGCGCAGAGATAATTATGTCCCCCGAAGCATCGATAAATTTGGAAGGAGTCTCTAAAGCATTAATTAGAAAATTCATGTCCATAGGATCGCTCCAGTCTAACTGCCCCCTAAAAAAAGGCTCAGTATATCCTTGAGGCTTTCCCTTAAAATATAAAGGTAGTTTCTTTTTAGATTCTTTAATTTTCCATAAGGCTACTTCTAAAGACTCTGTAGGCCACCCTAAATTTCTGACAATTAAAAACCTTAGTTCGTCCTTTTGAGAAAAGACCAAAGAATTTAACATTAAAAAGACTGCCTCTTCAGCTGTCTGAGCAGTAACGTACCTCCCCGGACTATGGACACCTACAGGCTTATCTTCATCAATGCTTTTCTGCAATTCCTGCTCCATTAAACTATTATCTAAAATATGAGTGAATCTCACCATACTATAGGTAGTTTTTCCTTGCTTGGCTGCTAAATAAAATAACCATTCGGCAAACTTCTTGCTTCCAGCATAAACTTCATTAGTAAAATATCGGCTTGCCTTTCCTGTAGAAGAAAATACACACTGCTCTACACCAAATTCTTGGCAAAAACTAATGATATTCTGAGAGCCAAAAATATTAGTTGTAATAGTCCTGCGAATCTCCTTCTCGGCTAGTCCAGGATTTCTCTGTCCAGCTGTGTGAAACACTATATTAGGCATTTCTTTCTGAAAAACACTTCTAAGTGTCTTGCAATCCCTTATATCTAAAGAATATCTCTTTACCTCAAAATCCTCAGATTTGCAAACTCCTGAAGAGTCTACAATAATTATCCTTTTACAACATCCAAATTTTAAAAGCTTTTTAACTAGAAGAGAGCCTATACAGCCTTCCCCGGTTATCAAAATAATTTTACCTAGTAACTTGGCTTTTATTTCATCTTCATATAAATGGATTTTTCGATTCCTCGTTTCTTTCAAAGGATCTTCTAATAACCTATTCTTTTGATTCAATCCATCAATTAAATTACTCGTTAAGTTTTTAAGAGCTTCGGAGTACTTTTCTGGAGATTCAGATAGTTTCCAGATGGTATTGATAACATCTTCGTGAGGTCTCATTTTTCCCACAGGGTAACAACTTACTAATAAATTTTTAATCGTAATGGGTTAATTTGACTTACCCATATGTATGCAAAGATATTCACATCAAGTATGATTCATCCGCTCTCAGATGCCTCACTTTTGCCACTGACGATAACAGCTGTAAACGATTGCAATAGACGTAATATCTATATGTATCTTATTCTTCTGTCTTCAATCTAACTATTCATTTTTAGATTTACTTTATAAATAATCTTTAACTCTTACTACAGATAAGGTGTATTGGGAAAAGTTACCAAACTTTCCAAGGTGCCTTGCCGGATTTCCAAAGGTTTTCTAAATAAGTTTTATCTTGAACAGTATCCATAGGTCTCCAGAAACCAGTATGCTTATATGCGTTAACTTCTCCAAGAGAAGCTAGTTCTTCAATAGGTTCTTGTTCCCATACAGTAAAATCATCTTTAATAAAATTAATAACTTCTGGTTCTAGAACAAAAAAGCCACCATTAACAAAAATATTATCGCTGTCAGATTTTTCTTTAAAACTTGTGACTTTGTTTTCTTGTTGACAAAGCGAGATGGCACCAAATCTACCTGGAGGCTTAACAACAGTAACTGTAGCCTTTCTATTTGATTCTTTATGATGATTTAATAACTTATCAATTTGTACATCTCCAACTCCGTCCCCATAGGTAAAACAAAAAGTGGAATCTTGTACATATTTCTTAATCCTTTTAAGTCTACCACCAGTCATAGTGTTCAAACCAGTATCAACTAAGGTGACTTTCCAGGGTTCTGCATATTTGTGATGTACTTCTACTTCATTATTCCTCATATCTAAGGTTACATCTGATGTTCTTAAGAAGTAGTTAATGAAGTAGTCTTTAATACAGTAACCTTTGTAACCGCAGCATATTATGAAATCGTTGATATTATAGCTGCTATAGATTTTCATAATATGCCAAAGAATTGGATATTCCCCAATTTCTATCATGGGTTTAGGCTTTAGAGATGTTTCCTCTGCTATTCTTGTTCCTAATCCACCCGCTAGTATTACTGCCTTCATCTTCTAAACTCCTAACTGATATAAAGGATACAGCGTACGAGTAAGCATTTAGGCGGGGGAAAGTAGTTGAGATGGCATATCCGCCTAATGATAATGAACACAGTTATCTGTGTTCATTACCTTCAAGTAGTTACTTTAAAGCTATTCAGTTGCTTTCTATACGAGTATTTTTACTGAAAAATATTAATTATATGTAAATTTATTTTTCAAGCAATTCAGGACTTACGCACAAAGGTTGGCTGTTGAGACTAGGTGTGAGGAGGTAAGGGTATGGGGGTGTAAGGGTTTTGTCCATTAGCCATAGTATTCTTATTTGAATTGAAAAAATCGTAAAGCTTAGAAGCCCGATTTCTATAATAAATCGGGCTTTTAGTTGTTGACGAGCAAGTCATATCATCTGTGCTCAAATAACCGTCATTGTGACCGTAGGGAAGCAATCCCGAAAATGTTGTGATTGCGTCGTTTCACTTGCAATGACATATTACGAGTGATTTGTCAGACATCATATCAATTAGAGAAATTGTATTGAATTTACTAATTAGAATTTATTTTGATGATAAATTTTAGGAAAGCCAAGTTTTACCTTTTCTTTGTACTACTCCTATTTCATCGTCAGAATACCTAAACTTATTTGAGTAACCACCAAGGAGGAGAAGATATAGGAAATTTTGTAGTGGGAAAAGAGCAAGTGCAATTGCAATCACTTTTCTCTAGCAGTTGTAAATAATTTGTTAAATATACTGCTTCCTGCTGTTACCCCAGTATTTCCTACATGTTCTCATTGAGAACTGAGGCATGGAAAATAATATGTTTATAGAATTTTTAGCTAGCCTGCAACGATTATTTGTTAGTTACATTCCAGCCGCCGTATTGGGTAGTTTCATTGGATATTTCATCAGTATGAATAGCATGATTTATCAGCTACTCAGGCGGATATTTCAGATTCCACATAGTATCCCTCCTATAGCTTTGCTACCTATTACCCTAATAGTGTTTAGAGAAAGTGAAGCCGCTGCTATTGTTGTAATTTTTTTTGGAACTCTCTGGACAATAATCATTAATACAGCAATAGGTATGCAACATTTTCATAGACAGAACAAGAACTTTAGAGTAGCTATATTTCATATATTTCATGCTCTAAAAGTTGGGATTTGGGTAGCCTGGTTTACAGTTATTGCGACAGAAATGTTGACAGGGCCAAAAGGACTTGGCTTTCTTCTCTGGGATAGTTATAAAACTGGTAATATCGATTCGGTAATAGAAGCAATACTATACATTGGTATTATTGGCTTTTTGTTGGATCAGTTGCTAGATTTTACAGCACATATTCTCTCACAAATGGTTTCAGATGGTAAAAAACCTTCCTAAATTGGGATGCTCCCTTCAATACAGCCCAATGATAGGTACAAGTTAATTAGCTAAGTTTTAAAGATGTAGTAGTTCCAGTGTCAGCGCTGAAAAATCTCCGCCTTCCTCATAACTGATTAGCAATTGTTGTACGGTCTTAGGGTCAACCAACCAATTTGCTGCAAGAATGAAGGAATTGTCAACACTCACTCGATCTGAACAAATCACAGAAACCCCGTCAGGTAAAAAGAAAGTTTTATCTGTTTGTGAGCAAAAATGTAGCCCAGTAGGTACAGGCGCAGAAATTTTTAAATCTGGAGTTATTGTAACAGCGGTTCCCTGGTACTTGCTGTGAAAATTTCGTTCGGGCAACTGATTAAGTTGCGTTGACCAGTATTGACTAGGAAAGCCATCAGCATCTTCACGAATATTAGCTGTTCGGAACAGACTACCATACTCATCGTAAACAATGCCCACACTATGTCGTAATTGGTTATGGATAAAAAATAACTCTACTGCAAAATAAGAGCCTGTTGTTAACTTTGTTGTCAACCAAGCCGCATGACCAGAACCAAAGAAAACTCCCCTCATCGACTGATTTTGTGGATGAAACAGTCCATCATCTAAGCTATTCGAGAGTTCATTGAATTCCCAACTTTGTTCCTCTGTTCTGCCATCATCATATATGTAGCGATTCGTCTGAACAATTTCAGTCTTTTGTGGATTGCTACAAAAGTTTCGTTGACTCTTAAATGAATCTGTAACCTCTCCTTGTGGAGAATATTTTGTCCAGATCCCATGCCAATTCCGCAGATGGTGAAGGGTGAAATTCTGCCAGTTTTGCTCTTTTAAATCTATAGACATAAAATCTAGCTAATTTTTACAGTCGATTAACAGTATTGTTTCACATCAAATTACATATTGTGAAGCAATACCGTTGCGAATTTACGAGGGTTCAACGCCTCAAGAAACGGGATGATAAGGTGTTTGAAAAGTATTATTAAGCAAAGCTTCTAGGCACTTATATAAAAGTCCAGCTATTTGTCATTGGCAGTATACATGATTGAGATAGCACTTAGTCAGGCCAGAGCAACTAGCTAGAAATACAACTTGTAGATGACTGGCATTGCTCTGTTTTGCGATCGCTTTTGCCACGTAAATTTTTGCAACACAACCGTGGTAATGTTTACTTGACTTTTATCGAGGAAGGCAGGATAGCGCAGCGTTAGCGAGTCCGCGAGCGTCGGCAGTGGGCAGGAAGGAAGAGGGTTTTAGCCTAGTTAATTTTTCTTCGCATAGTTTAGTTTTATTGTATCGGCTTACTTAATTACGAATTATGAATTAGTATTAGTTGGTCTTCTCGAATATTGATATCAATTTGTTAACTATTATGGGGTAGCACAGCTAACAGTACTACCCCACCAAAAACTTCTATTTCACAAAATTGAAATATTCAACGCGATTCTATTTTAGAAACTCGCTCCTCTAATTTATTGACTTGTTGTTTCAATTCAATCACCAAAGTTGCAAGCCGATCGAACATAGAACCTTGCTGTGATAAATTCTGCCTAGAACCCGTTGACTGTCGTGGAGTAAGTGTTGTTCTTGGGGATGGAGACTTGCCGGTTCGATTTAATTGAGATTCTAGCTGGTTTAACCGCGACTCAACACGATTTAAGTCTGCTTCTAAGTTGTTAAGACGGGATTCAACTTGCTGCGATGAAGCAGTATTGGAAAATAACCCACCCCAGATTATCACTACTAAAATCCCGGCAAGTATTAGCACCTTAATTTTATTCATCTTAATATCTTGCACTATCTCAATAACTGCGATCGCAAGTCATAATTCTGACTTCTTATTTATCGTGTTCTAAATTAGAAAATAGCCTCTGCCAATCGATAGAGTTAACAGTATTATGTCCCTCTTTCACCTCGAACGTGACATTAGATGCTTTTGCTATTTTTAGCACTTGCACGCAAAGTTCTGCGATATCCTCACGGCTGATTTTACCTTTAATATTATCACCTTGCTCGAATATTAATTCTTTGCCTCCTGATTCCTCAGTTAAAGCACAAGGTCGAACAATTGTATAAGAAATTCCGCTTGCTCTTAAACTATCTTCTCCTTTCAATTTCCAAGTCAAAATTCCTCCCAATTGGTCATTTAATTTCACTGCTGGGGGTTCTTCATCTAAATTAATCCCAGGGCGTCCGGGACGAGTTACGCCTGCTGAACTGACAAGGATAAATTGGGGTAAATTTACACTGCCATAGGCTTTAATTGATTCCAACTGTAAAGCAAAACTACCTGGAGAAAATTTGGGATTTAATCCGCCATCATATTCAAATTTGCTTAACATCAGTTGGAATGAATAAATTGTACTCTGCTCAATTGGTGGCGCATCATTGACAACTTTTGCCCGAAATACAGGAATCAAATCTTTAAAGGAAATGTGAATATCTACCCAGGTATTAGCTACAGTATCAAAAGAATAACTATAGCCAATGCCATCCCATTTTGTATCTGTTCGTAGGAAAATTTTATAACGCTGACCGTCACCTTTAACGCGCAATTTTACACCTTCATAACCTGATAAGTTAAATGGTGGATCGAAATTCTTAGTTCTCACAGAAGCAAATCCGCCAGAGTTCGCAGTGGAAACATTGCCAGTAAACAAAGCTGCATTTTCTACTAATTGGATATTACTGGCACTCACACCACCCATAACTACATCATCTAACGCTCCCCAAATCTCTTTTAATTCTGCTGATAGTTTTGTAAAGTCAAATATTTGTTTTTCGTTTGCTTGGGGTAGATATTTTGCTGCGGCTTCGACTAAGTTTTTAACGCCTAGATATTCCACATTTTCTGGGGTGTCGCCGATAATTTCTGGCTGGTAAAATTTAACACCTTGGTAATATTTAGCTCTCTCTGGTGTGTCTCCCTCTACTGGTTGCACGCGCACTGCTGTACAACAAATTACAGCTTCGATATTAGCCATAACTACAGCAGTTAAAGTTTCTGGTTTGGTTATATCTGCAACTATTAAGTCAACATCACTACCAAGAATTGACCGTGCTTTGTCAATGTCTCTCACCAGTGCCCGAACTTTATAACCCCGTTCGAGCGATCGCTTTACCACTCGCTTACCTACACCACCTGTGGCACCTGCTACTAATATTACACCCACGTTTCTTCCTCCATTGGGTTTATCTTGATTATCCTGAGGACGGCCTTGGATTAATTGCTGTACCCAGTTAAGGAAAGGAATTACCTCAAAGTAAGTCAGGGTTTCGATAAACCTGCCTAAGTCCCATTGAGAACGATTTTTGTCACTCATATTTGCGTCCTCATAACTTTCTTCACTCTAGCAATTTTGGAGATTTATATACTTTTAAAGCTATAGGTGAAGAAACTGGTCAAGCCTATGCCCTAATTGAGATCGTTTCCTTGGCTTTAACGATTCTTACGTTTACGAATTAGATTAGCCTTGATTGTCTGTGGTAGTCTGATTATTTTAGGTGCGCTATGGTTCTCTGGACAATTGCCTGGAGTGAGCCGTTGGATCGCTGGCGAAAAAAGTCGCTTCTCTTTTAAATGACCAGCGATCGCTAAATTATCTATAGTCAGTAAATTATTGTTTTAATCTGGAACCACAATATTTTCTAAACCCTTTTCTGCTGGTGGATATTGTGGGTTAATTGCCTCTAGAGTGTCTGCGATCGTTCGAGCTACTACCAAGTTACGATACCACTTATTGTTTGCAGGTACGACATACCAGGGAGCATGAGCAGTCGAGCAATTGTTAATCATGTCCTCAAATGCCGTTTGGTAGTCATCCCACAGCACCCGCTCTTTTAAGTCGTTGCTGGAAAACTTCCAATGCTTATCTGGATCTTCTAGCCGACTTTCCAAACGCCGTTTTTGTTCGTCTTTAGAAATGTGAAGAAAAAACTTGATAATAGCAATGTTGTTGAGTGTCAGCATATGCTCAAACTCGTTAATCAACTGATAGCGATCGCGCCAAATATCCTCTGGTACTAGCTGTTTGACTCGTACAATTAATACATCTTCGTAATGAGAACGATTGAAGATGCTAATCATCCCCCGTTGTGGTGTCCGTTGGTGGTAGCGCCAGAGAAAATCATGGCTTATTTCTTCATCGCTGGGCTTTTTGAATGACCAAACCTGACAGCCTTGTGGGTTTAGACCACCGAATACGTGTTTGATAGTACCATCTTTACCTCCGGTGTCCATCGCTTGCAGCACGATTAGCAAACTGCGATAGTGTTGAGCATATAACCGTTCTTGCAGATTTTGCAACCGTTGACGCTGCTTTTCGAGTTCTTTTTCAACATGTTTCTTTTTTTCGTAGTCCTCGCAAGCATTCGGATCGAAATTAGCCAAGGTGATGGGCTGTCCGGGGTGGACTCGGTAACGAGGATAGTCTGGTTTAGGCGGAGGCTCATCTACAACAATTTTTTCAGGTGCCATTTCTTGGGCATACTCGGTTGTAATCTTTGCTGCTGCTTGTTTTGTCTTATAAGATTCTGCCGGTGTTGCGTTATCGGTGGGAGTTGAATTATCATTTTTTGAACTATTTGACTGGCTCATAGGTTCTTTTAACTTAGGTAGGATTTACCGTGCAATATCCTTAATTTGCTCAATTTATTCAAGCGTATCCACCTGAATTTGATGCCAAGAGTTATTCATGTATCCTTTAAAATTCCAAATCGTTCTAACATCTTCTGGCTGAGTGTTACCAGCACAATCCCAGGCACGCACAATAACTCGGTTGTTGCTATTTTTAAGATTTACTTGGCTACGCCAAAATTGCCAAGCCCAGGGATGCTCTGATTCTTCAAGCTCTGCTTGCATCCAAGTTTTTCCGCCATCGGTAGATAGCTCTACGCATTTAATGGTGCAATCTCCAGGGGCGATCGCATACCCCTCAATTAAGATAGGGTTTGTCAGTATTTTCTCTCCATCTAATGGATAGCAGATTACAGAATTGACGCTTAGCTCTCCTAATATCTGTCCTTTAGTCCAATCGACCGTCTGTGATTGTACCTCTGGTGGGAAGAGTTTATAAGCATGTTGCTGAAAGTAGTTACTAGAAGGACTAGTTTGCAGCGTAATGCTCGATAACCATTTAACGCTACGAGCGCCAATATAACCAGGTACTACAACCCTTAATGGGAAACCATGCTCAGAAGTTAAAGGCTCACCGTTCATCTCATAGGCTAAGAGAACTTCTGGACTCATCGCCTTCTCAATGGGAATAGAACCCCCAAAGCCGAATTTCTTACCTTCTTTTTCAACTTCATCGAAACTGCTAAAGGCAACATGTTGAACATCGGCTTCGATTCTGGCTGCTTGCAGTACCTCAAAAAGTGGAACGCCGCCCCAGACTGCGTTGCTAACTGCTCCTGCACTCCAAGGTTCTTCACCTTCAATCGGCTTGGCTTCGATCAACTCATCACGCCGATTGCCAGCGCAGTAAAGCGTTGCCATAACTGTACGTTTCGGGAATTTTTCTCGAATTTCATTCAATGAAAAATGCAGTGGCTGACCTACACTGCCATCAATAGACAAATGATAGGCGGCTGGATCGATATTAGGAATCGAACCGTGATTGCGGATGTAAAATAATTCTTTCGGTGTGACAAAGTTTTGCCGTAGCAGCTTCAACGGTGGCTCTGCGTTTAAAGGTATCTGCTCTCGGATAATTAGGTCTGAATGCTTAATCATGGTGCTTGTACGATTTATTATTGAGAATAATTTCCCCTTTATTATTAATCTTTAATGGATTTTTAGGAAAAGCTTGATTATTTAAATAACGCATAAGTTTCACAGTCTGAAAATTTCGATCTACTTGAGGAATTCCTTGTCGATCCATACGAATCGGAATAATTTTACTTGATACCAAATTTCCAACTGAATTGAGTTTGACTTCTAAAATCAGTGAGTCACCTGTTTGAGCATTTGTAGATAAAGTTCGATATCCCAAAAAATTCCCTAAAGAATAAGCTATAATTTTTTTCTTATAAATTTCCATTGCTCTCGGAACATGAGGCCCGTGTCCCAGTATTAAGTCTGCTCCCGCATCAATCATTTTTCGGGCAAAGTTGATTGAATTACCTCGGTTTTCTCCATAAAAAAACTCTGTCTGATTCTTAATATGTAGTGCCTCCGTTCCTTCGGCTCCAGCGTGCATCGATACTATTACAATCTTGGCATTCTTTTTAGCTTTTACTACGAGTTTTTTGGCTACTGCTAAATTCTGAATGGAATTATACATTTCATAAGGAGAAAAACCAATCATTGCCACAGAAATATTGTTAGGTTTTAGATAGAGAATTTGATTTTTATGACCTAATGTAGCAATACCCACAGCCTCAAGATTCTTCTTTGTATCTTTAAACCCTACTAGACCAAAATCCATTGCATGGTTATTCGCCATATTGAAGACATTAAAACCAGCCTTAGCAAATAACTGAGCATATACAGGTGGAGAGCGAAATGCAAAGACTTGTCCTCGACTAATATCTTTAGTAGTGTAAGGATAATTAGTTAAACTACTTTCAAAGTTCCCAAACAAGATATCAGCTCCTTGTAAGTGAGTTTTCACTAATTTTGGTAATAATTGCTCCCGAAAGCGAGGTAATTTGTAGTTAGGAAAATTAGTACCCGGAATAATATCTCCAACAGCTTTGATAGTAATGGTCTTGAGAAAGGTTTGTTTTTTGGATGTTGGTGGCGTGGATTCAGGTACAACTAATGGTAATAAGCTAGGTTCAGTCGGTGTAGTCGCAGCATTTGTTCGCTGCGATTGCCCCACTCTAATCACGACTCCGGCACCAATACATAGATAAAAACACACACTAATAAAAGCAAACGAAACTGTTTGCCCTAAACTCGAATTAGCCATCGTTCACTCCTCACACAATGGCATTAGTTTATCTTAAAAATCTGTGCTGGCAGTGTATATTTTAGTATAATCGAAAAATATCTGCCTAAGTAATTACTGAAGTATATTTATTATAATTTTTAGAGTATTATTCTAAAAACTTTTAACTACTTCTCTCTATCTAACTTCTCTTGGATAGCTTGAGGACAGAATTCAGGAGGGTCACCTTTAGCCTTCACTGCTTGCTTCATTGATTCAGTGCATCTAAAGCTAATAGAAGTTGTCATAGGCTCCTCTCCCTTGCGTTGACCAGGTTCTAAATTCTCAGAAGTTCCCTTATATTGACAACAAAAACGGAGAGGGGGGGATTCGAACCCCCGTTGGGTTTCCCCAAAACGCATTTCGAGTGCGTCACCATGAACCGCTCGGACACCTCTCCAGGTATTTATTTACAGATTTGAGATTTATATCTAAATTCAAATCTAGGTAAATTAGGGAAATGTTAGTGCATCCCCTACACTATTATAGCATTGTGACTAGAATATTTTATTGACTAATACTTGAGCGATCGCCGTAGCTGAAATCCTCTATTTTTGCTTTAATTCTGAAGTTAGATCGATTTTTACTTTTTATTTAGTACTCGGCACAAGCTAAACGCCCCATTATCATCAACAGCACTGTTTCGGTGACTTCTGTTTGCGTGAGTCTTAACAATCAATCTTCAACTTAACCTGATATTAATCCCACAGTCAGCAATTCCTAAAAAGGCGTAGTCCGTGGTAGACATCGCTGCTTTCAATGTCAAGCTACGATTTACTCGAACACCATGCAGCATACAGCCTGAGGTTTTGCATGAAAGTAGCAGTATTCAGCACAAAAGCCTACGATCGGCAGTTTTTGTCAGCTGTAAATTCTCCCACCGAACATGAGTTAGTATTTTTTGAACCTCGTTTAAATCAGGATACCGCTATCCTCGCTGCTGAATTTCCCGCTGTTTGCGTATTCGTCCATGACCAGGTTGATGCACCAACTTTAGAACTTTTAGCTTCACGAGGAACTCACCTAGTTGTCCTCCGCTGTGCTGGATTTAACAATGTAGACTTACAAGCAGCAGCAGACTTAGGGATTACTGTTGTGCGTGTTCCCGCCTATTCACCCTATGGCGTAGCAGAACATGCTGTAGGATTAATTTTGAGCTTAAATCGCAAAATTCATCGTGCTTATAACCGCGTGCGAGAAAGCAATTTTTCCCTAGATGGACTCTTGGGATTTAACCTGCATCAGCGTACAGTAGGGATTATTGGCACTGGGAAAATCGGTCTAATTTTAGGACAGATTATGAAGGGATTTGGCTGTGACATCCTCGCTTATGATGTGTATCACAATCCAGAATTGGAAGCCTTAGGTGGAAAGTATGTGGAATTGCCTGAGTTATTTGCCACCTCTGATATTATCTCTCTGCATTGTCCTCTGACTCCAGAAACACATCATTTGATTGATGCTGAAGCTATAGAACAAATCAAGTCAGGCGTGATGCTAATTAATACTAGCAGAGGAGCGCTGATCGATACCCAAGCAGTAATTGAAGGACTAAAGTCTGGTAAAATTGGCTATCTCGGTGTTGATGTCTACGAACAAGAATCAGAATTGTTCTTTGAAGACTTGTCTGGCGAAATCATTCAGGATGATATTTTCCAGCGCTTGACAACATTTCCGAATGTACTAATTACTGGACACCAAGCCTTTTTTACAGCAGAAGCTCTCTACAAGATTGCAGAGACAACTTTTGCTAACATTAGCGATGTTGAACAAGGTCGTCCCTGTGCGAATGAAATCCGCGCTCAACCAAAAGGTAACTAGCAGCGCTACTTCGCCAACCGATATACCCGTGATTATGGATGAGAAAGATGAGGAGATGGGGAGACAGCCTTAGAACCTGTAACAAGTCTTTCCCCTTGTCCTCTTTCCTATACCCTATGCCCAATTCCTAATCTCTATAAAATGAAGTATTGGCGTGAAACTATAGCTGTAACTGCGTGTATTTTAATTGAGCTTGTTACAGCGCAAACGCAGCTTAATTTTTTTGGAGTATTTTCCCAGTTTCAGTATTAATTCTCAGTGAATTTATATCAGCAGAACGAGCAAAATTACCAATAAATGTTGCTTTTGAATATACTGCGCCTTCGACTTTAAAGGTTGTGATTTAGTGTGATGCAGCTTCTAAAGCAGCTGCTACTACGCGAAAATGTTCATCCTGCTGGAGTTTGGCGATTAATAGCTTGGCTTGGGGGTCTTGAGTGCTAGAGAGAGCGATCGCTGTTTTCCATCGGTTTCTCCAGTATGAATCTTGTGCAAGTTCGGTCAACAGCGCCAAAGCTTGATTCTTCAAAGATGATTTTAACAGTTGACCAAGGGCAATAATCCCTGCTTCTTTAACACTTTGGGTTTTGTCCTTCAAAGATTCAATTGCAACAGCTAATAAAATTTCATCCTCCTTAGTTTCCATAAGTAGAGAAATCACCGTCTGACGAACTAACCAGTTGTCAGACCGCATAAATAGCTGTTTAAGTAAGGGAATCGTCACGTCACCAAATTCAAAAAGGGAATTGGCAGCTTCCGATAATACATTAGGATCTTGGTTATGTTCGAGTATTTCTTGCAGAGCTAGAAATGAAGCTTCACTCAGGTGGTTACCCAAACCCATTACCGCAAGACGACAAAGTCCAACGTCTTTTTCGTTAGCTAGCTTCTGGAGTATCGGAACAGCAACTTCAGATGGAAATTCTGCCAGATCATCTAAGGCAGCTTTGCGCTGATTCAAGGCTTTGGAGCGTAAATTCAATTCAATCTGCTCGATGTGATTTTGATTCATGTGCTTAAGTAGTAACTCAATCTCCAGTGCCTTTGACGAGCATTGCACTCGTGGATTACTTTTATATTAGTTTTATTTATTTAAGGGCAAGTGACAAGCTTAGAATAGATATGCTTGGTGTTAGCGCTAAAAACTTTAAACTACGTAGGTTGGATTGAGGAACGTAGACGCCCAGAGGGCGGCTTCCCGTAGTGGAACCCAACATTTCCGGGGTTTTGTTAGGTTTGCTTTCGTACCCCTACGGGGAAGCAAGCTACAACCCAACCTACAATTATCCTTGACCCAAGCGTATTAGCTTAGAATACCCGCAGCCTATGTACTTGGAAAATTCTAGTTTTATTTTGGTGCTATTGTCTACTTCTCTGGGAATAATAGCTTTGTAGATTACCGCTATTCCAAAAAAATTAACCCTCAGCTTACCACTGGGGGCTTTTTTGTTTGGCAAAATGGCAGATCTATCAATCAGAGGCTTGGTATCGTATTGGAGTAGGATACATTCCATGCGAAAAAGTACTGACTTGCATTACCCCTGGTTAACTTCCAGGGGTTTTTATTCAAACTTGGTCAGAATTTAGCACTCACGATTCAAAAGTCAAATTTTACAGGCAACAGCGAGGGTGCGCCATAGCATGGGGTATTTCTCTACCTCACGTTGGCGTAACCCAAGGTAGAGAAGCTGAAATCTGCTGTCAATTTGGTAAAACTAAATTACCAATTATGGTAGAGTTTTTCTGCATAAAACATAATTTCTTCATTTGGCAGTCTAATTTTTGGTTTTTGCCGGGGGTATAAACTTTCAACTGCACCTGTATCCTGTTCTATGACTTTAGCTGCTACTTGCAAAACTGAATTTTTAAAAAACAATTTCATCAAAGAATTGCTCACTTGAGCATACATCAAAATGAAGGTCTTAGTTGTTTTTTCTGTTTGAGGATAGAGAATGTGAATTTGAGCTATATCACCAATAGGGGTTTTAGTAAAGAAAGCTGTAGTTGTAGGAAAAGCGTATTCGAGCGTGTTACTGAGAATTTTAGGAAAGATTCCTAAAACAGGATTTTTAATAATTTCTCCTAGCGTATTTTTGGCTCTTTTCAAATCTTGTTTTACTGTGGCATAATATCCTGTTTCTTCAAAAGAAGTTACATTACAAGATGTAATTTTAAATAGCTCTTTATGAGTACCGTTTTGGTGATTATAGTCGTAGTTAACCATTAGATTACTCAAAAAGTCTCCCTGAATATTTTTTTCGCCAGTTACCCCAAGAAATTCATAGTCATCTACAATTCTCTGATGTAAATCTGGGATAGGTAATCTTGGTTCAAATCCACAATATGTCCAGATACAATCGTTACTAATAATTAGCTCTAATGGTTTGAGAATTGGCTGATTACCTTTTTTATCTTCTTGATAAAGTTTCCCTTGTCCATCAAATTCTAGTGCATGAAAAGGGCAAGTAATAGTATCTCTTTCTTCACCAACCCAGCCGGATGATAAGGGTGCTTGCATGTGAGGACAGATGTTATCAAGGGCAAAGACTTCACCTTTTTGGTTTTGCCAAATTACATAATCATGCCCATTTAAAGTGATTTTATGAGGTTTATTTACTCCTAATGTAGATTTGTGCGCGATTAACCAAGGCGCGCCAGGTAAAATTACTTGCATTTTTCCTCCAAAATTTGGAAAATTGATTTATTAACAAATAATTCGGGAGTCAGTTGTCAATCTTAAAAGTTCAAATTTGTGATTGACGAGCAAGTATTGCCTGTCCTACCATTGCTCTTTTAAATATCAATTGGGATAATTAAGGTTTAGTTAGCAATGGGCAAGGTAATACTACCAAGCATTGCTCGGCTAACTTCGACTACTGTGTGGCTAAATTATGGGAATAGATAGTTAACTAATTTTTTAGTTAATTAACTATTAATTTAGTAGACTTGATCTTTTGTGTCAACTACTAACCAATTTTTTAGTTAAGATGTTTTCGTTAAGCTGATGGAGCAACGTGGTTCGTTCAACGCAGTCAAAAGTTTCAGATAAAAAACCTCGCCAGGTGCGGGATGCAGAGGCGACGAAAAAGCAGATTCTTGATGCGGCAGAAGCAGAGTTTGCCAGAAATGGACTTAGTGGGGCGCGAACGGAGGCGATCGCCAAAGGTGCAGGTGTCACCACAGCGATGATTTACTACTACTTCCAGAGCAAGGAAGGATTATATCAAGCTGTGCTGCAACGCCCAGCGCTAGAAATGCACGAAGTTCTTCAGCAGTTAAATTTCGATAATTTCCCACCAGAGGAGGCTCTGAAGTTGCTTGTTAAAGAAGCGATCGCGTATGAAGCAGCCCACCCACACCGAGGAATGCTTTGGTTTCAAGAAGCAAACCAAAATCAGGGAAAGTATTTCAAACAGGGGAATTGGCAAGAAAATTTTGCCTATCTCATCAAGATTTTAGAGCGCGGGATGGCAGAGGGTTGTTTTCGTCAACTCGATCCATTTCTCACTACCCTGCATATTATTGGGGTTTGTAATTTATACTTCAATGCCTACGAAAACATCAAGCATACTAGACCGGATTTGGAACTGCTGAGTCCAGAAATGATTGAGCAGCACACCCAAGCAGCAGTGAATTTTATTTTGGCTGCTGTACTACTTACTGGAGATTAGAGATTGAACTCGAAATTTTGATTATGAATACGAACTTTTTAAAGTAAATTATTGATATTATTTCTCATATACATGATTAGATTTCGCTATTTATTGTATATGAGCTAAATCTCCATCTCATTTATTCATGACTGAATCGATGTTCTAGCCTTCAACTTAGGATAAGCGATACGTTTATGATTAAATTGCTGCCAAACATCTACAAATATCTGGGCAATTTGTGACATTTCTTCCCGTGTTAATCCTGAATCTACGAGTTGATTGTCTTGCCATCTGGCACGCAAAATATTATTCAACATTGTTAAAGCTTGTTCGGTAGAAACATCTTTAGGCGATCGCTCCTCTTCTC
Organism: Nostoc sp.; assembly: GCA_036918135.1. Lineage (GTDB taxonomy): Bacteria > Cyanobacteriota > Cyanobacteriia > Cyanobacteriales > Nostocaceae > Nostoc. The sequence continues at coordinate 135,446 of JBALDB010000002.1, forward strand.
CTTCACTAGACTTTGCGCCTACGCTACTTCCCTTTAAGGGTACAGGACGTTTCGCCGAAGTTGATACTTGGAGCGATCGCAGTGCCGCTTCGCAAGCATCCGCCAACATGACAATTCCTGTTTCCCGCGACTGGGGAATCGGCCCCTCATAGCGAAAATCTGCTTCATTTACCGTTAAATTTGGATCTTCTTGAGCCATTTGCTGGGCTTGGTGATAAAAATAGGCAATTAGCATTGTTCCCTGATGCTCTGGAATGAAAGCTTGAATTGCTGTGGGTAAAAGGTGTTTACGCGCCATCACCAGCCCTTCACTTACATGCTTTTTGATAATCTCCGCACTTTTCCAAGGGTCTTTAATTTCTGTATCGTGTTTATTTGGCCCCCCCATTTGGTTTTCAATAAACCCAAGGGGGTCATGCATTTTTCCAATATCATGGTATAATGTCCCAGCCCTAACTAATTCAACATTGCATTTTAGTTGTTTGGCAGCAGCTTCGGCAAGGGTAGCCACAAAGAGTGTATGTTGAAAAGTTCCGGGAGTCTCAGTTGCCAATCGTTTGAGTAAGGGACGATTTGGGTTTGCCAGCTCTGCTAAGCGGATGGGAGTGACTAAATCAAAAAGTCTTTCTAGATAAGGACTCAACCCTAAAGCGATAACACTCCAAACAAAACCCGATGAAGCAAATAACCCTGCTTCTCGGAGGACAATATACCAAGTTGAACCAAATACTTGCCCAATTAATACTTTCGCAATCAAGTAAATACCGCCTTGAGTTAAAGCGATCGCTACACCCAATAATGCCAATTCCTCACGCGATCGCAATCTTTGGGCGATGCAACTACCTAATATTCCTCCTCCTAAACCAGCAAAAAGTGCAGCTTTGCCCAAATCCAAGGTGATTGCTAATAGCGGCGACAGTAGTCCGACAACTGTCAACCCCAAAGTAGGGCCGTAAAAGCTTCCCAACAATAAACCAAGGGCACTCCAACTAGTGTAGGGCAATCCCATGACGATTACTGCTGGTACGCTCAGAGCCAGCAGTAACACCAAAAGGCGATCGCGTTGTCGCAGTTTGCGATTAATGTGTCGTTCTATCCAAACAAAAATGCCAATGGCGACGGTAATAATGCTTGCTAACTTTACCAACTCTAACCACTTAATTTCCCAGCGAATTAGGTGATAATGCTGCAACACTTCAAAATCCCAGGCAGTAATCTGCTCTCCTTTTTTGACAATTGCTTCACCACGGTGTACATTCACCATCACAGGTGACACACCAGCAGCAGCTTTTTGAGCTTTTTCTCTGGTTTGTTGTTCATCTATTTGCAGATTTGGCTGGAGTACAGCTAACAACAGTTTGCTTGCTAAAGGTTCGGCATCTTTTGGGACAAAGGTGTGGACTTGTAAGCTTACCGCATCTTGTAAAATATTTTGTGGCAGTCCTTGGGGGATGCCTTGGGTGAGAATCCGCTGGGCACTTTGATGGATTCCTGTTTGTGTATTTTCCCATTCCAAATCTGACAAGTCTAAGAGCAGGGATTCCTCGTATATTGTTTCTGGACTAACACTCTCCAACTGTAAAAGTTTGGCAGTGGCGAGTGTGTATTTTTGGCGTGCTTGGGAAATTTGGGTAATTAGTGAGGATAAGCTTTTGGCAGAAATTGTCAGTTGATAATCTTTTAATTCTTTTATTGCTTGAGTAAAGTCAGTATTTTGATAAAATGACGCCACCTCAGTACTTTGTGAATCAGATTTAGATTTGGATGGTGTAGTGCTTGCTTGGCGTACTTGATTCGGTGCAGCTATCGATGATGAACCGGATGAGGTGGTTCGTCCTGTTATTTTTTCGTACTGGTTTCGATGATTTTCTACAGCCGCTAGCACCGCTTGCCATTCTAAATCAGAGCAAGAACGAAGGTAACGCTGGGTAGATCTGGACAAAACTACAGTATCAAAAAAAGGAAAAGCTCCAGCAATGGCACGAATTTCATTGCCATTATCTATAAGTTGTTGTAGATTATCGTCGATTTGTTGATTGATTCGCACAGCGACCATCAACACTGGGATAAAACTTTTACTAGCAACTTTGCGCTTGGCGTCTGTTTTTTTCTGGTCTTCAATGCTAATTGTATAGGGCGCTCTAATTGTCTGGGGTGCGGGATTGCCTATTTGGAGTTGCGTTTGATTGTAGAATTTATGACCTATAACTCCTGTTAAGGAGACTACAGCGATCGCCAAAATCACCAAATATCGCTTTCCATGTACCCAGTTACAACCAACTGTATAAATACTACCCTGAGTTTTGACTGATTTTGCCATTGACTTTAGCGCTGTTTCTGGTTTCTTACGTTCGCTTTTGTCATTGGTTTTTGATAAAAACAAGATTACATTTGCGAGGATAGCTCTTAAAAGTTCCTTTTTATGGCTTGTGCCTTTAGGACTTTTAATTCTCCCAAGTAAGTTTCGCTTACGGCGTAATAATGTGTACCATCGCCGCCAGTAAGACAATTCCTGGGTGAAGAACTGCAAAAAATGCTCGGTCGTTTTCATTATCTCTGCCTGCAATTGCTGACTTTGATAAGCTAATGAGTGTTAAAATTTTTCAGGATGGTTCCCTTGTAGTCAGATTAAGTCCTAGTAATTACAAAAGAAGGCAGGAGGCAGAGGGCAGCAGGCAGGAGGAAAGAAGTATTAATTAAAACTGTCTTTTCTGGGTTATTGCCCAGTTTAAAAGAGGAATTGTATCGAGCGGAAAGTGCGCGACATACAAAGCCTCCTTGCTTCAATGCTACGTTTTAAAACGTGGGTTCTTCTTGCCTCCTGCCTCCTATCTTCCTGCCTCCTGAATTAATTATTAGAATTTCTAAGCCTCAGCTCTAATAATAAGTCTTTAACCCGACATAATATAGGGGAATTCAACCCTAGTTTTATGCAACTTGAATGTTCATTAGCTCAGCTCAAAACAAAACAATCATCAGGGAAGTCCAATCTGTGGCTACTGTTGCAACTACGGTTGCGAAATGTTACCTACAGAATTGGGTCGAGGGTTTGCTGAAAAATCTAAGTATAGAATACTGTTAATATTGGCAGTTTGGCATCCGCACTGTTATTTGCTGAAAATAGCATTAACGTAACCGAATAACACGAGGAGACGCGTAAACTGAAAGCATTACCCTAGACACGGCACATTCCTTCTGTGTTAACTCCTTTGGATCTAGGCAAACGTTATCATACAATCCTGACCACGCAGCCACAAGTGCATCAGCTAATTCTAACATTTGCTCAAAGCTTGTCAGTTCGGATGCTGGTAAATTCCTCTGTAAAAACAATCGCCAATTTAGAGGAATTCCTGCTGTAGTGTTATACGCGCCTGATAAAGCCGCAGTAATTACACCTGTAGAGTATGCTATTAAACGAGTAGTATCTTGGATAGCATCACCATTTTTCGTAGCTCGCAAAACTGCAAGGTGAAAATCTTCCAATGTACTCAAAAAGCAGTAAAATGCGATCGCAATCGTATTACTGAGCTTTTCTTTGCTAGCAAACTCGGCTTGTACTCTTTCTAGTCCAGCCCCTTGTGCTAATAAATTCTGAATTCTTAATAATTTTTTCGGTATTGATGTCGGCGTTTCTCCCAAAAAGGAAATTATTTGCGGAATTAGGGTTAAAGGGTCGAGTTTCTCAGTCAAAGCTAGAGCGATCGCATACCCTACTGCTAGTGTTCCATCGCGTACTACTAGGTCATCATCCCAGATTTGCAGCACATCCAGCAAGTTTTGTCGTAGCTTAATTGGATTTTCGTGAAAAAAAAGTGCCACTGGTAGTGTGGCAAGAATGATGTTTATTGGAGCTAAATCAACAGAAGCTTTTTGCTGACGCGTTATCCAATCATTTAAATCTAATCTACCCAAGCTAATTAAGCTCTCGATACCCACAATCATTGCCATTATGCCACCGGGGTAATTCTGAGGCTGTATTCCCCTATCAAAAGCTAAATTTTCCCCCAATAATACTCCGAGTAAAGTACCTCTAAACCGACTTACAAGAGAGTAACGCATTATAATTTTGGATTTTATATCATGTCCGCTTGAATACTTATGATATCTGTGGGGGTTGATAATGGGTAATCGGTAATGGGTAATAGGAAAGAACTTGTTTCCTATTACCTTTTTCCCAATCCCCAATTACCAAATCAATTCATATTTTATGTCTATATACTTCTTAAATGATGCACTAGTGCCTGTAAGCCTAATATATAACTTTGAGAGCCAAAACCACTGATTTGCCCAATTGCTACTGGGGCAATATAAGAATGATGGCGGAAATCTTCCCGACGATAAATATTACTCAGATGTACTTCTACTGTAGGTAAGTTAACGGCAGCGATCGCATCTCGCAATGCCACACTTGTATGGGTATATGCCCCTGGATTAATCAAAATTCCTTGATGTTGTCCCCAGGCCCCATGAATAGCATCTACTAAAATTCCTTCATGATTTGACTGCATGGGAAAAACTTTCGCCTGTAATTTTAATCCTTCTGCTTCTAACAGGCGGTTAATTTCCGCTAATGTCAACGAGCCATAAATTCCAGGTTCTCGCTGTCCTAGCAAATTTAAGTTTGGCCCGTGCAGTGCCAGAATGCTTAGGGGTTCCAACGTCGAATTTAGCACTTTTGCTTTTTGCTAGCGACGACGCGAGCGATCGTTCACGGGAATCGGAATCAGTTCCGGTTCCGGTTCAGCCTCTGGCCCTAAAAGGCTCTCAATTAGCTTACGTGCTAACTCCTTAAGCTTTTCTAGCACCTTTTCTATATAGTCCATGAACCGATCGCTCCTGAGATACTACCTCAATTTTGGATTAACAAGTACGCAGTTTGCGTATTTTTGCACCTCTAACTTTTAACCGAGCTAATAGACAATCCCATTTTGGGACATCAGCCACTTCTCAAACTTGGGTTTCGTGTTTTTTGAGCCAAAAATGCTGGCAATTGCTCGCATTTTCTTCTTGTGACAAAGCTGGAAGTGTCGGCACTTTCCACTGCACAAGCTGATACCACCGCTCTGGCAGCCTTCTCCAAAAAAAGTGGAGATCCTACTTTTTACAGTATCACACTTGCAACCTATACAAGTGCATCTTACCAAGGATGGGTATTAAGGGTGAACAGTCAAGGGTAGGTGGTAGTTTAATCGAGCTACCGATTAAGACTGACACTCTAAGCCTTGGTAGACTATCCAAAATTCCAAATTGAAAATCCAAATTTGTTAACCTTATTTGCTCTTTTTTTTGGTAGCTGTGGTTGATGACTTAGCAGTTGACTTCGCTCTCGAACTCGTTGATTTACTGGTTTTACGAGTCGATTTTCCTGTCGAGGCTTTAGCTGCCAACAATTCTAAGGCTGCTGCTAAAGTTATATCTTCTACTGATTGACCTTCTGGAATGCTGGCATTAGTTTTGCCATGTTTGATGTAAGGGCCATAGGGGCCATCGTAGATGTTAACTGGTGCGTCGTCCTCTGGATGCGTACCCAATTCGCGTAAAGCTGCTTTGGACTTGCTGTTGGTGGAACTGCGTCCCTTTTTTGGTTCGGACAACAATTCTAATGCACGTTCTAAACTAATTGTCAATACATTATCAGCAGCTTTCAGAGAGCGATAATCTTTTCCCTCTTTCCCTTGGTCGTGAACGATATAAGGGCCAAAGCGTCCCAAACTTGCTTGGATTTTACTGCCAGTGACTGGATGAACTCCTAATGTCCGGGGTAGTGCCAACAGACCAACAGCCATTTCCAAGGTAACGTTTTCTGGGGTGATGCCTTTGGGTAGAGAAGCTTGTTTTGGTTTGGGGTTTTCCTCGGACTTGTCACCTAATTGGACATAAGGCCCGTAAGCGCCAATTTTCACATAAATTGGTTCGCCAGTTTCCGGATGCCGACCTACCTGGTCGGGGCCAGTGGTTTTTTGCCGCAGCAATACTTCTACTTGTTTGGGGTCGAGGTCAGCTGGGGTCAAGTCTTTGGGAATTGAGGCAGTGACAACACCCTCACCATTTTCGACTTCAATGTAAGGGCCATATTTACCAATTCGGACTTTGGCTGCCAAATTTTCCAGTTCTACAGTTCTGGCTTTGGTGGCATCAATTTGGCTTTCCTGTCCTTTAACTAGGGTTTCCAGACCTTTGTCTCCCAAATAGAATTGTTGCAGGTAAGGTAGCCATTTAGCTTCACCTGTGGCTATGTCATCGAGGGTTTGCTCCATTTTTGAGGTAAAGCTGGGATCGACGATATCCGGGAAATGTTTTTCCAGCAAGTCGGTGACAGCGAAAGCAGTGAAAGTGGGTACGAGGGCGTTACTCACCAATTGCGCGTAACCCTTGTCGATGATGGTGCCAATGATGCTGGCGTAAGTACTGGGACGACCAATACCTTCGCTTTCTAAGGTTTTCACCAAAGTCGCTTCGGTGTACCTCGCTGGGGGTTGGGTTTCGTGACCAACGGCTTCGAGTTCGGTACAATTGGGGCGATCGCCTACTTTTAAGCTAGGTAAAATTACTTCTTGGTCTTCCAGTGCTGCTTCCGGGTCATCTGAACCTTCAACGTAAGCGCGTAAGTATCCCGGAAATTCAATGCGCTTGCCAGAAGAACGGAAACCAGCGTCCTCGACTTGCAATTGTACAGAAATTTGGGTTTGTCGAGAATCAGCCATTTGGCAAGCGACGGTGCGTTTCCAAATTAAATCGTAGACAGCAAGTTCTCGACCGCCCAAACCAGTTTCTTGGGGAGTGCGGAAAGTGCTACCTGCTGGACGAATTGCTTCGTGCGCTTCTTGTGCGCCTTTAGATTTGGTGGTGTATTGCCGGGGTTGGGGGCTGAGATATTGTTGACCGTAGAGTTTTTCAACACAACTACGAGCAGCTGCGATCGCCTGATCTGACAAATGCACCGAATCTGTCCGCATATAGGTAATATACCCCTGTTCGTACAAATTCTGGGCAATTCGCATCGTATCGCGGGCTGAGAGGCGCAATTTTCGGTTAGATTCTTGTTGCAGTGTCGAGGTGGTGAACGGTGGCGCGGGTTTGCGCGTTACTGGACGTTCTTCAATGTCGGCGACATTCCAAGTTTTTCCAGTCAGGCGTTCCTTCAGGGCTAAGGCTTGGTCTTCGTTGAGCAACAAGACATTGCGGCCTGCGACAATTTGTCCGGTTGCGGGGTCAAAATCGCCGCCATTGGCTATTTTGGTTCCTCCCAAAGTCAGCAACTGGGCAGCAAAGGGGGTTTTGTCCTTTGATAAACTAGCCTTCAAATCCCAGTACGTACCTTCACGGAAAGCGCGGCGCTGGCGTTCCTTGTTGACTAAAAGTCGCACCGCTACAGATTGTACTCGCCCAGCAGATAATCCCCAGGCGATTTTTTTCCATAGCAGGGGAGACAAAGTATAACCCACCAATCGATCTAAAATCCGCCGCGTTTCTTGGGCGCGAACCAACTGCTCATCGATATTGCGGCAGTTTTTCAGCGCTTTTTTAATAGCATCTTGGGTAATTTCGTGAAACACCATCCGCTTAGTCGGAACTTTCGGCTTGAGCAATTGGTATAAATGCCAACTAATGCTTTCACCTTCCCGGTCTTCGTCCGTTGCCAGAATCAGTTCATCTACATCTTTGAGCGCATCTTTGAGCTGGGTGACAATTTTCTTTTTGTCTTTCGGGACAACATATACCGGTTCAAAGTCGGCGTCCACATTCACCCCTAGCTGTGCCCATTTTTCCGCTTTAACGGCCGGGGGAATTTCACTAGCCGACTGCGGTAAGTCACGCACATGACCCATAGACGCCTCTACCTTATAGCCTGATGGCAAGTAGTTGCGAATGGTACGAGCTTTGGTTGGAGATTCGACGATGACGAGAGTTGACATGGAAATTTCAAAAAAAAGAATAGCTGCTAAGCTAAACAGTCAAATTGAGGTAATTTTTACAAATTGTCAAGATAAAACGTCAGGCTTAGGGCGGTGATTTTATCCTCACACAAACTGCTTGTTTAGGAGAAAATCGTCCTAAGTTAGGGCATAGTCCTTTCCAGAGTATAGGAGAGGCCAAAGCTGGATGTGAATTTCCAGCTATTTCAATCTTTAACTTATCTAGCGCATAATTGGCGACTACAGTTTTCAAAATACCCTGCAAGTGTAATCAGAGATTGGGTAGCACAGGGGCAAGGGAGGTAAAGGGAGACAACGGGACAAGGAGAATAACTGCTCTACTAAACAGTCATCAGTCATCAGTCAACACTCCCAATGCCTAAGAGCTTGTGCCAAAATTAAATCAAATTTGAGAAAAAAAGCGAAGTGCGGTTTGTACCCATGTCAGGAAAGCAAAACTATGCAACCAATTCGTCAAAGCGATGTTATCTTACTGCCTGTGCAGCAGGTTGAAGGACAAAAAATACCTCATTTAACTTTGGTAAAAGGCGAAGTTACTGGTTCTAAACATCGAATTACTGAGAGAGTAGCAGAATAAAAAAAGATATGATACATATTACTTACGTGTTTTTTCAGAGTCGGCATTGCTAGTTCATGAGCAGCATAAAGCTATTTTCTATTCCCCTAGTGACTGGATGGTGAAAATTCAGCGGGAATACGAGCTTGAAGGTTGGAGGTATGTAACTGATTGAAAAGTCGCTTTCAACAGGTAGCGCTTATGACTGGAATAGAAGCCTTACAATCAGTTCAATTTATAAATCTTCAAAAAAAGTAAGTTGCCGTTCTTAGCCTTGAAAATTAGCAAGCACTTATTGTAATGATTAGAAACTTTAAAAGATATACAAATTGTCCATAAAGCATTTGATAAATTCAAAACATTTGCTAAGAGTTGCCAACGTGCAGGTTGGTTGAAATGCGATGATGTAAAGTCTGAGTTAGAGTGAGTAATTAAAAAGTTTATATTAGAAACTAATACATTAATTTCAATTCATCTCAATGATATACCAGCTAACATCTGGACAAAAAGCTTTAATTCCAGTTTTTCGTGATAACTGGCGAATATCACGATGTAACATTGCCTGAAAAATACGGTAAAATCCACCCTGAACAATGGCAACCTGAATGGCTTTTGTCAGAGAAAAACGCCGAACTAGGGCCAGTACTAATTCGGGGTATTGGTTACGCTAGAATCTGCCAATAACTACAACCTATTGAATTAGATAATTGGCAAGAATACACGCTATTAAAAATTGATAACAACGTAGATATGAGCCGATTTATTTATTAAAAATGACTTGCCCTAGTACAAGCTTTATTCATACTTTGCGAGTTCCACCGAATATGAACTCAGCGCGTGAGGCAGTCCGTTGGGTAAATTGGGGAGTATATCCAGAGGAATTTGGCGTGCAAACATTAAGTGTTTTAGGGAGAAATTAACGTGTAAAGCAATTTGCTTGATAAAATCGGTAATAGATCCAGATAAATTAGGCTGAAGTGTGATTTTGGAATTGACGCACTAAGCTAAAAAAATATAAATAGTAAGTATAGAAAAAACCGATGCATTTTACCATACATGAGGACAAATGCACGAATTCAGGCTTGTCCAGAGCCAAAGTTATGGTAGGATAATTTTGGAGAAGTTAACGGCGATACGAATCTTGTTGTTAGAAATAATTGCAAGCGGCTCTCCGGATAAACATCTCTGCATCAATGGATTCTGGAGAGTTTCATGTCAATCTACGTAGGGAACCTATCCTACAGCGTCACACAAGACGACCTTAGTAAGGTATTTTCTGAGTACGGCAGCGTTAAACGCGTTCAATTGCCGACAGATAGGGAAACAGGACGCGCTCGGGGCTTTGGTTTTGTGGAAATGGAATCATCTGACGCAGAAGATGCTGCTATTCAGGCTTTAGATGGTGCCGAATGGATGGGTCGTGTAATGAAAGTTAATAAAGCAAGACCACGAGAGGAGAAGGGTAGTCGCTCTGGCGGTGGTGATTGGCAAAAAAATAATAATAGTGGATACTCACGAGGCTATTAAGTTTTGAGATGATTTACGAAGGTAAAAGCATCATTAGCGATCGCCAAGCAAAAACTATGCCTAAATTAGCAGTTTAGTAGATAACTAAATCTGCAAAATTGTATATAAGCAGTTCAGGAAATAACTGAGCTGCTTATTTATTTTAGATATGAATGTTGATTGTAAATGAGCCTACCCTACACTTTAACATAATTTAATTTTCCCACTGTTCGCTACTTAACTCACGTTGATTCATCTACACACCCTGCCGACGATCGCCTATTTTTTAGAAGACACCGAGTTTGAAAACACGCCTTAGTTTACCAAAGAGTGAAAATTGCTTTATATTTAACTATGAAAAAACAGATGGGATAACCATCTGCTTCAATCAAAAGTGTATTATTTCATATCAAGTTAGGCTAATTACTTAAAATATCATGGTCTTTTTGGTAATTGGGAAAAAGCTAATTGGGAAGAAAGTAATAAATAACTGATAATTACCCATTACCTATTACCGATTACCCGTTACCAACCCTCACAGACATCATAAGTACTCAACAGGACATGATATCATTTACCTTGATACCAATTGATTAAGTGGAGCAACTCCAGCTAAATCTAAAATTGGTGCAATTAAATCTTCCCGCTTCACCGCCATCATGTGGACACCTTGACACAATTGCTGTGCTATCTGTACTTGTTCGGCGGCAATTTTCATACCTTCTTCAAGAGGGTTTTTAGCTTTTGCTAATCTATCAATAATATGTTGGGGAATATTTACACCCGGAACACACTTATTAATAAACTGAGCATTTTTTGCCGATTTTAACAGAAAAATTCCTGCCAAAATCGGTTTTTTATAGCCAGCGGCAATTGTGTCCATAAATTTTTCTAGCCGCTCAAAATCGGTAATCAACTGACTTTGAAAAAATTGGGCTCCAGCTTCGATTTTGCGTTCAAATCGACTTTGTAAACCCGACCAACTCTTACATTGCGGATCCACTGCTGCACCAGCAAATAAATCTAGCGCCCCATCAGTTAGGGGTTTTTCGTTGCAATCAACGCCTTGATTCATTTTGCGGATTAGTTGCAGGAGTCGCACAGCTTCCAAGTCAAAAACAGCTTTGGCTTCAACATGATCGCCTGCTTTTACTGGGTCGCCAGTTAGGGCTAATATATTGTGTATGCCCAAGGCATGAGCGCCCATTAAATCAGCTTGTAAACCGATGCGATTGCGATCGCGACAGGCAATTTGACAAATCGGCTCTATGCCGTTCTGTAATAAAATCACCGACGCCATTAACGAAGACATTCGCAGCACAGCGCGGCTACCATCGGTAATATTGACGGCATGAACCCTCCCCTTAAGGGTCGCCGCTATCTCGATCATATGCGCTGGATCTCCCCCCTTCGGAGGTGCTACCTCGGCGGTAAGCAAAAATTCACCTGCTTGCACGGCTCTATGGAAGGCAGTAGGACTATGGGTACGATGCATATCATTAGAAATCTCGATTTATTAAAGAACAAGTCAGAATTTAGAAGTAGAGACGCGATTAATGAGCTAGCGCGTTGCGGTGCGGGGGTCGCAGTCTTGGTGGTTCCCGTCGATTGCGTTAGCGAGGAACGAGCTTCACCCCCGAACCCGAAGGGGGTTCGCACGCCACTTGCTTGGCTGTCGGCAAAGCTGCCCAACGCAGTGGCTCCCCGTTCGTTGTAGCGACTGGCGTCGCCTCTGTACACAATTTAATTGAAGAATTTTGGCGACTGACTCCTGAATTCTATCTTGTTTAATGGTATAACCAATCACACTTAATAGGTAAAACTCATAATGGTAGAGAATAGCCTAAAGCGATTTTTACTTGTGATAAAGTTTGATTGGCGATCGCCCTAGCTTTTTCGCCTCCATCCCGCAACACAGACTCTAAATAGCTTTTATCCGCCGTTATCGCTTGATATTTTTCTTGAATTGGTTTGAGGGACTCAATTATTGTATCCGTCAATAATGGCTTGAATTGTCCCCAGCCCATATCCTGACACTCAACTGCTACATCTTCTTTTGTCTTACCAGAAAGCAATGTATACAAAGTTAACAAATTATTACACTCTGGACGCGCTGGATCGTCAAAAGTCAGACCACGAACCGGATCGGTTTTACAACGCTTAATCTTGTATTGAATTTGCTCTGGCGGATCTAGCAAATTAATCCGGCTTAAGTCTGAAGGATCGGACTTCGACATTTTACGTGTACCGTCCGCCAAACTCATCACCCTTGCCCCTTCCTTGCGAATCAGAGGGTCTGGTAACTTCAGAACTGGCTGCTCTGGCTTGCCAAATTGGTGATTTAACCGAGCTGCAATATCCCGTGTCAATTCCAAGTGTTGTTTTTGGTCTTCACCCACTGGCACTTTATCAGCTTGGTAGAGCAAAATGTCAGATGCCATTAACACTGGGTAATCCAACAAGCCTGCACTCACATTTTCTCCGTGTTTAAGCGCCTTTTCCTTAAACTGGATCATATCTTGCAGCCAGTTTAGGGGTGTAATACAGTTGAGCAACCAGGTGAGTTCGCTGTGGGCTGAAACGTGGGATTGCACAAAAATCGTGGAGTGATTTAAATCAAGACCACAAGCTAGATACAAAGCAACAAGGGTGTAAGTATCAGCTGCCAACTGTGTCGGGTCATGTGGCACTGTAATTGCGTGCAAATCAGCCACAAACAGGTAATTTTCGTATTCGCTCTGACCTTCTACCCAGTTGCGAATGGCTCCCAAGTAGTTGCCTAGATGGTAATTGCCGGTTGGTTGAACTCCAGAAAGAACACGTTGCTTGCCCATAAATTCTCAACTTAGTTATCTCAAATCTGCGTTAATCAAATAGCGTCTGATGACAATTCGCTTCTCTTGTTTATAAGAGGCTGCATCAACTCAAACGCGCTTGGTGCAAAACTCATTTAATTTTGACATTTTCCATGTCAACTCGCCGTTGCAGAATTACAGATTTACTCATGACAGCGGATTTGAACTAAATTTTAGTAGTTTGCAAAGTTTTTTCTACAAGCGCGTCTTACTTACGTATTTAAGAATCTGTATTGCTAGTAACTAACTACTTAGTAGTGGCATAAATTTTTCTTAAAAATCTGACTATACTGTTCTTAGATAAAATTTTCAGTTGCGCTGGCTTTGCCTGTTAATAGATACTATTCTCAACAAGCAGTTGAGACTATTATCATGACTATTTATTTGACTGAGACAGACTTCAATGAATTATCTGATGATGTACAGCTTAATCACTATCAGGGGAAAGTAAAATTTTCTACCTGGTTTGGTCAAGGTAGCAGTCATTGGACTATGCTGCGCCATAACCTTGAGTTGGTAATTCAACAAAGCGAGTATTCACAAGCAGTAATTCTTGAGAGTGAACACGATGATTTGCCTTTTCTCACATCTAAATTTTTGCTCTCTGGTGGTATGAGAACCACTACACCAAATGTGCCTGGAGTCAACGATGATTACGAAGAAGTTGCAGGCTACAACTATTTATTTTACTTACCTGATATTCGGGAGTTTGAGCATTTTTCTGCGAACCAACCCAAGCAATGTATCAGTATTTACTGGTATCCCGATCTACTTTCTAGTTTCCAGAGTAGCTTTAAAGAATTACCAACTCTACTCCAGCAGTTGATTGAAAATACCACAACAGAACGGTTTCACCAACCATTAGGAGCCATCACACCTGCAATGCGGTTAGTACTTCAACAAATATTGCAGTGTCCATTCCGAGAAACACTCAGACAAATGTATTTAGAAGCAAAGGTGTTGGAACTACTGACGCTTCAGATTGCTCAGTGGGGGGAAAATAATCTTTTATTAGAGCGATCGCTATTTTTTCGTCCCGATGAAATTGAACGTTTACATCATGCTAAAGCCATTCTCAATCAAACCCTTCAGCATCCACCTTCTTTACTAAATCTAGCCAGACAAATTGGACTCAATGACTTTAAACTCAAACGGGGATTTCGAGAAATTTTTGGCACTACAGTATGTGGGTATGTGCAATCCTTACGGCTAGAACAAGCACAACAGTTACTCATCGGCACTAATCTAACGATTGCAGAAATTGCTGCTCAAGTGGGGTATGAAAGCACAAGTCATTTTTGCTACTTGTTTAAGCGGCAATTTAGCATAACTCCTAGAGACTATCGTCGGCACAAACGTTGATAGTAAAAGGTAAATCCCGATTCCGATAAAAAAAATCCGGTTTCAGATATATGCGATCGCCTAATTTTTCGTATTCTCCTGAATAGAGTTAATTAAGAGCAACTTGCAACTAGCAAGCTCTGTTCTTATAAATCCGGTTGGGTGTGTGGAGTTATGAAACTGTTGCGTAGGCGTAGCCTGTCGAAGACATCACTGTTTATTTCCTGTTTTTTTGTTGCTGTTGTCATACAACCAATTCAGGCGAAGGAAGTAACTGAAATTCAAAGTGTACAAGAATTAGACCGTTCTGCAAGAACAGTCAAAGAATGGTTTGCTCAGATACAACAGCAGAACCCGCCAGATCAAAGTCAGGAAGTTGAAGTTGTACAAGTGACTTCAGTCAAAGCAAATCCCACATCTAAGGGTGTGGAGATAATTTTACAAACATCAAAAGGCGAACAGTTACAAGTAGTTAATCAAAGTTCTGGCAATAATTTTATTGCCGACATTCCTAATGCTCAACTACGTTTACCTAGTGGTGATGCATTCACATTTCGTTCTACTAAACCAATTGCAGGGGTTAGTGAAATAACGGTAACAAACTTTAATGCCAATTCTATCCGGGTAAGCGTGACAGGTGAGGCGAGTGTACCAACTGTTGAGTTGTTTGACAGTCCAGATGAGGGTATTATCTTCTCTGTTGCAACTGCCGCATCTTCTGTGCAACCACAGCAGCCAGAAAGTCAAACACAGCCAAGTCAACCATCGACAGAAAGTAATGAACCGATTGAACTTGTGGTAACTGGTGAACGAGATGAAGGCTATAACCCCTCACGAACGAGCGTCGGAACGCGTACCGATACGCCCTTGCGAGATATTCCTCAGACCATTCAAATTATACCGCAACAGGTCATTAAAGATCGTAATGTTACTCGGTTGCGAGATGTGTTAAATAACGTTAGCGGTGTTGCACTGAATAATGGAGACTATGGTGGGGAAGGGTTTGGCTTTGGTGACTATTCAATTCGGGGCTTTTCGGCACAAGTCACACGCGATGGTGGCTTAGGCTCACCGACAGATATTTCTAATGTTGAACAGGTTGAAGTGTTGCGCGGGCCAGCATCTGTATTATTCGGCGCAGGCGAACCCGGAGGTATTATTAACGTTACTACTAAACAACCACTATCAGAACCATTCTACGAATTTGGCTTCAATGCTGGTAGCTATGATTACTATCGGGGAACGGCCGATCTTTCTGGCCCACTCAATTTGGAGCGCAGCCTACGCTATCGCCTGAACATTGCGCTTCAGGATTCTGATAGTTTTCGAGATTTTGTAGGGACAAAGCGATTCTTTCTTGCACCTACCATCGCTTGGGATGTCAGCGATGATACAAAGCTGACCCTAAACTTTGAATACCTTAATCAAGAAACAGCATTTGATGCCGGAGTCCCAGCGTTGAGTGATGGCTCCTTTGTGCTACCGATTAATCGCTATTTTGGCTATCCTAGTGCGAATGATATTCACACCACCCAAATACAAGGAGGCTACACCTTTGAACATCGGTTTAATAAAAATCTTCAGCTGCGTAATTCGCTATCTATCAGCTCGCAACATATAAAGTTGATAGACAGTGAATATGGCACTTTGTCTGATGACCGATTTATTACAGGCACGTATGTCGATGATAGGCCTATATATGAATCCTATACAGTGCAAACGGGGCTAATAGCAAATTTTAATACTGGTTCAGTAGCCCATCAAGTGCTGTTCGGTTTTGATGTAAACCACGGAGCTAGTTACCTTTCCCCTCTGACTGCACCCTTACCGCCGCTGGATATTTTTAACCCGAACTACAATATCGAATTACCCACTGAGACTTCCCCTACTAAACTCCTTGAGTTCACTCAATCCTATGGAGTTTACCTGCAAGATCAGATAAAGTTGCTAGATAACCTCATCCTGGTGGCTGGTGGACAATTTAATTGGGTGAGCAGCACATCGAGGGACATTATAGCAGATACTTTTGATAGCAATTACGGTGAAGCATTTAGTCCGCGCCTTGGCATCGTCTATCGACCAATCGAGCCTCTTTCACTTTATGCCAGCTACAGCCGTTCTTTTGTGCCTAACTCTGGTCGTTCTCGAACGAATTCAGCTTTTGCTCCGACACGTGGTACTCAGTATGAAGTGGGCATCAAGAGCGATTTTCTGAATGGGAAACTCTCAGCACTTTTAGCTGCTTACGAAATCACAAAATCCAACGTTTTGACGGCCGATCTCAACGAACCCGATCCTGGTAAGTATTCAATTCAGGTTGGAGAACAGCGCAGTCGCGGCATTGACTTGAGCGTGACTGGTGAAATCTTGCCTGGTTGGAATGTGACAGCAGGGTATTCTTACATTGATGCTCGGATTACTAAAGATAATACGTATGAGGTGGGCAGTCGGTTGAGAATTACACCAACTAATTCTGCTTCTTTGTGGACAACCTATAGGATTCAAAGCGGCGATTTGCAAGGTTTGGGCTTTGGGTTTGGCACATACTTTGTTAGCGATCGCCTCGGCGATCAATTCGATCCGCCCAACTTCAAGCTACCCGCTTACACGCGATTCGATGCGGCTCTGTTCTATCGACGCAATAACTGGGAGGTAGCAATTAATGCTGAGAACTTGTTTGATGTGGAATACTATACAAATTCGCGTTATTCTTATGCAAATTCTCCAGGTGCGCCTTTTACGATTATCGGGTCACTAACCGTGCGGTTTTAATTGAGAAAACTAATCTCGTATTTTGACATTATGCACAGGAGCATCTACCTTGAATTCTAAAAAAGTACGCAACTTGATATTCACCCTACATCGTTACTTGGG
Organism: Nostoc sp.; assembly: GCA_036918135.1. Lineage (GTDB taxonomy): Bacteria > Cyanobacteriota > Cyanobacteriia > Cyanobacteriales > Nostocaceae > Nostoc. The sequence continues at coordinate 152,515 of JBALDB010000002.1, forward strand.
TCTAACGCTAGGATTGATTGCAATCATCATCGGCTTGACGGGTAGTTTATTGGTTTTTCATACAGAAATTGACAGCTTCGATCAATCTCATCAAAGTGGTACTATCATCCCTCAAAGGGAACAACTACCAATCGAAGTTGTCCTTAATACTGTCAAAAAACCCTACGCCAACCAACCAGATACAACTATTCAACGGTATTACCCACCCCCAAAGCCAGATCGGTCGATAAAGGTTATCCTCAAAACAAAAAAAATTGACTGGCTACCAATCTACGTTAACCCCTATACAGGGGTAATTCTCAACCCTAACTCCAAGCCAAGCTCAATCCAAAAGATATTTTTTGACATTATCTATCCACTCCATTACAACCTTTTAAGTGGTGACATTGGTCTTAAGTTTGTGGGCGTTGTAGGATTACTGTTCACAATCTTGAGTATTACAGGTATTATCTTATGGCCTGGTTGGCGCAAGTTGATTGCTGGCTTCAAAATTAAATGGAACGCTCATCCTAAACGAGTAAATTTTGATATTCACAAAGTTGCTGGTGCGATCGCAGCCACATTTCTAGTCTTTACCTTTTTCACAGGCTTTTGCTGGAATTTTTCTGAATTTGTCAACCCGATAATCTACGCTATCACCTTCTCCAAACCTCAACCAAATTTGGTTTCTGTACCTATTTCCGGTCAGCCTCCACTTAGATTACAAGACCAGTTAAAAATCGCTCAAGCTGCTTTGCCCAATGCATCACTTAATATAATTGGCTTTCCAAGTGAACCAGAAGAGACTTTTTGGTTTAACTTTAATCTTGGTGATGTTTTTCTTGACCAGTATAGCGGCAAGGTTTTACAAGTATCTACGATCGCAACTGCATCATTAGGCGATCGCGTCCTCAATTCCTTTAACGATTTGCACTATGGCACTTTCTGGGGATTACCATCTCGTATTTTCTACGTCTTTGTCGGACTAGCACCGTTAATTTTATTTTTCACTGGCTTTGTGATGTGGCGATACCGCTATCGGGCAAAACCGACTAGAAAAAATAGCATTTATACAACTTCAATTTAAAGCTTTAATTTTTTTATTTTGGAAATACCCTTACTCTACTTTTGTAGAAATTGCTTCTCAAGAGGGGTATGAAAACACAAGTCATTTTGGCTACCTGTTTAAACAGCAATTGGCATGACTCCTAGAGACTATCATCGGCGCAAAGGCTGATAGCAAAAGGTAGATCCCGATTCCGATAAAAAAATCCGGTTTCAGATATATGCGATCGCCCAATTTTTCGTATTCTCCTGAATAGAGTTAATTAAGAGTAACTTGCAAGTAGCAAGCTCTGTTTTTATAAATCCGGTTGGGTGTGTGGGGTTATGAAACTGTCGCGATCGCTTTTTATTTCCTGTTTTCTAATTGCTGTCATTGTCAAGCCTGGACAAGCAAAAGAAGTAACTAAAATTTCTCCTATTCAAGAGCCAAATCGTTTTGCCAGAACAGTAAAAGAATGGCTAGCTCAGATAGAACAACAACAAACGCCACAAACAGAAGTTGTACAAGTTACCTCAGTCAAGGCAAATCCCACCAATAAAGGTGTGGAGGTAATTTTACAAACCTTGAAAGGACAACAGTTGCAACCAGTCAATCGTAGTACTGGTAGCAATTTCATTACTGATATTCCTAATGCTCAATTGCGCCTACCATCGGGTGAAGCATTCACATTCCGCTCAGAAAAGCCAATAGCGGGTGTTAGTGAGATTACAGTTACTAACTTTGATGCCAATACTATCCGGGTGACAGCGATCGGTGAAGTGGGTATACCAACTGTCGAGTTATTTGACAGTCCAGACGAGGGTTTAATTTTTAGTGTGGTAACTGCTGCATCCACAGCACAACAACCTCAAACCCAACCAACTCCCGAACAACAGCCGCCTGAAAATCAAACACAACCTCAACCATCAACACAAGGTGATGAACCAATTGAGTTGGTGGTGACTGGCGAACAAGATGGATATCGCGTACCAGATGCAACAACTGCAACTAAAACTGATACACCTTTGCGCGACATTCCCCAATCGATTCAGGTGATTCCACGACAAATAATTGAGGATCAAAAAACAACTCGATTGCGAGATGTTCTGCAAAATGTCAGTGGCGTAACACCAGGTGCAGGTTATCAAAACTCTTTTGATAGAGTGAGAATTCGGGGATTTAGCCAAGAAACAACTTTTCGAGATGGAATTCGTGACAACTTTCCATCTACAGACTTTGCAAATGTAGAACGGGTTGAGGTACTCAAGGGGCCTGCTTCTGTGCTGTTCGGACAAACTGAACCAGGTGGAATTATCAATCTGGTGACGAAAAAACCTTTAAGTGACCCTTACTACAATCTCGATTTGGATGTTGGAAATTATGCTTTCTATCGTTCAGCTTTGGATTTATCAGGGCCTCTGAATACAGACAAAACCTTACTGTATCGCCTCAATGCTGCCTACGAGAATGCTGGTAGTTTCAGAGATTTTATTAGTTCCAAGAACATATTTGTTGCACCAGTCATCGCTTGGAAGCTTAGTGAAAATACTGATTTAAATCTGTTTTTTGAATACAATAATAGAGATTATAAACCCGATCGCGGAGTACTTGCAATTGGCGATCGCCCTGGTTCGGTTCCCATCAACCGATTTTTTGGCGAACCCTCGATTAACGAAGGTACTACCACAAACTACAAGTTCGGATACAATCTCGAACACCGCTTCAGTCAAAATTGGCAACTGCGTCAGGCTTTTTCTACCAATATCTACAAATTTGATGAAATCCGCGTTCAGATAGACGAACTGCAAGCAGATGGAAGCACAGCAACTAGAGATATCGCTAATTTTGGTGGAACCACCCAAGAAGACTACAGACTCCAGACAGATGTTATTGGTAACTTCAAAACAGGAACAATTTCTCACAAACTGCTGTTTGGCGTAGACCTGAACCGTTACACTGATGTTTCCAATGGCTTTACAAACGCGCCTTTTGCATCTATTAATGTTTTCAATCCTGTTTACTTTGTTCCGATTACCCGTCCCACTACTCCTTACGTAGTTCAAAATTTCACAGATACATTCGGCTTTTATCTGCAAGACCAGATAACTATTGCTGACAACCTCAAGCTACTGCTAGGCGGTCGTTTTGATACGGTGAATATTTTACAGAAGGATTTAGCAGCTCAAAGTTCAACCAACGACAATAATTCTGCTTTTACCCCGCGTGTTGGCATTGTCTATCAACCCACCCCTCCTGTTTCTCTGTATGCCAGCTATGCAGAGTCCTTTGTACCACAGTATGGACGGTCTAGGGACAATTCAGTTTTTGTTCCCGAACGCAGCAAACAGTACGAGGTAGGCATTAAAGCAGAGTTGTTTGATAGCAGACTTGCAGCAACATTGGCAGCTTACCACCTAACAAAATCCAACGTTTTAACTACCGATCCCATCGATTCTAATTATTCGATTCAGGTGGGAGAACAAACTAGCAAGGGGATTGAACTTGATATTGTTGGGCAAATAACCCCAGGTTGGAATGTGATTGCTACCTATGGTTATACAGATGCCAGAGTTACCCGCGATAATGACTTACCTGTAGGCAGTCGCCTGCAAAACGTGGCAGAAAATACTGCCAGTTTATGGACAACTTACGAACTTCAACAAGGTAATTTCAAAGGGTTAGGCTTTGGTTTAGGTCTTTATTATGTAGGCGATCGCCCCGGAGAAATTGACGAATCCCTTACCTTACCAAGTTATTTTCGCACAGATGCAGCGCTGTTTTATAAGCAAGATAACTGGAGGGTTGGTCTCAATTTCAAAAATCTTTTCGACATTAACTATTATGTGGAAACCCAAGGACGCGAAGTTGTTTACCCAGGTGCGCCGTTTACAGTGATTGGCTCTGTTTCTTTCACGTTCTAAGCTCAATAAGCATCGGCATCAAAGCAACGCATGGAGTGAGTTTTTTTGTTATCTGGAATACTACGGTGTGTGGAGAGAAAATGAGTCAGCTAGTATCTAAATTCAGTTACAGAATAGAGTGGTTGTTGATACTTTTGATTTTGCTGGTTCAGCCTGCAAAAGCGCAAGATATTCCTAAATCTAATAATCGGTTCAATCTAGCGAAAACACTACCACAAGCGAAGCCACCTCAAGCAACTGGGAAAATTAGGCAATTAAGTGAGCTAGAACCTGTTATTACCAGCGCCAAAATGTTATTAGTGCAGTCGTCAACACCAGCAAACACTCCACAAACAGAAGTTGTGCAGGTAACGGGAGTTAAGGCAAATCCCACTACTAAAGGTGTAGAGGTGATTTTACAGACATCTAAAGGCGAACAGTTGCAAATTACGAATCGCAGTGCTGGTAATAACTTCATTGCTGATATTCCCAATGCACAGCTGCGTTTACCTAGTGGTGAGGCATTTACATTCCGCTCGGAAAAGCCAATTGCGGGTGTTAGTGAAATCACAGTTACTAACTTTGATGCCAATACTATCCGGGTAAGTGCGATCGGACAAACAGGTGTTCCAACTGTCGAGTTATTTGATAGTGCAGATGAGGGTTTAATTTTTAGTGTGACGACTGCTGCATCCACAGCACAACAACCTCAAACCCAACCAACTCCTGAACAGCAGCCAGAAACTCAAACACAGCCAAAACCATCAACACAAGGTGATGAACCGATTGAGTTGGTAGTCACGGGCGAACAAGACGGATATAGTGTACCAGATAGCACAACTGCAACTAAAACTGATACTCCTCAACGTGACATTCCCCAGTCAATTCAAGTTATTCCTCAACAAGTCATCAAGGATCAACAAATTACGCGGATTAGCGATGCTGTAAGGAATGTCAGTGGTGTGACTATTCAGGGAGACTATGCTAATTTGTCAGATACTTACAACATTCGCGGCTTTACCACCTATGCCACTTTGAGAGATGGTTTTTATGCCATTGGTAACTTTGTAAATCCAACAAATATTGAGCGGATTGAAGTGCTTAAGGGTCCAGCTTCCGTGCTGTATGGGCAGTTTGAGCCAGGAGGGGTGGTGAATTATGTCACCAAAAAACCACTTGATTATCCTTATTACTCCGCTGAGTTTACAGCCGGAAGCTTTAGCACCTATCGTCCTTCGCTCGATTTTTCTGGACCGCTTAACTCAGACAAAAGTATTCTGTATCGCTTGAATGTTGCTTATGAAAATTCCGGTAGCTTCGTTGACTTTTTGAATGAAAAAGTCCTTAGCATCGCTCCCGCACTCACGTTCAAACTTGGGAAGGCAACCACGTTAACGTTTCAGTATGAATACCTCAACGCCGATCGCACTTTCTACGACGGTTTACTACCCGATCCCAACGTTTTCAACGTGCCGATTAATCGCTTCTTGGGAGAGCCAGGAGATTATTACTCGGCTCAATCGCATTTCATTAATTTAACTGTTAATCACAGTTTTAACAAAAACCTGCAAATTCGCAGTGCCTTTTCCGTTAAGCTGACCGATGGTGATGACTTAGCGTTTCGACCCGAATCTCTTGATGCAGACGGTCGTACTGTGTTAAGGCGGTATGCGGTAGATAGAAACCTTTACCGCAACTACTCCCTGCAAACGGATCTGATTGGTAACTTCAATACAGGGCCTGTGCAACATCAAGTTTTGCTGGGGTTGGAGTGGAATAAAGACCTCCTGGGCTTCGATTATCTCCGCAGTAGCACTTCTGTGACTCCTAGTATTGATTTGTTTAATCCCGTGTATGGTGCTTCCCCGCCACCAGAGTTTGATGAAGGCTCAGAGCGCGAGCGTTACGGTCGTGACACGATCGCCTTTTATCTACAAGATCAAGTCACATTGCTACCAAACCTGAAGCTATTAGCGGGTGGCAGATATGACTTTATCAATCGGAAGAATACCGTTCGACCACTAGATCCTACGGGTAATAATCTGATTGGTGATGAGAGCGTTGACCGCTTGTATAATGAAGCTTTTTCACCTCGCGTTGGCATTGTTTATCAACCAATTGAACCGATTTCAATTTACGCCAGTTACAGCCGCTCGTTTAATCCCAGTGATTCGCGGACGGTAGATGGAACTCAATTGCCACCAGAACGCGGCACTCAGTATGAAGTGGGACTGTTGTGAGGTGGCGGTATCGTTATCAAGCTAAAACTAGGATAAGCGAAACTGCAACACCCTGTTAATAAAATGCGATTATTTCCGGTAATTGTTTGGTGTCAGGGTATTGTTCGCTCAACTCGTTTCCGTTTCTGGTGGCAATTGCTAGCGATCGCCCTCCAAAAACCGGATTTATTGTATGGTTACCTCGTTGCATTGAGTTTTGGCGAACACTTCTTCAGCTTCCGTTATGAAGTGAAGCCAGAACTAGAGACACAACTAAAAATATTGAACTAACAGCAGCAGCAAGCACAAGAAATAGAAAAAGCAAGTTATCAGTTATCACCTGTTAGTTGATGTTTAGTAAGTAGAGACAGGATTAATTTTGTCTCTACTTACTAAACATCGGATTCTCAAACTCATCATTATCATCTCTTTGCGTCCTACCCTTCGAGATGGCAATTTTTCCTACGTAAAAACCCAAAAGACCCTATTTAATAAAATATACCCACCTCATTAAAATTAAGGATATAATAATAAAATAATTAATACTTGATTAAAAATATATATTTTTTTGGTCATGTTCTTACTTATTTATACGTTTTTGACCAGATATTAAATTTGTATAAATAGAAAATAAATAATTAATATTATATAAATAACTAAGTACAATACTGAGTTTGTATAGAAAAACAAGCAAGATAATTTACGAGATTTTTTCAAAACAAATCATCTTGAACACTACAGAATTTACATAAGTTTGGTTAGGCTTTTCATAGATAAAAAATCATTGCCTAATCGGAGATATTCTCATAAATATGAAAACTCTAAAAGTTCTTCTTGCCACTACAGCGTTAAGCATCAGCCTCCTAAGTCTGTGTAATCAAAAAGCAACTGCTGGACAACTCTCCGATGGCTGGAACTATAGTATTGATTCCTTCCAAGATGGTTCTGGAGGTTCTGTTTTTGATATCAAAGGCATGGCGGTCAAAGACTCAGGTGACAAAGTTTATGTTGCTCTTACAGGCGGGATGCCTTTGGGTGGTACAACAGATCCCGATGATTACTGGAATCCAGGTCATTCAGTCCATATTGGTTGGAGCGACTTATTCTTCAATTTTTCAGGTAAAGACTTCCAAACAGCTAGTCAAAGTAGTCAGCTATTTGGTGTGAGATTTGCCGACTATGACAATAGCTTGGCAACAGGAGTCTACCAAGGAGTCCAAGCAAAGAGTATCACTACACAACATGGAGGCTATAGCAACTTGAAGTGGTATTACGACTGGGGTTGGGGTCAGAATAATACTCAAGGTACAGACCTAGCGACCACACAAGACGTTTACAACTACTACTACAAATCTGATGTCGCTCAGAATCCTACTTGGGATAATACACCGATTCTCAACGCCATTGGGTCAGGCACAAAAGTTGGAAATATTTCCATGCTCAACGCTCAGCAACTCAATACTGCTGGACTAAATTTTGCTAACTTTTCTGCTAGTGGCGACTACACAATTGGTTTTTCGTTTGATAAGTCCTTAATCGGCGAGGGTAATTATGTTACTAATATCTTTCTAGAGTGCGGCAATGATGGAATAGCTCTCAAGGGCGATCTTAAATCTGTACCAGAATCTCCTGGAACAATTGGTTTACTCTTGACAGGTTTGAGTTTTATGGCTAGCCAACTTCCACAGTTTCGGAAGAAAAAGCAGCACGCTTAAATAAGTTTGTCTAAGTAAGTTTGTCACTAGTAGTAGCGTGGGCAATACAATGCTCACCCTACTGTATTTATTCATATAAAATTTAACGTAAGTACGCCTCTTTTTTTAGATATTTTAGGCTATTAGGCATTCTATCGAAACTATATTTGGCTCTGTTAGTTGCATTTCTCAAAATTGATTTATACAGTCAATTATTAAGGGTTTTACTGAAAATTGAAGCATTTATAAGCAGAGTATAAAACTGGTTTTGCTAAAAACTTTATTTTTTAAAAACAGCACACATTTCTCTTCCATTTGCAATTTTAAACAAATCTTTGAGATTACCAGAATATCTATAGCAAAACTCTTCAAATGTTGTTGAGGTAAACCGTTTTGTAGCATGTCCCGTTCCAGGATTAGCTAAATATCTACTAATAAACTTGATAATTAAATTTGAAGATGTTGAAAAATTCTTAATTGGCTCTACAATTATTATTTCTTTTTTAGTTGCTTTAAATAGCTTTTTATATATGAAGTCTACATTATTTGGAAGAAAATGGTACATACTGGCTTGAATAATGGTATATTCTGCCTCTGGAATATAATCTCTCGATAATAAATCATGATATATTACATTAATCCCCAATTTTTTGGCACTTGATATGAAGCTTCTATTAATATCAAGTCCTGTATATTTAACATTTTTAGGCAACAAATAGTGTTTGTATAAGTAGCAGTCACCACAGCAAGCTTCAAGAACTGTTGAATTTTCTGGAATTAATGATGCGATCCTTTCGTATCGGTCGTAAAAACCTTTTCCATAAATGAGTCTCATAGTTAAATTATAAAAGGTTGGATTTAAATAAATTAGACTTTTCATTGTTTGACCAGAATATTCACAAATTATTAGTATCAAAATAATTAATTTTCAATAACTTAGTATTTTATACACTATGTCAATGATTGTAGATATTTGATTTAATCCAACCCATAGTGGTAGCCTAATTATGCGATCGCTCAATAAATTAGTGATAGTCATAGAGCCATGAGTGCGGCCATACTTTATGCCAGCTGGGGAACTATGCAAAGGAACATAATGGAAAACAGAATTTATACCAAAACTCCGCAATTTTTCAATCAAAGTATTACGGTTTTCGAGATTTGGTAAAAGTAAATAATACATGTGAGCATTATGCTGACATTCTATAGGGATGATAGGACGACGCACTTTACCTTGAGTTTCTAAATCAGCAAAAGCTTGATGGTATTGCTGCCAGATATTCATTCTCTTCTGTGTAATAGCCTCTATTGCTTCCATTTGTGCCCACAGAAAAGCTGCACTAATTTCACTAAGTAAGTATGATGAACCAATATCTACCCAAGTGTATTTGTCTACTAATCCTCGGAAAAACTGGTTGCGGTTAGTGCCCTTTTCCCAGACAATTTCACTGCGTTCAATTAATTGTGGATGGTTAACTAACAATGCACCGCCTTCACCACAAATCAGATTCTTCGTTTCATGGAAGCTGACAGCTGCCAAATGTCCAATACTCCCTAAAGATCGCCCTTTATAAGTTGCATCTAGCCCTTGTGCTGCATCCTCAATAACTAATAACTGGTAATGTTGGGCAATTTTAATAATTTCATCCATTTCACAGCCCACTCCAGCATAATGTACTGGTACTATTGCTTTTGTTTTTGAAGTGATTGCCGCCTCAATTTTAGATTCATCAATATTCAGTGTATCTGGACGAATATCTACAAATGCTGGGACACCACCACGTAAAACGAAGGCATTAGCAGTAGATACAAAAGTATAGGACGGCATAATTACCTCATCTCCAGGCTGGATGTCTGCAAGGATAGCTGCCATCTCTAATGCTGCTGTGCAAGAATGAGTTAATAGTGCTTTACAACAACCAATCTTAGATTCTAACCAAGCATGGCTTTTTTTGGTAAAATCACCGTTTCCACAAAGATGACCCTTGGTAATTGCTTGCTGAATATAGTTTATTTCTTGAGATGTAGCGAATGGTTTATTAAAAGGTATGTTCATTGGGTAAATTTCAAGAATTATCTTATAACTTTTTAGCTACTAAGAGTAAAGAGCCTCCAAATGGAAGAGATATACCATGTCGGATCATTATGCATTCTAAATTTAAAATATTTTCCAGTAATAAATTTAGAAAACCACTAATGCTGAGTTCAGACATAACATCGTAGTTTGGATTAGGTCGTCGCTGCCGCAAGCGAGATAGTAACATCAACGGTAGTAGTAGTGATACAAAAGATGTCATTCTAACTACTGTAAATCCTGCTCTATTTACCTTAGTTTCTAACTCTTGAGCACGATAACGACGTTTATGGCGAGCATTATCATCAGCTTGACTCCAAAGCCAAGGATGCTGCGGAACCGTCAATACAATACCCCCACCTTTTTGTGTAGCTGTATACATTTCAGCCAAGACAGTCTTATCTTCTTGAATATGTTCTAGTACATCAAAAGCACCAATTACATGAAATTCATCCTGAAAAGGAATTTTGCGAGCATCCATTTGAAATAACTGACTTCTGCATAATCGTTGGTTTGCAAAGCCTAAACCTGTGGTGAGAACTTCACTACCATACAAAGTAAGTTGAGGAAATGCTTTCTCTATTCCTGAGAGAACAAATCCCGTTCCACAACCGATTTCTAAGAATGTCGTGGCTTGAGGAAAGTAGCGTTGTAATGCCCAAATTATCAAACGGTTACGAGAACAGTACCAAAAGTTTTTTGCTTCAAGAGTAGCAAGTTGGGCAAAAAATTTAGGATCGAAACTGTCAATCGTTTCTGCTAGTTCAGGTGCAAATGAGAGATATTCGTCAATTAACTTTGGCTGATGAGAACAAGAGGGGCATGTCCAACTCATGCTATCAAACCTCCGTCCACAGAAACAACAAATTTTCATCTTAAACTTCTGATGTATATAATTTTTTTCTTGTTAACCTTTACCTTTTAAACCTTTGATATCAGCTAATAACAAATTATTTTTATCTGCAATATATTTCTCCTCGTTGTTTTTCTGATTTGAATATTGTCTAATTATATATAGTGGTCTTTTTTTTGTTTCATCAAAAGTCTTACCCAAATAAAGACCGATGATTCCTAAAATTGCAATAATAATTCCCCCAAGAAAATACAAAGAAACTATTAGACTACTCCAACCTGTAACTGTTGAGCCGTAAAGTAAGGCATCAATAAAAATATAAGTACCGTAGATAAAAGCGAGGAAAGATATTAAGAAACCCAGCTTTATTGAGAGTCTGAGAGGTTTATCAGAATAAGCAATTAAAGTTTCGCTTCCCAGTTTCCACAGCTTACTCAAGGTGTATGTACTTTTTCCTGCAAAACGACTATCATGCTGAATGTCAATACTAGCAGTGGGAAAACCCATCCAGTGTACTAAAACACTAAAAAATCTTAGTTGTTCCCGCATGAGACGAAAATTGTCTACAATTTTCCTAGAAATAATCCGAAAGATTCCAACTTGCCCATCGTAATTAATATCTGCTAGATAGCTGAAAACTTTATAGAATAGCCAGGAAGTAAGGCGCTTCAAAAGATGGTGTTTTCGCTTACCTCTCCTAGCCAATACTATATCGTAGCCTTCTTGTGCTTTAGCGTATAAACGAGGAATTTCTTCAGGACGATCTTGCAAGTCACAGTCCATAACTACAACCCACTCTGCATTACAGTGATCTAACCCAGCTGTAATACCATATTGCTGACCAAAGTTGCGGCTAAATTGAATCCCTTTAATTCGCGGATCTTTTTTAGCTAATTCTACTATGATTTCCCAGGAGCGATCGCCTCCACAATCCTCAACTAAAATTATTTCAAAATCTTCAGAAATAATTTCAAGAGAGGTTTTTAACCGTTGATAAAGCTCATGTAGACAATCTTCAGCTTTGTAGACAGGAATGACAACAGAAATATAAGCCATGTTAAGTCCTTGGTAATTTTTGTAAATACTATTTTTAAGAATTTAAGTTTTTTATTTATATTTGGTAAAAACAAATATTTTATTTAATGTATAGGAGATTAAAGCCAGAGGAAATAAAATTAATGCTCCTGCTACAAAAAGATTAATTTTGTAAGCTAATAATTGTTTTAAAAACAATATTTGCAGGAAATATATAATAATATAAACTCCTATAAATTTAAAAATTAAGAAATTATTATTGTTTTTAAAAACAATGATTCCAATAGTTTTAAAGTTAAATAATACTCCACACATAGTTGATATTAAAGCTGCAACTTCATAACGAAAACTTAGTAAAATCAGCAAACTAAATAAGGAATAACCGAAAAGTGTATTAATCACACCTACTATCAGAAATCTTATAAATCTTTTTGAAGGATAATGCATCAGTTTAATTCAATAACGACTCATCTTTATAGTTAACGATTAATTTTCCAGATAGTTACCTTTTCCGATGAAACTGGAATACTTTGATTAGAGCTTTTCCAAATAGCCTGTATACATGCTGGGTCATTTACAAGTAAGGGATGAGTTGAATACTCAATAAGATGAGTCGCTGGAGTTGCTATCAGGAGTCGGCAAAATTGTTCTGATTGAGATGTTGCCCATAAGTCTTTAATAACTTGCTCTCGATTCTCTGAGGGAAAAATTTTTAATATTAGCTTGTTTAAAGGTTCATAATTCTTTTCTAGATAAGTTGCCCTCCCACTAATACTGGTTAATACAAAACTTTGGTGTTCTACATATTCACCCGTATACTTATGCGTTAAAGTTATAGAATTTTGTGGCGTATTATCATGAATGTAAGTAAGAGCCATTTGTTCATTAGCACTTAGTGTGGCTGCTAATGAGTACACCTCAGTCATTAAAAGACTAGGTTTAGCAAGCTGTTTTGCAGCCAGAGAGATTACGACAAAAGCGACTACTAAACTAATCTGCGTTGGTCTTGTTAAGGATATATGAGGTTGGAAAAACTGATAAACCTGATAGAGTCCAGGAATCATTAATAAAAATGGATACCATCTTGTTGGCAAAAGTAGTTCTGCCGCAAGTGAGAAATCATCATAACTAAATTTTAGACACGTTGCACCTAAAGTTGACACAACTGTCATCCATGTAATTAAACTTGTAAAAAGGAGAAATTCTTGACGTGCTGGTTGGCAAAACAGGTAAATGCTAGTGATAATCAGCAAAGGAATACCTATCATATTCAATGCAACAAAAATATAGATAGATAGTATTTGCCAAACCCATTTAAATACTGTCGAATTAGGAATTAAACCGCTTATGAAGTCATGAATTTTTGTAGAAAATGGCCATTCATTAATAAAGCTATATGGCCATTCTTCAGGATTACTTAAACTATTCAAGCCGAAGTTTAAACTCGCAGTCCCACTTAGATAAATAGGAGATTGCATCTCCAAATAAATTAATAAACTTAAAGCCACAGCAAGACCAGCAGCAACAAGATATACTCTTTGACTAGTGCGTTTCCAGCCGTAGGCTGTCAGTAACAGGAAACCTGGCAACATTGGCAAAAATACATGAACTCGAAAACGGCTTGTTGCTACTACCATGATTGCGGTAATAATCAGAATTACATCAACAGGTTGTTTTCTATAACAACGAACAGAAATTAGCAAAACTCCCAAAAGAGTTCCGTAAGCGACTAACATCCCACTATACATTTGTGGAGAAATTAAAATAGTTGGCTCTATTCCACTAGAAACATGGGGAAACAAAGTAAAATAACCAAATTGAAACTCGGTTGCCATCAAAGGTGGATATGAGATAGCTGTAACATACATTGTTGCTGTTGCCAGATATCCGGCGACCTTACTGCTGCTCAATATTTTGACGATGCTGTATATTACCAAACACATCCCAATTGCGATAATGGTGTTATGATAAATAATTTGTACTCGCAACATATCCGTCTGACCTGTGAAGCGTGAGAGCAAGACGGTTGTTAGATGAGGAAACATGTGATAGGCGAATTCAGGTATTCCCGCTATATTAAATTGTTGTACAGGTGGTACGTGTCTAGCCAATTCATAGGTTAGACTTATAAAGTAATGATAATCAACATCTAGTAGCGATTTATAAGTATTAGTTGTCGGGTTATACTCCCAGGTTCTTTGGTAGGGGAGATTGACTACTAAACTCACTGCAATTAATAAAGCGAGTACCCAATCAAACTGCCGCCAGCTAAGATAATTAATCTGAATATTTAACCAAAAGTTTTTACGAATTAAATAAATTATCAAGCCAATAAAAATTGTAGTCAGTCCAATATAAAACAATAGCTCCAGATGAGATACAGCTAAAGCAAAGTAAATAAAAGTTGTCAGGGAATAACTGGCGATCGCACTCAATGTAAAACGAACTATAGGCTCTTGTACTTGTCGCTTTAGCAACAGATAAAATAATGCACCCAGAGGCATCCAAAGTAAAGCTGTTCCTAAACAAAAACGAATAAATTCAACTACATTCCATTGACTTGCCACCAAGTAATAAACTAAAGCAAACAAAGTAATAGTAGCTAAAAATAGAGTAATAAAACTTGATTTTCGAGTTATTATTTTTGAGATTTCAAGCATGTTTTTATATATTTGGTAAAATATGCTTATTAATTACTTGTTAAGCAAAATTGTATATCCAAGTGGATCATCTTTAGAACCTAAGCTTAAAGCTAAGGAAAGATGTCCGACAAAAATACATAAAATGAGAAATGGAAAAAGAATTAAGTTTTATATAATTTTTAAAAGCGATAATATACTTATTTTTGGGTATAATAAATGTCTAAAATAGACAACAATAATTTTAGAAGCGATCGCAGTAATGTCTGTTCCTCTAGGTATAATTTTAATTTTAGAACCTTCATTCCATTCACTATCTGATAGCAGGCAAAAGATTCTCCCTGATTCACTCTTTAACTTCTTTGCTAGAGCTAATCCATTGGATAAAGACAACCCATGACCTAAACTTCCTGGTTTAAATAATTAAAGGCTTGTAGTAAGTGTTGAAGCGCTTCAGCGCTAACTACGAGCAATTTTTCTTATTTAGTTTATTCTCACGTACGTACTTAACTATAATGGCAATCTATATAATTTAGCAAGCGAATAATAATAGAGAATTCTTATCAATAATTTGAGAACCTATGTTTTTAAGCCCTATAAATCATTTTTAACTTTTGATAGATGTTAAAGTAAGGATTTAAGTGGAAAGTTTTGAGAAAAAAGACAAAAAGTATAGAATATCACAATCATAAATTAAGATTATTATTCTCTACAGTTGTTAATTTAATGAGCCTTATCGTCTGTGGAGTCCATATATTAGTAAATGTAGCCCAGTATATCTTTACAGAGTTTAGTTTTTTTGCACTGACTTAGTTAATGCTCTTTAATCACTCCCTGAAGAGAATAATCGAAAAATTGCAGAAAATATCATCTATCTAAAGATGCTTTACATAAAAATATTTTATTTTGACATACTAAAGAATAGAAAAAAATTATGAAATGCTTCTTGTTAAAGCAACTAATTCCTGATAGGGTAATTGAAATAAAATAGAAATTATTCGCAACAAACCAGACATTGAATAGTTGCTCAATTCCAAGCATTGAGTTTGTCTGAGAAACGAACCTTACTGCTTTATCCCGCAAGACTAGATTTTTGGTGTTGCTGAATTAAAATATTAATCACGCGTAGCTTGTCATAGACATAGTTGCAATTAGACGGGGGCTACACGTCTTGAGTGATACTGAACCATATTTAAATGTACCTTTATTTGGTGGGATAGCAATCGAGTTAAACTTTCACAGCAGGATATGACATTGTGTCAAAATCTTTTCAAGACTTTGCTAGTAAGTGTGGCAAGTATTTGGTAAATACAAATTAAACTTCAATGAGGTATTACCTTTGCACCAAACCCACCTGTCCTCCAATTAATCCTAGAAATCCTGTTCCAAAATGCTGAATTTCCAGAAAACTTGCTTGCTCTGGTGAGGTTTTGTAAATTCGGAATGTCTTCATAATTCCCAAAGTAGCAGCACTTTCTAGAGGGCCAACAAAGCTTGTATCTCGGTCAATAAAATAAGGTTTATTAGCCCATTGAACCATCTGATTTGCATTTAAAAAATAACAGCCTGCATGAGGATTGAGGGCACGATGAAAGATAATTGGTGTATTCATAATTGTACCCTTGAGTTCTTGTTGCTCTTGTACATTTTGAAAGGGAGCAGTTACTCGCAAAGCCAAATCTCCATCAATGTAAGCTTTATGAACTAAACCGTGAGGGGAAATTTCATAACGATTTGGCTGGAGCAAGTTCGAGTCACCCGCTTGTTGGGTAAACCAGTTTAATTTGATAAAAAACCAAGGGTCATGGATAATTAAATCATCTTCTAGAAAGCAGTAGTAATCATATTGACCAAGACAACTTTGCAGAACAACTTGGCATTCAAATCCTAAAAGCATAGGTTCTACATTAGTAGAATGATGCCTATATAAATGGGATAGTACAGAAAGCTGATTTAAAAGATGATTATTTTGGGTTGTACAAATAACAATATCTAATTCGTGAGATTGGGGTTGATTAGCAGGAAAAGCTAAGCGCTGAGCAATGTTAATAATACTTTGAGATTTACCAAATAATTGGTGCAAAGTAGTAAGGCTTTTACTTAAGGCTTGCAAACGGGGTTGGGGGTCTTTGCGTTGGGAAGCATGACGACCTTCATTGCTAAATTTAAAAAAATGAGCAATGGTAAGAAGAATTCGCATTTTAAATATTAGTTTTTTAGTTATTTGTCAGTGGTTACTTGTGCTAAGCGTACCCCTGCTCTTAAGGAAGCTACGCGTAGCGTCTCGTAGAGAAGCATTGGTCATTTGTTAATATCTAATACTCCATACCGCAATTTTAATACCTAATTTCCGCCGAATCCTTTAGAAATTTTAGGAGTTTGGCGCTTTTTAAAACTTTCAGAATTTTTAGTAGCGAAAATCCATTGCAAATGCTGTGGTAATAATTTTGCCAAATCGTAATGCTTGAGAATTGTTGCTCGCGCGTTGGCACGAATTGCATTCATTTCCTGAGGATAATTTAGGGCTTCCTCAACCCTATTAGCAATATTTTGAGGAGAAAAGAAATCTACCAGCAGTCCATTAATTCCATCTTGTACAACCTCTAACACTGGCGCAGTCTTGGAAGTCACTAGCACGCATCCCACGGACATTGCTTCTAACATTGACCATGATAAAACAAAAGGACGAGTTAAATAAATATGTGCAGAAGAAGCTTGTAATACCTGAAGATACTCATGGTAAGGTAGGCTGTCTGTAAAGTGCAGCCTTGATAAATCTAAAGATAATTTTTCCAGCATTAATTGTTTATAAGTTTTGCCATCAGGAAGATTTTTCCCATAAGCAACTCTATCTTCTCCCACAACTACTACATGGCACTTAGGCCGCCGCTGCTGAATTAACGCTACGGCTTCCATAAACTGGGGAAAACCTCTATAAGGTTCCATTCCTCGTCCTACATAAGTTACTAACTCCTCTACATGGGAAAGGTCGAGATTTATTCTTGGTAAAACTAATTTTGCGCTTGGTTTGGGAGCAAAATATTTTGTATCAACGCCATCATGACATACTGTGATTTTATTCTGAAATTCTTTAGGAAATTGTTGCCGCTGCCAATGAGTAGGAGAAAGTCCGCGATCGCAACTATATAAATCAGTTAAAATTGGTGCATTTTTCACGCGAATTCGACATATATCATCAACATTTAATGGGTCGCTAGGATCGAAATCTGCGTCAGAACCGCGAGCATGGTAAAACCACTCGAAATAACACAACAATTCTGCTTTGGGAAATACATCTTTCATAAACAAAGTCGGCCCCCAACCAGAATGACCGTAAACTATATCTGGAACGAAACCCTCAGCTTTTAATTTTTCTCCAATCCGATAAACAGCTTGACCAGTGAGTACAGCATTTTCCAAGCTGCGAACGTAATGGTGGGTTTGGGGAGCAGCTTCACGAGAAGGAGTATAAATAGCTTTATAAACACCAGATATTTCTCCTTCTCGACGATTTGTACCAAAGACAACTTTGCAATTATTATCCTTACCCAAAAATATTGCCAGATTGCGAAACTGCGCGGGAAAGTTGGGATGTAAAAATAAAATTTGCATATAAATAATTTTAATTTTTGTATTTTAAAATAAAATAGTAGTCAAAATTGACAATTTAGAATTTGTCATTATTCTAATATAGTAGTATCTAACAATTATATTTGATTTACGAAAATTAAAAGTAATATATTTCCCAACTCTTAAATAATTCGGGTATATTTTCTTTCGTTAAAAATTAATTATAGCTATTTTGATTCATTATAATTTATCTCAATTCTTCAACAATTCTAACTGCTAATTGTCACAAGGTTTTTCAGATTATTAAGATTTTTAAAATATATTTTTGTAATTAAATATTAGTTTACCTAAATTATTCTTGAATACCTATACTAAATTACGTTCATAAATAGCATCTAGAAATGAAGTAACATCTTCCTAATCCCCCTCATCGAATGCAACTCGATATCAGCACTTGTAACCGAGCGCTGTTTTAGCGAACCGTTGCCCGAAAATGCGAAAATAATCACAAATTTGGGTGATGACCATGAAATTTATTGGTATTGATTTAGGTTGGAAATCGCAACCAAGTGGACTTTGCTACTTAGAATGGATAAATGGACAACTGCAACTACTCGAATTAGACCGCAAAGAAGCCATTGCAGATATCCTGAGGTGGATTGATGAGTGCATACAACCAGACGAACCAGCTATTATTGCTGTAGATGCACCTACCCTCATACCCAACGAAGGTGGAAGTCGCCTTCCAGACAAACTCACCCACAAATACTTTGGTAAATATCATGCTGGATGCTACCCAGCTAACAAAAACCTACCCTTCGCCGATCGCACTATCAACTTTGGCTTAGAATTAGAATCTCGCGGCTATGTACACGCACCCACCATCGAACCCCAAAAACTTGGCAGATATCAAATAGAAGTCTTTCCCCATCCAGCAATTGTTCATCTATTTAACTTAGAACGCATCCTCAAATACAAAAAAGGACGCCTTAGCGAACGTCGCTTAGAATTAATCAAACTTCAAAATTATCTTCTCAATATCCTCCCCTCTCTTTCTCCTGCTGTGCGTCTGGACGATTCATTTTTTTTGGAAATTCCAACCACAGGCGCAGCCCTGAAAGCAATTGAAGATAAACTAGATGGTCTAATTTGCGCTTACGTTGCTGCATACTGGTGGTATTGGGGAGAACAACATAATTTAGTACTTGGCGATCGCACTACTGGCTATATTGTGATTCCTCAAAGGATTTTAGCTTAAAATGGGCATTGCAGAAATTGGAATTTTATTTCACCCAGAGGCAACAGAGTCCGCACAACAGAAGTGTTAGATTATTAGGTAATAAAGCCGTAAACCTACTCTCCAGTTCTTTTTACCGAGGTTTTATGCAAGGAGTTAATTCTAATTTGAGTTTAAAAGAGCTTTATGAAATTGATGAGCATCTGTGGTTAGAGGAAACAATAAAATTATTGAAAGCTAATCATTTAGAAGAATTAGATTTAGAAAATTTAATTGAGGAATTAGAAAATTTGGGTCGGAGAGACAAAGCCAGGGTTGCTAGTTTACTATAACAACTGATTAGACATCTTTTATTATTGCAATATTGGACGGAAGAATCTCAATATAATTCTGGACATGGGAGAGCAGAAATTAGAAGTTTTAGGACTCAATTAAAATGTAATTTGACAACAAATCTATATCAATTTTTAGAAAAAGAATTGGCATCAATTTATGATGATGCTTTAGGATATGTTATTGAGAAAACTGAAGGCAAACTAGATGATTTACCTCAATCTTGCACTTATACCTTAGAACAGCTATTAGATATTAATTATCTATCTGAAAATTATGTAGAATAACAGACGAGACGCTTAGCTTTTTGTTTAAGAAGCTGATTTTTGCGATTGTCCCAATTAAATCGCATTTTTTGCTCAACGATTTCTGATAATTTTACTAATGATTATACTGCAAGAGACATCCGGATTTACTTTAATAAAAGGCGTTGCTATTAAATCAGCAACGCCTAATCTTAAGTATTTAAAAAGTATTCACTAGCCTTATTCTGCCCAAGCAATCAACCTTGGCTCATAGGGATTAGCCAGGTGTTCATTTTTTGGCAATACCCGCAAAGATAAGCCTTGCAAACCAGAGTGAGTGTAGGTAATATTAGCCGTGTAACTACTCAATCCTTGGCTATCTTCACCTTGGTAATCCATTACCACTGGTACGGCGTTGACAATATCACCATTGGCATCGATCGCACCTTGATATAACTCTACCTGCACATCATTATTAACCAAAGTTGCCAAGTCAACTTTAGCTTTCACAGCCACAGTTTGGTTAACTTCAATATCCGCAGGTGTGGATACATCGATATCTTTGATTTTGATGTTGAACCAGTGTTCGCCGAGTTTTGCTTTCCAAGCGGCTAGTTCTTTGGCTGGGGCATAGTTCTCAACTGTCAGGGTATGATAGCGATCGCTAGCTGGAAAATAAGCCCTAAGAGCATATTCTCCTACCATCCGCGCTGTATTAAAAAATGGACAATTCAAGCGAATTGCATCTTTCATTTTGGCAACCCACGGACGCGGTAAGCCATCACTATCGCGATGTTCATAAAATAGCGGTACAACTTCCTTCTCTAGCAAATCGTAGAGGGCGTTTGCTTCTACTTCATCTTGATAGTTAGGATCGTCGTAATTTTCTCCATGTCCAATTGCCCAGCCTGTGCGGACATAATCAGCTTCATCCCACCAACCATCTAGGACACTTAGATTCGGCAATCCATTCATTGAGGCTTTCATGCCACTAGTACCAGAGGCTTCCCGTGGACGACGCGGCGTATTTAACCAAATATCACAACCTGCTACCATCAACCGTGAGATGTGAATGTCGTAATTGGGAACAAACACTACCTGCTTTTCTAAATCCTGTTCGCGGATGAAGTGATTGATGTCCCGGATTAGTTCTTTACCAGGAATATCTTTAGGATGTGCTTTACCAGCAATCACAAATTGCACTTTTCGGTTTTTATTGGTTAATAAAATCTGCTTGATGCGTTCTACATCGCGCATCCAAAGCGTAGCACGTTTGTAGGTGGCAAAGCGACGAGCAAAGCCGATGGTGAAAGCGTAAGGATCTAAAACTTCTTGGGCTTGGACAATTTCTGAGGGCGAAGCGCCGCGATCGCGTAAATGCTTCACCAAATGATCTCGCACAAACAATATCATGTCTAGCCGACAGCGTTCGTGATTCCGCCACAATTCTTCATCGGGTATGGCGTCCATCCGCTCCCACAGTGGGCTATCTACTGGTGCTGATGACCAATTTGGCCCCAGATAGCGATCGTATAACTCTTGAGTTGATTTAGCAACACAACTGCGAGCGTGAACACCGTTGGTAATGGCAGCGATGGGTACTTCCTCCACTGGCACTTTCTTCCACAAGCCTTGGAACATTTGCCGCGATACTACGCCGTGCAGTTGTGCTACACCGTTAGAAAATGTTGCCATTTTCAACGCCAGCACTGCCATACTGAAAGGCCCAGATAAATCGCCTGTATTTTCGCGTCCCAGTCCTAAAAATTGTTCTTTGGGCAAACCAAAGATTTCTGCATAGTATCCCAGATAATACAAAATTTTATCAGGGGCAAACAAGTCAATGCCTGCTGGTACTGGCGTGTGAGTGGTAAAGATATTGCTAGAAGCCACTACTTGTTTGGCTTCGGCATAATCCAATCCCTCTTCTTGAATCAGCAGCCGGATACGTTCTAGGGCAGAGAAGGCGGCGTGACCTTCATTCATGTGGTAAGCGGTTACCTTCAACCCTAAAGCTTTGAGCATTTGCACGCCACCGATCCCCAGCATCATTTCCTGGTGGATACGCATGTCGATATCGCCACCATAGAGTTGGTCAGTGATATCGTGGTCGTAAACGTTGTTCGGTTCAATGTTGGTGTCTAGAAGATATAGAGGCACCATTCCCACCTGTACGCGCCAAACTCTGGCGTACACCTTGCGCCCTGGATAGTCTACTGCAATTCGCAGTTCTGAACCATCTGGATTGCGTTCTGGGTGCAAGGGCATATTGTAAAAATCGTTGATGGGGTAGCGTTCTTGCTGCCAACCATCAGCATTGAGATACTGGGCAAAGTAACCTTGCTGGTAGAGTAAACCTACACCTACAAGTGGTAGCCCCAAATCACTGGCTGATTTGAGGTGATCCCCCGCCAGAACGCCCAAGCCTCCAGAATAAACGGGCAAACAATCTACAAGTCCAAATTCCGCCGAAAAATAGGCGTAACATTCTTTTGGCTTATGTTCGCGTTGTTTTTGATACCAAGTGCGCTCTTGGAAATAATCTTCTAATTGACGGTTAGCTCGATCCATTTGCGCTAGGAAGCCTTCATCTTCGACAACTTCCAAAAGCCGCGCTTGAGAAATAGTACCCAGCATCAACACCGGGTTATGATGGCTAGATTCCCACAGGTCAGAATCTAAGCGGCGAAATAAATCTTTAGTCTCAACGTTCCAATCCCAGTGCAAGTTATATGCCAGCCGCCGCAGCGGTTCGAGTCGCGGCGGTAGTGAAGGGGAGACGTTGAATGTGCGAATTGGCTGCATAGGTTGGCAAAACTCCAAGTTTAGCTATGGTTATTGTTTACTTTATTTACCAATGTTGCCAATTCTTTATAGTGTATTTTGTGAAAAAGCGATGACTTTGTTAAGCATTGAAAATTTTCTTAACCTCGTTGCACAGTTTACGCGAAGGTATTTTTTATTCTATGCGTTACGATAAGCCATGTACTTGGTATATTAAAATTTAATCATTTACTGGCATGTATTCTGGAAAAGAATTTAGTTTTGAAGAAATTATTTAGCTTTTTTTTAGTATTTATTTAGGGGATCAATTTCCGCGCCTTGACTGAGGCTAATAATTTATCATAGCCAATCCGATAAGCTGGAAAAATTTTAATTATTTTTTAATAAATCTGTGCTGCTCTAGAGTCGTGATGATGAATAGATTAAGGTTAACCTAAGTTTATGCGCTCGCACGAGATTGGTTCATCTAGCCGGAAACGATCGCTGACGAAAACTCTAGCAAGTATGTTATAAAAAAAGCGATGTTTACGACGGGCTACGCCTACCCTAATTTCTTGGTATCAAACATTGATACTACAGTTAGAAAACAATTTAATATTTTATTTTATGCCCCTAATGAAGGCTGATCCTTAGTATTTTTTGACATTGAGAGAGCTACAGCTGCTGCATAAGCAATCTCCGCCGCCATTTGATAAGCAAGTTTAATGCTTGATGAAGCGTCTTTAGTTTTAGGAGGAGGGGAAACTTTTTTCCGGCGGGATTCTTGCTTGACATCACCCGCGACAACCGCTCGCTGTAATAAGATCCATGCATCTAGATCTTCGGAATCATAATCACTTTCAATCAGCGATCGTATTTTGTCTTCAGCTACAATACTCAGATAACCAGTGGCGAGAGCTTCTTCTACAATTTCTTTAATTAAAGCCATAGTTTCAATCAAGTGTGTGAGTTAAAAATGATACCTCAGCTTGAGCATTGCATCTTACTTTGTCAACTTTGACCCGAAACTGAGATCCGTTTTAGCTTTAAATAAAATTTATAACAAGCAATAGCAAGCACGCATCACCCGCTTGGTTCACCCAAATGGGTGATTTACAAATTTGAAGACATAAGTAATAGGGAAGAAGATAATTTTTAGATTTTTGCTTTTATCAAAAAGAGGGTGTAATTAAGTATAGTAGATATCATTCTGAATTTAACATCTAATCAAAAATCTGTTTGGGGATAAGTAACGGTATAAATATCGACACCAAACTGAGAAACTGATATTAGGTATTGCAAAACAGGGAATAGGTGATTAATTCTTCTGTTTCATCTCCTCATTGCTTAATTAGCGAACGCTTCCGTCAAAAAATTAGCTGCTTTTCATCAGTAAATAGCCTAGAAAACAACTAATTTAATAAGATTGCTCCACTAAAAATAAAATGTGTTATCGTTAAAAACAATTCTGATTAAAAGCCATTCATCTGATTACAAAGGTGAATTTGTTAGTCCGTAAATCATCCGTGTGCAACATGATTGGAGCAGCATACCCTAGAAATTCGTTGCAAGAAAGCCGTCATAGCAGTCGGGGAAGCGCTTACTTGTTTGCACCGATGGTTAACTTCAATGTGATGGCTGATGTGGGAGATAATCCACCTTAATTGAATTGGATTTTATTCGGGTATAAGTGCCAATCAAAATCTAACAATAATTACATAATCCTGCTGGACAGAAATTGTCTCTATTTTTGAGAGAGTCTAGTCAAATGTATTTTTGTTGCAAGATAGCTTGTAGGACTGAGTTGTTTTAAAATACTAAAACTGTCTGCGAATAAGTAGCCTTTGGGTAAATGACTCTATCCATAGTCGCGTCAGCAAGCTTTTCAAATTTCCTGATAACCAAAAAAGTAGCCTATCTTAACTAGCAAATATTTTCATCAGACAATTAAATTGTCTAAGTTTTGACTCTGCAATGCACTGATATTGTTTTGTTTATTCACTCTTGTGAAAAACAAGCAAAATTGTTACGTAAGATTGATACATAAGCTTATAGTAACCAAGGTAATTTTGCATATCATTTGAGTGACTCTACACACCTAAGTAAAAGAATTGCTCATAGAGTCAAATCCAGACTCTGGTTTTTTTCAAATTGAAAAACCATCTAAAAAATCTGGGAAAATATTAAGTACTACGTTAATTATTGGTATTAATACATACTAATTATTTTAGTATGAGCAGGAGATTAGGATACAACCCAAAAAAAGCTTCAAAACTGTCAACAAAACTTGATTGAAGAGATATGTAACCATGCATAACGAGCAATATTCCTCAAAATTGCAACGCGCGCAAGAACTTTTAGTAACTACGGTATTAGGAGATATTCCGACAGTTATTTTAGGACCAAAGTTGCGTAATTTAGGATATCGTACTATTTTTGCTCAAATAGGCAGCCCAGTTTATATTCAAAATGGTGTTGAATTTAACGGTACTTCTTGTATTGAAATTGGCAATGGAGTATATATTTTCCAAGGCGTGCGGATGGATGCTAGAGGAGACAAAAATAATAGAATTCGTCTAGGAAATAGAGTCGCTATCGAACGTTACACTGACATTGGGTGTTTGTCAGATACGTATATACATATAGATGAAGACACCTTCATTGGCCCCAACGTATGTATTGAAGGGCCAGGAGACATTAAAATTGGCAAACACTGTATGATTGCTGCTCATTCAGGGATATATGCCAATAATCATAATTTTGCCGATCCCATCGAGCCAATGAAATACCAGGGTGTGACTTGCAAGGGAATTGTGATTGAGGATGACTGCTGGCTAGGACATGGAGTAACAGTATTAGATGGCGTTACCATTGGTAGAGGCTGTGTAATTGGTGCAGGAGCAGTTGTCAATAAAGATATTCCTCCTTTCTCGGTTGCTGTAGGCATACCTGCACGAGTCATCAAAAAGCGAATTGGCAAGGATTTAGCAAAACTTCAGGAGAAATCAGGGTGTTGACTAGTGACTAATGACTGGTGAGTGTTGAGTGTTGACTGGGGCATGGTAAGTGTTCTGTATCACCTCTACTTTTTTGGGAAACTTATGGTGTGAGTAAACGTCATAAGAATAGCCAGTCTTTAAGTTATTTTTTAGGGACATCTATCAAGTCAGACACGCACCATTTTCAGTAAACTTGGGCAAACAGGGAGTACTGAATTTAGAGTTAGTATTATCTTCTGTGCCACTCATCTCCCAGCGTTCCCCAGTCAACAGTCAACAGAATATCGTCTCAAAAAGGGACGAGATGTGGGTAATATAAAGTAGCTACCTTTTCTGCATGGCAGATACTCAAAGAAAAGCTCTCTTTGTCATACCCGTTGGAGATATTTGTATGGTGACTTTAAAAATCATTGTTTATATTGTTGTTGCCTTCTTCGTAACTATCTTCGTCTTCGGATTTTTATCGAACGATCCAGCTCGTAACCCTGGCCGTCGGGACTTGGAGTAAAAGAGCGATAAATCATCCACGACTTTGGAAGGCGGAAGATACTCAACGCCACGGAAACTTACTGCGCTAAAGTTAGTAAGTTTCCTGCTCTAGGTAGCAGAAGGCGACAGTCGGAAGGCAAAATGTATATTCATCCTTTTGTTCGTCATTTGGCTGTTTGTTAGCTCAGTTTTGCTCAAATATGCTTCATCCAGTTCTGCCGCCCGATCCGCCTCCTATCCTCGAACCTTTACAACCTGCTAATTCCGTCTTATCTGCTAGCAATACAAAGTCTGGTTCAGGTGTCAAGACTGGGATACGCCCAAACCCGATAAAATTCAAGCACGATCGAGATTTGGCTCAGTTGGCGATCGCACGTGATACCAGAAGTTCTCCGCGCTCACCAAGTTTGCTCAAGTTAACTAGTCAGAAATTGGAAGTCGCCGAAACTCCATCCCTAGCCAATCCACCAAAAACTCTGCCAGCAGAATTTTCCTCACTCACCACCCCCCAAAGTGCAGCGCTTCTGGGGCAATCTCTAGAAATTGGTTATCCCACGCAGCAAGTTAAAATCTCTAATGTAGATGAGAAAGAAAATACGCAGGTATCGCAACGCTCTGAGGAACAGACGCAGGGATACAAACAGCAAGAGCCAGAAGTTTTTGAACAACTCCAACAGCGATCGCTAAATCCTGACTCTAATAGTAAAGAAAAACAAACCTTATTAGACTCTTTTAACTCCACTGCCTCAGAGCCTCAGAGCCTCAGAGCGTCTCCCCCTGCTATTTCTGCATCAAATTCTCAATCAATACAAAATTTAATACAGTTTAAGTCTCGCAAGCCAACAAACCAACTGTCTGCGCCCATCACTGTAGAATTTTATTCCCAAGCCCAAGCACCAACGCCAACACCACAAGTAGACACCACAAATCAACCTCAACCGCCAGCTAGCACGCCGCAAGTAGACACCACAAATCAACCTCAACCGCCAGCTAACACCCCACAAGTAGACACCACCAATCAGCCACAACCGCCAGCTAGCACGCTACCAGCCGCACCGAGAATTGTGGAAGTAACTTCAGATCGGCAAGAGTATGACGAACAACGGCGAATTATTACGGCTGTTGGTAATGTAGTTGTGCGATTTGATGGAGCGGTAGTGGATGCCGATCGCTTGCAAGTCAGTTTAAACAACTTGATTGCTGCGGGGGAAGGCAACGTAACTTTAACACGGGGCGATCAAATATTGCGGGGACAACGCTTTACGTATAACTTTGTTCAAGATAGTGGAGAACTGCAAAATGGTGGAGGAGAAATCTACGTACCCTCAACTGATACAGATTTTGCTTTCTCATCCACAGATGTAACTGCTGGTGGAGTACCAAAACGCCCGCCGAGCGAACGCATTACAGCCAGTCAGCCGTTTTCAGGTGTTAGCAGTCCTGGAGGAATTGATGTCACAATTGGTGGTCAGGCAGACGCTAGCAACATCCCGCCGCCAAAAACTGGCGGTGCAGTCAAGCGCCTGAGATTTGAAGCCCAACAGATTGACTTCTATCCCCAAGGTTGGCAAGCAAACAATGTCCGGATCACTAATGACCCTTTTTCACCGCCAGAACTAGAGTTACGTGCAGATAAAGTCACTTTGACGCGAGAGTCACCCTTGGTAGACCGCATCCGTACCCAACGACAGCGTTTGGTATTAGATCAAAGGTTCTCTTTACCAATTCCGGTGAATCAACAGACAATTGACCGTCGGGAACGGGATGTTTCACCCTTTATAGTCTCTCCTGGCTACGATGGAAAAGACCGTGGTGGTTTCTACGTTGAGCGCGGCTTTCCACTCATCGAGACTGAGCAGACACGCTGGACAATCACACCCCAGTTATTAGTACAAAGGGGTATACAAGAAGGAGTGGGTGACTTAGGCGCACTGTTTGGTGTAAAAACAAGGGTCAATTCTGTTTTGAGTCCACGAACTGTAGTTCAGGGGACTGGAGAATTAACGAGTTTTAACTTCAACAATGTGGAAGAAAGTTTCCGGGCGAATTTGGCATTGCGCCAAATATTAGGCGATCGCCTTCCCCATATCTTGACTCTACAATATAATTACCGCGATCGTCTCTACAACGGCACCCTTGGCTTTCAAACTGTCCAGAGTAGTCTTGGTGCTCTAATTACCTCTCCTGTGATTCCTTTAGGCAAAAGTGGTATTAACCTCAGCTATCAAGGAAGTGCCCAGTATATTGATGCCAACACCGATCGCCTAGACTTACTAGAACCAGTGCGGGATAACGATCGCATTTCACTAGGTCGTCTACAAGCTAGTGCATCCCTGAGTACTGGGTTGCGACTGTGGCAGGGAAAACCATTACCAGCCACCGCCAGTCAGGGATTACGATACACAGCTACCCCTGTAGTTCCTTACTTGCTAGCGATCGCTGGCGTTACGGGCACTAGTAGTTATTACACCAATGGGGATAACCAAAGCACCCTAACTGGTACAATTGGCTTACAAGGGCAAATTGGTCATTTTTCTCGACCCTTTTTAGACTACACTGCTTTCAATATTAGTTTCTCTCAAGGTTTAAACAGCGGACTATCGCCCTTTTTATTCGATCGCTCCGTTGATAACAAAGTATTGAGTGCTGGGATTATACAGCAAATCTATGGGCCTTTCCGCTTAGGCTTTCAAACATCAGTTAACTTAGATACAGGTCAACAATCTAGCACCGACTACATTTTGGAATATAGCCGCCGCACCTATGGCATCACCTTGCGTTACAATCCAGTGCTGGAGCTAGGTGGCTTCAGCATCCGAATTAGTGATTTTAACTGGAATGGCGGTGCCGATCCATTTTCTGAAGTTAAGCCAGTAGTGAACGGGGTGCAACAGAATTATTAATCAAAATGGCAATCAGGAATGGAGCATTGGGCAGAAGAAGCAGAGGGATAAAGGGGAAAGACTTGCTGTTTTATCTGCCTCATCTTTCTATGCCCCATACCCCGCCCCAAGACGGTGTCTACGGTTAGTTGGGGTTTGAATCCCCTTCTAACCGAACCCTACACCCTGTTCAATCTTATGATTCGGGATTTAAAGGCAAAATTACTGTAAATGTAGTACCGATACCAACTTGGCTTGTGACACTGATTTGACCGTTGTGAGCATCAACGCACCTTTTAACAATGACTAACCCCAATCCGGTGCCCTGAATTGATTGGACATTTGAGGCTCGGTAGAATGATTCAAAAAGTCTGGCTTGGTCTGCTTCCGGAATACCAATTCCTCGGTCTTGAATATAAAAAATTGCTACTTTCTGAGCAGGGTCACATATTAAATCGAATTGAATATTGCCACCTTTGGGAGAATATTTTACTGCGTTTGAGAGTAGATTACTGAACATATAATCTAAGAGCCGTTCATCCATGACAGCGTTCGTATCATTACTATGACAAGTAAAAATAATTTGAGTTACACTATTAATAACAGTAGAAAAATCTTCGATTAGTTCTCTACAGAATAGTTCTAAATTAATTGGAGCAGGATTACATACCAATTTTCCTGCCTCCGCATGACCCATAAATAGCACCTCTTCCATGAGTTTATTCATGGATTGCACGGCTCCTTGAATACGCTTTATATAGGTGCGTCTTTTAATATCGGTCAAATGTCTTCCCTGGATTTCTATAAGTTCTACTGACGTTTGAATAACTGTTAAGGGATTACGGAACTCATGAGATACAGTCGAGATAAATAAGGACTTGAGACGGTTAAGTTCTTGCTCCTTTTGCAATGCTTGCTCTAACAATTTTGCTTGACGCCGTTCGCTAAGATCCCAAAAAACAACTACTACACCATTAATCTGGTCAGGTCGCCGTCTCAATGGTGAAGCACTATCCCCAATAGGAACCCTTTTTCCATCTTTAGTAATTAGAGATGTAAATTCCCCTAAATAAACAACCTGTTGCTCCCGCAATACTTTTGTGACTGGATTTTCTAAGGTAGCTTCTGTAACTTCATCAACAAGATGAAAAATCTTTGATGCTTCATTGCCTAGAGCATCTTTTTGCTGCCATCCGGTTATGGCCTCAGCTGCGGGATTCATAAATGTCACCATTCCTTGCTCATTGGTGGCAATCACAGCATCACTCATGGAGTTTAGAAGAGTTGCTAACTGATCTCGATTCTCCCGCAGTTCGCGTTCTAACTGGTGTTTTAATAAACCGATTTCAATAGCTATTCTCAAATCTTTTGTAGTAAATGGCTTAACAATGTATCCAAAAGGTTGGGTAATTTTCGCTCGTTCTAAAGTATTTTCATCACCATACGCAGTTAAAAAAATTATAGGTACGTCTAGCTGTTCACGAATATGAGTGGCAGTGGCAATACCGTCCATCTCACCTTTAAGGATAATATCCATTAGTACTAATTCTGGTTGAGTTTCCCATACCTTGGCAATGGCAACTTTCCCAGAGGAAGCTGTACCGGTGACAGTGTACCCTAGTTGACTGAGTTGTCTGGCGATAGTTCTAGCCACAATTACTTCATCTTCAACGACTAAAATCCTAGCTTGACCCATTTGGTATTTACTAATTCAAAGTTAACTGCGTGAATTGGATTTTGAATACTGTTCCACGATCGCATTCTAGAGTAATCTCACCTTCGAGTTGTTCTGTAACTAAGTCATACACCAAAGAGAGACCCAGAGAAGCAGTATTTCTCCAATCTAAATTATCTGGTAAACCAATACCATTGTCTTGAATAGTCATCTCGATCCTATTATCAAGATTTCGTAAAGCAATACGAATTGTGCCTGCTTGTTGATTGGGAAAAGCGTGCTTTAGAGCGTTAGAGATTAATTCGTTAATTACTAATCCACAGGCAATGGCTTGGTCAATATTCAAACTAACTGAATCTATATCAGTTTCAAGAGCAATTCTCCCAGGAACAATTTGATAGGAAATTAACAGGCTGGTTGCCAAATTATGGATATAATCACCAACATCAATTTGTCCAATATTAGCGGAAGTATATAAATTTTTATGAATGAGAGATATTGACTCGATGCGGTTCTGACTTTCTCTAAGAACTTTAATGACTTCTAAATCTTTAAGTGAGTGAGACTGGAGTTGCAATAGGCTAGAGACAATCTGCAAATTATTTTTAACTCGATGATGTACTTCTTTTAAGAGAACTTCTTTTTCTGCCAATGTACTTCTTAACTTCACTTCCATTTTTTGTCTTTGCACAAGTTCAGTTTGAGCTTGTTCAAACATGCTAGATTGTTGAATAGCGATCGCCAATTGTACTGTAACTCCATCGAGCAAATCTAACTGATTTTCTTCCCACTCCCGAAAACGGGAACATTGGTGAGCAATTAGTAAACCCCAAAGGTGAGAACCAGAGTTTTGAGACCTTACTTCTAGTAAAATGGGTACGACTAAATTTGCTTTCACCTCAAACCGTTCTAATAAGCAAATATGGCAATCACTTAGTCCAGCTTGATAAATATTAGCGAGTGCTTGTTTGCGTCCTTGATAATACTCCACTCCTCCGCCTGTTTGAAAACAAGTATCATGAACTTCTGCACCTAAAGAAACTCTCCATCCAGGCTCTACGGATTCTGCCATAATTGTGCCAATCATCTCTCGGTCAAACTGATAAACTACTACTCGTTCAACCTTCAGTAAATCTCGCACTTCTTGAACTGTAACATTGAGAATATCTTGGAGATTTAAAGATTGACGAATTCGTTGAGCAATGGTTCGCATCAATTGCTCTCGCTCGGCTTGAGCAATAATCGCAAGTTCACTTCGTTTACGTTCTGTGATATCTTGCCCAATCCCGATAATTTGACCATTTGCAAGTCTAACATTAGTCCAAGATGTATCTAATAAATGACCATCTCGTACCTGAATTCTAAAATCATTCCAGTTGCGTTGTGCAGACTGAATAAAATTAATCACATCTTGACGATATTCAAGATTAGGAAATAAAACTTCTAAAATATCAGAATTTTGTAAATCTTGAAATTTCCAACCTAAAACTCTTTCCCATTCTTGGTTCACCCACTGAAGTTTATTATTGTGATTAATCAGTGCAATCATCAAGGGAATATTTTCAAAAATTAATTTTAAAAATTTATTTTGTTCTTGAAGCTTTTTCTGTTCATTTTTAGAAAAACTAATATCATAAACTACTATTAAAATTGCTGCTTCATTATTAAATTTTAAATATTGCAGTGAAGCACTCGCCCAAAACTGACTGCCATCCGCTCTTTTTAATTGAAGTTCATAATTACGGATATATCCATCTCGTTCCAGAATTTCTAACAGTGCTTTTAAATCTGTTAAATCATAGTATAAATCTGAGATTTTTTTTTGATTAACTAAATTTATTGAAGAAAAATGAAACGTTTTAATTAACTCCTGATTAGCGTATAAAATTAAACCATCAGACGCACGTAAAATCATTAATGGAACAGGAATTACTTCAGAAATAGCTCGAAATCTAGCTTTATTTTCTTCAATGTTTTTTTCTATTTCTTTGTACTCTATGATATCTTTTATATTAACTAACTGAGCTTTGTAACTAGCATAATCTATTGGATGTGAGACAATTTCTACATCAATAATCTGTCCGTCTTTGCGACGATGCAGCCATTGTCCACAAAAGTGTAAGCTAGAATGATTTTTGTCTAAAGATTCCGGCAATATAGAGAGATTTTCTGGACAGTAAATATCAGTTATTCGCATTTGTAAAAACTCTTCTCGTGAGTAGCCATAATGAATAATAGCAGCTTCATTCACATCTAAGAATCGCAGATTTATTTCATCAAATACCCACATAGGGTTAGGATTTTTCAAGAAAAGAAGATTAAAACTTTTTTGACTATCATCAATAATTTTTTGCCGATGCAACTCTAGATGGCTGATTATTTGTCGAGCCAACTGTTGTAAGGCTACTTGCTCCTTAAAATTTAAATTTCGGACAGCAAAATCAATTACACAAAGAGTACCTAATGCAAAGCCATTAGAGGTAATTAAGGGAACCCCTGCATAGAAGCGCAAACAATTATTTGATGTTACAAAGGAATTTGTGGCAAACCGTTCATCTTGCAAAGTATCAGGAATAATTAGTATTTGGCTTTCCAAGATCGTGTAACTACCAAAGGCAATATTTCGCGGAACTTCCGAGATAATTACTCCAATTTTTGACTTGAACCACTCCCGTTGTGCATCGACTAGAGTAATCAAAGCGATTGGTGTTTCACAAAAGTTAGCAGCTAATTGAGCTAGTCCATCAAAAACTTCTTCTGGAGGTGTATCTAAAATTTGATACCGATAGAGTACTTCTAGCCGTTGGCTTTCATTTTCAGGAAATAGCATCAGTTGTTTTATAAAAAACTTTTTTATACTTAGTTTTAATCTGCTTAGATTTTCAAAAATTCGGTTTGAGTTTGGAATAATTTCTTTTATTAAAGAGTTACTTGGTTGTCTTGAATTAGCTAAAATCTATTTTTAAATTATTATTTATTTAAAATTTCCTAATTAAACTCGATGTATTTTTGAGATATTAATTCTACTCAATTTTTAATAATCGCTTGCAATTAATTAAATAAGTTTTATTAAAAATAAACAATCTTCATCAGCACTTTGTATATTTTATATTATTTCTATACTACATCAAAAATGAAAATTGACAGCCTATTAACCTAATTGTAGTATACAGTAAAATTATATACTAAAATTGTCCCCAGAGATTTAGCGCTCAAATTAAACTACTCTAGACACAGAGATTTTTTGGGATCTCTGTGTCCTCAGCCAGCAAAGGATTAGTTCTATCTTGGGCGTCCAAATGTAGTGATATATAAAACAGCTTCATCAGCAGGAATACCCAAAACTTCATTTACTTGGTCATCAAAGAATCCACCGATACCGCTAACGCCTATATTTAGGTGCATTGCCGCTAAATTCAAGCGTTGTCCTAAATGACCGGCATCCATATGTAAATAACGGTAAACACGATCGCCATACTGAGCGATCGCAGCTTTGAGATCCGCTGTATGGAACAGTACTGCTGCGGCATCCCGGCCTAATTCTTGCCCCAGGCAAAGAAAATATAACTCTCGCCGGAAATTTTTAAACCGAATTTGACGTAATTCTTGGGCTTTGGGTGCGTAATAATAACAGCCAGCCTCCAGTCCTTTGACACCACAAACAGCAATGAATGTTTGTATTAAATTCAGGTCAAAGTAATCTGGAGAAATGTCTAAACTTTGGTCAATGTAATTTTGTGGTTGATAAGTGAAATCGAGTAAGTTTTTTAGCTCATCGAAAGTTAAATCATCACCGTTGTATGCGCGGG
Organism: Nostoc sp.; assembly: GCA_036918135.1. Taxonomy (GTDB): domain Bacteria; phylum Cyanobacteriota; class Cyanobacteriia; order Cyanobacteriales; family Nostocaceae; genus Nostoc. The sequence continues at coordinate 186,955 of JBALDB010000002.1, forward strand.
TAGAACGTCGCTTGTACATAGCGATATCTAAATCTGATAGCTTTTCTCCCCAATATATAGGTGTAGTGCTGGTGGGAATTTTCAAACAGAAAGGAAAATTATATTTATCCTCCAAAGATTTTTCTTGTTTGATAGTTGGTAGATTGAGCTTGCCAGTTATACCTGGTTCAATCTGAGTGTGTTGATGGAAATATTTTAGTAGTTCTCCATCAGCGATTTGGGGATAACTGGTTTCGGTGGCAGAAGGTAGGGCAGTGCATCCTAATGGCAGATTTTGATTAATATCTAACAAGTCTGCCAGAGGTAAAATGGCGATCGCACCTTCGTGTTGTGGATCTATATAAAGCAAATCATTTACCGATTCATCCACAAAACCGCCGATTAAATGGGGGCGATAGTCAGCAATCGCACCAGCTAACTCGATATTACCCAGAAGATGTCCTGTATCTAGAAAAATCCGACGATAAGCCCGGTCTTCATAGCGCCAAGCAGAACGATAGAAAACTGCTGTAACAATAATTGCTAGTTGGGTATTTTCTAGCGAAGGATGCCAGAAACAACCTGCTTGTAGGGTTTGCCAAACATTATTTTCCCAATAATGCATCAAGGAATGAGTCCGGCACTGGTAATTATACAGTCCTGCTGGCAATAACGACGTGCCACGAGAAACTAAATATACCTCCGCAGGGTACAACCCGCCAGCACTAGGAGCCGCACGTAAATACACTGCACTTCCCATAGAAGGCATTCTCGCCGTTAGTCCATAGCTGCGGAACAGCAACCGCGACAGTCTTTGCCAGCGTTGAGCATCTGAATTATTAGCAAAAGCCTCTGGTTTTTCTTGAATATAAGGTTTGAGATCGTAAGTAGAGCCAATTTTGTATTCTTTAAAAGGTACTGGCTGCTTAGCCCAGTCTAACCTTTGATTTTTTAAAGCGAGAGTCTCAGGATCGTATTTAGTCCGTTCGTGATAATGCTGAGCAATTGATTGGTGTAATTCTGGCATAGTACTTTTAATATCCTTGGACATCCTTACTTTTGATCTTGGCATTCATCAGTCTCATTATTTCGTGTCAATTAGTACAATCCTCAGACTTACAAAGTGGTAATTGGTAACTGAATTGGGAAAGTGGGGAGATAAGGGAATCGGGGAGATAACACAGAGAAGGAGTTTGAGGTTTTGAAGCTCAACGTTGAACCTCTGAACTCGAACGTTGAACCTTTGAAGCTCAACGTTGAACCTCTGAACTCGAACGTTGAACCTCTGAACTCGAACGTTGAACCTTTGAAGCTCAACGTTGAACCTCTGAACTCGAACGTTGAACCTTTGAAGCTCAACGTTGAACCTCTGAACTCGAACGTTGAACCTTTGAAGCTCAACGTTGAACCTTTGAAGCTCAACGTTGAACCTCTGAAGCTCAAAGTTGAACCTCTGAAGCTCAACATTGAACCTTTGAACTTGAAACTTTTAGTTTTAACTCTCCTCCATCCTCCCTCATCTCCCTCATCTCCCTTATCCCCCCACTCCCCTTTCGCTGTACGATATAAACGCAAAGATATCTCTCCACAGGTGGATGTGCAATGGTACCTGTTCGTGAAACTTTATTAAAACCTGATATCCAACTTTCTTATTTAGAGTGGAGCCAAGGTCGAGAACCTCTACTGTTGTTACATGGTTTAGGTGACCATGCTCTTGTGTGGTCTAATTTGGCAGAGCGCTTGGCAGCAGATTACCACATAGTTGCACCAGATATGCGTGGACATGGCGAAACTAGTAAGCCAGAGAGAGATTATAGCTTTGAAAGTGCGATCGAAGATCTAGAAGCACTCATGGATCGTCTCGGATGGACTTTTGCCCATATTGTTAGTCACTCTTGGACAGGCAAATTAGCCGTCATTTGGGCAAGACAAAACCCAAAGCGTTTACGAAGTATGATTTTAATCGATCCAATTTTCATTTGGAAAATGCCTAACTTTTTCAGGCTAACTTTTCCGATGTTGTATCGCTTGTTGCCTTTTCTCAAAAGTATGGGCCCCTTTGCTAGTTACGAAGAAGCCGAACAACAAGCACGGCAATTAAAGCAATATCAAGGATGGAGTTCGCTACAGCAGCAAGTCTTCCAAGCAGGAATTGAACAAAAACTCGATGGTAATTGGGGGAGCAAATTTACTATTGCCGCCCGCGACGGAATTTTTGAGGCAGTAATGCAAGTGCCTGGTTTTACAATACCCCTTGACACCCCTGCCCTCTTCATCCAGCCAGAACAAGGTCTCAACCGCCAAAATTGGCAAATTCAACCCTATAAGACTTATTTGAAAAACTTAGGCATTTGCCAAGTTCCTGGCAATCATTGGCCATTTTTGACACAATCAGAGCCATTTAACCAGACTGTAGCAGCTTTCTTGGCAAAACACAGCTCAAAAATCTCATGATTATTAGACGGGATCATCCCACAGAAATAGAAGAATTAAGATGAGCGATGTCTAAGGATTGGGTACTGGGTATTGGGTAATGGGAAAGTATAGCTAAATATTTATTTTCTAGTCCCCAGTCCCAAGTCCCCAGCGATGCACTGAAGCTCACCCGAAGTGTCCCCAGTCCCAAATCCCTAGCCCCCACTCCCTACTCATGAGCCTTTGTATTAATCCCCTTTGCCCGAAACCAAATCACCCAAATAATCATCAAAATCGTTTTTGTCAAAGTTGTGGTTCTCATCTGGAATTGCTAGGACGTTATCGGGTGAAGTGTCTGTTGAATGACGAAACAGGTTTTAGTAAAGTTTATGAGGCATACGAACAAAATACCCCTAAAATCCTCAAAATACTCAAAGAAGATTTATCAAGCGATCCCGAAGCAGTAGAACTATTTCAGCAAGAGCTAACTGTCCTTCTAAAACTGAACCATCCTGGTATTCCCAAAGAAGATAGTTACTTCCAATATCAAACCCGAAATGGTTTAGTATTGCATTGCATTGCAATGGAAAAAATCGATGGGTACAACTTAGAAGAATGGTTTGAGCAGCAGAATTGTCCCATTTCCCAAGAACAAGCGATCGCCTGGTTAAAACAGTTGACAGAAATTTTAGGTTTAGTGCATGGCAAACAATACCTGCATCGAGATATTAAGCCATCCAATATCATGATTAAACCCGATGGGCAATTAGTAATTATTGATTTTGGCACCGCCTATAAAATCAGCAAAACATACCCAGACGAACTCAGCGACAGCCCTAGAATGACAGCACTTATGTCATCTGGTTACAGCGCCCCAGAACAAATGAATGGTCAAGGTGTACCACAATCAGATTTCTTTGCCTTGGGACGTACTTTTGTGTTTTTGCTCACAGGAAACCATCCCTTAGATATGTATGATGTCCAGCAAAATTTGTTGCACTGGCACAATCAGACCATCGATATCTCACCTTTACTATTAAATTTAATTGATTGGCTCATAGCAGCTGATGTAGAAAAGCGTCCCACCAATGCCCAGGAAATTTTGCAGCAATTAGAAGAAATTGAAAATCAACTAACAAGAAATAATACTTCTAATATCAATTTTATAAATGATTTTGAACCCGATCAGTTACTACCAATTACTCCAAGTTTGCTCAATTTAAATAGCCAGCCGTCAAAAGTGCCGCTACTCGGACTTTTTGCTGCATTGCTATTGGCTTTAGGATTACTTAGTATAATCGTTCTAGCGACGCAGACATCAAATAATTCTTTAATACCAAATTACGGACAACTTCCCGAAAAAAAAGGCAATATTGATTATTTTCCTTATAAAGAAGGTAAAGATAGTCAGGGAAGAATTGCCAAATTTAACATAGCTGTTTTATCAGTACAATATAAATGGGTTGTGGGAAGCAATTTTCAAATTAAACATAATGATGAAATTATTAGCCTTAACCTATTAAAGTTGAATTTAGAACAAGAAGGTATACAGAATATAATGGAAGATTCTGGTGAGATTATCTCTGTAGGTACAACTTCTTGTAAGGGAAATATAGATTTTCAACAACGTATAGCTTTAGAACGAGCCGTACAAACACAGCTTTTAGTAAAACAAATATTTATTAATCAACCAAGTATCAAAGGCGATCGCTTATTAAACTTAGGTCAATTTCAACGAAGTGATTGTCAAGGCAATCACGATTTAACTACATATCAAAGAAGTATTATAATTATTGGTGTCAAAAAAGAATCAACAGATGTAAGTATAGATGAAGCTTTACGGAATAGGTTAGAAAAGAAGCCTTTTGCTGATTTTAAATTAGAAGATTATTCTCTGGGTTCAGTGGATAAATTTAAGACGATACCAAGTAATTTATAATATTTTTAGCAAACGGCATCAGCGTCAATGCGTAGCACATTCTAGATATCTCCCCTTTATCGAAAAAATAGTACAGTCAGTAAATAGCAAACTTTTAAAAACCTACATAAAAACAAAGGTTTTAGCCCTGCAAAAAAATAAGTCTAACAACTCTGATTAATAGCGATCGCCTGAACATCACCTAGCATTTATGCCTATTATGCTCATTTAGACCTACTTTTAGCCGAAACAGGTCTTTAGCTCAAAAGAATAATATCGCAAGTGTTCTAACAAACTGACAAATAAAAAATATCTCCCTGTTGACAGTCATCAGTCATCAACTTCAAAAACCTCAAGCATTTTGCGCTTCTACTCGACCAGAAAACTGTTCGCTAATTAATTGGGTTTCTAGCTTTAAACCGCTTAGGATAGATTTAATCGAAAATAATCTCATGCATCTGTCTTGATATATTTATCAAGGAGAAAGTCAAGCTATGAATTACATTCAAAAAACTGTTGTCATCCTGGGAATAACGAGTAGTGTATTGAGTGGAATACCTGTTGCTGTTCATGCTGCACAGCAACAACCAACGCGCATTCAACAAATAAATTTTCAACAATACTATAACCAGGGTGTGCAAAAGCTTGAGCAAGGCAATTTCTACGGCGCAATAGAGGATTTCAGTCGAGTAGTAGAGTTAAATCCTAGCTACTACGAAGGTTTCTGCTTGAGAGGTTTGGCAAAGTCTCAATTAAGAGACTTTAAAGCAGCCGTTATTGATTTCAATCAAGCACTGCGACTAAATCCCAACCATATAGATGCTTACAACAGTCGGGGAACTGCTCATGCAGAACTAGGAAACACTCAAGCTGCGATTACCGACTTTAACCAAGTTCTGAGAATCGATCCTAAGTCTGTAGATGCTTACTATAATAGGGGGTTTTTAAATTATAGGCAGGGAAATCACAAGCTGGCGATCGCTGATTTTAACCAAGCACTAAAAATCAACCCCAATTTAGCTGATGCTTATGGCAACCGAGGACTTGCTGAATATGCTTTAGGCAATCGTAAAAGCGCTATTACCGATTTACAACAAGCTGCAAGTCTGTTTCAAAAGCAAGGAGATAGCCAGAAGTATCAGCAAACGCAAGCCCTTCTTCAGCAGATTCAGCAGTAATGGGCATTATCAAATTTCCCCTCGGCTAAGAACTCCCTGCTTTCTTCATCTTTGCCACTTTTCATTCCTCAGTTCCTAATTTCGCATTTTCACCAGAACAATCAAATAAATGTAAACTCAAACGTTGGGAAAGTTCTTCACACACCTTTACTCCCCGCACACTATTACCACGCGCATCCAGTGGCGGCGAAAATACGCCAATGCCCATCTTATTGGGTACAACAGCAATAATCCCACCACAAATTCCGCTTTTCGCCGGAATACCAATTTTATAAGCCCACTCACCCGCAAAGTTGTACATGCCACAGGTGTACATCACACTCAAAATATCTTTGATGTAACGCTTATCTACTGCCCGTTCTTTGGTAATGGGGTTAATACCTCTGTTAGCCAGGGTAGCAGCCATCACTGCTAAGTCTTGGCAATTCACCAGTACAGCACACTGCTGAAAATAAAGATCCAGCGCTTGTTCGATATTTTGGTCAATCATGCCAAAGTTGAGCATCAGGTGCGCCATTGCGCGGTTGCGATGTCCGGTACTGCGCTCTGAGGTAAAAACTGAAATGTCAACGAACACATCGCGGCCAATATATCGCCGGAACATCTCCAGCATCCGGTTGAGCCGTTCGGTGGGAGCAGATCCTTTAATTAAGCTAGTAGTGGCGATCGCTCCGGCATTTACCATTGGGTTATAAGGTCGCTTCGATTGCTCATCCAAAATAATTGCGTTGAATGCATCGCCCGTTGGTTCGACACCAACTCTCGTCAACATGTAATCCCGTCCACGATCTTCTAAGGCAAGTCCATAAGCAAATACCTTGGAAATCGATTGAATCGTAAAGAACTGTTCCCAGTCCCCAACTTTATAATCCTGACCATCTACAGTGACAATACAAATACTAAATAAGTCCGGATTTACCTTTGCCAGTTCCGGAATGTAATTTGCTACTGCACCCTCGCCCAATGACTTGTACAGGGAATGCAAGTCGTTGAGAACAGTTAATAATGACGAGTCTATTTCTAAATCTCCTGAATTTACTTGTTTGACTATGAGGCTGATAGCATTTTACGAAATACCTGGTACATATATCGCGATTGAATTTGATTGCCTGAAAAAATACCGTACACCTTAAGGCAAGCGGCAAGAGGCTATTTATCTTTCCTTTTTGTCCATTGCCTATTTATACTCAATTCACTACTTAGACTAAAAAATACTACGTGTATTTTTTGTTACAAAATAAAACTCATCTAGAAGCGATCGCCAAGTTTTTCTAATTTTTTTAACATTAATTACAAAAAAGGTTCGCTTGCGTATTATCCTTTTTTTTATACACATCAACACTGATATAAGAAGTTATATAAATCACTCAGTTAAACCTAGTTAGAGATAATACAACTCATGGTTAATTTAGCGAGAAAAAACTTCAAAAAAAGATAGTAAACTTCAACTGATTTGCATGACTATTTTATATCTAACTCCGATGACAACTTATTTGTACTAAAATCTAAAGATTTACTTAAATAAGTAATTTTGAGTATTTATGCCGATGTCTTTTAATTAAAATTATATTTATATTTTCTCAGTAAATTACTAAAATTTATGTTTTATAGAATACAAACAGCGTTGTTAGCCTTGGAAACTGATACGAACAAGGTTTTGTGAGTTTGGTTCACAAAAAATGCAAAGTTTTCTAAAGAAATTTTTGACTTACCCAAAAAAACGTTACACAGCCCAAATCCACATTTGAGCAAGGTTTCACCCTGAAAATAGTAATTTGATTTGGATAAAGTTGTCTAGAATTACGCTAAAACCCTGATCCCCAAGCCAAAAGGTTCATGCTAGTCTGTTGCAGTTACAAAAAAAAAGTGAAGACGGAACGAGTTCGAGTTTTGCCGAAGGGAATTCACTGGTGAAAATCCCGCGAATTATATGACTTAAGTTCTCTTAAGTTCTACACTCGCTTTAAAATTGGACGCATGAATCAAAGACATTTTTGGACTGTTGTTGCTCTGTCTCTAGCTGTTTTGGGGATACCCACAGTTGGCTGCACTCAAACCCCCAAGGGAAATGCGCTAGCTTCTCAAAAATCACCTGCTTCTGATGTAGTGAAAGTGGGAGAGTACCAATCAAGAACAGGGGAACAAACCTTGGATGCTGTGATTACACAAATTCATCCTTACAACATTGGAGGACGTAAGGCGGCAACCCTTTATATAAAAAATATTCCCGTTCTCACTTTTCTGAGTTCTATATCAGATACGAATGTTGAGAATAAAAAAGTTGGTGGAATAAACGAAACTGAGGGCGTACAATCATACGCCCTTATTGCTGGCAATTCACCTTCATCGGCGAGTATTGGAAATGTAGCTGGAGCAAATAATCAGATTAGTTCCGTTGACAAAGACCCAGCTGAGATAGCTGGTGTAATAGCAGCTAAAATCAACCAGTTGAACCGGGAAAATATAGATGCGAGTCAGATTACCGTCAGTTGGAAAGCAGGGGGCGAATCTAAAGTTGCAAATGTTGCTCAAAACAAGAGCTTCCCTGTAGAAGGAGGATCTGGCGATCGCTATACAATCAAAGTTAACGGTGAAGAATTAGTAGAAATTAATCAAGGTACGCGATTAGCAGATACCACCAACAATCTGGCGCAAGATGCATTGCAAGCAACCAATCGCTTGCGGAGACTACTAGGTAATGCATCACCCTTAAGCGAGATTGCAAATATGCCAGTGCGTCAACCAGTATCAATACCTAAGCTACCGCGAGAGATTGCCGTCGGAGGAGTCCGAATCAGCTTCAGAGGCATGGCATCTTTTTATGGCTATGACGGTTCCGGCAATCGTACTGCTAGCGGTCAGAGGTTCAACCCAGAAGGAATGACTGCCGCCCATCGTACCTTACCTTTCGGTACACAAGTCCGTGTAACCAACACCCGCAATGGTCGTTCTGTCGTAGTACAGATTAATGACCGAGGCCCCTACATTCGCGGTCGAATCATTGACTTGTCTGCTGGCGCAGCTCGAATTCTGGGAATGATGGGTAGTGGCGTTGCACCAGTGCATATAGAGGTTTTGGAGAAATAAAGAGACTGGGGACTGGGGACTGAGGGAGATGGGGGAGTGTGGGAGGTGTGGGGGAAAGAGGAAGTGTGGGGAGTGTGGGGAGTGTCGGGGGAAAGATTTCTTCCCCATCTTCCCGATCCTCCCACACCCCCCCATCCTCCCACACCTGCATTTCTTCCCCATCTTCCCATACCTCTTTTTCCTTTCACACCTGCATTTCTTCCCCATCCTCCCACACCTCCCACACTTCCTGTTTGCCCCATACCCCAATCCCTAATCCCTAATTCCCAGTTCAACCATCTCCTCTATTTCAGATATAAACTAACGGGGGAGGGATGAGAGAACTAGGGGTATTTTTGTGCGCCTGCTGACAACAGTTGCAGCTTTACGCTGTTATTTAACTAGACGCTGCTTGGAAAACAAGCTGATTGCGGTTACAGAAAATCTGGCACTAGATGAGATAAATAGTTGGCATCAGACAGCAGTCGGTCTAGTGCCGACAATGGGGAATTTGCATCAAGGTCATTTAAGCTTGATCCAACGGGCGCGGCAAGAAAATTCCACGGTGATTGTCAGTATTTTCGTCAATCCCTTGCAATTTGGCCCCAATGAGGATTATCAACGTTACCCTCGCACTTTAGAGCAAGACCAACAATTTTGCTCCCAAGCTGAGGTAGATGCAATTTTTGCGCCGACTCCGGAAGAGATGGCAGTACCCCAGAAAAGTATACAAGAATCAAAGGTTACACAAGTTATCCCCCCATCTGCTATGATATCTGGCTTGTGTGGTCGTTCTCGGCTGGGTCACTTTCAGGGTGTTGCTACGATTGTGACTAAGCTTTTTAACTTGGTACAGCCTGACCGAGCCTACTTCGGTCAAAAGGATGGCCAGCAACTGGCTATTATTAAGCAGCTAGTAGCTGATTTAAATTTGCCAATCGAAATTGTTGCTTGTCCAACAGTACGGGAAGCATCGGGTCTTGCCTTGAGTTCTCGTAATCAGTATTTGACTGCAACAGAAAAACAGCAAGCAGCAGTGCTGTATCGCGGCTTGCAAAGAGCTGAAACTGCGTTTCAGGCAGGACTTCGCGATCGCAACAAGTTGATAGCAATAGTACAGCAAGAACTGACAATGGTCAGCACGCTTTTAGTGGAATATATTGAATTGGTTGAACCGACTACGTTGATGTCTTTAGAAAAAGTTCAGGAGGAAGGAATGCTGGCGATCGCAGCTCGTCTGGGTTCTACACGTTTGATTGACAATATTATTTTGCGCGATCGTCAACCCATCATCGCCATTGATGGCCCAGCCGGTGCTGGGAAATCCACAGTGGCGCGTCAAGTGGCAGCAAAGCTGAATCTAGTGTATCTAGATACAGGAGCAATGTACCGAGCTGTGACTTGGTTAGTACTGCAAAAGGGTATTGCCATTGACGATGAGTGTGCGATCGCCGAATTAGCTAGCCAGTGTCATATTGAACTGACTCCCACTCAGGATTTACAATTTCCCGTGCGGGTTTGGATTAACGGTATCGATGTTACCCAAGCGATTCGTACGGTTGAGGTGACATCCCAAGTATCAGCGATCGCTGCACAATGCGCTGTACGTCAAGCACTAGTTAAACAACAGCAAAGTTGGGGTAAAAAAGGCGGTTTAGTAGCAGAAGGTCGGGACATTGGCACTCATGTGTTCCCCGATGCCGAAGTAAAAATTTTCTTAACTGCTTCTGTAAGCGAACGCGCACGTCGCCGTCAGCAAGATTTTCAAAAACATGGTCAACCCGAAGTGAGTTTAGAGCAGCTCGAACGCGACATTGCCGAACGGGACTGGAAAGATAGTACGCGTAAAATTTCCCCTTTGCAAAAAGCGGCGGATGCGATCGAAGTTCAAACTGATGGTTTAGACGTATCTGAAGTCAGTGCAAAAATTGTTAACTACTACCAGCAACGTTTATCTGAGTGGTAGTTATCGAAGAGAGCAAGGAGACAAGGGAACAACCATTTTATCAATCTCTGCTACTGTCACCTTGTCTCCGATTTCTGTTGTACTCTTCTGGTCACTAATAAATGAAAATATAACAGGAGGCAGGAGGCAGGAGATAGAACTATTACTACTCCTAGCATTCATGCTTATCATATATCCTAACTTATCTGACTACAGTTATACCTGTAAAAAATACCTGTAATCGGAATTATTACCGATTTTGGCTTCTAATTAAGAGTTGTTCTGTACTTGTCAGGATGACCAGTGGCGCGACAGATACTCTGGCGATCGCCTCTATTGCCCAGTTGTGATTTACCAAGTCAGGGATCGCTGTAAAAAGCGTCAATCCAACGATCAGTAAAAGTAAAATTATGTAAAAATTCCGATCCCAAGCAGGTTTATCGCGCAGTCTCGCTTGCCTGCTTATTAAGCTTTGTCGCCAAAATGGAAAGGTACTGAGGACAGCGACAAGGTATAACAGTCCAGCATTAATTAGCAGGGTTATTTTATGGTTTGGAGTGATGTTAGGATGCCCAAGGGCGATCGCAGTTAAGCAAACTCCCGCTACTATATACAGAAAAGTAAACAGGGTAAAGTATTTCATTAGTTTCTTTTTATGCTTTGTAAAGAGGGCAGACTCTAAGGCAAACGCATCCAAATTATACTTCTCATAACCAAGGCTAAGAATTAACTAAAAAACAGCATTTACTGTTTGATTTAATTTTCTCAGCCTCAAGGCAATCTCTAAAATCTTTGTCAATAAGCAGAGATTAATGAGATAGTTTTAGAGTTTATTGACAATAAAATTACCTTATTGACATAATACGGCTACCCTGCCCTGCCTTCCCAACTCTAGATTTTCTCCACCTAGAGATAGTGCCAAAATTTAGATAAATATTAAATAGTTTTTATTTTTGATTATTTTCTGAAAAATTTAGCCAACTATTTTCAACAGTAACTTATTTTAAAATTAATTCATCCAGCTTGGGACTGATTATTTAAAGACTAATTAATCTTACTAAAGGTAGAAGTTTCAAAGCCTTAATTGTTGCTTTTAATTACTCAATACCAATTGTCATAGCAATTCTGAATTGTTTTTGAATAAAGAAGTTTACGACTTATTAGAGAATTCCAAAATATAAGCTTTGCGATTGATGTGTTTCAAATCAGATTGCAATATAGGCCTTTAACTATGAAATATTAGCCATTTTTATTTATAGTGATTGCATACGCACGATTTAACTTAATTTTACTTATTAGAGGAGTACTTTGTTTTTCGCTTCACTTTGGTAGTAGAATAACGATGTTAAGTTTTATGTTTCATTAGAAAAGACATAAGACTACTAAAAATAAAAGCTGCTCATTTTTTAAGCTTCTGCAATACCTTAAAACTGGAAACCGCTAAAGAGAGGATTTCACACAATGGCATTTGTACAGCCCCCCTTACCCTTCGAGATTAATGCTCTAGAGCCATATGGTATGAAAGCCGAAACTTTCGAGTACCATTATGGCAAGCATCACAAAGCTTACGTAGACAACCTCAACAAGTTAACTGAAGGTACCGAACTTGCTGAGAAGCCCCTAGAAGAGGTGATCGTAATTTCCTTTAAAGACTCCTCTAAGACGGGAATCTTCAACAATGCTGCCCAAGTTTGGAACCACACCTTCTTTTGGAATTCCTTGAAACCAGCAGGTGGTGGCACACCCAGTGGTGACCTCGCAAGCAAGATTGAGAAAGATTTCGGTAGTTTCGACAAATTCAAAGAAGAGTTCTCTAACGCAGCTGCAACTCAGTTCGGTAGCGGATGGTCTTGGCTAATTGATGATGGTGGTACCCTAAAAGTAATTAAGACACCAAATGCAGAGAACCCTCTAGCTTATGGTCAGAAAGCACTTTTAACCTTGGATGTTTGGGAACACGCTTACTACATCGACTACAGAAATGCTCGTCCAGCGTTCATCAAGAATTTCCTAGATAAATTAGTCAACTGGGACTTCGTTGCTGAAAACTTAGCCAAGGCTTAATCAACAACCAGTTTTCAACTGGCTGTGACAGTGGTTTTTAACGTTTATCAAGAAATTAACAACAGTCACGATTTTTTATCGTGGCTGTTTTTGATTAGCTGGGCACATATAGCAATCCTATTTCGAGGAGGGGTTGAAAAAGGTACAAAAAAAGCTGAAACTTAAAATTAAGAACAAAAACTTTGTTATCAGGTGTATATATTTTATTTAAAAATGTGCAAAACCTTAGTACTGTTTTCAATAACTTTCCCCAACTGACAACTGATAATTTAATTTTACGAGAAACAAAACTAGCAGATGTGCCAGCAATTTTTCAGGTTTTTGCAGATGATGAAGTAACAAAGTATCATGATTTAGAAACTGCCACTAGTCTAGAGCAAGTTCAGTTTATAATTGAGCGTCGTGCAGAGAGGTTTAAAAATCAACAAGGTATTCGCTGGGGAATAGCAAAGAAAGAAGACAATATAATTATTGGTTCCTGTGGCTATAGTATTAAAAACCCCTTTCAGGCAGAAATTGGATACGAACTGGCAAGAGAATATTGGAGAAAGGGCTTAATGACACAAGCTTTAAGAACTATCATTCACTGGGGTTTTCATCAGTTAAATTTAAATAGAATTGAAGCATTTGTCACGCTAGAAAATACTGCCTCTATCAAATTATTAGGAAATTTGAGATTTGTAGAAGAAGGAACTTTAAGAGAATATGGATTTTGGAAAGGACAATTCCATGATTTGAAGATATTTTCTTTATTAAAAAGGGATTATATGACTTTTAACTTTTGACTTTTGAACCTTCGACTTCCCCGCAGGGGCTACCTCCTGTATCTTAAAAAGAGTAAGATGAAAATCAAAATATATGGATAGTAAAGAATTAGCGCAATACATCGAAGCAACGAATGGTATCAGTAAACCTTGGTTATTAGTTCAACTACGCCTAAAAAAACTGCAAGAGCGTCGAGCTACACTCACAGACGATGCTTACAGCAAAGAATTAGAAGATATTTACCATGACTTGATGAATTTGGGGGAATGGTGGCGGGGCATTGAAGATGAGGTATTTTAAAGAGACGCGATTAACCCAAGTCTTTCCAAGAGTTAGGAGTTTTGGTAATTTCTAATTTTTAACTGAAATTAATAAAGGTGTAGTCAGGAATGGATTATCGGGATGCAGGAGTTGATGTTGAGGCTGGTCGAGGCTTTGTAAATCAAATTCGCAACTTGGTTGACAGTACTTTTAGACCAGAAGTAATTGGTGGACTAGGTGGCTTCGCTGGCTGCTTTCAACTACCAGGGGGTTTTAAGGAACCAGTTTTAGTTTCTGGGACAGATGGTGTAGGTACTAAGTTGAAAATAGCTCACATGCTCAACCGCCATGATACTGTAGGGATTGATTTGGTAGCGATGTGTGTGAATGATGTACTGACATCTGGTGCCCAACCACTGTTTTTTTTAGATTATCTGGCAACCGGGAAGTTGGATAAAGAGCAATTAACTGATGTAGTTGCAGGTATAAGTTCTGGATGTAAGCAAGCTGGTTGCGCTTTATTGGGGGGAGAAACGGCAGAAATGCCCGGTTTTTACCAGGTGGGTGAGTATGATTTGGCTGGATTTTGTGTGGGAATTGTCGAAAAAAGTCAGATGTTAGACGGTTCTCAAGTACAAATAGGAGATGTAGCGATCGCTCTTGCTAGTGCAGGCGTACATAGTAATGGTTTGAGTTTAGTCCGAAAGATTGTTAGCGATCGCAATTTTGCTTGGAGCGATACTCCAGAATTGTTAGGTGGCGAAACTATCGGCGAAACTTTCCTTAAACCCACGCGCATTTATGTCAAATCAGTTTTAGCAGCGCTACAAGCAGGTTTGTCAATTCATGGTATGGCTCATATCACAGGTGGTGGTTTGCCAGAAAATCTGCCTAGATGCTTAGGAAAAGCTCAAGCAATTAAAATTGACCCCAACAGTTGGAATATTCCCCCTATATTTCAGTGGCTAGCTGAAGTAGGAGAAGTCAACTCCCAAGCCATGTACAATACATTCAATATGGGAATTGGATTTGTATTGCTGGTGTCACCCGATGAAGTAGAGCAGACAATTAATCATTTTCGATCGCATGAAATTCCAGCTATGGCGATCGGGGAAGTCATTAGTGGTTCGGGAGAATTAGTAGGATTACCATTTAAATAGATATTTTTTATATATAATATAAATTTTCTTTTTAGTTTAGCAGAGAAATTTTCTCTACTAAAAATTTACTCTCTAAGCCATTTACACAGCTAGTATAGGCAGATGATTAAGGGACTTCCTTTCTAAAAACTATCCTGCTGCTCGAAAGTCAATACTCATCAGGGGAGCAACTTCAAGTGATTGTTTTTATTTCTTGGACTTCCTTGAATTTGATATGCAATATTTATTACTACTTAAAATTTACAGGTAATTTAAACTATTTATAACTACTAACGTTGAGATTTGCTAACGTAGTCTTAACATATCGAAAAATTTGCTAATAAAGCTGAGAAATTAGCTGTTAACACTAATTTACAGTCCTGAGTATTTCTCATCTGTAGGTGTGGCGTTTTAGTGTGTTAGGAATATATATTTTTGTTTAGAGAGGGTTATGGTTGTAAATTTGGCCCGCACTAGTGCTTCAAAAGAACTGTTGAGGCAAGTATTCCAGAATATTGATGCACACAGTTGTCCCAGGTTATTCAACTTTCACATGCACACTGTCCATTCAGATGGGAGGTTGCAGCCGAGTGCATTGATGGAGCAGGCGATCGCAATTGGGTTAAAAGGGTTAGCGATTACCGATCATCATAATATTGGCGGCTATCTAGCAGCACAAGCTTGGTTAGAGGATTGGAGGTGGAATAATCCCGGTGCAAGCACTCCTTTATTGTGGAGTGGTGTGGAAATCAATGCTAACCTTTTAGACATAGAAGTTCATATTTTGGGTTACGCTTTCGAGCTAGAACACCCTAGTATCAAACCCTATCTGCAAAGAAGGGCGACTACAGGCAAAGAATATCAAGCAAGTAATGTGATTGCTGCAATTCAAGAGGCTGGTGGATTGGCAGTTTTGGCTCATCCTGCGCGTTACAAGCGATCGCATTTTGACTTAATTCCAGCTGCGGCTAAAAAGGGTATCGATGGTGTAGAAGCTTTCTACGCCTACAATAACCCCAATCCCTGGAAACCCAGCGCCTTAGAATCAGAGCAAGTACAAAAATTAGCTGATGAATATTTTCTTTTGAATACCTGTGGTACTGATACCCACGGTTTGAATTTGCTACAACGCTTGTGAAGATGAATTTATGCTTTTAACAGGGAACAGAGTAGGTTTTGGGCAAGGTTTAAATACTCGCCCAAAACGCTCGTCTTTAAAGGCCGGGCTTCAAACCCTTGTTTTTTTGGAGTTAAGCATTTGTTGTTTCTCTTTGCGTCCCTTGTCTTGAAAAGTGACGCTCTTACGTTGCTAACCTGCACTAACAGACCGCCTCAAGCCGACAAGTCGTGACTTTTCGCTGCGTCCTTGACTATACCTTGCAGGAAGCCGCTTTGCCTCTACGTTAAAAAATTGATTTTTACAAAAAGTTTTAGCCTTAATACCAAGGTATTGACATTTATCCCTTCTTCCTATTCGTTGTTAAGAGTTCCCTACCTACACAAGTCAGTCAGAAATTGAATCAGATTCCTATATTAAGTACTGACTCTAATTGGAATCTCGATAATAAATTCTGCCCCATTACCAAGTTGAGACTTTACATAAATCCTGCCATGATGTTTTTCAATAATTTGATAACTAATTGCTAAACCTAGACCTGTACCTTTATTAACAGGTTTAGTTGTAAAAAAAGGGTCGAATATTTTACTTTGGATTTCTGGAGCAATTCCAGAGCCATTATCTATAATTTTAACTTTGATAGTTTCTAAATCTGTTACTTCAGTTCTAATAATAATCTGTTTTTGATATTGATAATTTAAATCTTCTAATAAAGAATCTATTGCATTATTAATCACATTGAGAAATACTTGATTTAATTGTGCTGGATAACATTCTACTAGTGGGAGATGAGCATACTCTTTAATTACTTCTATTTTTGGCTTAAGACGATGGTTTAGCAAAAATAGCGTACTTTCAATTCCCTCATGAATATTTACAGCTTTTTTCTCAGATTCATCGAGGCGAGAAAAGTTTTTTAAAGAAAGTACAATTTCCTTAATCCTATCAGTTCCTAATCTCATAGAAACGAGAATTTTTTGAAAGTCATCTATGAGAAAATCTAGGTCAATCTCGCCAATTTCATCTAAAATAATTTTTTGAGCTTCAGGATACTCTTTTTGGTAAAATTGTATCAAACTCAAAAGACTGTGAATATGTTCGTGAAGATAATTAAAATTACCATGAATAAAATTGATAGGATTATTTATTTCGTGGGCTAAACCTGCAACCATTCTGCCCAAACTAGACATTTTTTCGGTTTGAATTAATTGCACTTGAGTTGTTTGCAACTTGCGAACAGTATCTTCTAATTCCTGTGCTTGTAGTTTAGCATTTACAGTTGCAGTTGAGAGTGCCTTGAGGTTATTATAAGCTTTGGAATGATAGCGGATGCGGGCAATTAACTCAATAGCGTCTGGTAATTTAATTAAATAGTCATTTGCTCCCTCAGCAAAGGCTTCTGCTTTTAGCTTTGGTTCTTCTTTACTCGATAACATAATGATGGGAATATCACGAGTTGATGGATGAGAACGAAACCAACGCAGTAGCATTAAACCATCGATATCTGGCATAATCAAATCTAACAGAATTACCGTTGGCTCAATGGCGATCGCTTTATGGATTGCTTGAGTTGAATCGTTGAAATAATTAAAACTAATATCTGTTTCGTTAGCAATAATTCTACTAATTGCTTCACCAATTATTACCTGATCGTCAATTAACAGAATTTTCACTGTTTCTGTGTGAATTTTTACTTCATTTAGACAGTCTGCTGATGCTAATTGCATAGTCAATTTAGGTAATAAAGTTTCTGTTTACTAGATTTGACAATAGGTTCGCCAATCAATACTGTTGGGTTAAGCATTTCTAACTTGGAATTTGGTTTTGATAAAAGGTTAAAGGGTAAGGGTTAAAGGTTTTTCTTTACCCTTTTCCCCTTCCCCTTTCCCCCTTAACCGAAAGGTATTGATTCGGCGATTTGATTATGTAATTTTTACTAAATATTTTTAACTAAAAAGTTTAAGCATGAATTCTTTAGGTTGATTATAACCTAAGATATACAAAAGTAAATATATTACATATTAAAATAAAACAAGGTTTTCAGCTTCTAGATAATGGATTTTTTGAAAGAAAAGAATAAACTATATTTATGTTATTTTTAATAATTTAAAAACAGTAATTTTACGGGATAAAAAATTATTTTATATATGTCGTGCTGATAACTGTAATATCTTGGTACAAACAGCAGCGATCGCATCAACTGGCAAAACTTCTACGGCGGCTTTTAATTCCACCGCAGCTTTGGGCATACCATACACAGCAGAAGTTTCGCGGTTTTGAGCAATGGTGTACCATCCAGCTTCTCGTAATACTTTTAAACCTTGAGCGCCATCTGTTCCCATACCAGTAAGTAACACCCCAATTCCTTGTCGAGTCCAATGATTTGCCACACTCTTGAATAAAACATCAATCGATGGACGATAATAACAATTTAATGGTTGTTCATCATACTTAAAACTCAAGTTAGAATTCATGACGAGATGATGATTTGTACCTGCTAAGAGAATTTTTCCCACTTGTGGCGTGGAACCTGCACTCGCTATTTCTACAGGCATAGAAATTTGTTCGTTCAACCAAACCGCAAAACCAGGAGCAAACTGAGCATCTAAATGCTGAACGATCGCTACAGCAGCAGGAAAATCTTGGGAAAAATGTGAGAGAATTTTAACCAATGCCTGGGGGCCACCAGTGGAAGCGCCAATGACAATTAGTGGTGGTAATGATTTTTGAAAAATTCTCGATTTTTTGACCGTTCTTCTTTGGGAAGATGCACCGATTAATTTGGCGATCGTGGCAATTTTTTTCAGTAAACCTACACTACCCTCCACAGGTGTATTGATAGCATCTAAAGCCCCGTAAGTCATGGCTTCCAACACATTGGCAGCATATTTGTTAACGCTGGCAGTCACCATCATAATCGCACAAGGCGATTGGCTCATAATTTGCCGTGTGGCTTCCACTCCATCCATGCACGGCATCAGGACATCCATCAATATTAAATCAGGGGTATCAACCGCACATTTACTAACAGCTTCCTCCCCATCGTAAGCAACCCAAGCCAAATCATAGTCTGGTATGGTGGCTAAAATCCGCCGCAGTGCTTCCACTGCCATCTGCATATCGTTGACAATGGCAATTCTCATTACTTATCCCTTACCAATTAAGTCAATTACAGCTTTTAACAAAGTGTCATCGTGAAAGCTGCTTTTGGTGAGATAATAGTCTGCACCTGCTTCTAACCCTTGAATTCGGTCTGCTTCACGGTCTTTGTAGGAAACGATAATCACGGGTATTTGCTTCAACTTAGCATGGGCTTTGATTTGGCTAGTAAGTTCAAAGCCATTCATGCGTGGCATATCAATATCTGTAATTACCAAATCATAATCACTGCTGCGAACTGCGTTCCAACCATCAACACCATTAACTGCTACATCAACTTTATAACTGTTATTTTCTAAAAGTTTGCGTTCCATTTCGCGGACAGTAATTGAATCATCGACAACTAACACGCGCTTGTAAGTTTTAGTCAGTACTTGACGCGCCGACTGATTCACCTGGCTAAGTTGTCCGCTAGAAAACACCTTGGCAATAGAACGTACTAAATCTTCGACATCGACAATTAAAACTGGAGAACCGTCCTCCATCAGGGCGGCGGCGCTAATGTTGGGGACTTTGCCCAGGCGGGAATCTAGAGGTCGAACTACTAAGCTGTGTTCGCCGATAAATCGGTCAACAACTAATCCATAATGGTTGAGGCGATCGCTAATTACAACCACTGGTAGTAAATCTGGACTTACCGCAGGTGAGGGTAATTCTAAAACTTGATGCGCCGAAATCAACTCCACAGGTTGATTGTCTAGCAAGAAAAACGGACGATTTTCTGAGACAGCAATCTCTGATTTAGATAACATCAGCACTTTTTCAATTCTTGTCAGCCCAAAAGCATAGGGTTCGCCGGCAATCTCGACTAACAATGTCCGAACTACCGATAGGGTAAGCGGTAATTGCAAGTAAAAGGTCATGCTTTTCCCAGGGTGAGAAACTGCCCGCACTGTCCCGCCAACTTCCCGCACTGTGCTGTGGACGATATCCAGCCCCACACCGCGACCGGAAATTTCTGTAACGATTTGCGTGGTAGAGAATCCGGGTAATAACAGAAACTCCATTAACTCAGCTTCGGTAAGCTGGGCTGCCATTTCAGCGTTCGTCATTTGTTTGTTGACGACTTGTTGACGCAAAAACTCGACATCAATTCCTCGTCCATCATCAGAGATGGTGATAAATAACATCCCAGCGCGATGAACAACTTCTATTTCAATTGTTCCTTCTTCTGGTTTGCCTGCGGCTAGTCGGTCTTGGGGAGATTCGATTCCGTGGTCGATCGCATTTCGCAGCATATGAGTTAACGGCGCTTCTAAGCAATCGAGAATATCCCGGTCTACTAGAGTAGACTTACCCTTAATTTCCAGCTTTACGCGTTTACCCAACTGGCGGGAGAGGTCGCGTACCATCCGCCCAAACCCTTGTCCGCCCTCAGCAAAAGAACACATCCGCGTCGCAATTACTTCCCGGTACAGGCGATGGGCAAGATTACCAGAACGCTGAGAAAATGATTCTAATTCGTTTTGGCGATCGCTAATCAACTGAGTACATTCGCTGGTTTTTTGATATACCGCACTCAAATGTTCTTTAATGTATTTATCAAGGGGGCGATCGCTCAATAATTCCTGTAACCTAGTCACTAGGTTAGATAGCTCTACTTGATTAGCTCTGACTTTTAAAAAAGAGTTCGTAAATGGCTCTAACCACTTGGTTGCGACTATTGTTTCTCCAGCTAATCCCATCAAGCGATTCAGATTATCCGTACTCACGCGTACAGTTCGGTTTTGGGTAGTAACTAATTCTTCAACTGGAAAAATAGGGGCAGGAAATGAGGCGATTTCTGGTGGCAGAGATTCTATCTGCGGGGTTGGCTGTAAGATATTGACTTGTGAAATTGCTGGGGTGGTTAGAGAATTTGCAATATTTGCGATTTCCTTCACTAGCGCTTGAACATGAGAATTATTCCCTTGTTGCAGATTTGGGTTTTCGGCTATGTGTTGCAGCATATCTACTCCTTGCAACAACACATCAACGCAATCAGCGGTTAAACTCACTGTTCCTGCTTGAGCCGCACTAAAACAATCTTCCATTACATGGGCTAGGGTGACAGCTGGCTCAATTTGGACAATTCTCGCTGCGCCTTTAATACAATGGGCTGCCCGCATTAACGCTGCTAATTCTGATTTGGGGTCGGGATTTGTTTCCAGCGCCAACAAACAGTTGTTTAGCGCCACAACCTGAGTTTTGACTTCCATGTTGAATAAATCCAACAAAGAAAGCTGGCTGAGATTGGAATCTTCTATCATTACTGCGCCTTCCTCGCCAAAGTGGTAAATAATAGTTCATCATCCAAATAGCTGACAGTCTGCGAACGTAGTTCCTGCTGCGAAGTCTGAAAATTAGCAGGTTGCCAGGAAAATAACGCTTTAGTGTAAGTTTGGGTTGCTTGAGTCATATTCCTGGAAGCATCGCCCAATTCTCCACGATTAATTCGGTGTAGCCCATAAAGTTCATCTACTGGAAACACCCAAGCCTTACCAGCCTTTTCAATTACCATCATCCGCGAATGTATCACTGGACTTAGCACTTGTAGGGGAGTATCGCTAGATTCGATATTCAACAAGTGGTTTAAGGAAACACACAACAGCAATTCCCCGCGAATATTGATTAATCCCCGTAAAACTTGGTTGTTGCGATGGGGTAAGGTGTGAATCACGCTGGGAGAAGTCGTTTCTTTGAAGACTTGAGCCGGAAGCGCCAGCCATTCCCGTTGCAACCGAAAAATCACAACTGTCATTTCTGTGGTACGCACACCATAAGAAGGCATTTGCGGATTTTTCTCGGCTTGAGATTGGGCCAGTAATTGCGTCCATTCATGGCGATATTGTTCTGGTGTCGTGCGTTCTAGTAACTGGCGACCAGATGCCGAATAAACCGGGCAATTGCGGCAATGAACGTATGTGGATAGTTGGGAACAAGAGCGATCGCCTTCAATACCAATGAAATTCCAGCAACGTTCTATATTTAATTGGGCAGTGATAGTATTCATGGCGGTTGCTTAAGAGACTAGGAGTGCAGAGGCGGAAGATTCGACCTTGACCTGAAACCGGGCAATTCCCTGACGCAAACCTTGTGCAACTTGGTTAAGTTGAGCGATCGCCCGATTAATTTCCCGCAAAGAATCGGCAGTTTGCACTGAGGTACTACTCAACTGCACCATTGCTTCACTAATTTGTTGCGCTCCCACAGATTGAGTTTCCATCCCCCGGTTCACCAATTCAAAACGCGGGTTCAGGTCTTGTACTTGCTGAATGATTTGTCCGAGCTGTGTACTGATGCTGCCAACGTCTGCCATACTTCTTCCTACTTCTGCGCCAAACTTATCCATCTCCATCACGCCTGTAGAGACTGAAGATTGCATCTGCTTGACCATCTGCTCGATGTCGATGGTCGCAACTGCGGTTTGGTCTGCCAATCGGCGGATTTCTCTAGCAACCACAGCAAAGCCTAAACCAGATTCTCCAGCTTTCTCTGCTTCAATGGCGGCATTTAACGACAGCAGATTTGTCTGGTCTGCGACTTTGGTAATTGTCACCACAATATTATTAATATTGTTGGCTTTTTCGCTAATAACTCCCAGTCGAGCCGCAATGGTATTAGTAGCTTCTGCCAACTGTCGCATAGTGGTTTCCATGCGAATTAAGTCTTTTTGGCTAACAGTTGCGGCTGTGGTTGTCAGTTGTGACATGCTGACGATTTGTTCCATTGTGTTTACCAACTCTTTGGAGGTAGCAGCAATTTCTTTCCCAGCAGCACTCACTTGATTGGTGGAGGCTACCTGCTCCGTTATCGTTGCTTCTAATTGCTTACCCGAAGCAGCTATTTGAGTAGCAGAGGTAGTCACCTGTATTCCTGAGTTTTGTACTTGAGTAATCAAGCTATTCAAATTTTGGGTCATTGTGGAGAAAGCACTTAATAGCCTAACCATCTCATCCTTGCTGCTAGAGTCAGCAGTGATTTGGTTGGTCAAGTTTCCTTGGGAAATCTGCTCTGCAACCCTAACGACACCGATAATTTGAGTCGCTATTTGTCGGGCGATCGCAAGTCCCAAAACGATGGCAGTAATCGGGCCGATAACAATTCCCAAAGAAACCCAGAAGATGCTGCGAGCGAGGTTCTTCTTAACTTCCTGTTGTATATCTGATATGTAACTTTGAGTAAGTTCCAACAGATTAGATGCTTGCTCTTTTGTTTTTGCAAATAAAAGTTCTTCGTTGTTCGCTCCTTCAGAATCCATCCGCTGGCGTAAATTTAATGCAGCTTGAATCGTAGTAAACTCTGATGAATTTTCTTGTTTCTGACGAATTAATTCTAGGGATTTTTTCCAGGGATTGCGAATACCGAGTTGATTGTATTGTTGCTCAATCTGTAAAAATTTCTCATGGGCTTGCTTCCAGAGAGTCAGACTTTGCTGCAATGCGTCATACTCTTTCTTCTCTTGTTCAGTAAATGGTGTTGCTTCGTACTCTTTACTACCTTCGTTAATTTGTTTCCAAGCAACCTGCATCTGAGTTAATGCATTCTGTCTTTGAGGAATAGTGAGTTCTGAATTGAAGAGTAAGCGCTCTGCTGATTGAATTTGTGTTTGTCCATCGTTTATCTTCCATAACCCGTTCAAAGTGGGTATGTGATTTGTACTAAGGCTGTCAATATACTGATTTAACTCGCTGGTTGTAAACCATCCCAACAAGCCAACAATCAGTACTATCAGCCCCATGAATAAAAATGAACTGACCATTCGCGTTTGCAAAGTCATGTTCTTGAACATTATATTGTCCTTGTTAAATCGTTGACAGCAAATTTTATATAACCTTTAAAACCTATATTTTCCAACAACTCAGAAAATTTACCGAAGAGAAAGATTGACATCCGTAGTTGAAGATGATTATTTTGAAATTACGATGGGGTAGGTTCAACAATCGTGTTATTAACTTTGAAGACAGAAACTTCTTGACGTAAGCCACGAGCGACTTGATTAAGTTGAGCGATCGCATTATTAATTTCTCGCAGCGAATCGGCTGTTTGTATAGAAGTACTACTCAACTGCATCATCGCATCACTAATTTGTTGTGCCCCTACTGACTGAATTTCCATTCCCTGATTCACAGATTCAAAACGTGGGTTTAAGTCCTGTACTTGTTGGATAATTTGCCCAATCTGGGTACTAATATTGCCCACATCTGCCACACTCCGCCCTACTTCAGCCGCAAATTTATCCATTTCCATCACCCCTGTAGAGACGGAAGATTGCATTTGTTTGACCATCTGCTCAATGTCGAGGGTAGCGACTGCGGTTTGGTCTGCTAATCTGCGAATTTCTCTAGCAACTACGGCAAAACCTAAACCATATTCCCCAGCTTTTTCGGCTTCGATGGCTGCATTTAACGACAGTAGATTAGTTTGGTCAGCTACTTTGGTGATTGTCAGGATAATATTATTAATATTGTTAGCTTTTTGGCTGATAACTCCCAATCTGGCAGCAATACTATTTGTTGCTTCTGCTAACTGTCGCATACTTGCTTCCATCCGCATCAAATCTTTTTGGCTGATGTTGGCGGCGGTTGTTGTGGCTTGCGACATAGTGACCACTAGTTCCATTGTGTTGAGGAGTTCTTTAGAAGTGGCGGCGATTTCTTTGGCTGTGGCTGTGACTTGATTCGTCGAGGCCACTTGTTCTGCAAGTGTTGCTTCTAATTGTTTGCCAGAAGCACCTACTTGCGTGGCTGAGGTTGTTACCTGAATACCTGAGCCTTGTACTTGACGAATTAAGATACTCAGCTTTTGAATCATAGTTTTAAAAGATTCCAAAAGTTGTCCAATTTCATCTTTTTTATTGAATTCACTATCAGCCAAAGATGAGGTTAAATCCCCAGCAGAAATCTTACCTGCTACATTTACAGCAGTAGATACTCTAGTGCCTAAAGACTTGGAAATTAGAGAAGTTATAAAAATGGCGATCGCTACAGTTGAAAGTGTTACGAACACCGCTAATAAGCTCATAAAGTTGAGCATTGCTTTTGTACTTTCAATACTTTGTGCCATAATTTCTTTTTCTCGACTATTAAATTCCTCGTTTAATTGAAGTAATTCATCGTTTAGATCTCTCGATTTTTCCAAATATTGCTCAGTTAAAACTTTATTTTTGTCGATATTTGGTATTGCGATAGTACTTTTAACCAAATCATCTAATTCTTCAAAAATATTATGCATTACTTGTAATCTTTCTTTTTGTGATGTATCTTCAACAACATTGGATGCACGATTTAAAGCATCGTGAAAACTTTTTTTAAAAGTTGTGTATCTTTTTAAAGCATCCTGATACTTTTTCGGATCGTATAAATATCGACGAATAGAAAGATTCATATTAGATACGCTCAAAGCTATATCATTTGTTCCTAAAATAGCTTCGTGTGAAAATCCTACCTGTTTATAACTTTTTTCTACCTGATTTGTAGTAACATAAACTATCGTACTAAAAATAAAAATTAAAATTGTGGGGATGGAAAATCCCAGTAAAGTCTGGTTTTTTAGTTTCCAATTAGCAAGCATTTTTCGTTTTGATTATTTAATAATTTGAACCCGCCAGTCTAACATACACTCCAAATAATTACCCCAATTTCAAACTCTTTAACTTGATGTTCAATCAGATTAGGTAGTATTGTTAATACTTGAGATAGCCAATTAGAAAAAACTTGGAATTCCAAATCAAAAATTCAAAATTGGGATTAGATAGATTGTCGTAGACTTCTATCGAAGGTAAACAAGCCTTCAGTGCCTAGAATTCCCAAATTAGGAACCAAATTAACAATTAGTAGTTTTAAAAATTAAAGAAATTTATGAAGCTGCTGAAAACAATATAAAAAATTCTTAACTATTAAGTTAATAAACTCAACTATACTTCAACTGCAACAAATAAGTTAGAGCGGGCTTTCCGTCCCATCCAACAGGATTTTTATAAAATTTAGATATACAAATTAGATGTGAAACAGCTTATTTATTCAGCTACATGCCCATTTTTTAACGCTGCAATCTGTAGATCCGCTGCCAAAGCAGATTAGCACTAATCCTATCTCCCTGCTGTTCCTTGAGTAATGCTAAATGAGTCAATGCTGCTTCGTGATTAGGTTTTAGATAAATTGCTTTATGAAAATATTGTGCCGCCTGCTCATTGTCTCCCATTGCTTGCTGCACTTGTCCCAGAAGAACATAAGCTTCAGCATTCATTTGATTTTGATTAAGGTAATCGTTGCATAGTTGCACTGCTTCATCTAAGCAACCTCGATTGGCAGCAGTTTTAGCTAGCTCTAATAAGTCTGGGTTGAGGTTGTTTGCAGCCACCGGTTTCTCGAGAGGAACTTCTACCTTATTCTCCACTGGAAATTGATAGCAGTTTTGTGTTGGTAACTGCGGCTCGATTGTTGATTTGTAATTGCTGGGAATAGTATAAGTTTTCTCAACAACATTTTCATGGTTACTCAACTTTTTATAGGCAACTGCTGGAGATTGGCGTACTGAGACAAACTGAGTTTTCATGAGTAACGCAGCTTCAGCATGGGCGACAAACAATAAACCCCCTTCGATTAGCAACCTTTCTAAGATGCGAATAGTTTGTTCTTTAGTGGCAGTATCAAAGTAAATCAATAAGTTCCGGCAAAAAACTACATCATAAACCTGTGTATTAATTAAAAAATGAGGATTAGCTAAGTTAGCGTTAATAAAATTTACTAAGTTTTTGACTGATTCTCGCAGGCGATATCTTGAATTTGTTAATTCAAAATAGCGTTCTTGAAAGAAAAGATGTTTACCGCGAAACGAGTAATTATCGTAGATTGCTCGTTGGGCTTTCAATAAACATTGTTTGCTAATATCAACAGCATCAATGTGAAATTGAGCAGATGTTAATCCTGCTTCTAAAAGTGCGATCGCAATCGAATATGGTTCTTCTCCTGTGGCACAGGGTACGCTCAAAACCCGCAGTACACCTTGGGGTTTCTTTGGCAACCATTCCGATAATACATAATGTTTGAGAAATGTAAATGATTCTGGCTCGCGAAAAAACCAAGTTTCTGGAACAATCACACTGTCAATTAGTATGTCCCATTCTTGCGGAGAATCCTGTAAATGTGCTAAATAGCTAGACATTT
Organism: Nostoc sp.; assembly: GCA_036918135.1. Lineage (GTDB taxonomy): Bacteria > Cyanobacteriota > Cyanobacteriia > Cyanobacteriales > Nostocaceae > Nostoc. The sequence continues at coordinate 214,108 of JBALDB010000002.1, forward strand.
GTTTGATACCACAATCTGCCATTCGTTGATAAATAGCACTAGCGATCGCACCATAACCAATTGAGTTAACATCTAAACCAATTTTGCTTTTTAGTAAAGCTTCGATGACAGATTGCACGATTTGTATAGTCTTCAGACCAATCTAAACTGCTGTGTTTAAAATACTTTCAGGCAAGAGATTAACTTGCTCTGCCTCAGATAACAAGTACTCAATCCGAATGCACTGAATCATACCCTTGTCATCTAAGATTATCTTGCCCAAGTATGGTGCTGCATCTATCTGAATATTACAATCAACAAACTCACTCTCAGACTTGTGCAATGTTTCTACAACCTGTTGTGCCATCAAGCCTAAAATGTATTTAATATTATTAGACCCACAATAGTTAACTAATATAATCCGCGTACTCAAGTTATGGCTACAAGGTTCGCCCCGCATCAACTGGCATAAATCGATGACTGGTGTAATCCGTCCGCGATAGTTAAATACACCAGCGATGTGTTCTGGCTTGTGTGGCAGGGTTTTGAGCAAAACTAGCGGTACAACTTCCACAACCTCTTGAGAGGCGATCGCGTACCGCTCATTACCAACGTTAAGTAGTAACATGAGCATGGATTTATCTTATTGACTCAAGCTACCTACTTTATTAACTAAACGTGAGTTCGACAATAGTAGAATCAGCAAAAGTTATACGATTTCTTTGTGAGGTTGCGCCAAACTTTTTTGACTTCTTGTTTCTTTGAAATAACAGTTCTATAGTCGATTTTTAGTTGGAATTACAATCATTGCAAAATATGGTACTTCTGCGGGGTCGACTTCATCCAAGGGTATAATCCGTTGCTGTGTCATGGTTGCCCGCTCAATATATCTTGCCCGCGATGCTAGCCCTAATTTATGCAGAATGTCGCGCACTTTAGTAAAATGACGACCTAGTTTCATAATTGCTGCTGCATCGGTCATCAAAAGTTGTGTAGTCAGTTCTTCTGCTGGCAGTGGGGCAGGCAGGACTGTGAGAATATCATTGTAATAGGTGAAAGGTACGCCCAAGGCGACTGGACAAGCCATCAGTGAGGAAACTCCAGGGACAACTTCTGTTTGGTACTCGTCACATAACCGCGTGAATAGGTACATGAAGGAGCCGTAGAAAAAGGGGTCACCTTCACATAACACTACGACATCTCGACCTGCTGCTAAATGAGCGGCGATTGGTTCAACTTCCTTGTCGTAAATCGATTTGGCTTTTTCTGGTTCCAAAGCGCGGGGGAGGTGAAATAACACCTCGATTTGCTCCCCAGTTAGATACTGCGCGACGATCGCTCTAGCAATACTCTCCCGATCTGTGGCTGATTGATAGGCTACCACAGGAGCCGCACGCAATAACCGCAGTGCTTTGAGAGTCAATAATTCTGGATCGCCTGGCCCGACACCAATTCCATAAAGACGACCTTTGGTATTCATTATTCTTCCTCCGTTGCCAAGGCATTAACTGCGGCGGCGGCGATCGCACTGCCACCGCGCCGACCATGTAATGTCAAAAATGGTACATTTCTGCTATCTGCTGCCAATGCCGCTTTTGATTCGGCTGCACCAACAAAACCCACTGGAAAGCCTAATATTATAGCAGGCTTCGGCACTCCTTCATCAAGCATTTCTAATAGTCTAAATAGGGCGGTGGGGGCATTGCCAATTGCTACTACTGACCCTTCGAGATGCGATCGCCATAATTCTAAAGCTGCTGCCGACCTTGTGGTATCAAGACTTTTGGCCATCTCTGGCACTTGAGGATTGTTGAGGGTACAGATAACTTGATTGTTTGCGGATAACCGCCGCCTGGTAACGCCTTCAGCAACCATCCGGCAATCGCAGAGAATCGGCGCTCCTGCTGCTAGTGCTGCCCTTGCAGATTGCACTGCTGTTGGTGAATATCCCAAGTCATCGACGATATCGGTCATTCCACAGGCATGTATGAGACGTACAGCAACTTTTGCTACATCTGGCGGTACTACATCTAGGTTGGCTTCTGACCGGATGATGGCAAAGGAGTTATGGTAAATTTCATTGGCGTCTCGGATGTAGTCGGTCATAGTGGAGAGTAATGAATTTGCACGCAGAGGCGCAGAGAGTTAGAGATTTAGATGGGTTGGGCTAGTTAAAACTGTTATATTTTATACATCTTTATAATTTTCTCTATTAATGCTGGTAGTTCGGGAAAGGTAACGTATTGGTATAGTTGACGACCGAATTTATAGCTGCTGTTGCTGTCACCAAGATAAACGTGATAGGCTTCGACTGTTTGATTGTCTGCCTCAAAGTTGACACCGAGTAGGGTGATATCACTTTGGCTATGTTGGGCGCAGGATTTTTGACAGCCAGTAAAGTGGATATTAATTGGGTGTTCGAGAGTGAGGCTTTCAAGATATTTTGCCAATGCTAATGCATGACTTTTGGTATCGGTGGCAGAAGCGGCACAACCTTTCTTACCAGAACAGGCAACTAATCCACTCTTAATGTTGGTTGCTGAGGTATTTAATCCTAAGATGGTAATTTCATTTTGGACATCAGTAAGCTTTTGCTGAGGAATATCTGTTATCAATAAATTCTGCCAGGGGGTTAGCCTGACTTCACTGCCGTATTTTGCTGCTAAATCTGCTAAACCCCGCATTTGCCAACTCTCTAGGCGTCCAAGGGGTAAGACGACACCAATGTAAAATAATCCTTTCTGGCGTTGGGGATGGATGCCAAGATGCTGATATTTAGTATCTATTCTCTGTGCAGCTGGGGATGTTTGACTGCGGTTAAGAGGAAAAGTTAGACGTTGCTGAACTTGCTGAAGATAATTCTCGCAACCCAAAGTATTTAATAAGTCTCTCAAACGTAGCCGCCGCTGATTATTAATATCACTATGATTGAGATAGACATCCGCCAAAGCTGCTAAGACGGGTAAACAATCATTTGGTGGTAACAAAATTTTCGTATCGCTGGGCGGTTGTCCCTTCGCGCCTACACTCAGATGGAGACGGAAGTAAACATCACCGTCAATTAAGACAGCAGCAAATAGAATATCATTTAGGCGATCGCACACTTGAACTATGCCACCACCATCAAAGCAAACGCTAAATTTTGCTGAGAGTCCTGATAAGGCTGGATGTGTTGCCAGATAATTATCCCAAGCTTGGACAAAGGGACGAGTGTCGATTAATTCTTGGGGGTCGATACCAGCAGTTGGGCTGGTCATAATGTTGCGAATGTGGTCTACATCGGTATTGCAACAACCGAGTCCGATATTCTGTAAGCGGTTGAGAACTTCAGAATCGATAAGAGTGCGGATTTCGCGGATTTGCAAGTTAGCTCGATTAGTCACATCTACATAGCCCCCGCCGTGCAGTTCTGCTATCTCTGCAATCGCGCGGCACTGTTTGCTATTAATCATCCCACCCGGAATTCTCATGCGAGATAGGATACCGTCTTCAGCGGGTGTGGCATAAAACAAGCCAGGACAAGTAGTAAATCCAGAAACCAAACTGAAAACTCCTTCCTTGTGCAACGCAGAAAGTAGACGGTGGTATATCCTGAGGACATCCTGAGAGTTGGCATTCTGACTTAGGCGATTCCATCACAGTTGCGGCACAGTCCCGGAATTTCACCGGAGTTTCCCAACCTCAAGCTTTAGTAATTTAGCACGATAAGGCGGTCAATAAACAGGAGTCTGTTAACTGTTAACTGTTGACTGTATAAGGTTGTCTTTTAAGTAAATCAATGCAATAAAACTAAACTGTGTGAATAAAAGTAAATAAGGCTCAAACTCTTTCTCTCCCTGCTCCCTGCCCCCTGCCTGGGTAAGCACAAGGCAAGGCTTTCAAGTAGGGCTATGCCAACAGCTCGAATCAGCAAGTAAATTGCTACATTAAATTTAGAGCGATTTACTCTATTCAGGCTACCGCCGCAACGTCGTGATTAGTGGACTTTTAGAAAAACTCCGTGTCTCGTTTGTCAAAGAGCGGGATTTGCGTAAAACATCCTTGGGCAATGGTTGGCTGCAAATTATTTTGGTTACCAGTGTGGGAGTTACCGCCCTCATCTGGGGAGTTCGCGAACTCAAATGGTTGCAGGCTTGGGAGTTAAGAGTTTATGACCAGATGTTGCGATCGCGTCCGACACAAGCACCCGATGGGCGGATTTTGATAGTAAAAATCACTGACGAGGATCTCCAACAAGAAAAATGGCAACTGTCAGATACTAAAATTAATCAACTTTTACAAAAAATCGAGTCTTATCAACCGCGTATTGTTGGTTTATATCTTTTTCGCCCGGAAGACAAAAATTTAGCAGTAAAGCAAAATCAAGACAATATTATTGGCACTTGCTTGTTTAGCAGCGTCGGGAGATCTGAAATTCCACCACCGCCAAATTTTCCGATAGATAATGTTGGGTTTAGCGATGTAGTTGCCGATCATGAAAACGACCAAATTCTCCGCCGCAGTTTGTTATTCGCTAATTCTACAGATGAAAAATGTACAACATCGTTTGCATTTGGGGCGTTAATTGCAATTAATTATTTGGAAAAACAAGGCATTGAATATAAATTCACAGATAAAGGAGATTTTCAGTTAGGTAAAACTATTTTACCGCGTCTAAAACCTAATTCTGGTAGTTATCAAGATTTGGATGCAGATGGTTATCAAATATTATTAAATTACCGTCACCCCAATAACCTCGCCCCTCAAGTGACTCTAACGGAAGTTCTGAGCGATCGCGTTAATCCCAGTTTATTTAAAGACCGTCTGGTAATTATCGGTACTACCTCAGCTAGCTTGGTTCCGGGTAGCTTTTATACACCTTACAGTAGTTTACCAGACCAGCCAGCGAGAATGCCTGCTCTGTTTATTCATGCCCAGATAGCGAGTCAACTGATTGGTACAGTCTTGGATGGGCGACCTTTAATTTGGTACTGGCCTGACTGGGTAGAACTAATTTGGGTGTGGGGCTGGGCGGTTTTAGGTAGTACTTTAGCATGGTGGTGGCGAAATCCGTTACTTTTGCTAATCGTGGGAGGGGTAACCCTAGTTGTATTAGTGGGAATCTGCGTGATTTTATTTCTACAAGCCGGATGGATACCGTTAATTCCCTCTGGCTTGGCTTTCATAATTAGTATTATCAGCGTCATGGCTTATACTAATTATCAAAATCAGCGGCAGACTCAAGTAATTATTCTCCAAGTTGAAAAACAACAAGCAGCGATCGCTCAATTAAATCTACTCTTGGAAGACAAAACAGCACTTCCAGATTCAGAGCTTGATTTTCCTCCCACAATCGATTCACCACAAATAAAATCTGGAGATTTACTTTTGAGCGGACGTTACCAAATCTCAAAAGTCTTGGGTGCAGGTGGATTTGGTCGCACTTATTTAGCACGAGATACTCAACGACCAGGTAATCCGACTTGTGTCGTGAAAAAACTAATGCCAGCTCGCCAAGATAGTAGATTTTTGCAAGTTGCTCGCAGGTTATTTCACAGTGAAGCAGAAATTTTAGAAACTTTAGGTAAATATCATCAAATCCCAGAACTACTTGCTTATTTTGAAGATAACCAAGAATTTTATTTAATTCAAGAATATATTGAAGGACATACTTTAAGTGAAGAATTACCACCTGTGCATCACTTAAAAAACGAGTTATTTGTGATTGAAATGCTCAAGGAAGTTTTAGAAATTTTGGTATTTGTTCATCAACATCGAGTGATTCATCGTGATATTAAACCGACTAATATTATTAGACGCACTCAAGATAATCAGTTAGTATTAATTGACTTTGGGGCTGTGAAATTGATGCAACCGCCGAGTAGCGAGCAAACAGAATTAGCAACAGTAGCTATCGGGACGCGAGGTTATGCACCTCCAGAACAATTTGCTGGTCATCCCCGCTTGTCCAGTGATATTTATGCTTTAGGAATGATTGCCATTCAAGCTATAACTGGAATACCACCACAGGAACTCCATCCAGATCCAGAAACGGGTAATGTGATGTGGCGACAAACAGCACGAATCAGCCAAGAATTAGCTGTAATTTTAGATAAAATGGTTTGTTATCATTTTAGCGATCGCTATCAATCAGCCGCCACAATTTTACAAGATTTAAAACGAATTTCAATTAATTGAGTTAGGTTATCAGATCGTCATGAACCCGAATGCTATAGCCTCTCAATACGACCGAATTGCCCGATGGTGGCAGATTAAGCATCAAGATTCGCCATACGGGATCGCACAATTGGAGCGCGCTATCAAATTTACTTCTAAGCGGTACTCAGCTATTGATGTAGGGTGTGGAAGTAGTGGACGTTTTATTAACATCTTATCCAAGCATGGATTTCAGACTGAAGGACTTGATATTTCCACAGAAATGATAAATTTAGCCAAGCAACTCCATCCAAATATCAAGTTTTACACCGAAGACATCTGCTGTTGGATTCCTCCGAAACTTTACAGCTTAATTTCTGCTTGGGACAGCACTTTTCATCTGCCACTAAATATGCAAGAGCCTGTTATGAAAAAGTTATGCGATGCTCTTGAACCTGATGGGGTACTGCTGTTCACTTGTGGTGGTGGACATATAAACAGCGAAATTTCGGGGACATTTCAAGGTCAGAACTTTGAGTATAGCACTTTGGGGGTAGATGCTTTGGTGCGAATTCTTAATGAGCATCACTGTACATGCCGCCATCTAGAATATGACCAATATCCGGAAAATCATGTTTATATCATTGCTCAAAAGACCTAATCAATCATTGCAGTGGATGTATAAGCAATCTGACTGCTATAAATTTACCTCAATCGATACGAAGTTTTTGATAAAGCGATCGCCCCACACTACCAATATCATATTAATGCGAGCGTTATTGAATTGAACCTATGGGTTATTATTTACTCATTTTTATTAAGCTTAATTTTTGACAGTTGTCTTTAAATTTTTGTATGCCCGGAGTAGAAACACGCTACATCCTATTGTTAATCTACTTATAGGCATTGAGGAAACAGAGCGATGTTGAAAGTTTTTGCAGACAGAGGTGGTACATTTACAGATATTGTTGCTGTTACTAACAACCAAGAAATTATAGACAGACTATCAAAACATCTTGAACGATTTTTAATTGTTCCGCTGCCTAATCGGCAATGGATTGTAGTTTACAAACTACTTTCAGAAAATCCCGAACAATATCAAGATGCAGCTATTCTAGGTATTCGAGATATTATCGGTCTTTCAACTGAAGAACCTATTCCCGATGAAGCAATAGAAGTAATAAAAATGGGGACAACAGTAGCGACAAATGCACTGTTAGAAAGAAAAGGCGACAGGGTTGTGCTTCTCATTACTAAAGGGTTTAAAGATGCGCTACGAATTGGCTACCAAAATCGTCCTCACATCTTTGCTCGTCAGATAGTTTTACCAACCATGCTTTACGAACAGGTGATTGAAGTAGATGAACGTTACGATGCTAAAGGAAATGAATTAACCCCAGTCAATCTCGAACAAGTCAAAAGTGACTTACAAGCAGTTTATAACATAGGAATTAGGAGTTGTGCTATTGTTTTTATGCACAGCGATCGCTATCCCAAACACGAACAAGAAGTAGCAGCAATCGCCCAAGAAATCGGCTTTAATCAAATATCTGTATCTCATCAAGTTAGTCCGTTAATGAAATTAGTTAGCCGCGGCGATACAACAGTAGTCGATGCCTATTTAACTCCTATTTTACGTCGCTACGTCAACCAAATAGCGAGTCAGTTACCCCAAGTAAAATTAATGTTTATGAAATCTGATGGGGGTTTGGTTGCAGCCGAACAATTCCAAGGAAAAGATAGTATTTTGAGTGGCCCTGCTGGGGGTATTGTTGGCGCAGTTCAAACTAGTAAAAGAGCAGGTTTTGAGTTAATAATTACCTTTGATATGGGAGGAACTAGTACAGATGTTGCCCATTTTAAAGGAGAGTACGAACGACAATTAGATTTAGAAATTGCTGGGGCGCGGATGCGAGTTCCAGTATTAGCAATTAATACTATTGCGGCTGGCGGTGGTTCAATTCTGTTTTTTGATGGTTCTAGTTATCGTGTCGGCCCTAAATCTGCTGCTTCAATTCCTGGGCCTGCTTGTTATCGTCGTGGGGGGCCATTAGCGGTTACTGATGCCAATGTGATGTTAGGCAAAATCCACCCGCAATATTTTCCCTCAGTTTTTGGAATTGATGGTAATTTACCTTTAGATAAAGATATTGTGATTCAGAAATTTACACAATTAGCCCAAGAAATTATATCTGCTACAAGAAATCATTGTACACCCGAACAAGTAGCGGCTGGATTTATAGCGATCGCAGTCGAAAATATGGCAAATGCAATAAAAAAAATTAGCCTCCAACGTGGTTATGATGTCACTAAATATGTACTGTGTTGTTTTGGTGGTGCGGCTGGGCAAGTTGCTTGTTTAATTGCCGATACTTTGGGGATGAAAAAGATATTTCTACATCCTTATGCTGGAGTTCTTTCTGCTTATGGAATGGGCTTAGCTGATGTCCGAGCAATTAGAGAAGCAGGAGTTGAACAACCTTTAACTCAATCGTTAATCCCTAAATTACAACAGTTAATAGAATATTTAGCAATCCAAGCTAGAAGTGAAATTAATCAAGCACCCACTGAAGTAGAAGTAGTCTGCAAAGCTAATTTAAAATATGAAGGTACTAACTCTATCTTGACCGTGGATTTTGCTGATGAAGTGGTAGTAATGCGACAAAAATTTGAAACTGAGCATCTATCCCGCTATGGTTTCTTTCAATCAGAGAAAACCTTAATTGTCGAATCTCTATCAGTGGAAGTAATTCAGAAGATGGATACACCAGAAGAACCCTTAATTACTCGTACCCGTTTGATAGATGAATTTCCCAAATCTGTTGAAACAATCAAGATGTTTACTGCTGATACTTGGCATGATACACCTGTTTATCGACGCGAAGATTTACAGCCAGAAGATAAGATTATTGGAACTGCAATTATTGTTGAAAAAATTAGCACTATTGTAGTTGAACCATTATGGCAAGCCAGATTAACTCAACGGAATCATCTAATTTTAGAACGTCTATAAACTGGCTGTTTTGCTGTAAAAAACTCACTCTCGTTACACTAACCTCAACACGGTTTTCTAATCAAAAGGCTATCCGTTTATGGAGTCTCGCATTCAGTCATATTTACGCTTCGCGGCGAGCAAGCAACGCGATACGAAGCAGATTGGATCTTTCCTCGCTAGTTTTAACCGTTATAGCGCCAATCCTTTTCTTAACTATGCCATCCCTAACGATGCAGCCACACCCTCACTTACCGAGATTAAGGCACTAATCGCTGCTTATGAAAGTCGCGGACGAAAACCGCGTTTGGAATACATTGCTTCCCTAGCGCCTGCTGTCGAGGAGGCACTAGTAGCTGCTGCTTTCACCGTTGAGGGACGCTTGCCACTGATGATTTGCACTCCTGGTTTAGAGCAATTGCTTCCTGTTCCCCCGGACATCGAATTAATTGTACCTGTTTCGGATGCTGAAATACTTGCTACAGTTACAGTGCAAAACGAGGCTTATGGAGAGTCTGCACCAAGCCCTGAAGATGTTAAACGTCTCAGCAATAGCCTAGCAGCAGGTGGAATCGCTGTACTTGCTCGTTTTATTACAACAGGCGAGCCTGTAGGGGCTGGAGTATGTTCCGTGCCCATAAATCAGACAACAGAAATCGCTGGTATCGGTGTACGTATAGCTTTTCGCCGACGCGGCATAGCAGGAGCCTTAACAACCCGCCTAGTGCAAGAAGCTTTCGATGCAGGTATTACGATGACATTTCTGATGGCAGCACATCAAGAGGAAGTACGAATTTACACTCGTGCAGGATTCTCTACAATCGACGAAATTTTGCACATTTCGCTTTCGTGCAAGTAGACAGTAAATACTTCAGTATATAAAAAATTATTTAAGCACTTACGACACAATTTTTTAAGAAATTAAAAATGTATACAACATCTCAACCCGATCCCGTTCGCTTAGAAATATTCAAAAACCTCTATCAATTTATTGCCGAACAAATGGGAATTGTGTTACAAAACACGGCAACATCCGTAAATATTAAAGAAAGACTAGATTTTTCCTGCGCTATCTTTGACTCTTCTGGATTATTAGTAGCGAATGCTCCCCATATTCCCGTACATTTAGGCTCAATGAGTGAAAGTGTCCGTAGTTTAATTAATGATAAAGGCGACACTATAAAACCAGGAAATGTCTATTTATCAAATAACCCCTATAACGGTGGAACGCATCTCCCTGATGTAACTGCAATTACTCCTGTATTTTTGCAAAGTAGTGAAAATATTTTATTCTCTACTCCGCTCTTTTACGTTGCTTCTCGCGGACATCAAGCCGATATCGGCGGAATTACTCCCGGTTCTATGCCTCCCCACAGTGCGACAGTAGAAGAAGAAGGAATTCTTTTTGATAACTTTCTTTTAATTGAAGAAGGAAATTTTCGAGAAACCGCAGTCAGATATCACCTTTCAAATCATACTTATCCGGCTCGAAATCCTGACCAAAATATAGCAGATTTTCAAGCCCAAATCGCTGCCAATGAAAGGGGAGTTCAAGAACTTCACAAAATGGTTTTGCAATACAAGCTGGAGACTGTTCAAGCTTATATGAAATTCGTACAAGCTAATGCTGAGGAGTCAGTGAGAAAGGCGATCGCAGTTCTCAAAAATGGTTCATTTATTTATCAAATGGACAATGGCGCACAAATTCAGGTAAAAGTGACAATTCACCCAGAAAATCGCAGTGCTACTATTGATTTTACTGGAACTTCTGGACAATTAAATAGTAATTTTAATGCTCCCAAAGCTGTAACTCAAGCAGCAGTTTTGTATGTATTTCGGACTTTGGTTGATGATAACATTCCTCTGAATGCTGGGTGTCTTAATCCTCTAGAAATTATTATCCCGATGGGCTGTATGTTAAACCCAACTTATCCAGCAGCGGTAGTAGCAGGTAATGTAGAAACTTCTCAAACTATTGTTGATGCTTTATATGGTGCTTTGGGTGTAATGGCTGCTTCTCAAGGAACAATGAATAATTTTACTTTTGGTAATGAGCGATATCAATACTATGAAACTATTTGTGGCGGTTCTGGAGCGGGAATTAATTTTGATGGAACTGATAGCGTTCATTCCCACATGACTAACTCCCGTTTGACAGATCCAGAAGTTTTAGAAACGCGTTATCCCGTACTTTTAGAAAGCTTTAGTCTGCGTCCGGATAGCGGTGGTAGAGGTAAATATTCTGGTGGTAATGGAGTTGTTCGTCGGATCCAATTTTTAGAACCGATGACAGCTAATATTCTCTCTGGACATCGCCTGGTTCCTCCCTTTGGCTTAAATGGTGGGGAAGCGGGAAAAGTCGGGCGCAATTGGATACAACGTCAAAATGGAACTGAAGAAAATTTAGATAGCACTGCAACGGTAGAGATGAATATCGGGGATGTTTTTGCGGTCGAAACTCCTGGAGGGGGTGGATTTGGGAAATTTTAATCCTAATTTACCAAGATGAAGGGGAGATGAGAAGTTACCAGCAGTGATTTGCGGCGATCGCTTTGAATGTCATTTGTCTTTTGTCATTAGTCATTAATTATTCTCCCGATCTCCCTATCTCCCCACTCCCCCTTGATGTTCGCACTTAAAACCTTGATTCTGCCAATATGGCATATTTACTTCGTTAAGTTTGATGATGTTTGAGCATTGCGGGTCAATAATTTGACTTAAAATCGCCCAAAATAAGCTGCGAGTTAAATCTAGTCCTGTTTTGACCCAAGATTCATGATTACCAGGAACACCTAACTCTGGAACGATTTCTGGCTCTACCCAAATACCATGAGCGCCCAAAAGAATCTGCGCCATCCATTTAGCCCTTGGCAAATGACTAGGTGAGGTAATAAGTTTTACTTTATGTACGCCCCATTTACGCAGTAGGGGAATACTATAATAAAAATTTTCAAAGGTAGAATTTGCACACTTTTCTAACCAAACGTTTTCTAAGCTTGCGGATTCTCGTTGAAAAATTAACCATATACAAGGATCTGGCGAGCCATGAGAAATTAAAATTGGGATTTGCGGGTATTGTTTTGCTTGTTGGACAATGTAAGTTTCTCGACTAATACTCCCACCAAGCACAAAAAAGGTGTCTACTGGCTGCGAAGAAGCAGAAACTAAGGTTATAGTAGTAAAAATTAACCAAGCACCCAAAACAAAGTACAATCCAACAGTTAGTTTTTGTAACAATTGCCACAGCTTAACTAAAGTTTTTTTATTGTAGATTAATGATTTGATAATAAATTTATGTTTCATGACTGATATAAAAAAGCTCATTTGATGACTATCCAACAATACTCCGATTGAGAGATTGAAGTGCTATCTTATAAAAGTAATCTAAAGTACAAAGATGACGGCGATTGAAGTGTCACATCGCTAGTATAGCCTTCCGGAGAAGGCTAACAAACTCAGAAATGGTTATTAATAACTAATGCAGTATTTTGGCATTATTCAATGTCAAAGGATTGAGAAAGCACAGCTGAGTTTGGGGTATAAAAACTTAAAAATTTCTAGAAAGCCTGATTGCTAAACTGTCAACAACACAATTATTCCAGCTAATATACATGAACCAATCTGCGAAAAGTTACTCGCCGCTCCAAGTAGCCTTGATTGGTGGGGCGATCGCTACAACTGCTACCATGTCTGTGTTCGGTTTTGCTTGGACTCGCGGTGTACGCGCAGCCCTAAGTCTACAAGACAGCCCGAAAACGATAGTTGACCAAGTTTGGCAACTGGTGAATCATGAATATGTTGATGGTAAATTTAATCAACAAGATTGGCGAGCAACCAGGCAAAGCTTGTTGAACAGAGACTATTCTTCTCGTGAAGAAGCTTATGCTGCCATCCGGGAAGCTTTACAAACCTTGGGAGATCCTTATACTCGGTTTATGGACCCCAAGCAGTTTGAAGCCCTGACTAGCCAAACCTCTGGGGAAGTCTCTGGTATTGGCATTCGCATGGAAGTCAACGATAAAACTCAGCGCCTAACTGTTGTTGAAGCTATAGAAAATTCTCCAGCCCTGAAAGCCGGAATTAAAGCAGGCGATGAAATTTTAGCCATTGACGGCAAACCCACTTTAAAAATGAAAGTGGATGACGCTTCCAAACTAATTCGCGGCAAAGCTGGTACTCCCATCAGCCTACGGCTCAAACGCTCAGGACAAAATCCCTTTGAAGTGAGGCTCAGCAGAGCCAATATAGAAGTGCCAACGGTGCGTTATACCCTCAAGCAAGAAGGAAATCGACGCATTGGCTATATCCGTTTGCGGGAATTTAGTGCCCATGCCGCAGAGCAAATGCAACGAGCCATCCGCGATTTGAACAATAAGAAAGTTGATTCTTATGTGTTGGATTTGCGGGGAAATCCCGGTGGTTTGTTACAAGCCAGCATTGAAATTGCCCGGATGTGGTACGATAACGGTGGTATTGTCAAGACAGTTGACCGTGTAGGAAATACTGAGGAAACTAAAGCCAATCACACCGCTTTGACAAGTCGTCCCTTGGCAGTATTGGTAGATGGGAATTCAGCTAGTGCTAGCGAGATTCTCACCGGCGCACTCAAGGATAATAAGCGGGCGGTAGTCGTTGGCGGTCAAACTTTTGGTAAAGCCTTAGTGCAATCAGTTCACGAACTCGCCGATGGTTCAGGCTTGGCGGTTACCATTGCTCACTACTACACGCCTTTAGGAACGGATATCAACCATAAAGGGATTACGCCAGATATCAAGCTAGACTTGACAGAGGCACAAGAGCGTCAGTTGGCTTCTAATCCAGATTTAATCGGAACTCGCAGCGATCCCCAATATGCGCGAGCGATCGCAATTTTATCAGGTAGCAACTTCGCCGGATCATCGATTAATCAAAATAATCAACCTATGAGCGTCCGCGCTGGTGACTTGAAATTTTAGATTGAACAGAACTTAAAAGTCAGAACTCAGGAGAATTAATTCTGATGCCTTAGCGCAGTGTCTTCGGCTTCGCTCCTGAATTCTGACTCCTTGTTCCCATTCTGTCGATTTGGGATTGGGAATACTAGCTAGTAGTTCCATCTCCAAAATCTCAAATTTATGAATTATCAGCCAGTTGATGCAACCACCGATACCAGCTTTTTGCCAATGGTATCGGTGGTTGTTCCTATTTATAACGGTGAGGCAGATTTACCAGATTTGCTCGATTGTTTATTATCTCAAACTTATCCCCAAGACCGCGTAGAGTACTTATTGGTGGACAATAACAGTAGCGATCGCACTCTCACCTTACTCAAAACAGCTGCTGAAAATTGTCCAATTACAATTCGCCCCTTGAGCGAAAATCAAATTCAAAGCTCCTACGCTGCTCGTAATACTGGAATTCGTGCGGTTCAAAGCGAAATTATAGTTTTTACTGATGCAGATTGTCGTCCCCAATCCCAATGGCTATATGCATTAATTCAGCCTTTTGTCAACTTAGAAGTGGTAATTGTTGCTGGGGAAATTTTGGCACTACCAGGTAAAACTTTGTTAGAACAACACGCAGACCGCGAACAAACCCTATCGCAAAAACACACCCTTGGCCATTCCTTTCGTCCCTATGGACAAACTGCTAATTTGGCAATTCGCCGCATCGCCTTAGAAAAAGCAGGTTTATTTCGTCCCTATCTTACCACTGGTGGCGATGCAGACATTTGCTGGCGGATTTTGGCAGAAAACATCGGGCGTTTAGAATTTGCCCCCAATGCCATTGTCCAGCACCGCCACCGCACTACACTTCAACAACTGCAAAGTCAATGGCGGCGTTATGGTCGCTCCAATCGCTATTTACACGAACTGCATGGTATAGATTTAATGCGAGATATTACACTCAAAGAATGCGGCTATCGTTTGGTACGTTGGTTATTGAAAGAAGTACCAACAGATAGTATAAAGGCGATCGCAGGTAAAGCGACTTTGGTAGATTTATTAAATACCCCCATTGGTTTGTTCACGGCTAGGGCGCGTGCGGCTGGACAAAGAGACGCCAAATTGCCAGAGAATGCCAAGATAATTGATTGGCTATAACAATCTAAGTACTTACGCAGAAATATTTAGATATTTTTCAACACGACTGAAATCGCTGTATTCCTTCCCTGTTCTCTATTTCCTGTTAAGAGTTCTCTTACAATAGATAATTTATTTTGCACGATTACTTATACAAAAATAGGGTTTTGTGAAATTCCAATCATATAAACTTCATTTAAATTATGATGCTTCTCTAAAGCAGCTTCATGAATAGTAAAGTAAATAGGCGTACCAGTATGCACGTAGTCTGGCATCCTTCTTTTATTTCTGTCATACATTGCTTTAAAAAAGCCAAAAACTGGATTTGGATTTTTGTCTACTCCTGCTACTCCACCAATTCCAAGTTCTGCTTCTGGTGGTTCATTAGATGATGCTGGTTTTATTACGTTTCCCGTTGGAAATGGCAGCATAGTTACAAAATCTTCCGTGTTTGCAATTCGCCAGTGCCGAACCTTTAGAGCTTCAAAACTCGCTGCAAATTGTCTATCCCCACATCGAGGGCTAGCAAACGTATACAGTGTAACGTTTTCAGAATTTTTAAAAGGGGTGTTTTTCAGAATATCCGGAATTGCTAATGTAGCTAGCGCTCCACCTAAACTGTGTCCTGTGACAAATACTTTAGCATTCTGCGACTTGTGCCACTTTTCATGAAGTGCATCAAGTAGTTTTTGCCGTAGACTTACATAAATACCTCTAAAACCTGCTGTTACAAACCCGAAATTACTATCAAGATTGGGGATAATGATTGAACCTTGATTTTCCTGCACAACCCCTTCTGCAATTTTCTCCTTGATTTCTACTCTTTGATGATTTCTATTAGTACTATCTTTGAAAGAAACAAGCTGAATATTCACATCCTTGAACCATTCAAGAAAGCGTCTAGTGCCACGAAAGATTACATATATATTGTCAGTACCAGCCTCCGAGGCAACATATCCAAAGGGAACACCATTTTCTGCAAATTCAGTATGTAGTAAAAATGGCTCCTTAAGGTTAAATGTTTGTGAGTTATTTTTTAGTTCAAATAAATCGAACTGATTATATGCATACTGCGTTAGCTCTGCTAGTTTTCGAGCCATTTCAGCATCAAAACCTTTAGGGTAAGTATTGGTATCAAGTTGAGAAATAATTATTCTGTCTGTTGACTGGTTTGTATCAGGTGAAGATAGCATTAGTTCTACCTCAAGCTTAGAAAAACAATTAAATTCTTAGGAGAATGCGTGTAACAATTCCTGTAAAATTTTTGATTTTAGTTAAAATATTTACAGTATTTTGTACATTATCATGGATTTGGCTAATGCTTCTAATCCTTCATTTAGGTCTTCTTCATGGCACTTAAGCTGTGCGGCGATTTTTTAAAAAGTTGTGCTTTTGAGTTTAAAGCGCAACACTGATAAATTGAAGGCGATCGTACTAGTCGAGCAATTATGAGAACGGGGACACTTAACAAAAGTTGGATTAAAGAAAGCAAAACCTAATTAATTGTTCCTAATTTACCTAACTAAACAGTCAAAGGAATAATCTGTTGAGTGGCAAAGCCTCCTAAATCCCAAGTTTCTCTATAAAGAGGAAGGTCACTATTGAACAAATCAAATGTTTGGGAAAATGCTGACCAAGAACCACTTACACTTGTACCAGAACCACCCACATTAGCTGATGCTTGGTAAGACAGTACTGGAGCAGAGACTTTTAAATCCAAATCTAAATCTAAATAAGTGTAATTTGTGATTTCTACTATCGGTTCGAGGCTCATACCTATGGTTAATAGACCATCATTGTTGAGGTCATAATTTCCTCCTTCTACTGAGAATTGAGTCGTACTCCCATCAAGTAGTAGTAAATCTTGTGGGCCTGTTGCCCCATCTATAGTTAAGTCAGCTCTAAAACCTTTAAGGCTAACAGTGATATCCTCAACTAAACTAGCCGTTGCAATTAATTCAGCACTAAGTAAGGTAGCTTTGGCACTGACACTAGCACTAGCACCGTAGCCAGCAATAGTTGGAGTTGAGTAGGCTTGTTTGAACTCGTAAGCTAGGGGAATTGGTAGTTTGTCCGCTATAAAACTGGCAACATCAAATTTAGTTGTTAAAATTGCATCTGAACCATCACCTGTAAGAGTTCCTCCTCCAAGATTTAAGCCTTCATTACTAAAACTAATTAGAGGGATTTTAGCTGTAATATCTCCATAAGGAAATGTTTTTATATAAGCTGGATTACCTACATTTAAATCTATTAAAGCTTTGTCAAAACTATGCCTTTGCGTCAATGCCGGAGGTAAACCAAGTGTTTTGTCAAATCCTGCATTGATTGCTGGCGTTAATTCGACTTTGCCAAAAGGAGTATTGACAGAAGTCGCTGGTATGTTTATCCAAGCTTTAGCATTGACAGAGGCATTAGCTTCTAAAAATCCATTCAGTCCAACTTTGAAGAAAGCTTCGGGTTTGTTGACTTGATATTTAGCTCCACCGAGAAGATCGATATCTGGATGTATAGATACTTCGTATGGATTTCTAGTCATTGCAATTGATACGTTTGTAGGTAGTAAGGTGTCAATTGTCCCCAAGTTAAAGCCACCCTTGGCATAGGCATATATTCCAGCATTAACTGACATATTTGCATCTATTTTTGCACCTACATTGGAATTGCCTATGTCTAGAAGAGTTTGTTTTGCACTTTTCTGAAAAGATGTTCCCCATTTTTTGTCGAATGATATGGCTGGAATACCTTTGATAACTGACTGCCCGGTACTCTGCAAATTCAAAGTAGTTGTGGGACTAATTACATCTCCATAAGGCCATAAGGTTCCGGGAACTGGCATTTTGCGAACGACACTATCGGCAAAGACAACTTCCTCAACATCATTGAGGAAATAATCCAACCTACCTCCGTCGGGCCTTTTATAATCGGATCGGAATATCATCCCAATACCCGACTCGTCAGCATTACGCTCGCGGCTGAAGTCATCGTAGTTGCCTAATAAATAGGCTCGATCGTAACCAGGGCCACCACTGATGCCATGAAAATATCCTGCATAAATAACATCATCTCCCGCATCACCACTGATATTGCCGTCATACCCCTTATAGGCGATTAACAAATCATTTCCCGCACCTCCATTTATAAGCCCAAAACCAGCACCACCGTAGATAGTGTCGTCTCCTTCTCCACCGTCAAATGTATATGCTAGTTGCAGATCGTTACCTGTTGTGGGGTTACTACCGACAATATAGTCATTTCCTGTGCCACCATAAGCTAGTTCTTGAAAGAAAGCTCTCTCTGTATCAGCAGCACTATTATCACCAGTGTATATCCTATCGTTACCAGCTCCACCTCTTAATGTATCTAATCCTTCATGACCTTGTAGGTAGTCATCCCCATCACCACCATCAATTACGTCGTCACCGCCAAATCCAAAGATGTAGTCAATTCCACTGAAACCAATGATAGTATCGGCTGCATTAGTACCTAATATTTGTGGGGTACTCGTGTCGATAATTTCGACTGGCTCAGAGAATACGTTACCCCGATCTGTACCAGCAACATCATTTCTAATAGAAACTGTAAGGTACTCTGAACCTTCTGATACATGGTCTTCGGCTACAGGTAAATATATGTCGGCTTGACCATTGGCATCAAGGGTGACTACACCATTTAATTTACCTGCCAAGATATCTTCGGAGGTAATGGAACTGCCATTTGCACTAGAAACAGTATACTTTAAGTCAGTACCAGGGCTGATATTCTCAGTTGTAATGCGGAATATAGCATACTCCCCTTCATTAAAAGTTGCGTTTGTTCGAGTGATACTAATTGTAGGAATGGGAGTTTGGCTATTGTCATTTATGTAGACGCTGATGCTGGCACGGTTATTGTTTAGTTTCAAGACTAATTGTTCGCTACCTTCAGTTTTACGATCGCCATTAACTTTTACTTGAATCGTGGCTAAACCATTCTCGCCTACAACAAAGAAACCAGACAGAGGTTGTAGAAAGTCTGAACTAGTGATTCCTGTACCAGAAATTGTATAGTCAATACGGGTTCCAATTGGGACGCAAGCAGTTTTGAGTGAGAAGGTAATAGTGTCACCTTCATCTACTTTTTGTACTGAGGATGTAAGGGTATATTGCCTACTATCTTTAATTAAAAAGTCACTAGCAGATAAACTTGGATTCCCAGTGAGAGTTGCAAATAGTCCTCCATTACCCAAAGCTAACGCTGCTCCATTTTCGTTGTAGAACAGCTTGCCGTTAACTTTGTTGTAAACAATTAAAGCACTACTGTTTGTAGCAGCAGCGTCATCATTGACGATTGCAAATTCACTACTAATACTAAATCCACTTCCTGTTACACTACGAAGACTGGTAAAAGTAGCTTTATCCAAAACAATTTTGTCGCTAGCAATGGTAAAGTCCTTAATTGTATCTTGTCCGATCATTGTAGAGGAAAATGGGGCATATACATTAAAGGTAAACCGATCTTGTCCTAAACCCCCAGTGAGTATATCGTTACCACGACCACCATTGAGAATATCATTCCCAGCACCACCAATCAGGGTGTCTATTCCACCACCACCACTGAGAATGTTGTTGGCACTATTACCAATAATTTTGTTGTCGAAACTATTGCCAGTACCATTAATCGCTGCTGTTCCTGTTAGGGTGAGATCCTCAACATTGGCGATCGCCGCTAAACTGTAACTGACTGATGATAAAACTGTATCCTCACCACCTGTTGCAGTTTCGATAACTTTGTCTGTGGTGCTATCCACTACGTAAGTATCATTGCCACCACCACCAATCACGGTGTCTATCCCACCACCACCATTGAGAATGTTGTTTGCACTATTGCCAGTAATTGTATTGTTGAGACTATTGCCAGTACCATTAATTGCTGCTGTTCCTATTAAGATTAAATTTTTGATGTTACTTGCTAAAGTCCAACTTGCAGAAGACTCAATTGTATCATTTATTGTTGCTAAAATGAAATTTTTAGAAATGTTTTCTTTCTTGGTGAAATTAGAAAATGTCATATTTTTTCTCTTAGTTGTAAATAGAGATATTGGTTTAAATGTGCAGTTGAATTCTTTACTTAATTGAGGAAAATTTGGGAATAGTATTAATATTAATTACTGCACTAAAACCGCTCACCTAAATACTCTACTGCCATGTATAAATTTTGGCGGTCGGAAAAGGTCGGGAAAAAGTCGGGTATTTTTGGTAGATTTACGTAAACTTTTATGAAAAAATCAAGTTGTTCGTGGGAATATTGTAGTTAGCTGTATTACTACGGAATAAATGACGGTAGAAGAAGCGATCGCACTAGTTGAGCAATTATTAGAACGAGGAAGCTTAACAAAAGCGTAACAGCTTGTATTTCGCTACACCTGGGAAGGAAAAACTTACTTAGAAATGGCCAAACAAGCCACATACGACCCAGGACACATCAAGGATGTTGGTTCGCAACTATGGCGATCG
Source organism: Nostoc sp. (assembly GCA_036918135.1). Taxonomy (GTDB): domain Bacteria; phylum Cyanobacteriota; class Cyanobacteriia; order Cyanobacteriales; family Nostocaceae; genus Nostoc. The sequence goes on from JBALDB010000002.1 coordinate 234,771, forward strand.
CTTTCTCAAGCTTTGGGTGAAAAAGTTACCAAGAATAATTTACACGGTGTCCTGAGGCGAGCTGCACAGCAGCACAATGGCGCGAAGATATCCCCAAGCTTGACGCCTCATATCGATTGGGGAGAAGCGACTGACGTTTCGCGCTTCTATGGACGTACCAGTGAATTAGAAACCTTAAGCCAGTGGATTATGGGCGATTCGCCTAAAGGCGACAGCTACGCTTCACGCACTCGCCTGATAACTTTACTACTACACGGACATAGCAATCGGGTCTTCTGTGTTGCCTTTAGTCCCAACGGACAATTTCTCGCCAGTGGCAGCGCCGACCGTACTATTAAACTTTGGAGTCCCCATATAGGAAAATGTCTGAATACTTTGCACGGTCACGCAAGTTGGGTCTGGGCAATTGCTTTTAGTCCAGATAGTAACTTACTTGCTAGTGCCAGCCACGACCATACAATCAAGATTTGGGATGTGCATTCTGGTGAATGTTGGCAAACATTACAGGGACATCCTGGTTCTGTGCTAGCGATCGCTTTTAGTGCTGACGGCAAAACTCTCTTCAGTTGTGGCCATGAAAAGATAGTTAAACAGTGGGATGTTGAGACAGGAAAATGTCTGAATATTTGGGAGGCAGACCCAACAGGGTTTGGGCAGTTGCCGTCAGTCCAGACGCTCAATACATTGCCACTGGTGGTGATGAGCAGACAATCAAACTGTGGGACATTTACACAGGAACTTGTCAGGGGATATTCCAAGGACATAGCGGCCAAATTGTCTGTATTCTGTTCACTGCCGATGGTAACCGCATGATTAGCAGTAGCAGCGATGTCTACGACGGGCTACGCCTACGCACCATTAAAATTTGGCATCTAGTTACTGGAGACTGCCTTACTACATTAGAAAATCACCAAAATTGGGTGTGGTCGCTCAGTCTGAGCCACGACGAGCGAACTCTCCTCAGCGCTAGCCAAGATGAAACAATCAATTGTTGGGATGTTGTTAGAGGACAATGCTGGACAACTTTGCGGCCAGCCCGTCCCTATGAAGGCACAATTATTACAAAGGTTAAAGGGTTGACTCAAGCAGAGATGTCAACTTTAAAAGCTTTGGGTGCGGTAGAGGTGAAATCAAGTTGATTAATGCCTGTCAACTCTCGCTAAATTAGAGAAATTATCAAATAATTCCTTAGTGTTTTCGTAGGAAAAATTACAACTAGTATATTTTATATATTGGTACTTATAGGCATAGGAATATCTTCCCTGCTATCCTTTTGTTCAATGCCTGTCAACTTTCGCTAAATTGGAAAAAGGTAAACTCAAGGAAATTTTCAATGTCAGCACAATTGTTACTGGTGGATGATGAACCAGGGATACGGGAAGCCGTGAAGGACTATTTGCAAGAGAGCGGTTTCAGCGTTCAAGTCGCCAGTAACGCCCTTGAAGGTTGGGAATGGATGCAACTCAATACACCCGATCTAGTCATTTCTGATGTTATGATGCCCCAAGTGGATGGCTATCAGTTCCTCAAACAACTGCGGGAAGACCCCCGCTTTCAAGCACTCCCGGTAGTATTTTTAACTGCTAAAGGAATGACAGGCGATCGCATCCAAGGCTATCAAGCTGGTGTTGATGCTTATCTTCCCAAACCCTTCGACCCAGATGAGTTAGTGGCGATAGTCGAGAATTTGCTCGCCCGCCGCACTGCTAAAGCTGCAACTACAACAGACGACCTTGAAACCCCTGATATTGCTGAACTAGCCAATCAGATTGCCCAAATTAAGGCCTTGTTAACTCAAAGAAATGCCATTTCCCAATCTCCAGCCCCTTTCAAAATTGATTTGACCCCCAGAGAACAAAGTGTTTTAAACTTGGTTGCTGAAGGCTTAATGAACAAAGAAATTGCCCGTCGTTTGGAAACCAGCGTCCGCAACGTAGAAAAGTACGTCAGCCGTTTGTTTAGTAAAACCGGCACCAATAGCCGTACAGAGTTAGTTCGTTTTGCTCTAGAACACGGTCTTGCTAAATAGACATTGGGCATGGGGCAGGGGAAGGGGTGGGAGGAGAGGGAAGTGTGGGAAGGATGGCAAGAGGGGGAGGCATAAATTCTCTTTCTCCCCACACTCCCCACACCTCCCACACTCCCTATCTCCTCATCTCCCTACTTCCCCCTTCAGAGTGTAATCGGTAATAGGTAACTAGCTGCTAAACCATAACCCATTACCAGTAATAGATAAAACATAAGTATTTCAGCAAATTGGGCACTTAAGCTAAAGCAAAAAGCCGAAAGAAAGGTTATTTATTTTTACTTTGGTCTTTTAGATTTTCATTTGATTTACACCTGTTGTCCAACACTCCATCTGTAAAGACACAGGGCTTTATTTTTACCCCTATGTTTTGATGTTAACTCGGTAAAATGCACCCAGCTGAATTTGCTTTAAGATTCTACCAGTAACCTTTGCTACAAACTTTTTCATCAAGGAAACTGTTCCTGGGATTTCGTGCTGCTAAAGACTTTTACAAATGTAGAAATCAAATAATTTTGATTAATTCTACTTACTGCTTAGTTTTTATTGCAACGGGGGTATGAGATCGCTATTTTATTTGATACCTAATTACCGACTTTTCACTACTTAAATTACACCTTTAACTTTGGGGATTTTCAGCAGCATTACGCAAGCGCATTAGCTGGCGTCGCATTTGAGGTGAGGCTTTAAACTCTGATACTTCCTGCGCTTTAACGGACGCTTGTAGCGTCTCCAGAAAATCATCAGAACCCTCAGTCAAAGCATCGAGCAGCACTTGTAAGAGTTGCTCGCGATCGCCCAACAGACTTTTTTCTTCAATCAACCGAAATTTGAGATGTATTTCGCACTCATAAACACCTACTTCGAGATTATTGATCTGGCGTGGTAATGCTTTGGAGTTCATAGCTATTGAGATTCCTTTACTTAGTAGTCATGAGGTTAAGGAGGTAGATGTCCAGCAAAAAGTTCTTTATATCTTTTTTGAATCCAAAGTGCTTGAATTAAGAATTTTTCTTCATCAAACACCAATGTATTCCATTTCACTCTCCTGTGTTTTGCTTTCAAGCTCAATTTTCATTGTCTAGATTTCGATGTCACTGTGCCAGATGTAGCTTATGGTAAGCCATAACTATTATTCAGTTTTTAAGATTCTACACAATAAAGTTTCTGTAAGAAGTTGTCCGAGCTTTTTAAAGCTTTTTACATCAACTTTATCTGAACGTCAATAACAGTTTGACTTGTTACTTGATTTTTGGTGTTTGTACGTAAGTAAAAGCGCTGATTTTTTTGATTTTTATTAATGCCAGAGGTTAGTGTAGCGTTATTCCGTAAAATTACTAGATGTACGTTTTTTTTCAAGAGTAAATTTATGAGAAATTGAGCGATATAGCTATTAAAGTAAAAATTTTTCTTCTCGAACAAAAATGTACACAGATCAAATTATTCCAGCAAAAGACCTTATCCTAGTGTTTTTTAGACTTAATAAATACAAAAACCTTAGCAGTAGGCAACAACAGCATACCACTCAGACAACGTTTGTCTTCCTTAAAGAAAAATTCTCTACTCATTAATTGTGGTGTGAAAATTATGAGGTACTGTCAGTACTAGTAGTTAATTGCAACTTCAACTACTAACAATAAGTCAAATGGTAATCAGTACAAGCAATATTTTTACTTATGTCAATTCAATATACTCTATTGAAACTGCTCTGAAAGCTTGTAAATTAAGAGCATTCAAGCTTGAATATAGCGTTTACAATAATTTCAGTGTAATTCACCCAAATCTTCCACCTTTTTATGGATAACCCGATGCTGCTCAAGTCCACAACTCGGCACATCCGCATTTTTGCGGCTGAAATTGACCAAGATGGCGAACTAGTTTCGAGCGATCAAGTTTTAACCTTAGATATTGACCCAGACAACGAATTCAACTGGAATGAAGATGCGCTGCAAAAGGTTTATCGAAAATTTGATGAACTAGTAGAAGCATCTAGTGGTGCAGACCTCACAGACTATAACTTACGCCGCGTCGGGTCTGACTTGGAGCATTATCTGCGATCGCTCCTGCAACTCGGTGAAATCAGCTACAATCTCTCTGCCCGTGTTACCAACTACAGCATGGGAATCCCCCAAGTTGCAATTGACGACAAGCAATAAGGTAGAGGACTAAGCTGCTCTTGCATCTAACGCAGCACGTTTTTTCGTGTTGAGAGCCAGTTGCTTCAAGCGTCTCAACCCGTCCAACGCACTGGTTCCTGTTGACTGTTGACTGTTAACTGTCAGCAGTCAACCAACAAAGCCAACTGATTGTGTAATTTAAACGCCCAATAGCTTACTTGTATTTGATTGCACTAAAAAACTCGCTCTTAACTCGGAAAGGCTGATGCCCTATTCCCTACTCCCAAGTCATGCAAATTAAGTTCAAAATTCAAAGCTGATTACTATATCTTAATTCTTAATTAAAGTTAATTATTGCTATCCTACTTATAAACTAGATAAATACCAATATTATCTGTCTATTGAACATGGAGTAATTTAGCAAAAGCAAATAGCACAGTTATGCTTGAGTTATGTTTTGGTGACAGGGTTGGAGTTAGTTGCTTTGGTGATGGAGAGTCGCAGAGCAATAGAAGCTATGATGGGGCTGTAGGGTTAACTTGGGAGCATATTCTTTAGATAAGTTAAGTATTAGCACCTGCTGATAACCGCCAGCTAAAATCATCATTTAAAGTCTGGATATATCAAGTTTAAGCAAGATGAGCGGTCTAGATTGTCCCTACAAATGCTATTAAAGAAATTGCCAATCGCCGATCGGTGGGAAAACTATGGAAAATGATGCGGCAACGCTCTACTGTCCACATGAAAATTGTCAGGCTGCCAACCCCCTGACTCATAAGTTTTGCCAGCGATGTTCCACACCCCTACCGAAAAATTACCTCTGGGCTGTGGTGGATGGTCAGAGTTTAGGTAACCCTGGAAAAATATTAGCCGATCGCTATTTAATTGTTGATAAATTTGTTCTATTAGATACGAAACCTGGTTTATTAACCCTAACACCAGAATTAGAGAATTTACAGATTCCTAAAGCTTACCTGAGACTCATTCCCTACCGCTTACACGTACCGCAAGTATATGGAGTCCTTCGCCTAGTTAATGACTCGTCAGGACAAGACATATTACTTTTAGAAAAACCGCCACTATTGCTTGATGAGAAAACCCAACAAGTGCATCTAGCCCAAACAGCGCTTGCCGCTTGGCGTGATGCTACATCGATGCGCCAGCTCAATTGGTTGTGGCAAATAGCTCATTTATGGCAACCTCTAGCCACTGAAGGTGTCGCTTCTAGCTTGCTTGACTCCTATGTATTACGAGTAGAAGGATCGTTAGTACGTTTGTTGGAATTGCGTTTCGACAAAGCTACATCACCAGAATTGCCCGAATTAGGTAAATTCTGGCAGCAGTTGATTGCTAACGCTAAACCGGCCGTAGCCGAATTTGTCGATCGCATTAGCCTTTCCCTGATCCAGGGAGAGATTCACTCACCAGAACAATTAATCGCAGTTTTAGATCGCGGACTGGCTGGGTTAGGGCGATCGCAAACACCCACAATTAAAATTATCACTAAAACAGATACTGGCCCAAGTCGCCAACGTAACGAAGACGCCTGTAGCCCACCCAGTGGTACTTTGGTGAGCAAACCGCCCCAGCCCACAGCCTTAGCAATTGTCTGTGACGGTATCGGCGGACACGAGGGTGGCAATGTGGCATCAAATTTAGCCATTGAAACAATCCAACAGCAGGTACAGCAACTCACCAAAGTTCCCTACGACCACATAGACCCCTCATTACTGCTGAATGACTTAGAAAAAGCAGTGGCAATGGCTAATGACAAAATTAGTCAGCGCAATGACGGTGAAAATCGCCAAGGGCGTCAGCGCATGGGCACAACTTTAGTCATGGCATTGCCTGTGGCTCACGAAATGTACATCACCCACGTAGGTGATAGTCGTGCTTACTGGATTACACGCCAGGGCTGTTATCAAGTTACCCTAGATGATGATGTTGCTTCGCGGGAAGTGCGGCTGGGTTATGCTATTTACCGCGAGGCTGTGCAACAAAGTTCCGCAGGCTCTCTCGTCCAAGCTTTGGGGATGGGCCCTAGCACTTCACTGCATCCTACATCTGCACGGTTTATGCTCGATGAAGATGCAGTTTTTCTGCTCACCTCCGATGGTTTAAGTGATTTCGATCGCGTAGAAGAGTACTGGGAAACAGAAATCTTGCCGATTTTGCTTGGACAGACAAATATCGTCAATGTCGCAGATAGATTAATAGAAATCGCTAATACTAAGAATGGACACGATAATGTCACCGTCGCTTTAGTACACTATCAAGTCCAATACTGGGAACCAGAGATCGTTATCAAAGCAGTCATTCCAGAAAGCTACTCCGCAAAAACTGTTGATTTGGCATCTAAAGGTGCAGATACGTCAGTTTTAAGTAGCCCAAACCACAAAACTCAGGTGATTGAGGAAAATCAACCAGCCAAAACTCGTCAATTACCGCTACAGTGGATAGTTCCCTTACTATTTGTACTAGCAGCAGGTTCTGTGGGATTGTTCGTCCAACAATTGCGATCGCAATCAGGACTTCCAGTTGTATCATCCAATCCTACGCCAACTCAAAGTCCTATTGCAACTACACAACCACCGCGAACCCTTAATAACCTTGCTCCTGGCTGGGTAATCCAAACCAACAATCAAATCTCTTTGGGAAACAACCAACTGCTTCCTGCTAAAAGTTTTTTAGAAGTTATCGACACTAAACCAAATCCCAAACCTGCATCTGGAGATTTTTCAGTAGTTATGCGAGTTTGTACCAATAAAGGGACGCCAACTCCAGCATCCTCTCAAGCACCATCTCCATCAAATCCTGGATTGAACGCCCAAAAAACAGTATCGATTCAATTTCAACAACTCAACCGTTTTGGAGTCTTTGTTTTGCCATCATCCGCACCAAATCCATGTAAAACTGTCATCCAACCCCCAGTTACTCAACCACCTGATATCAGTCCAACTTAATCAAATAATCGATAAACTAGTAAAAACCTGGAATAATAACAGGTAACAACCAGAGTCAAAAACTGACAAGGTAAAAAAGTCAAAATTTTACCTTAGAGAACTGTTATTTGAAATTATTTATTTTTAGCTTTTAGTTTTATAGAATCCATGCCATCCCTGAATTTGGCGATCGCCCGTCTCATAAATACTGGCACTGACAACTTCGCCATTTGGGTGGTCAAGGCTCCCTATCCCAGTGGCTATGTTTTACGTGACTGTATGTGGCCTGTTGAACTCACCCAAGTGTGGCAAGAATGGCAGCAGATGTTTGCTGGTCATAGTCGTTTAGATCTTCCCCCAAACTCAACACCTCAAAATAGCAACCCATTGCCCATTGATGCTATTTCATTGCCTTCAGGTCAGACCACTGGCCCTTACAGCAGTCGTTTGATGCAATACTTAGGAATGAATTTATGGCGTTGGGTATTCGATGGACAAATTCTCAGTAGTCTAGAACGCAGTCGTGGCATTGCTATGGGTCAGCATACACGCTTGCGCTTTCGATTAGAAATTCGCGACCCAGATCTGATTGCTCTACCTTGGGAAATTATGCAGCGCGAGCCTGGTCAATCGGCTATGTCCCTTTCCCAAGATTTGCTATTTAGTCGCACCAGCAGTGAAGTCGATCCCTTACCATATTTACGAACTGACCAGGCTTTAAATATCCTGTTGGTTTTAGGTCATGATGACAACCTGCAATTAGAACAAGAAGCGCTAATTTTACAGCAAACTCTTGTTGATACCCCAGTGGATAGTAATTCCCAAAGATATGCACACTGCATGGTCAATCAACTCCTACAACCAACTCCAGAGGAGTTGATTCAAGAACTAGAAACCAAAGCATATAATGTTTTCTTTTATGCTGGTCATGGTTTGCCAGACCCAGACGGGGGATTACTGTTTTTGCGGCCAGACATGACACTTAACGGTATAGAATTAGCTCAAGCATTGACCCGTACAGGTGTGAAGCTAGCAGTTTTTAACGCCTGTTGGGGGGCGCAACCAGCTGCTAGCAATCATCAAGCGATACCTGCCAGCAGTTTGGCAGAAGTATTAATTAGGCATGGTCTACCAGCGGTTTTGGGGATGCGTGATGAAATCGCCGATCGCGAAAGCCATAGTTTTATTCAAGCTTTTGCTGAAGCTTTGCGATTGTATCAGCCAATTGATGAAGCTGTGACCCTAGCTAGAAAAGAATTATTAACGCTGTATAGATTCAATCAACCTGCATGGACTTTGCCCGTTCTTTATTTACACCCAGATTTTGATGGCGAACTGATTAAGAACCTAGATGAAGGAATTACCGAATTACCAGACACAGCCATTCCCGATCTAGATTCGGTGGTTCCTAGTGCAAGTTTGCGATCGCTCTCTTCAAAAGATAAAACCTGGTTATTGCGTTATGGAGTCACTCGCATCGGTCGCACTAAAGATAATGATATTGTCATTCCCGAACCGTCGGTTTCTAAACGCCACGCTGAAATCTTCTGCCGCAATACTTTGACTGATGCTACACTGGTGCGAACTTATTATTTGCAAGATTTTTCTACCTACGGGACAACGTGGTTTTTAAGCCCTAATGGCTGGCAACAAATCCTCCGAGAGGAAGTCCCCTTGAAATCGGGTATGCAGTTAAAGTTTGGAAGTGCTAGAGGTGAAACTTGGGAGTTTATTATTGAAGACTCCTAGCAGAGCTATTGTAAAATTCTATTTTGGTCTTTAGTATCAATTTTGAAAATCTGTTTTTACTTTAGAGAAAATCAACTTTTTTGCGGAAATCTCTTCTGGGCGGTTGTAGCTGTCAATACTACCAAATAATTGTGAGGCAAAAAAATGACTAATAAAATTAATGGCTCAGACGCTTTTTCTTCTTTCGAGTCTCAAGTAGATTTAGAATTTTTAGAAGCCTTGCTAGAACCAGACGATGCTACTTATCCTTGGAATCCGGCTGATGAAGAGTCAGAAGCTTATTTTCAAGAATTAGAACAAGACTTCGGGATGCAAGATTTAATAGATGGAGAACTGACAAGGCGATCGCAAGATTTTTATAACCATCTAGACACACTTTGGTCTGGTGTCTCATTTAATGAAAGCCATAATCACCATCCACAACAGTCTCTAGTTCTTAATCTCCAAGAGACATTGCGTAATACTTTTTGTAGTTGCGTTCCCCAAACATTACTTAACACCATTGCTGCCAAAGCTGCTGAGATATTTTCTCCTCAGCAATTTCGGGGCGAGCAACTTGTTGAGTGCGTTCAAACAGTACTACCAACTTGGGGAGCAGAGGATCTTTTAGTCTTAGCTCGTCCTTTTGCTTATGCTATGCGAAGTAGTGAATCACACAACCAGACACCTACCATTAGTAACATTAATGATAGTGAGTGGACAGCTTTATCAGAGATAGAGCAAGCCAAGGTCAGTTTGGCGATTGCTTATTACGCTTTGACTCAACTTGATAAATACAAGTCCGAATCGTAATTTCAGTTTGCTATTTCTGTTTAGAGAAATTAAATTTTTCTGACAGGTAAATTTATCTGCTAGTATTGTGTTGCCTTTTAAACACTCCCAGACTTTTAGTTTTATAAGTATAAGAATACTAACTTAGAGTAAGCATAGGCTAATTAGAGAATTAAACCATCTATCCCAAGACATACATATTTAATAGTGATTAGGAATTGGGAATTGGGCATTGCCAATGCTAAGTTAGGAGTTATTCTCCCTCATCTCCCGGTTGGTAAACGACTTGCCGTGACTTGTACCGAGCAAAGCCGAGGTAGCGTAGTCGTACCCCTGCTTTTAAGCAAGCTAGTAAGAGCGTTCCGTAGGGAAGGGAGTCGAACCACATCCCCCCATTCCCCCGATCCGTTATTTGGGACCAAGAAATCGGGTAGCAAAGTTTTGCGATCGCGTCGGTGAAAGCGCCCGTGCTTTAAGAATTGCCGCCATCAAAAAGGCGTAAGATAACACTCCAACAATAACTAATAGTAAGGCATTAATCGATCCGGTAGCATTCCAGAGAGCGTGGAGTGCAGCAGCACTCAGATAACCAATAGAAAGAATTTGCCAGCTTCTACTAGGCTTGAGGACAGCCAAACCGATAAAATAGCCCAAATAGCCACTGTAAGCCATGTGTCCTGCTACAGAGCCTAAAATTCGCGGAATTAGCAGTTGCAACCCCGCCAGTTGACCAGCAGCGCCGATACCTACTTGTTGTGTGACATTTTGAGTGATATCCGGCACATATTGACCGAGAGTTTCTAATAAAGTGAAGCCCACAGCAGAAGCCGTTCCCAGGAGGATACCATCTAGAGGTTCCCAAACACCTACACGTTCTCGCCAAGGTGAAGACAACATTCTCCCGATGGCAAATGCTCCAAGTACAGGTAATGCTTTAAGTAATTCTTCCATCAATCCAGCACCAAAAAACATCCGTACCAGCAACTCTGTGAAGGTGGTAGATTCTTGGGGTGAGGGCAAGTTTCCAGGCAATAGACCTCGAAACACGAAGATGAAGAAATCCAACAGCGGACTGAGCAAAATCAGCGTCGTACCCATAGCCGTAGCCATTAGCACCCACCACGGCTTTTGTTTACCGCAAAGTTGATAAACAAAATAATAGGCAGCGAAGGCAATGTAAGTGGCGACGATCACTTGATTCGCTTGGGGACGACCGACTGTAGCAAACATTAGTACTACAAAAATTACAGTCAGTATTCCTGGTACGAGGTATGCTTTGCGAGTTAAATCTTTACCAGTGGAAATAATCGGAAAAAGCTGAGTGAAGCTAACAGAATCAGGCTGCTTTAATTGCGTGTGGTTGTGGTAGTTCGTTGCTGAAGGCAGTGGTGTCAGTTGGTTAACAGTTGTCACCGGAGCTTGAGAGGTCAACTCGTACTCAAAAACGTATTGCGGCCCATCAGAACCTAAAGAAATGCGATCGCCTGGGTGCAATTCTTGACATTCATACAAGCGTTGTCCATTCAAATAAGTGCCATTAGCACTATTCAAATCACAAAGTACCCAGCTAAATTTGCTATCTGGAGATAAAGACAGGGGGCGAACCACCGCATGACGACGAGATACCATTCGGTACGTCATGGCATCCAAGACAACTTGGCAGCTGGGGTCGCGTCCAATTACTATCTCTTTACTGGGGGACAGCCAGAAGCGAGACTCCGCTCCCAAAGCTGCTCCATTTCCAGACACTAGCCGCAGAAATGCATTATGTCTTGCGTTTTTGCCTGTCATTGAGTTAGAGTGCGTTTCTAAACTGATTCTTTAAATAATTTGGTAGCAGGACTAACCTTAGCCACATCAACAGCAGCATTGCTAAATCCACTATAGCTTCACTTACTGCTAATAAATTTAAATTTCTAGATGCAAAATTTCAAATTTTTTCATTTATCTAAATGTTAATAAGTATTTCATCCACTCAGGCTTTCTCCTAAAACTTGGTTATTAGGTGGATAAATTGAGATTTTATGGGTTATCTACTCTTGACATCCTAGCTGCAAATTCAATCCACCGCAATGTATTAAAAAAGTAGTTTTTACTGCATTTAGTTTCATGCAAAAAAGATATGATTGCCAGTTATCTATTGTTAGTTATTTTTGCCACTAGTACTACAATGCAAAAGTCAAAACTCAAAAGTCAAAAGTCTTATGGACTGGGCTTTTTAGGGATTTTTAATGATTGCTCATCTCGCAAAGTTATGAGCGGGGGGAACCGCCGCTCAACGCCACAAGATTCTGACGCAGGGCGCTGAGGTAGCAGTGGCTCAACTTTGCGCTATTTACGCCGTGACGTACTAGTGATTGACTAAGCTTTGCGGTAGGGGAGTAGGGAGTAGTGGAAGAAACTGCCCCAAAGATTGAATTAAAAGATTTCTTATCTTGTCTTTAAACAACTTTAGCTAATTCTGGGTGTTCAATCTTTGTTCCCAGTACTCTGAGGAATTCTGCCAGCCAACGCGGATGAGCAGGCCAAGCTGGTGCTGTCACCAAGTTACCGTCAACTATGGCTTCATCAACAGGGATATCAATATAAATGCCTCCAGCACTCTTGATATCTGGGCTACAAGCAGGGTAACCAGTACATCTTTTACCTTGTAATACATCAGCAGCTGCCAATAACTGCAAGCCGTGGCAAATAGCAGCAATAGGTTTATTCGCTTGAGCAAAGTGACGGGTAACTTCTAACACCTGCTGATTGAGACGGATATATTCTGGTGCCCGTCCTCCAGGAATTACTAAGGCATCATAATTTTCGGCTTTTACTTCTGTAAAGGTAGCATTTAAAGTAAAATTATGCCCAGGTTTTTCACTGTAAGTTTGGTCTCCTTCAAAGTCGTGAACTGCTGTTCGCACCTTGTCGCCAGCTTTTTTATTGGGGCAAACTGCATGAACAGTGTGTCCCACCATTTGCAACGCCTGGAAAGGAACCATTACTTCATAGTCTTCTACATAGTCCCCAACCAGCATTAAAAGTTTCTTTGCAGCCATGTTTTTAGTATCCTCAGTTATTAGTTATTTATCATTTGTCATGGGTCATTTGTCATTTGTAATTGGGTATAGGGCATGGGGCATTGATTGTTAAGTTAAGACTTATTAATTTAACGAACGATAAAAGACAAAGAACAAATGACGAATGACAAAGGACTAATGACAGTCTTGACGCCAAAATGTAGCAACCTAGACGCGCGTCGGCTAACGCGCTTGTGGGTAAATTTATCGATATATTACAGCACTAACTGTGCCATAATGGACTATTTTAAGGCTGCGAGTTAACAAAGTTTAACCCATTCTTGTATACTATTTGCTGGTTAGTGAAAGGCAACGGGTTTTTTGACAAAGGGCAAGAGAAACTATTGCCTATTACCCATTAATAGCCTCAAGTATATAGCAGTCCTAAATCATTTGTGAAACCTTGCTGCTGTTGGTTGTTGAGTTTTAACAATTAACACTCAACAACCAACAGCCCCTACCGATCCTTTTTACTTTCTCCTGCAAGGATTGCTATATAACTAGTAACTGAGCTTAATTAAAGCAGATTAAATTCTGCGATCGCTGTGGGAAAATTTTTGTTTTCATGGGCTGAACGACTAAGTTTGATTAAGGCAAAACGCTGTAATGGTCTTAAAACTGCCCATTTTTGCTGTGTTAGGACTACTCCTATTTCTTGAGCTTTTTCCTGGACGCTGGGTGGTACATTGGCAGAGTCCAGCCATGCAGGATGGGATTCTATAGGCAATTTGGCAACTGCTATGCCTGTACGTTGTAAAATCAACTGCTCGATATATTCGCGGTAAGACTGAATTTCGGTTTCTGTAGTGCAAGGTAATTCGACTAAAGCTTGACGCTCTTTTGTAGTCATTTGATTCCAATCAAACAGTTTTAGCTTAATGCCACAGGTATCTAATTTGCAGCGCACCTGCATCGGAATACAGCGCAGCGAATCAACAAAATCTGCTTCAAATTCAAAGAAATCTGTCATAGGAAATTATTGAAAATTAGGTCGTTATGATGTTGGCTGAATAACTTAAAATTTATAGGTAAGGGTGGGCAGTGTTGAGTAGAAAATAGCGAGTGGGAAAAGATTTTTATCAATGGACAACAGGTTATTAAGTCTGTTATTTAACATTTTTATTTAGAAGTACTGAAACGAATTATTAAATAACTAATTGATAAGGCAAGAATAGCAATACCTAAACCAATTATATCAAGTCCTGGAACTTTTTCTAAGTCAAGAATAATAATTTTTCTGGCAACAGCAATTAAAGAGGTAACAATAACTAATTCAACTTGAATAACGTGTTTTCGCAAATAACCTGTGATGTTTTCTAAAATCTCTAAAGCAATTAAAATATTTAAAAATAAACCAAATATTTTATATAATGTTGTGTTAAATTTGCCATAAGGTATTGTAAATAATTCTTTATATAAAAAAAATCCTAAATCGCCGATCCCCACTAAAATTACAATTACCATTAAAATAGATAGAACTTTAGAAACCAGCACTTCTACGTTTTCAATCATGTGCATGAAGTTCTGGTCTTTGGTAGATCCTAAAATTAACTTTACTAGCCTTTTCATGTCCTGCACCTGATTCTAAAATAAAATCCCATAGATATAAAAATCTAGAGGATTAAAAAAGATGACTGATTAATAGTCTTCAATTAGTGGCGGGTTTGAATCCCCCCACTAAAAGATTGCTGGATTCACCAATTCTGACTTGTGAATTCTTCTTCAACAAAATTTTACCTCCTTAGATATAGTAATTGGTAACAGTCACCAGTTGAGATACGTAAAAAATAATGATAACTATTGACTATTGATTATTGATTAAATTACCTATTGCTGACTACCAATTACTGATTGAAACTTAGACTTAGCAGCTAGTGTTGTGAGGATTGGAGTTGATAATTTTCAACTGTAACTTCCACAGAAATTGGTATTAATTGCACCGCACAGGCTTTTAATTCTGGTTGTAGGGAATCAGGGCAAGATTCGGGATGGGTGAGGGCATTAGCTTCGGCATTATCTGCCCACAAAGAACCCCAGTGCATGGGGACAAAAACTGTACCAGGTGCGATCGCCTTTGTCACTTTAGCAGCAAACTTAGCTTTACCTCGACGCGATCGCACTTCTACACACTGATTATCTACAATGCCTAAGCGAGCAGCATCACGCGGATGAATTTCGATAAATGGTTCGGGATGCATTTTGCAAATTTTTTCAATCCGCCCAGTGCGTGTCTGAGTGTGCCAATGACCGTAAACTCGTCCAGTAGTTAATACAAAAGGATAATCAGGGTTTGGTGGTTCTGCCAATCCCTTGGAGTAATATGCCCCAAATCTAGCGCGTCCGTCAGGAGTGTGGAAGCGCAAGTTAGTGTATAACCGCTTTCCAAAGGTTTCTCCCCCTGCTTCCCCTGCTCCTCTGCTCCCCCTGCTCTCTTCCAGGTGAGGCCATTGAGTCGGGCCTTGTGCTTGTAATTGTGCGTGACTAATACCCGTCATCTCGCACGGGCGATTTTTAGTTAGTTGGGCAAACTCAGCGTAAACCTCAGCCGAGTTAGCAAAGTTAAATTCTCTTGCAAAACCGAGTCGGCGACCAACTTCAGCAAAAATTTCCCAATCTGCTTTCGCTTCTAGTGGCGGTTGACGGAAGGCTTGACATAGAGTCACCGTTCGTTCGGAGTTAGTCATCACACCAGTTTTTTCGCCCCATTGGGCTGCTGGTAGCAGAAGATGGGCATAGGCAGAGGTTTCTGTGGGATAATAAGCGTCTTGGTAGATGGTAAAAGGCGATCGCAACAATGCCTTCTTCGTCCGCTCTAAATCTGGCATACTCACAGCCGGATTAGTCGCAGCAATCCATAGTAAGCTTACAGCATTGTTTTCCAGCCCAGTAATCATTTCCCAAGCATTCAAACCAGGATGGGGCGAAATCTGTCCTGGTTTGAGTCCCCAAAACTCCTCAACTTCTGCACGGTGCTGGGGATTCTTTATTACCCGATAACCCGGTAATAGATGTGCCAAACCCCCAGCTTCCCGTCCTCCCATCGCGTTTGGCTGACCAGTGAGTGAAAAAGGCCCAGCCCCAGGTTTACCAACTTGTCCGGTCATCAGGTGCAGGTTAATGATGGTTCTCACCTTAGCCGTTCCTTCGGAGGATTGATTTACACCCATTGACCACAACGACAACACCCGTTGTGATTGACCCCAATAACGAGCTGCTGTTTCTAAATCTTCAATACTAATCCCACATTCACGAGCTACCACTTCTGGGGGATAATGACGAATTACCTCAGCGTATGCCGGAAAGTTACTGGTACACTCGTCCATAAACAACGTATCAACGTAGTTCCAACGCATCAACAAATGAGCGATACCGTTCAATAAGTCGATATCTGTACCTGGACGAATCGCTAAATGCAAATCTGCGGCTTCTGCGGTTGGTGTGCGACGGGGATCGACCACAATCATTTTCACTTTGCGGTTCTTTTTGTGATATTTTGCCAGTCGGTTGAAAACGATTGGGTGACATTCAGCTGTATTGGTGCCAATCAAAAATGCACAGTCGGTCAACTCCAAGTCTTCGTAACAGCAAGGAGGGCCATCTGAGCCAAAGCTTTGAATATATCCAGCCACAGCGCTAGACATACATAAACGGGAGTTTGCATCAAAATTATTGCTACCCAAACACCCTTTGATGAATTTCTGGGCTATGTAATAATCCTCGGTTTGGAACTGACCAGAACCATACATACATATAGCTTCTGGCCCTTGAGTGAAACGCACAGTTTGAAGGCGTTGGGTGATGAGATCGAAAGCTTCATCCCAACTAATGCGCCGAAACTCTTGATCTAAGGAGTCTCGTACCATTGGGTAATGTAATCTATTTTTATCTAAAGATTCGGCGATCGTTGCGCCTTTGACACAAACCATACCCTGACTCGATGGATGAGTTTTATCGCCCCGTACCCGCCAAATTGGATTTCCTTGGTTATCTCGATTGGTTGCTTTGCCAAGTTGGGCTGGGGGCGAAACTTCTAGTCCACAACCGACACCACAGTAAGGACAAAGGGTTTTGGTAAATTCACTCATGGTAGTTGTAGTTTTTTGTTAACTGTTGACTGTTAACAGTTGACAGTCAACAGTCACCACTTGTATTTTTCACAACTCAAATAGGATTGCTATATTGAGTGTTTATAAATTGAAAATTGCTATTCCTTCTCTGTGCATTTACAGGGCGAACCAAATTCGGATTTTCACTCTGCAATGCTTAATTGATGAATCGATTACTCTTCGGTTAACAAGATAGCAGTCGAAGTTTCTGATAGTTGACTTTTATCAACACCAAAGGAATTTTTCGGTTCTTTGAGGAAGAAGGCACACATAAAAGCGCAAACTAAAGCAGCTAAACCCATTGTGCTAAATAGCGTTGGCGCGTCAGTTAAGCTAAAAATTGTCAGATAAACTACGCCGCCAAAATTACCGTAAGCTCCGACGTTACCAGCTATTTGTCCTGTGACTTCCTTTTTAATTAGAGGTACGATGCTATAGGTTGCACCGCAGCCAGCTTGAGCAAAGTAAGCGGCAAACATTGTAACTGCGATCGCTAGCGGAATCGGCCAGTTACTATTAATAAAATGTGCCATCAAGTAGCCAATACCAATGCCCGCACTGATAATTGTCATTGTCCATTTACGCGAGCCAAATTTATCAGAAATTAATCCACCGCTAGGACGAGAAATTAAATTTAAAAAGGGATAGGTTGCGGCAATCATGCCTGCTATAACATGTTCTAAACCAAAGGTTTTTTCAAAAAATGCCGGGAGCATGGAAACAGCAGCAAGTTCGGAACCAAAGTTAGTTGTGTAAGTAAATTCGAGTAATGCTACTTGACCAAATTGAAAGCGTTCTGCTAGCGGGTAAGTTTTCTTGCCAATTAAAAGTTCCCGATTTACCTGCCAAGCTTTGTAACTTTGGTAAATAAATAATCCCGCTAATAACAACCAAGCAAGATACATTTGACTCAAAGTTAAGAAGTGAATATTCTTTTGTTCCAAGCGCCAAGCTAATAAACCTAAGGCGAAAATTAAACCAAAATTCGAGACAATCATCGCCCAAAAACTTTTAATGCTGGTTACTTCTAAAGCTCCATTTTTGTGAGGTTTCTTATAGACTTTACCAGGGGGCGTATCTTGGACGGTATTGTAATAAATTACGCCATAGATGGCGGCAACAATTCCGGTAAAAGCGATCGCTAATCGCCAATTAGAAGCACCACCAGCCAAAAAGCTAGTAGAAACTGCAATCATCGGTAAAGCAAACTCCGCACCAAAAGCTCCAAAGTTACCCCAACCGCCGTAAATACCTTGAGCAATTCCCATCTCCTTCGGCTGGAACCATTCCGCCACCATCCGAATACCGACGACAAACCCAGATCCGACAATTCCCATCAGCAAACGACTGATGACTAATTGATTAAAATCTTGTGCTAGCGCCGTCGCCAAACAAGGAACAGCCGCAAACATCAGCAGCATTGCATAGGTGATTCTTGGCCCGAAACGATCCAAAAGCATCCCAATAATTAGCCGCGCCGGAATTGTCAAAGCAAGGTTACAGATGGCCAAAGTTTTAATTTGTTCGGGCGCTAAATCTAGTTGTTTGCCAATAGTTGTGGCGAAGGGAGCAAAATTAAACCAACAGACAAAAGTCAGAAAAAAAGCAAACCAAGTCTGATGTAAGATGCGATAGCGATCGCTGAATGAAAATAATCCTTTTAGCATTTTAATCTTTCTAAGAGAGGTGGGATTGGGGACTGGGGACTCAGAAGAATTCCTAGCTCCATTAATGGAGTTCAAATACTCTTTAATGGAGTTCAAAGCTTCATTAACGGAGTTCAAAGCTTCATTAACGGAGTTCAAAGCTTCATTAATGGAGTTCAAAGCTTCATTAACGGAGTTCAAAGCCTCATTAATGCAGTTCAAAGCCTCATTAATGCAGTTCAAAGCCTCATTAACGGAGTTCAAAGCCTCATTAACGGAGTTCAAAGCCTCATTAACGGAGTTCAAAGCCTCATTAATGGAGTTCAAAGCCTCATTAATGGAGTTCAAAGCCTCATTAATGGAGTTCAAAGCTTCATTAATGGAGTTCAAAGCTTTGGCTATTGGGTATTGGGGATTGGGTATTAGGCACTAACAAAGTATTCTTAAATATTTATTTGCTTAGTCCCCAGCGATGCACTGAAGCTCACCCGAAGTGTCCCCAGTTAACTACCAACTACTAAAGCTTCTTGCTTGAGTTTTGCCCCAAAGTTTTCGATGAGTAAATCTTGCAATATTGGCTGTAAGTCTTCGCAGGGTATGCCTTTAATAATGCAAGTTCCGAGATGGGCATCTTTACCAACTTTGCCGCCCATATATATGTCAACGCCTTCCAAGGTTTTACCATTTTTACGAGTTTTAGTTCCCATTAAACCGATGTCTGCAACTTGGGGTTGTCCGCAGGAGTTGGGGCAACCAGTCCAATGAATTCGCACCGGATGGCTGAAAGTTAACTCTGCTTCTAAGGCTTTAATCATTGCTAGGGCACGGTTTTTGGTTTCGATGAGGGCAAAGTTGCAAAATTGTGCGCCTGTGCAAGATACTAGCGATCGCGTTAGCAAATCTGGGTTAATCGAAAACCTTTCTAGTAATGGTTCTGTTAAAAATGTTGCTAATCGTGAGTCGGCAATGTTGGGGATAACGATGTTTTGTTCGACGGTAAAGCGGATTTCGCCACTACCGTAAACTTCTGCTAAACGTGCAATTTCAAACATATCATCGGCATACAGCCGACCAACAGGAATATGCAAACCTGCGTAATTTAATTCTGGTTGCTTTTGTTTATACACCCCGATGTGGTCGCGTTTTTCCCAGTCGATTTCGTCTTTTGCGGCTGCGGGTAACAATGATTTACCCAAACGGGTTTCTACTTCAGTCCGAAACTTTTCTAAACCCCATTCATCAATCAGCCACATCAGCCGGGATTTTTGCCGATTAGCACGTAAGCCGCGATCGCGATAAACTTCTAAAACAGCTCTACATACAGCTACCACATCTTCTGGAGCTACCCAAGCATTCAGAGGAATCGCCGCTTCACAACGTTTAGCTGAGAAAAAACCACCGACGAGGATGTTAAAGCCGAAAAGTTTAGAAGGGAAATTTTGCTCCTCTGCTCCCCCGCTCCCCTGCTCCCCTGCTTCCTTAAATGCTGGCACGAAAGCTAAATCATTAATCTCTGCATGAACTGAGTTGTCTCTTCCACCAGCGATCGCAATGTTAAACTTCCTTGGTAGATTGGTAAACTCTGGGTTTCCTTGGCCTTTGTTGGTGAGCATATCTTGAATTTGCTGTACCAACTCTCGTGTGTCGTACAACTCATCTGCATCTAACCCAGCCACAGGGTCACCTGTGATATTGCGGACGTTATCCATCCCTGACTGGACGCTGGTTAAACCAACTGCGTCAAATCTATTAAAGATATCTGGTAAATCTCCAATTCTGATTCCCCGCAATTGAATATTCTGTCTGGTAGTAATATCAGCATTACCGTCATCACCGTAACGCTGCACTACTTGGGCTAAAACACGCATCTGAGTACTGGTGAGAATACCGTTAGGCATCCGCAACCGCATCATAAATTTGCCTGGGGTAACTGGGCGAAAAAATACACCCAGCCATTTGAGTCGATGATCTCGGTCTGTTTCGTCCATTGCTTCCCAGCCCAAGGCGGCAAATTTCTCTATCTCAGCCTTAACGGCGAGTCCATCTTTTTCTGCCTTGAATTTCTCGAATTTATTCAGGCTGGTGGTAGTTGGTGTGTCTGTCATCACGCTGACTCTCGTTGCAAATTACTAATAAGCGTAAAAATTTGTGCTAATTACCCAATATCAATCAACTTGTAGTCCCAACATTTGCTGTGTCTACAAGGATTAGAGATGAAAAACTTAATATTTGGTTATGACTGATTATTTATACTCCAAAGCATTCCAACGCAAAACTTAAAATCCGTGGTTAGTTCAAGCAAATTTGTCGTCATTGATATCTTGGGAATTTGTCAAGCAGGTTTAGATACTGTTGGTGTAACAATTTCGATTCTCATAACTTAAGGTAAGATTTTTGTTAAAATCGTATAAGATGTTACGATTTTTCAGTAAAAATGCAGAAAATGTATTAAATATATGCACATTTTGCATCAAATTCCCCAGTAAGTAATATCAAACCCTTGCATAAAAGGTATTTAAGAGAACTGAAGTAATTTTGGATTAGGATATAGCAATCCAATTTGAGTTGTAAAAATTTTCCTGCTGGTCGTCCTTGGGCGTTGTTTAGGACTGGTATAGTTTAATTCAGAATCAAAAATCTGTTTTCAAAAGCTTTGAGCATTAGATATTATTTCAACAGTTATGAAACGTCGTGATTTTATTAATTGGGTAGGTTTAGGTTGGCTAGCGAGTTCTCTACCTGTAGCGATCGCAGCTTGTTCTTCTGGCACCAAGTCAGCATCAACCGATTGGCAAACAATAGGTACATCAGCAGATTTAGATAAAACAGGTCAATTGCTGGCGAAAAACTCACCTGCTGGGCCTGTGTTGGTAGTCGGCACATCTAAATCCCCAAATCTGACTGCTGTCAACCCTACTTGTACTCACGCAGGTTGTACGGTGGGATGGAAAGCTGACGCTAAAAAATTCGTCTGTCCCTGTCATGGTTCGGAATATAGTATTGATGGGAAAGTGCAAAAAGGCCCAGCAACAGAACCGCTGAAAACTTATGCTGTCAAAATAGAGAATAGTTCAGTTGAAGTCAAGCCAAGTTAAACAATTTAGAGAATCGTGAATCACATCAACCAGCTTTTGGCGCAAGCCCAAACAGCACATCATGCAGCTGATTGGTCATCACTAATTGAATATTTACAACAATTAATATTAGGGGCAGACCTTGAGCATCCAGAGATAGTTAAAAATCGAGAACATCTGCTGAAATTAACCCTTTCAATGTTAGAGATGGGGGATTTTCAGCAACGCTGGGAAATGACTAAGATATTAACTCATTTGGGAAATATTGCCATCCCATTACTGATTGAAATATTAAAAGATGAAGATACAGAGGAAGAATTACGTTGGTATGCAGCACGGATTTTGGGTGAATTTCAGCACCCAGATGCGATCGCAGCTTTAGTAGAATTATTGAAAACCGATGAGGATGAAGAACTCAAAGCGATCGCAACTACAGCATTGGGGCAAATGGGTAGTGTTGCTATTAGTTCGCTAACTAAACTTTTAGCAGATCCAGATACACGACTTTTAGCAGTGCGATCGCTTTGTTATATTTCCCAAACAGAAATTATTCTACCGTTGTTGAGTGTAGTGCAAGATCCGCAAGCTGAAATTCGCGCCGCTGCAATAGAAGCCCTAAGCAGTTTTCACGACGAACGCGTACCACCAGTACTGTTAAATGCTTTGGACGATCTAGCTGCTACAGTTAGACGTGCAGCAGTAGTTGGTTTAGGCTTTCGTCCCGACTTGTGCCAAACATTAGATTTAGTAACGAGACTGCAACCCAAGCTGTACGACATTAACCTTGATGTTTGCTGTGCAGCAGTCGTTAGCCTTTCTCGGATGGGTTGCGATGAGGCTGCCAAACATTTATCTGATTTGTTGTCATCCCAGATACCAATAAGGTTGCAATTAGAAGCTATTCGGGCTTTAAGTTGGATGGAGACACCATCGAGTTTGGCATATTTACAAATAATATTTCATCAAAGTGCATCGCCAACAGTATGGCAAGAAATTGTCACTGTTTTAGGGCGAGTACAAAAACCACAGCTAACAACACCAGCCGCAGAAATTTTATTACAAATATTGCGATCGCCGCATCCAGCTACAAAAATTGTCAATATTAAAAGTGCGATCGCCCTATCTTTAGGACAGTTAGGGAAAATCCAGGCAATTCAACCATTAATTTGGCTGCTAGCTGATTCTAATGCATCGATGAGACTACATGCGATCGCAGCACTGAAAAATCTGGATAAAGAAGTTGCACATCAACAATTGCAGCAATTAGCAAAAAACCCTGCACTAACACCAGATTTGCAACAAGGAATAGCGATCGCTCTAGAGCGGTGGTAAATTTTTAATAAACTGTACAGTCACTTCCTAAGTTTGTTGACCGCTACGGTTAACTGTCAACCATTAACAGCCAACATAAAAAGATGTACTTAGATACAAGTGCAACTTCTTAGTTTTCTATGAGTTTCGTGATATAATGACTTGCAATTTTTGCTGAATTAAATTCTTAGATCGAAAATCTTAAATTAGGATACTTAAATTAATAATTCAAAGGTAAAATTCAGGAGCCAGAATAGTTTAAGAATTAGGAAAACTTGTGATTAATAAATACATTAGTTCTATTAAACTGCTTACTAACACCTAATTCTGACGCCAAGCCGTGCAGCGTCTCCAGCTCCGCTCCTGATTGCTGAATTTTTTCGTCAAAAGTCCATAGTAGAGATTTTACTATTGACTATCAACTCTCAAAAGCTGGAGAAAACTTATTTGGGTTGACCTTTTTCTAAAGCCTCTTCAACTAACTCATCATCGACATTAGCCACACCCTCAGTTTGAGAATTTTTAACATCTTTAGCTAACTCTTTGTAATCATCTGGATTACCAGTTGACTGTGTCGCTTGGATTTTTATCTCTTTTGCCTCAGGGACTTTATTTTGAGGACCAGTTGCTGCTTCGGCTGCTGCTGCTCCTTCACCAGTACGGTCAACTTCACTAACACTCAATTTTTGAGCAGCTGCGTAATCAGCGTCAAAATCCACCTTTGGCGCTCCTTCTTCACCACTAGCTATGCTATCCGCAGCTAATTGGGCATCATGGGTAGGAGCTTCATTAACATCCGTTTTTACTTCATCTGGCATAATTTAAGACCTGAGGTAAATTTTTTTTGCTGGAGGTAAGTATAACTAAGTAATTTGCTACTTGATTACTTTCTTACGAGAGATTTTTACCTCTATTCAAAGGTAGATTAATACTTGATTAAAAAAAAATAATAATTCTTTCTATGGATAGTAGAATTTGATTCTAAGACTTTGATAACTCTTAATCTGGCCTATTAAATTACAATTTAGAGACAAGTTATGAGTGCAAGTTACGATAAAAATACTGCTCAAGCTCAAAGTAATGAAACTCAAAAAGTGGTAGATGCGTTTAACGCTTTAGATACCGATGCAAAATTAGCTTGGTTTTATTTGGTTTATAAAAAAATGGGTGATTCGGTGACTCCAGCTGCTCCTGCTGCTACCGATCCTGAATTAGCACCACTTCTGCTAGGAAAATATTATGATTTATCCGATGAGGAGCAATTGAATATTATGCGGGATATTGTTAACCGCAAAGATACGGAATATTCTCGTGCCTATGGGGCGATAAAAGAAAATAACCAACTGTTAGTTTGGTATGCTTGGGCAGTAGCTATGGGTGACAAAGTGGTTGATTTACCAGCTACCTACAAGCCAAGTCAGGCAATTAATGATTTGCTTTCGCAAGTTGAAGGACTAGATTTTGACGAGCAAATTTCGATATTCCGAACAATAGCTGATGAAATGGGTTATACCGATGTTAAGCCAATTGAGACGCAAGCACAAACTGGTAAAACTCCAAGTTTGTAATTAGACTAAATCCATATCTATAACCGTGAAAAAGAAGCTCCTGCACTTATTTAAGAAGTGCAAGAGCTTTGGCTTTCAACACTTTATAAATCAATGGAGCTTGCTATTTAACCATCTATTAATGATGTATTCGCCAGCCATTTACCGATTACCTGCTCCATACAAGTTTCTGTTTCAGTAAAGCCAAGTTTTTTGTAAAAGTCGATAGAATCATCTGTAAACAAACAAACATGCTGACCTTGCAATTTTTCTAAGAGAATTTGCATCATTGTGCTAGCAATTCCTTGGTGACGATAAGGCGTAAATGTCCAAACATCAACTATGTAAGCATTACAAATACCGTCGGATAAAACGCGAGCAGTACCCATAATCCGATCGCCTGCGTAAGCAATACAAGTGGCAAAACTGTTGGTAAACGAGGCTTTAAGTTGTTCTGCACTTCTACCGTTGTCAAATTTATCCTCACTGAGTGTAGCTTTCATCTCCTGCCAATCAACATTTTCAAGATCCTGTTTGTATGTGACCATTGCAGCACACAAGCTGATAGATGTTGCAATCAGCAAATTAAAAATTTATGATACAGCCAACTGGCTTAATTCAGATGGAGTCAGATTTGAGTTTACCACTTGACCATCACGGAACCAAACGATCCGCTGAGTTTGACGGGCAACTTCTGGTTCGTGGGTTACCATAACAACAGTGATTCCACTAGCATTGAGTTCGCCAAAGATATCTAAAACTTCTTGGGTTGTGCGCGAATCAAGTGCGCCTGTGGGTTCATCGGCTAAAAGTACTACAGGACGGTTGACAATGGCACGAGCGATCGCTACTCTTTGTTGTTGTCCCCCTGATAGTTGAGTTGGTTTGTTGTTGAGGCGATTTGCTAAACCAACTCGTGTCAGTGCTTCTGTGGCGCGATCGCGTCTTTCTTTTGGGTTTACATTAGCATAGACCATCGGCAGTATCACATTTTCTAGCGCTGTTAGTTGGGGCAATAAATGGAATTGTTGGAAGACAAACCCCAGCTTTTTGTTGCGGATGTGTGCTAAAGATTTATCGTCCATTTGCGCCACATCAATATTATCTAAGTAATAATGTCCGCCTGTGGGACGGTCTAAACAGCCGATAATATTCATGGCTGTGGATTTACCAGAACCAGAAGGCCCCATAATCGAACAATATTCGCCTTCGTGGATAGTCAAATTTACATTGTTGAGTGCTTTAACTTCAGTTTCACCAATGCCATAGACTTTATATATATTTTCTAAACGAATAATATCTGATTTCGGTACAGGATTAGGAACTAGAGAATCGGTAATTGAAATCGTGTTTGGCATCTGGATTTAGTTGTCAGTCAATAGTAATTAATTTGAAACTTTTTTGTTAATATAGCAGTATGTAGGCGGCAGGAGGTAGAACTATTAGTATTCCTAGCATTCACGCTTGTCATTTTGTCCTGACCTCTGTGACTACAGCTATACTAATAATGATTTAATAAATTACTTAGGAAATATCTCTTTACTTCAACCTAATCAGCAAAATTAACAAACGTAGTTTGGGTTAGGAAATTTTAATAAATAAATTATTCCGTTTGAAGTTGATGACTATTGAGTGTTAAGTATCACTAATTAAAAAGCGTCTGGGAGTGTTGCCGTGTTTCCACCCCAAACGCTTTTTATTCTTAACTTGTTCCTCACACACAACTAAACAATATCACTGCTTAAATAAAAAGCGAATGTAGTGAGTGACACTTTCAAAACTGCACCAAATCTAATTCTTAGATACAAATTAAAAAGCGTTTGGGAGTGTTGCCGTGTTTCCACCCCAAACGCTTTTTATTCTTAACTTGCTCCTCACACACAACTATACTCTACCACTAGTTATAGAAAAAGGCAAGTATCTTGAATAACAATTTTAAAGTTCTACAATCAATGCAATTTTTAGATGCAAATTAAAAAGCGCTCCGAAGTGTTACCGTGTTTCCACCCCAAGCGCTTTTTACTTTTAACTTGCTCCTCACACAACAAGAAAGATATCACTACTTTCATCAAAGAGCAAGTATTTTAAGTGACACTTTTAAAACTGCACCAGATTAAAGCTAAGAAGTTAGTGTAAAAAGTGACGTAGACCAGTCAACATCATAACTAAACCCAGGTCATTAGCAGCTTTAATGGAATCTTTATCGCGCACACTTCCACCTGGTTGAACAATGGCTGTAATTCCAGCTGCAGCGGCTGTTTTGACTGAATCATCGAAGGGGAAGAAGCCATCGCTGGCGAGAGTTGCGCCTTTAGCTTTTTCTCCGGCTTGTTCTAGGGCAATTTTC
Organism: Nostoc sp.; assembly: GCA_036918135.1. GTDB lineage: Bacteria > Cyanobacteriota > Cyanobacteriia > Cyanobacteriales > Nostocaceae > Nostoc. Next base: position 261,472 of record JBALDB010000002.1, read on the forward strand.
ACTGAACCGACGCGGTTCATTTGACCAGCACCTACTCCTAGTGTAGTGCGATCGCTTGTCACAACAATCGCATTCGATTTAACATGTTTGCAAACCTTCCAAGCAAACAGCAATTCGGCTAACTCGTCGGCGGTGGCTTGACGTTCGCTCACCACTTGCCATTGACTAGTATCAGCGGTAATGTCATCGCTAGTTTGAACGAGAAAACCACCTGCGATCGCTTTTACTGTTTCTTTGGCTCCACTGCTCAAATCTGGTAAAATCAAAACTCGCACGTTAGATTTTTTGCCTAAAATTTCTTGGGCATCCGCTTCACAACCTGGTGCAACCACACATTCTAAAAATGTTTTAGTCAACTCGCTGGCTGTAGGTGCATCTATGGGACGGTTGAGTGCCACAATTCCACCAAAGGCAGAAGTAGAATCAGCGTTAAAAGCTTTTTGATATGCTTGTAAAATAGTACTTCCCAGCGCCGTACCACAGGGATTTGTATGTTTAATAATCGTCGCTGCTGGTGTATCAGTAAATTCTGCAATAATTTGGCGTGCAGCTTCTAAATCAACCAAGTTATTGTAACTCAGTTCTTTGCCTTGGAGTTTGGTTGCAGCGGGCCACCCCGTTGGCGTAGCACCAGTTTGATACCAAGCAGCGGGTTGGTGGGGGTTTTCGCCGTAACGCAGAGATTGTAATTGTGTGCCGCTGAGGTTGTAGTTTTGTGTGCCTGCGAGGTAAGATGCAATGGCGCGATCGTAACTAGCAGTATGTAAAAATCCTTTTAAAGCTCCCTTTTGACGAAACTCTAAGGATGCTTCGCCGTTATTTTGCCGTAATTCTTCTAAATATTCATCATATTGTGTTGGGTCACATAATACGGTCAGATGAGCAAAGTTTTTCGATGATGCGCGCAACAATGCTGGCCCACCAATATCAATCTGTTCAACGGCTTCAGCAAATGTCACCCCTGGTTTAGCAACAGTCTCCTCAAAAGGATAAAGATTCACTACCACTAAATCAATCGGGCGAATTTGGTTATTTTCTAAATCTATAGTATCTTGGGGAACATCCCGCCGTGCCAAAATTCCGCCGTGAATTCGGGGATGCAGCGTTTTCACTCGACCACCTAAAATTTCTGGTGAACCTGTGTAATCAGCAACCTTGGTAACTGGGAGTCCAGCATCTTTGAGGGCTTGGGCTGTTCCTCCACTACTTATTAAATCAAAGTCGAATCCTTCAACCAAACTACGGGCTAGGTCGATTAAACCAGTTTTATTAGATACACTCAGCAGGGCTAGACGCGCCATTGATCGATTCCTCAAAGTGGGCTAGAAGCGAAGGATCTCAAGTTTTGCATAAGCCTTGTTTCACTTCAAGACCATTAGAAAATATAATCAGGCTCTTTCCATATATTTCGGGTGTTATCAACTATTTCTTCTTGAATAGCTTCAGCCATCAAATCTTCTTCTTGTTCAATTTCATTTAATTCTTCGTCCGATACATCAAGTTCTTTTTTAGCAAAGACTCGTCTAGCTTTTCTATCTAAAATTTCAACAATATTGGTTTTATCCCTTTTAATAGCTTCAATATCATCTTTTTGTAACAAAATCATATAGTAGCGAGATACTTCCATCATTCTGTATGCATACTGGTAAGCATCTCTTGTAAACTCACCAGTTGTTACAACCATTACTACATCTGCGCCTGTAACAAATGTCAATCCAATTTCTTTAGCTAAGACATCAATTATCTACCTTGTTTGTGTTTTTGCATTTAATCTGCCATCGGCTATAAACAAATCTATTTTCTAATGAAACTGGTGGTAGATCTGCTGTGGGTTCAACAACCAAAGGAGCATTTTCTTCAAATCTTAATTTTGAGCTTTTAATATAGTCTTCATCAATCTCAAAAGCTAACCAACGTCTTTGTAAGGTTTCTGCAATCCGGCCTGTCATATTAGAACCAGCGAAAGGATCTAAAACAATATCGCCTGGTTCTGTACAAAGATTGATAATAAACTCTGGTAAAGCTTGAGGAAATCTTGCTGGATGTGGTTTAAAACCTTCTTCTTTACACCGCCTTTGATAATAATCATTAGAAGCCGTATTAGAGGCAGAAATTACATTTACTGACTGTATTGAATCTTCAAATGTAATTTCTTCTAAAAAAGTCGGTTGTCCTATTTCTTCCTTATCTGCATTGCAACGTCCATCAATAATATTAGGAGGAATAGCTCCTCCTCTGTCCTTTCCAAATTTATTGGAGATATCATGACCAGAGGGTCTTAGTTTAGGTTTGTATCCATTCTTCAAAAGGCTTTTCATCGCATCGCTGTAAGGCTTTAAAACCCTTCTATTGTTAGCTTTAGGATGAGGATCTTTGGAAAGCCACCAAACTGTATTTACTGAATCCTTTACTCTTTCCCTACGAACTGTTACCCATTCAGCCGGAGTAGGAAGTTTTGCTGGATTATACCAATATAATTCTTGTGCTAAATAAAACCCAAGTCCGCCTTTTTCTTTTGCTTTGCACAGAGAAACAACCAGTTCAAAATGATAAAGAGAACGAACTGGCATTCCTTTAATCCAACTGCCACCAATATCAATAATTAGTGAACCTGTTGGTTTAAGAATACGGTAAAATTGTGATGCAAAATCTTTAAACCATTCTACATATTCTCCTGCATCAACATTTCCGTATTCTTTTTTACGAACCAGTGCAAATGGTGGAGACGTACAAATCAGGTCGATGCTTTCGTCAGGAATACCTAGAATTAATTCTAGGCTGTTTCCCAAATAAGCTGCACCGAATCTTGTTTCGTAGTAAGGATTAGACTCAAGCCTCATATCTTTTTTTAGTACTCTTGTACTTTCCATGAAGACAGTATTATCCATAAAAGCATAAGTTTTCCAACTATTAATTATTTTTTTTATCAATTTGCTGGACGCGTAAAGCAATTCACGAGCTATCAGCGCCTATTATATTACAGTTTTACTCGGTGAAATCACATATATTGTATTGAGATAAGAATGCTCTGGAAGCTTCCCCAAAACCTCACAGAATGATTATATGTGTAGTAACACAGTATCGAACATTTCCTTGGGGAACTGTGGCAGGTAGACAGATTTTTACACAATTAGAAACAGTTTTTAGCAATCGCTATTTTATGGCATCCAGTGAATTGAATCTGCTAAACACCATCCTGCTTGAAGATGAAGTAGATAACAAATAGTTTATGCACACCTAAGAATTACATGGCGATGCGATTTGCTAGGTTTGCTGGCAGAAGCAGACGGCTTGTTTTAACGGACTCGCACTTTTAGCTAAGACCTAGCCTTTTTTCTAGGTTTTCTTGCTTATAACTTCATGAGAAGATTGACCCAGTATTTAAACAAAGCTTAAACATAGTGTTTTTAAATACATCCTAAATCCTCAATTCAATAGGAGTGGCTAACGGTGGTAAATAGCGAACTCAAGAATAAAGTAGCCTTGATTACTGGGGCAAACAAGGGAATAGGATTAGAGATGAGTCGTCAACTAGGACAACATGGATTGACGATTTTGATCGCAGCCCGGAATTTAGAAGCAGCAAAAACGGCAGCCAGTAACTTGCACGATGAAGGAGTTTCAGCTGAAGCGATCGCTGTTGATGTAACTAACAGTACTCAAATCCAGTCTGCTTTTCAACAGATTAGCGACTCTTTTGGTAAGCTTGATATCTTGATTAATAATGCAGGCGTGTTTTTAGATGGCGACTGGTTAACCAGTAATGCCAGTTCTGTTTCAATAGACATTATTCGACAGACATTCAACACCAACTTTTTTGGCTTGGTGGAATTAACTCAAGTACTGCTACCGTTAATTTTGAAAAGTCCTAGTGGTCGAATTGTCAATATGTCTAGTATCGAAGGCTCATTGACACTTCATGCTACTCCCAATTCACCAATTTATGACTCTAAACCATTTGCTTACAATGCTTCTAAGGCAGCAGTCAACGCCTTCACCGTCCATTTAGCCCATGAGTTACGCAATACTCCTGTAAAAATTAATAGCGCTCATCCGGGTTGGGTGAAAACTGAATTGGGCGGTGAAGGCGCAATGACAGATATCGCAGAAGGAGCAAAAACTGGTGTTGAGTTAGCGATACTCCCTGACAATGGCCCTAGTGGTGGCTTTTTTCATCTTGGTCAACCAGTACCTTGGTAAAAAATTTAGCTAATAAGGTGGATGTCTGTGTGAAAGTGGCATCCGCTTGCTAAGACTTAAGTCTACTTCAAGAGATAGGATCTACTAAAAGAGTAAAATTTTAGGAGTAGACCTCTGTCTTTACAATTTATTAGTGTCCCTACAGTTAATTCTCAACCGCCCGCAGGTTTAATTGTCACTTTGCATGGTTGGGGTGCTAATGCTGAGGATGTAGCATCTTTGTTGCCTTTGCTCGACTTAGGTAATTACCAGTTTGTATTACCTAATGCACCTTTTCCTCATCCTTATTCCTCTGTAGGGAGGGCATGGTATGAGTTGAGGGGAGAGAATATGTATCAAGGGTTAAAAGAAAGTCGGCAACTGCTAACAGACTTTTTGCAATCTTTAGAGAGCAGTACTGGCGTGCCTTTGTCACGGACTATTTTGAGCGGATTTTCTCAAGGTGGGGCAATGACTTTAGATGTCGGCTCGAAATTGCCTCTAGCAGGTTTAGTTGTGATGAGCGGGTATTTACATCCTGATGCACTAACAGCAGTTAAAGGTGGAATTCCCCCAATTTTAATTACTCACGGCAGATATGATGAAGTTGTGCCCCTAAAAGCCGCGTGGAAAGCACGAGATACTGTAGAGTCTTTAGGAGTGGCAGTAGAATATCACGAATTTGACACCGGGCATGGAATAGATCCACAAACGTTAAAGGTGCTACGCAACTTCGTTGTGAATACAATTAGTTAGTCAAGATTACGATTTTTTTATAAATTATGGTATAAATGCGAAGAAATTTCACGAAATTAATGGCCTCTAATGATTAATATATATTGGGTGGCTGCGTTGAGCGCAACTTAACCCATGCTGAAGGCGAATGCTGCATAAGGGAGGGGCAAGCATTATGACAACTCTAAGCATTTCCAGGAAAGAAATTGCTGCCATGACTACGGCAGATGTAGAACAGCTAGCTACACGTTTAGAACTAGATAACTACAGTAATGCTTTTGAGGGTTTAAATGATTGGCATCTACTGCGAGCGATCGCATTTCAGCGTCCAGAGTTAGTCGAACCCTACATTTATCTGTTAGACTTGGAACCCTACGATGAAGCGTAGTTGAGAGTAGAGACGTGATTAATCGTTGTAGAGACGCGATTAACCCTTGTCTGTTAGGAGTTGAATATTAATATTAGTAACTACTTGCTCTTAAGTTACTACTAACTCCTAACTTTTTACCATGACTAATCCAAAATTAAACAGGGTTTTAGTTGCTATAGGTGGCGGTATCGCCGCCTACAAAATCTGCGACCTGATTTCAAAGCTGTTTCAAACTGGCGTGGAAGTGCGAGTCATCCTCACCCGTTCGGCGCAAGAATTTATCACGCCTCTGACTGTAGCAACCCTGTCTCGCCATCAAGCATACACAGATGATGATTTCTGGCAACCAACTTACTCTCGCCCCTTGCATATTGAGTTGGGCGAATGGGCAGATGTTATAGTAATTGCTCCCTTAACGGCTAATACATTAGCAAAGTTAGCCTACGGCATGGCTGATAATTTACTCACAAACACCGTGCTGGCTTCTACTTGTCCGGTGCTGTTAGCACCAGCAATGAATACGGATATGTGGGAACAATTATCAGTGCAACGAAATTGGCAACAGCTATTAATCGATAGCCGATATCATGGCATGAATACAGCATCAGGTTTATTAGCGTGCGATCGCGTCGGTGCTGGTAGGATGGCAGAACCTCCAGAAATTTTGACCTACATCCAATCGCTGTTACACACCCAAGGCAAACGAGATTTGGTAGGTAAACGAGTGTTGATTAGTGCTGGCGGAACGCGAGAGCATCTTGACCCAGTGAGATTTATTGGCAATCCTTCCACAGGTAAAATGGGATTGGCGCTATCCCAGGCAGCACTCCACCGAGGGGCAAGAGTGACTCTGGTGCATACTCCAGCTAATTGGGAAGCACCATTGGGAGTACAAGCAATTTCCGTCATTAGTGCAGACCAAATGCACCACGCTCTGCTGGAATATCTAGCCAACGCTGATATCATTGTTATGTCAGCAGCAGTGGCAGATGTCAAGCCGAGAGATTATAGTTCAGAAAAATTGCCTAAGCGATCGCTTCCCCAAGCTTTACCCTTGGAACCCGTAGCTGATATAATTACCCAAATAGCAGAACTCAAACAGTCGCATCAAATATTAATTGGTTTTGCTGCACAAACTGGGGATATTGTCAATCCTGCGTTAGAAAAATTACAGAAAAAAAAATTAGATGCGATTGTTGCTAATCCCATCGATCGGGTTGATAGTGGTTTTGGCAGCGATCGTAATCAAGCGATATTTTTAGATAACCAAGGACATCAAGTAGAAATTGCACCTTGTTCTAAATTAGAAATGGGGCATCAATTATTTGATTTTGTGATTAGCAAATTTTAGATTTTCAATTTTGCCAAAAGTCAAAAACTTAGGCATTCCTATATCAAAACTTTCTAAGACAGATTATGGATTAGAATATGAAACTTAAAATAAAGGTCTGTTAAACTCTTATACCAATTAAATTAATGATTGCAACACATCCTTGGTTCAAGACGCGACGCCAGTCGCTACAACGGGGGGAAAATACGCAACGCGCTGGCTCATGAATCGCGTCTCTACAAATGGTCTATTTGTCACATTCTTTTTTCAAATTGGTATTACTCTGTGCGTCTTTGCAACTCTGTGTGAGACAAATTATACAGCAGTTTGCAAATAAATGAGGTACACAACTGGAGAATTCAATATAGAAATTATTCTTTTCCCTCCTGCCCTCTGCCGACGCTCGCGGACTCGCTAACGCTGCGCTATCCTGCCTCCTGCCTCAAAACCATTAACTCTGTACTTCATGCAAATCAAAACTGCTGTATATCTTGCAGCAACACCCTAAAAAACTAACAAAATCATTCCGCTTTCTGTGCAACGCTGAAAAATGAAACTAGCAACCTCACCATCCACTTGGCGTTTGATCCCAATGCTTCAAATATCAGGAGGAGTACAAATGGCGATTGACGCTTGGTTGTTCAACCAATGTGAAAACGGACAGCATCCGCCTACCTTACGTTTTTATACCTGGTGTCCCCCTGCGCTTTCCTTGGGACATCTACAAAAACAGTGGCCTGCCCAGTGGCATAATCTGATTTACCAAGGACAAACACTCGATTTAGTTCGTCGGCCAACGGGAGGTAGAGCTGTTCTCCACCAAGGAGACTTAACTTACGCTCTGATTACCTCAGCTAGTACTGCAAAAAGTTGGGCTACTTATGAAAACATCTGTAACTATTTGATCCAAGGCTGGCAAAGGTTAGGTATTGAGTTACATTATGGTTCTGCTGCACGGGGTTACATTCACAATCCTAGTTGTTTTAATACAGCAACAGCAGCCGACTTAGTTACCACCGACGGAAGTAAATTTATTGGTAGTGCCCAACGCAAGGGAAGAAATACTATTCTTCAACACGGCTCGATGATTTTATCTACAGACAAAGGTCTATTTGAAGAAATCTTTGAACAATCGGCTCCTTGGAATACCTCGCTTTGTAACACACGAGAACAGGATAGTTGGATTGTCAAGATTGTCGATACACTGACAGAGACCGCCAAACAGTACTTTGGTATAGAATTGGTCACGCAACCATTCACAGAGCGAGAATGGCAGGATATTTTAAAATTGCGATCGCTTTATGAAGTGCGAATGCCAAGCTAGATAAATTGGGCAGAGGACGGGTGACGTTATACATTAATAAGTGTATCTGCAATACCGGACTTGTTCTGGCTCAGTTCTCAATAGCAAAGGTTTGGAGATGTTTAGTTTATCAGAAACTTCTATCCTAGCGGCAATCCTACTGGTAGCTTTAGGCATTTTGGGTTGGGGCTTTTATCGCGCCAGACCTTTTGGAAAGCTAGGAATCTTAGCCTGGTTACAGTCGGTGGTGTTGATGACTCCGTGGCTACTGTTTTTTGGATTGTTTGCCACAGGGATTTACATCAACATTGCAGGTATATTGTTCTTAGTCGTGACTTCTGCTGGATTGTACATCTACTTGGGCAGCCAGTTACGCAAAGCTGGGCAAGATGACATACTCAAGCAGCGGGCAACTCAAAGACTTGCCGTTGAGTCTGAGTCTCCACCTGAAGAAAATTCTCCACAACCAGCAGTAATAGAACTCAAACCGCAGATCCCACCGATACCCGAAGATGACTTGAGCGCAATTAAAAGCATTTTCGGTATTGATACATTTTTCGCCACAGAAACCATTCCCTATCAGGATGGAGCGATTTTTAAAGGCAATTTGCGAGGAGAACCAGAAGAAATTCACAACCGTTTGAGCGCGAGTTTGCGAGAACGGCTTGGCGATCGCTATCGTTTGTTTTTAGTCGAAAATACTGATGGTAGACCTGTGATGATTGTTCTACCCAGTCGCAGCGATCCGCAACCGATGCGGTTATCCCAAAAAGCTTTTGCAGGTATTCTGTTACTAGCGACCATAGCCACAAACTTAGAAGCTGCGGGATTAGTGCTGAATTTTGATTTCTTTGCCAATCCCGGACGGTTTACAGAAGCTTTGCCTATAGGTGCTGGCATATTTACGATTTTAGTAGCTCACGAAATCGGTCATTGGTTACTGGCTCGCCGTCACAAAATCCGCCTTAGCTGGCCGTTCTTTCTACCTGCTGTGCAAATTGGCTCCTTTGGCGCAATTACCCGCTTTGAATCTCTATTACCCAACCGCAAGGTATTATTTGATATCGCTTTGGCAGGGCCGGCCGCAGGCGGTATTATTTCTTTGGTAATGCTGATTGCAGGCTTGTTGCTTTCCCACCCAGGTAGTTTATTTCAATTGCCAAATCAGTTTTTCCAAGGGTCGATTTTAGTGGGAAGCTTGGCGCGAGTTGTGCTTGGTTCTGCCTTGCAATCATCTTTGGTAAGCGTTCATCCCTTAGTGGTGATTGGTTGGTTGGGATTAGTAATTACCGCTTTGAACTTAATGCCCGCAGGACAACTAGATGGTGGTCGCATTGTCCAAGCAATTTATGGACGCAAAACCGCTGGACGCGCAACTGCGGCAACTTTAATTTTACTAGTGTTAGTGTCTCTCGGTAATGTTCTGGCTATGTACTGGGCGATCGTGATTTTCTTGTTGCAACGAGATTTAGAACGCCCCAGCCTGAATGAAATTAGCGAACCTGATGATGCCAGAGCCGCTTTAGGTCTTTTGGCTTTATTCTTAATGATTACTACACTGTTACCCCTGACTCCCGCCTTGGCTGGGCGTTTGGGTATAGGATAGTACTCTGAGTCGAATGGTACTAAGATTCAGATGAACAGAGCTCAATGAGATATTTATTGTTAATACAAAACTTACACAAAAAAGTCGTCTGTTGAAACTGGATTAATGGTGGTTAGGGTATAGGGATTGTAAGGGTTTTGCTTACCTACGCCCTCACATCGCTATACCCCTTGTACAAATTCTTGATTTTTCGTATTACTGCGTAAGTCCTATAATAATTGAAGTAATTGAAGCTTGTTTAAAGGTAGATAATACACAATATTCGCTTTAATTCCTATCTAAACTTAAGAGCTAGTTTGGTAGTAACACTTAAAGATGTGCAAGCGATACCTACGGCAAACTTCGCGATCGCTCGTCATTCTGTAACCTTATACTACAGAATTAATATTCAAACATTTTCCCAAAACCTGCGTAAAACTCCCCAGCTTGTTCGTAGAAGGATTTAAAGAGGTAGGGGAGGAATCACCATGTGTCGATAAAAGTCCATGTACGGTATATTTTACCGTTTATCTCGGTTGGTTGCGATTCCTGCGGAAAGCTGACGCTAACGCCATGATTTACTTTGCGATCGCGATTTCCACAAATCAAATGACCACAGTATTTATGTATCTATGATGACAACAGAATACCAAACTTTCGAGGTACAGCAGGAGATGCCGATAGGTGATGAATTAGACTTGCAGTTGCGTCAGCTAGTCTACGCAGCGCAGCAGCATCCCGCAAAAAGTGCAAAACGAAGGAAAATATTAAATCAATTGATTGGCAAAATTCAAAATTCAGGGAAGTTAACAAGGTTTTACAAATATCGATATTTGCTTAATTTTGAAGATATTTATAGCGAAGCGGAAGCAAACACCTATCTTGAAATTTGCAACACAATTGAAGATTATCGTCCAGAATATCTCGTTATGGCTTGGGTAAATCAATTATTTTATTGGCGATTTCATGATGTTAAAAGGAAGTACAGAAATCAACAATCCAAAATATTATCCCTTGATGATGAAAATGGGGAAAAAGTAGATGCTGTTATTTCTCGACAGAGTGATAATTTGGTGGAAATAGCATTAAGTGCAGAATTAAATGAAAGATTTAGCGTTGAGATAATTTTAGATGAGTCAAAAGTTACACAGGAATTTTTAGTATGATTTTGTAGAGCGTGTTAATGCCGAAAGTACGCTATCTAAATTATGTATTTTGGGTGCGTTGAGCAGATTCGTCTTAATACACCTAGATTTTATATTTTTCAGGTTGAGCTAATGAGCTAACTACTATATATTTGGGACATTAACAAGTCTTAAAAACTCATCCTGCTATTTAAATTATCTGCTTATTGAGCAGGAAATTATATCAAAAATATATAAAATTGTATTAACTATGAAAAAGCTAGTCATTCTAAAATTTTATGGCAATTTTGAATTAGGATTTGAAGTAAATTCAGAATTTTAAAATGAAAGCGATCGCGGCGTTTATCGAACAGTTACAGCTAAGTTGCCTCAAAATATTAGTATTTTTGAATTCTTGACTAAGTTTCACAAGACATATTGTAGTCGATACGGTAAATTTAGGATTAAATCTAAGGGAAGTATTGGTGTCAATATTGAATCTTTAAATCAAGAATGTAGAGACCAATCAAAAAATTTACTTGATAGCTTTAATCAATGGTTAAAATCACCGTATTTTAGTTCTATTGTCAATTTCATTAAAAAATTAGATACCCAAGATGAAGTCAGAATAATTATTACAACATCTTGCCATGAATTACGTCAGCTTCCCTGGCATTTGTGGGATATTTTAAGAGACTTTCCATTAGTAGAAGTGGCTTTAAGTTCGCCTGATGCTGAACGTGGGGAAAGACCTTACAGAGAAAAGATTAGGATTTTAATTATTTTAGGCGATCGCACCGGAATTAACATAGACAAAGATAAACAATATTTGCAAAGTTTCTGTGGCAATGATGCCGAAATTATTTTAATCGATAACCCATCTCGTGAAAACTTAAATCATTACCTGCAAGATAATCTGGGGTGGGATATGTTGTTTTTCTCTGGACATTCCCAAACTCAAGGAATGCAGGGAAGGATTTATTTAAATGACAGTGATAGTTTGACGATGGCAGAATTAAGAGATGCTTTGCAAGTAGTGATTAAAAGACGATTGCAAATAGCGTTTTTTAATTCTTGCGATGGTTTAGGAATTGCTTACGAATTAGAACAATTGTATATTCCGCAAGTGATTGTCATGCGCGAACCTGTACCTGATAAAGTAGCGCAGGAGTTTTTAAAGTATTTCCTCCAACAGTTTACTAGTGGGAAGTCTCTATATATTTCTGTCAAAAATGCGCGGTTGGAGTTAGAAAAACTTGAAGAGGAATTTCCTTGTGCTAGTTGGCTTCCTGTAATTGTCCAAAATCAGACAGAAACTCCACCGACTTGGCAAAGTTTGGGGATAATTTCTTTCTGTCCCTACCAAGGTTTAGAGAAATTTACAGAAGAAAAGGCAGAGTATTTTTTTGGCAGAAATCAGGCGACTTCTGGATTAGTTGCTGCTGTTAATAATAGACCTTTGGTTGCCGTTATTGGTGCCTCGGGAAGTGGGAAGTCATCGCTGGTGTTTGCTGGGTTAATTCCTCAGTTGCATAGGGATACTGTTAATAATTGGTTGATTCTATCGTTTCGGCCGGGGAAAATCCTTTTGAATCTTTGGCTGTGGCGTTAGTTTCGGCGTTAAATTTACTGGAAGATAAGCGACGTTTGGTAGAATTGGAAGTTGGTGTAAAATTGAAAGGCGATCGCTCCACGCTGCAAAATTTGATCGCAGACTTAACTCATGGCGATCGCCTTGGTGAAGACGTGACGCGAGTGCTGTTGATAGCAGACCAATTTGAAGAAATTTATACCCTTTGTACGGAATCTGAAGAACGCAAAACTTTCTTAGATAGTTTGCTGCAAGCGGTAAACAATGCACCGTTTTTGACGCTGGTGCTAACCTTGCGGGCAGATTTTTTAAGTCTAGCAAGGGTTTCATCTTTACAAGTGTGCCATTTACCCCTACACCCTTACACCCAGAAGCCTTATGAACTATGGATTTGCCGAAAATATGTGTGCCATTCGACGTTACGGTGCGACAGAGTTCTTTAGGTAGAGGTGAAGCCCTCTCAGCGAAGCCGACGCACAAAGTGGAGATCGAGCCCGGATAAAGGAGCGCCAACTTCGTGCATAGCACCGCCTACGGCAAGCGACCCAAGATCGATCGCGACGAATCCAGTGCTGTCGATCAAGTCGATGACCAGCTGTTTTGCTTCGGTGTCGTCGCCGGATGTGAAGATAACGGTACGGGGTTTGTTCGGCGAAAAGTCCTGTATCCATTCCATCGGTATGTTGCTGATCGATTTGACAAGCCTTGCGCCGACCGCCATCTCAGCAACTATCTCGCTTGAGGTACGCCCCTTCAATGCCGCCCGCGATCTGGTAACGCCAGCCAGACTGATGTCTGGAACAGGGTCCATATGCGCGTTCGTCGCGTCAATCAGGATGCGGCCTCGCCAATCAATGCCTTTGAGAGCATCAGCCACACTAACCCACCTCGTGGCAAGAATGACGACATCGCATTCGGCTGCCTGCTGCTTCGTCCCTGCGGTCACGCCTGAACCAAGATCGGCGACAAAATCAGCCAGTGTCTCCGGACCTCTGGAATTGGATACAACGATGGTGTGACCAGCGCTTATCAAGTGACGGCCGAATGTGCCTGTTACGGTTCCGGCTCCTATGAAACCTATTTTCATAACATATGTCCTAGCTCGGTTGGATTTGCGAAAGAGTATGCACTTGAACTGACTGCTGCAATCAGCCCAGTTTAGCCAGATTCTGAAACAGAAGAGCGCCAGGGCGACCGCCCAGAACGTGAAGGAGTACGCCGCCTCGATCGAGCCTTCCGAGTTCGATTGGAGCGAAACCAAGCTGAGTCGCCACGGCCCCAACAGCTGCGCTAGCGTCTGCATCATTGCTAGATACGAAGATCGCCTGTCGCTGCCCCTTTACGGCAGGATTGGTTCCCAACTGTTTCGCAGGCAAGTGATTGAAGGCCTTAACTAAGCGCGCGCCGACAAACGCCTTCTCCACAACTTCGGAAGAAAGTAGCCCTCCTAGCTCCTTCCGCTCCTCCGGAGAAAGATCAAGGGTATTCATAGCGTCGACAACGATCTTGCCGTCCCACTGCTTGAATTGCTTCGCTACATCCTTGTAAGCGGGAAAGGGGACAGCAAGGAAAATCATCTCAGCCTTATAAGCGTCTTGAAGGGATTGGGGAACGACGCTCGAACCGAGCTCTTTTGCCAAAGACGCAAGCGTTGCTGGTCCACGGGAGTTTGCGATTGCGACTTCGATGTTCTTGTGTGCAAACAGGCGTGCAAGAGCGGTACCGATCTGGCCGGAACCAATAATGGCGTATTTCATAGAGAATCTCCTTTAAGTAAATTGTTGAGAGAACTGTTTTCAGACCTAACACAGAGCGCAGGCCCTGTCCTTCATCCTCTACTGCTCGCCGGACCTCGTCCTCGGCCCTTAGACTTGGCCGATGCCCCCGTCGTCCATCAGATCCGCACCTGTCATGTAGGAACTCTGGTCGGACGCCAAAAAGACTGCCGCGCTAGCGAGCTCCTCGGCGCGAGCAAGTCGGCCGAGCGGGATCATGTTCAGGTACATGTTCACCAGAGACTCGCGCTCTTCAGGGGTTGACGACTGAGAGTCGAGAATCGGGGTGTCAGTTACACCAGGGCTGAGCGTGTTGACGCGGATGCCGCGACCCTTGAATTCCGCAGCCCAGGTACGGGCATAAGAACGCAATGCTGCCTTGGTCGCCGCGTAGGCAGTATGGCCAGGAATGCCCATGACGTGCATGGCCGACCCGACCAAAACGATCGACCCACCACCGATCATCAGCGGCAGCAGCTTCTGCACCAGGAAGACGGGGGCTTTGGCGTTGAGGTTGAATGTCTTGTCGAAATGATCGGGTGTGAGGGAGTCGATCAAAGCCTGCTCCGTCAAGCCCGCGTTCGACACGATGATGTCGACGATACCCTTTTGGGCCCTTATTGCCGCAGCCATACGGTCGAGGTCATCAAGGTTCGTGACATCTCCCTGAATGGCCGTCACATTCTTTGCGATCAGCGCTGTCGCCTTATCCAACTCCGCTTGGCGACGCCCTGTGATGAAAACATAGGCCCCTTCCTTTACAAAGCGCTTAGCCGTAGCCAAGCCGATCCCACTGTTACCTCCTGTGATGACAGCTACCTTGCCTTCAAGTGCACCCATAGACTTCTCCTTCGATCATTCCTATCATATATTATATATGGAACAATCATTACAGATGTAGTGCGAGGCGGAACGGATTCAAGATTTTGGACTCTAATAGCGGTTCTTAATCGGAAGCAATACAGTAGCAGCAGTGAGTAAACCAGTTAATAATGTCCTGGATGGTGATGGCATCAAGAGCATCAGTGATTGCTCGATCGAGCTGTGCAGATGAGAATTGCTATAATAGGGGCGTGGCGAGCAAAAGCAAGAAAACAGGGAACGGAAAGACTGGACGACCGATCGGCTTCGATAAGGACGCAGCCTTAGAGGCCGCAATGCTACTTTTTTGGGAGCGGGGCTTTGAAGGCACTTCTATGGCCGACCTTATACAGGCGATGGGCCTCAATCCCTCAAGCATCTATGCAGCCTTCGGTGACAAGCACGCCTTGTTCTCACTTGCAGTGAAGCGCTATTTGGAAAGTCGAGTGCAGTACGCAACGGAAGCGTTGAAGGAGCCGACTCTCGAAAAGGTTATCCGCGCGCTCTTCGACAATACGGTTGCGTTCCTCACCACACCTGGCCATCCGCCGACCTGTATGACGCTGGTGGGGGCGATGGGTTGCAGTGTAGACGCTACCCCTGCCAGAGATCTGATGACGGAAATACGGAGACAAAACGAAGTCGCCATCAGGGAGCGCCTTCTCGAAGCTCGAAAAAGCGGAGAGTTGTCGAAGGAGATCGATGTGGACGACTACACTCGGTATCTCTCAACGATACTCGCCGGTCTCTCTATTCAAGCAGCGAACGGTTCGACGAAGGCTGAACTGAAGCGGACTTCCCAGATGGCCCTTCGGCATCTGGGTTACTGATACTTGTGGTCTGCTGCTGGACGGGCTGGAGAGCAGGGAAAACGCATCTTATTTACTAATAAAAATTGAAGACGGTTTCAAAATGATATAGATTATTGCAAAAATTCCGAAAATCATCAACAAAATAAATCAATAAAACTTCCAAACTCTGAATTGACTTATCGAAATCTGAATCATATTTGTTAATAGTAAAATAAACTCATTAATTAAGTATATAAACCTATGTTTATCTGGAGAGAAAGTGATACTTTCCCATCAAAGGCTAAATCAAAGTTTTAATATACTTTATTTAGCTAACTCTAAAACTCTTGCTAAATAGTTGTATCCATTGCAGCAAGGAACTATTTATTTTTTACTCCACGTTTAACACTTACCTTGGTTCTGTTTTAACGTAATAATGTAATCTGCTTCTTTTTTGGCAATTAATTTGACAATCTCTTTTTGACATCCTATAGCATCTATAGTCACAATACAACCAGATAATTCTAAAACTTTGATTAGTTCAGAGATTGCCGTAATTTCATTTGATTTTCACGCTTTTGTAGCTTCATTCTTCTTTAAGAATGAGAATATCATTTTGTGCGATCGCTCTGTTAACTCTTTATAGCGATCGCTTACCATACCCCTATCTGTTAATCCTATTCTCATTCAATCACAGTTGTTGAGAATAGGTGCTTTAAAACCTTATTTTTCCGATGTTTCCATACTGAAGGTGAAAAGTTAGGTTCTTTGACAGGCAGCCGATGGCTGCCTTGAACTCCCCCTTATAATGATTATCATTACTAGAAGTTGAGATGTTTAATTTTCTCAAAGCCTTATCTAGTTGCGCTCTTGGCGTATTCCACTCTTATTCAAGCTCGTCAATATTTAGATGCGTTTGCCCTGGCTCAATCACGCCCTAAACTCAATTTAAATTCACCTTCAAATAATCATGAATCAGTACATCTCTAAAACCAGCTACTTGCTGCCAAGGTACATCTGGGTAAACTGCTCTGATTTCGGGAGATAACCGCTTCGTTGCTTACCCAATAATTTCAAAATTTCTAATTACCGCATCTTGAATTATTGTGGTTTGCAAAAATACCTCTTTGCCATCACGAGTATAAAATTCTATGCGCTTGATACATTCAAAGATGTTGCTCAAGTACAGCCGGTCGTCTCTCATAACGCCACAGCTTCCCGCAACACTTTATCTCTAATCAACTCATGTAAAGTTTCTACTTCAGTTACATCCACTTTACGTCCTAGCAATTCTTCTAAAGACTGCATCAAAGCAATTTGGTCTAGCAAAGTTCGTCGTGGTTCAAGTTCCACCAGAAAATCTACATTACTGTCTAGTCTTGCTTCTCCTCTGGCCACAGAACCAAACACCCGGACATTATACGCTCTGTACAAAGCTGCAATTCTCAAAATTTCTTCCCGATAAGCTTTAAGTATTTCATCAATGCCCATAGCCTAACCCAAAATGATTTCAACAAATCTCTACCTCTAGCTTGACATTTTCAGGCATCTTCATCCTCTTTCAGTAAACTCATCCCAAGTCGCACCAAGCTGAACACCAATTTCATAAGGCAAAACATTTATAGTCGCAGCACTATCTACTAACCCAACGACTTCAACAAATCCATTATTACTACGAAGAATAAGTGGAATTCTTGGCAAACTATCAAACTCATTTTGTGATGGGTTATTTGTTGAGTATTTGAATCGCATACTGTTTAATCAGTCTCGTCAGCTTGTTTCATTACTTGCATTAGAACTTCTCTTACACCAAAAGTCTCGTAAGGTGTTGGTAAGTAGTAAGTTTTGTGTGGTTCCAAAGGAGAAATATCGTCGCCAGTTTCTAATTCTGACGCGAGAATACGCATTAATTCTACTTTATCTGCAACACCAAGCTGTCGAATGGCACTAAGTATTTCTGTTAATGTCATTTTTCTTTGCTCGTAGGGATTTTATCTGCACGATTATCTCAATAATAACCGGGATGTCAACGCAGAAGATAGACATTTGTGTGACGACATCAAGCGTTGAGCTTCGTTAGCCGCACCATACCACCATCAATAACTTGTATATTTAACTCATAACCTTCCATTAACGACATTCCAACAAGCGGATCGGAATCAGCTTCATCAATAGGAATTGTTAAAAGTTGCCCATCCCAAAGTACCGTAGCCTCGTAAATGTCAAAAATACTTTCACTACCATCTGCCAATAAAGCTCGTCCGCGTCTTTTCCAATTAAGCCCTAGCACCGTAATAATATCTGGAGGTAAAGAAAGCCAACCATCAAAACCCGTATCTATAACTGCATCTCGCTTATAAACCCTTCCATTAGAATCGTGAATAGCTACGCGAATAATTGGTTCATAGTCCCCATTAACTCGTTCAATAATCATGCTGTTTTTGCTTTTTGACTGCGACTTGCGCTAAATCGACGCACATAACGAGAACCAACTTTTATAATCCAAATCTGTGCATTTGGGTAACGTTTTTCCAGACGAGAACAAGCAGAAATTTCATCATCATCTATTTCCCATGCACCCGTAACAATATCAATAGCAACTATTTTGCCACTACTATCAGATTGCAACTGGGCAGATTGCAACTGGGGATAAATATCGCGTTGATAAATCTCATCGCCCAGCCTGGCAAATTCTTCTTTACTATATTGCGGTTGTCCAAGAGACATAATTTTGCATTACCGTTTTTCTGATCTTAGCCTGAAACCTTTATACTTATGTTGTTGGGTCATGCCTTCTGTAAATGTCAACGTAGAAGATAGACATTTGTATGACTACATCAAGCGTTGAGGGTTAACAGCCATGTCAATTCCACCAAAATAAATACAACCTTGACACATCACACCCCAAATAATGACAGACCAGTAATTACTAGAACGTATAGTCCTCAATCCAAAAGTGCTAGCAGGAAAGCCTTGAATATTTTTAATTCAAACTTATAGCGCGGGCATATTGCCCGCTTTTTTAGGAAAAAATCTCTTTATGTAAAAATTTAAAATGCGTAAATACATCATTGTTTGCTCGTAAACATAATCAAAGGCATTCAAACAAAGCAAATAGAAGTTTACGATTATGACATCCTCATACATTCGCAGCATCTTTTTCACTACATTAGGTTTTAGCAGCAGCGTTTTACTAAACCTCAATACACCAGGTTTCGCGCAAGCAACAATTCCATTACCATCACTTTCAACTACTACAAATCCTTCAACCTTTCTCCCACGAGTACAATCTAAAAATACTAACTTACAATGGGTTTACAGTGTAGCAGAAAGAGTGATTCGTGCTAATGGACTTGACGATCATCCCTGGCGCTTGCAAATCACTGATGAATATAATATCAATGCCTACGCAGATGAGTTAAACAAAATCGTAATTTATAAAGGCTTGTTAGACCAAATACATGGCGATGATGCAGCTTTAGCTTTTATTATCAGTCATGAATTAGCCCACCATACACAACAGCATTCCGCACAGCAAGAAGAAGCAGAAGCTAGTTTACAAGAAAAATTACTCCAAGAAGCAGAAGCAGAATATAACAATTGGATTGTACAAGAACGGAGAAAATCGAAAACTCCCATATCAGCCGCTACAAAAGATGTCATCAAACAACGAATTATTATCCAGAAAAAACAAGAGTTTGAGAGAACCATGCAAGCATTAAGTCGCCAGCATGAATTTCAAGCCGATGAAATTGGTTACACGTATATGATTAAAGCTGGTTATGATATAAATGGAGGTTTGCGAGTCTTGAATCTGTTTTCGCGTTTCCCTTCAGACTACACAGAAATTAGCAGCCATCCACCGACAAAACAAAGAATCAATGCTTTAAAGCAGGTAATGAATCAATATTTTTGGTTCGCTTTATGGATAGATGGCAATGAGCGATTAAAAAATAATTCTCAACCACTAAAATTAGATTTATCGGAAGATGGAGTATCTTTGCAAATCAACTCCAGATTTGTTTTACAATAAATATCACTGCATATGCTTTTCAGGTACGTTACGCGATCGCAATGACGCAATTTCGTCACGGTGCGTAAGTTCTTGTTGTTAGGAAAATCAACTGGAGGGTTTCCAGCCTGCTAGTAAATTGGGGTAAGCCACGGGTGTAGGAAAGATTTTTTGGAAAGTAGTTTGACGCTCTTGGGGCTTTTCTTGGCTCATATTCCAGAGAGTTTCATAGAAAAAGAAAGAAACTCCAGCAAAATTGCGATCGCGTACTTTTTGCACTTGTGTCTGTACTTGTTGCATCGGCACAAATTTGTTTTTCAAACCAACCATAATACCAATACTTACTGGAATATGTTTCTTTGCAGCTTTGACCTCTGGATACTCTAATTCCCTGACAAAAACATTCAAATCATCCCGATAAATTTGCAAAACCAAATCTTCAATAATTCCCATTCGTTCCCACTTCTGCCAATCTGCTAAAAAGAAGTCGTAGGAGAAACGCTGAGGATTGGGTGCAACGGAGACGAGGCAATCTTTTTTAGTGGCTTTGATGGCTTTAAATACCCGCTTTGTGAAGTCGGTGATTTTGTTTGCTCTCCAGCGCACCCATTCGGGATCTTGCGGGTTTTTTGAGGGCGCTTTGCCTCGATGTTCTTTTTTGTAAAGTGCCACTGTGTAAGTATCGTATCCCAATATAGATGGTAAACCGAAATGGTCATCAAATTGAATGCCGTCAATGTCGTAGTTTCTGACGATTTCAATGATTAAATCTTGAATGAATTGTTGTACTTCTGGGCGAAAAGGATTTAGCCAAACGCGGTTATGTATGCCTTCTTTAACAATCCGCGTCCCATCACTGCGACTGGTGAGCCACTGAGGGCGATTTTTAGCTAATAAAGAATCAGCTGGAGCCATAAAGCCAAATTCAAACCAGGGAATCACTGTTAACCCTTGTTGATGTCCTACATTGACAATTTCTTTGAGGATATCTCGCCCTTGCAGTCCGGGTGTGGGGTCGATCGCTCGCCCAATTACTTTGGCTGCAACTTTGCTAGGATACAATGTATACCCCCAATTCCAAACTGCCGGATACACGGTGTTAAAATTGAGTTCATCGAGGCGTTGCAAAGATCCCTTGAGGCGATCGCGCTCAAATAACACATCACTATCAATATTTGTTAACCACACTCCCCTTAACTCAGACGCAGGTAATCTCTGAGGAATAGTTTGAGCATTTAAGGGCAACGATAATATCACTGTAGTTACCACACTTAAGGTAACCATCACGAAAAATAACCCTGACTTTCGACTTTGGCGAATATTCCAGCAACAATCAAACTCAACACACCACTTTACTAACCTTTTCATCATCTACCACAGGTACAATCGAATTATCGTTTTGATTGTATGCTCTAAAACAATCGCTAGTAAAAGGGACTGAGGCACTCAAGTTCCCCAGTCCCTATTCATCATTGAGCGCTAGCTGTAATTTGATTCCAGGCTTTAACTACTCCTTGTAAATCATTTGGCAGGTTATTTTGAGAAATATCGTTGTACTGAACCGTATTCTTTTGGCTAGTGAGGGTGTAGGTGATATAGTCAGCAGCACCGCTGGGTGCCGGGTAACTGAGATTCTGGAATTGAGTAAATTTATAGCGTTCTAGCGATCGCAAAAATCGTTGTACCTGTTGCAAAGAAACACGGCGAACACTACGCTCAGAATCATTAGCATCACCAATCCGCACGCGAATCAATCGCCCATCTTTGAGTAAAACAGTCTCATAGGTTCTACCAGTAAAGCCACCACTGGAGATTTGCCGAAATACTATATCTCGATCCAAAGGCGGTGGTAACTCGCTGACTGGAATTGGCACAGGTGTCAGGGTACTTTGGTTCGGCTTTTGATTGAGCTTAACTATCGAACCTGTTTGATTAGTGTGATAAACCAAGGTTTGTTCGCGTCCACCAACCACTACCTGCCAGCCTGGTACCAAAGCTTGGGTACAGAATTCATCAGCGTTAGGTAATTCTAAACAGCCATCTCTCCAAGTTTGCTGTTGAAACCCAACAATCGTTAGCCGAGAAATCGGTTGTTGCAACTGTCTAGATGCAGCTTGCAAAACAGCATTTTTTACAGATGCAGGTAATTTGTCTGAGGGAGTATTTGCCGAAGCTAAACGTAGCGATCGCCCGTTGCTATTGGTATGATAAATCCAATTTTGTTTGCCATCAGACACTACAACCCGCCAACCAGGAACTAAAGCTTCGGTGCAGATTTCATCCCGTTGAGGTAATTCCAAGCAACCGTTGCGCCAAGTCTGTTGATTATAGTTAGTAATTTTAAGTTCTCTAGTCGAAATTCCCTGTCTGCGGGCTAAATCTTGCAGCACTGCGTTAGCTACTGGACGCGGCAAGCGATTTGATTTAATGTTGTCTTTAGAAACATCAGTGCTTGTTTCTAGTAACAAGTTTGCAGAAGCCGCTGTGGCATCTTTGCTCAATGTTAAACCGCTAGTAACAGATAAAATCCCAGTTAAAATCAAAGCGGTGAAAATTCGTGCTTGATTGGTGCTAACATAAAATTTTGCCATGAGTTTCATACTAATACAGTGCTATTAGTCAATAGTTATAAAACTAAGAAATAATATCTAGCAACTCAGGACAAGAAACTATATAATCCCAGACACTTCACTCGTTGGGATTTGTTTAGTATTTGTCTTTTGAAGCAGATATAAAGACAGACGTTAGTGTAATGATTGTTTGTTCCTGAGCTAGATTTTACTTAAATTACAGAATTTAAACGGTATTATTTGGCAACATTTGTGCTTTGCGGTAAAAATTTTTCCTGCGCGATCCCAATTTTAAAAATGGGGATTGTAGAGAAAGCGCAAGCGATAAGATTTTTCCCAAAATCAAAGGTGCATTCTCTGCGCTTTTAGGACAGCAGTTGCTACTCTTAAGGTTCTCTGTATCTTTATAAGGCTAAGGGTAGTGTCTCCAAGAATTGCAGTACAAGGTACAAAACCCTAAAGACGCATTAGTTCGCCTTTGCATAAGACAAAATTCATCCATCAATCAGTAAGGCTGAAAAATCATTGTCACAGTTGGATTCACACCAAGCTAGACATATTCAAACTATTCCTAAGTCAAAATCTAAAAAGTCTCGCTTAGGCGCTAATCGCTTGCTGTTGCGGTTCAACTAACTGATTATTAGGTAAATCAAATCTAATAGTAGTAGACGCCCAGTCTTTGAAATCAGGTGCTAGCCAGACTAGCTTGCACAAAATTTCATCATTTACCCACAATACAAAGGGAAAGTGAAACTGTTTGCGAAACTCATTTCGCATAATGTTGGTACTGATAATTAGTTGATTAATTGCCACTACAGATTCTAAACCCCGTACTATCAAAGCTTCAGGTTGAGTAGCACCAATTGTATTTGTAATAATTGTGTACAATGAGTCAGCTGTCGGCGTAAGTACGATTTGCTTGATGTCTGCTGAGGAAAATTCTGTTAACAGATTTATCATTTGTTGCTGTCTTTCAAGACAATTGCAACATGCTAATATCAACGAAAACTCTCCAGCAGAAACCATCATCGCCCTTGCCAGCCTCTTAATGGCTGCTGTGCTGCTAACTATAGTGTTTTCCGAACTAGTTAAGCCGCTCATTTTAAAAATCCTGCTTTAATATCAAAACTAGCTGAGCATTATTCAGTTATTCTACTCTATTAACTTTTACTTAAAAGTGTTACACGATACTTGGTATAACATTTTATCTGTAGATTTTAGCACAATTTTATACTTGCTTCAAATAATCAGAATATTATCAATCGTCACAGATTCACAATTGAGGGTTAATGTGAAGACAACATTAACATTTTATTGCGAACAAAATGGGAAAAGCCCAAAATTAGTAGTTGCATAATTACTTTATTATTTATAGATTTTTACATCTGGCATTAATTAGATAATTTTTAGATATTTAGTTAAAATATATACTCAGTATAAGTTTAACAAGAAATATTCAGAAGTGGGAGAAAACTCATACCAATTTGTCACAGGCATAGCTAGGTGTACCTTTTAATTTGTAGCTTCAAATAAAAAAATCTTCTTCCACCCGTTGATAGGATTTCACGAAATACCTGATATCTATACATAGGTAGAGGTACAGAGCTGTCCCTACAACCAATTTATTAGTTATTAAGATTTTTAGAAATAGTATAAGTCATCCGTTTGATAGAACAGTAATTTGAAGATGTCGCCTCGTTAGTCAGAGGACGCCGCATTTTTAGCTTTCTAAGATCAACTCAGAATGTCCTACTATAAAAAGTCATGCATTAAAAGTAAAAATACGTGTAAATACTTAAATTATTGATAATTTCATTAGGAGTGTTACACCATGCTATTCAAAGACCGGAGATTTGCAGGTCAATTATTGGCTAAAGAGTTAGCTGCTTATGCTAATCGCTCAGATGTCTTAGTTTTAGGGCTACCAAGAGGTGGCATACCCGTTGCCTTTGAGGTTGCTAAGGCATTAAATGCTCCCTTAGATGTTTTGGTGGTACGTAAATTGGGTGTACCCGATCAAGAAGAACTAGCAATGGGAGCGATCGCTCCTCATGGCGTGCGGATACTCAATAAACACATTATCAAGCTGATGAACATCTCCGACGAAGTAATTGCCAAGGTAGCCGTACAAGAAGAACGAGAGTTAGAGCGCCGGGAACAGGTTTATCAAGGCGAGCGCCCCTTAAGAGATTTACGAGGACGCACGATTATCTTAGTAGATGATGGTTTAGCAACAGGTGCAACTATGTGGGCTGCTATTGTAGCTGTGCAAAAACAACAACCAGCTATGATTGTAATTGCTGTGCCCGTAGCGGCATCTGAAACTTACCAACAGTTAGAACCTGAAGTAGACCAAATTGTTTGCGTCTCCATACCCAACCCTTTCTACAGCGTTGGTCTTTGGTACGAAGACTTTCCCCAAACTACAGATGAAGAAGTCGGGAAGTTACTCGTAAAGGCGGCAAAGAATGGTCAACAATTATTTGCTGGATGAAAATAGCGATTGAAAGTGCTGAGTTAGGAGCCTCGCTGGAGACTGTGAAAGCTCCGGTTAAAAGTTAGGAGTTTTTCTGTATGTGGTCGCTTGCTCTCTATCAAGTAGCGCTGGTGTTAACAACGCTGACTTGTTTTACAACTGATACTTATCAATTTAACTGTCAAAAACACTATCTAGAAAAATAAATAGTAATTAATTACAAACAACTCAATGTAGTACTAGAATTTAATTTAGAGATTGATAAAACTGGTGAGAGTCTCTTTGATTTGATTTGCAGTTGTAGCAGTAAATATCGAGGCTGTGGCTAAATCAATATAATGATTATTTGCTAAAATTAAGCGAATATTATAACTTGATATGTTATCAAATTCAAATAAATTAAGCTCAATTGCTAAAATTTCTGAAAGCTTTGCTTCTGCAATTTTATTACCCAACCAAGATTGACGTTCAATAGTTATTTTGCCAATAGTTTTATCAACAATACAAATAATTTTTTTCTGTCTCAGTATAGAAGCAATACAAACAGCACCTCCTGCAATCATGAATAAACCCAGAGGATAAGTCCACAAACGACTATCTTCACCAATTGTTAGCTTTTGTTCTTGTGGAGTTTTAAGAAATGTATTGATTTGTACTGCTTTAGCTTTTTTTTGAGTACTATCTGCATTTAGCAAATTTATTAACACTGAGCCTTGAGTTGTCTGAAGTACAAAAGGATAATTACCCCATGCATCAGTAGTAGTAGTGTCTAATTTTGCTTTTATTATCTTTTGAAAATCCCAGCTTTGAGTTTGAGTACTTAAAAGATTTTTAGTAGTTAGTTGACAACTGTTAGCCTCTCCTCCAATACGGCTACAACTAAAAGTAGTAGCTTTGCCGAGTGCAGCTATTAAAAAAACGCCTCCGATGATAAAGATTCCGCCGAATAGCCAGTAGAATATGGCTTGTGGTTCGAGTTGCAGTTTTAATAACTTTGGCGTTTGTTCAGTAATATGGAATTTCATAGTGATAGCTGAAATCTGGACTTAAAATAGCTACAAGGTTTACTTGCAATTTTCACACTTTTGGGGTGAATATTATAAAGTTTGCCAACAGTATCAGCTATGACCAGATTTTTTACTCCTGCACGCTAAAGCAGTTGTGCTTATGCTAACGCTTAAATTATCTTAAACGTTGACTTCGGTTTATTGCTACAGTTAATAAACCAATCACCAAGACTATTACTTTGTTGAAACTTTAGAAATCCTATTTATTGGGCGATCGCACTTTATCAAGTACTACCAATTAGTAATAGATGTTAACTATAGCAAAATCATTAATTTTGACTTTAATAATTTTACTATAGTAAGCCTGTGACAATGTATATTAGTGAGTCCTCTTGTTTTATCTTTACCACTTTCCAGTGTCAAGAATACTCGTATTAGTCTACATAATCTGTTGGTATTTCCGACTCAACGGTATTATTTGAAACTATTGGGCGGCTACCATCAATTTCTAGAGTATCTTTAACTGTAAATTTACTCTTAGCGATTGGACGTTGACCGTCTATATCAAGAATTTCCTCAACCTCTAAATCACTATGGTCAATTGGACGTTGACCGTCTACGTTTAGTATTTCATTATCTTGAAAAGGACTTTTAGCAATTGGGCGATGACCATCTATATCAATTGTGCGACCGGAATTATTTTCATCCTTTGCAATTGGTCGTAGACCATCTATATTAACTATTTCCTCAATTTCAAAGTTACTTGGATCGATTGGACGCTGACCATCTATATTAATTGCTTTATTTGTATGCATCTGTTCGTTAGATGATAAAACTATCTCGTCAGCTTCATTGACTTTCGGATGTGAACCTGATTTATTTTTCTTGACTTTCTTTGCGTTCTCCTTGTTTTCTATATAATCAGTTGGTATTTCCGACTCAACGGTATTATTTGAAACTATTGGGCGGCTACCATCAATTTCTAGAGTATCTTTAACTGTAAATTTACTCTTAGCGATTGGACGTTGACCGTCTATATCAAGAATTTCCTCAACCTCTAAATCACTATGGTCAATTGGACGTTGACCGTCTACGTTTAGTATTTCATTATCTTGAAAAGGACTTTTAGCAATTGGGCGATGACCATCTATATCAATTGTGCGACCGGAATTATTTTCATCCTTTGCAATTGGTCGTAGACCATCTATATTAACTATTTCCTCAATTTCAAAGTTACTTGGATCGATTGGACGCTGACCATCTATATTAATTGCTTTAGTTGTATGAGTCTGTTCGTTAGATGATAAAACTATATCGTCAGCTTCATTGACTTTCGGATCTAAACCTGAGTTATTTTTCTTAACTTTCTTTGTGTTATCCTTGTTTTTCATTTTTCTTCTAAAACTATCTTGTTAACAAAAATACCTGAAGATTTATCTCTCATCCAAAGGGATTGGAGATTGTATAAAGAGCAGAAAAATTAGAATTTTCTGACAATTGAATTAAGATGATACTGAAGTATAATCAAAAAATCCTCTACCACAGCATAGAATGTATCTCTGACTTGAGAAGGATTTATCATCTCTGAAGGGCTTCTGTAATAAATGAAAATTGGCATTCAAAAAACACTAGAAATCTTAGAGCAAGTTCACGAATTAGAATCCACACGGGGTCTGAAGAATGAAGCCTGTTGTTCCAAATTTTTGATTCACCCTGACTTCACATCAAAAGTTTTTTTATTTTTGCATGGTTTTACAGCAGGCCCTTACCAGTTTGAGCCGCTCGGTAAAGCCTTGTTTAACAAAGGATATAACGTTTTGATTCCTTTACAACCTGGTCATGGACTCTCAGGTAACTGGAGCCGTCAAAATCCTCCACCACTACCAACAGATATTCAGATATATCAACAATTTCTGATTGAATGGTTGCAGATTGCAAAAACGCTAGGTCAACAAGTTGTAATTGGTGGATTCTCAACAGGTGGAACTTTAGCTGCTTGGTTAGCTTTAGAGCATCCCCAGCTGATTGACCGCGCTTTATTGTTCGCGCCTTTTTTGGGTAGTCGTTACTCACTATTCGATCGACTAATCGAGATCCTACCAATTTATTTTGAATGGTTCAACAAAAATGCACCTGGCAATTTTGGTTATAAAGGTTTTTGTCTCAAGGCATTACGGATATTTCTTAAATTGAAAGAGAAAGTTTTAGAAAAGGCTCAAGGCTGTGTTTGTGCGCCTATTTTAATAGTATGTAGTGAAGCAGATCGTGCTGTTAGTCGCTCAAAACAGCAGGAGTTTTTCCGAAGAGTAGTTAACCAGCAACCGAAATCCTGGTATTACTGTTTTGATGATTCGCTTCACATTGAACACCGGATGATGACAAAACTGGAAGATAATGATTATGAGGAATTGGTAATTACCCTTGCGAAAGCATTTGTTGAGAGTGATTTGACTTGGATAGAGTTTGAGCAAATCGCAAAGCAGATAGCCCAAGGACAACCCTATGATCAAATTATGCGAGAATTCAACGTCGATAGTCAAGTTTCTCAACAGCTATCTGCAATGATGACTCAAGGCTTTGGCTGCGATGGTCTTAAGTGCATCAATCCATATTCTTAATGGATAATCCTCTTCAATTATTCTAGATAAATAAAAACTATAACAATCCTAAATGAGATTGTGAAATTTTACGTTAAGACTGTCATTAATCATTAGTTATTTCTAGTTTTTTACAAATAACTAATGACTGCTATATAGTTATTGATGCAAATAACACCTTAGCATTTAGTTTTATCCGGAAGCTAAAGTGCGATTGCAAACAAGTTAAAGTTTAAAATTCACTAGACTGATAAGTTCTGCAATCTTGATAAATAGTATTTTAGTATACAGTTTTTTTGGCAATAAGGTTGTATATAAGTTATCTGCGATCGCTTTCTCTCCTCAGTCCCATAAATATTGCACAAACTCTGATTTTTTTAACTTACAAAACTTTTTGTCCGAATCAATTTAGCAATACCTGCTAATAAAAACTAAATCTGTATAACATGATTCTAATTTAGGTAACGTTCGGAGTTAAAATCACACAATTGCATGAAATTGTGGTTAAAGCTACAAAAAATTGTTAAAACAACTAACTAAAACAGTGTTTCCAGGCTCGGTCTTCCGACTAGACAATGGTTTAACGTTTATTCATCAGGAAATTCCCACTACCCCTGTAGTTGTGGCGGATGTTTGGGTGCGTGCTGGAACAACCCTAGAGCCACAACCGTGGTTCGGGATGGCGCACTTTTTAGAACACATGATTTTTAAAGGTACAGCAACGCTACCCCCTGGAATGTTCGACTATAACATTGAAAACCGGGGTGGTGTAAGTAATGCGGCAACAAGCTATGATTATGCTCATTATTCATTAACCACAGCTGCGCCTTATCTAGAAGATACTCTGCCGTACTTGGGAGAACTACTGCTGAATGCGACAATCCCAGAAGATGAATTTAGTCGCGAACGGGACGTAGTACTAGAGGAAATCCGTTCGTGCAATGACGATTCTGACTGGATAGGATTCCAAGCTTTGATTCAAAGCATCTATGGGCGTCACCCTTACGGACGCTCGGTATTGGGTACTGAGCAAGAACTAATGCAGCAGTCACCAGAAGCTATGCGGTGTTTTCACCGTACCCACTACCAGCCGGAAAACATGACGGTGGTAATTGCTGGAGGCATACCCGTGCAGCCAGCTTGGGAATTAGTAAATCGTTTATTTACTGATTTTGCCAAACCTTCTGATTGTCCGCAGTTTGAAAAAGTAGCACAGCCAATAATAACAGAAATTCGTCGTCAAGAACTATATTTACCACGCATAGAGCAAGCGCGATTGTTAATGGCGTGGCTCGTACCAGGAGTAGAAGAAATTCACACTGCCTATGGTTTAGATTTACTATCAGTGTTATTAGCAGAAGGGCGGACTTCGCGTTTAGTACGCGATTTGCGGGAAGATTTGCAATTAGTGCAAGGAATTTGTAGTAATTTTTCTCTGCAACGGGAATCGAGTTTATTTACAATTACTGCCTGGTTAGAACCAGAAAATTTAAAAGAAGTTGAGTTTTTGATTTGCGATCGTTTAGATAAGTTACAGACTCAGGAAATTAGCGAACAGGAACTAGCCCGCTCGCGCAGGCTACTATGTAACGAGTATGCCTTTTCTACTGAAACGCCAAATCAACTCACAGGACTTTATGGATACTACAACACTATTGCCCAAGCCGAATTAGCTGTAATGTATCCCCAAGGAATTCAGTCTTTTGATGCCTCTCAACTGCAAAAATTAGCTAAACAGTATCTCTCGCCGCAAAATTATGCCGTTACTGTACTTAAACCCTGTTAGGCATAGGATATGAGGAGACACTCTGACGCTCTGATACTGGGACGCAAGGAAAAACTAATGACAAATGACCAATGACAAAGGATAAATAACAAATGACAACCTTGCTGCAAAAATCGCCTATCCATCGCACCGTCTTAAATAATGGCATTGTCGTACTAGTGGCAGAAAATCCTGCTGCTGACATTATTGCAGCCCGAATTTTTGTGCGTGCGGGCAGTTGTCACGAGAACCAAGAACAAGCAGGGTTGGCACATTTGCTATCAGCGGTGATGACAAAGGGATGTGACGGACTTTCTAGCTTAGAAATTGCCGAAAAAGTCGAGTCTGTGGGGGCGAGTTTGAGTGCAGATGCGGCTACTGATTATTTTTTGCTCTCTTTCAAGACAGTAACATCTGATTTTGCCGAAATTTTAACATTGGCAGGGCAGATTTTGCGATCGCCTACTTTTCCGGAAGTCCAAGTCGAATTAGAACGGCGTCTAGCGCTACAAGATATTCGTTCCCAAAAAGAGCAACCCTTCACTGTCGCCTTTGAACAAATGCGGCAGATAATGTACCAAAATCATCCCTATGCGATGTCGGTGTTAGGAGATGAAACAACTATGAGCCGCTTAACTCGTGCGGACTTGGTGCAGTATCATCAAACTTATTTCCGTCCAGATAATCTAGTAATTAGTATTGCTGGGCGAGTCACACCCACGGATGCAGTAGCGTTGGTGACAAAAGTTTTTGGTGATTGGCAAGTAAGAACATCAGCACCACCAGCACTCAATTTACCTGAAATTAGGGTGGAACCGCAGATCAGGCTAAAGCCACAACAGACGCAACAATCAATCGTGATGCTCGGTTATTTGGGAACATCGGTGAGTTCTTCTGACTACGCTCCACTGAAGTTGCTGTGTACCTACTTGGGAAATGGGCTTTCTAGTCGCTTGTTTGTCGAATTGCGGGAAAAACGAGGTTTAGCTTACGAGGTATCTGCTTTTTACTCAACCAGGCTATACCCAGCATCGTTTGTAGTTTACATGGGTACAGCACCAGAGAATACCAGCATAGCTTTAGAAGGACTGCGTACAGAAGTAGATTTATTGTCTACTACCGAAGTATCCCCAACCGCCCTGCAAGCTGCTAAAAACAAAATCCTGGGGCAGTATGCTTTGGGTAAACAAACGAACGGGCAAATTGCTCAGATATACGGCTGGTATGAAATTTTGGGCTTAGGAATTGATTTTGATACCAAGTTTCAAGAACTGATTGCGGCTGTGGATGCCCAAGACGCGATCGCCGCTGCTCGTAAGTATTTAAAACAACCTTACCTGTCTTTAGTTGGTCAAGAAGCAGCAATAAATGAGGCGATCGCGTCAAGTAGATGATGTGCGCTTGCTTTCTGGTAGCAGCTGTTTTTTAGACCAAGCGGCTGTACTATTAGCATGAGAATATTCTGGGAGTGAATTCCATGCAACACAGCCTGAGACCAAGTATTTTGAGTTACTTAAAATTACTACATCAAACTGGAAATCGCTGTAGAATGGAAAAAGGGCAAAAGGGTTGGTGGACTAAGAGATTTAAGGTTTTATCAGCGATTAAAATACTCCTCTCCACTACACCTGTGTTGATTGCCTCCTCTGCTTTAGTATCAATTGCAGCCCCACAAAAAATAGCTCAAATAAATCCTGGAGATAATATCAACCGTCCTACCTTGAAAGTCGGTAGCCAAGGCGAACGCGTATCTGAACTTCAGGCAGCTCTGAAACTTTTGGGTTATTACTCTGGTGTAGTAGACGGTATATATAGTGAAAATACAGCTAGTGCTGTTTCCCGATTTAAACAAGCAGCCGGCTTAAATCCGGATGGCATTGTTGATGCCAGCACTTGGCAACGACTTTTTCCTAAGGAATCGGTGGCATCAACAGTTCCTTCATCTGGGCAAGTATTTAACTCAGCCACAAATTTTCCCGTTCCCACTCAAACTCGCAATGTCACCAAGGTTGCAAATCCCAGCTCCAATCCACCAAGACAAGCTGTAACCCAAGTTTCTACCAAGCCCAACCCTCCAAAAAAAGCTGTAACCCAAGCTAATACTAGTCCTAAACCGCCAAAGAAAGCTGTAACCCAAGCTGCTACTAGTCCGGAACCAAGACCTGCCACCCCAAGACAAGCTCAGAAAACACCGAATCGTACTACATCAAATACTCGAAGTCAGTCAACCACGCGTACTGGACAAACTACTCGAACTCAGTCAAATACTAGCACTCAGCGAACCCCTGGTATTCAATACACCTCAGAAGGATTGCCAATTTTGCGTCCTGGGTTACATGGTTCGGAAGTTGTCAAGTTGCAACAACAACTGAAAAAGCTTGGTTACTTAAAAGGCGATGTAGATGGAGACTTTGGCCCAACAACTGAGGAAGCTGTGAAAGCTGTACAAAAGCGCTATGGTTTAGAAGCTGACGGCGTAGTTGGCGGGGCTACCTGGGAAATTATTTTGCGGCGTTAGAGAACTCGAAAAAATCAAATATCCAGCTATTGGGGAGATAAGAGAGAAAATTCTTGCTTGTCTCCCTTGTCTTTGAATGAAACTGTGGACTAGGGCTGTATCCCGGATTTCTCACAAGAGTGTGGGAAGTGTGGGCAGTGTGGGAGGTGTGGGGAGAAAGATTTCTTCCCCATCTTCCCCATCCTCCTTTTCCTCCCACACTCCTTGGATTTCTCACAAGTGAGAAATCCAGGTGTATGCGATCGCACCGGCACTGGTTAGTTGACTTAGGTACATCCTGCAATAGGATAAAGATACTAGGATTAAAAGTATTTCTCTATGCCAGCAGATAGATTGCCAAAAGTGATTATCATTAGACTTCTTACATAAATTAAAAAAGAACCCCAAAGAGCTTTTGACTTAAGTCAAATTCTCCCCTCCCCGTGTGCAGGGAGGGGCTGGGGGTGGGGTGTTAGAGGACTTTTGCAAGAGGTTTATTGACTTGTTTGATAATCCAAAATGGTATTAGATAGCTTTTATGCTGTCAAAAAAAGACGATTACTTTAGGAGCCAATTACAACGACACCTAATAGTGCTACAAATCATAATAGACAAAAGTTAAATTAATTAAACTTAGGGTTAATTCTTCTAAAAAAGCTTATGCAACACTTTTTATTAACTTGGTTCGGTACTGCGGTGGCGTTATTGATTACTGCTAAAATCGTTCCGGGATTCTTTATCAAGAATTTTCTGGTGGCCTTAGTGGCTGCTCTTGTTATTGGTCTAGTTAATGCATTTGTTAGACCAATTTTGCGGATTTTAACTTTTCCGATTACCTTGCTCACCTTTGGTTTATTTACATTGGTAATTAATGCCTTAACCCTTTGGCTGGCAAGTGCCCTAACTCCTGGTTATGGTTTTGAGATTCAGGGCTTTTTACCTGCTTTCTTTGGTTCAATTGTACTAGCAATTGTTTCTACCATAATTAACTATTTTTTGAGAGTAGTTGAATAGAATCCCCAGAGGGTTACTCCTCATAAGTACGTTGGTTACGGATTAAATATGCTTTAATCTCAATCAGCAATTCACGAAGATGGTCTAGCCTGCGTTCAACTTCATCGAAGCCGGTAGCAACTCCTTGGGAAATTTGTATTTGATTATTGCGTAAATGATTAAAATCGCGCTCCTCATTGAGGGCTTTCTCAGCAGCGGCTACTGCTTTTTGAGTTGATTGTTGCCTTTCAAATTTTTGCTTATCGCTCCATCTAAAAAACCAACCTGATGCAGCAACAACCAATGAAAGTACAAAACCAGCGAAGCTAAGGTCAAATTTCATATTTAAAGAGCATCAATTTTGGCTTCAACTCTAGGTAAATCAACATTTTTAATTTGACCGAGCAAGTTCTCTATAGAATCGGTATCCGTACCTGTATACTGCCAAATTATTAATTGAGCAGATGTAAACCATTTTGGTACTTTAATACTGACACTATAATTTGTAGAAATTTTCTCAAAAAAAATCAGGTTGAGTTGGTTCAAGAATAGAGGACAACCTTTAACCGTCGTTGCATCCTGTCCCCCTCCAACAACAAGTCCAGTGCTAATTTTTTGATTGCAATTTCCTGCAAATCGCCAAATAGAATTTGCTGGTACATCAGTTTCTACATTAACTGCCAAAATAAAAGTGTCTAATACAAAAGGAACGATAATTTCTGGAATTGGACTATGTAGATAAGTCCCATTTTGCATTGGAACAGAAACAGCGTTGACGGTTGTCGAGTAAAGAGTTTCCCAATTAGCACTGTTACTTAATTCAACTACTCTCACTGTCTAATTATCCGTGAGAAATTACAAAATCAATATGTTCAGCAAACTCATCTAAAATCTCAAACGGATTGGGAATACCGTAGTACTCTAGCTTGTCGAGGTATTCAACAATGTCAATTTTCCCGGTTAGCCAATCTCTACCCGCTTGATTGATGGCAAGCATTCCTTTGAATTCAGCTTCGGAACAGTTGCCATCAACATCGACAGATAGCAGGTCTAAAGGATCATCTGGAGTCCAAATAATACCAGTTCGTTCTGCTATCTTGCTCATTAACCTTCAGGAGTGAATTTAAATCGGTTTTTACCGCCGTTTCCATCAACAAAAGTGGCGAAAGCTGATTCACCTTTAATAGCTAAAACAGCCGCATCATAATCTTGACCACCAGCATTTTGTCCAAAAGGACAAGTAACAGAATCTACATCTGGTTTTTTATACTCTACGCCAGTAATGCGACTAGGTTTTTTTGTAGTTGAAGGTACAACAGTAGTAAGCGTTAACTTGGCAAACTTAAATTTCTTCGTCTCAATCAGAATTGGCGTATTCAAAGCTGCAAATTCTGTAGAGGTAGTGGTGTAGTTAGCAAGCAGCCCACGTAACACCGTAGCGACTCCAGAACCTTGTCCGGTCTGACCGTCCTTGAGTATTCGGGCGGGAAGAAAGATTTTGGTAGTGCCAGCAGTGCCAAAAGGGGAAATATAACCAGGTTCTTTCTCTGCGGAGGCCCGTTTAGTTTCGTCAGTAATAGCTGCAAATTTTTGCTGACGTTCAACAGGAGTGGAGTCTAGCCACAGTTTATATTTCTCATATCTAGCCTTTTGCAGTGGGTATCGTTGTAAATCTCTAAATCCCATAGTTTTTACTGAGTAACATTTATTGCTGTTACAGAGAAGCTTAACTCTTTAAAATGCTTAGAATTTTTTCTGGAAACCTATTAGGTTTCCTTAGCCGAATTTCTTTAGAGTTTTTCTGGGACAGTGATTGCAAATTAAGGATATTTGACTAAACTTTGGTTTCTGAGTGTTGTATCTAGCAGAAATACTGGTGGTACAAGATTACCCAATGAAATATAAGCACTCCTGAACCTGAGAACTGCTACGGGTCTATACCTGCGATTTTGTACTTGTTTGCCTAAAATTGTGACTTTTCCGGCTGTTGTCGTTGTAGTGCTGGGTTTATCAGGGTCATTTAGTAAAACTCTGTCTGAGTGAAACGGTACATCAATCACGTTGCAAATTTTTTCGTAAATTTCTGCTCCATCAGACTTGCTGTTAACTAAGATGTAATTCCCTCTAGGGAATCCGTTATCAGGGTCGGTGTAACTTGCGGCTTTATTTCCGCAAGTGTAAGTTATTCCTCTACTGCTTGATAAAAAAGTGGTTTTAATTTCGTTGGCAATTTCTGTCATCTCTGCTTTGGTAATAGCTGGTTTAGCATTTCCAGAAGCACAAGAGAATTTCATCAACCTAACAGACTTCTCGTGCTGTATGAGCAACTCTTCAGAAGGCGAGGCAGACTCATCCTGAGAAAAAACAAAAAATAACTGTGGATGACCAGCAACGGGGGGAGCAGTATCAAATTTAGAGCCATATACTACTGCTAAATTTTTTCTGCTGTACCCGATTACATTAAAAAAAAGATTATGACGCATATTCATCATTGCGTCATTGTCGTTATCTAAAATCCGACAAGCTAACTTTAAAGATGGACGAGGGCCTGATAAATCACCATTACCTTCCACATCTTTAAAGTATCTATCTACTCGTCTATTGAATTCAGTTTTATAAGTCTGCTGTAAGTGTTCAAAGGGGTTAAAATCATCTGGTAATTCTGCCATTAGTCTTCTCCATCAAATAAATCTGAAAAGTCAAAGGCATTCGGCTGTGAATTAGCTTTACTCGCTTGTTCTTTAGCTTTTAATTCATCTGGTTCTGGTGTAGGTGTAGCTTTATTTTCAGGTTTATCATCTTCTTTGATGGCTTTGACAAATTCAGTAGAAGCTGTTGTAAATTCAGTTGTGGCATTGACGACATCTAAAGGAACTTGCGTGACCATTTGAATAGTGTTTGCCCCATTCTGTAGCCCTTCCAAGAATTGTGTGACACGATTAAACTTAGGCTGAGGATTCATCCAACCATAGGCGTCTTGAAGGAGAACCCCACCCTTCTTTAAAGCATTTCCTATTTTTCCTGTATAAGCTGCTATCAATTCCGATGCTTGTAAAATAGTTTGTGAGAGGTTTAAAAAACTATTTAGTACATTAGTCGTTGCTTGATAAATGCGATTAGCTTTTGCCCAAGTTTCTTTTAGTTCAGTATAGTTATCGGCTCCTATAGCATTTTTGATTAAGTTTTCAATTGAACCACTAATAACAGAACCGATATCAAAAGCTTCTCCATTTTCCTTTTTTAAACCTATTAGCTGTAAAACATTATTTAGCGCTCCAAGCAAGGTCTGCCCGATGTCGTTAGATAGCATCAATGCATTGTGGACGGTTGCTGCAAAAATTAAAATATTCAGTACTCTATCAAGATGCATCCAATCAGCAAAGCGTGATAACTTCCCGCCAATACCCCCTGGTAATTGGTCACCCAATCGTTGTAATATTGTCTGCTGTCCTTGCAGTAAGGCAGCGTTTGCACCAGTATTTAAAGCATCTAAAATATTGGCTGCATTAGTGTTGTTGTTATTGGTGATGTCTGCTGCATTATCTTTTAATGCTTTTCTCATGCATCCACCTGGCTGAGTGGTTCTACACGTGCCAGTAGCCGCCGCAGTTTCTATTTGTGGAATTGTTGGAATATCAGGTCTAATTGCGTCTGCTGCTCTGGCTGGAATTAAGGGGAGAAAACCTAGTATTTGGTCTAGTTTGGGAAGCGCTGCACTGTTCACCTTTTCTTGATCCTTCAGTCTTGTATCGATTTTTGTAATATCTGATTTAGTGGTATCGATATCTCGGTCTAATTGTTGAACGTCGCCTTTTAATAAACCTAATGACTTTTGATTTTCGCGTTGGAATTGTTCAAAGCGTTGGTCAGCAGTTAAATCGTTTTGACGTTTAAAGTCTGCAAATCTTTGGTCAAACTCTTGAGATAAATTTGACTGACCAAGTGAAATAACTCCTAACGCTTTATCATTTTCATTTTTAAACTGTTGGAATCTCTGCTCTGATGTCAGGTTATTTAATCGGTTAAAATCGGCTAATTTCTTATCAAACTCTTTGCTAAGATTTGACATTTCTAAATCTTGAATACCAAGAGCTTTGTTATTATCAGATACAAAACGATTAAATTTATCGTCTAGTTGTTGCTGCAATGGTGCAAGATTTGGCACGCCTTTGTTACGTGCTTCATTCATCGCTGCATCTGCTTTGTTATCTACAGTGTTAATGGTTTTAGCTAAGTTACTCACAGAATTAGCTAATACTGGGATTTGTGCAGATTGTGCATTGACAATGTTATTTACATTACTAATTTGCGACTGTAACGGAGCAACCAGGGCTTTGGCTGCGGCAATAGCGTTGGCTGTAACACTGTTGCTGTCAGCGGTAGTAGGCTTAACTGCTGATAATTGCGCTCGTGTTGCCGCTAAATCTGATTGCAACTTTGAGATTGTGGCGTTAACGGACTTCTGAAAAGTATCAGATACGCTGTTGTTAAACTTTGAAATACTCGCGTTGATTGATTGAATTTTGGCGTCAAAACTTAGCCGTTGTTGTGTAATCTTAGATTCAACAACTGCTTTATTTTGACGAAATTCATATAGAGTATCGTTGGCAAGTTTCCGGGCTGATTCAGCTAGTCCAGTGACTGTTTTTCGACCTTCACGAGTTTCATAAAGGGCGTCGTTAGCAAGTTTTCGGGCTGATTCAGCTAGTCCGGTGACTGTTTTTCGACCTTCGCGAGTTTCATAGAGGGCATCATTGGCTTGTTTTTTCGCTGCTACTACATCCTGGCCGATTTTCTCAGTTTGCTTATTTAAGCGTGCATAGTCTTTGGCGTTGGTATTAAGTTCTTTATCAAATTTGTCAACTTTTGACTGAATTGACTTTAGTTTCAATCCATTTTGGACAGCTAATTGATTAGTTTTTGTGAGGTCGATATTAATTGAATCTAAGTTATCAAATGCTCGACTGCTAAGAAATTCTTGAAGCTTTAATAAGGCAACTGTACCAATTGCAGCAAATATGCCTAAGATGCCACCAATTCTGGATGCTTTATCCAAAACAGCACTACCAGGTACATTTTTAAGAAGTGTTTCATTAACCTTAGTAGCAATATCAGAGGCTTTCTTTGTTTTATCAGCAAGTTCTTTAGTTGCTTTTGCAGATTTTTTGAGGTCTTTGATTCGCTTTGCAGCATCACTAATAAATTTTTTACTAGGAGATGATGCCAAAATTTTCTTGGTATTAGCAGTAGCGGTACGATAACCTTTCCAGTTCAATCGATGTGTTTCTCTAGCTCCTTTAAATCTATTAAAAGTGCCAGTTGGATCTGAGACGTAAGAATTCCAGTTAAAATTTTGAGGAATTGAATTAGGAATTTTGACTTGAGATGGTTCAGGAATCGGTACTCCTCTCCAATTAGGCATTTATTCCCCTCCTAAAAAATCTGTAATTATGGAAACTGTTTCAATAAGTGGGGTTACCATGTCATACAAACCTTGAAATGCTTCTGTAAATTCTCGGCTTGTGTTTTCAATGTCTGCAAAATTATTCAGAGTTTGAACGATTCCAGTTTTTAGCGCTTCCGATGTTTTTTCAAGTTCTTTGACTCGCTTTTCTAGTCCATTGTCATTGTCATTGTTATTATCTTTATCCTTCTCTTGACAGCACTTTTTTTGCTGGCGTTCTAAATTATCTAATCTGTTATTTATCCGATTGATAGCAGCTTGTAAGTCTGCTAAGCCTCGGTCAATGTCTTTGCAGATTTCTGCCATTTAACCCCTCACCTTAGAAGCAATATTTTTGAGGCGATTTCCAACTTCTTTACAAGGGACGCAGCAATAACCTGGGTATTGGTTGTGTTTGCATTTGTGATAACCTTCAGGGCATTCATCATCACATGAAACAGTGTACTGATGGTCATCAGATGGGTACACTTTCCCGTTAACAGATATTCCTCTGCCAAGGGTTACTTGATAGCTGCAAGTGCCATTATTATCAGCATAGTAATTATCAAAATCGCTAGTAATTGTTTTACCGCTAGTAGTTGGTAAGGGGCAATCCCTCATGGGGTTGGTTGGGGCACCATTGTTGTACTGTTGCCCTGGAGAGCTAAGAGAGACTGCATTAACGTTGCGGTCAAAGCTCTTGTTTATTGCTGATTTTGTATTGTGTACGTAAGTTTCAGTCGAAGGGTAAATAAGCTGAACGTCTACAGGAGCATCAACGATTACTTCTAATAATGGCGACAATATTTTGACGGTTGCTTTGGTTTTTCCAGTACAATAGATGGTCATACTAAATCTTCCAGAGGTCGATGATTGTGTACACTTCTGGAGAGCCATCACTTACAGAACCACCAAAATTGTACTGGTTGATATTCGTTGCTGGCTTTGTCCAGTATTGAAGCGCTAGTTGTTTATTTGCTCCTATACTGAATTTCCCTGTAATTGAAGTTTGAAAAGCCGGCCCGTTGCTGGGATTAAAATAAGTATTCAATCCATACAATACTGCTAGCTGGTCAGTGGTATTAAATATTCGGATTTTGGTGTCGGCTAAGGCATAAAAAGTTGTCCTCAGGTCTATTTGATATGTGCCTGATGGAAGAATAAAAAGATTATCAGAGAGGATAACTTCATTTGTCTCATCACTGTTGATATAGTTAATATCCTTTGTTGCCCAAGTACTTACTATTGCAAACCCGCCGTTTACACCTGCTGATTTTTTATCAAGTAGTTGAATAAATTTATCAGCGCTGCCACCACTAAATCCAGTTAAAAGATTTACTTTCTTTATCCGCCCAGTAATCCCTGACTGTTGAATTGGGATTAAATCATCATCATTTGAATCTATTATCTCTTCCCCGACATCTTTAATCTGCTTGAACATAAGAATGAGTTACGATTGTTTCTGTTAAATAAACATTGCCAGTCCGTTCTTTGATGTAGGCAGACCAACGGAACATTTCTAGAAGTTCGTACAACTGACGATTGTCATATCCAATTGGGGCGTTGTTTTCATCGGCAAGAATGTTTCCGTTTTCGTCTATGAAGTAGCCTTGAAAGTTGCTCAATGCTTGCAACAAGATTGCTACGAATAATTGTTCGGCACGATTATTTGCTGTGGCAGTTAGCCCAACTGCCGATAAGTCTGATTTTTTAATAATCAGTTCATCGGCAGTTTGCACGGCATTAACACCAAATAATTCTTGTAATGTTAATGGACGCATTTTTTAGTAATCATCTGGGTCAATGACATCAGCACCAGTCAACTCTTTGTCAACCTCAATACTGATAGTGTTTCTCAGGTAGATAGCATTGTTCCTGGTAGTAATACTGGGACTATATCCGTCTGTAATTGCAACGGATTGGTCAATGTTCGTATCTCTATTAGCATCTGTTAGTCCCTCTTTGGCTTTCAAGTTAATAGCTAATAGCAAAGCCTCGGCGGTGTTAGTTGCTGAGGGAGTTAGACCAGCACTGGATAAGTCAGCTTTTTTGATAACAATGTCAGTTGAGGTTTGAGAAGCGTTCGCACCGAATACTAGAGCTAAAGTTGGTTCCGCCATAAAACTAGATTTTTGAACAAGTGAATAAATCTGTTGTATGGTTTATTCCAAAATTCGTAAATCTTCTTCTTTTATGTAAAACAAGAACAATTGCTGAGGACGTGTAACTATTACACACAATAGGATTAAAGCACTTTTTACTAATAGCCAAAATTGAAAATGTTCCGGTTTAACCACTGGTACTGGTTAATCCGGAACATCTTCAACTAACGAAATAAATCATCAAATGAAAAATAACCGCAACGGTCAAGCGGCTATCTTATCTGATACGGAATATTCTAAAATCCGCAAGCAGATAAGAAGCCAAAAATATAAATTACTTTTAGACCTGGCTTGGTACACCGGGGAAAGATGGGGGGCTTTGGTGAAGTTGCAAATTACGGATGTCTACAATCCTGACGGTAGTCCGCGAGAGTATATCAATTTTCAGGCCAGAAGCCGCAAGGCTACACCCGATGGCAAGCGAAAAACTCGTCAAGTCCCTGTACACGCGATTCTGGCTGAGTCGCTGTTATCTTACAAAGTTGGTTGTGATTCATTATGGCTATTTCCTTCCCGCGATGGCTCTAAACCAATTACCAGCCGATGGGCTGATGCAATTTTACGTAAAGCTGTTGACCGTGCTGGGTTGGTTATTAAGGGCATCAGCACCCACAGCACCCGCCGCACTTTCATCACTAAGCTACACCGCAATGGGACTGACCTTTACACCATTAAGCAGATTACCGGACACCAAGATTTTAAGTCACTGGAGCGCTACGTGGAAATTGACAGCGATCGCGTCCGTGGGGCCATCAACGCGCTATAAGCTCACTACCCAAAATTCAAAGGAGCGGATAACCTGAAATTTACAATTACTTAAGCCTTTCTACTGCGCGATCGCACTTTCATCTGTTGACAAGTGCGATGCCTGCGGCGGGCTTTGCCTACGCATTTTTTATGCCTTGCTGATAAGCTGTATTGAAGTGTCACACGTCAATAGAGAGTTTTTTATGAGTAAAGGTGGACAAACTCAAGGGACTTGGGGAAGTGGCAGC
>JBALDB010000003.1:0-116336 GCA_036918135.1 Nostoc sp.
ACCATCAGCGGTTTTGCTACAGCTGCGTTGGGTTATCTAGTACAACAGCCGGCCTCCGGCGAACAGCAGCCCCAGAAATAACTCATTGGGGATTCATACAAGAAAGCTTGGTAAGGTATGTTAGCATTTTCAATTGCTTTTATTATGGTTTGGCGATCGCTCTCTGGTATATGAGGATCAAGAGTACCAAATATCATTAGCATCTCGCCTTTAATTTCACTTACTCTCTGAATTGTATCGGCTACCTCTTTACCCAGTTTACCACTGGGAATACCAGTAGGGTAACAGCAAACGGCAGCCCGAATTTCGCTTTGAAATGCGGCGCGAAAAGCTAAATGTCCACCAATACAAAAGCCGAGAGTGCCTATTTGATTTGGAGAAACCGCACTCTCTGTTTTCAGAAATTCAATCACAGCAAGGCAATCAGCATCATAATCAGCTACCGAGGTTCGACGCGCATCGTCATTACCGCGCATCCTTCCCAGATCGTCTGGCTCAATTACTAAACCAACTGGCTCAATTCGGTGAAAAATTTCTGGGACTGCTACTACATAGCCGTATCCTGCTAAGTAGTTAGCTAGACGAATCATTGGATCGCCTAACTGATAAATATCACTGTAAAAGACAATACCAGGGTATATTCCTGCTGCTTTGGGAGCTGCAACATAAACACGCATCAAACTGCCATCTACTCTTAACTCAACATTGCGCTTAGTGATTTGCACTTTTTAGTCTCCGTGTTACGCTTGCTGTCATTAGCTTCTACACTGTAGCGCCGCAGCATCCGGTTACTTTAAACCTACAATTTGGTGTTTTTCTGCCATGACTGCGATCGCTTAATTATCCCTAGTGAAAGTTTGTCGCGATCGCATTAATACTTAATAAATAAGTATTAAATTTTATAAAGTAATGAATTGGGCTATTTAAATCATCTGTGATATGAATCAAAAAAATATTCTTACTTGGGGTGATGTAGCTTACGCGTCCCGAATTGCAACTGTAGGATCAAAATATGAATGGGAAGCATTAGAACTGATTTGGCAAGCATGGGAAATAATAATCCAAGCTGGACTTACAACTTATTCTAATAAGCCTGAATTTTTGCAAGTGGTCATACGCTTTGTTGCTGTTGTAAGTTTTTATCTAGAATTATTGAACGAGGATGATTGGCAATACTATGTTTATTATTACATGATCGAGTGGATTAGAGCTATTAAAATGGCCGATGATTATCTCCAATACATAATCGAATGTGTAGATAGTTTGGCTTTGCCCCTAATACCAAACTTACAATTAGATAATTTACTTTTCTATTCTATAGATATTACTTTACAGCAAGTTATACAATTATTAATCAATCAGCTTGACAGGGAATCAATATTTTTTAAAAAAGTACAGATAATTAAAGAAAAAGTTTTTGAAGAAGAGGAATATAATTGGCAAAGAGCAGATGCTGAACTAATTAGTGATAGCAGATTAATGGAAAAAATAATTAAATTATCTGAAAAGCATGAAAGTTATTATGAAGACAACCAATTTATAAAATATGAAGTTGCAATTATAGAAGTATTTGAAATTCCAGAAAACACGGGTAACATATACCTACCAAAAACAGATTGTAATAATTTTGATGAATCACAACAAGTTATAGATGCAGCTAATAAAGTATTCGACTTTTTCTCTTCATATCAGTTAAAACCTAAGTATTCTACTAAGCTAATTTCTGAGAAAACTGGATTTAATGAAATAGAGTTAGGACGCTGGATACGTACAATCAATCGCAAAAAGCAAATAATCTTATATGGTTCTCCTGGAACAGGAAAAACTTTTATTGCTGAACACCTTGCAAAATATTTAATAGGTGGTGGTGACGGTTTCTCAGAATTGGTACAATTTCATCCCGCATACTCTTATGAGGACTTTATTCAAGGTATACGTCCTCAAAGCCAAGATGGACAATTAACATATCCTTTGCTTCCAGGCAGTTTTCTAAAATTCTGCAAAGAAGCAGAGTATCATCAAGGAACTTGTGTTTTAATTATCGATGAAATAAACCGTGCAAATTTAGCTCAAGTTTTTGGTGAACTAATGTACTTGCTTGAGTACAGAGATAGAGAAATTCCATTAGCTAGTGGTAACAGGTTTCGCATTCCAGAAAATGTCCGCATTATTGGGACAATGAATACAGCAGATAGGTCTATTGCAAATATAGACCATGCACTCCGTCGTCGCTTTGCATTTATCGAACTTCGCCCAAACT
The DNA here is from genome assembly GCA_036918135.1 of Nostoc sp. Classification (GTDB taxonomy): domain Bacteria; phylum Cyanobacteriota; class Cyanobacteriia; order Cyanobacteriales; family Nostocaceae; genus Nostoc. The sequence goes on from JBALDB010000003.1 coordinate 2,261, forward strand.
ATGATGTGCTGCGACGTTATCACCAAAAAAGAGGTTTTACAGTAGAAGGATTAATTAACATTTTAGAGCAATTAAATCAGGCGATCGCAGATAAAAACTACGAAATTGGTATTTCATTCTTTTTAACAGACAATTTACATGAAGATATAGAAGATATATGGCGTATGGAAATTGAACCATATTTGGAAGAGTACTTTTTTAACCAGCTAGAAAAAGTAGATAAGTTTCGCTGGGATGAAATAAAAAATAAACTATGGATATAAACTCAGCACAACCAAGAATTATTGAACTTACAGAATACGAAAATCAATTATTTACGCTTGATAAAATACCCTATTCAGCCGGAGTCGAGTTATATGATAAATACAAAACACAAGTAGATATAGAATTTCCTACCTATACAACGAGACAACATTGGAAACTCAAAGCTAAAGGATGGGTAGGTTACATTCCTGTCACTCCTGAATTGCATCTAAAAATAAATCCGAAAGTGCCTATCCAAAACCTCTTCGGAATGCTGGAATATGCCTACAATTTAAAAGGTTTTCGCTTTCTCGAAGGGCTGATGAATTGTGAATCTCTAGAGGATTTTTATAATAATCTGGCTCATATCTTAGCCGATAAAGTTTTAGAGCGGTGTCGCAAAGGATTATATCGTACTTACTTGGCTAAAACAGACCAGCTTTCTTATGCGCGGGGAAGGCTAGATGTGCAACAGATAATTCAAAAGCCGTGGAATGTTAAACTTAAATGCGATTACGAACAACATACGGCTGATATTAAAGAAAATCAAATCCTGGCATGGACATTTTATATCATTGGTCGTAGCAGTTTATGTTCAGAAAGAGTATCACCAACAGTACGAAAAGCTTATCACGCTCTACAAGGATTAATAACGCTGCAAGCTTGTAGCGCAGAAGATTGTATCACTAGACAGTATAATCGCCTCAATGCCGACTATCAACTATTACATAATTTATGTCGATTCTTTTTAGAAAATAGTAGTCCTAGTCATGAGAGGGGAAATTACAAAACCTTACCCTTTCTCGTCGATATGGCACATTTATATGAACTTTTTGTTGCAGAATGGCTTCAGAAAAACACGCCAGAAGGTTATTTTTTCAAACAGCAACATCCAATAGAAATTAGTCAGAATCGACACTTTAGTATAGATATATTACTGTGTGATGCTGCCACTGGCAAAACAATAGCAGTTTTGGATACAAAGTATAAAGCCCCTGAATTGGCAGGATATACAGATATTCATCAAATGATCAGCTACGCCAACACAACAAAATGCAAGCAAGCCTTTTTGATATACCCTAAAGACTTGACACAGCCACTAGATATTAAAAGTGATGAAATTCGAGTCCGCAGTCTTACCTTTTCCCTAAATGATAATCTCGATCGCGCAGGTCAAACCTTTTTAAAAAATCTTTTTCTTTTCTGCTAATCCCCCTTAAAATTCACACCAATAATTAGTAAAGGGGACAGATGACATTCGCTTACTGCAAAGCACCCATCCCCGAATAGCTGCCCAGATAGTGAAACCTGGAATCTTATAATTCGGTATCTAATCATCCCAGTATCGTTCGAGAGATGTTGATTGTCACCCGGATAGATACTGATTTAAGAAATATTCGTAAAAAGAGAACTATTACTTAACTAACCCAAAATTTCTGCATGGGGAATGGGGCATTAGACACTTGTACTGAGCGTACCCCTGCGAGGAAGCAAGCTACGCGTAGCGTCTCGTAGAGAAGCCGAAGTATTGATTATTTCGGCGTCACTTCCGGATCTTCCTCATCTCCCCGATCCTCATGTCCCCTTACACCTTCGTATTGCGAATAGCACTGTCCTGTAAGCAACTTGTCTATATGTTCTAGGCTGCTTCCCCTTTATACCCCCGCATCGCCAGCAGCGCTGTCCCGTAAGCAGCTTCCGTATATGTTGAGGCTATGACAGGCACTTTTAAATATCGCTCACGAATAGCAGTCCAAGTATCATTTGCTGCACCACCACCAGCAGTATAAACACGAGTCAACTTGTCTGCTCCCATTTTTTGTAATAATTCGTACCCTTTTACTTCTATACGGGCAATACTTTCTAACAATCCATGTAGAAATTCCACTGAGTTATCTGGGCGTGGTTCCAATCGTGGAGGTAAATTGGGATCGTTAATCGGAAAGCGATCGCCTGCTTTTAACAGTGGATAATAATCTAATTCACTGGCTTTTGATGCATTAATCTCACGGCTGAAACTTGTTAACTCAGCGTTGGTGAAAAATTGCTGTAGCACTGCACCCCCAGTGTTAGAAGCACCCCCAGTCAGCCACAATTTACCCAAGCGATGGCTATAAATTCCGTACCGCGCATCCTCAATCCGCGTACAACTCAATAATTTTAGTACCAGCGTCGAACCCAGAGAAGTCACCGCTTCACCAGGCAATTTGGCACCACTGGCAATAAAAGCGGCAATACTGTCAGTTGTACCAGTACATACCAAACAATCACGCCGAAAACCATACTTATCTGCAATTTCAGAACGTAATTCAGCCACAGGAGTACCAGGTGGTAAAACTCTGGGTAGTTGAATCGGTATTTGCAACTTTTGCAGCCATTGTGGGTATTTCAACTCTTCCACGTCATAACCCAGCTTTAAAGCATTATGGTAGTCACTAATGCCTAAATACCCATGTAGCAGAAACCCTAACCAATCTGCTTGATGCAAGAAATATCTAGCTTCAGCAAAAGAGGGTAATTGCTGCATCCAAATAAGTTTGCTCAGGCTAGAGGTGGCGCTTAACACGGTATGATTGGGGGGTGCTACGCTCCTCAAATCATCTAGCACAGACGCTCCCCGTGCGTCGTTGTACAATAGCGGCGTATCTATTGGTTGGCCAGCAGCATCCACCAGCAACACAGTCGAAGAAGTACCATTAATTGCGATCGCCCTAATCTCTCGCCGCAATTGTTGAGGTATTTGTTTGATTAAAAAAAACAAACCCTCTTGCCAAAAACTCGCCATCATTGGGACAGATGGATTCTGGAAGGGATATCGTACCTCAGCCTGGATGCTAGCTTCCTCATTAATCACTACACCACGTGCCCCAGATGTTCCGAAGTCGATACCCAAATACAAATCCATAGTTTTACAAATTTTTTAATGGAGAATAACTAATGACCACTAACTAATAATTGCTTTTGTTGCATCTTGTAACAAGATCTTCCACGAACCTGGCAAAACAAGGAAAAGTAGTAAACGAACAGTTCAAATCTATTCAAGTTAGGAGATTAAAAGCTATGCCTATCATAGATACTTTATACATCGCTCAAGTATCTTCGATTTCTGATGCCCAAGTGTACATCGCTCTGGTTGTAGCCCTGATTCCAGGAGTTCTAGCTTGGCGCTTAGCCACAGAACTTTACAAATAAGGCTACGATGTGACACAGTTAAAAAGCTAATAATCCTGGCATTACGGAGGTGCAATTTTCCAACGCTTACGGCTTTACGCCCTAAGTCTTCCCGAACTAGCACTTACGTAAGCCAGGTTATTTTTTAACTTCTGCAACACTTGTAGCTATTTTCCAAAAATGAAGTAATATGACAGCTAAATCAAGTAGTAATTAGCGTCAGAGAGCTTTTTATAGTGCTTCCCTTCACCAAGCGAGGTTAATTTTTAGGATCATGAACGCGATTCAACCCTCAAGACCACCGTTACAACCGATACAAAAACGCCGGATTATTCCTCGACCAAAGCGGCATCTTCGTCAACGTTCTTATCAAGTGATGGCATTAGAAAGTACTGCCAAGATAGCTGTTAATCTTTTTATTACAGCTGCGGCCGCATCTGCCTTGGCACAACTTTTGCCTTATCAGTGGTTACAGCAACAAAAATTGCGAGAAATCCGCACTGAAGTCAACCTGATGAAAGGACATGTCGATAGTTTGCAGGCAGAATTTAATCGTAACTTTGATCCCCAGCAAGCAAAAAGTATTAGGCAACAACAAGGATACCGATTCGATCCCAGCCAGCGCCGAGTGGTGTTAATGAATCAGGATGGCAGAGTAATTGAACAAACAGATTTATTACCGTAAGAAAAATATTAATTTTGGAATTATTCTGTTGCTTGTGATTTTGGCTACGTATAAACCGGGTGAAAATTTATATTATTGCTAATAAATAACAGCGTCGTTATATTCAAAATTCAACATAAAAAATTTACTTTTTGAATCTTGAATTTGCCAAAATGGCTCATCTACCAATTATGACGCTGAACAGATAGCAGATCGTTGAGCCAATTTTCAAGTTGTAAACGCAAGCGATAACCAGTAACGTTCTTACTGTTGTCTAGAGGAGGTAGTTGAGTGAGGGCGCGACGATAATCAGCGATCGCACAATTCCAGTCACCCCAAAGATGGTAAGTTCTGCCGCGTTCAGCCCAAATGTGATCTTCGAGTTGACCGAAAAGCAGTGCTACCTCAAAATTCTCAATTGCCTCTTCATATTGACCCAAGTCCCGCAAGGTAATGCCTCGATTAATCCACGCCCGGACGTGACGAGGATTGAAATTAATTGCTTCGTCATAGTCAGTAAGTGCTGCTGCTAATTCCCCACAAGCAGCGTAGTAGTTTGCTCGATTGTTGTAAGCGCTAGCCAAATAGGGATTCAGTTTCAGGGCGGTGTTATAGTCGCAAAAAGCTTTTTGCATTTCCCCACTTTGAAAATAAATTAACCCCCGATTATTGTAATCAATTGCATTGTAGGGATGGCAGAAAATTATTTGGTTTAAAAGTGCGATCGCCTCACGATAATTTCCTTGTTGAGCTAACCTCAAAGCACAAGAGCGTAAGTTGCTGTCCCCTAACTCACTGCGATTATTTTTACTGTAATATAGATGATTATTTATATGATTTATAGCAATATTTTTATATTGATTACTTTGATGGTCATCGGGAGCTAAGAATGAGTGAGTATTCATATTTTTATGCCTAAAATACCTGCTTTATTAAATCAAATTATAGTTTTTATCTGGTAGAATTTTTACTAATATGACTATTTTTCAAGTATTTAGGGTTACCTGAAAGCTATCTAAAAAGATAATTTAACTAGTCACATAAGTAAAAATCTACGCCTTAAATAGGCAATCGCTCCTCAAACCTAATCATGGATACTTCATCTCTAAGGTGAATTCCAGAAATAGTTCAGATAAATTTTAAGGAGTAGTAACGCTAGGCCAAAGTAAAAGGAACTGAGCATTCAGAATTAGGTTTTGAAAAACTTTTCGCTAGTCTCCAGTACTTCACGAATTGTAAAAAATTAAAAATGGACGCCTGCAACTTTCTTTCAAACCTAACCCCCAACTCCTTGCCTACTAACATTGGAAAGCAAGAATCAAGGGACTTCCAATTAAAAAAATATTCCGTCGTTTAGAAGGCAGGGGAGCAGGGGGCAGGGGGAGAGAAAGTCGTTTTGATAGGGGTGAAATGGGATAATTTATTTTCTGGAAGTCCCCAAAGCCTCTCAGGAGTAGGGAGAACAATGGAAAGGGGTTCTAAAAATAAGTTGCACATCTTGTAAATACTATAATCTCCAGGGTTATAAAGTATTTGGAATGCTATTGTTATTCCCGTCACAGCGTACAAGTTAAGTAGTGACGACAAATTGGTAGAATGCCAACAAGCTGGATTAGGGGTTGGGGACTGGCAAAAAGTTTTTCAATTCCTAATCCCCAATCCTTAAGTTTTGAGAAATTTTCCGATGACAACTGCAATTTCTTATTCCAATGCACCTGATTTAGCAACCGATGATTACATTGTCATCGGCTTGGCAACTTGCTTCACCAAGGAGGATGGAGAAGTTCATCAAATCGAAGTTGTAGAACCGATTCCCTCTGCGGCTTTGGAAGCACTGTTGAAGGGCATTCCTACCTCCTACAAGCTGGCTTATGCAACTACTTTGGGTTCTGTGCTAGATGGCGATTCACAGCTAATGCCAGATAGCTTCCCCCAATCGGCTCAGTTTGGTGAGGAATTTATACCACGGGTATTTGCAGCAGCTCGTACCTACAAGCGTCGTGAATCTGCCAAATCTCTAATTTCTTTAGGTACAACCTACACTGAGTTTAAGTATTCTGTTGACCGGAAGCGAGTGCTAAATGCCGCTAGAGTTGTTACTAAAGAAGATAACGTCAAGCAGCATTCTCACACTCACAAAGTTCTTTAAGTAATATGCTAAAACTTTACGGTGGCGCTCGTAGTCGAGCGTCGATTGTTCACTGGTATTTAGAGGAACTAGAAGTTCCTTATGAATTCGTCAAGCTAGATATGCAGGCTGGCGAACACCTGCAACCTGAGTATTTAACAATTAATCCATTTGCCAAAGTTCCAGCAATTGTTGATGGAGATTTACAGCTTTGGGAATCTGGGGCAATTTTGCTTTATTTGATGGATAAGTATAGAAAAGCTCCAGCTTCACTAGAAGAACGTGCTGTGATTTCCCAGTGGGTGTTATTTGCCAATTCAACCCTGAGTACAGCAATTTTGGTAGAAGCAAATCGCGATCGCCAAATACCCCGTTTGTTGAGTACCTTGAATGAAATTTTTACTCAGCAAGCTTTTTTGCTGGGCAATGAATTCACTGTTGCCGATGTTGCAGTGGGATCTGTCTTAAACTACATTCCGATGATTTTGAAACTAGACTTTAGCCCTTACCCAGCGGTATTGAATTACATGAAGCAATTGGCTGACCGTCCAGCATTTCAAAAAAGCATCGGAGCGAGGGCTTGATAATAGCTGTTTTCAAGTTGGAATATCAAGTAGGGTAGTACAGCAGTGCTACCCTAATGCCTATTAAATAACGAAAAATCTTTACAAAACGTAATTTAGTAGGGAATACCACTAAAAAAACTTTTTAACGATAATTTGTAAATTGCAAAGCCACAGGATAATCTTCTTGTTTTAGCCGTTGAATCACAACTTGCAAATCATCTTTAGATTTGGCAGTAACCCGCACAGCGTCACCTTGAATTGAGGCTTGTACCTTTTTGAATTCGTCGCGAATCAATTTAGAAATTTGTTTAGCGATTTCCTGACTGATGCCTTTCTTGAGTTTAATTTCTTGACGCACGCGGTTACCACTTGCTGATTCAACTTTGCCAAAATCAAAAATTTTCTGGGAGAGATTACGCTTTGCAGCTTTTTCCCGCAGGATGTTGTGTACAGAATCCAATGTGAACTCGCTGTCAGTGCTAACATTAATGCTTTGTTCAGCTAACTCAACAGTAGTTTGAGTATCTTTGAGGTCGTAACGGCTTTTGATTTCTCGCGCAACTTGATCTATAGCGTTAACCAATTCTTGTTGGTCAAAGTCGCTGACAATGTCAAAGGAAAAAGTAGAAGCCATAAAGTATTTTGGATTTTAGATTTGGGATTTTGGATTGGGCGTTGGGCGTTAGGAGTGCCCAGTAGTAAGTGCTGAGTTAGGAGTTGAGAATTTAGAGTTATTCTCCCCTGGCTCAAGAACCTCCTGTGCCCCATTGCTTCCTCGTTTTCCACTCCCCAATTAATTACTAGTTTGAATGATACTTGGGAAGATGAGAATAGCACAGCCAAGGGAGCCAATGCCAAACATCGGCAATTGCAAAAGGGATATATTCTAAATATAAAAAATCGAGTACACAAAATCAGCAGCCAAAAAGGCGATCGCAGCCATTGCTCCTGTAGAACAATTTACACCAGTCACCTATGGCATAGATGCAGCTGCGGCAAATATTATAAACAGAAAAATTGTACCCGACACGCATATAAGTATTAAATAATACAAATAATTTTTCAATAGCAAGGCGAGCGGCAGCGAGCGAGTACAAAAAATTATTAGTTATTAGTCATTGGTCACTAGTCAAATATTATAGACGCGCTTTAATTTGCCGATCGCAAACTTTGCACTTTGGACAAATGACAAATGACAAATGACTAATCAAAGTAAAACAGTGTCAGCACTTTTCTTTGTTCTTCTGCATCTTGACAAGTTTGCAACAAAGTGCCACTGTCGTGAAACGCAAAGCAAATCAGTTGCTGACATCGAGAGACAATTTCTTTGTTGCACAGGTAACTAGCTTCCGCAAGAGAGAGATTATCGTTACTAGGATTTTCTACTAAATGCATTACCTGCTCTAATTGCTGGCGCGATTCCATAGGCTGGCGTTCCAAGCTTTGGGGTAAAATCACGGTTAACAAGTTCGGATCGGCCCGTGTTGCTCCCCGAATGGCAGCAGAATTCGTACCTGTAGCACCAGAAGTGATGATCCGATTACCTGATAGAACAAGGGCATAAGTCATCATTTCAATAAGATTCTGATGCGTAATCGGGACATGACGAGAACCCAGCAAGGCAATTCTTTTAGAACCCGTTTGCTGGATTGTCGCCAGTTCTTGCGCTAATGTATCAAGGTTAATAAGGTCTGTTGACTGGCTCAAAGATAAACGTAATCAGATTAAACGACCCAGATATTCTACCAAAGAGCGTGTAGGTGCGAGGCAAACCTGAGTCAGACATTGCTACAATTTTTCAAATTTTTTGCTTTAGGGACTGAATTACTCGATCGCACCAAGCCAGCCAATTTCTTTCATAAGTAATGCCATTCAACAGAGTCAAATACTGAAATTGTTGTGGTTCTGGCAGTTGTTCGGGATTCTGAAAGTAACGCTGTTCCAAATTCTCGTATGTAGACAATTTTTCTAAGTGGGCTTTTTGGTGGCGTTCTAGTTCTGCCAAAATCGTCTCTTGAGGAGCAACATAACCAGCAAAAATTTTTACAAGTAAATCATCTTTTATCGGTGCGGGTTCGCAAGGTTGAGCAATCCACTCTTTCAACTGCTGTTCTCCCAAATCTGTGACGCTATAAAGCTTTTTATCTGGGCGTCCTCCTTGCACAATCATCTGGCAACTAATCCATCCTTGCTCTTCTAACTTCGACAACTCCCGATAAATCTGCTGGTGGCTTGCTGACCAAAAAAAGCCTACAGAGCCATCAAATCGCTTTGCTAAATCATACCCAGTACAAGGGGCTTCAACGAGAGCAGCTAATATCGCGTGGGCTAATGCCATGATTTTTGATTCACTACTTGACATATGCAACTAGTTGCATAAAATAAATATATGCAACTAGTTGCATAGTAATCTAAAGCTACAAGGAATGTAACTCATGCCTCAAGTAATGCCAGGAAGATTTACCGCCGAGATTAATCAACCCTTCGTTGTGTTTCTGATTGGGATGAGAATTAACAAATTATTTGCTTTTTCTAAATGGATTCCCACAGCTATGGCAATGTCGCCGATGCTACGAAGTCTTCGGCAGAATGCCGAAAAAGGGTTTTTAGGGGGAGAAGGTTTTGTTTACTCGCGAGGGGTAGGGCTGATTCAATATTGGCGATCGTTCGAGGATTTAGAGCGTTTTGCTAGAAATCCCGCAGATGCACATCTAAAAGCTTGGCAAAGGTTTAATCGAGCTATTGGTGTCGATGGCAGTGTCGGCATTTGGCACGAAACTTATTTAATCGAACCAGGAAAATATGAGGCAGTTTACGGGAATATGCCCGTCTTTGGATTAGCAGCTGCAACCAAGCATGTCCCAGCTATGGGACGAAAGGAAACAGCACGCCGTCGCTTGGGAGGTGACAGCGAGCCGGCTGTGCCTTCGCCAGAGGAAGATGGGGAGATGGGGGGATGAGGGAGTGTGGGGGGTGTGGGAGGATGGGGGAGTGTGGGGAGTGTGGGGAGTGTGGGGAGATGGGGAAGTGTGGGGAGATGGAGGAGTGTAGGGAGAGAGGGGGGCAATATTTGTTCCCCATCCTCCCACACCTCCTTCTCCTCCCACACCTCCTTTTCCTCCTACACTTCCCACACTTCCCACACCTCCGACACTCCCTGTTTGCCCCATGCCCTAAGACAAAGCCGTTGCGGGAGTTAAACCGAGTTTAGATAACAGGCGGTCAATGTCAAAATGCTCAGTCATTAACTGGCGAATATACTGAACTTTAATTGGCTCGTGGAGGCGGACTTGACCGAAAGTCTGGTCAACAATTTCGACTGTGGTGAGAGTGTCTAAGTCAACGGATAAAATCGGGATTTCTAATTCTTCAGCACGACTGAGAATAAATGGTGGAGGTGGTAGTTGCCCGGTGAGAATTAAACATTGGGTAGAAGTTTCTAAAGCCGCTTGCTGAATTTCCACCCGATCGCCCCCTGTTACCACTGCCATATTCCGGCGTTTGCGGAAATACTTCACAGCCGAGTTGACATTCATTGCTCCAATTGCCAAACTTTCCACTAATAAATCTAGGCGATCGTTACGACACAAAACGTCAGCCTTTAGCTGCTTAACAAGTTCGCCAACACTCACACTACGAAGCAAATCGCTGTTTGGCAGCATTCCCAGTACTGGAATACCCTGCTGTTCCAAAAATGGGCGCAACAGACTCTCAACTGCTTTTAGTTGTGTCACAGGAATATCATTAATGACAACACCAATCAAGCGATCGCCCACACGCTGCTTAGCAGCCAATAATGCCTCAACTGAAAGCAACGATTTATAGCGGGTTACTAACAGTACGCCAGCATCCAAGACTTCAGCCACTTGTAGCAAAGATAAATCAAACAAATTGCCTTCAGACAAATCACCAGGCCCCTCTAGCAACACCAAATCTCCTGGAGACATTTGTAAATATTGCTGTAATAGGGACTGCTGATAATTGGTTTTATCCTCCCCACGCAAGCGTTTTTGCACATTTAGTTCATCCAAAGCCAGCATTGTAGGTGCAACACGGTTTTCCGGCAAATTGAGGCTCAGAGCGATGAACTGGACATCTTCTTCAATTACAGTTCCGCTAGACGAATTCAAACATGTACCGAGCGGTTTACCGTAGGCTATATCCAGTCCTTTTTGCTGTAGCTGATGAGACAAACCCAGAACAGTTGCAGATTTACCGCTGTAAGTCTCGGTTGATCCAATCAGCAAATATTTAGGGGATTTGGGCACACATGCACTCCTAATTTCAAAAGTCAGAAGAACCCAGCTAGGTGTTTCCTAATTCTAGTTCGTTCTGGCAAAAGCCTCTTCCTCTTATAAAGTAGGATTTTTCAGAATATAACCCTTGGAGTTTGAATGCAATACACAACAATACATAATAGGCAATACTAATTTCAAAATGATTGCTGCAGATGGATTCACACTAAGCGTATCCTACTCATCAAACTATGCAATTAGTGGCAAATTCTGTTTGGAAACACTCTGCGTCTAATGTGGATTGAGATTTTAACCTCAATTCACTATTAATTTGCGGGTATTTACGGAAAAGTTTTAAAAACGTGTTATTGATGTGGGACACACTTAGGTACAGTAACCCTGGTATGCGTAGGCGTAGCCCATCGGAGCCATCGCTTCTTGATATCAGGATAACGATTTGTTTTTTATAAAAATATTGAGAAATATAAAGTTTTCAATAGTAATATTGAGTAATTTTTTAATTTATTGCCAAAGTTTCCTGACTATCATGAAAAGTTTGGCTTTTTATTATTGCCAGAATTATAAATTTTAGAGTTGTATTGATTGCACATAGCAATCCTATTTAAGTTGTGAAAAATATCAGTGGTAGTTGTTGAGAGTTAACAGTCAACATCTGAGCAGCAAGATTTCAAAAATCATTTAGGACTGCTATAGAAGACTTAGTGTAAATCAAAAGTCTTTAATCTGCGTCAAAAGGCAATAGGAGAAGGCACAGAAAGCAGAGGAGAATAACTCTTAAACATAATCTAAGCTTTCAGAGTCTCCAGTGAAACTCCTAACTCCTTACTTAGCACTCCCAATATCCAATTTAAAAAGTATTTAATTAATGCTATTTTAGTTAAATACGAGAGTAGCGAAAACGAAGCCTCAACACTCGTAGCCATCGTAACCAAATTTGTGCAGGTTGTTCAAAGAAAGTAAAAATATCACCAAAACCCAAATTAGTTTTGTGATGATGTAACCAGTGTCTTTCAGGAGTAGTAATAAATAGAATTTGGCATATAACATTTACAAGCTTTGGAGTTTGCCAACCCAAGACACTTATGTGTCTCCACCATACATGAAACTGACCAAGCAGCAGTCCACAGATAACACCAATGGGAGAAAAAGACCAGAGAACTACCGCTATGATTATATAAGGTAAAGCTCCTAAGATACCATCTAAAAGAACCAGAGGATTAAAAGTCAAAATAGCGTAGTGACGAAAGTCTTTCTTCCAGGAATGGTGTGTTTTTAAATGAAGACTACCAAAAACATGCTCGGGTACGTGGTAAAAGAATGTAGATAGGAAATCGCCAAAGAATAGTAATAACCAAGCAACAGCCATAGCCTCAAGCATTTTTACTCCTCAAGTTTAATAACAAAACTCCATACAAAACATGCAAATGTCATCCTATCGGCGTAGACACTTGGTTTTTCACTATGCAACCAGCATTTGTGTATTTTATTGATCTACGCTTGGGTTAATTTGGTTGGCTCAGAGTATGCCTAAATTGATTGGCAATTTTATAAATCTACAATTCTGAACGCACTAAAAAGCAACTAGTAAAAGCTTTTAACTTGGCTTTTACCTTTCGGTTATAGCTATTAAACATCTGTAATTTGCTAGAAATACCGTATTTTAATACAGTTACTAGACAATCTTCTTACTAAGGCATACAGCCTAAGCAAAGGTTGAGTTAAAATTAGTACAAATTTAGGTTAAGGTTTTATTCGATATTCATAATTAGAAATTGGTTGTAATTCAGCCTCATTTATGGGACTAACCACAACCAGAGAATAGTTATTATGTCAAACGAACTAAGGTTATTGAGATGAGTAAAGCGGGTTTATAATAAAATTGCTCAACGGCAAAGTCTGGGATGTCTAAAATTAACTAGATGGTTGAAGCAGCAGAGTATTTAATATTACTAAATTTTTCTCAGGACGGAATACGCGATCGCCTCAAGCTTTTTTGTGTAGATTTCTATAACTTGCGCGCTCAAACTCCAAACCTAAATCTCCTTGATCTTAGCGAACAATAGGCTTAAGACTCTTGTTCAGCTAAGACTGCTTTATTTACTAAAAAGCGTTAATTTCCTAATCGTGTAAAGCAAAAAATTAAGTAATTAAACCTCATCCATCTTGAAAACTGGAGTTTTCTTAGAAAAGATATTACTGTGAATAAGTGGGTGTATTAGAGAATGAAATAGGGATACTCAAAGTAAAATGCGATTGATGCTCAACTCTTGAACGTGTTCATTCATTTGAACAAGACATTAATTCCTTACCCCTTGAAATTGGCGTAGGCTAGCAAATACCGCAGGCATCGTGGCTGAAAAATCTCCTCGATCCCGATTGAGGAAAACTACGGTTTTTAAAGTAGACGAGGTTTACAAAATATGATTTGACAATGAAGTACAACTGCAATATTTATTTACAATCTGTCCTATCTTACGGGTATCTTGACAGATGCAAAATTTAGGTTACTTTCCAGTCGGGAGGGTAAAATCAGGTTTTGAAGTTATTAACACACAATTTATCTGTTTGAGCATGAACAAAAAATGGGCGGTCAAGCGAATTACTGTAAACTTGGCATCAAATGAAGCCAAGAACCTTGAAAAGTACTGTGAACAAACAGGCAGACCAGCAACCGATGTGATTCGAGAACTTATTCGAGCCTTGCCAGTGATGAAATGAAAGTAGTTTACAATTTTTTAGTGATGATTGAAATCTAACAATCTAGCGATGGTATGCTACGCTCCTTGACGGCAGACGCAGTACTTTAACGTGAGTTCGAGGGAACTTAACCCTAACCCCGACCCTTGTAGGGTTGGGGCAAAAAATCTCTAATTTGGTACGAAAGAATAGGGTTTTTAAGCCTTTGTCCGTTTCTCTTAGAGGAATGAAAGCGAGGTTATTGAGAATCTCTCGAACTCACGTTGCTTTAGAAAGGCAGCTTATTGTCTTTACTTGCTACAAGGGTAACCCTTGTAATGCAGTGAATCTCCAACTAGCTGTCACAGATACATATTTGGACACAAATTCAAGATTCACGTACTCAGTTCTTACAACCGCTTTCGGAAGTCTTAGAAGTTTCCCCTTTTTTAAATAAGGGGGATCTACGTTTAGTAGCTCAGATGCGTAAGTCTTAAAATCTTGTTCCTTTAGTAGGGGTCTAAACCCACTCATCAGTTATGGAATTACTCTTACCTTGTGTCTTCTATTTTTTATGTGTAAATTAAATGACATAATAACCATTATTTGGTTGCACAATTACGAGTGAGAGACTGTTTCTCGACTCTAACTGTAACTATTGTGGAGTGTGAACATTTACAACTCAGTATAAAAACTTAGATCATGGCAATGCTTGAATGAGTTCCCCAATCACATCCGTTACTGTTTTACCTGTTTGTTCACAATACTTTTCAAGGTTCTCGGCTTCATCTAATGCCAAGTTTATAGTAATTCGCTTAAGCGTCTTTTTTTTTGTGGAGGTTGCTAGAGTAGATAATCTCTCGACGGCACTGTTATTCATGGACTGATAAACTAAGTATTTACAAACTTTCTTTATCAAGATTCTCAATTCACAACCGTCTTTACCAGTGAAAATCGAGATTTTAAGATTGAACTTAAGCTTTGTGCCCTAATCATATTACCCAAAAGTTAATGTATTAAGCAATTAGCATCACACGTAATGAATTTAGCATTACTTAAATGCAACAAGCTTTGAGTTGAACAGATAATGTCAGCAATACTGCACACAGTAGATTGTCTATTGGGCAAGGAGTGTTGACTGCTCAAAACAAGTAGATTACTAAATCTAGCTTTGATTGGTGACCATTTCGGTCATACACTTGTTTTGAATCCTCTGTAACATCAGATTATTCCTTTGTTATAAGTATCACTTCATATCTACAGCAACCTGCTAGATAATTCTTTTTAGTCACAGGCGATTACGTAAACAGTGAGTTAATACATGACTTTACAGAATTGGAGACGCAAGCGTGGCGTTGCACTTACTACCAAGGGTTTGCAAAAAATTAAGGAAGCAAAGTATCAGTCAGAAGCAAAGGAAAATTTTGGAAACAGGTACACTCTCGAAGAAATGAGCGCACGCTCTGGATTATATTCCGCTACGATATCAAAAGTATTGAATCGCGAAGGAGGGGTTGATAAACAGACTATTGAAAAACTGTTCTCAGCTTTTTCCTTAAAAATAGATAAAAGTGACTATTCAAGCTCAAAAAATCGTCTAGATTGGGGAGAAGCTATTTTTACGTCAGTTTTTTATGGACGTACAGAAGAACTTAGGACGTTAGAACAATGGATTCTTGATGAACAGTGCCGATTAGTGACAGTATTGGGAATTGGAGGCATTGGTAAAACAGCACTGTCTGTAAAGTTTGCTCAGCAGATTCAGGAAAACTTTGAGTATGTTATCTGGCGATCGCTACGAGAAGCTCCACCTGTTAAAATTATTCTCAGTAACTTAATTCAATTTCTCTCTGACGAACAAGAAACAGAAAGTAACTTACCGCAAAGCTTTAGCAATCGGGTATCGCGGCTACTTGATTATTTACAAAATAATCGTTGTTTACTGATACTTGATAATATAGAATCAATTCTCCGCAGTGGTAGCCGTGCCGGAGTTTATCGAGAAGGATATGAAGAATATGGTGAGCTTTTAAGGCGGGTAGGAGAAGCAACTCACCAAAGCTGCTTACTGATCACTAGTCGGGAAAAACCGAAAGAAGTAGCATTATTGGAAGGAGAAGCGCTAACTGTTCGCTCTTTATCACTAACTGGGTTAAAGGTGATGGAAGGGCAAGAAATCTTAAAACTCAAAGGGTTGTCTGCGACAGAAAATGAATTAAAACTAATGATTGAACGCTATGTAGGCAATCCATTAGCTTTGAAGATAGTTGCCACGACCATTCAAGATATTTTTGATAGGAATGTGAGTGAATTTTTGCAACAAGACACGGTTGTTTTTGGCGATATTCGTGATGTTTTAGAGCAGCAGTTTGAGCGGTTGTCAGATTTAGAAAAGGACATAATGTATTGGCTAGCGATTAATCGGGAGCCGATAACACTAAAAGAATTGCGAGATGATATTATATCGCCAGTACCACAGGCAAAATTACTAGAGGCTGTGGAATCCTTGGGGAGGCGGTCGCTAATCGAGAAGGCTACGCCTACGCTGATTGAAAAAACTGCATCGCTTTTTACGCTCCAGCCTGTGGTTATGGAGTATGTCACTACCAGCTTGATAGAACAAGTTTCTCAAGAGATTGTCACTGAGAATATTGATTTATTCAGACGTCATGCTCTAATGAAAGCGACGGGTAAAGATTATGTTAAAGACACTGAAATTCGCCTCATCATCAAACCAGTTATAGATGGGTTGCTTAATGTTTTAAGAAGTAAAAGAAACATTGAAAATCAATTAATTCAAATTCTCACAAAACTCAGACAAACATCGCCGTTAGAACCAGGGTATACGGCTGGCAATATTCTGAATCTGCTTTGTCATTTAGAAACAGATTTGAGTGGCTATGATTTTTCTTATCTAACTGTTTGGCAAGCAGATATGCGGAGTATCAATTTGTACAATACAAATTTTGTTAGCGCCAATCTAGCTAAGTGTGTTTTTACTGAAACCCTCGGTGGTATTTTTTCCGTAGCCTTTAACCCTAATGGCAAACTTCTAGCTACGGGTGATACTAATAATGAGATTCGCCTGTACCAGGTTGTGGATGGACAACAAATGCTCACTTGCAGAGGGCACACTGGTTGGATTCGATCAGTTATGTTCAGTCCTGATGGAGGTATTATTGCTAGCGGTAGTGACGATCAAACAGTGAGGCTATGGAATGTTAGCACTGGTCAGTGTGTTGCAAATTTGCAAGGGCATAGTAGCGGTATTCAGTCTATCGCCTTTAGCACGAATGGTCACATACTTGCGAGTAGCAGTGAAGATAAAACTGTGAAGTTTTGGGATGTCGATACTGGTCTGTGTTTTAAGACTTTATCGGTAGATGATTATAGTGTATGGTCAATCGCTTTTAGCCCTGATGGTCACACAGTGGTAACTGGAAACGACAATCATACCCTCAACCTATGGGATATCAACAGTGGCCAATGTATCAATATATTGGAGGGGCATAGCAATCGAGTACATTCTGTTACCTTCAGTCCAGATAGTCGCATTTTGGCTAGCGCTAGTCACGATCGCACTGTGAAGCTATGGGATGTTGATACAGGACAATCCTATTTGACGCTACAAGGCCATACTGACTCAGTACATTCTGTTACCTTCAGTTCGGATGGATGTATTATTGCTAGCGGCAGTGACGATCAAACGGTGAGGGTCTGGGATGTGGCCACAGGTAAATGTATTAGAATTTTAAGGGGACACAGCAGCCGAATATGGACAGTTGCGCTAAGTTCTGACAAAGACAGCTACATTCTAGCAAGTGGCAGTGACGATCAAAAAGTTATGCTATGGGATGTTAGTACTGGTTCTTGCATTAGGATTTTTCAGGGTTATTGTGATGGCGTCTGGTCTGTCGCTTTCAGTCCAGACGGTCACACACTAGCTAGTAGTGGGTCTAATAAAATTGTAAGGCTTTGGGATGCTAGCATCGGTAAATGCCTTCAAACTTTGCAGGGACACAATAATCGGGTCACATCAGTCTCCCTTAGCCCAGATGGTCGAATTTTGGCTAGTGGTAGTGAAGACCAAACAGTGAAATTATGGGATACTAACACTGGTCAATGCCTCACAACATTAAATGGGCATAGTAACCGCATATTAGCTGTTAGCTTCAGCCCAAATGGTCTTATTCTGGCAAGTAGCAGCGACGATCGCACAATAAAGCTATGGGATACCAGTACAGGACAATGCATTAACACCTTGAATAGGCAAAGTCATCGGGTCTGGTCTATCGCCTTCAGTCCAGACGGTGATATGCTAGCAAGTGGTTGTCATGACCAAACAGTGAAGTTGTGGGATGTTAATACTGGTCAATGCGTTCAATCGCTCCAAGGGCATAGTGATTGGCTGTGGTCAGTCAGCTTTAGTGCTGATGGGCAGTTTCTAGCCAGTGGCAGTAGCGATCGAACAGTGAAGTTATGGGATGCGAAAACAGGTAAACACCTCACAACTTTACAAGGTCATAACAGTTCTGTTTACTCAGTTAGCTTTAGTAGGGATGGACGCCTGCTAGCAAGTGGGAGTGGCGACCAAATGGTGAAGTTATGGGATGTCAGTACTGGACGATGCCTCAAAACTTTGTCAGGACATACCAAGTGGGTTTGGTCACTTGCCTTCAGTCCCGACGCTCAAACCCTGGCTAGTAGTAGCCAAGATGATACGATTAGAATATGGGATGTGAAGACTGGGGAGTGCCTAAAAATTTTGAGGCATGATAGACCCTATCAAGGCATGAACGCCATTGGCATTACAGGTATAACGGAAGCTCAGAAAGCCTCTCTGAAAGCTTTAGGAGCAGTTATTCATGGAGAAGATAATCCGACAGTTCTAAGCTGAAAAAACTTGGACGATCGTAGAAAAAACTAAATCATTTTTTTAAGATTTAGCTTTTTGATACACGCAAGAACTTGTCTCCACTCTTTTGAAACTAATAAGATGCTTGTCTAATTTCTACTTCATATCCCTGCTCGATCAGTTTGATATCTTTAAAAGTTAGACCAAACATTCTAGTCTATTCCTCAGTAGAACGTCCCCATATAAAAATGTTCTCAAACTTGATTTCCATAATTTTGATTTCAGGATTTACATTACCAATTCATTACTCTGGACTTTGCCTATCGAGAACTTTAAAAACAGGTACAAGCACAATTGTTGTCCTAGCTTTACGCTTATCTTTGTATCTCTGGGCCGCGCACCCAACTGCACTTAAAACACTAAGCGCTAACATCCCTAATGCAGCGTCAGGTTCGGATACAGGTACTGGCTTGATGACTGAAAAAGCTAATTCTCCAATTAGCTTATGAGCAGCGGTTGTAGGATGGATTTGATCCCAGAATAAAAACTTATCTGGAATACAAGCAACTGGCTGCTTGGGAATATTAATGGGCACTACCGATAAGTTTCCAATACAAGATTCAGTTACATTTGTAAAACCGAATTCTCCTGGAGCAGCGATAATTCTATTAAATAGAGAATTAACATCAAGAGGAATGATATTGATATCAGGGCTGAGTTGCTGGCTTAAAAAGTTGAGATTTGCAGTCAAACTGGAGTTATATGCACTGGTAAAACGGCTTAATAACTCGGAATCTTGATTATTCCCGCCTGTAACCGGAAACTTTCCTAAATCTGGTAAGTTAACTACCAAAAAGTTTTTAGCACCAACAGCAGCAAGTGATGTCATTGCCACTGATAAATTGTTGACTGTTTGGGTAGTATTGGGAATCTCACCAAAAAAGTAATCTAAATAATCATTCACACCAACCCAGATAATATAGAGGCCCTTCGGATTTGCAGAAGGATTTGCTGATGTAAAGCTATTAATCTGTTGCTGCAATCCTGGTAAACTAGGAATGCCGATATTCTTAGATCCTGTGGTTGCACCACCATAGGCAAAGTTGGTGTTTGGATTAAACTTTAATCCTAAATCGGAGGCAAGATATTCCACCCATATTGGACCGTTGGAAAAACGTCCATTAAAGTAAGTTGGACTTGGAGGAATGATTTTGCCTGTGGTATTGAATACATTGCCTGTGTCAGACAGGCTATCACCAAAGACATAAATCTCATCATTATTCTGTGCTGAAACTTTGAGCGGAAAGATAAGAGATAAAAGAAAAATTCCGGTCGTAAGAATTTGTTTCTTCACAGCCAACTACTCAAATAAACTTTAAATTCTAGTAAACATCCTTAACAAGAAGGTGCTTTGCTTCTATCTTTAGAACTTTTTACAAAGAAGGCAGGAGGCTTTAGCGCGGAGGCAGAAGGAAATAAGTATTAATAATAAACTGTCTTTTATGGGTTATTAGCGCAGTTTAAGGAATTGTATCGAGCGGAAAGTGCCACGAGATACAAAGCGTCGTTGCTTCAATCCATATTTTAAAACATGGGTTCCTCCTGCCTCCTGCCTCCTATCTCCTGCCTTTTGAATCCCAAGTCAGATTCTATCTGATATATGGGAGCAGAACCTAACGCCACTTTGCCCCAACGCATCACACTCGCAGAGGCAGCACCAGCAGCACCAAATCCATAAATAAGAACCAAGTCATTTTCGCTAATTTTACCCAATTGTGCAGCGTGGTACATATTAACTACGGTAAGTACTGGGCCAATGTTTGCGTATTGTGGATAGAGGTCAATTGTGCGCTCTGGATCGATACCAAGTACGCGCGTACAGAAACGTGCGAACCAAGCTGTAGGTGTATTGAAAATAAAAAAGTCTATTTGTTCGAGCGTCACACCTGCGGCATTAATAGCACCTTCACAACAAGTGCAAAGAAACCCTACAGCCGTTTCGCGAGTTAACCTGTTTGCATCTTTGCTGACCTGCATACGAACTTGCAAGTTGCCCTGTATGTCCTTTGCGATCGCAGGGTAAACTAAATCGCACAGCGCACCAGCATGAATAGTTTTAATACCAAGAATACCCTGAGATAATTCCAGTTTATTTACCAGAAAAGCCCCAGCACCATCGCTTAGAAACCATGAGGCAGTATCATCTTCAGGGACAAAGTGAGAGTAAGAGCATGAAATTACTACTAGTACGTTGTGATACTGCTGTGCCGAAACCAAAGCATAAGCAGTCTCCAACGCAATTAAAGTGCTACCACAACTAGCATCTATATTCCAAGCAGCACCATGCAAACCTAGTTCACGCGCAAGAAAGGCAGCATCACCAAATCCGATTTGTTTAGGCCAGACCGAGGCAACAAGCATCAGATCGACATCTTCCAGAGAAAGCTTTGCAGCCGCAAGGGTATCTTTTACTGCCCGACACTGTAGTATCAGTGGTGACTCATTTGGACTAAGCACCCACCGTTGGATGGTCCCCCGAAAAGGATCTGATAGATAAGGCATCATCTCTAAGTCAAATTCATTTGTAGGGGTGGAGCTGTCAAGAGAAAACCACCTTCCTAAACTTTTTTGCTCTGCTTGAGCAACCAATTCGGGATATTTTTCTCTGTAATAATCATTGGTACGTCTAATGCTGGGTAAACTCACAGCGAGTGAGCGAATACCTACTGCGTATTGTGCCATGAAAAGCTTCTTTTACTCTTAATAAGTTAGTAGCAATAACTTGTAATGCTCTGGGCAATCAAATTTTGAATACGACTTTCAATTGGTGCATGTTCAGTAGGGTCAACGATCGCATCAATCACGAACGGACCGAGCGCTGCCATTGCTTTCTCCAAAGCCGCCTGGATTTCAAGCTCTCTTTCCACACGAATCCCATCGGCTCCCATCCCACAAGCAATTTTAACAAAGTCGGTCTGCGGAATCTCTGCATCCATACCCTGGAAGCCCAACATTGCCATCCCCCGATCGCACATGTTGTAGTGTCCATCATTAAGTACTATCCAGACAACTGGAATTTGGTACTTCACAGCTGTGCTGATCTCGTTATTCATCAGCATGGCACCGTCACCAACGATGGCGACAGCCTTACCACGACGAGCTAGTGCCGCACCGACAACACCAGTCGTCATATGCCCCATAGACGCGAAACCACTACAGTTTCGGTAACGATGTGGCTTGACAAACCGCAACATATAGTTTCCCCAAGCAGACGAACTACTTGATTCGCTCATCACCAATACATCACTTCCCTCAACAATCTGTCTTTGAATAGCATCCATAAGCACTGGGGGACGCACTTTTCCATGTGCACGTGGATTGATTATACTGTGTTCGGGTCTAGGCAGCATCGGCTTTGCCAACTGAGGATACTGCGAAAAGTGTTTCAATATAGACTTCACAAACACTCTGATGTCAGACGGAATAGCAAAGATATCAGCAGATGGATATGCAGTTCCCGGTATATCTGGGTTGATGTCAACATGTAAAAAGCCCCGCAAGGGTATCATCACGGGGAGCAAGAGTGATGTGCGTTCCCCTAAGCGTGTTCCCAGAACTAAGGTGCGTAAAGGACGGTATTCTTGCATGTAACTAAGAACCGACTCATGCCCACCGAAGCCAGTGACACCTACAAACTGAGGATGATCCTCAGGAAAAATACCTTTAGCTCGTGGTGAACACATTACGGCAGCCCCTGTCGTCTCAGCAAGCTGGCGAATCTCCTTTGCAGCACCCCGCGCCCCAAAGCCTACCCAAATGGCAAACGGTCCCTCAGACAGTAACTGAACACATTCAGTGATTGTTTCCTCAGTTACTGTTGCCACAGCACCAGACAAATTTACTAATGGTAACGAAGTCGTTAGTGAAGTTGTTTGGATATTTGTTGGAATACTTATATGGGTTACGAATCCTCCTGGTTGTCCTAGCCCAAGGCTGAGTCTTCGAGAAACCTCTGGAAGTTCATCACTGGATTCGAGAGTAGTCGCGTAATGGAATATTTGCCCAGAAGTAAAAATACCTGCACTAGGCATAATGTTTGTGCTAGTTTCTTGGCAAGCCCAACGTCCTCGTTGTCGTGCAGAGGTTGAAGCTGACACAAAAATTAGCTTAGCCCCCTCCCAACGGGCAGCTAACAATCCTGTCAAAGCGTTGGTGATTCCTGGCCCTGTGGTAGTGAACACTACAACAGGTCGATCGCTAGCAAAGTACGCCTCAGTGGCCGCAAAAGCTGCTCCCGCTTCGTGGCGAAAGTGCAGCACCTGAATGGAACTTTGGTGTAGTGCAGCCCATACTGGGGCGATCGCACCTCCTGAAACACCAAAGGCATACTCTACTCCCATATTTTCCAGGATTTTGACTACTGCCTCTGCTACCGAAAAAGGTCTGGATGGTTTGCGTTGAGATTGCTGTTCAATTGAGTTTAATTTTTTACTTGTATTAACTTTTATATCCTCAAATTTAGCATCCATACAAACTATATTTAGGAAGAATTTCCTGTGTTATGTAGCATTATCCCACACACTTACACTCAACTAAATATTTATTCTGAAAATTCGGTACAATTCAGTAATGAATAAGGTTTCAGTATACTTTATTTTTCTTTACATAGTTTAGTTTTGTTGTGCCCATTTGCTTAGTTGGCTTTACACAGGTTGCTATTTTATTGTCTACCTACTTAAACTCTGCTTTGATATAGAAGAAATGGTTACAAGACTATAAGAGTAGCAGATGTAGCCAACAGCAAATAGATTCACCCGTTTTTCGGTTCGTAAAAACTAAACGCAATTAATTTAGCTATAGAGTATAAAAATATGATTAACTTCAATCAGTACAAGGCTTTAACCTTCGATTGTTATGGAACCCTAATCGATTGGGAAAACGGCATCTTAGAGGCACTAAAGCCACTGCTACTAGCACACAATAGTGATTTAAATGACAATCAAATTCTAGAACTTTTTGCCGAATTTGAAGCAGAACTCGAACAAGGAGAATACATTAAATATCGAGAAGTTTTGAGGAGAGTAGTCCAGAAATTCGGCGAGCGAATAGGCTTTGAGCCAACTGCTGAGGAACTCAATTTACTTGCTGATTCGATTGCGTATTGGTTACCTTTTCCGGACACAGTTAAGGCACTGAGAAACCTCAAGCAAAATTTTAGACTAGCGATTCTATCAAATGTAGATGACGATCTCTTTGCTTTCTCGGCAAAGCGCTTAGAGGTGAAATTCGAGCAAATAATCACAGCAGAACAGGTTAAAAGCTACAAACCTTCCTTAAACAACTTTAGACTTGCTATTGAGAGAATTAATTTACCGATAGAAGAGATATTACACGTAGCCGCCAGTGTTTATCACGATATAGTGGCAGCGAAATCTCTAGGAGTATCAACAGTTTGGGTGAACCGTCGAGCAGGTCAACAAGGAGTTGGTGCTACTGTATCAGCAGTCAGTCAACCTGATTTAGAAGTGCCTGATTTGAAGACCCTCGCTGCTTTGATTTCAGCAAAACAGTCTTGAGGAATTCCAACAAATAAATTATCCGCTTTGAAGTTGCTGAGTGTTGACCATTGACTCTCAACACTGAGACATTTTTTAGAAACGAAGTCTCTTTAGTCGGAGAGCGATTTGAATGAGAAGATGTTGTTAAAAAACTAAACAGAGATTGCAACATAGATTGATTCTGGCTTACTCTGGAAAAACTACTATGGCAGTTAGACTACCCCCATAGCGATCGCTCACCACAACGCAGTTGTTTCAAGGTTTTGGTAGAGTTCATAAATTGGCTCCCCAAGATTGACTCACTGCCGATAAACTTGTTTAAGAAAACACTTGATAGCCTAAAACGATGAAAGCATCTGCTAATTTCGACTTTGAAGACGAGAAATTTAATGCACCGCCTTCTCAAGTCATCCCTTGGTGTCAGATGATTAATCCTCGGTATGGCACAGATGGTATACAATCTTACGGTTTGGCAATTAAGCTGGATAATGCCAATGCTGTCGGTTTTGTGCCAGATAATAATTGGCAGCAGGTAGAGCATGAATTTAGCTCTGGAGTCGAAACGGTCTTTATTAGTACTACTCCCCACTTAGTTTTAGTGCGTCGCGGGCCATTGTCTGTCAAAGACCGGGAAACTGGTCTAAAACTGGGTACCCTCAAAGATAATTATGATGCTTTTTTAGCAGACAAACTTAAATTTAAAACCTTTACTCGCTATCTAATATTTATAGTGGGAGAGAATAAAAAGTTTTTACATGAATCACCACTACAATTAACACTTAATGGTGCTGCTGGAGCTAGTTTCAGCAAAACTTACAGCGAATTTCAACAAGGGAAAGTAGTTAGTGGATTCGTTGCTGAACTAGAAAAGGCTTATGCTATTTATCGCAAGCAACCCCTGAGTGCAAAAGGCCCTTTGTTCCACGCTCACGGGATTTTTTGCCCGATAATTGAGTGTGAAGAAAGAGGCATTGAACCAAATACAGTTCTGGTAGCTTCAACTGTAGACTACAAACATCCCACGGTAGGAACTTTAACACAATATTTAATTCCTTCCGATTGTGCTGAATCTGCAATTATCTGCAAGGCTTTTGAAGAATACAAAGAATTTGGCAAGGAACCTGTAAAATCAGAAACACCAAAAATGGCAATGGCTGGAGTTTCTAGTTCTTACGTCTATGCTGATGAAGATGATTTTGCTTATCCGCCGTATTAGGTGAGGAGTGGGGAAATGAGGGGGATGAGGGAGTGTGGGAGGATGGGGGAGTGTGGGGAGTGGGGAGAGAGGGGGGAAAAGATGACCAGATGGGGGAGTGTGGGGAGAGAGGGGGGCAAGATTTCTTCCCCATCCTCCCACACCTCCAAAACCTCCCACACCTGCATTTGTTCCCCATCCTCCCACACCTCCAAAACCTCCCACACTCCCTGTTTGCCTTATGCCCAATATCTATTCTTTGAGCAATAAATAGTATAGTGAACCATTACCGCCTGTGATGCCAGCGCGATCGCCTGCTAATTTCCCAGATCCCATGAAATAATCTACTCGTCCCGGGCCTTTGATGGCGCTTCCTGTATCCTGGTCAAGGACAAAGCGGCTGACAGTACGCTTTTGGAGTTTGCCACCACTGGTGGGATAGGGAAATGAGTTATAAATCAGGGCTAGCGCTCCCGGAGGCATGAGAGACTTATCTGTGGCAATGGAACGTTCTGCTGTTACTGGTACACGAATACAGCCTGTAGCTCCAGCACCGCCAGTTTCTTGGAAGAAAATAAATCGTTGCCAGCGTGGCAAATAATTATTCAACTCTTGCGGTTTTTGCCGGAAATAAGCGATCATACGTGGCATTGTCAATCCTTGCAAAGGCAGCTTGCCATCTTTGGCTAGTTCTTTGCCGATACTAGTCCAAGGGTAATCAGTTCCACCTGCATAGCCAACAGACGTTGTTTCGCCATTAGTTAATTTAATTTGGGCAGAACCTTGGATGTGTACCATGTATGCGTCGAGGCGATCGCGAAACCAAAGCAGTTCTAAACCGTGCAACCGACTTTTACTTCCTAGTAAACCATCCTTCCCTTCCAAAGCAATTCGTTTTGGATGGGGTTTCGCCCATTGGCTGAAATTAGGTGGTAGCCGATAAAGGGGATATTTATATATTGCAGTCCTGACACGGCTGGCGGTGTAAACAGGTTCATAATAAGCTGTGAATTTAACAGTACCTTTACCATCGTTGCCCACAGACTGGTAAAAAACAAACTCCCGTTGGACAGCTGCTTGTAATTCGCTTGGTGAGTTAGAACTGACAACCAGTTGGCGAAAACGTAATAAACTTTGACGAACGCGATCGAGCGTGATTTCCTTGACAGGATAATTTTGATAGGCTGCGATCGCATTATCCTTTGCTAAGTAACGCAAACTATTGTCAATAGAAGCCAATAGAGCTTGGCGATCGCCTGTTTTACTGCTTTGACCCCAAATTTGGTCATCCCAACCCAAGCAACTCTGCGGCAGCGTACAATCGGTTCCAATCGCGATTGGTTTTAGCGGTGGCGTTACCTTAGGAGTAATTGGTACAGGAATTGGTACTGGTAGAGACGGGAGCTCTGGAGTAATCGGTATTGGCAAGGGTACTAAATTAGGAACCTGAGCAACAACCGACAAAAGAGGATTTACAAAGGCAATTCCCAGACTTAGGGAAAGCAAAGCAAGGGTTTTTCTCATCATTTAGTTGAATCTTTCAACGCTGGAACTAAAAACGGGTTCTACCCGGATTGCCACGATCCGAGAAGGGCGTACTACCATATACTCTCCCTGAATATTCTTGATCGGGACGCTAATAAAATCAGTAGAAGCAGACTTGGGCACAAGTTCCCCACTATACCACTTCTGAAACTCTTGAATAGTAGGAAAACGTACTTCTTCCCGATGACCAGTTTCTAGTAGGAGGTATACGGCATATTCATTTGGAGTTCTAGGCATAAGATTGAATTTTTTAAAAAACATTCAACCCATTGTTAACCCAGTTACCCGAGAATGAAAAGGGTAAGCATACGGGAGGTGGGGTAGGGGGCAGAGAGAGAATAATAACTCCTAACTCACCACGGTTTAAACGCGTACAAAAAAAGCTAATACCACTCCCATACCCAATGACCGATCGCAAATAACGAATAACTCTCCACCTTAGACGGCTAATTCTTTAACCAGTTCCTAAAAAAGTGTAAGTCTTGCATAACTCATTAATTAAGGTGTGATAACTAATTACCATTGTTGAACAACACTTAATTTAAGAGGTAAAAATTAAGAAACTTTACTATCGTGGTTTGACCTATGAATACGACCCAAGCCAAGTTGGTAGCAAAAACAACAGTCGTTTTAACCAGTTCCTCAAATTGGGTCAGCTTATAATTTTAATGTAAGTAGGTAGGCGTAAATAATTTTTGACTTTTGACTTCCGCGCAGTGGTACTAGTTTCTTTCTCAACAGACCTTGCCAAAGCTAGTAGTTGTGCCAAGATTAATTTGAGGACTTAGGCAAGTAAGACAATGTTAGGACAGTTATTAGACGGACGTTACCAAGTCCTTCAAGTTTTAGGTGGAGGAGGGTTCGGTCAAACCTACATTGCCCAAGATACCCACCGTCCAGGTTTCCCGAAATGCGTTGTCAAACACCTCAAGCCCGTTACTCGCAGCCCCGAATTTCTCGAAACTGCTAGACGGCTATTTACTAGTGAGGCAGAAACACTAGAACAACTGGGAAACCACGACCAAATCCCTCGGCTTTTAGCTTATTTTGAAGACAACCAAGAGTTTTTCTTGGTGCAAGAGTTTATTGAAGGACATACTCTCAAAGTAGAACTGCCTCCCAATCAACGTTGGACACAAGAGCAAGTGATTCAACTCCTCCAACAAATATTGGGTATTCTGCAATTTATTCACAGCCACAACGTTATTCATCGAGATATCAAGCCAGACAATATAATCAGGCGGCAACGAGATGGTAAGTTAGTACTGATTGATTTTGGTGCGGTCAAACAAATCCAAACTCAACTGCTTACAGTTGCAGGGCAAACCGGGGCTAGTATTATTATTGGCACCCCAGGATACATGTCTACAGAACAGGGGCAAGGTAAACCCCGCCCCAACAGCGATATTTATTCCTTGGGCATTATTGGTATCCAAGCACTCACAGGTTTACATCCGGTAAACTTTGAGGAAGATCCAGATACAGGAGAAATTTCTTGGCAGCATCAGGCTAACGTCAGTTCTGAGTTGGCATCTGTGCTATCTAAGATGGTGCTACACCACTTTAAACAGCGTTATCAGTCTGCGGCTGAAATTCTAAGGGTGCTTGAGCATCTCGATACCAGAGTAGAAGCCCAACAACCTCAACCATCATCTTTTACACAACCCCCTCAAGCTTCACTTACTCGTCAAAATTCAATTGGATATTTCCCTACTTCTATCCTGTCTCCAGAAAATTATAATCGCTTAGAAAAAATTCTTTTGGAATTTGTCGGCCCTGTTGCCCCAAGATTACTACAACAAGTTGCGGCGTCTACGCCTAACCCTGAAGAATTAATTAGTCAATTGGCACTTCATCTGCGAGCAAATCAACAAATTGATTTTCACAAGAAAACAATATTTGTACTAGAGAAACCTACTTTACTCCAGGAATTAACTGTTAAATCCGATAGCTCTACAATTATCTCGAATAATTTATCAAACCAAGAATCTGAACTCATAACCGACAACTTTGTCGAAAAATGCGAGCGGGAGTTAGCTGATTTAATTGGCCCCATAGCTAAGTTTCTAGTCCAAAAAGCTGTCAAATCTTCTGGACAAATTTCTCGTGTAGAACTGGTGAAAATTTTAGCTTCAAAAATTCCCGAAGCTCAAAAAGCTTTACAATTTCAGCAACGCTTACTTTCTTAAATTGGGGAATAGTGAGTCTGGGGAGATGCAGGAGCTAGAGGGCAGGGGAGCAGAGGGGCAGGGAGCAGGGGGAAAGAGGGTTTTCTGGTTTTTGCACAGATGCACCGAATTATAACTAATTAGGCGGACATGATATCAGTCATCAGTCAACACTCCCTGTTTGGCCAATGCCCATAACTCTTTAGCTTTGATTATTCAACAGTTCCAAAGCTATTCTTAAACTAGCTTTCATGCGATTAAATGCTTCTGCCAAACCACCAATTTCATCATTAGATATCTCTTCAAAATCAGCAGTCATGTCACCAGTGCTAACTTGTTGGGCAATTTTTTCTATTCTTTTGATACGTAGAATCACAGCTTTTTTAATTAAGAAGTTAATCAAGAAAAGTATAATTCCAAAGATAGCAATCAAAAGTATCATAATTAATATCCAAGTGCGTTTGGCGTTAGCAAAAATATCTTCGGAAGGAATAGAAATTATTTGAGCAGAAACAATTTGATTGAGATGCCAGCCAAAACCATTTTCCGAGCCATAAGTTGCCAACTGACTTTTAGGAGCTTGCTCTGGTGTAGAATGACAGCGCAAACATTTTTGTAGTGTAATCTTTAATGGTTGAGCAATATAAAATACTTCGCCTTCTGGTAAGTTGCGAAAACCAGTAATTTCTAGAGTATTGGCTTCGTTACGAAAACGCTTCACGAGTTCAGCTTCAAAATTATCAGCTTTATCTGCTAAATTAGTTGGATTCAGTGTGGCGTCTTTATGAAAAAAGTTTTTATATTCGGGCTTTTTGCGAAAATTCTCAAAAACTTCTTTAGATGAAAAAGTGGGCACTACTTCAGGCATGAAGCTTGGGTTAGTATCTAGTCTAGGTTCTAATAAGGGATCTATACGATTCTGTGTATAGTTTCTAACTGCATTCACCATTTCAATGAGAATCTGCGCTTGAGAAGCTACTTCATTTTGCGCTCTCCCCTGAAGTACACTAGATAAGGCGACGCCGCTTCCCAAAATACTGACGATGAAAACTAATATTAAAAGTAAGTTAAATTTAGCACCTATTTTTAAGTTTTTTAAAGTAATGTTGTTTAACATAATCTAACCGAAGAAGGTGGTATCTTAATCTTGTTTAATATCTATTTATACCTGTTAGGATGCCCCTAATCAATGAATTAATAAATATTAATTTTTTGTGGCAATATCACCTATTTAAGCACTAATGAAGCCGCTCTAAATTAGTGTTCAAAACCGAGTTATTTCCTTACCATAATTAGTGATGTTTTTGCGATTTTCCCGTCGTTTTTTTCTATTTAATCTACTAGGTTTGACATTTGCTAGCTGTCAATCAGGACGGAAGTTTGAAGGGACGCTAACTATTGGCGTTCTTAACTATGGTGGAGGCGAACAGATAATTAATCAATATGCTAAATTTAATAGTTACTTGGGTGAAAAAACAAATTCATATATTCAACTAGAGCCTGCTTTTAATGAAAATAGAGCAGTTGAGCGCCTTGAGGCTCGTGCTTGGTCGTTGGTATTTGCTCCACCGGGTTTAGCGGCTATTGCGATCGCACGCTACCAATATGTTCCTCTGTTTCCTTTAATAGGTATTAGCGATCTGCGTTCAATTTTCGTTGTTCGCAAGGATAGCTCAATAACAGATTTAAAACAACTACAGGGTCAAACACTAGCTTTAGGTCAGTTAGGTTCGGCCACAGGATATTATTTTCCTCTTTACAATCTTTATGGTACAACACTAGCTGAAATCTTATTTGCACCTACACCAAAAGCAGCACTGGAATTGGTAGCTCAAGGAAAAGCTAGCGCCTGTGCAGTTTCGGAGGCTGAATTGAGTCTCCACGGTTCACAGTTTAGCCCGATTGAATTCCGCGTACTTTTTAAAGATCCCCACTATGTACCACTGGGTGTGGTTTTGATTGGGCCTAATGTAGAGCGTAATCGTCAAGAATTCATTCGCAAAGTGATGAGCGAGTCGCCTTCGGGTTTAGCTCAAGAAGTTGGCTATGTACCCAATGGACAAGTACCGAATTACAAATATATGATTTCTGTGGTAGATCGAGTCAGTTCAATTGCTTCTAATTTGCAAACTAAACCCGTGCGTTTATTTGATTCAAAACTGCCAACAAACATTTAACTGACAATTCCCAAGTTGTTGTAGACTTCGATTAAATTACCATCAGGATCGCGAAAATGAGCTGTGCGGATTCCCCAAGCTGGGCGGTCTATTGGTTGAGTGACAACAATTGCATTACTATTTTTGACTTGCTTGTAGACCTCATCGACGTTATCAACTGCAAAAATCAAGACAATCTTATCTCGATTGACTACATATGAAGGCTGGTCGATGCTTGGGACTACTTCGCCCATTAATTCTTTTTTGAACAAACCGAGCTTGAGATATCCGCTATTAAACTCAGCATACCCGCTATTTTCATCGCCCCAATCGACATCAAATTTTAGCAAATCTCGGTAGAACAGAAAAGAATCTTTGTAGTTGGAGACAAGCAGTCTCAAGTGTGTTAGCTGAAGCTTCATAGTGGCCTTAGTCTACTAACTGTGAATTCTAGGTTCTGGATGCAAAGTCGCCAGCAACTCGCTTTCGACAATTGCTAATTCATCAAGGCGTTGGATGACAATTTCTTTGTCGAAGTAAGTAGCAGCTAAAACCCAATATATACCGTAGTGACGCGCTTCGGATGACATCAGGCCACGATAAAATTTTGCTAATTCTGGCTCCGGACAGTAAGCAGCTAATAATCCCAGGCGTTCGTGAGAGCGAGCTTCAATTAAGCCAGTAACTAGTAAAGAATCCAAAAATCGCTGAGGTTCTTGAGGGCGTACAGCAGCTTTTAAACCCGCACCGTAGGGAGGTGGTGGTAGGGGAGCCAGAGGAATATTCCGACGTTCTAACCATTGGTTAACTAGCTCAAAGTGTTCTAGTTCTTCGCGGGCGATCGCTGTTAACTCCCGCACCATCTTAGTATTAGAAGGGTAGCGAAACATGAAGTTCAAGGCTACGCCTGCGGCTTTACGTTCGCAGTGGGAGTGGTCGAGTAAAATGATGTCTAAGTTGGCGATCGCTTGTTCGATCCAAGCAGAACTCGTGGGCTGTTTCAGGGCATTGATAGTTGGTAACTGAGTAAGCACATCACAAAACTCCTGAATTGCAATTTGGCTGAGTACTCCAGCAAATAGTTTATATCATGTCCGCCAAAATTCAGCAGTTTTTATTATGTTTTGAAGAATCGCAATTATAGCAGGAGGCAGGGGGCAGGAGGTAAAAACATTACTCTTGCTGACATTCACGCTTATTATAATGTCCTAACTTACATGACTACGGCGATAACTTGATGGCTTAATCTTCCTGTTTCAAAATGCGTTTTGCTTGCAAAAGTTGTTGCTTGTGTTCTTCACTGACTATCGGGTATTTCAAATTCAGTTCTTCTAGTTTTGTGCAGATGATATTCGCAACTACCAGGCGTGTAAGCCATTTGCGATCGGCAGGAATAATATACCAGGGTGCCCATTTTGTACTAGTATTATTGAAAACTTCTTCATAAGCTTCCATATAATCATCCCAAAAAGCTCTTTCTTTGACATCGTTTGCTGAAAATTTCCAATTTTTTTCTGGAGCCTCAATCCGTTGTAAAAAGCGTTTTTTCTGCTCTTTTTTGGAAACATTTAGAAAAAACTTTAGAATAATTACACCATTATCTACTAAATATTTTTCTAGATTGTTAATCTCTTGAAAACGTTGCTTCCAAATCTGATTTCCGTCAGGAAAGTTGGGCAGTTGTTGCTTTCTCAGCATTTCTGGATGGACGCGAACCACTAATACTTCTTCATAATATGAACGGTTGAATACACCAATACGTCCTCTTTCTGGCAAAGCCTTTATTGTTCGCCACAAGTAGTCATGGTCTAATTCTTCTGCACTTGGGCCTTTAAAACTAAACACCTGAAATCCCTGTGGATTCACACCAGACATCACATGTTTAATTGTGCTATCTTTTCCCGCAGCATCCATTGCTTGAAAAACAATTAATATAGCATAGGTGTTTTGAGCATAAAGAATATTTTGGTAATTTGCTAATCGTTGAATATCTGCCTGTAATTTACTTAAAGCATCGGTTTTTTGATAAAAATCAGTTTTATAAGCTGGGTCATAGTTTTTTTTAAGAGAAATTTTTGAACCTGGTGGAACTATAAAAGCATCATAATTCATCTATAAAATCTCCTCATTTTCGCCGTTTTGGGAGTGGACGCATAGCTTCACGACCTAAGATAAACATTCCTGCAATTCCTAAACTCACAAACCAAACATATTGATACCAATATTGCCGAATCTGCTCTACTGTATTCAGTTCTGGATGCAAAGTGTTTAAGTACAACAGTAGTACTAGGATCATCAGCGCTCCAAAACCAATAAAGCTTAAGCCAGTACAAATTCGTGCAGGTCGCAGTTCAAAATCACTAATATTGTCTAGGTCAATTTCTACTAGTTCTTTAAAAGAGTCATCTGCTAAAAATGAGGTTGTTTGCAATCTATTACTGAGTTTAGGTGGTAAAATCGGCGCTAGTATTGCTACAGTTGGGTGGCGTAGCAAAGCCTCAGTGTTTCGCAGCAATTCTAGTGGTTTACGAGTAGTAGTTGGTTGAGCAAACTCTATATTATCTGTAGCAGTCGAAGCTTTGGCTTTACTTTCAAAATCCATAGCACGCCTCAGAAAAACTAAGATATACATAGCGTAGCGAATCAGGGGTAAAGGAGTCAAAATAATTCGTAATACTTCGACTTCGCCCTTCTTTTTCAGAGACGCTTGCGCGTAGCTTGCTTAAGAGCAGGGGTACGGCTACGCTCTCCCAAGGCTCAGTACAAGTTCGTAATTCGTAATTTTTAGTAAGAATTAAAAACTCAGAGACTATTTATAAAGTAAATCTTTAGGTAGGGTGTGTTAGAGTCGGAATTTTTAAGTCTATATTATTATTCATCCATCTCTTTTAATGTAGCTAATGCTGATGGAGATAAGCGGCTGAGATAGCGGAATATCCAGTATTTAAAGATAGTATCTAAAATTACAGGAAATGTAGCAATAAATAAATAGATTGCGCTGTTATTGGCTGGCAAACCTAAATGTTCTGCTAATCCTTCTAGAATAATTTCCCAGCCATGCGGCGAGTGGAATCCTACAAATATATCTGTAAACAAAATAATTAAAAATGCTTTAGCACTATCGCTAAGACCATAGACAATATTATCTATAAATGACTTAACAATTACAATTTCCTTCTTGCTCAGACTGATAACTAAACCAAAAGAAATTAATGAGATTAAATCAGCAAAAATATTACTAATACTAAGACTACTTTTAATCCGAAATTCTTCAGCAATCTCAAATGCTTTGTCTTTTATCTTTTCTTGTACTTCCTCTGAAGATAATTTTGGTGCTTGAGTTATAAAAGATTCAAACCTGAGTGCTGCTTGAAAATTCTGTAATTCATGGAGAGCTTCTTTTTCCATATCAGAATTAATAAAAATCTGAGTTGTATTCTCTCCCCTAATTCGTTCTACTATGGGATTTACTATAAATTCTTTAGATAAATACTGTGTCAAAATAGGTACAATAATTAGAATCAGGAAAAATCTCAGGGCAATTCTTGTCCTATTTCTAGACGAGCGGTAATTTCTGGTGAAATTTTCTTCTGCATGAGGAGAAAAATCTCCTTTAATTACATTAAGACTTCTACCAATAGAACCGGGGAAAACTCCAGTTTTCTGAAATGGAGATGTAGTGTTAATATCTTTGATATTAATTGAGTCTGATTGTTTGTTGATTTTGCTCTGGCTAGTTTGTAAGGGCTGATAATTAACGAGTTGATTTTTGATAGCGTACCTCTCTACAACTTCATCAATAACTTTCAATTTTTCTAACAAGACAGAGTTAGAAATGTCAATAATTTTCCGACTCAGTGTGAATTCTGCTAGCCTAATCTTGATAAGAGTTAAGTTTTTATCAAGGTAGACTTGCCAATAAGACATCATATTTTCAGTATATTTTCCTGATGCTGAAGAGATTTTATTGCCATAAAAATGTTCAATCTCAATATTTTTGATTCTCTGAGCTGCTTCGTAAGCTTCTAGGAGCGACCTTTCTGGTGTATTTAAAAACCAACGGTTGGGCGGTCGCAAATATTCTTTCAGCTTTTGATAAAGTAATTCTGCTCTTGTTGCGAATGACTTTCTCATAACATATCTCATTAATTTACAGGATTTAGCAGATTTAAATAAGCATTAATAATGGGTAATTTTTGTTGAAAAAAATTATTAATTATTCCCTAACACTTATAAGATAAATCTGTTATTTTGATTGTACACTGAATAAAGAAGTAGGTACACCCCAAAGGCGAGTTTCCAGGATTTTCAACTTAAGTCTACCGGTATTATAAGTATAAAAGACTGATAAGTAAAAAATATCCCACTGTTCATTTTCTCTACGGTTGGTAAGAAGCGATCGTAATCCTCTATTGCTGCTGAATAGATAATGAAGTATGCTTGATTGTTCTTTAAAGTCCAAAATTGTAAATTTTTTAAACTCTTTTCTCCATCTTTGTTGATGAAAATCAATTGATTAGCTTGTTTATTTGCTAAAGTCATTTCACTTGTATCTATAATAGTCGGTCAAATAAAGTAGCTTTAATTTCATTACTAAATAAATCTTGCAATCCCTTTTTACTCAACCGCTTACCTAGAGGAGGTATTACTTGGCTGATGTCACGATCTGCAATAAATTCTTCAACTAAATAAAATTCTTGATTCTCTTGAAGTGAGCCGATAATTGAGGGATTTGATTATGCTTTCCTAAAGTTTGTAGAATTATCACTTCCCGGTCAAACAAACGTTTGGCTTCCCTGAAAGTGTATGCATCAGTAGAGAGTAGTTTAAAATGCTTAATAATGCACTGCGGATTTCTCGCTGTTTGCATGTCTTGACCTAAAAAAGTCGTACCAAATTCTCCTTGTCCTAGTTGGGTGAGAATTTGGTAGCGTCCACCGATGGTTTGACCCTGGATTAAATTCACCCCTTCTCCTGGAATTAATTACTCAGCAATTTTGTTAATCTTGATTTTTGCACATAATAAAGTGCTAGGTGGTGAGTTAAAAGTGAGGATTTAGGAGTTATTCTTTCTACACTTCCTATTTTTCAAGCAGTAAATTAAGTGACGATTGGCTTATGAGTTTGAGTCTGTGCATGATTGTGAAAAACGAAGCAGCAACATTGCCTAAATGCCTAAGCAGTGTGAACAAAGTGGTAGATGAAATGGTAGTGTTGGATACAGGCTCAATCGATCGCACTCCTTATATTGCCCAAGAGTTTGGGGCGAAAGTATATCATTTTAAATGGTGCGATGACTTTAGTGCCGCCCGCAATGCAGCTTTAAAATATGTAACTGGTGATTGGATTTTGGTGTTAGATGCTGATGAAACTCTCACACCAGGAATTGTACCGTTATTGCAAGACACAATCGCCAGGGATGAATACCTGTTACTCAACCTTGTCCGCCAGGAAGTTGGTGCAGAACAATCTCCCTATTCTCTGGTTTCAAGATTATTCCGCAATCATCCAGATATTCGCTTTGACCGTCCTTACCATGCCTTAGTCGATGATAGCGTGTCAGCAATTTTAACTAAAGAACCCCACTGGCAGGTAGGTTATTTACCAGGAGTGGCAATTCTTCACGTAGGATATCAAAAAAGTGCGATCGCTCAAAATAACAAATATGCCAAAGCCGCCACAGCGATGGAAGGATTTCTCGCCACTCATCCTCATGACCCCTATGTTTGCAGTAAATTGGGGGCGTTGTATGTGCAAACTGGCAAAATTCCTCAAGGAATGGAGTTACTCAGACGAGGACTACAGCACATCAGTGAAACTCATGCAGCTGGGGAAGAAAACTACGATATTTTGTACGAACTCCACTATCATCTAGGCATTGCCTACAGTCGCTTAAAAAATTATCCACAGGCAATCTATCACTATCAAGCTGGGATTAAATTGCCAATTTATCCCATGCTCAAACTAGGAGCATACAACAATTTGGGCAACTTATTCAAAGCAGCAGGAGATTTCAACGGTGCGAAAACTGCTTATATCGCAGCTTTGAAAATCGATCCGAGTTTTGTGTCGGGATATTATAACCTGGGAATGACATTTAAAGCTTTGGGTTTATTTTCAGATGCGATCGCTTGTTATCAAAATGCGATCGTCTTAAATCCCAACTATGCCGAAGCATATCAAAATCTAGGCGTAGTCTTGCTCAAAGCTGGCAATCATCAAGAAAGTTTAACAGCTTTTAAAAGAGCGATCGCACTTCACGAAAGGCATAATCCCCAAGAAGCCAACAGACTACGCCAGGGGTTGCAAGAGATGGGAGTGATGTAGGAGAAGGGAGTGTGGGGAGTGTGGGGAGATAAGAGAATTTTTGAGAATAACTTCTAACTCCTAACTCGTCTCCCCTAGTTTTCCCCGATTGTTTTTTAATCTAAAAACATCGACTTATGGAAACCAGTTATAGAGTAAACCTTAAGTAGGGTGTGTGACGGGTTTAGCCTAACGCACCCTACAAAAATTATATTTTTACTTGATAAATAACCTCTAAAACTTGAAATCAAAACTATAGCCGTAGTCACACCCTTTAGGAGATTTTGAAAGGATGAATTTTAGGAATAGTAATAGTTCTACCTCCTGCCTCCTGCCCTCTGCCTCCTGCTATACAAATCAGTACAGAAAACACACTACTAGCTATACCAAACTTATTAACATCCTATGAAAGAAGATACAAAATTTCTGCTTCTATTTGGTTCAATCTTTGGTGGTGTTGGCAGCGTATTTGCTGTTATAGGCATAATTATTGGCATGAATACTCGTTCTTATGTCGCCAACGCAATTCCAGCACAAGGGACAGTCATTGATTTAGTAGAACATTCATCAGTTGATAGCGATGGCCATTATTCTTATGCCTACTATCCGATAGTGCAATTTACTACTCATGCTGGTGAACCAACAGTTTTTGAATCAAATTCAGGTAGCGACCCACCAGGATATACTAGAGGCGATCGGGTAGAAGTTTTATACCGTCCTGACAAGCCAGGTTCCGCAAAGATTAACTCTTGGCTCAGTTTATGGTTATTACCTCTGATATTTATCGGCTTAGGCTCGATTTTTGCTTTGGTCGGAGGAATTGTATTAGCCAATTCGTTTCCGGGTTTGATGAATTCTAAGAGGGCACTTTAAAAGAGAAGTTTTAGCTGTGTTGCAACAAAGATTCAATAGTCAAGAACATAGAGGTTTTGTGCAACAGTTGGCAAGAAAATCTTAATTATCAATGAAAGAATTGTTTATACTACATGCAGCAATACTCCTTTGAGGAATCTGCCAATGACAGCATCGGTAAAACAAAACTTCGATAAAGGTGCAAAAATTCCCCCTTTAGAAAGTGGTGATAGGCTCACTCGCCAGGAATTTGAACGCCGTTATCACGGTATGCCGGATACGAAAAAAGCAGAATTAGTAGAAGGAATTGTCTACGTGGCATCACCTTTGCGTTTTAACAGTCATGGAAAACCTCATGCCAATCTTATAGGCTGGTTGTGGAATTATAAAATTGCTACTTCTGGTGTTGAATTAGGTGATAATGCCACAGTGCGTCTGGACTTAGATAACGAACCCCAGCCTGATGTTGTGTTGCTAATTGATCAAAAACTAGGTGGACAGGCACGTATTAGTGACGATGACTACATTGAAGGCGCACCGGAATTAGTTGCAGAAGTTGCGGCTAGCAGTGCTGCAAATGATTTACATGATAAGAAAAAAGCCTACCGTCGTAACGGAGTGAAAGAGTACATTGTCTGGCAGAGCTTAGAAAATAAACTCGATTGGTTCAGCTTAGAAAATGGAGAATATGTATTATTAGAGCCGGATGCGGATGGAGCGATAAAAAGTCGTGTATTTCCCGGTTTGTCGTTGGATGTCCAGGCGTTACATACAGGAGAAATGACACAAGTTTTAACTGTACTGCAAAAAGGATTAAGTAGCGAAGAACATACAAATTTTGTGCAGCAGTTAGCAAGAAAGTCCCAGTAATAAATTTTTGCACAGCTTATTTTTTCCAAGGTCGTAATTCGTTTTTTTTTGCGTCTAAGGCACAGTTTACCGATTGAGTTCGGTGGCGATGTTCTAAGCTTTTCATTATCTATCGAGTATAACCTTCGGGCGCAACAGAACAGCAAATAGCGAGTAATTGTGCTTCTGTTTCGCCTTCCAGCTTTATTTTTGCCGACTTAATGCCGATCAAAACTGTACCGAAATCGTTCCCACAACACTAAAAGGCGCGCCAGGAATCACACCTAAGCGATCGCTATTTGGTGAGCCAAGATAATATTCTGTGTCGAACAAATTACGAAAGTTCAACTGCGCTCGCCAGTTGTCCCGTCGGTAGAAAATTGAACTATCAAAGCGAAGATAGCTAGGAATTAGGTAGGTGTTGGCAAGGTCGCCGGCGCGATCGCCTACATAATAAACACCTAAACCAAATCCCAAGCCTTTTAAATCTCCTCTCTGAAGCTGATAAGTTGTCCATAAACTGGCAGTATGACGAGGCGCATTAGCAAACCGATTTCCCACAGGAGTACTATTGTCGCTACTGACAAAGGCATCATCGTAAGCATAGGCAGCAATCACATTTAATCCTGGTAAAATTTCACCAGATACATCTAGTTCAATCCCTCGGCTTTTCACTTCTCCGGTCAAAACAGAGTAGGCTGTGTTATTCAGATCGGCTGTGGGAATATTAGTCTTTGTAATGTCATAGAAAGCCAAAGTTCCACCAAATTTGCCAAAGTCTAGTTTGGTTCCCACTTCATATTGTGTTGACCGTTGTGGTGGTGGAATATCCCCACTTATTAAGACAGCAGAACTCGGCTCAAAACCTTTTGTGAAAGAGGCATACAACGATACAGGTTGTAAGGGTTGGTAGACAATCCCGACTCTGGGATTGAAAGCAGTGAAATTGGCTTCGGTGGGTGTTGAATTCAATCGGTTAAATTGATTTCGTTGATAATTATCGAATCGTCCACCTAACAATAACTTCAAATTATCAGCAAAAGCAATCTGGTCTTGGAGGTAGAAACCATAAGTCGTATAGTTTTCATCCCGGTTATTAGTAATAGTCAGCGTGTCCAGAGAATATCTGTCAGGGGAACGAATGGGATTAAAGATATTAATCGATGGATACGAACCACCTGCACCAACTGCAAACTTCAAGTCCGTGTTAATTTCCTTGCCATACTCAAACCCAGTTAACAACTTATGCTGTATGGAACCAGTCTTGAAGTTACCCAGGATATCTAAGTTATTGAAATAACTGCGGTAAAGACCTTCCGCAGCATAGGTACGACGCGTCAACTCTCCCGTTGTTTCATTCAAACCTGCGAAAATTGGATAGAGGCGACCAAGATTAAACCACTTAGCAAAGAAGGTATTGCGAACTGACCAATTCTGGCTCAACTGATGATCTAATGTGGTAGTCAAGTTATACTTGCGAACGCTATTTTTACCAAAAGGTTCGTTTATCCCATCGGTTTCACTGAAATAGCGCGAGATCGGAATCGCTGCAATTCCACGACCAATGGAGGGAATACCTTGATCGACCGAAGTATCAGCATCGATAAACTCAAACTCCACTGTTAATTTTGTCGCGGGTGAAATGTTCCACTGCACAGTTGGTGTAAAGAAATAACTCTCGCGGTTGACTCCATCGCGGAAACTGAGGGTTTGTTCGTAAGAGCCGATAAAGCGATATAAAAGGGTTTTATCTGCGTTCAACGGCCCAGAAATATCTAAGGAAGGTCGATACAAACCGAAACTACCCGCCGAGAATGATAAGTTGTAGTAAGGTTCGTTCAGTGGCTTTTTGGTGACTAGGTTGACGATTCCACCAGGAGATCCTTGTCCAAATAACACACCCGCAGGCCCTTTTAATACTTCAATCCGCTCTAAATTATCTGTTGTAACCAGGTCATATTGAAAAGGGTTTACACTACCATTTTTAAAATAGCTACCAGTATCAAAACCGCGAATATTAATTTGTTCGGTAACGCCTTGATAAACAGAAGCATTGACACCACTCACATTTTGCAGTGCTTGATTAACTTGGGTAACAGCACGGTCTTCAATTATTTGGCGGGGAATAACTTGAACTGAAGCCGGAATATCACGTAGAGGAGTATCTGTCTTAGTTGCAGTTGACGCATCCTGGGCGCGATATCCATCTTGTTCGCCCGTCACTACAAGTTCAATCGGCTCATCTTGCTGTGCTGCTGGTTCTTGCTGCGGTGTAGGGAGTGCTGGCTTTTCCTGGGCTTGGGGTGTTTGAGGTGGCTGCGTTGCTGTTGCAGCAGAAGTTATACCGAAAACCAGACCTGCATCATCATCATATAACTCAACTGTAGGCAAAGTTTTCTCACCCACTACTGTGACTCGCACAGTATTTGCATCAAGATTATTTACTGTTATTTCAGTAATTTCCGCAAGCGGTTTCTCGGAACGAAATGTATAAGTATCGCCCGATGGTAAACGCAATTGTCCGCCAGATACATCAACAATAAAATTATTACCAACACTGCGATTTGTAACTTGCAGTTGAGTCCCAGCAGTTGTCTCTAGAATTATTTCCACACCTTTATCAGTGGGATTTGCCTTAACTCCTGTGATTGGTACTATTTCTGTTGCAGGTGTTATTTGTGGTGTAGACGACTGCACTAGTAAGGGTTGGGTATCTGATTTAACTTGTGCTGACACAGGCACAATAACCGAAGCACTCAAACATCCTGATAGACTCAGCGCCAGCCACAACTGAAAACTGTTAGATAACCACCAACTCTTCATCACAACTCCTCAAACACCAACTTGCTGAACCTGACTTGATTGATAATTAATAATTCTTATCAAGAAGCTTACAGGAATGCTTTAGCGTATGAGAGTGAATTATGGTCGTTAGAGGGAATTTTTTGAACGCTAGGGGGAATTCTTTCGGTTAGTTAAATATTCTTTAGGATTAACTCCAAATTTTTTTCTAAAAGCAGATGCAAAATAACTGCGACTAGCAAAACCCACTATTCGCGCTACTTCTACAACATTCATATCTCCTGTTTGCAATAGTTGTCGTGCTTTTTCGAGGCGGTAGTCATGTAAGTAGTGAAAAGCAGTTGTACCAAAGGCGAGACGGAAACCCCGCTTTAGAGTACATTCATTCAAACCTACTTGTCGTGACAAATTTACCAAAGAGGGAGGATTATCAAGATTTTGCAATAAAATTTCTCTTGCATGGTGCAGGCGTTCTAAATCATCTGATTTCAGAGAATAAGTCGAATTTTTATATTTTCGCGCCTCTATCTCTTGTTCCACCAATAACGCCATTAGATCCAAAACTCTTGCTTCCAAGTACATGCGTTTAGTTATGCCGTGGTAAGGACATTGTAAAATTTGCTGTAAGCAAGCTTGCATTTGAGGAGTAATTTGTCCAGAATTTTGATAATAAATCCGATTTTTTACTGCAATTAAATGCTGTAATTCTATTGGTAAATCTCCCGATTTATCGCCAATAAATGAACGAAAAACCTCTGGTTCTATGTGAACATTAATATGTTTGTGGTCTCCTGATGATGATTTACAATATTCTTGCGGTGCAATTCCACTACCGCATAAACTATATTCTTTGGTATTAATAGAAAAAAATGGACTTGTATAACTTCCACTGAGTTGAAAATTGTATTCTAGGGGATGTTTTCGTTCCTGATGATGAAGAATTATTCCATCGAAGTTGTGGTAGTCGCCAATGTTTAACTCGATTCCCTGCCTTAGCCGAATGAATCGTGAGTAACCTTGACCTAATTGCTGAGGATACTTGTAGATAATGTCTAAGTCATCATTAGGGTCAAATTTACTTACATTACCCGCATTTTCATCCCAGAGTTCCCAGTAAGCTTGGCGTGAAATTGTTACTGTCATTATCTGTATACTGTATTTAAATGAGAATCATATTTATTAAGCATACAGATAATGTTGGTAATAATGAATCAGGTAAGAGCGATCGCAATACCTGCCCATTTTCTCATGTTTCATATCTAGCAAGCTTTTTGCCGTTTTCTATCGTCGAACTCACGTTAGTATTAGAACTGCCATGAAACCGTACCCAGAACCGTAAACGGCGCGCCAGGAAATACACCGTTTTCACTATTAGCGCTTTCAAAGTAGTAAACATCAAACAAGTTCTTAAAATTCAGCCCAACTTGCCAGTTATCACGACGGTAAAAGATTGCTGCATCCGTTCGCACATAGCTGGGTAATGTAAACGTATTGGGTAAGTCTCCCTGGCGATCGCCAACAAAAAACAATCCGCCTGCAAATCCAAAACCTTTCAAACCTCCAGTTTGAATTTCATAGGTTGTCCATAAACTGGCACTATTTCGGGCAACATTATTCGGCTGATTTCCCTTGTACTCTGGTCTGGTATCTTCAGTAATTTCAGTAATTCCCGCTAATGGTTTTTCTGAACGGAATGTGTAGGCCTCACCAGTAGGTAAACTTAGTTGAGCATTGGGAATATCAGCAATAAAATTATTACCAGTGCTACGGTTTAGGACTTGTAACTGTTCCCCAAGGGAAGTCTGTGAAATTATCTCCACACCTTTAGCAGTGGGATTAGCTTTGACTCCTATAATGTGAACTAATTCTGGTGTTGGGGACTGTACAAGTTTTTCGGCATTAGTGAGCAGATGGTCAATCTCACTCAGGTACGGGATTTTAGTAATTGGTGCTGGTTGCTCCCGATGCAAAGCAGCTTGTCGTCAGACCTCGCCCCACAGTATGTTGCATCATCCAGCACACTGCTAGTATGCCTGCATAGCCCAGCCAGTTGATTCCATAATTTTTGTTAAATTTAATACTTGCCTCACACTCAAATCACTTATGCGATTGTCGTCAATAACGCAGATATCTCTCAAGTTAATAAGAAATATTCTTATCTACTTGATAATTAACTCTATAGGAAAGTACATCTTAATTGCAAATAATTATCAAAAATTCTTAATAATGGCTGTTCAAAAATTGCACAAATTCGCCAAAATTAAAGTTTTGTTGGCTAAATTGAATCAGCAATTTTACTCTATCTAGATAAAAAAATTTCTATTAAGTATATAGTTTTAGAAATAAAGATTATTTATCAGATAAAATTTTGATTTGGTAAATTTTATTACCATAATTTACGCATTGACAGAAAACACTAAATGTAATGGTAAGATTTCAGGCATTCAATGTTGATTTTTTGACGATTTTGAAGCGATCGCTA
The DNA here is from genome assembly GCA_036918135.1 of Nostoc sp. Lineage (GTDB taxonomy): Bacteria > Cyanobacteriota > Cyanobacteriia > Cyanobacteriales > Nostocaceae > Nostoc. The sequence goes on from JBALDB010000003.1 coordinate 46,733, forward strand.
TCTCCAAAAAAACTTAACATTAACTTTAGAAGTGCTAACTCTTTATCAGACAAGCTCATGGCTTACTATATTGCTCCTCGCTTTCTGGACAAACTTGCTGTCCACATCACCAAAAACTTCTTGAAGCTTCCAGGTGTGCGAGTACCCTTGATTTTGGGTATTCACGGGCGTAAAGGTGAGGGTAAAACCTTTCAATGCGAGTTAGTCTTCGAGAAAATGGGTATCGAAGTAACTCACATATCAGGCGGCGAATTGGAAAGTCCAGATGCAGGAGATCCAGCACGGTTGATTCGGCTGCGCTACCGCGAAACAGCAGAACTAATCAAAGTACGCGGTAAAATGTGCGTGCTGATGATTAACGATTTAGATGCGGGTGCTGGACGCTTCGATGAAGGTACTCAATATACTGTAAATACGCAGTTGGTGAATGCCACACTAATGAATATTGCTGATAATCCCACAGATGTGCAGTTACCTGGAAGCTATGATTCCACGCCTTTACGTCGTGTACCGATTATTGTCACAGGTAATGATTTTTCCACCCTCTATGCACCGTTAATTCGAGATGGAAGGATGGAGAAATTTTACTGGGAACCAAACCGAGACGACAAAGTGGGAATTGTCCGTGGGATTTTTGAACAGGATGGACTGTCGCAACGGGAAGTTGAACAGCTAGTTGATACTTTTGTTAATCAGTCCATCGACTTTTTTAGCGCTTTGCGATCGCGCATTTATGATGAACAAATCCGCAACTATATCCATCAAGTAGGTTTTGAGCGTGTATCCTTGAGTGTGGTTAATAGCGTTGAAGGGCCACCAGAATTTAAAAAGCCAAATTTCAGCTTGTCTCACTTAATCGAGTCTGCTAACTTGATGGTTGGCGAACAAAAACGAGTGGAAAATTCCCATTTGGTTGATGATTACAATCGACTCAATCGAGGTAGAAATTCTCAATCTGCACCACCTACTGCTGTGACACCAATCAGTCAGCCGTTAAGCAATGGCGTCACCAAAGAAGCAAAAACTAACCAATTCCAAAAACAGCAAGTATCAAGTCCACATTTGACCTTAGAGACACAAGCACAAATTAGGGAATTATTGGCTGAAGGTTACAAAATTAGTATTGAACACGTTGATGAGCGCCGTTTCCGCACAGGTTCTTGGCAAACTTGTGTTCATAGCCACATCGATGCCGAGTCGGATGCAATCTCAAACTTGGAATCAACTTTAGCAGAATATAGCGGTGAGTACGTACGCTTGGTAGGTATCGATCCGAAAGCCAAGCGACGGGTTTTAGAGACAATTATTCAACGACCAAATGGGAAAAATTAGCAGTCGGTAAGTTGGGAGTGATGTCTGTTGATTCGCCACTATAGGTTTCAAAAAAGTCATACTGAGTTAAGGGACTGACAAATAAAAAATATCCTACTGTTCGCAGTCAACACTCATCAACTTCAAATGAAATAATTTATTTCTTGGAGTTTGCTAATAAGTGCGTTGGTGCAGTCCGTCGTAGGGATCGCTCTTTCAATTGATTCAGAGGTAATAAAAAATTAATACCGTTCAATTAAGGAAAGTTGTAGGTTAAGCTTTTTGACTCTAACTGAACTGTATTACATTAGAAATCTCAAATCAGTAACGCTTTTTTACTTAATTACTCAGTCCTCCGACTTGCTTATACCCCAATGTAGATTTACTATCAGGATTCAGCCTTTACATTAATAAATAAGAGGACATTTAGGAGATTAGTTATTTATGCCTGATGAACATAGCTTAGAGGAAAAATTATTATCCCAGGAAGCTGAAAGAAAAATATCCGAAAAATTAGACGAAGTAGAACAAATAGAAATAGATGTACAAACCGATTTGTTGAAAATAGCTCAAGGACAAGCGGATGGCGTTTCAGTTGCAGGTGAAGGATTAGTTATTCAACAAGACATTCGCGTACAGGAGATAAAACTGCAAACAGATAGTATTAATATCGATCCCTTAAGTGTTATTTTCGGTCAAATAAAACTTAACCAGCCAGTAAATGCTATTGCTAAGATTACACTCACACAAGCAGATATTAACCGCGCTTTGTCGTCAGAGTTGGTTCGCGAACAGATGCAAAGCCTAGAGTTGGATGTAGATGGTCAAATTGTGAGTTTGGAGTTACAAAAAATTCAGGTATTTTTACCTGGTGCTGGCAAAATGGAATTTAGAGGAAAGGTGTTGTTAAAGGAAATGGGAAATACTCGCCCTTTAGCTTACACTGCGATCGCTACTCCACGTACCGATTCACAACCCATAATGTTGGAGAGTTTTAATTGCACTGAGGGGAATGGTATTTCAATAGAACTAATCACAGCATTAATGCACAAAGCCAAAGAATTTATCAATTTACCATATTATACATGGGAAGATATGAAATTTACTATCAAAGAGCTAAAAGTAGAAATTGGTAATTTAATACTTACGGTAGAAACTCAAGTCAGGCAAATACCTTCATCGTCAAATGTACTATCTCTTTAGTAGTATTAGTGTTAGTACAAGATTGCCCAAATAAACCAACCATCTAAAATAGGCAAAAAGCTTCTAGAATAAGACTTCTTTGTTTTGCTTTTTAAGTTTTTACCTTTGTATTCCTGTACTAGTTCAAGATATTTTTTGTTACCGATGGATGATTTTAATTTCGTTAAAATTCATTAAGCTTTATAAAGCTACTTAATTTAAAAGTAACGACTATGCAAGAGTATGATGTTGTGCTGATTGGTGCTGGACACAACGGGTTAGTTTGTGCAGCTTATTTGTTGAAAGCTGGTTATAGCGTCCTGTTACTAGAAAAGCGTTCTGTTCCAGGCGGTGCAGCAACAACTGAAGAATGTTTGCCACAAGAAGCTCCTGGATTTAAATTTAACTTGTGTGCTATTGACCATGAATTTATTCACTTGGGGCCAGTTGTTGAAGAATTAGAACTAGAAAAATACGGTTTGCATTATCTAGAGTGCGATCCGGTTGTTTTTTGTCCACATCCCGATGGCAAATATTTTTTAGGACACAAGTCCGTGGAAAAGACTTGTGCAGAAATTGCTCGTTATAATGAGCGCGATGCCAAAAAATACGCAGAATTTATTGACTTTTGGCAAAGGGCGCTGGGTGCAATGATTCCGATGTTTAATGCACCGCCGAAGTCAATTATAGACATCCTTGGTAACTACGACATTACAAAACTCAAAGATTTATTTTCTGTGATTGGTTCCCCAAACAAAACACTCGACTTTATTCGCACCATGTTAAACAGTGGTGAAGATTTACTTAATGAGTGGTTTGATTCCGAATTCCTCAAAGCGCCACTAGCAAGATTAGCAGCAGAACTTGGTGCGCCGCCATCACAAAAAACCCTTGCTATTGGTGCAATTATGATGGCAATGCGTCATAATCCAGGTATGGCAAGACCTCGCGGCGGAACTGGTGCACTTGTGCAAGCTTTGGTCAATTTAGTCAAGAGTAAAGGTGGCGTTATTCTCACAGACCAGCATGTAGAGAAAATTTTAATTGATAATGGAAAAGCTGTAGGTGTGCGAGTCGCTGGTAATAAAGAATATCGTGCCAAACATGGGGTAATTTCTAATATTGATGCTCAGCGCTTGTTCTTACAAATGACTGATAAAAGCGAAGTTGATGCAGTAGATCCAGAATTATACGAAAGATTAGAACGCCGCATCGTTAACAACAATGAAACTATCCTCAAGATAGATTTGGCATTAAACGAACCACTGCATTTTCCATACCACGCGCACAAAGACGAATATCTGGTTGGTTCTATCTTAATTGCAGATTCGATGGCTCATGTAGAACAGGCTCATAGTAAATGTACCTTGGGAGAAATTCCGGATGCTGACCCATCAATGTATGTGGTGATGCCTAGCTACTTAGACTCCACATTAGCACCATCAGGCAAGCATACTCTGTGGATTGAGTTTTTCGCTCCCTATCAAATTGCAGGTGCAGAAGGCACAGGTTTGAAAGGTACGGGTTGGACAGACGAATTAAAAAATAAAGTTGCAGACAGGGTGGTTGATAAGTTGGCAAATTATGCGCCTAATGTCAAAAATGCAACTATCGCCCGTCGTGTAGAAAGTCCAGCAGAACTAGGAGAAAGATTAGGTGCATACAAAGGGAATTATTACCATGTTGACATGACCTTGGATCAAATGATATTTTTCCGTCCCTTGCCAGAAATAGCAAACTACAAAACCCCAATTGAAAATTTATTTCTGACTGGCGCAGGAACTCATCCAGGGGGTTCCATTTCCGGAATGCCAGGACGCAATTGTGCCCGCGTATTTTTGCAAGCAAAGCATCCCATTAGTCAAACTTTAAAGGATGCACGGGATTCAATTAAGTCCACTGTCGGGTCAGTATTGGGTATTATTTAAATCCCAATGTAGATCGCATAGTCTCATGACGCTTACTTACCCTCAGATTTTTTGAATCTGGGGGAATTTTATTTTCTACTTCTGCTTGTTTAAGCACCGTCTCTACAATAAATGTAGCTAGGACTTACACAAGAATTCTCTAAAACTCTTATCCCTTCGTATCCTTTGCGTTCTTCTGGTGCATCCATACTTGCGTTCGTGGTTCGTTTTTTGATAATTTTGCGTAAGTTTTACTTTGTTTAAAATCTAAATGGAATTGCTGTATAAAGTTTAATTGTTGAGCAACAGAAAGAAATAAACTTATTTTTACTATATCTGAGTCTGACCAACGGTAGAGTATTTTATCTTCACAAAGTAATATAACAGGAAACGGTAAGAAATCAACACTCAGGAATCAGAAGTTATAATTCGTATATTAATTTATCAAATATTTTTCCGATTGTTGAACTGGTTTAATTCTTGGAATTTGTGAGCAGTAAAAGCTCTGCTACAAAGTTTTCTCTAAATTATGACTTTTATTCTTATAGTTTAGAATCATTTATAAATTCTAGAAAACATCAAAATACTTTAGAAGGAGAAAGTCGATGAAGAAACTAGAAGGAAAGGTAGCTTTAGTAACTGGTAGCAGCGGCGGAATTGGTCAAGCTATTGCTGTACATCTTGCCCAACAAGGTGCAAATATTGTAATTGACTACCGTTCTCATCCTGAAGGCGCTCAAGAAACTCTGTCGAAAGTAGAAGCAGCTGGTAGCAAAGGCTTAACTATTAAAGCCGACTTGAGTATAATTAGCGATATCCGCCAACTTATAGACCAGGGTATTCAACACTTTGGCAAGCTAGATATTCTCGTGAACAATGCTGGAATCGATGGTCGAAATGCTGACTTCTGGGACATCAGCGAAGCTGACTATGACGCAATAATCGATCTCAACCTTAAAGGTACGTTTTTCGCTACTCAAGCGATAGTACAGCACTTTATCGAAACCAAGCGAACTGGTAAAATCATCAATATTAGCTCCACCCATGAGGAAATAGCATTCCCCCACTTCACTGGCTACTGTGTTAGCAAGGGTGGTGTAAAGATGATGATGCGTAACTTAGCAGTTGAACTTGGGCCTCTAGGAATAACAATTAATAATGTAGCCCCAGGAGCAATTGAAACACCAATCAATAGTAAGCTGTTAAATGACCCCGAAAAATTGGGAGCGTTGTTGAAAAATATTCCTTTAGGTCGTTTAGGTAAGCCAGAGGATATCGCACCTATAGTTGGCTTCTTAGCCTCAGCCGATGCTGATTACATTACAGGGGCAACCTTTTATGTAGATGGAGGACTCAGCCGGAACTATCATGAGCAGTAGGTAATTTGTGTTGGCTCTACCGTTATAGAGTTGAATAGCACGCTTGTTTAGTTATTTGTTGAGGCAATCAGGGAAGTTGTACTGAAGCCGTCGCCGATCGGAACTCTATTACTACCTAAGTTAAATGGAACGGCTCTGTATGACCCCTGTTTCGTCACTCTGGGGAGAGAAAAATATTACCCTTATCTTCAGATTTAGACATCATTAAAAATTGAGCGATCGCATCTCGATTTTTTGATTGAAATTGCCTGATTGCAAAAAATGTAAAAACAAGAGTTTGAGATTCTTCTAAAACAGCCTTGTGCAAAAGATTTTTAATTGAAAATCTAAAATTCCTATGACTCAAGAAGAAGCAAGATTGGCAGCAGACCGCCATCGCACAGCCTACTGGAAACGATGGGGTTCCTACCTGAGTGAACGCCAGTGGGGAACAGTGCGGGAAGACTATAGCCCTGATGGTAGCGCCTGGGAATTTTTTCCCCACGACCATGCTCGCTCCCGTGCCTATCGCTGGGGAGAGGATGGGATTGCCGGAATTTCTGATAATCATCAGCGACTATGTTTTGCGATCGCTCTGTGGAATGGTGAGGATGCAATTCTCAAAGAAAGGCTTTTCGGCCTTACAGGGAATCAAGGGAATCACGGGGAAGATGTTAAAGAATACTACTTCTACCTGGATAATACCCCTACTCACTCTTACATGAAATATCTTTATAAATATCCGCAAGCTGCTTTCCCATACAACCAGCTGCTAGAAGAAAATCGACGCAGAGATCGTCTTTGTCCAGAGTTTGAATTAATCGACACGGGTATATTTGACCAAGACCGCTATTTTGATGTATTCGTTGAGTATGCCAAGGCTTCACCTGACGATATTTTGATTCAAATTACTGCGATTAACCGAGGCCCAGAAACAAAAACGCTGCATTTGTTACCAACCCTTTGGTTTCGCAACACCTGGTCTTGGACTGATAATCAACAAGAAAAGCCGTGGCTAAAAATTAGCCAATCTAACTCAGACCTCAGCACCATCGAAGCTTATCACTCCTCATTAGAAACCCGATGGCTGTACTGTAATGGAAATCCAGAACTACTTTTTACAGAAAATGAGACTAATAATCAAAGATTATTTGGGGTTAATAATGCTTCGGCATACGTTAAAGATGGAATAAATAATTATGTGGTAGATGGGCAAAAAACAGCCGTCAATCCCAATCGGATTGGCACTAAATTTGCAGCTCGTTACCAATTAGAAATTGGTGCAGGCGAAACTAAAACAGTGCAGTTGCGATTAAGTGACGCACAAAATTTAATTACCCCATTTGAGAGTGAATTTGATACGATTTGGCAACAGCGCCAGCGCGAGGCAGATGAATTTTATCAGCGGATTTGTCCGTTGCCAATGTTAGAGGATAGGCAGAATGTCCAGCGACAGGCATTTGCTGGCATGTTGTGGAGTAAACAATTTTACTATTATGTAACCGAACAATGGCTAAAAGGCGATCCGGCTGGGCCGCTGCCGCCAGCATCGCGACTAAGCGGCAGAAACCATGAGTGGTTTCATGTATTTAACGACGATATACTTTCCATGCCGGATAAATGGGAATATCCTTGGTTTGCGGCTTGGGATTTAGCTTTTCATGTAATTCCGCTCTCGATGCTCGATCCCGACTTCGCCAAACTGCAACTGAGTCGCTTGACACGAGAATGGTATATGCATCCTAACGGTCAGCTACCAGCTTATGAATGGGCTTTTAGCGATGTCAATCCGCCCGTTCATGCTTGGGCAACATGGCAGGTTTATCAGATCGAGCAAAAAATCTATGGTCGTGCAGATAAAAAATTTCTGGAGAGTGTCTTCCAAAAATTGCTGCTAAATTTTACTTGGTGGGTTAACCGGAAAGATTTTGAGGGTAAAAATATCTTTCAGGGTGGCTTTCTAGGTATGGATAATATTGGTATCTTCGACCGTAGCGTTCAACTCCCAACTGGTGGATATCTGCAACAAGCAGATGGTACAAGTTGGATGGCGATGTATTCTCTGAATATGTTGACGATCGCCTTAGAGTTAGCAAAAGAAAATTCTACTTATGAAGACATCGCCAGCAAGTTTTTCGAGCATTTCTTGTACATTGCTGATGCCATGAATGGTGTTGGTGAAGCGGAAATAGCATTATGGGATGAAAGTGATGGCTTTTACTACGATGCCCTACATTTACCAAATGGTAATCAATTCCCGATGCAAGTGCGATCGCTAGTGGGGTTAATCCCATTGTGTGCCGTGAGCATTTTAGAACCAGAAACCTTAGAGCGACTCCCAGGCTTTAAGCAACGGACGGAATGGTTTTTGACAAATCGCACCGATCTGACCGGAAATATCGCTTGTATGCAGAAACAAGGTGTTGGCGAACGCCGACTGTTAGCGATTGTTTATCAAGATAAGCTCCGTCGCATCTTAGAAAAGATGTTAGACGCAACAGAATTCTTCGGGACTTATGGTATTCGCTCTGTTTCTAAAGTTCATGCATCCGCTCCTTACGTTTTAACGGTAGATAATCAGGAGTATCGAGTCGATTATGAACCTGCCGAGTCTACCACAGGAATGTTTGGCGGTAATTCTAACTGGCGTGGCCCAATTTGGTTTCCGATTAATTATCTACTCCTAGAATCACTACAAAAGTTCTATCACTACTTCGGCGATGATTTCAAAGTTGAGTGTCCCACAGGTTCAGGTCAAATGATGACGCTTAAGGAAGTATCAATTGAATTAGCTCAAAGGCTGATCCAAATTTTTCTCAAAGATGCTTCTGGTCGGCGACCTTTTTATGGTGGAACAGAAAAATTTCAAACTGACCCGAATTGGCACGATTTGATTCTGTTCAATGAATATTTTCATGGAGATAATGGCGCTGGTATTGGTGCTAGTCACCAAACTGGTTGGACAGGTTTAATCGCCAAACTAATTCAGCAATGTGCAGAACAGATGTTGTCAGATTAATTTCAGACTTTGGGAAATCGCTAATTGGCGAAAATGTCTATGTGAACAACACCACGAAAAGCGAATTGGTAATTGCTAATTGGTAATTGGAATAAATAACTGACGATTACCCATTACCCATTACCCATTACCTTTTTCCCAATTCCCAATTACCAAAAAGACCAATCATATTGTAAGTAATTAGCCGAACTTAATATCAAACTCAATCACAGGCAGATGATAAAAGAACAACTGCTGTTTCTTGACAATATACTGCACATAGTAATTTGGCACGATCGCACCTTGCTCAATCAAAAGGGAAATTACTAAACCAGCAACACAAATTATACCAATTTTAAAAAAGAATACGACAGATATATACGGACATACCTTTGTTCTGTGTGGCTTTCTTAATGCGTGAATTTTGTTAGCGTAGCGTTAGCAAGTCCACGTACTCTTACAGAGAAGCAAGCTACGCGCAGCGTCTCGTAGAGAGCGTCATTTTGAATTTTGAATTGGTATTACCCTTTTTTCACAAAGCAGGTTTTAAACAAAGTAATTGCTTGATGTATATTTTATATATTATTATCAACTATAATTAAGATAAAAAAAAATTATAATACTTGAGCAAACTTTTTTCTGAAAATAGAAGTAAATCAAGGAGTAAAAAGTATTGTATTTTGATAAGATTCAAAAAATAACAAAATTAAAATAACAGAATTATAAGTTCTGTAGAGATAGCATGGTCTTTAGGTACGGGTTCGTTGCATCTAGCTTAATAGTTTTCTTCGCATTTGGCTGTAGTAATGGGGCAAACTCATCAAAAGAAAATACCACACAATTTGTACAGGAAAGTAATGTAACCCAGCTTTTAGTAGAAGCGAAGGCTACCCAAAATGCAGAAGCTTTCGTGACTCAAGGCAATAATTTATTAGATAACCAGCGTTACCAAGATGCAATCAAAGCATACGACAAAGCGATCGCCATGAAAGCTGAGATTGCTGAAGCTTGGATCAACCGTGGGATAGCTTTAACATCCCTGCACCGCTACAAAGACGCTGTTGCTTCCTACGATCGAGCGATCGCCATCAAGCCTGACAAAGATGAAGCTTGGTATAACCGTGGTATAGCCTTAACATCGCTGCAACGCTACCAAGACGCTGTTGCATCTTACAATCGAGCGCTCGCTATCAAGCCTAACAAGTATGAAGCCTTAACCAACCGAGGCATTGCTTTGACAAAGTTGAAACGCTATCAACAAGCGATCGCATCTTACGATCGAGCGATCGCCATCAAACAAGATTTGCACCAAGCATATTACAACAAAGCTTGTTCTTATGCTTTACAGGGCGATGTAGAATTAGCAACTGAAAACCTAGACCGAGCGATTCAACTTGTTCCACAAAAGTACAAAAAGCTAGCCAAAACTGACCCTGACTTTAACAAAGTGCGTAGTCAAAAGCGGTTTCAGGAATTACTGCAATAGACGGCCATTGAAAAGAAGCATAGGCGTAGACAGGAAAGACTTGCTGCAACTTCTCCTCTGCTTTCCATTCCTTATATCCTAAAGCCACTTGACCGAATAATTACTCCCTTCCCAGTGTCAGATTACCGATGTAATTTTTTAATCCTCTGTTCCCTTGCTCCCTTACTGCCTAAATGGGAATCTTCTGGCGCACAAGGAGTAATAGTGCAAGCCCTTCAATTAATTAATGTAAAAAAATATTTAGTCAATTTCTCTGCCTGCAACTAAAGTCTAGGGGTAATAACTAGAAATTACTAATTATCAATTACAAATTATGTTATATCATGTCCAGCTAATCACTTGTGATTAAAATCTCTCTACGTGTCCTTGTATCAGCCTAAATGATACAGCAGTTTGCAAGTAAATGAGGTACAAAACGTAGGACTCACGTATCAAATATAAAGAGTTTCTACCTTCTGCCTTCTGCCTTAAAACCTGTAACTTTGTACCTCATGCAAAAGAAAAGTGCTGTAAGTCTTTAAACGGACATGATATTAACGGGAGTAAATAAGTCAAAAAATCAAAGCTGATTACTGTAGTAACTAGCTGATATTCTCAAACCAAGCTTCTAAATCTCCGACACAAGAAAAATACAGTAACGCTTCAGCTAAATTTTCCAGATCAGGGGTTGACAAATTTGCAATTCTGCTTTTTATCTGTGGACTAATTTCTCCCAAGCGCCGATTAAGTAGACGCATTAACAATTTTAATTCTCCCTGCTTTTGGGCTTGTTGCATCCAACTGTTAACTATCTGTATGACTTTTTCCTGCTGTTTTGGTTCAATGGTAGCAAGTTGCTCTTGAAACACTACTTCTTGTTGGGAACTCAATTCTAAATATGTATTAATACCAGAAATTAACTGCCCTTGTGCAGGGTTGAGTTGAAAACTTGTTAACAATGTTAATTCTAATGGGTTTGCTGTTGGATCGTAAATCCAACTCACAACAGAACCTTCTAATTGCTGATAAGATTCTACACTGTTAGCAAGGGCGATCGCTAGTTGTTGTATTTCTTTGAGGTGAAGATTTTCATCAGCAGATACCGCTTGTTTTAATTTTTGGGCTAGTTGTTGTAATTGACTTTGGCTGAAAATTTGGTTTTGGTTGGGGTCAATGATTTGTAATAAAACTGAAAAACGAGAAGTTTTTGAGGCTGTGAGAATTTGTTGGACAGCCGCGGTGACTGCGGCTTGATTGCGTTTTTTTTGGACTCGTTCCCATTCGCTTTGAATGCTTTGTAATGCTTTCAGAGTAAGATTTAAACGAGCTTTCTTTAACTCAGGAGTTTCTCTTTGAAACAAATCCGGATAAATTGTTACTTTCTTTAGTTCAGATTGGGTAGAATTCAAGCAATCGCTCAAACAGCGTTCAAAGGTTTCCCCATTCCCATTACTAACATTTTCTACTAATTGATGATATATGTATTCTTGAGAACAAATTTCATCTTTGAGGATGGTAGTTACAATTTCTGCTATTAACTTTTGATAGCTGTCAGATAAGGAATTAGATACTGCGTCTGGGGTAACTTTTGCTATTAGATTAGGCTTTACTAAACTTTCTTCAAAAGTAGGGGAAGTAGGTATTTTTTCTTGACTTGGTGTTGCTAAGCTTTGGCGAGAATTTGTAGGTGAAGCATTTGCTTGAGAATTAGATAAGTAATAATCTGCTAAAGACCCGCAGAGAAACTCTTCACGAAAGCGGTCTATTTTTGCAGTTGAGTATAATCGGCACTGACGATGTTTCTGATAGAAACCAAAAAAGAGTAAGCCTGCGATGACTCCTATACCAATTCCTGTAATAGCAAAGTTTACATCTTCTGAAGTATCATTTTGTTGCTCATATTCGACAGTCGGATTAAAAGATGCATCTTGAGCAACAGCATAGTTACTTCTTAAAGTTAGCTGCACGCTAGTTGCGATCGCCGCCGATAGGATAAATCTAAATATTAATTTTGATTTGTGCATAATCTAACAGTTTAATATATTATCAACTTCTGGGTTGCTTTGGATTTAATCTAGACATCGAAATTAAACTCATATATTTAGAGTAATAAACTTTACCGATAGTAGTATCCGGAATATCTTCTAATTTTTTAACATTTTGGCATCTTATATCATCCTGACCAAACAAGATTTTAACTTATGGGTGATGGCGATCGTATTACTTAACAGAAAAATTTACTGATAAATAAAAATTTTTAGTGAACAAATATCACAATACAAAATTATTACTTCGGGGATTTACTAAATAGAGTAACGCATAAAACCATTAACCGATGTGTATTGAAAAACGTAGTAAAAAAAGCATCATTAAAGCATCGCAATCATGCTTAAAAGTAACTAAGAGATGCATGTTAATGTTTTAATCTCATCGTCTTACTTTGTACTTCTTACTATGCATCTGCACTATTCGCACCCCCAACACCTTGAAGAATTAGTCAAGAGTAGTGGTATAGACTTACACTTAGTGCATCTCAATTTTCGGTCACTCCAAGGTGTAACTGCTTATGAGTACTTGTTGATTTCTCAGCTACTTCCTCGCACTAATACGGGAATGGTAAAAAGTAGTTGGTTGCAGCGTTACGCTCATATTACTGAAGGTGGTTGGTGGTGTTCAGGACTAGACCCCTTAAATAATTGGCAAATCATGGAATGGGGATGCTTTAAACCAAACCAACCTCGAAAAAATAACAATGGCAAATTTATCAAATACGAGCATCCCCCCAGCACGCCAACGCGGGTATTTTGTTTGCGGGTAACACAGCAAGTCTGGCAGCAAGTTGCAGGGCGTTACAATCTGCTAATGCCTGATGATATGACTATTACCCCCGATGGCGAAGCTAGCGGTTTTTGGCAATGGGTGATAGAAAAGAATATTCCTGTGATTATCTGCGAGGGTGTGAAGAAAGCAGCAGCGCTACTGACACAAGGATATGCAGCTATTGGTGTTCCTGGAATTACCAGTGGTTATCGGGTTATCAAAGATGAATTTGGTAAAATCACCCGTCGCCAGCTAATTCCTGACTTAGCCGCCTTGGCGATGACAAAGCGTCGCTTTTATATTTGCTTTGATTTTGAAACTCAGCCGAAAAAAATTGCTGCTATAAATAATGCCATTTCTCAACTTGGTTGTTTACTCCAGCAAAAAAATTGCCCTGTTAAAGTTATCGAACTTCCAGGAACAGAAAAAGGCGTTGATGATTTTATTATTGCCAAAGGTGCAAGTAATTTTGAGAAACTTTATCGTCAAAGTCTTGATTTAGAAATTTATCTTGCCCAAACCAAACTCCACACCGAATTAAGTATTCCTGCTACATTAACTTTTGACCGTCCTTACATAGGCGAAATACTTTTGCCAACCTCTGGATTAGTAGGAGTAAAATCAGCAAAAGGAACAGGTAAAACTACAGCATTACAAAGTGTTTTACAGCGAGCAAAAAATAGAAATCAACCTATTTTATTAATTACTCATAGAATTCTACTTGGACGATTTTTGTGTGAAAAAATTGGTATCCAATGGGGACTAGGAATGAGTGACTGGGAATTAAATAATAATTTTCTCAATCACCAATACTCAATTCCCAAATCTTTTGGTTTATGCGTTGATTCAATTTGGAAATTAAATCCTGAAGATTGGTATGGGGCAATAGTAGTTTTGGATGAAGTCGAACAAACTTTATGGCATCTACTAAATAGTAATACTTGTAAAAATAAGCGGATCAAAATATTAAAATTATTTCAACAACTAATTGCTACAGTTTTAACAACCGGAGGATTAGTAATTGCTCAAGATGCTGACTTATCAGATGTTTCACTTGAATATTTACAAGGATTAGCAGGAATAAAATTAATACCTTGGATAGTTCTTAACGAGTGGAAACCTCGGCAAGGATGGGACGTTACTTTTTATGATTCACCGAATCCAACACCGCTAATTCATCAACTAGAACTAGATTTACTTGCTGGGCGTAAATGTTATGTCACTACTGATAGTCGTGCTGGGCGTTACAGTTGTGAAACCATAGAACGTTATTTAAAAGAACGGTTACAAAAATTAAGACAACAGTTTCCTCAAACTTTAGTAGTTAGCAGTCACACTACAAACACACCAGGTCACGCAGCAGTAGATTTTATTGCAGCTATTAATCAAAAAATCTCTGAATATGATGGTGTTTTTGTTACCCCTAGTCTTGGTACGGGAATTAGTATTGATGTTCAACATTTCGACCGAGTTTATGGGATTTTTCAAGGTGTAATTCCTGACTCGGAAGCACGACAGGCATTAGCAAGAGTGCGAGATAATGTACCGCGTATTGTCTGGTGCGCTAAGCGAGGTGTTGGTTTAATTGGAAGTGGTAGTACAAATTATCGTTTGCTATCTGACTGGTATCAAGAAAATCAAAAAGAAAATTTAGCTTTGCTCAGTCCATTACATAAAATAGATGTGGATTTACCTTTAGTTCATGACCCAATTCATTTGCGAACATGGGCAAAATTATCTGCTAAAGTAAACGCATCGATTCGCCTCTACCGTCAATCAATGCAAGATGGTTTAATTGCTGACGGACATATGATTAAAATGCGAAGTAATGCAGTTCATAATAATATTATACGAGATTTGCGCCTTGCCTTCTTAGCAACTGAGCCGAATGATTTCGCAACTCGTAAGAAATTAATTTTAGAAATTATCAAAGTCCAAAAAGATTGGGTACAAAGCCGACAAAAAGCTAAAGATATTAAATATAAAATTAAAGAAATTAAACAACAAAATCAATTAATATCTGCAAAATCTGTAGCTAACGCTAAAGATATCGATTATGTAGAATATGAGCGGCTATTAATTAAACATTCTTTGACTGATGAAGAACGCAACCAAATTAATAAATATGTTCTCAGACAAAAATATGGAATAGAAGTTACTCCTGCGCTGAAATTACAGGACGACCAAGGATATTATACTCAATTATTATTTCACTATTATCTGATTCATGAAAGCGAGTATTTTAATATTAGAGATTGGCAAGAATGGTATCAGCAATTATCTTACGGTCAAGGAAAGGTTTTTCTACCAGATTTAAAGACTTACACTCTAAAAGTTGAGGCAATGAGAGCTTTAGGTATATTGCAATTCCTGGAAATAGGACGAGAATTTACAGAAAATAATACTGAGTTAATTTTATTAAAAAATGTTGCTTTTCAGTATAGTAAGCATATTAAAAGAGTACTTGGTATTAGTTTCTTTGGAAACAAAGAACAACTTTGGGGAATTAAAATACTCACCCGATTATTAAATTTGTTAGGGTTAAAACTCAAGCGAGTAAATGAAGTTTATCAAATCGATTCAGCAACATTAAATGATGGTAGAGAAAAAATATTTGCAGTTTGGCATCAACGAGATGAATTGATGTTGGCTCATGTTAAGAGCGGTGGCTATAGAGTAGCTGATTATTCACCATTCAAGACAGAGATTATCGAAACCAAGTCTGAGAGGGTAGATTGGAGATTATCTACGCCTAGTCTCCCGTTATCTAAAATATGAGAACCTTTAATAGGGGAACTCCAACAAATAAATTATTCCGTTTGAAGTTGATGACTGTTGACTGTTGAGTGTAAATAGTGGGATATTTTTTATAAAGGAAGTTCCTAACCGCTTAAGAAATGCTTTCAAACTCAGGTTGGGTATGGGAATCGTTCTTTAACAGTTGGCAGACAAACTAGTTGAGAACGGAGCGGGTAGTGAACTGTGCCAAATCAACTTTTGGCAGTACTCACCAAAATCGAAATTAACGGTCGTTTATCTGATAAATCCTATAGGTAATGAAATTGCCTCTTACAAGGACACGCTTAAAAGTAAAGTTGATACCTCCGGTAAACACCTACTCAAGGTTAAGCACTTGCAAACTAAGCTAATATCCACAGTTGCCAATGTTCTGTTTCGTAAGTTGTTGAGAGCTTGCGCCAAACAAACCCCATTGGTTAATGACTTATGACTAATTACTAATGACAATCTCCCAATAGTGGGGGGTTGTAAAATGATTTAATACTTTAGAGTGAAATTAAATATATAAAAGAGCAATTTTCAAATGACCATTTACTTTTATAAGGCTTGGCAGCCTTATGGCTGTTTTTCTAACTTTTCTTTCCATGCAATCTACATCCAGGGTACTTACTGGGCAACGGTTGAGCATTATTATCAAGCGCAAAAGTTTGTTGGCAGTACGGATGCAATAATTATACCTTTCATTCATGCCGCCCCTACTCCCGAAGAAGCTGCTGCTTTGGGAAGATGTACTACTCGCCAATTACGTGGAGACTGGGATTTGGTCAAAACTCAAGTGATGCGAGAAGCTGTACTCAAAAAGTTTCTCACTCATGCTGATATTAGAGAAGTTCTTTTGAGAACAGGCGATGAGATGTTGGTTGAAAACTCCCCAACCGATTATTTTTGGGGTTGTGGCGCTAATAAAACCGGTCAAAACCATCTCGGTAAAATTCTCATAAGTGTTCGTGAAGAAATCCGTAAGTTACTATCTTTAACAGTAATTTACGAATAATTTAATTAAAAAAGTTACATTTTACATAAAATCAGTAATTCAACGGGGAATAGCTAAATTTCCCCAGTTAAAAACCTTTGAAAGAGTTATTAATAATTAATTATTGAGCGGTAAAAATCTTATTTAATTGGCTTGATGGGTACAAATGGTAAAAAATATTATTAATTTTAGGCAATTATTAAGTTAGTAAGTTGAGTAATATTACTGAAATAATTTAATGATTGAGAATATAAAATTAATAGGTATCAATGATTAAAATTTTCTGAAAAATAAATTTAGGAGTAAAAATGTAACATAGTTGTAATTATATGATTGAGTCAACATTTTCCTAAAACTTTTATGAAATATCGTTATTCAGCACAATATCTGATATTTCTAAAATATTCTCTGATACATTCAAAGATATTTGCAATAAGCAATTGTATGGCCAGATCTACCTAATAAAAATTAGATTCAATTTTGAAACATAATTAAGCACGCTTTAATATAATATAACGTGATTGTGAAGATACTGTTTGACCTCTTACCTAACTACACAGGTAAGTTTCTGAATAAAATCGGACTGATATATTTGTAGGAACAATTTAGTGAAATGGAATAAAAATCAAGGAAATGTAAGTTGAAGATTCCGCTCAAAGACAACTATAAAAAACTTTTTTATACTTAAGTTATGGTGTATATAGGCAATGACATTTACCGATAAACCAAACTGGTTGCAGCAAAGCTTAAACCAAGAAAGTTTACTGCACCGGATGACAAAACAGATCAGGCGATCGCTCGATCTCCAAGAGATATTAACGACTACTGTTACCCAAGTACGGTTATTCTTAGGCACAGATCGGGTGAAGGTATATCGGTTTGATGCTGATGGTAGTGGTGAAGTTATTGCTGAATCAATTCATGAGCAGCGTCTACCATCTCTATTGGGGCTACGCTTCCCAGTCCATGATATTCCCCAAGAAGCTAGAGAGATGTTTCTGGAAGCAGGGCAACGCTCGATTGTAGATGTGGTTAACGGGAAAATTGGGCTATCACCTCTACATTCAAAAGAAACTGGTAAACGTCTACAAAGTAATATCTACTATCGGCAGGTAGACCCTTGCCATATTCAATATTTAAAGGCAATGGGCGTGCAATCTTCGTTAGTGATGCCAATTTTACATTACAACCTCAAAGAAGAATCGGCAAAACCGCAATTGTGGGGATTGTTGGTATCTCATCACGCCCAACAGCGAACGATTTTGAAGCGAGAACTGAGATTAGTGCAGCAAGTTGCCGATCAAGTAGCGATCGCCATCGCTCAAAGTCACCTGTTCGCTGAAGCCATCGCCCAGCAACAACGAGAAGCTACTATTAACCGAGTAACCACATTACTACATAAACTACCAACAATCCAATTACAGGGGGCACTAGAAGAAGCGATCGCTGCCTTCGATGGCGTAGGTGGCAGGCTTTATATTCAACAGACTGAAGAATTATACACCTGGGGCGAGCAACCGAAACTACCTTATGAGTTAGGAAATAGTGTCATCGAACAGCATTCCATGTGGCAAAACTGGATGGCTGAGTGTAAACCAGGTAATATTTGGGCAACCACTGACCTTTATAAAGAACCGCGTTTACGAGTTTTAGCTTTAGGGTTCCGTTCCACTCCAATTCGGGGACTGATGGTGATTCCCCTACATTACCGGGAAAAATTTACTGGTGTATTAAGCATTTTTCGCTCTGAATTTAACACAGAAATTTTGTGGGCAGGACAGTGTGAGGACAATCGGCGGCAATTACTACCGCAACTTTCCTTTGAAGTTTGGCGAGAGCAAAAAAAGGGACAAGCACGTGAGTGGAGGGCAGAAGACATTTCATTAGCCCAAGCGCTATACGATCATTTTTCAATGGCAATTCAGCAGCAGCAAATGTACAAACAGGTACAAGCGCTCAATTCCAACCTAGAACTGCGGGTGCAAGAGCAAACTGCCGAACTAGAAAAATCATTACTATTCACCAAAGTACTCAAGCAAGTCACAGACCAGATCCGCAGTACATTAGACTTGCAGACAACTCTGCAAGCTATCGTCCGCGAAGTTCGCTCGCTGTTAAACTCAGACCGGGTGTTGATTTTCCAAATCAAGAGTAGATCGGTGATTGTAGAAGAAATTAACGGCAACTGGCAGTCAGTTTTAGAAGTGAAAGCACCACCAGACTGCTTTCCTGATGAGTTTATTAATTTATACTTTCAGGGCAGAATTCGGGCTGTTAACAATGTATCAGCAGTTTCTTTAAGCAATTGTCATCGAGATTTTTTGCAAAGTCTGCAAGTGCAAGCCAACTTAATTGTTCCAATAAAAATAGGTATGCAAGTATGGGGATTACTGATTGCCCATCAGTGCGATGCTCCTAGAAATTGGCAGGATGCGGAAATAGATTTATTGCAACAGCTAGGAGATCAAGCTGCGATCGCCATTCAACAAGCGCAACTATACGAACAAACTTTTAGTGCCGAAACTGAAGCCAGGAATCAAGCTGCACAGTTAGAACATACTCTGCATCAACTCCAAGAAACACAAACAAAATTGATTCACACCGAAAAAATGTCCGCCTTAGGACAGTTGGTAGCAGGTATCGCTCACGAAATCAATAACCCCGTTAACTTCATCTACGGTAACCTCTGCCACGCCAGCGACTATACCGAACAACTACTGGAAGTTTTACGGCTCTACCAGTTACATTATCCTCACCCCCATAATGAAATTCGCGCCGCCCTCGAAGCGATCGATTTTGAGTTTTTGGTAGAAGACCTGCCAAAAATTATCACCTCAATGCAAGTGGGAAGCGATCGCATTCGCTCAATAGTGTTGTCATTACGCAATTTTTCTCGCTTGGATGAGTCTGAAAACAAGCGCGTTGACCTGCATGAAGGCATTGATAATACCTTATTAATTTTGCAACACCGCCTGAAAGCAAGTCCTGAATTTCCAGGCATTGAAGTAATTAAAAAATATGGTCAGATCCCATCGGTGGAATGCTATGCCGGACAAATGAATCAAGTATTTATGAATATTCTCAGCAATGCTATAGATGCCCTGGTAATGAAAAATGGGGAGTGGGGAGTCGAGAGTAGCGAGATAGGGAGACAATCAGACAATCAGACAAGGGAACAACTAGACAAAGAGACAAATTGCAATAAGTCTTTCCCCTTATGCCCAATTCCTCTTGTTCCCTCATCTTTATATCCAATGCCCACTATCCACATTTCCACTCAAGTCTTAGCAGACGACTCTCGTGTGTTGATTCGTATTAGTGACAATGGGCTTGGAATGACTCAAGAAGTGAAAAAGCGAATTTTTGACCCATTTTATACTACCAAACCTGTAGGTAAAGGCACAGGACTGGGATTGGCAATCAGCTATCAAATTATTGTAGAAAAACATGCTGGAACGATGGAGTGCATTTCAGAACCAGGCAAAGGTACAGAGTTCTGGATTGAGATTCCCGTCAAGCCTCCAGTAACAAGCAATGAAGTGAAGGTGGGGGAGTGGTGAGATAGAAAGACAAGGGGACAAATTGTAACAAGTCTTTCCCCTTGTCCCCTCATCCTCTGCTTTTTGCCCTATACCTATTCACTTAGCAATTACTCAATTCACAAACAAGGTTAATGAGAGAAATTTTAACGATAGACTAAACAAAAGATTAAAACCCACTTAAATGTAGGCTATTATTGACTTGGATAAAAAATACTTCAAAAGTAAAGTTTGGTTGCAGAAAAAATTCCTTTCATCCACCAATGCTAATCTAATAATTGAAGCTACTAAAAAAGCTTCCCTGGCAGATACAACAGCTGCATTTGAAATGTAGTAAGAGGTAAAAGACGCTGTTTAATTTACATCTGTCTCGTCAAAATACATCAACACCCAA
This sequence comes from Nostoc sp., assembly GCA_036918135.1. Lineage (GTDB taxonomy): Bacteria > Cyanobacteriota > Cyanobacteriia > Cyanobacteriales > Nostocaceae > Nostoc. The sequence goes on from JBALDB010000003.1 coordinate 67,479, forward strand.
TCCGAAAACTTACATTGCCTCAAATATGGAAAAATAGGGGGCGTTGTAACTGATTTTTGTTACTTGTTTACAGAAGCGATGAGAGTTAGTACATCCCTGGCTAGAATAGACTAGGAGAGGGAATATTAAAGCTAGTAGATGGTTATGTGTTGTTGTATTTAAAAAGAAATTAGAATGATGGCTCCTCTGGGTGTAAGCTGAATACGAAGTTAAATAGCGAGAAACAATTGAAATAGCGCCTTATGTCAATTATTGCGCTCAGAGCATGGTATTTACAGGATTATGAGCCGATTCCAGAATTGGAAAAACGCCCACCAGACATTCGCCTCAGCAAAAAAAGTCTGCTGAGATCGGCATTGCGAGCGGACTTTTTAGAAGAAAGTGACGAAATTAAGAAATCAATTTGGTTTTGGCGCTATCTGGAAGGTGAAGATATTGAATTTTATATTGAGGGTAGTGGCGGTTATCGCGTAGCTAACATTGACTTGATTAGTCACGAAATTTATTTTACGAAGCAGGCGGTGCTGGCTCAGTTAGAACCAACAATTTTTTTCAGCAATCAAACTGAGTATGCTGCAGCGAGTGATGTTCTCAGAGAAGAACTGCAAAAAACTTTGGAGACTTTAAACTTGCGATCGCGCCTTCCCTTAACATTAGTAGAATCCTCTCGTCCCAGCGGTGCTACTTTCCGGATTAATCGCACTATGATGCGAAAAATCCGTAAGAGTTTGTTATTTATCGCTGATACCACACCCATTGCTAGTATTGCTAGTAAAGAAACTCCCCAACTAATTCCGAGTCCTAATGTCTGTATTGAAATCGGCTATGCCATTCAAAGTAAGCGGTCTGAACAGATTCTACTAGCGCAAATGCAACGCCCAGATTTTGAAGGACAATTTCCCTTTGACTTACCCACACAGCAAATTTTACAATTTCAAGACATCAAAGAACTGAATAAAATTCTGACACGAACCATTGAAAATCAGCTAGCACGATTCAAATTGTTTTTTTGAACGAGATGATAACATTCGGTATTGGGAATGGAAACGTCGGATTTCAATCGCTCAATTGTTATTGATACTGTGCCAAGGCTGTTGAGTATATTAACCTTCATGTCAGTAAAATCATTGCCTAACAAGGCTTACGAGCTTTTTTAGTACAAATACACCAATCAACTAGGGTAGCACAAGCTCTGCTACCCTACTACATATTTACCACTACCTTTTATTCAATTGAAAACCGCTTTCTGGTGAATTTTGATTTGTTACATTAATCTTAGCGGTTAACAATTATATTAAAATATCTTAACACTTACAGCTATTGACCAAACTGTAGGGACACAGCATTACTGTATCCTGACAACAGATGTGGTTCAAATAGATGAAAACTCCTGTAAGTGTAAAAGGTGTATCCTGTTGCAAACACGCCTTTAGCTAAAAGTAGTTGGAGGCGAAGGACAAAATTAAAACTACATAGTTATTAGCAGATGGAACAAGTAATTGAAACTCTCAAACAAGATTTACCGACACTTTTTCAAAAAGATATTTCCTATGATATTTATACACAGGATATCTATTTTAAAGACCCAGTGAATACATTCAAATATAAATTTAACTATCGCATTATATTTTGGACTTTGCGATTTCATGCTCGGCTATTTTTTAACCAAATCTACTTTGATGTACATGATATAAAACAGTCTGGTGAAGATACTATTTTAGTAAATTGGACAGTGCGGGGAGTGGTACGTGTCCCTTGGAAAGCACGTTTGCTTTTTAATGGCAATTCAACTTATAAACTCAACCAAGATAATTTGATATATGAGCATATTGACACTTGGGACAGAAAGCCAAAAGAGATTTTAAAGCAGTTTTGGCAAAGGGGAGAAGCTGATTAGCTGCTAAGTATTTACCTTTTAGAAAGGCTGATTCAAGAAACAAGCTTTTGCTTAAGGCTATCTTCTGAAGGCTCAAATTTTGTCAGAGCGTAGTTATTTAGTAGATAGGTGCGAGAGGGGCAGTCGCTATTCTAAGAGCTAAATAGTTCAAATATACTACATTTTTATTTATTTTGCCTAACCTACTTGCTACCAAAACTTTTGGGTATTATTTTGATAAACTATAAGTTATGTAGTATAATTATTTATTTAAGTATTATATAAAACTCTTATCTTATTTTTGCAAAAACTCTGTACAACTCAAAAAGGTTGATTCTCTACTCCTGGCTACGCAAATAAGTTTAAAAACCAAAACGGATTACTATATATACTTAATAAATATAAAAACTAAAGAGAGACTGAAGATGGCAAAAGAGAGTCTGAAAGTTTATTTAGATGCCCTCATATGTAGAGAAGCATTTGAAGTACAAGGTCAAAACATAGGAAGAAATATTCCTATGATATCTATTCGTGATTTAGAAAAAAGTTCTTTTTTCTATCCATTTTTACGCAAACCTGATTTTCAAAGAGAAACTAATGAGTGGGAATCTCAGAAAATATGTGAGTTTATAGAAAGTTTTTTAGACGGTGATTTAATTCCATCTGTAATTCTTTGGAGAAGTTCTAGTAGTTATTATTTTGTGATTGATGGCTCCCATAGACTTAGTTCTTTAATAGCTTGGATCAATGATGACTATGGCGATGGTAAAATTTCTAAAGAATTTTATGATGGAGATATTACAGAAGAGCAAAAAGTCGCTGCTCAAGAGGTAAGGAAACTTATTAAAGCAACTATAGGTTCTTATAAAGATTATCAATCTTTAACACAACATCAAGGACAAGTAGACCAAAAATTTCTCGATAGAGCAAGAAACTTAGGAGCCTTAGGTATCCAGCTACAGTGGGTTGAAGGTAATTCAGAAAAAGCAGAAGCATCTTTTTTTAAAATTAATCAACAAGCAGCACCTATTGGTGAAACTGAAATGCGTTTACTACTGGCACGAAAGACACCTAATGGTGTTGCAGCTCGTGCAATCATGAGAAGTGGTAATGGTCATAAATATTGGTCAGACTTCTCACAAGATAAACAGGATGAAATAGAACAACTTGCTCAAGAAATACATCAACTTATTTTTGAACCTAAACTAAAAAACCCGATTAAAACTCTAGATATGCCAATAGTAGGAAGTCTCTCGGCTCCTGAAAAGCTTGAAGTCATATTAGAATATGTCAATATAGTTAATAATATAGAAGTAGATAGTCAATTAGGAGACGATCCTACAGGAGAAAAAACAGTAGAACTACTCAAAAATTGTAAAAAGGTGGCGCAAAGGATAAATAGCAATCATCCTTCATCTCTGGGTTTGCACCCTATTATATATTTTTACACTAGCGCTGGTAAGCCCAAAATTGGCTCATTTTATGGCATTGTTACTTTAATACTACATTTAGAAAAAACTAAATACTTTTCTAAATTTATAGATGTCCGAAAAGATTTTGAATGGGTGATTTGGCAAGATGATATGGTTCCGCAGATTGTCAGCAAAAATGGAAACGCACTCAAAGCAAGAGAGAAAGTTAAAGATTTTTATATAAAAATTATTGATAAATTATTAGAAAAAATAGATAAGAAAAATATCATTAAGGAAATCATCATTGAAAAAGGTTTTGGCTCATTAAAAGCTAAAACTAAAAGTAATGCAAGTGAAACCCAAAGTAAAGAATTTTCACGAGAGACAAAAGCAGCAGCTTTTATCAGAGATGCTTTACCTGGTTCTCCACGATGTAAAATTTGTGGAGGCCATCTCCCGACTCGTCTTAATTCCATAGATCACATTAAGAGAAAAGCTGATGGTGGCTTGGGTACTTTAGAAAATGCACAGTTGACCCATCCATACTGTAATACAACATATAAAAATTAAATATTTTAAAACTGAGTATAAAATTTAGATATAATGGTGTACTAGTAGGACAGGTTATCGTTTATTAAGACATACTACGACTTCTTCACTGCTGGATACTGCTGCAAAACATGCTGCAAATATTGCCCGGTATAAGACTTAGGATTTGCTGCAACTTCCTCTGGTGTTCCGACAGCAATCAATTCTCCGCCTTTGTCGCCACCTTCTGGCCCCAAATCTATCACCCAGTCTGCACAACGAATCACATCTAAATTGTGTTCAATTACTAAAATTGAATTGCCTTTATCTACCAATCTTTGCAATACATCTAATAATTTGTGGACATCATAAAAAGATAACCCTGTTGTTGGTTCATCTATTAAATAAAGTGTCTTACCTGTAGCGCGTCGAGATAATTCTGTGGCTAATTTTACGCGCTGTGCTTCACCACCTGATAAAGTTGTCGCCGGTTGTCCCAATTGAATATAACCCAAGCCGACATCAAATAAAGTTTGCAAGCGGGCGAAAGCTTTGGGAATATTTTGGAAAAAATCTAAACTTTCCTCAACAGTCATGTTGAGGACATCAGAAATAGATTTGTCTTTATACTTTACTTGCAATGTTTCGCGGTTGTATCTTGCACCTTTACAAATTTCGCACTGCACATAAACATCTGGGAGAAAGTTCATTTCAATTACATTCACACCCTGTCCGCTACAAGCTTCGCAACGTCCACCTTTAACATTGAAAGAAAATTGTCCGGGTTTGTAGCCTCTAGCTTTGGCTTCTATTGTTTGCGAAAATACATCTCGAATCGCATCGAAAATTCCTGTGTAAGTTGCAGGATTAGAACGTGGCGTGCGTCCAATGGGCGATTGGTCGATGACGATCGCTTTATCAATCGCATTTAATCCCTGAATTTTATCTAAGTCTTTGGGTAAGGGAACTTTCTTAGTTAAATGATGTTGTAATGATGGATAAAGTAACTCATTAATTAAGGTAGATTTCCCAGAACCAGACACGCCAGTAACAGCAACAAGCTTACCTAATGGAATTTCTACATCTATATTTCTTAAATTGTTGCGATGGGCATTTTTAATAATTAAACTGCGTCCATTTCCATCTCGGCGTTCTGCTGGCGTAGTGATTACCCGCCGTCCTGATAAATAAGCACCTGTTAAGGAATCTTCTGCTGCTAATAATGCTTCTAAATCACCTTGGGCGATAATATTTCCGCCGTGAATTCCTGCACCAGGGCCAATATCAACTATATAGTTGGCTGCACGAATTGTTTCTTCATCGTGTTCAACGACAATTAAGGTATTACCCAAATCGCGCAATTTAGTTAAAGTTTTCAGCAATCTGCCGTTATCTCGTTGATGCAAACCAATACTTGGTTCATCTAAAACGTAGAGAACTCCTGTTAATCCAGAACCAATTTGCGTTGCTAAACGAATGCGTTGCGCTTCGCCACCAGAAAGGGTCATGGCTGGACGATCGAGGGTGAGGTAATCTAAACCGACATCTAACAAAAATTGCAATCTGGCTTTAATTTCTCTGAGTACTAGATCAGCAATTTGCAACTGGCGATCGCTCAATTTTAATAGCTCAATTCTTTCTCGACAATCTCTAATTGATACTCCAGTTAAATCCAAAATTCCATATTGTCCCAACTTCACTGCTAAAGCTTCTGGTTTCAATCGTTTTCCCAGACAAACTTCACATGGTTGATCAATTAAATACTGATCTAATTTTTGCTTAATTAACTCCGATCCCCCCTCATATTGCCTTTGTAAAATTGGAATAATACCTTTAAAACTTTGTTTTTTATCTGTTTTTGTAGTTTCTGCTTTTTCTCCATATAAAAGAGTCTGCTGCTGTTCTTCTGTCAGCTTGCTCCAATTTGTTTGTAATTCAAATCCATAAGCTTGCCCTACACTGTAGAGCAATTCTAAATAATAAGAATTATCTTTTTCTGACCAAGGGGCGATCGCAGCGTATATTGGCGCTTCTGGGTCGGGGACAATCAAATCTGGGGCAAATCTTCTTAAAGTCCCAATTCCATGACAGTTAGGACAAGCACCATAAGGTGAGTTAAACGAGAACAATCGCGGCGACAATTCCTCCATTACCGCGCCATGTTCTGGACAAGCAAAATTTTCCGAAAATGCTAATTCTTCGTCATCTGTTGTTTGTCCTTTGTCATTTGTCTCATGACCAAAGACTATGTTTGCAATCCCACCAGACTGTTTTAAGCACGTAGATAGCGAATCAACTAAACGCTCTTGAATACCAGCTTTTTTCACTAAGCGGTCAATTACCACTTCTATGGTGTGCGTCAAATTTTTATCCAAATCAATGGAATCTGAAAGTTCGCGCACTTCGCCATCAACACGAATGCGGACAAAGCCTTGGGAAGCTAGACTTGACAAAAGCTTGCGGTGTGTGCCTTTTTTACCCCGAACGACTGGTGCAAGAATTTGGAAACGAGTGCGGTCTGGTAATTCCAGAATGCGATCGCACATCTCATCAATTGTCTGCGGTGCAATACAGCGATCGCAAATCGGACAATGCGGTTCGCCAGCGCGACCAAACAACAGCCGCAAATAATCGTAAATCTCCGTCACCGTACCCACAGTGGAACGAGGGTTATGAGACGTTGACTTTTGGTCAATGGAAATTGCCGGACTTAAACCTTCGATTGCTTCCACATCCGGCTTATCTAACTGTCCTAAAAATTGCCTTGCGTAAGCGCTGAGGGATTCCACATAGCGACGTTGCCCTTCAGCAAAAATCGTATCAAACGCCAAAGAAGATTTACCAGAACCAGAAACACCAGTGAACACAATTAAGCGATCGCGTGGCAATTCCAAGTCAATATTTTTCAGATTATGCTGCCTAGCACCCCGAATCCGAATGGTATTCTGGTTATTGTGCGAGGGAAGATGTCCGTTCAACAGAGAAGCCTGAGCGTTAGCCTGCTCTGAACGGAACTTCGGGGATGCTGTAAGCTGTGGGTCTGACATATTGGGCGGCAAAAAAGGAGTTTCTTGTGAAACAGTCCTTAATAATACTATCTTTAATTAGTTTATAGTAGAACAATCGTACTGTTTTACATACTTATTGAGCATTGGGCATTAGGAGTGCTGTTAGCGGTAGCGGGGCGTTTAGCCCGTTAGGAGTTAAGAATTATTCTCCGCCTCAGAGCGTCTTTCCATCTGTTCTTCTCTTTGCGCCTCTGCGCCTCTGCTTGCAAAAATCATCCCCCAACTATACAAAGCCGCTTTTAATACCAAATTCCTACAAACTCCATGCAGCTTGAAAAAAGTCATACTCACACAACATCGCATAACGGTAGGTTGAATGCACAACAGTATTGGTTGTGGCATAATTGTCAACCAAATTTTCTAATTGTTGTGCCAATGGCTGAAAATCGGCGCTACTGTAAGTCCGAATCCAGTCTGCATATTGATGATTTGGGATGCCATTAACAGCTAACTGTTCTCCCAAAAAAGCATACAAACCCATACAGGGAGACATAGCCGCAGCTGTTAAACTCACATCTCGACCCCAAGCAGTTGCTAATAAAAAATCAGTATAGTGGCGGGTAGCAGCTCCAGGTTCCACAGAATACAAATTAACTCCCCACTGGGAAGCATAACTACTATGCAATTGGAGTTCTGTTAAAACTCCATCAGCTAAGTTATGAAATTTCGTGAAACCTTCCCAATCTGGTGCTTTAGCTGCGGCGATACTATAGGCACGGGCAAAAGCCTCTAAGAAAAAAGCATCTTGCCCTACGTAGTAAGCAAACTTTGCTTGCTCAAGACTACCATCACCAATGCCTCGAACAAAAGGATGCTCTAGACAGGCTTTGGCTAAATCTTGATTTGCCATCCATAATTCATTGGATAAAGTCATTTGTCATTTGTTAATAGTTAACAATCATCTCGCCACTCTCTAAAAAGGTAAAAACTGAAGCAAGAGTGAACCAACACTTCCCAAAAAGTCAACAAAACTAGGCTTACCAGAGCTTACCTTTTCAGTATAGGGTGTTTGCAGTTCTTTCATAAAAGCCTGGGCTGTTTGGGTTCCAGGGGTATTATTTTGGGATGTAAACAATTTTTCGGCAGCTTGGGCATCTACGAATGCACCTTGTCTATCTAATATTTGGTAGCGGGCGACACCACGAGCTAGATAAGCACCTGCATATTCTGGTTTAATGGCGATCGCTTGACTAAAATAACTAATTGCTTGCTGTTGGTTGCCTTTTTCTGCTTCTGCTACGCCCCAAGCATAGAAATCCTCTGGTGAAGCAATTTGTGATGGTATACCAATTGCGCCCTGGAAGTTAGCGCCATTCAGGTAAGCACCATTCAATTGTGCGTTTGTAAGATAGGAATTTCTCAAATCAGCACCCGCCAAGTTTGCGCCACTAAATCTAGCCTCACTTAGGTTAACACCAAATAAACTAGTGCCGCTCAAGTTTGCACCCCGCAAATCAGCACCGCTCAAGTTGGCGCGGCTGAGGTTTGCACCTGCAAGATTAGCGCCGCTCAAATTCGCTCCAGATAAATCAGCCATCACTAAACCGGCATTAGTCAAATCACAGTTTTGACACTGTTTGGTTGCCAATAACTGTCTAACGTGTTCCGAATTCGCGGCTTGTACGGTTGTCGTCAAACTAATTGTAGTTAAAAATGTGGCTGTAGCGAGAATTTGGCTTTTCATATTTGCGTAATATTTCTTACTCAAAACTCAAGATTAACCGAGATAGATTTATACCTCAGCCTATGATATGAGCAATCTGAATAGTTTGCCCTCTGTAGTTGCCTATATCACTTGTCAAGTTGAAGCGGAGTAAAAACTCGCTAGTACAGTGGGCGTAGAAATAAACAGGCCATACCCTCCATAAAGCCCCTTCATCTTTCTTTAAAAGAATTATCATTATTGTTTGGGGAACAGTTTATTTTCTGGAAGTCCCTAAGAAGTTATAAAATTTATAGTTGCACTTGAAGTGTAGTAAGCAAAAAGCTCTGCCTTTAGTTGTTTGGAGGAGGCAGAGCTTGAGTAACTGCATTTATCAGCTAGAGTTGAGAAATGAGGTAGATAAGTTGTTTAAGTTTTGTTAGTCTAATTTCCGTCTAATTGGTTCTCTCCAACCATTCCAGTTGCTTCTAAAGCTAGCTCACCTGCTGTGTAGAGTCCAAGTGCTGTCATTCCTCCGGCCTGAGTCACTGCGCTGCCTGCATTATTCAAAGTTTTGATTACAACATGATCGAATCCTTTTTTAAATTTCTTCAAAAAACTTTTACCTCCTGTTAATTGTTCGCAGTATTCATCTGATAATACTTCAAACAATTCTTCTTGGTTTTCAATTGTCAGGTTTTCATTTTTGTTTATAGACATGGTTAGTTCTCCTTCAATATAAAAAATATAAGAATTTGCTTGTTACATATTGAGCCAGAAAAATATGGTTTTTTGGCTCTTACTATTAAATAGATTAAAGAAAAATAATCTATCTGCACAGACTTGACAATCCACATTTTGAGAGATAGCAGCTATTAGTAAAAAATTTTTGCTCTTAATTCAGTATTTATTTGGTTCATTTTTTGGAATTAAGCTTAGTAAGTAAATTTCAGGAATTTCATCCGATATATAACCTTTGTTACTACAATTATCAAGCTTTTCAATATCCAATATTTATCATTAATTTTTAGATAAATAATGTTTATAAAGCCATCATGAATTAGTTGTAGTCTTACATAATTTATTTAAAGTTATCAATAAACTTTCTAAGTTATTTCTACTTATTTACCCTGAAATTGATTTTTTGAGCAGGTATTAATTGGCGTAGAGTATAGCTGGTTTGAAATCGTAGTGTCTCAGGAAGTCTTGGATTTCGCGGGTGTTATAACCCTGATTGACCAGATAGTAACCGTGACAGTGGACTTTGATATCAGTTGCGTAAGTCCCGATCGCCAATGACTAATGAGATATAAATTGAGATCGGCACTGTTTCGGTAAGGCTCAGCTTGATGAGACGAATTCGTTACTGTGCGGCAAAGTGAGGGTGAATGCTGTTTGACCAACAGATGTTGTTGAGTCAAGGGTGAGATCCCCACGATGTGCCCGGACAATTTCACGGGCTAGGCTCAGTCCCAGTCCAATTCCTTCTACTTTGCGGGTGCGGGCAGGATCGCTGCGATAAAAGCGGTCAAAAAGCCGGAAGCGATCGCTGGCTGGAATATCAATTGAAGCATTGGTAATTGTGATGTAAAGGGTTGTTTGAGTTTGAGTAGCGTGAATTTTTATCCAACCGTGGGCGAGATTATATTTGATGGCATTACTCAAGAGGTTTTGCAGAACTTGAATTAGGAGGTCGCGATCGCCTTGTACCTTGAGACCATCAGGAATGTCGGTTTGCAGGCTCAAATGAGGAGCCAGCAGTTCTACATCCTCTACCATTTCCCCAAGCAGCTGTGACATATCCACTTCAACTAGATACAAGCTCATTTGTCCTGCATCTGCCAAAGATAGCAGCAAAAGTTTCCGCATAATGCCGCTTAAGCGACGCACTTCATCCAACAGATTGCTTAAGCGCTGTTGTACTTCCGATCCAGGTTCAACCTGTTGTAGTGTTCGTTCGAGTTCGCCTTGGAGAATGGTTAGTGGAGTTTTCAACTCGTGAGCAGCATCAGCACTAAAGCGAGAAGCTTGTGTAAAACTGCGTTCCAGGCGTTCTAGCATTTGGTTAAATACTCGAATCAGTTCGACAAATTCAACATCCGTTGTCCCAATGGGAATCCGCCGATCTAGTCCTTGGACGGTTACCTGTTGAATGACGCCTGTTAATTGACCGATGGGATGCAAGGCACTACCAGCAACCACCCATGCCCCGATGGCAACCAGCAAAAGCGCTCCTGGAATTGATACAAGAAAGATATTGCGAATAATAGCCATCTCTTGGTTGACGGCTTCCAGGTTAACGGCAATGGCAACCCGAATATTAGGAAATCTCGCTGTGCCAATCCGCCAAGTTCCTGTTGTTGTCTGCTGGGAGACAAATTGAGGTGGGCGTGGGGGAGGAAAAGGTGGATTTGTATTCTCTGCTATGGGTGATCGTTCTTTTTTCGGGGGCGGTGGTACAGGTATCAAGCTAATCTGCCGAAGTAACAAACGATTCAAGTCGAGGTCGGTTTGCACTTCCTTGGATTGGTAAACTGTGTTGCTGTTTGCGTCAACTGCTAAAAGTGCAATCCGAGTTTTTGTATTTGTTCCTAAGGTGTGGGTTAATGACTTTTCGTAGCGTTGCCATTGCTGTGGTTCGGGTGGACGTTCGGGTGGACGGCTTGCCCGCATTAATTGATTTAACAATTCTGCATCAAGGCGGCTGATCTTAGCCTCGTAAATCTGAAACCAAGAGACTGCACCAAACCCAACTAATGCACCTCCAGCTAAACCCGCAGACAACAAAGCAATTCGGAGTCGAAACGAGGGGCGTTTCATAGTTTCTCGTCTGGTTTGCGAAACCGATATCCAACCCCGCGAATGCTTTCGATTGGGCCTGCTTCATCAACGGGGTCAATTTTTTTGCGAATTCGCTGGATACAAACATCCACAACGTTGGTGTTGGGGTTAAAGTCGTAGCCCCAAACATGTTCCAGGATTTGAGTACGGGTGAAAACTCGGCCAGGAGAACGCATAAGATATTCCAGAAGATTAAACTCACGGGTGGTAAGTTCGATCGCTCGTTGATTGTAAGTGACTTCCCGTGCGATGCGATCGAGCTTGAGCGACCCAACCACTAGTAAATTTTGGCGATCGCCCACACTCCGGCGCACAACAGCATGAATTCGAGCCGCTAGTTCTTCCACAAAAAACGGTTTGGCAATATAATCATCGGCTCCCAAATTCAACCCGGACAAGCGATCGTCGAGTTCATTACGAGCCGTTAATAAAATTACTGGTGTATTTTGCCCTGAGTGCCGTAGTTGTTTGAGAATCGATAGCCCATCCTTACCTGGCACCATGATGTCAAGTACGATGGCATCGTATTCGTTATCTAATGCCCGCAGATATCCTTCATCACCGTTGTCGCAGTAGTCTACAACAAATCCCTGCTCCTTCAATCCAGCCCGGACGAAGTTAGCAATTTTGGCTTCATCTTCGACAAACAAAATGTTCACAAATTATTGATTACTTGACAAACATTACTCCATTCTAAATTCATTACTCTTTGACTCAAATTACAAAAATGTAATTCGCAAACCAAGCAAGTTGTAATTTTGGGGTGGCTTAATCAAAAATGTAAGCAACATCGAGGTTAACGATAATGAATATTCGTCGAGTCTTAGCTGTAGTAGGGATTCCTTTGATAATTGGTACATTTGGTTTTGTTGCGCCCCAAGCAAATGCCCAATCTCCATCCAATCCCAAACCAGAGATTTCACAACAACGTCCCAGACCGGAAAATGAATTGCAAAAACCCCATAAAAAACTACAAATCAAGCATCAGCAACGACACCAAAAGCTGAAAAAACATCCTCCCCAACCTCAAAATCAAGGCGCAGTTCAAAATCGAATACCACACAATAACCGTTAACAATCAAGAATTCAGGAGTTCCTCACCAAGAGTGATTCTGACTGCTGAATTCTCAATTCTGAATTCTTTTTCAAAGCAGGGTGATGAAAAATAACAATCGCCAATTAGCTCGGATTTTCCGACGCAGAGATGTACTTGCTCTATTTCGGGCAGCTGGAACGGTAATACTTGCGGTTGGATGTATACCGAGAAAGTCGAGTCTAGCTGGAATCACACCATCTGTAATCAATTCTGCTATGTTACCTGCGTGTGTTGTAAGTCCACAACAAACCGAAGGCCCCTATTTTGTGGATGAAAAGCTTAACCGCTCGGATATCCGTTCCGATCCTACGAATGGTTTAGTGAAATTAGGGACACCACTGCATTTGACACTGCACATTTCTCAAACTGGCAGTACTGGCTGTACGCCCCTTGGAGGTGCGATCGTAGATGTTTGGCACTGTGATGTACTAGGTGTCTATTCAGACGTGGCAGATCCAAATTTTGGTACCGTCGGTCAAAAGTTCTTACGCGGCTATCAAGTCAGCAATGCCAATGGAACTGTTGAGTTCATAACCATTTATCCCGGTTGGTATGAAGGCAGAACTGTCCATATTCACTTTAAGGTTCGCACGGATGGGACATTAACGCAGGGTTACGAGTTTACGTCCCAGCTATACTTTGATGACTCAATTACTGATGAGGTACATAGCCAGACACCTTACACCAGCAAGGGACAGCGCACCCTAAAGAATGCTGATGACAGTATTTTTGCTGATGGTGGCGAGCAAATGTTGCTCAAGCTCGTTAAGAATGGACAAGGTTATGCAGCAACTTTTAATGTTGGGCTGAAGGTTACGTAATTTGAGTACAGGGTTTCTAATTAAGTGACAAAAATTACAAAATTGTAATTTCCAAGCAAGGCAATTTGTAATTTTGAGTTAGTTCAATCAGAAATGTAAACAATCTATCTTTTGGGTGTTAATTATGAATATTCGTAAAATGTTAGTCCTAGCAGCGATTCCTGTTTGGTTTGGTACATTCGGTTTTTCACTTCATCAAGCAAATGCTGCTAATCAATTTCAGCAAATTGCTCAAGCAACAGATGCTCCCAACCAACCACCTTCAGAAAAGCCGCGTCCGCCTCGTCCCGATTTTAAGGCGGCGGCGGCGAAGTTAGGTGTGACGGAAGCTCAGTTAAAAGCTGCGCTGGGAGTGCCTGCTAATCCTCCTGGTCAAGCTAACGGCAATCAGCGTCCGCCTCGTCCTGATTTTAAGGCAGCTGCGGCGAAGTTGGGAGTGACGGAAGCTCAGTTAAAAGCAGCGCTGGGAGTTCCTGCTAATCCTCCTGGTCAAGCTAACGGCAATCATCGTCCGCCTCATCCTGATTTTAAAGCGGCGGCAGCAAAGTTGGGGGTGACTGAAGCTCAGTTAAAAGCTGCGCTAGGAGTTCCTGCTAATCCTCCTAGTCAACCTAACGGCAATCAGCGTCCGCCTCGTCCTGATTTTAAGGCGGCGGCGGCAAAGCTGGGAGTAACAGAACAACAGTTGATCCAAGCTTTGGGTATTCCGCCTCACCCTCAAGGCGATCGCCAAGCACCTCCCCCTCCAAACAGGTAGTTTAGTAATTAAGCCAAGAAATTATCGTGATTCTGATTTAAATAAGTAGGGTAGCATGGCTGTGCTACCCTACTTTATTTCACTGAATTGAAAACAGTTAGAGTTTACCCAGGTAGAGGTAAACCTGTAACTGCGATCGCACTAGCTGCAAGGGAAGTTAATGCTGTGCCAAATATCCACCAAGCTGCATTTGCAACGGTTTTTTTGGTTTCTTCGGCTTGCTTTTTAGCTTGTTGTTGAATCGCTTTCAGGCGTTTTTAGGTTTCTTTTTGAATGCGTTCGGCTCGTTGCAATACGCCATTTCGCGCCGCTTCTATTTGGTCAATAATCCGGTTGGCGTCTGCTTGGGAAATATCCTCACGAGAACTCAGGACAGCGACTAGGGTGTTGCGGTCGAATTGAGTCAGGCGATCGCGCAAGGCTTCAAATCCAGCTTCCGGATCGTCGAAGACTTTGGCAAAGTCTTGCTTAATTCCTTCATAGTTGAGTTCCGGACGATCCAAAGAGTTAAGATAGCTACGAATTTTGGCAAAAGTCCCATCTAAAATTGATTGCACTTTTTGTTGAATCTGTTGGAATTGTTCGACAATGGAATTGCGAACAGATTCGATTCGATCCACAATTTGGTTAGCTTCTTCTTGTGAGATATCCTCCCGTTGAGATAGCAGCGCCACAATTGTCGAACGGTCAAATTTTGAGGCGCGATCGCTTAAATTCTCAATTCCAGCGCGGGGAGAAGATAACAGCAATTGCAAATCGCGTTTGATTCCTTCGGGGTTGAGTTCTTCTTTATTAGTATTTTGCAGGTAGTCTTCGAGATTAGCTTCAAAATCTAAAATCCTTTGAGTGGTACGCTTTGCTAAACGTCGCGGCGCTTTGAGAATATCACGAATCGCATCTTCGACGCGATCGATAATCTGATTAACTTGCTCTTGGCTCAAGTCTCCCCCCTGACTGACAAGTTGAACCAAGGTTTCTCGATCGACTTGAGACAAGCGATCGCGCAATGCTAATGCACCCGCTTTAGGATCGTCGAGTGATGTTTCCAAATCACGCTTGATACCTTCTGGATCGAGTTCTGCCAAATTGGTATTGCGGAGATATTCTGCAATCGCTTTTGTAGTTTTTTCGTACTGTTCTTTCGCTTGCTGGGGTGCTTGCAAAATACTATCTCGGACGGCTTCGAGTCGATCGAGAATTTGGTTAATCTGTTCTTCGCTCAAATCTTGACGTTGACTGAGCAATTGTACCAGGGTATCACGGTCAAATTGCGATAAGCGTGAGCGCAAAAGGCTAATTCCGGCTTGCGGATCTTCTAGTAAAACTCTAAAATCTCGTTTGATACCTTCGGGATTGAGTTCTTCTTTGTTAGTATTGAGCAAATAATCTTCAACTCTTTGCCGCAATTCATCGGCTTTAGCTTTAGCTTGTTCTTGCAATTCTCTGGCACGATTTAAAATTTTATCGCGGTTGCTCTCAAGTTGACTAACAATATTATTCGCTTCTTCTTCACTGATATCTTGACGTTGTTGCAGCAATTGTACAAAAGTATCGCGGTCAAATTGCCCGAAGCGATCGCTTCAATCTTCAAAGCCGGCTTCTGGATTTTCTACTAACCGAGCAAAGTCCCGTTCTATACCTTCCGGATTGAGTTCGTCTTTGCCAGTTGAACGCAGATAATCTTCAATGCGGGTACGGAAATCTTGACTTTTTGTTCGCGCTTCGGTCTGTTTTACAGTTTCTAAAACTTCCTGGCGATCGCTTTCCATTTGTTCGGCAATTTCTGTTACCCTAGCTTCGCTGATATCATTCCGCTGCTTCAATAAATTTGCAAAATATTCTTGATTGAGTTCTTCCAACTCTCGTCTGACAGTTGCCGGGTTTGCATTTACGTCATAGATGACTTCTTTGAATTCTTCTTTGAGGCTAATCCGGTTAAAGTGCCAAGGAAAGGAATTTAAAATGTAGTCTTCTACATCTGCTTTGATTGTATTTTATAGCGATATTGGTAATCTTGCTGTTGCTTGTTCTCTCAAATTTTGTAGTTGTTGTGTAATTTCTTCGACATCGACATCTTTAACTTTCTCTTTTAGTTTTTGCAACTGAGTTGTAATTTTGTTCACATCGATGTCAGAAAGGTTTAGTCTATGCAAAACAGCTGGTACAGCCGCAGTCAAGCCAAATCGAACAGCTTGGTTAATTACACCATTACTTTGCTTCCCATTACCACCTCCAACTGTAACTAATTGCTGAAGTCTTTCACCTAAATCCTCTGAATTGAGTTCTTTGTGAGTGGCAGATTGGAGTAAATTAATTACTTGCTGTGTTGGATTTTTCCGATTTAAAGCTTGTTGCCAAGCACCTTCTAATTGGTCAGTAATACGATTGATATCTTCTTTAGATAAATCAGTGCGATCGCTAACTAAATCCACAAAAGTTTGACGGTTGACATTTTGGAATAAATCACTATTAACAACAGATTGTAAATCTCTATCTTGAATAAGTTGGTCAAATTGAGAACGAATTTCTTTCAGATCCAACTTCGGTAATTGCACAGAAGCTAAAGAACTTTGCAGCGTATTTTTAATACTTTCAGAGTCAAAACCTGATGTTAATTCTCGCCGAACTGCGGCTGTAACTTCTTCTGCTGTAGAAACCAATTGTTGTTTGGCAGTATTAGCACTGATACCAGTAGTTGCAGTACCCACCAGAGTTTGAAAACCAGAAGTTACAGTACTGGCAATAGAACCAATTAAAGAACCTACTGCGGACGATCCGAACCAAATTATCAGTGAGAAATAAATAGACCAGATGACTACACCAATAATTGCTCCTAGAAATGCATTTTCGACTAAGCTAAGTTTTACCGCCAGAAAACAAGCAATGAATAATGCAATACTAGCGGTTATTAATCCCCAAGAACCGACTTTACCTTGAACTTTACGAATTTTACTACCTAGCCTTACTGACTCATCATCGTCTGAATCAATTTCCCAAGATGAAATTCCGACAGCAACTGAAAAGTTTGTAAATAACAATTGCAAAGCTAAGGTCATTGAAACCCCAGCATGCTACTAAGAATTTAGGCCCAGCAAAAAGAACAGATGCTTCTTCTGGAGTTAGTAATTGTTGAGCAATCAGAGGTGTTAATCCAAAAGATAGCGAATCCCATTCTAATATCGATAAAATTCTTGTAAACATCCTATTTTCTCACTTGCATTCAATCAAATAGCCATTTTTTGATAATATTGTCTATTTATTAGTTTAGAAATTGAATTAATTAAACTTACACTTTCCCAGGTAATAAAAACTTTTGTCAAAAGTCGTACTTTTATAAGTATTAGTTATTTTAATTACTCTTTTCAAAAAATTACAAAAATAATATATTGGGCAATTTACCCTTAGTTAACTAAAGAACAGGTTTAAAATTATTTATACTTATTAAATAGCTCATTTGATAACAAATTAATTATTTAGTTAGATAATTTAAATTTGTGATATTCATCTTCTTCAAAATAACTACGTATTTATTTAATAAATAACCGTAATTTAAGTAATTAATAATTTTTAATTGTCGAAATACCAATATTGATTGTTGAAGTTAAAAGTTAGCTACAAAATCATATTTGATACTGACATTTTTACTTACTTTCTTTAGATAAAAACACTTATATCTGTTGATAGATAAAAACTTATTCCAAGCGATTGATGAAAAAGAAACATAAACATGTATAAATAGGTGTTACTACCAGCTATAACCGAGCTATAAATTTTTGAATAATTTATTTTACTGTGGAGAAAAATAATGGTTGTAGGTGTACAGAAGCGTGCTGTAGGCGTATTTTCAAATCGTCGAGATGTTGAACATGCACTACACGAATTGAAAAATGCCGGCTTTGATATGAATAGAGTATCTGTTATTACGCAAGATGGAGAGCGTGATGATATTGCTGGCGCCGAAGTACGCGATCGCATTGGTGATAAATCCGATGAAGGTGCGGCGGTGGGAGCAGTTTCTGGTGGTGCTTTGGGGGGATTAACAGGCTTATTAGTTGGTCTTGGTACTTTAGCAATTCCAGGAATTGGGCCAGTTATGTTAGCTGGAGCAGCAGCAACCGCTCTGGCTACCACTCTCGCTGGAGCAGGTATCGGTGCAGTAGCCGGTAGTTTGCTTGGGGCATTAATTGGTTTAGGAATTCCGGAAGAACGAGCCAGAGTATACGACGAACGCGTTAGACGAGGACAATATTTAGTCATCCTTGATGGTACGGATGCAGAAATTGCTAGAGCAGAAGCAATTTTACGTCAGCGTGGTATCGAAGAGTTAGGCATTTACGACCACCCAGATAGCACATATCCGACAACAGGTGTTGCTAATAGAGATGTAGTTGCTGGCAAATATGCAGTAGGATACTTTTCTCATCGTCAAGATGCGGAAAGTGCAATTAACGATTTGCGAAATGCGGGTTTCCCTTTAAATCAAATTTCCTTAATTTATAAAGACTCTTTAGGACGGGAATCTTTTGGAGGGGTTCATGTGAGCGAGCGCTGGGACTCAACACGTTGGGTTCTACCACATGACCGGACTAATTTCTATAACGAACGCATCAATCAAGGGGATTACATTATCCTTGTAGGTGGTACGGAAGCTGAAATTCAACGTGCAGCTGCTATTATCAGTGGGCATGGAATTCAACAGTGGCAAATTTACGATGCAACTGCTTACACCCCTACAACTACATCTGAAGCTACATCAGTACAAGCAGCCAAACGCGCGATCGGTGTATTTTCTCATCGTCGAGATGCAGAAGCAGCACTTACAGAATTGCGAGATGCGGGGTTCCCATTGAGTAGAGTCTCAGTGATTGCCAAAGATGCAGACGATCGTGGGATCGCTGGAGTAGATAATAGAAACATTGGTGCAGGCAACAAAGCAGACGACGGTGCCAAAGCTGGTGCAGCTACCGGCGGCGTCGTAGGCGGCTTGACAGGTTTATTAGTTGGTCTTGGTACTTTAGCAATTCCAGGAATCGGCCCGGTGATCGCAGGTGGTGCAGCAGCTACCGCCATAGCAACAACACTGGCTGGTGGTGCCATTGGTGCAGCAGCTGGGGGTATTGTTGGCGGGCTGGTTGGTTTAGGAATTCCGGAAGATAGAGCTAGAGTTTATAGCGATCGCTTCCAAAGAGGGGATTACTTATTAATTGTTGATGGTACTGAAGGTGAAATCCGCCAAGCTGAAGCTATTCTCAAACGTCAGGGTATTGAAGAATTCGAGACGTATGACGCTAGGGATCTAGGTGAAGATCGCTCAGGTTTTGAGCGAGGAACCTATGACAACACAGAAATTTTTGAGCGCGATCGGATCGACTACGCAACAGTTGATAGAGACGAGCCTGCTGTGATTATTGTTGACAATCGGGATGAAACAATCTAAATTCAGAATTCAGAATTTAAAATTTTAAATTCTAAATCCTGTGAGTATACAGAGGGGATTAATCGAATCTCTACTCTAAATTCTCAGCAGCAGTTCCTCATGGGGAGCCACTCCACTGCGGCGGTTCCCCGTTGTCGGTAAAACGTCTTCCTCCAGGGTAGGAAGTGGTATAGAAACCTTTAAGACTGCACTACCTCCTCCTGACTCCTTGCTCCTCACTTGTGCCGTGAATTTCAACAAATTTCACTTTCTGACTCAGAATTAAACATATGCAAAAGCTAACTCCCTTCGTAATTAGTTGCCTTTTAGTTTTTGGTGTTGCTGCTTGTGATAATGCTTCTAAAACAAGTGAATCGGCACCTGGTAATCCCAATCAAGCTCCACAAACACCTAGCGCACAAACAACAGAAGCCTCTCAAAAAGATGCACAAAGTGAACTCCGTAGAAAACAAGCGAATGCCGATATTCGTGCCCGCGAACAGCGCAATAATGCTACTGGAGGCGATGCAGATAGAGATAAAGGTGACCTAGCAAGTGAAGTTCGCTCTAAGTTGGAAGTTAATATACCCAATGGTCAACTAACAGTTGATGCAGCCAAAGATGGAACTATAACTGTAGGAGGAACCGTAAACAATAAAGAGCAACTTGCTAAAATTGAACCTTTGTCCAAGCAAATTAAAGGCGTCAAAAATGTAGTTGTGAAAGCTGTAGTTGCCCCACCAAAAAAATAAGTCACCTAACAACAATCTAAATAAGTGAGTAGGCAGCTATAAAGAAGACTTACAGCAGACTTAAATTTGGCTAATTCGACAAACTAAACTAAGTCTAGTAGTGATTCTGCTATAAATGCCCCTACTCAGTCTTAGTTATTAATCAGATACAGCAGTTTTCTTTTGCATCAAGTACAAAGCTACGAGTTTTGAGGCAGGAGGTAGAAACTTTTTATATCTAATTTTAAGTCCTGCATTTGTACCTCATTTACTTGCAAAGTGCTGTAAGTATAAGATTTGATTGAATTCAAATTTTTTACACTCTTAATTATAGAGATAACTCAAAGGCAATTTAAAAATCGAGTAATACATCACGGTATAAATAGAGCAATTATTTAAAATTTATATAAAGACTGCTATATAATACTTTTAAATTTGATTTTTCCCTTGCGTTTATATAAGTGCTATACTTAACTAGTGACAAAAAATTATTGACAACTGACAAGTTGAATAATTATATTTATTGACGCTCAAACAGTTATAAGAACTCTTGTCATTGCTAAAAACTAAAACTATGGAATCCCAACAACAGCAACTCGAATCTATCAATCCCTCTTCATTAGAAACTAAGCTAGCACTTGAAGGGACAAACACTACAAACTTGCCAAAGCTACCACCAGCACCAGAATCTCAGTGGGAAAAAATTAGTAGACAAGTTGCTGAATTTTTTGAGCATTTGCCACAATACTTAAGCAGCTTTTTTAAGGACTACAAGCAGCCTTTAATAACAGTTGCTTTAATTTTGACAGCGCTCGTCACAGTTAAGGTAACACTAGCAGTTTTAGATGCTATTCACCATACTCCACTACTTTCAACAATTTTTGAGTTAATTGGAATTGCTTACACCACTTGGTTTATTTTTCGTTACCTGCTTAGGGTTTCAAATCGCCAAGAATTAGCCCAAGAGATTCGATTACTGAAAAACCAAATTGTCGGTGAATAAATTTCTAAATTATTAAGTTAGTTTCATCCTCAGACTCCCACACCCTGCAATCTCATTCCTTTCAAAGAGTAGGATTGCAGGGTGTGGGCTATATTGAGGAACGAAGAATAATCACTTCTACATTAGAAAAACTCCAAGGTAGAGGGCAAGAGGTAGAAGGAATACTGTATTTTTTAAATACTGCCGCAACCAAAGGGAGCAACACCATATTGGTCTTTGGCTTCTGGTTTCTTTACTTGAGTAGATAAACAGCGATAATGTACTCAAATTATCACCGAGTTGTTTCATGCTGCCAGTTATCAAAACCATTCCTTTACGTCAAATGGCTTCGGGCGATCGCCTTTTTCTCCAAGTTTACAAATTCATCGGCGCTCAACCTGGTAAAAAGGTTTACATTCAATCTAATTTACACGGTGCAGAAATTGTTGGCAATGCCGTCATTCACCAGCTAATTGAATTTTTATCAACAATAAATAATACAAATTTAATTGGAGAAATTTGGCTTGTTCCAGTTTGTAATCCAATGGGTGCAAATGAACGCGCTCAGCATTTTTCTCCTGGACGTTACTGCGTTTACGAAGCTAAAGACTGGAATCGTATATTTTGGGATTACGAGAAAGAAGCTGATGATTTAGTAGCTTTCACAAAATCTCAACTTCATCTTGATATAGAGGTCATTCGACAAAATTATCTAACTGTAATTAAGCAACAATTTGCTAAAATTTTATTAAAAATTAATTCTCCTAGTGCTGTGCCCTACACTGAGCTTTTTAGCTACAAACTACAAAATCTCAGTTTAGATGCAGACTATTTAATTGATTTACATAGTTCTACTAATCAAGCTTTAGACTACGTTTATTACTTCCGAAATCGAGAAGAAAGTGCAAAATACTTCCTGCTTGATTTCGGAATCTTACTGGATAAATATGATGGTGACGCTTTTGATGAAGCATTTATCAAACCTTGGTTAGCACTGGAAGCTTGTTTTCAAAAATTTGATAGAGAAATCAAGTTTGATATCGAGGCTTGGACTTTAGAATTGGGAGCAGGAATGCAAATGAACCTTGATTCAGTTGCTAAAGGTGTACGGGGTATAAAAAACTATTTAGCCCAAAAAGGTGTTTTACAAGTTCGTAATTTATCTGATACAAAAAACCATCAAATGAATTTTGTATGCAGCCGCAACCGAAAAAAATATTATGCGATCGCCGGTGGTATGATTCAAGAAAGAATCGAATTAGGTAGCACTGTTAAAGCTGGAGAAAAATTGTATCAAATTCTCAGTTTTAATAAAGAAAGTCAGTTACCTACTGTAATTGATGTCTGCGCTCAACAAGATGGATTAGTTTATGATGTTGCAACTAATCAAGCTGTGAATGAAGGTGAATTTGTATTAGGGGTTATAAGTTAGTATATCGGTTACAAATTAAGATAAGAGACGCGATTTATTGCGTCTTTGGAATTTTATATGCTTAAAAATACTTAGACAACAACCAGATAATTATTCCAGTTCCCACTAGACAAATAATTCCTGACAAGCCAGCTAGAGGTTTCTTGTTCTTACCTGTGAACCAGTCAGAGACTTTACCAGTGTAAGTAATCAGTTCTGCTGTGTCTATGGTAGCGATCGCCCATACCCATCCTGCATGTAGTCCCCAAGCTAAACCCAAATTACCGCGATCGGCAAACCGTGCCAACACCAGCACCATTCCCATCAGCCACAATCCAGGGAGTTGAGGTACAGTTTCGCGTTGTTCCCAAACGAGATGTAATAAAGCAAAAATCAAGCTAGAAATTATTGCTGCTAACCAAACCGGATAATCCTGGGCTAATTCAGTCAACAAAAAACCGCGAAAAACTAACTCTTCTATCCCACCAACTAATAACGCTATCAAGAAAATTGGTAGCAAGATAGGTAGTAATAACTTAATATTCGTATTTTGAAAAGAACACCAACCTAACCCAAATTCCCCACTAAATACAATAGCTAGGCTTAGCACTCCCAAGCCTAAACCTAGTGCTAAAGAATTTAGAATTGAAAGACTGCCAACAAAGCCATAATCTAACAAAGATCTATTGACCAACCAACTAAATCCCCAGATAATCGGGGGAGCTAATAGGTAAAGTGACACTAACAATGGCATCTTTTGCTCTGGCTGCAAAAATTTTGTCGGTTGCCAATTGAGCAATATTCCTGATATTGTTACCAGTGGTAACCAACACCCTACCCAGCAAATTAGGAATGCGATCGCTACAACTAGTCCAGGTGCATTTTCCATAAATGCCAGTAAGGCGTTGACTGAAAGTTCAAAAAAATTTATCAACACAAACAAAAAAATACGATAGACTTCTTAGACTATAGATTTCCTGCTAATAAATCAAGACTCTACTAAATTTACTGACTCTGGCAAAGAGTCTAATCGTATTTTTTTCCTCGACAAAATTTTCTCAACACAGCTACCAATTGCTATCAGGGTAAGGACAAGTTATCAAGTATTCACCTGAAACTCATCCTTCCCATCAGCTTTCTTTACTCTTCCTCGTCCAAATCTTCGTCCGATTCGTCATCAGAGTCTAAATCTTGTGAGGTTAGTTTTTTATCGCTTTCACCAAGTTGAATCAGATGAATATGCTTGTATCCCAACCTAATTTCAAACTCATCTCCAGGCTTTAAGCTCATTGCTTTGGTATATGTAGCACCAATCACAATTTGACCATTTTGATGCACACTAACGCGATACGTCGGTTCACGACCACGACCATCTTTTGGTGCTTCAGGACTTAGAGGAATCCCCCTAGCTGATAACAAAGCGTCATAAAAATCAGTGAGATTGACGCGAACCTGGTTATTCTTTGTAACAGTGTAATAGCCGCACTGCTTGGCTCTTTCTCGGCGTGGTAAAGTGGAAAGTTCTTTTACTTTAGCAAGTAACGCTTTTCCGGTTAATGGCGCGGTTGCAGTTTCACTCATTATGCTCAATTTTTCCTTACTCTCTCCAAACTGATAAACGATGTAGTTTCATGCCAGTATTCGGTTTTTTAGCATCTGATAAAGCTACTTAGGACACTAATGTGACGCGTGAATTCCTGCTGAACAAAGCCAAAAGCACTTCTATTATGGTTGTTCACAACCTATTAGAGGTCAGAGTTCCCAAAGAGATTAATTTTGGTGATTTTACGGTACTTTTAACCATTATTCGCCATCAGAAAGCAAACTATTTTCTCTTTTGGCGCTAGTGTAGCGGTGTAATTTTCAGCCACCTTTACAAATTGGCTAGGTTCTACTACAAATAAGTTGTAGATCCAAGAAATTGCAGGTTTTTCACTTCAGTGGTTGCCCTGATTGCCAATGAGCAAGTAGAGTTTTCTCCACTCATCCTCAAAAGCTGAGGACAGCATAGTATTTTAATAGAGTCCTATGGGTTTACACCCTTTTGTCCTGCGAGTAGAGATGTGAATTTTCTTGTCTCTACATTACGAATCAACAAAGCAGTAGTAGCTGCGCTGATACAGCTATTGATTCTGGTTTTGTGAGTTCGTAATTTTATATTAAATACTAGCATGGACTAATAATAGCAAAATAGTTGTTTAATTTTGAATTAAACTTGCTGGTAAATTTTTATTTAAATCACTGGACTTCAGTCATAAAAAACCAGTCAGGATTTTTCTAACCCTTGATTGCAAGCGTGAGTATTGTCCGATGGCTTTTAGAAAAATTTATCTAATTTAGACGAGCAGTTTTGACCAATCAGTGAAATCTAAGATTTTTTTGATTCAGAGGAGGCAAAAAGCAAAAAGTCTCGTCTGTCCAGGTTTCCCGGTGCAAAAACTTTTCTTTGAAAGTGATGAGATTTTTTTTAGGTTTATTACCGTCAAGTAAAAAGTGATTAGAGGATTCTGTACGTCTGTCTATGGGAAGAATAAATCTCTTAACATATGTCTAGTGCTTAATTGTCACCAGCATCTATTGAGGTGAGCTTTCACACTTCTATATAATTAAAATATTCTGCCTTCGCTACTGGTTAAAGGATTTTGAGAGCCAGTTGCTTTAACACAAGTTGACATAGATTTAATTTGGATACGATCGCTAGATAGGAGATGAACGTAAGTCACTCCCAAGCAAACCGCCTTTAGTTGACACTTCCCAACAGCTAAATTCAATTTCTAGCTGCGATAATAATTTTAGTGTTTTAGCTCAGAACTTGACGCAAATCTGTTATATAGCAGTATTACAAGTCAAACTTTAATCGTTATCCTTAAACTAGAATCAGTCACTCTTTTATCGTCAGCTTATTAACATCAGACTTAGAATTAAGAGTAAAAAGAATATGGCTCAGGAGTGACAACTAGCGCCCTTGATTGATAATTTTCGAGACTGATGAAGCAATTTTAAAATTTTGGTTAAAAGCAATGGAAGTTATTTTTAAGGTGATTCGACAGCAACAAAATTCCTCCCCTATTGTCCAAACCTACATTGTAGAGGCTCAACCAGGTAATACAATCTTGGATTGCCTCAATTATATTAAGTGGGAGCAAGATGGAACTTTGGCATTTCGCAAAAATTGCCGCAATACCATTTGTGGTAGCTGTGCTATGCGAATTAATGGGCGTTCGGCTTTAGCTTGTAAGGAAAATGTTGGCAGCGAACTTGCTAGATTACAACAAATACCATCATCTGAAAGTAAAGTAAATGCCATTGGTGAGATCACCATTGCCCCTCTGGGAAATATGCCTGTGATTAAAGATTTGGTTGTGGATATGGGCAGTTTCTGGAACAATCTAGAAGCAGTCGCTCCTTATGTGAGTACCGCAGCGCGACAAGTACCAGAAAGAGAATTTTTGCAAACACCACAAGAGCGATCGCGCCTCGATAAAACTGGCAACTGTATTATGTGCGGTGCTTGTTACTCTGAGTGCAATGCCCGCGAAGTTAATCCAGATTTTGTTGGCCCTCATGCTCTTGCCAAAGCTTACCGCATGGTAGCAGATTCACGAGATAGCGACACCGAAAATCGCTTAGCAAGTTACAACGAAGGTACTAAAGGTGTCTGGGGTTGTACGCGTTGTTTGTACTGCGATAGTGTTTGTCCAATGGAAGTTGCACCGCTAGAACAAATCACCAAAATTAAACAAGAAATTCTCACCGAAAAACAAACCAGTGACACTCGCTCAATTCGCCACCGGAAAGTATTAATCGATTTAGTCAAACAAGGTGGTTGGATCGATGAACGTCAATTTGGTTTACAAGTAGTCGGCAATTATTTTCGTGACCTCAAAGGACTACTCAGCCTTGCACCTTTAGGATTGCGGATGTTATCTCGAGGTAAATTCCCCTTATCATTTGAAGCTTCCGAGGGGACACAACAAGTGCGATCGCTTATTGAATCTGTGCAACAACAAGAGGGGCTAGGGACTGGGGAGTAGGGATTGGGGATTGGGTATTAAGTATTGGAATTAAAAAATTCTTTCTCAGTCCCTAGTCAACAGTTAACAGTCCGCATCTCTAACGCGGTTCCTGGGGTATATTTAACGGTTGTCCATAACGGTCATATACTAAAACATCCCACTGCCCGTTGTTACTGGATTCAAAAGCAATCCGATTGCCATCAGCGCTAATTGTCGGGTTGCGGACTTCCGCTTGCAAGTTAGAAGTCAAATTCCGTGATTGGCGTGTTTCTCGGTCGTAGAGAAAAATAGCCGATCGCCCTTGGCGACTACCTGCAAACACAATAAAGCGACCATCTTGGGAAACGCTAGGATGATTGGCGATCGTATCAAAAGAATTTAAGCCTGGTAAATCAACTAAATCACGAGTTAGCGTATCAAACATATAAACATCTTGGCTACCCCGGCGGTCGGTGACAAAAACAATATATCTCCCAGAGATTTGGGGATCTAATTCCGAAGCAAAACTATTAAGACTGCGCCCCCCTGGATCGAAGGGATAACTTAAAATCCGAGGGTAACCAAAACACCCAGTTAATAAACTTAAGCATATAAATACAGGTATAAAAAGAATACGTTTCATAATAGTTGTCATTAGTCATTTGTCATTAGTCATTTGTCAAGAGTTTGATAACTCCCAACTCCTAACTTCTAACTACTAACTTCTAACTCCCCCATCTCCCCACCTCCCCTACGGAGGCGATCCTGCAGTTGCACCATTAGGAATATCTAACTCTACATTTGGCCCCCGGTCTAGGACTTCAATATCCCATTGACCGCGGCTGGCGCTTTCAAAGACTACATAACGTCCATCTGGGCTGATATTGGGCTTTCTCACCCAACCGCGATAGATTGGGGTGAGGATTTGCGACTGTTGAGTGGGGCGATCGTAAAGTGCTACTACTGGTCTACCTTGGTCGCTAGTAATATAAGCAATGTAACGCCCGGTGTAGCTCAAACTAGGACTTTCAGCAATGGTTTCCTGTCTGTTTATGCCTGGTGTGGGAATAAATAGTTGTCTCTCTAAATCGTATACTAGTAGCTGCTGATTACCATTGCGATTAGATACAAACGCTAAAAAGCGCCCATTTCCACTCAAAGCAGGTTGCTCCTCGGTGTAGCGACTGTTGAGGGAAGTAGACCCAATAAGAATATCGTTAGAACCACAAGATACAAGCAAACTTGTAAAACCAAAAACCAGGCTCCAATGAATTGGTCTTTGGAGCCACAATCTAGGCGTAAATTTTTTCACCTCAAGTGTTTTCCGTTGCCTCCAAATCTATCTCCACACCAGCTGTTTTAAATATCGTCATCGAAATCTGTTGAATTATCTGGCCCCTCACTTGGCTTTTCAATTGGATTGTATGGTACATATTCAGTCGGGATTGCGTCATCATCTTCGCGGGGTCTTCGAGGAGCCGAATCAGTGGGTGGACGACGCCTTCTTGGTCTGGGAGCAACATCATCTTCGCGGCTTTCTGGTCGCTCAGGCCCGTTATTAGTGCGGCGAGACGGTTTTCTCAATTCTCCACTCGAATTGTCCCAATCATCAACTTCCCTAGATGAAGAACCCCAATTTTCGTCTTCAAAACTTTCAGAAGGACGACTCACCGGACGCCCAGAACTACGCCGTCGCGTTCTATCTCCCGGACTCTGCCTTTCATTATTGTTGCTGTTACGACGTTCTGAACGACGGGGGGGTTGATCCTCGTAGTAGTCATCACGAGTTGAAATCTCATCCCTGCTACCGCGAATTCGAGGACGCACGGGGCGTTCTTCCTCGTCTTCATAAGGCAGTGGCTCTAAGCCTGCATCCATCTCAGCTTGATACTTTTTGCGATTGCGGTCGTAGGAATAATTTCTGCTTACCTCTCGCTCATCATCGACAATCGGAGTGTTACGCTTAGCTTGCTGGGTAGCTATACTCCGCAGGCGAATACTTTCTACTGCAAAAAACACAGTTGTGCCGACTAAAAGTAATTGACCAAATTGTAGAATCGGGTCTAGTCGCCATCCTTGGAAGATGAGAATGAAGCCGCACAGCAAACCCACTGCTGCAAAAAAGATATCTTGATCTCGTGACAGTTCCGGGCGTACAGTGCGGAGAAAATACAGTGCTGCCCCAGCCACAGCCAGGAAAATTCCTAGAATACTGGCTGAGTTTGCCCCAAAATTTACCTGAGCCAGAACACTGGCTGAGTTCAGCCCAAAATTTATCATTGCTGTTTTCCCAATATCAAATCTATGTTAGCGAGTCACAATTAAAATCACTACTCTAATTAGTCATCATATATTGAAGCTTCAAAGCCTCTAGCAAAGAAGCTCTGAAGCTGTTGACCGAAAAATAAAAAACATGTTTTTCTCAGCTACAAATGCCCCAGCATCGAAAACTGCTGCTTTTGGTGCAATTATTTAAGTAGATAGCTGAGAAATCGCTTGTGAGAGTCCATTAGACTCTCGTAAGCATTATGAACGCTGAATTTTATCTTTTTGGCTAATAAAAATCAAAGCACCTGTAACGGGAACCACAACAATTACAGCACCCCAAAACAGACTCCAAAGAAAATTTGCTAAAGCGGGCGTCATACTTCTCAACCTTTTTTTACACACTTCATCCTAATTTTAATGGTGTAGTACTTTCTTGAGAAGCCTTTGAGCGAGAACTGCCAAACTTGATAATTGCTCTTTCTCAAGTGCTGCTTAGTAAATTCAGTGCCCAGTTCCTCTCTATTGAAATAAAATTGTAATGAGAGTGCTTTACAAAGCTTCAAATTTTTTGGCGATCGCCCAAGTGTTTTATTTATTCACGAGATAGCTGCTTAAACCGATGACTGGTGTTGACCTGACTGCTTGGATTCTAGGCCCAGTGTTAGGGCTGATGACATTTTTATTTATATTTCGCATTATTCTCACTTGGTATCCCCAAGTGGATCTGAATCGTTTACCCTTTAATTTAATAGCTTGGCCTACTGAACCATTTTTAATCCCTTTACGAAAACTCGTCCCGCCCATCGGCGGCGTAGACATTACCCCCATCATTTGGGTTGGTATTTTTAGCCTAGTACGAGAAATTCTATTAGGCCAGCAAGGATTACTGACTATGATGGCTCATGTGAGTTAGATGTGGGGCATAGGGTATGGGGCAAACAGGAAGTGTGGGAGGATAGGGGGGAAAGAGGAGGTGTGGGAAGTGTGGGAAGTGTGGGGGGAAACATTTCTTCCCCATCTTCCCCATCTTCCCACACCTCCCATACTCCCCACACTTCCCTACCCGTTCATCTCTTGCACAAAATTTGTATAGATATTACCCTGTAAAAACTGTGGAGTTTCCATAATTTTTTGGTGAAATCCGATAGTGGTCGGTAATCCCGTAATCGCACACTCCCGTAGTGCGCGTTTCATGCGGTTAATAGCAGTAGGGCGATCCGCTCCCCAAACAATTAGCTTGCCAATTAAGGAATCGTAATAAGGGGGAATTTGGTAATCTGTGTAAACGTGGGAATCAATGCGAACACCTGGCCCTCCAGGGGGAAGATAGCCACTAATCCGTCCGGGAGATGGGCGAAAATCGCGATCGGGGTCTTCAGCGTTAATCCGGCATTCGATCGCATGACCCCGTAAAACTACCTGGTCTTGGGTAAGCTTGAGTCTTTCCCCTTGGGCAATCCGGATTTGTTCGACAACCAAATCTACTCCAGTAATCATCTCTGTTACAGGATGTTCCACTTGAATCCGAGTGTTCATTTCCATGAAGTAGAATTTACCGAATCTATCCAAGAGAAACTCAATAGTTCCTGCCCCAGTATAGTTAATGAATTGGGCAGCTTTGACAGCAGCTTGTCCCATTTTCTCGCGCAGGTCTGAGTCAAGAGCCGGACTTGGAGCTTCTTCTAGAAGCTTTTGATTTCGGCGCTGAATTGAGCAATCTCGTTCGCCTAAGTGAATAACATTGCCGTAGTTATCTGCCAAAACTTGAAATTCAATGTGCCGAGGACGTTCAATAAATTTTTCTATGTAAACGCCAGAATTACCAAAAGCGGCTCCTGCTTCCCCTTGGGCCGCGAGGAAAAGTTTGACAAATTCGTCTTCAGAACGCACCAAGCGCATACCGCGGCCACCACCACCTGCTGTGGCTTTAATCATCACTGGATAGCCGATATCCTTAGCGAATTGTAATCCTTCTTGCTCGGATTCTACCAACCCATTACTACCTGGTACTGTCGGAACTCCAGCTTTTTGCATGGTTTCTTTGGCAGTGGATTTATCCCCCATCAACCTGATGGCTTCTGGAGTTGGCCCAATAAAAGCAATGTCATGGGCAGCACATATTTCTGCAAATTTAGCATTTTCTGCCAAAAATCCATAACCTGGATGAATGGCAGTGGCATTACGAGTCAATGCAGCAGCAATGATATTGGGAATATTCAAATAACTTTTGCTGCTAGCAGGTTCGCCAATGCAAACTGCTTCATCAGCAAGTTGAACGTGGAGAGCATTACGGTCAACACTGGAGTGAACCGCAACTGTCGCAATTCCCATTTCTTCACAGGCGCGGAGAATGCGAAGCGCGATTTCTCCCCGATTGGCAATTAATATTTTGTCAAACTTCATTTTGGAGTTTCGATATTAGTACCAGTAGATTGACATTTTCTCCCATCTGATTTGTAACAACGCTTTGGCGTTATTTCAAATTATCACAGGAGATTCCCAACCTTCATCTTCACCAAAGTCAAGAATTGGGCTTGTTGCCTCTACAGGTCTTAACAAGATTAACAACATAACTGTTGCCAATCTTGCCAGTTTCCCGAATTGCTTTTTCACTCAAAAGGTATGCCGTTTGAGCGACAGCTTTTGTGCTTGACCGTACTTATTACAGTAGCTTTACCTTTTTAATATCACTTGTGCATCTGCGACATTTCTGTCAGCCTGATACCGCCTTAAGGAAATTTATT
The DNA here is from genome assembly GCA_036918135.1 of Nostoc sp. Taxonomy (GTDB): domain Bacteria; phylum Cyanobacteriota; class Cyanobacteriia; order Cyanobacteriales; family Nostocaceae; genus Nostoc. The sequence goes on from JBALDB010000003.1 coordinate 99,067, forward strand.
AAACCCTTCACTGAAATTTTTCCAAACTGGAACTGAGAACTCACCTTACTATAATTATTTTCTTATGCTATAGTCTATGCTTAGACAACCTACGCGGATGTGGCGGAATTGGTATACGCGCACGCTTGAGGTGCGTGTGGCTTTGCCTTGCGAGTTCGAGTCTCGCCATCCGCATTTTTTGTTTATTTAATCAAGGGTCAACAGTCAAAGGGGCAAAACGCCTGAGACGGTTGACCCTTAAATCTAGCTTGAGGGTCATTAGTCATTGGTCGAAGCACAAAGCACAAAATATCTCGCCAGATTAGAAGCTTCGCGGCTTGTCTAGGCATCAAAAATTTGTAACAGAGGACAAATGACCAATGACTAATGACTCTATGGTTTTTTATGCTTTTATAGAGATAGGTGAAGTTTTGTAAAAAACATTGACTATTACTTTTACGCCAACGAACAACTTAACACTGCCACCAGCTTGGCATCGCCTGACTCCGATTTGGCAAGGAGGGGAGGAAGTAATTCAACGAAGTTTGCTTCACACTCAGCTTGCACCAGCTTGGCAATTACTGCTTCTAGGAGACGGTTCGCCAACACGTCACTTAGAATTGCTCACAGGTGAGCCAACAGAAGTAGATGTCATTGATATGTCATTAATTGGCATAAACTTGGATAATGCCCCAGACTTAATAGAAGCTGTACCAGGGCCGCGACTACGGCGACAAGTATGGCTGCGTACCGCTTCTGGTCAGCGATTAGCGTATGCCACTTCGTGGTGGGAAGCCAGCCATGTAGATGAGTATTTGCAAAATCGCTCATTACCAATTTGGGCGAGTTTAGCTCGTCTCCGCACAGAGTTGTATCGAGATGTGCGAGGAATTTATTATGGTTATTCTTCGGCGCTAGAGTCAGGTTTTAATGTAACCGGGCCTTTCTGGGGTCGCCACTACTTGTTTTGGCATCATGGACAGCCACTTACCTTGATTTATGAAGTTTTTTCGCCTTATTTAACTAAATATTTAGGCCCTATGCAGTTGAGTGCTGTGAACGCTCAGGCTAATATTTAAGTCAGCAATGACGCATAGTCACAAAAAAGCAAGGATTTAGGTAGGTATAGCAGAAACGCAAAATTTTGTGTCTCTACTAAATCCTGCTAATTAAAAGATTATTTAACTAGAAAAGCCAAATAGAATCTTAATTATTTAATTTTTGATGAAAAAATAGCAGTTGCTTGTCAGCAAAAATAACAACTGTTTTTGCTTAAAATGATACAAATTATTAAAGGCTATAATTCAATAACATATCTGGGTTACTAAGTGGGTAAACATACCCAATCTTAGATACGCAATTATTCTAGGTTATATGGAGTCAACACAACAGATACCACTTCTGTAAATATAAGGTAGTGTAGATTACTGATGACTTGCAGCTTTGTCAACTTAGTTATATCCTCAAAGTGCCTAAAATAACAGATTGAACTATCGAAGACTTTCCTTAAAGCATCTGTTTAAAGGAAGTGTCCTGCGAAATTCAACAAAGCGTGCTAAAAAAGGTAACTAACCACTAAAACACCGCTTTTGAAACAGTAGAAAAATTAATTACGGTATTATCATCAATGTCTAGGGTGGAGAAATTTATGTACTTAGCTACCCTAAAGAAGAGAAACTTTTTGGTTGACTGAACCAATCAAGCAAGTAATGAGTTTGCAAGTATGAGGTATTAGGTTTTAATGGCACCGCCTCTTGTGTCTGTTCCTATGAAGAAAAATAAGAAGCCGTCTTTGGTGCTGGCATTATCATCTGCTGGGTTATTAATTGGTGCAGCAAGTGCAGCATATTGGTTGTTCGCCCAAAGACAACCATCTTGGAATGATTTGCTAGTAGGTGCAAATATTATTCCTAGTGATGCTCTGTTGGCGGTTTCCTTAACAACAGATCCTCAGCAATGGCAGAAATTACGGGAATTTGGGACAAAAGAAACCCAAGCAGAACTAGACAAAAATTTAGTGCAATTGCGCGATCGCTTTCTAACTAATAATGGTTATGACTTCCAGAAAGATATTGCTCCTTGGGTAGGCAATGACGTTACAATCGCAATTCTGCCGTCAAGAACAGTAAGCAAATCTGCACCCAAACCAGTTACCACCAACGAAGATGTTGCTGGCGATCAGCAATCGATGGTAATGGTATTGCCAGTAAAAAATCCAGAAATAGCTAAAAGCATTTTTGCACAACCTAAAACCCTCAAACAAGGCAAATGGATTGACCGCACTTATGAAGGAATCGCCATTAAACAAAATCAAGGACAACCAGGGGAAAACTTTTCGGCAGCATTGCTAGATACGCGCTTCTTAGTGATAACTGATAGTCCCAAAGCTACAGAACAAGCGATTGATGCCTACAAAAGTCAAACATCCCTAGCCACAGTAGCGGGCTTTGCAGAAAATTTTCCGAAAATTGCCAATAACCAACCCTTCGCCCAGTTTTATGTAAATGTACCAACAGCAGCAAAAATAGCTGCTGCTTCTCCAAACCATCCTTTACCTGCTCAAGTTTTATCTCAACTGCAAAATAATCAAGGTTTAGCAGCAACAATGACCTTAGAGCCAACAGGAATCCGTTTAAAAGGCGTTTCTTGGCTCAATCCTAATAGTCAACGTGTGCTAGCAGTAGAAAACAAAGCTGGAAACATGCAAAGCCGCTTACCAGCAGAAACCTTAATGATGCTCTCTGGCAGTAACTTACAGCGGTTATGGGGAGAATATGTTTTAACTTCTCAGGGAAATCCACTCTCACCAATTGCACCAGAACAACTGCGAGGTGCTGTAAAATCTATTACCGATTTGGATTTAGATAAAGATTTGCTCACTTGGATGAAAGGCGAGTTTTCTTTATCAGTGATTCCCAATACGCCAAAAGAAGGTTCACCAGATAATTTTCGTGCGGGTTTGCTGTTCATGGTACAGACAAGCAATCGCAAATCGGCTGAAGCATCCATTAGTCAGCTTGATGAAGTGATGAAAAATCAATATCAGTTCCAAGTCCAACCAGGAAAAGTCGCAACTCAACCCGTTGTTAACTGGATATCACCTTATGGCACTTTAACCGCCACCCACGGCTGGTTAGATGGAGATGTCGCTTTCTTTGCAGTGGGCGCTCCGATCGCCGATAAAATTGTTTCCAAACCCACTAACACACTAGCTAATACTCTTTCCTTCCTGCAAACAGTTCCTACAGAACCGAATCCCACAAATGGTCAATTTTTCCTGGATGTGGAACGAACTGTGAAAAATTTTCCCTTACCAACTCTAATCCCCAATCAACAAACTTTGCTAAGTGCAACGCGCTCAATTGGAATGACATCGGCTGTCAGCGACAGTCGTAGTAACGTTTACGACATTTTTATATCACTTAAAAAAGTGAGTAGATAGGGGAGTATGGGAGATGTGGTTCGACTCCCTTCGACTACGCTCAGGGCAAGTCGCTCACCAACCTGGAGATGAGGGAGAATAATATCATGTTCAGTTGAAGACTTATCGTGGACAAACGGGGGACACTCTGACGCAAAGAGATTTTAATTATAAGTAATTATCCGAACTTGATATAATGACTCGTCACTAGAGTAACCCAAACGTCTCCGGCGAGGCTCAACAGGAGCCAGTGCGTTGCGTATTTTCCAAGAGTTGTTTCCTCTTAGCGTTGCCTTCGGGTAGCAACTGGCTCTCAACAGTCAACACTCCTTATTCCCCATTTCCCTTTAAGCGGATAGGATCAAAACAGTCAAAATCGATATTTTTAAGAATCCACACGAGAGGAGATTTTATGAATTTGGTTGTACTCCAGAGCTGGCTGGACAATGCTTCCTTTGCGGTATTATTCTTAACAATGCTGGTGTATTGGGGAGGAGCAGCTTTTCCAAATCTGCCTTATCTAGCTGCATTTGGGACTGCTGGCATGGCGATTGCTAATTTGTGTATAGCTACATTATTAGGGGCACGATGGATAGAAGCTGGTTATTTTCCTTTAAGCAATTTGTATGAATCTTTGTTTTTCTTAACTTGGGGAATTACTACAGTTCATCTGATTGCTGAAAATAGTAGCCGTAGCCGCTTAGTAGGAGTTGCTACAGCTCCAGTAGCAATGGCGATCGTTGCTTTTGCTACCCTAACACTACCATCGCAAATGCAAATGTCGGAACCCCTAGTACCTGCTTTAAAGTCAAATTGGCTGATGATGCATGTCAGCGTCATGATGTTGAGTTATGCTGCTTTGATGGTAGGTTCGCTATTAGCGATCGCTTTTTTAATTGTTACTCGCGGTCAAAATATCCTACTACAAGGTAGTTCTGTCGGTAATGGTGGCTATCGCAGCAATGGCTACCGCTTGCACAAAGCAACTGAACTTGTTTCCGAATCACCAGCACCCCCTGTAGAAAATAATGGCTTTGCTCGTTTTGAAAGTAGTAGCAACGGTAATGGTAACGGTAATACCGCTGTTTTAGGTTTAGTCACAACAACCCCAATCGCAAATCCCAAATCTCAAATCGAAAATTCACAACCCCTTTCACCCCAACGCCTTAGCCTTGCTGAAACCCTCGATAACATTAGCTATCGCATTATCGGATTGGGATTTCCCCTACTAACAATTGGCATTATTGCTGGTGGCGTTTGGGCTAACGAAGCCTGGGGTTCCTATTGGAGTTGGGACCCCAAAGAAACTTGGGCGTTAATTACCTGGTTAGTGTTCGCAGCCTATCTTCATGCCAGAATTACTCGCGGTTGGCAAGGCCGCCGTCCCGCAATTTTAGCTGCCACTGGGTTTGTTGTTGTCTGGGTTTGCTATCTCGGTGTGAATCTTTTAGGTAAAGGTTTGCATTCTTATGGTTGGTTCTTCTAAAAACCTCACTAAAATAGTGCTAAGTGTTAAGTCTTTTTTACTCATCACTTAGCATTTTATAACTCATAATTTATTACAACCACTAAATCTATAAAATCATCATTTTATTTCGGATGAACTGTTAAATCTATGGAAAGTATAGATTTAGTAACAGGAGATTTTTATGGAAGATGGATTTGAAAGACTAAATCACGATGAAGTTGTGTCTATAGAACCAGACACTTTTAATAAGTTAAATATTGCTAAAACTTTTAAAGTTCGTGATTTGATTACAGCAATTAAAGATTCTATTGGAGCAGAGGAAACGGATGAAGTAAATTTGTATACTCAAGGATTAAATTGTGAAGTTTTGCAATTTAGTACTCAGGGATGGAAAAAAGGAAAAGTTAGACTTGCTTTAGAATTTTGCCCTGAGGGTTCGGAATCACCACTTGATGAAATTTTTCAAAAGCTCAAACAAGTAGAAAATTAAAATAATTGGTAATTCGTAATTCATAATTAAATTATGAATTATGAATTATTTTAAGTAGTTTTTTAAGATGTAAATAAAAGAATTTATATACACACTGGTATAATAAAAATTATTTGTGTCCATCTGTGGTGAAAAACTCAAAATGGTATGGACTACTCTACATGCAAAAATACATCGTACTATCCGATCGCGCTATTTATTTGAGCGTCATCAAAGGCTATTAGTCGCTGTTTCAGGTGGACAAGATTCTCTGTGCTTAATTAGATTACTGTTAGATTTACAACCAAAATGGGGATGGGATTTAAGTATTGCTCATTGCGATCATCGCTGGCGTTCAGACTCCCAAGCGAACGCTAATCATGTAGAAAACTTAGCTAAAACATGGGGTATATCCTTTTATTTAGAAACAGCAAACGAACCGATAAATAGTGAAGCGGCTGCACGCGATTGGCGCTATCAAGCTTTAAGTGCGATCGCCCAAACAAATAATTATCAATATATTGTTACAGGACACACCGCTAGCGATCGCGCCGAAACTCTCCTCTACAATTTAATTCGCGGTACTGGTGCCGATGGTTTGCAAGCCTTGACTTGGCAACGCTCCCTAACTACAGGCATTATACTAGTGCGTCCACTTTTAGAAATTACTCGCACCCAAACACAGCAATTTTGTCAAGATTTTCAACTACCAGTTTGGGAAGATTCCACTAATCAAGATTTGCAATATGCCCGTAATCGTATCCGCCAAGAGTTGACACCATATTTACGAGAAAATTTCAACCCACAAGTAGAATCAGCCTTAGCCCAAACAGCAGAACTTCTACAAGCAGAAGTGGAATATTTGGAAAAAGCTGCTCAGCAATTGCGGGAAGAGGCGATGGTATGGGGCGTGGAGGATGAAGAAGAGGACAAACACAGAAGTCTGAGCATCGGCTTCCGGCGATTGGAACCTCGGAGGAAAGACTCATTGCAATTTATCTCCTCACTCCCCTCAACTGTTCCTCTTCCCTTACGGCTAAATCGTCGGGTATTGCAGAAAGCACCATTGGCCTTGCAACGTCGGGTGATGCGTCAGGTATTGCAGCAAATACTGACTGACGCACCTAGTTTTGAGCATATCGAAAAATTAACGGCTTTGATTAGAGCGCCAAATCGCTCGCGAACCGATCCATTTCCTGGGGGTGCGATCGCTCAAGTACAAGGCGATTGGATCTGTTTGAAATAGTTTTTATGCTAAGTTGATTATTGTTCCTGAATTATCTTACACATAATTACATATATTACTCTTCACTAGTTTAGGTGAAGCTGATGTAATTTTAAGATGCTAACAATTCTGGTAGAGATATAAAACTCTGAAGAGTTTGGCGTATTTGAGCGATCGTTTGGAGTTGATGAGCGCCAGTTTCCTGGAATCGATCCAAAGATTCTCCAATTTCTTGAAGTTTTTGCCGTAAGCCGTCTAAAGAATCTTGAATTGGTTGTAGTGCTTCTTCGTAGAGATTTACTCGACCACAGCATTGAGCGGTTGCTGTTCGTAGGGATAGCAAGTTTTCCTCAATGGCTTTGAGTTCTTGGTGCTTTTGATCCAAATCGTGGGTTTGATTATCAATTATTCCCTGAGCTAAATCGATACCAGCGCGTATCTGCTCGATCTCACGTTCCAATTTTTGGATTTCCTGTGAATATTGTTGTCGCTGGGTTTCAATTTGTAACAGAATTGGTTCTAAATTAATTTGATTACCTTCTTTTTCCTCAGCAACAGTATGTCCTTGCCGCCGCAGCAAGACATTTTGGTGTTGCTTGAGAAACTTCTGATGCTGTAGCATATTGCGGCGTTGTCCTACCAAACTGGAGTTTAGCATCTGATAAAGGTCGTTTTCATCCGTCAGTTCCATTTGCAAATTGATCTGCTCATGGTCAGATGCTTGGTTTATTTTATTTTGTAATTCTTCTATAGCTTCTTGCTTATATTTGAGTTCTTGTTCTTGGTCGTGAACAAAACTAGCGTCTATTTCTAACTTATGCTCTAAATCTTGGACTATTTTTTGTAGTTCTTCGAGAGGCATTTTTTGTAAAGCTTCTACATCAACTTGCCGCCCAAGAACTACATCACCAGATGTTGCAGCCAAAGTGTGAATTTGTTGATATAAATCTTCTTGATTGCTTAACTGTTCTTTAAGTATTTGAATATACTCTTGCTTGCTGTTAAGCTCTGCTGTATTTACTTGCAATTGCGCTGTTTGCTGGACTAGAGAATTTTGGCCTAGTTGCGATGCATTTTGGCGATCGCTAAATATTTGTGACAAGCGCTCAACTTCTTCTTGTTGTTGAGCGATCGCAGTTTTTTGTTGTTGGAGTTGTTCCCAATGTGGAGTCAGAATAGCTTGCTGCTTTTCTACCAATTCAAAGGCAAGCTGAAGGTGTTGTGTTACTGTTTCTGTGGTAGGAATGCGACTTGATAGGCGATCGAGTAACTCACTCATCGCTCGACTTTGCTCCTCATCCAAAACCGTTCCTTGTTGTAAATCTGCTTGACGCTCCTCTAAGCGACGCTGCTCCCCGCGCAAATGCTCCCAAGCACCTTCTAATTCCTGACGGTTGCGCTCAATTTCTGTTTGTAAGCGTTCAATTTCCCGACAAGATGTATCAACTTCTTGTTTTTGTTGCTCTAGTTGTTGCAACTCATCTTCCATGTTTTGCAACTGTTCCAAGCGTGCTTCCATTTCCATTTCACGGCGATTCAACTCTTGCGCCTGAAACGTCAACGATTCTTTCCACTGATCGATCTCATCTTCCTTAAGCTTAAATTTCTCCAATTGGCGAGAAAAATTCTGCAAAATATTGACTAGCGGACGCCCAGCTTCTTGAATTCGCTGCACTTGACGATTCGGATTCAGTTCAGCCAGTACCAAGGCGCCATCATTTAACTTACTTGCGTCCTCACCGGCAATCACTTCTTCCGACACAGTACTCCAATTCTGGTCAGTTCGCTGACAAGCTAGTAGTTTCAGTTCGGTTTTGCCACCACCACTGAGTAAACCACCTTTCTGTTTTTGTACTTCTGCTAAATACAGCACACTGTTAGTCCTTATTGATGCACTTAAAGTTCGTTTGGAATATACCTAAGATAATTCTGTTAACTTGTCTCACCAAACCGAGGTTTAGGAAAACAAGACAGATAAAACTATTTATAGACGCGAAATATTACGTCTTGATACTTATAGAGGCGGCTTGGCCGCGCCTTTATATTCTGTACTGATGATAGTGATGATGACTTCCGTGTTAACACTAGCTTTGTCAAGGTGTATTACGAAAGATTAAGGTTTGTAGCTTAATTTCTGACTTGATGAGAACAAGGGATAGGGTAAAAATCTTTTTAATATTCCATAATCAATACTTAAACAAGAAGTCAGAATTTAGCAATGCTTGAAGTGGGGAAAGCAGGGTAAGAGAAATAATCTCATATTCGGTTGAAGATTTATTATTAGGACTGACGGGGGAAAGGGAGACGCTCTGATACAAAGAGATTTTAATAATAAGTAATTATCCGAACTTGATATAACTCCTAACTTCCAAATTAAACTACCTGCTCAAAACATGCAAAAATTGACGGACACAATTAATAAATAATATAAATGCGATTATCAGGAGTATTTTTTAGCTAAATGCAGGGAAATTTAAGTGAAATTGATATTTGCAGTATTTTGCAATTAATTGAGTTGGGACAGCGAACTGGGCAATTATGGGTAGAAGCTTATAGTCACCGTAACAACAAACCTGGTGGAAATATAGCTAGTGAATATACCCCAAAACAACAGTCTTGGTTCGTTTTTTTCCTGAATGGTCAAATTATCTATTGCCAACAAGGGGAAAGTAGTTTATCCAGGATTAGCGATTATTTGCGTCATTACCGAGTTGAGATGCGACTTGCTGATAAACAAATTGCCTCTCTGTCATCAACCGACGCCCCAGAGTATGCGTATCTTTGGGCACTCTTAGAGCAGAATATTATCAACCCCAAGATAGCTGCTAGTATCATCTACAACTTGGTGCATGAAACCCTGTTTGACCTACTGAGTTTACACCAAGGTAATTTCATTTTCCGTCAAGGTGCGGCACTCGCTCCCCAATTACACACTTTTGAGATTAGTTATTTTGTAACAAAAATTACTAAGCAATTACAAGAGTGGAAGCAACTTTATCCACACATTCAGTCTCCCGAACAATTGCCAGTGCTATCTGACAAACTTCAGATAGAGTCCTCGCTACCAGCTGCAACCGTCAATAAACTACAACATTGGGCTGATGGTAAAACATCCCTGCGTCAACTGGCTCGTTATCTCAACCGAGACATTTTGACGGTTGCTAAGGCAATATATCCATACGTGCAACAGAGTTGGCTACAACTAGTATATTCAACGACAAATAAACCAAATACTCACACTGATAACTGGGAATTGAAGAGAAAAAACAGGGGGCAGATAGTATGTATTGACGATGCGATCGCCATCGGTGAGACTGTAAATTCCATCTTACAAGCACAAGGTTATGAAGCGATCGTTCTCACCAATCCCCTAGAGGCACTCAGTCTAATTTTTCAACTCAACCCGGATTTAATTTTATGCGATATTGCCATGTCCCAATTGGAAGGGTACGAAGTTTGCGCCATGCTGCGACACTCAACAGCATTTCGGCTCACACCGATTATCATGCTTACTGGTAAAGATGGATTTATCGATCGAGTCAAAGCTAGCATGGTTGGCGCAACAGATTATTTAACAAAACCATTTACAGACACTGAATTACTCATGCTTGTAGGGAAGTATATCAATAACCAATGAAAAAAAGGCATGGGGCATTGATTATTTCTCCCTTGTCTTCCTCATCTATGGGCCATATAAAAAAATCTAAGACTTGTGGATCTACGAAAAGATGAGGTAAAAGATGTTATCACAGAATGAATCAACTCAGTGAAATATCAATATCCAGGAAACTAGTGAAAAACTAAATTTAATTTATACAGTTGATACTTGAGGGGGGAATCAGGGAATGTTCCAAATAGGAACGTTACATCAGGAGGTAGATAGACACTTATGAGTACAGTTCTGATTGTAGAAGACAGTATCGCGCAAAGGGAGATGATTACAGACCTCCTGAAAGCAACTGGACTAACAGTTACCCATGCCAGTGACGGATTAGAAGCATTGGAGGCAATTCAAATAGCACCTCCCGATTTAGTGGTATTGGATATTGTCATGCCTCGGATGAACGGCTACGAAGTTTGTCGGCGGTTAAAATCCGATCCAAAAACCCAAAATGTTCCTGTGGTTATGTGTTCTTCCAAAGGCGAAGAATTCGATCGCTACTGGGGCATGAGGCAGGGTGCAGACGCTTACATAGCCAAACCCTTTCAACCAACTGAGTTGGTAGGAACAGTCAAACAACTGCTGCGAAGATAAGGATAAAAGCAATATGGTCAGCAAACCGGACTTTTTAAGTGGCAGTGGTCAAGATCATTTCCGACCAGAATTACAAGTAGAAAGTCCTGAAGGTGAGTTACATTTGAGGTTTTACATTCCCTCGCATCAGGAGTTTGCACTACAAGCAACTGGCATTCGGGAAGTAATTGAATTAAGTCCTGATAGAATCACCCCGATTCCTAATGCTTCTCCTTTACTTTTGGGTACTCTAAATTTACGAGGTCGAGTGATTTGGGTAGCTGATTTGGGGCAATTTTTAGGCGAACCAAGTGCATTAAACACAAATAAAGCTGAAATTCCGGTGATTGCCATTGAAGAACAAGACACAATAGTAGGTTTAGCAGTAGAGGAAATCGGTGGTATGGACTGGCTAGATGTCCAAAATCTCATCCCACCAACTAGTGTTCCAGATACTATGGCTCCCTTTTTACGTGGAGAGTGGGTATTAGGTGCTAAAACTAATCAGTGTCTACGACTGCTCGATCAAATAGCAATTTTACGGAGTGCGCGGTGGGCAGGATGAAATTGGAGGAGGAAATGGCAGCAAGTATTGATGATTACCAGCCAACATATCAGCAGGCGATGACCGCCTATGTTCAAAGAAATTACGATGTTGCCGCCACTTTAGTTGACCAAGTGGTGCAAAGTTTACCAAATGACCCGAACTCCCATTTGTTAAGGGGGCACATCTACTACGTTTTGCAGCAGTACGATGTCGCAAAACAAGAATATCAACAGGTATTACACTTGACTAATGACCCAGAAATTATTGGTTTTGCTAATAATGGAATTGAAAATATAAATCAATACCTAGAGTCGTTTGGCTGTCAGATTGATACATCCACAAGCCAAGAGCAAGTAAATTCCCTAGATATGTCTGATGCACTGACATATGGCAAAGAAAAATTGGCTGCTAATGAGGAATTTGATAGCAAAAACTTGGATTTGAACTTTTTTGAAGATAATTCTTCAAGAGAAGAACTATCTTCAAATAATCCTTTCGATATACCCACACAAGACAATATTGGTACAGAAAAAATATCAGATTCTTCTACAAGTTATGGCGAAGATCCTTTTGCTTTAAATCAAGAATTAGAGCAACCAGAGTCGAATAGCAGCAGTTGGGAGGAAAAAACAGAATTAGACTTACCTGCTTTTTGGCAAGAAGATATCTCCGAAGAAAGCCTGGAAGAATCATTAGTGAATAGTCATTTTACAGACAATGAAGGAAATTCTACCAACGAAAAATTAGCTATTAACAATCATAACTCCTTATCTTCTAATTCACAAACTGGTAATACTAAGAATAATTTTGCTGATTTCTTGAGCGAGTCACAACCTGAAGATTCTAGTGTTGGAAGTTTAGAACATAAACAGCTTTATTTTGAAGATGAAACTTTACTGATTGTTGAAAAAGAACTAAACAATCAGTCTACAACCAAAGATTTAGGATATAACACTCAAGATAATTTATCAGCAACCAAACCTAATAATTGGTTAGAACAAAAAGATTTGGATGCCGACTCAGAATTTCAACCAAAATTTTCTGATGATAATGCATCTTTTGACAAAAATTTAATTTTGGATAAAAAGCAGTTTAAATCAGTTGAAGTCTTAGAGCAAAATAGCTTTAATGACGATGAAAGTTTTGATATAGAAGCATTTGAGTCTGCCTTTGGATCGGATAACATCACCTCTGATGAAGACTCAAACAATGTACTGAGTCGAGAAAATTCTAAGAGCAATATAGAATTTTTAGATGACTTTGAGGAATTTGATGATTTAGGGAATATTCCAGGGTTTGACTTGATCGAAGGAGATGCTGATTTTGCTGATGTGGCAGTGCATTCTGCCGCAGCAGAAACCACTGGTACTGGACGCCCTCAAATCGTAGAGGCTTTTGTAAGTAATGCAGCATCGCGTGAAGAGGAACTATTTACAATTACTGGTTCACACGAACCAGTTCCAGTTTTTACTCAAACAGATGCCTCGAAGCTAGAACCGAATGTCAGCGTCGAGCAAGGCTGGTTAGCACCATTAGAAAATGCCCCTATACAAAGAAAGCAATGGCTAATTGCTGGGACTGTGGGTATTGCCTCGGCACTGGTTGTAGCCACAGTCAGCTTTGTCGCCACCACATTTTCTCCACCTCAACAAAGGGAAAGTGTGCGAAATACAGGTTGGGCAATGGCACTAGCAGCCGGACTGACCGGTTTTACTACCGCAGGGTTGATGGGGAATCTCACACTCAAGCAAATTCGCCGCACAACCAAGGATTTGCAAACTCAGTTTGAGGCTGTACGTCAAGGAAACCTGAATGCTCAAGCCACAGTGTATTCAGAAGATGAATTAGGGCACTTAGCTAGTGGCTTTAATGAAATGGCGCGAGTAATTTTTACGACCACAAATGAAGCCCAACGCAAAGCCGACGAACAAGAGGAAGCTAAGGAAAATCTGCAACGCCAAGTGATTCGCTTGTTGGATGATGTGGAAGGAGCTGCCAGAGGCGATTTAACAGTCCAAGCTGAAGTCACAGCTGACGTACTAGGAGCCGTAGCTGACGCCTTTAACCTGACAATTCAGAACCTGCGGGATATTGTCCAACAGGTAAAAGTGGCAGCCAAGGAAGTAACAAAAGGTGCAACTAACTCGGAAACTTTTGCTAGAGCCTTATCTAGTGATGCTTTACGCCAAGCAGAAGAGTTGGCAGTGACGCTGAATTCTGTACAGGTGATGACCGACTCGATTCAGCGGGTAGCAGAGGCGGCGCGGGAAGCCGAAACTGTCGCCCGCGATGCAAGTACGATCGCCTTGAAAGGTGGCGAAGCAGTAGAAAATACTGTGGCGGGGATTTTAGAAATTCGCGAAACCGTTGCCGAAACAACTCGAAAAGTGAAGCGGCTGGCAGAATCTTCTCAAGAAATTTCTAAAATTGTGGCATTGATTTCTCAGATTGCTTCCAGAACCAACTTACTGGCACTCAACGCCAGTATTGAAGCGGCAAGAGCGGGAGAAGCTGGACGCGGCTTTGCAATTGTAGCCGATGAAGTGCGCCAGTTAGCAGACAAATCTGCCAAATCCTTGAAGGAAATTGAACAAATTGTCATGCAGATCCAAAGCGAAACAGGCTCCGTAATGACCGCAATGGAAGAAGGCACACAACAAGTAATTAAAGGCACAAAATTGGCAGAAGAAGCCAAGCGATCGCTCGAAAATATCATTCAAGTGGCAAATCGCATTGATATTCTGGTGCGTTCTATTACTAGCGATACTGTGGAACAAACGGAAACCTCCCGCGCCGTTGCTCACGTAATGCAATCAGTAGAACTCACAGCCCAGGAAACTTCCCAGGAAGCACAGCGAGTTTCCGGTGCCTTACAACACCTAGTAGGTGTATCCCGTGACTTGATCGCTTCTGTGGAACGTTTCCGAGTGGAAACCCTTGAAACTAGATAAATTGTCATTAGTCATTTGTTCTTTGTTATTTGCTAATGACCAATGACCAATGACTAATGACCAATGACCAATGACTAATGACTCTTGACTAAAAAACTATGCTGCCGGAACAACAACAGCGGATTTTAGGTTACTTTATTGAAGAAGCCAGAGACCATCTAAATACTATAGAGCAAGGGTTGCTGAATCTAGAGAGTACCCTCAACGACCCGGAAATGATTAGCGAAGTTTTCCGGGCGGCTCACTCTATCAAAGGAGGAGCGGCAATGCTTGGATTGACTAGTATTCAGCATACATCGCACCGTCTGGAAGATTGTTTCAAAGTTCTTAAAGAACATCCGGTTCAGATTGACCAAAAGTTAGAGTCTTTATTTCTCGGTGTCTCTGATACCCTCAAAGCACTATTAGAGCATTTGAGCGGGCCATTTGGTCTTTCTGAAGAGATAGCTAATACATTGATGTCAGAAACTGAGCCTGTCTTTCAATGGCTAAATGAGCATTTAGAACAACTTGTACAACAAGGAAACAGTGGAGTAGCCACTTCCTCTGCAACAGAAGTGACAGGTTCTCTAGAGAATGTCTCCACACTTACAGAACTTTTTCTACGGCGAGATATTCCTAGTTTGGCAGAAGACGCCCATCAGAAATTTACAGAAAAAGACATTTCTGTAGCACCCCAGGAAGTGTTATCGTCAGCCAACGCTAAAGAAAATCAAAATTGGAGTGAGTTTCAAGCCCAGGTACTACAAACACTGCGGCAAATGTTGCAACTGTTTAAGCAAACAACAACATCTTCAACTCGGCAAGACCTCCAGGAATGCTGTTACCAGTTGGTCAAACTTGGGTTAACTTGGAATTTATCCAAGTGGTGCGGTTTGTGTGAAGCCGCAGCCAGTGCGATCGCCAATCCCCAAAATACTTATCTAACTTTAGCTAAAATCGTCATCACCGAAATCAAGCAAGCTCAAGAATTAGTTTTGCAAGGTAGGGAAGCGGAAATTGCAATCAGTCAACAACTAAAAGCACTCTTGAACTTTGCAGAAATTGAGTTGTTAGAAATTCCCCTTGATTTAGTTGACGAACAGTCTCCACCCTCGCCAATTCTTCAAGAAATTGAAGACACGGAACATTTAGCCATCACTAACTTATCTGAGCCAATTGAAGAACCTAAGCTAGAGGACGGTATTAATGAATACCCGTTGGAGGTACAACAGATATCACCAAACGCTGCACCTGTGAGTAACTTCACTCTCATTCCACATGAGGAAGTGCATCCAATTAGTAAGAATCTTGACCCCAATGGCCCAGAAGTAGGAATAGCTGAGTTAAATACCTTGGCTGATTTATTTGAAGGCGAGACTCCCGACTTAGATGAAAATTGGCAACAAGAAGAAACTTTAGATATTACTGGTACTGATGAATTAGGAATTGATTTCAGCAGTGAGACTGAGGATAGCGATAGCGATTTATCAGATTTACTCTCATTTGATGAAGATACCGACAACGAGCAGCAAACTACAACCACAGCTAATACAGAGGATTTATCTCTATTATTTGGTGATAACTTCCTAGAAAAGGAAAATTCCGAACCGCAAAATCAACAAATATCTCCTCTGACTAAAGAGTTGAGTGATATCGCTATAGATAATCTAGATTTCGACTCTTTTTCTGCGGAAATATATCAAATTTCTGACAGTTCTAGTAACACAGAGCAGCCTTCTTCAGACATTGACCAAAAGAATTACAACCAAAACGATGCGCTTGCAGATTTATTGGCACTGACACTAGATGATGACGATGAACTCTTAATTATAGGCGAAATAACTGAACCAGAAAATGACGCGTTAGCCAGTGTAGAATTATCTAGTAATCAAGAAAACAGTCTTGATAACTTATTTTTAGAAACTGAAAATAGAAATTGGGTAGAAGAAATTACCTCTAGTGATTATATAGAATTAACTCAACCAAAAGACTTATCTTTAGACAACTTATTTGGTGATGATATAGAAGAAAATTCACTACTAACCACAAGCGATTCCCAACTCGGTGATTTATTTAATATATCTCCATTAACGGTGTCTGAACTTTCTCAACCAGAAGATGATTTTAGCAACTTCTGGAATCAAGAAACTACAGTACAAGCAGAGAAGGAATTTGATTCTTTAATTGAAGATAATCTAAAAGACGTATTAGAAGAAAATTTATTTAGTAAAAGTAATGATGATATTTTTGCTGATATTCAAGAGTCAATAGCTTCTCCTAAAAAGAGTTTTGCTCTAGAAGATTTTGAATTGAATTTTCCAGAAGAAGAGCAACTAGATATATTATCATCTGAATATGAAGATGATTTATTTGAGGATTTAGCACCGAACAATTCAACGATTTCTCGTGAAATTAACGATAGCGAAGCGTTAGCAGTTACATTAGAAGAATCAGTTCCATTGTTCGGGCAACGTCCTGTAGGAGAGGAAATTCATAACTTATCCCAACAGCCAGAAATTGTAGATTTTATTCCAGAATTTACTAATCAATCCCCAGAGATATCTACTGTTGATTCTTCTCAAACACCTTCCGATGTAAAACTTAATTCCTTTGGTTCTTTTGATGAAAATCTACAATTACTGTTTGAGGATGTAGCTATTCATGACTCTACTTACATTCAGGTAGAGATTACAGATGATGTGGTAGGCGAACTATCGACTCCAGAAACTTCAGAATTTCTCCAACCACAACCAGATGATTTGTTCGGCTCTTTTGATGAGAATGCAAAACTGCTGTTTGAGGATGTAGCTATTCATGACTCCACCTACATTCAGGTAGAGATTACAGATAATGTGGTGGGCGAACTATCGACTCCAGAAACTTCAGAATTAGCCCAAGTACAGCCAGATGATTTGTTCGGCTCTTTTGATGAGAATACACAACTGCTGTTTGAGGATGTAGCTATTTATGACTCCACCTACATTCAGGTAGAGA
>JBALDB010000004.1:0-14617 GCA_036918135.1 Nostoc sp.
TCTCCATTAATTATAGCGATCGCCTACTGCTTACCCAGTTGTACAAATTCAGGCATAGCAAGCTTTTTGCCTTTTTTTCACCGTCGAACTCACGTCAATTTAGGAGCGCGAGCCATCAAAATGGAATCAGCGGCGGGTTTGAATCCGCCGCTGATTGTTTGCCCTATTGCCATTCAAGTAGACTACCAAAGTTATGATTTGGTGAGGGTTTGAAATCCGTTTATTCATTTGCTAATCGGATAAAATACAGAATAAATTCTGAGCGGCAGTTGTTCATAGGCGAAACCCCTAAGACTACACCGCCTCCTCCTAACTCCTAAATCATTCAATTCATTTTTTGAAAACTATCTGGAAGGAATTTAAATACCCTGTAATAGTTTTAGCTAACGTCTTTTGCTGTTTTTTCGTCGTTATTGCCATTACTTGATATAGTCTTCCTTCAGCAATATACATTCTACTTTTAGTGATTTTTCCTCCAGAATTGATGTACTCAATTTCTTTTCCGGGATGATTATTTGAACTGCGAATGTCTCGTTGACTAATTAAATTACTTTTCGTCGTTTTGAGAGCCATATCCCGTGCATTATTAAGTACAGCTTGGGGATCTGTCATTTCTCCATAACTGTAAGGAAAATCATTATAAGTCACTATATACGCTACTTGCTGTTTTGGTGGTTGAGCGACAAATATTTCTAAGTTAATTTCCCCCATGTAAGTTTTTTGAAATTGTGTATTTCTGTTTGGTTTTCCTGGCATCAAAACAGTAAAACGCCCATCTGGAGCAGTGAATAATTTCCATTGTGGCTGTGCGGGTTGAGAAACAGTTGGTTTAGCAACAGCCGTTGGAGCTTTAGGTTGACGCGCCTCGACTAAAACAGAACTACCACAGATAAAGGTAGCAGCGATGAATGACAATAGACTTTTAATTGTCATATTTTTTGCCTTTGAGATGCTAATCTCACTGATGATGCTAGCTGTTATAACCCAGCAGCACATAAAGCAGCACCAATTAGTCCCACTTGCTGGTTAAGAATAATATACACGGGTATATCTTCGAGGAGGGGGCGCATCCTACCCTTTTGGGTGAAATTGAGTAAGAAACCGCTCTCTTTGATTAACGGTAGAATCTTGGGTGCAATTCCACCAGCAATGTATAAGCCACCATAAGGTAGGAGTTTAAGCGCGAGATTTCCGGCTTCTGTACCGTAAGCCTCTATAAATAATTGCAAAGTTTGTTCCGAAAGGCGATCGCGTTTTTCTACTGCTGCTGTACCAATAACAGCACCAGGATCGACACTTCTCTCTTCTTGTCCGGCTTCTTGTTCCCAAGTTCTGACAATTTTGGCAATGTCTGGTGATTCGGTAGCAAATTTGCGATCGCGCAAAAATTGGTAAATTGAGACAATTCCCATTCCCGAAACTACGCGTTCTACAGAAACGCGTTGGATATCATGTTTATTGAGTAGGTATTTCAACAATTGAAACTCAATCTCGTTTCGGGGAGCAAAATCAACGTGTCCCCCTTCTGAAGGAAAGATTTGATAGTTGTTTCCCTGCTTAATTAAAAATCCTTGCCCCAAGCCAGTACCGGCACCAATAATCGCAACAGGAGCTTCCGGTTGCAATTTGCCAGCTTGTAACTGGTGCAAGTCTTGTTTTTCTAAACCTAAAATGCCATAACCAATGGCGGTGAAGTCGTTAATCAAAGAAATTTGCGGGATACCCAATTCTTCTTGTAGACGTTCGGTATCCAGGAACCAAGCTAAATTAGTCAACTTAGCAGTATTATTGACAATGGGGCCGGCGATCGCAAAACAAGCTTTATGTGGTACAGATGTGTTAGCTTTAACCAAAAACTGCTGCACTATCGGTACTAAATCAGGAAAATCGCTACTTTGATAACTTTCCTGATGAATAGTATGTAAGCTTTGTGAGTCTGAGGCTTCAACTAATCGCAAAATAGTTTTCGTACCGCCGATATCTCCTGCAAGTAATAAAGTCATAGAACTTATTCACAAATTATTTTTTGGAGGATACACCCAACGTAGCGAAAGCCACGATCGCAAATCCCAATTTTAGGATTTAAGCAAATCGAATCACTTCTTCTATGTGGGTTAAATGGGAAGTGTCTCCCTTTAGTTCTAATAACCATTCTGGTTCGTCACGTACCACTTTTACTAGCGAACATAAAGAAGCTTTAACTTCTGTTTTGGCAATTTCTCCCACTAACCCCATTGCTGCCCCTAACACGGATGCACCATGTGCTACTAGCAGGATATTGTCTGGAAAGAATTCAGTAGCTAAACATCTAGCAGTTTGTCCAGAACGTTCTCGCACTTTTTGCTGAGTTTCAGGATAATTGGCGGCGATGCGCGGAGTGTAGGCAATGTCAATTCTATTGAATAATTCTGTTAAAGCTGGAGTTGAGAGTCTTTCGGGTTCTTCTGTCATCCAAACTGGATTTAGCCACTCACTCAAGCCTGTTTCGAGTTTGATTGGTAAGTTGAGTACTTCTGCAACTGCATTTGCTGTTTGTACGGTTCGCAAGAAGGGAGAAGCAAAAATATGAGCAATCTTCTCTCCTTTTAAACGCTTTGCTAACTGTTGGGCTTGGATTGTACCATCATCAGACAAAGGTGGATCGTAACGTCGTTCGGCGGTGAGAAACCAATCGGGGTTTACGAAGTCGAGGCGGTTAGCGTGTCTTGCAATCCAGACTATTTGACTCATAGGCTTAAATATTCTGGCGAATAGAATTCGCCGCTAAACAAATATAGATATCTGCAAGCAGAGCTGCAAATATTAATATATGACAAAATACGTAATAATTTGTAATAATATTAATTATTTGGAAAACTTATCAGTACTAAAATTCAGCACTAAAGCCGGAGATGATCTGCTCAGGCGTTAGAATGTCAGTGATATATGTTGATTTTTAACACTAAAGGACTAACAAATAAAAAATTGCCACTGTTGATATAGCAGGAGGCAAGAGGCAGAGGGCAGGAGGCAAAACTATTGCTAACTCTCTTCTTTCACCCTATCCTTATGTCCTAAAGAGTGTGACTACGGCTATACTCAACAGTCATCAGTCATTCCAATAAACACAACTGTGACAATGCTTGCGATGTGGATATCAGAGTTTTGCTCATGCTCTCAAAAGTAAAATTTTAAGCAAAAACGGTACTGATATCAAGCAAACAAGTAGCCCAAAGATTAAAATAATTTGTGTATGGTAGGTAATGTAGTGAAAATTTAAGATTAAATCGTTACGAATGCTCTCACTTGGAGTCATATCTATGGGTGAAGCCAAACGACGTAAACAACAAGACCCGATATGGGGTTTGAACTTTGAGACTTGGGGCAAACTATTCCAACCCAATGTCAAAACTTACGTGACACAATATGGTTTAGAAGTCTGCGATTTTCAAGACCTATATCAAGATATGATGTGGTATCACCATCGCATCAACTTAGCTATTGAAAGACGTGCTGAGGGATTATCAATATTTGCGGTCAAAAATTATGTCTGCCACGCCCTTGATACTCGTTTGAAATGCTTTTTACCAGTGGAAAAATGCGATCGCTTCGCGGATTCTGGATACCGACAATGGATGACTGCTGCTTGGGTTGACTTGGGTAGAGAAAGAGACGGGATTTACATTTTTGGTCGTCATACTCCTGAGTTTGTGGGCTGGGTCTACCATCACGAACCAACGCTTAATGGTCTGTATAGTTTTGCAACTCCACACCCAGAACTTTAACACTATTATTAAAGGCGATCGCTTCTTATACTAATTCCTAATACCCTTCTTTTGACCGAGATACGATCGGGAACTATAGCGAACCAGCGCGAGGACAGAGGGTTTCCACGCCACTTGCTTCAAGCTGGGGAACCCGTCCAATGCAGTCGCTCATGGGGAGCGACTGGCAATCTCAAAGTATAATTTTTGGATTCTTAGAGTTATTGAGAATACTGCAAGATTTTAATTGTAAAGAGTAAGTAAGTCGGCGCAATAAAACCAAACTATATGAAAAAAATTAACTAGGCTAAAACCCTCTTCCCTTCTGCCCCCTGCAAGAACTGCCTTCTGCCTCATCTCAACGAGAAATTTTCCCACCCACCTACTTATTATCCCAATTGATGCTTAGTTTTTAGGCATTGGTCACATTCGATAACATCACGAATTGACAATTGCTCTAAGTTTATTGTAGCTGGGCAAAAATTCAAGTTTTTCACCTTCTAGTTAGCAAACTGTGCGCTGCGATGCTTCGATACGCTTCTGAGGGCGCCCTGCCGCACTGTACTATTTTCCAGGAGACTACAGCAATGATGAAAGCTGAAGATATCATGACCAAAAACGTAGTTACCATTCGTGGTTCGGCAACTGTTGCTGAAGCGGTGGGGCTGATGAAACAAAAAAGATTACGTGCGCTGGTTGTGGATCGTCGCTATGATAATGATGCCTATGGGATTGTCACGGAAACAGATATTGTCTATAAAATAACAGCCTACGGTAAAGACCCAAAGCAAGTACGGGTTTATGAAATTATGAGTAAGCCTTGCATTGTGGTAAACCCTGATTTGGGTGTGGAATATGTAGCACGGTTATTTGCTAACGCTGGTATTCATCGAGCGCCTGTGATCCAAGGTAAATTGTTGGGTATCATCTCAATTACCGACATTTTGACCAAAAGCGACTTTGTGGAAGCGCCAAAAGTGCTACTGCTAGAAGAGAGAATTCAAAAAGCAATTGAACAGGCTCGTGCTATTTGCACCGAACAAGGTGCTTATTCTAAAGCCTGTGCGGCTGCTTGGGATGAGGTAGAAGAACTCCAGGCGGAAGCAGCTCATCAGAAAGCTGAGGGTATGGTGTCAGCTAAAGTGACTTTTGAGAAATATTGCCTGGAAAATCCAGATGCACCAGAATGTCGAAATTATCATCCGTAATTGAGGTATGGAAGACAACAGGACGCAAAGAGTGGGAGATGCTCTGAGGCGGAGAATTATCAAATATACTCTGTGTGTTTTATTTCCCGGCGTCAGAGCGTCACCGTGTCCCTGATATTTACCGCTTAGCGACTCGCATCAATAAAAATATACCTATTCCTAAAAAAATAAAGTTGGGTAACCAAGCTCCCATAAAGGGAGAGAGAACACCTGCTTGTGCGATCGCTCCACTGACAAAGAAAATTAAATAATAGGAAAAAATCACTATGACGCTAATCCCAAAACTAGTACCTCTGCCGGTGCGCTGGGGTATGCTTCCCATCGCAGCGCCGACTAAGCCAAAAACTACGCACACAAAGGGCAAGGAGATTTTTTGTTGAATTCTGACTTCAAGTTTGCGGATTTTTTGGAGATCGCCACCCAGGCGTTCTACTTCTAGTTGAGCTAGCCCTTCGGCAATATTCATTTCATCGTAGTCCCGGCTTTTTTCTGCCAAAATTAATGGCGTGCGGGGTAGTTGCAGTTGTTGATGTTCAAATCTAACGATGTTGCGATAAGAGCGATCGGCAGCGACAAAATAAATTGTACCGTTATAAAAATCCCAAACATTTTGAGAACCATTCCACTGGGCGGATTCTGATACCACAATTTGATTCAGACCTTTGGTTGAGCGGTCTATAATTGTTAAACCTGTCATCCGCTTACCATCAAATTGATCCGCGTAAAACAAGCGTGTCAGTATCCTATTCCTACTGCCATCCGGCTGTGTAACATCTTGGTATTCAGGATAGAAAATATTTTGCTGTTTAAAAGTTGGCTTGTCTGATTTGAGGGCTTTATCCAGAGTCATCGCCGCTTGGTAATTTGCGGCTGGTGCAATTTGTTCGTTAAATACAAATGTCATTGCTGTGACCACAAGACTTAACATCGCAGCAGTTAATACCATGCGATAAACACTCACCCCACAACCACGCAAGGCTATTAGTTCGCTCTCACTGGAAAGACGACTGTAGGTCATCAAAGTAGCCAGCAGTGTAGACATGGGGAAGGCTAAAACGATAAAGTTGGGAAACTTTAATAAAAAAACCTGAATAGCAATGTCTATAGGTAGCCCAGATTCGACAATTTTTCTAACTAGATCGAATACAGCATCAATAGTTACACTAATTGAAGAAAAAGCTCCGACACCAAAGAAAAACGGTGGCAACAATTCGCTGGCAAGATAACGATCCATAATCGTAAAAGGCAGCAGCGAATGCAAGCTGTAGAAAGACGTAAATTTCTTTGACATCATAACCAATTTTAAAAGTTAAATATTGGCAACCCTGGTAAAGTCAAGCATATAGCAGAATTCAGAAGGAGGCAGTGCAGTGTTTTCCTCAACTGGAGGAACTGGCGTGTCTCCCCAGAGTAACTGCCGTTTAGAATTTAAGAGTCAGGAGTAAAATAGTTTTCATATCTGATTTTCAAGTCTAAATTCTATACCTCTCTTAGCTATGTCTACTGTATTTAATATTAAAATTTAGTTCGGAATAACTTAAATATTAACTAATAAATTCATGCTCAAAAATAAATAATGAAGTTATTATTTAAAATTTTTAATTAAATACAGCAGTTTGTGATTAAATAAAGTACAGCATCTTAGCCTGAAAGCTAAATAGAAAATTTTCTTACTCCTGACTCTTGAATTCACCAATTCACCAATTCACCAATTCCTGAATTCTGTTGTAATTTTTAATTTAGACTTGAAAGCTATCGCCTAAGTAATATTGCCGCACGAGGGGGTTTTGGTAGAGTTCGTCAGCAGTACCAAACGCGAGAATTTGTCCCTCACGCATGATGTAGGCGCGGTCAGTAATTGCCAATGTTTCGCGGACATTATGATCTGTAATTAAAATACCCATACCGCGATCGCGCAATTGTCCGACAATATGCTGAATTTCTGAGACTGCTATGGGATCGACTCCTGCAAATGGTTCATCCAAAAGTAAAAATTTTGGCCCTTCTCGTCCAGCAGCCAGAGACCTAGCTAATTCCGTCCGGCGTCGCTCACCACCAGAAAGTTGAATTCCTTTACTATTAGCTAATTTTTCCAAGCGAAACTCCCGCAGTAAAGTTGTTAGTCGCCTTGACCACTCCCATCGTGGCACATTAGTTTGCTCTAACACTAATAGAATATTATCTTGTACCGAGAGTTGGCGAAAAACACTTGCTTCTTGTGCTAGATAGCCAATACCCAATCGTGCCCTTTTGTGCATTGGCATTCCTGTAATATCTAGATTACCTAGCCAGACTTTTCCTTGATTGGGTTTTTCTAAACCCGTAGCAATATAAAAAGTCGTAGTTTTACCAGCCCCATTGGGGCCTAGTAAACCAACGACTTCGCCCTGAGCAACAGAAAGGTTGACACGATTGACAATTACTCGCTTGTTATAAGATTTGTGAATATTCTCTAAAACAATTTTCACGCTACAGGCAGCCTTTCTTAGTAGTAGATGATGCTAGTTAGAACGCTTGAATTGGGGTGTCTTTGGAGCGGGTGTGGCAGTTTGTGGATTATTATCTGATTCTTGCACCATGTAGATGGACTCTACCTGAGTATTAGGTTGGGGTAAGGCGACAAATCGCCCTTCATCAATCAAATAGGTTACCCTCTCCGCTCGAATACTGTTGCCTCCCTGTTGCAAAATATAGACATTGCCACTAAAGTCGATCCGGCGTTCTTTACTAAAGTACTGCGCTTGGGCAGCTGTTGCTTGAAGCTGGCGAGCAGGATACGACATTTGCACATTGCCGCGAGCTGTGATTACTTGAGTTTTGGCGTCATATTCTTGTACATCAGCACGGATAGTCAGAGGGCGATTTTGTTTTGATATTTGTGCAGTAGCGGTTTGCAGTTGGTTCGGAAAAGCAAAAGTTCCTAACAGGGCAGCTGGGAGCATTAAGGCTAATCCAACACGACGCATCTGGGATATGGGCAATTTATAGCAGGGCATGATTGCAATTTGGGGTTGAGAATTTGGGCTTGTGTTTTAATTATCTCAAGTACTCTATCCAGAAACGAAACGTACAATCTGGAGTGATTTACGATAACTACTCGCTGAAATAGTGACGCTACCCCCAACCTCAAGGTTTCAGGAAACTTTATATCAAATCCCAATACTTCGCCATTTTTTTGTAGGTTGGGAAGCAATACAGTTCGGTTAAAGGGGAAACAGAAAAGGGTAAATTCAAACCTTTACCCCTTACCCTTTAGCATTTGGTCGTGGAGCTGGTATAGCGATCGCAGTCATTGTCTAAGCGATGACTGAAAATTAGCTATATCTCTTACTGAGTGAAAACTTTGGCTCGACCGTGCGGATTGATTTTCATTGTCTCAACTGTAGACCCTGTATCATAGCGTACACCCGATCTAAGCCCCAGCTATACCCGTTTCTACGTCTAAGGATATAAGTTTGTTTAATTTTGAGATATTAATGAGATATTAAATTGAAAAATTAATTTAGATAGAAACTTATGGCAACCGAGCAAGAGCTTCAATCTCTTTTCAATAAATTAGATCTCGATCGAGACGGCAAAGTCTCCATTAATGAGCTTTTTTTTAGTCCTGGCTTAAGTGCAGTCATCTCAGCAGAAACAGGTACCAGTAGCCCCCGAGAGTTACTAGCACAGTATGATTCAGACGAAGACGGTAGTATTACCTTTGAAGAGTTAAAGCAAGCAGTTGAGAAAGCAAGTAATTTAACCTAGCAGTCAAAAAACCCAATACCAAATACCCAATACCCAAAATCCCTCTCTAGCCTACGCTAAGAGGGATTTGCAATTTCTAGGTCATTAGTGACTCGGTAGCCCCCTTCATGACCTTGGAGGTGAAAGGCTGGCTGTAGGCGATTCTAGGAGGGGAGAGGTGCGATCGCATCTACAGAATTTTGAAAACTAAAAAATTTACCATCCACGAGCGCCAATACTTTGGCAATAGTAGCGAATTGCATTAGCTCCAGGACTGCTGCCCCGTGCAGAAATTTCCTCTCGTTGCTTGTTTTCGCTTAACTTGACACCATTTGAGGAATAGACTCTAGCTCCAACAATCCAAAGTTTGTCATCGCCACATGAAGTCTGAAGCAGTACTTCAGTCATCAAATTGTCACTTTGTTGATAGACCTTAATCACACTACCAAAGCCTTTTTCGCTGTCTCCCATTGTGGTAGTGTCCAATAAAAACGGATTCCCATCGTCATCCACACCAACGTTGACAAATTTTTCACTAGCCACTGATGAACTTTGCAGCCAAAAGGCAGCCAAAATTGCAGATGCGGTACAAACAACCTTTTTGGTTTTGCTAATCATGAAAATGGTAGATAGCAGTATAAATAGTTTTTAGCTTTTGACAACTATCTACTGACATGATAAAAACACGGCTTTCGTAATAAAGTTTCTATTAACCCTTGTAATAACGTCGATTAAGTGAGCATAGGAATTCTCAGGATTGGAGTCTATTTGTGACTTATCGATCGCATTAATAACAACTGAAATCTTTTCCAACAAAGAAAAACAAGGAAGACAAGGAAGTAATTTTTCTCCCTATCTTCGTTATTTTCCTTCACCTGCTTAAACTTTATTAATCGCTAACTAGCCAAAATTCTAGGTAAAGATAAAGCTTCATTTTCACCCAGCTCGCCAGTACTAATCTTGTCTGCTCCTATTTGTTGCAATGTCTTCAACAATGCTACGCTTTGACTCAATAGCTCATCTATATCAATACCACCGTAACTAGATGGGTAACGCCGCAGGCGATTGCTGCCTTCTCCCAGCAGAATTACCGCACCTCGCCAGTTACGATTCTCTAGATGATAAAGTGCCACAGCAATTTGCAGAATGCCTTGATAAAAGCTTTTTTCTGGTTCGCTGGCTTCAATCCACAGAGCCTCTAAAGTGTCATGGCAGGCATAAAACTGACCAGAATTGAACTGTTCTATGCCTTGCCAAAACTCTTGGGGTATGCTTTCGCTCATCCCATGCTGTCTCGCACTTCTTTAATTGTTTGGAGAGAGATTTCTTGTTTGTCTCCAGCAAACTCGTTGTCAGTAGTGAGGAACAACATGCAATGACACTCTTTGCGTTCTCTCATAGGTACACACGGACAGTTCCAATATGTGGCGTGAACCTCAGCTTGTTTATCTTCGTAATGGCGACACGGACATAAAGGCGCACCCAGTTCGTCTTTATGTTTGGCTAATCCTTCAATCACCACTGCGGTAACTGAAGGTTCAGAACAGAAGTATGTTCCAGTACGCTTGGCGTATTGTTCAGAAAAATGCCGCATTGCCTCTAGGCTTTTATCGCTGGATTTTGTGTTAACTTCTGATGTGATCATGTGGATCGGACGCTCATAATTTAAATATTTCTTTGCATTGTACCTCAGTCGTAGTAGGGGATTACTGGGTGTATTTCCCCAACCTTAGTTACTCACATTGTTTTACTTTTGCTCAAAGGCTGATATGTCTGGTGTACTGGGATCGCAGACAATCTAAGAAATCACAGAAGCTTGACTTCTAAGCTAATCAAAATACAAGTTGCATCTTCAGACATTATTTAAAAGTCAAGAGGTTGATTTATTCTCATCAACAAGCAACACTATGACGCGTCTAAGGGAAGATGCCAAGCGCGATCGCTTGATGAAACTTATGTCAGGCTTTGTATTTATACATTGTACTAGGGCGTCTCATCATAACTTTATGAATTTTTATCAACTTACTAAGTATTAATACTAGCTGCTTTGGTGATTGAGTGTATGCTTTGAAATGTGTAATAAAAAAAGCACAAACTTATCAATAGTTATAACTACTACCATATGTACACATGAGTATTTCAACTGTTGTAAAAAAGTTATCGACTGCTGCTATCGGAGCAACAGTCATTGTTCTAGGAATAGGAGCAGTAGCACAAGCAACTGTTTTAACATTTGATGATATAGCGCCTACTTCAAGTTTTGCTGATATTCCTAACGGCTACGGTGGATTTAATTGGGATAATTTTTACTATCGAAATGGCTCGACTGTTATCCCACGTACAGGCTATGACAACGGTAGAGTGTCAGGCGACTACGTGAGCTTTAATGCAGGTGGAGATCCTGCTTTAGTAAGTGATAGTATTTTTGACTTCAACAGTGCTTATCTCACAGCTGCTTGGAATGATGGCCTTTCAATTACTGTAGAAGGTTTAAACAGCGGTGCAACCTTATATTCAAAAACTGTGGTTGTAGATACGACACAGCCAACTTTAGTTAATTTTGATTATTTTGGTGTTGATGAATTAAGGTTTACGTCTTCTGGTGGAGTTGAGCCAGATTATCTTATAGAGACGGGTGGTGGCGGGACACAGTTTGCACTAGATAACTTTAGCTTTAATGAAAAAGCTACATCTGTTCCCGAACCGACATTTTTACCAGCGCTACTGGCAGTAAGTACTTTAAGTGCTGGTTCAGTATTAAGACGCAAACAGCAACAGAATACAAAGCTAAAGCAAAGTTAACTCAAATTTTGCACTTTGCCCAAACCATTAAAAGTCAGGACTAGACAAACGAAGCCAATCCGCGTAGGCTAAAAGCTTTACATCCTTTACAGGCAAGCTTTTTTCGTATAACCACATCCTTCTAGGGTATGGTTTTTTGGCGAAAGTATTGATTAATATAAACCTATTGTTTTTTGCAGTTGGGGTTGTAGTGGGCGATCGCTTTGCAAAATTATCCCAGGATGCTCCCAATTGATGACTTCTGGTTCTGCTGGCGAAGAAATATTCTGCCACAAAACCCAGCGACTACCTTGAGGCAGAGTAGCAAGGCTCTGGGAGTTTTGAGTCAGCCAAATCAAAGGATGGCTTTTAGGAACAATTGTGCTGGCTTCTTCTAAGGTAGTGGTTGCTGCTAAGGTTTCTAAAACAAAGCGCTCTCCTTGAATTAAACCTGTGGATGCTGTCCACAGTTGCACCTGTAATTGCTGTTTTTGTGCGTAAAAATACAATGAGGCTGCTGCAATTACTGCTTGCTCAAAGTTTTCTTCTTGCCAATTGCTAGCGCTATCAAGGGCAATAACTATCTCTTGTCCACCAGTCACCATTTCTAACTCCCGCACTCGTAATTCTCCATAGCGGGCGCTAGAGAGCCAGTGAATCAGACGGGTGGGATCTCCGATACGGTAAGGACGTAGCGATCGCACTAGTCCTGTTGTCGCTGTCTTTTGGGGTTGACCACGGGAATCGCTTCTTTTACTTTCTTCTTGCCCCATTTCATCTACTAAAGGGCAGGTAGCCAACGGTAATACTGTAGGATAGACGATGGCTCTAGCAGCACAATCACGCTGACGACGACACCAGAACAACCCCAAAGGCGCACCAGAACCGAGTTCGACTGTATGCCAGCGATAAACGCCCCGGCGCTGGGTAGGGTAGTAATATACCCAACGGTAACTACCTTTGCTAGGAATTGTCTCGATTGCCTTTTGTACTGGTTTCCCCAAGACGAAAGGCAATATATCCTCAACTTGCAATAAACTTACAGGCTGCTGTGTCTGATTGTAAATTTCTAATTCCACCGTTAGTTCATCGCCTGCTGACACAGGCTGAATGGAACGGCGGGTAATGGATAGATTTGTGAGCGATCGCGGTGGTAAGATGGCTGCTACAGCCAAAAGGGCAAAACTAATGCCGCTAATGGCGTACAGCCAACCAGCCATCGTATTGATACCTGCGCCAAAAAAACAAATAGCTGTTGCCGCTAGCACCCAACCGCCGTATGCAGGGGCACTGGCGCGAGTTTCTAAGAAGTTGGTGACGGGTTTGATGATTTTCATAGTTTCTTTTTTAACCCAACACCACCTGAAATTCACAGTAGTATTTGCTGCTATTGATTACTTATTCCCACTCCCCAAATGTTTAAAAATTTGAGGTAAGTTAACAATTTCGTGCATCAGGTCTTGTGGACTAAAGCCAAAAATATTCAAAATAAGCACAATGACAACGATTGCGATCGCTGTAGTCAGAAATGTCTTTAATAAAGAAAGCAATGCCCGGAAGATTAACACAGCGACAACCACCGCTGCAATTAAAATAATTAAATTAATTGGCATAGTTTTGCTTGAGTAAATCTCAAAAATTCATCAAATCTCAAATGAGGGAAATTTAAGAAATAAATTATCCCCTATGAAGTTGATGACTGATATCAAGTTTGGCTAATTACTTACAATATGTTGGTCTTTTTGGTAATTAGGGATTGGGAAAAAGCTAATTGGGAAAAAGGAAATAAATAACTGATGATTACCGATTACCGATTACCCATTTATGCTGAGACCAGCCGAAACATTACTGACCCTCACAGATATCATAAGTATTCAACCGGACATCATATGATGACTGTTGACCGTTGACTGTGAACAGTGGAATATTTTTTTATTTATCAGTCCCTTATAGCCTCAAGCTTTGACATTACTTCACCAAAGACAGCCTTCATTGGGTTAGGTTTCCTCCAGCACTACCTCCAAGGTGAAGGGATCGCCGTTATCGAAAGCACTTTTCCCGTTGTCAATCTAATAGCTGTCTGCTCACAATTAGGGCATTTGATTTTTACCTGAATCACTGAAGGACGACCAAAGTATTCTCCCATTGCTGGGTCTCCAGTAAACTCGCTGAGTATTCCCTGCTGGCAGTGGTAGCATTCAAAGATAATTCGCCCTATTGGTTTGTCACAGTCTAAAAATTGGATATGCTGGCACTGCTGAGATGGTAATTCTTCATCATCGTCGGGTCTAAATTGGGGCTGTTGCTTAGGCTGTTGCGGTGAATTGGATTTTCGAGGGACAGGGTATGTAGATTCGGCTTTGCCTTTCTCTAAAGATTGCGGTTTTTCAGCAGCGTTCGTGCTTGGGGTAAGAACAGGGATCGCTTGGGCTTGCTGCTCTACTTCTGACGGCTCATCAATGGGAGTTGGATCTGGCTCAAGTGTAACTGGGGGTTGCTCTCGTGATTGGTAAGCCACAAGTTCAGGCTTTAGGCTTGGGTTGGGGGATTTTGGCTGTTGTGATGGTGGTTTGGATGGACGTTGGATAGATTTCATTGACACCTGTATTTAACTAAATTTAGTTTGACTGTGGAACAATCGTATTTTAACTATCAATTTATTTATTTTGGACGCTGCTGCATGAGTACAAAGAAAGATCCTTAAGGTTTTTAGCAAAAGAATCTCTAGTATCAGCTTGTTAGTTAAGACATTTTAATCACCAGAACCTCCGTACAGTAGAAGCCTATATGACTCATATTTGATTGCGTGAAATACACGTAAGCTAGTAGCCTATCAAAACTAAAATAGTGCATAAGAAAACTAATGTAGGATAAGCTTGGTAGCTCATCTGGTGTGGGCTTTCCGGCTTACACACAATAAAATTTATTGCAATAAATTAGCTTGATTACGTTAGTAGATATATTTAGGTTTTTTCACGCAATAAAATCTGATTTTAATATACATAAATCTACTAATGCGATCGCCAGACTTATACTTGACTTAGATTGTTAAAGTTGCATATTTTAACGTGAGTTCGACGGATAGAAAAGCCCAAAAAGCTTGCTAGGCATGAATTTGCTTAAGTGGGCAGGTGAAGTGCGATCGCTACGCTCGCC
>JBALDB010000005.1:0-209072 GCA_036918135.1 Nostoc sp.
GCAAAATTTTGGCGGAAAAAATGGCAACTAAAGAAACTCGTCCTTCTACTGATTTACCAGCTGTTGCACCAGAATATAACGGCGTAGACCGTAATGCTTTTTTGTTTGGCTGGACTCCCCAAGCGGAAATTTGGAATGGTCGTTTTGCAATGATTGGTTTTGTTGCTTACTTACTTTGGGATTTAGCAGGTTATAGCGTTCTACGTGACCTACTGCGGCTAATTAGCTACTAAAGCTTAAACGTCTAAAAAACTACTAAATTTTGCAAAATTTTGGCGGAAAAAATGGCAACTAGAGAAACTCGTCCTTCTACTGATTTACCAGCTGTTGCACCAGAATATAACGGCGTAGATCGTAATGCTTTTTTGTTTGGCTGGACTCCCCAAGCGGAAATTTGGAACGGTCGCTTGGCGATGATTGGCTTTGTTTTCTATTTATTTTGGGATTTAATCGGTTATAGCTTCGTGCGTGACGTATTGCACATCATCAGGTATTAGCAATTGGCAAATTAGATCCCTGATATCATGTCCGGTTGAATACTTATGATATCTGTTAGGGTCGGTAATGGGTAATAGGGAATAAAAATACAGTTTAACTCTTCCCTCTTCCCCTTTTTCCCAATGACCTATTACCAATTACCAACAAGACCAACATATCGTAAGTAATTAGCCGAACTTGATATGATTCGATAGAGGCGAAAAAAGCCACCTAAATGTAGGTGACTTGTTTTTGACAACAAAATAATAAAAATTATTTAAATTCTCAACAGCGGTTATTCATCAATACAGTTAGGAATACCCAAAACGGGGCAAGGGAAATCAGAACCTAGTGCCTCAATTATGGGATGATTGACAGAATTACAACCAACAAATAGGATGTCGGCAGCTTCTATTTCCACAACTTTTTTAAGTTCTGTAGAAATGCAACCAAACCGCAAATGAGATTTGA
Organism: Nostoc sp.; assembly: GCA_036918135.1. Classification (GTDB taxonomy): domain Bacteria; phylum Cyanobacteriota; class Cyanobacteriia; order Cyanobacteriales; family Nostocaceae; genus Nostoc. The sequence continues at coordinate 949 of JBALDB010000005.1, forward strand.
AGGAACCTTGCCATTCTTCCGCCAGACTTCGTGCTTGCCAAAGAATTCTATCTGCTTCTTGCAAGGGAGTGATGGCTGTCTGCAATTTGGGTTGAGTTAATACAAGTGTGGTAGATTTTGATATTTCACTAATCTGACATTCCAATGAAGGCTGTTGTATCGGAAAATTCAAAATATTTGGATAGTGGCTGCTTTGATTGTCTTCCAATACATAAACAGCTTGAACTGTAACTTCTGTATTCGTGGCTAAACGCGTTTGATGGGCAATCCAAAAGGCAACGTCCAATACTGTATGACTGTTAGGAGAAGCATCATAGGCAACAATTAAGTTAACTGAATTTGCTGCTGGAGATTCTTTAGAAAACAGTTTTTTTGGTTCTGGTAATAATACCATTTGTTCAATTAAGTTATCTCGACCTATGGCACTTTGCAGACGTGCTAACATTGGCTTAATTTTCACAGCTTTACTTCTCCCAATGAAATGAATGAGCAATGAGAAGCAGGGCAACTAATTTTGGATTTTGTCATTTGTCTTTTGTTCTCTCTTACAAAGTTGAGGTAGTCCGTTAGCGGGGTTCCCCCGCTTAAAGGAACTGCCGTCCGATCTAAGGAAGCCTTAGCTCAGACTTTGTGCTTTGTCCCTTGCAAATCACCAAGGACTAATGACTAATAACTAATGACTAAAATTGAAAATCAGTAGAGGAAACCCCAATAACAACTGTATTACAGCCAAAGTCTTGGGGGTTCCTTCCATTGCCTACGGAGTTAGCTGACGGGCTAAGACTGGAAGGTGTCTCTCTGTTAAGAGTGCTGAGTGCCAAGTTAAATATTAATCGCTCTTGGTTTGACTTTATAAATAGCCTCTCTCTACAAGATTAGCCCCACAATATGGTTCCTCCGCTTCAAATCCAGCTTTCATCAATTTGAATTAGGCTACCCACTAAAAAAATGATAATCTAGTTTACTCGTGTTGCGTAAAATATCGATCGAGAAAATTCAAGGCATGATTGCGGAGTTCAAAATATTCTTTTGAGTTTCGCATGGCGGCGCGATCGCGTGGATGCTCAAAAGGAACTTCTAATATCTCGCCGATAGTAGCAGCAGGGCCGTTGGTCATTAATACGATGCGATCGGACATATAAATTGCTTCGTCTACATCGTGGGTAACCATCATCACTGCTTGGCGATGATTTTCCCAAATATCTAATACTTGCCGCTGCAATTTCCCACGAGTGAGTGCATCTAACGCCCCAAAAGGTTCATCCATGAGTAACATTTTAGGACGAATTGCTAAAGCTCTGGCAATACCTACCCGTTGTTTCATACCTCCAGAAAGTTCATCAGGATACTTATCAGCCGCCGCCGTTAAGTTTACCATTGACAGGTGTTGGTTTACAATGCTAATTTTTTCAGAACGATTAGCATTTTTTAACACTTCATCCACAGCTAAACGGATATTTTCTCGCACTGTTAACCAAGGTAACAATGCGTAATTCTGAAACACCATCATCCGCTCCGCTCCTGGCTTGCGAATTTCTTTTCCGTCTAAACGTACTGAGCCAGAAGTTGCTTTTTCTAAACCAGCGATAATCTTCAGAAGAGTTGATTTTCCACAACCTGAGTGACCAATTACAGAAATATATTCATCTTCACCAATCGTCAGATTAACTTTATCTAACACCACAAAATTATTTTTATCAGGTGTCAGATAATACTTGACTAAATTTTCAACTTCTAAAAATCCAGGACGGGGTATAACTTCGTTTTGGCTATCAATAGGTAATGAGGTATATTCCATCATCAAATGCTCCAGCAATAATTCAGTCAGTCAATGATTTGAAGGTATTTAAGACATGAAGAAACGAGTGGGAGCATTAGCCCTAATAGCAAAACTATTCAGATAGCCCACTGGATCGCTGGGATCGAAGCCTTTCTTATCTATAAATACTTCTGGTGGTTCGACTTTGTAATCATCCTTAGGACATTTAATGCCCATTTCATTTGCTATCTCTCGATATAAATCCGTTCTCCAACCTTTTTCGGCTAGTTTCTCGGCATCTTTAGGAAATGCTTTAATTTGTCCCCACCGCGCTGCTTGAGTCATCAACCAAAGACTTCTAGATCTCCATAAAAATGTCGAGTGTTCTCCTGGTTGTTTGGGAAGGTTGTCTGGAATATCGTAGAAAATTGTGGTATCAGCAGCTTGAATGGTGCGGTCTTTACCATCAAACCCACCATAGTTATAGTTACCGAGAATTCCCGGACTGGTAAATTTCGCAATTGCGGCATCTTTGTTTTTGGGTTTTGCACCTGTAAATGAACGGTCTGTCAGCAGTTCGGCAACTTCTTGGCGATTTTGGGCTTTGCTGCAATACTGGCAAGCTTCAATCATTGCTTTGACGAGGGAACGATAAGTTTTAGGATATTTCTCGATGAAAGATTCCATTACTCCTAAAAGTCGGTCTGGGTGTCCCAGCCAAACTTCTTTGCCTTGGGCGAAGGTAAAACCGATGTTTTCGTTACCTGTAATTGCTCTTGTATTCCAAGGTTCTGCAACCATGTAAGCTTGCATGGCGCCAATTCGCACATTTGTCACCATCTGGGGTGGCGGAACGATGATGATGCGAAACTCATTGAGCGGATCGACACCAGCGGCGGCAGATAGGTAACGGACAAAGTATTCGTAAATGGCGGAACTCAGCACCACTGCCCAAACTTTGCCTTCTGGTGGCTGTCGGTCGAAGTAGCCTCGAAAATCTTTGCCAAAGGCTTCTAAAGCACCATCACCGTATTTTTCTTGGTACTCGTACCACGGACGCAGCCCAGAATCCCACATGGCTTTGTTCATAGTCATGGCGTTACCGTGGCGGTGAATGGTCATGGCTGCACACAAGGGGGCGTGACGTGCGCCTTCGGCACCAATTCTGGCGTTGGTAACAGCGCCGGATACTACAGGTGAAGCATCCAAACGACCAAAAATTATGCCGTCGCGGGAGGTAGCCCAACTGGCTTCGCGGTTGAGGGTGACGTTTAAACCATATTTGCGGAAGAAGCCTTTTTTCCAGGCGATCGCAAATGGCGCACAATCATTTACGGGAACGTATCCAACGGTAAGATTGGGTTTTTCTAAATCGCTGGATTTAACTACTGGTTGCACAGCTAAGGCTTCTTCTGTTAGTCCTTTTGCGGATCTATCTCCTGTAATTGCACAGGAGGATAAAGCTATTCCGGCTGTGGTTGCTCCTATTCCTTTAATAAAGTTTCGTCGGGTATAGTTACAATCGCCCATTTTTGTGGTTCTGTTGGTGGCTAAATTTGGGATTTGGAATTTTAGATTGACTTCATGTATGAATGCTTTTTCTTCAATCAATCATTTTTGAATTATTCAATCCAAAATTCTAAATTTAAAAGCTAAAATTCGATGATTAATTACTCGTACGCGAGGCAAAAGAGGCGCAGAGTAAATGAGTGTTTTGGGAGCATCCAAAATGTGTAAAAATATATTTTGTCATTGCGAGCTTAGTGAAATGGAGCGAAGCAATCACAAAGTCTAGATGTTGCGATTGCCTTATTCCGCTTCTCTACTAGACGCTATCGCGAACGCTTGATTCGCAATCACAATCTATTATTTTGGTAAATTTGCAAAATTGGGATGCTCCCAGTGTTTTCGGGTCTTGAAGAGAATTTTAATTAGCTAGATTTGGGGGACGGCGAGTTACTAATTCTTGGATTTTGCCGAGGGCGTAATCAAGAATTAATCCAGTTAAGCCAATTACTAATACGGCTAGGAAGACTGAACTGAGGTTTAAGCGACTCCATTCATCCCAAACGAAAAAGCCGATGCCAATACCGCCTGTGAGCATTTCTACGGCAACGATTACTAGCCAAGCTATGCCTAAACTAATTCGCAAACCTGTAAAAATATAGGGTAAACTTGCAGGCCAAATAATTTTTATAATTTGCCGCCAACGTGGCATTTCTAATACTTGTGCCACATTCAAATAATCTTTGGGAACGCTAGAAACTCCTAAGGCGGTATTAATAATTGTCGGCCATAAGGAAGTAATAAAGATGACAAAAATCGCTGAAGGATCGGCTAAGTTGAAAATAGCTAGTGCGATGGGCAACCAAGCTAGGGGCGATACAGGTTTAAAAATTTGAATGATCGGATTGAGCGCTAGCATTGCCTGTCTGGACATGCCAATGAGAAACCCTAGAGGTATGGCTACTATCGCACCAAGCAAAAAGCCCAGTATTACTCTTCGCAGACTTGCTATCAATAACCAACCAATTCCTAAGTTGCCGGGGCCTCGCTGATAAAAGGGATTTAAGATGTAGTCTAGATTAGCTGATAGTGCTTCTGGTGGGGTGGGCATTAATTCGTGGTTGGCAAGTGCAACGATCCACCACAGCAAAATTATCCCCAAAAAACCCAACACAGGTAAAAAGAAAACATCTTTAGAGATGACAGGTTTTGCTTTTTTCCAAGCGGCTTGTCCAGCGATCGCCGCGATCGCTGCTATATTTAGTTGAAAGATCATTTACAACCTCAACAGATTTAAGTGCAGGTACAAAAAACCGAGCAGTACCAGCCTTGGACACTGATGAGATCGGAACGTTAAAAAATGCCGTCTCTTCAGTCTCCTCTCAATGCCTACGAAGTTAGCTGACGGGCTAGGGCTGAGAGATGCCCCTCTGAAGAAAGTTCTGAGTTATGAGTGAGGAGTTACTAAATTTTATTTAACTCATACTCTTAACTACTAACTTTCTTCAAGATACGCCCCATAATTGGTTCCTCCGCTCCAGCGTTATGCACTTTGATGCGCTGGATTAGGCTGACTTACTCTAATAAATACGAAATTACGCACAATATAACTTCGATATAAAGACTATAACATTAATGCTCAGTAAAAATCATCTACCTGATTTTTCTGTATGTTTTATTACTTATATCTAATTAATATACATTATTTTTGCGTAATTAATAAATCTGATATTTTCTTGTCAATTTAGTTATGTGATGAGTCAACTTACCGCACAGTCAAGGAAACAACAATAGTTGAGTTAAGCATGAAGATTGTTATCTGCTAGATAATCTTTATGAAGAGAATATATATTATACTTTAAAATTTTTATATACGGGGAGGGAATCCAGCAATGCCTATGACGGGCTACGCTAACGCCACAATAGATAAAATCTATTACTTTTGGTAGGTGATTTTTAACACTAATTGTGGTAACTACTGCCTCTAATCGTTAAACTAATTGCATATAGAAATTTACTCATCTGTCTGGTAGCTGAATTTAAGATAATGGATTTTAGTCAATTCCTGGCTGAAAAAACTGATATCATCCTAGATAAATGGGTGACAGCAGTTCGCAAAGATCAACAGATTAAAAGTGCTGATGATTTATCCTATACAGCAATTAAAAATCATATTCCTAATGTTTTGAAAGCAATGGTAACTGTACTTTCAAAATCTGAGGATAACGATATTCAGTCGGTAGTTGTTGCCAGTTTTGAGCATGGGACAATTCGAGCCGAACAAGGTTTTGAACCAACAGAAATTGCCAGAGAATATCATCTCTTAAGAACAGTAATATTTGACACTATTCAGCGAGATTTATTGAAAGTAACGCCGTCTGAGATAATTCGTTCTATGCGTTTAATTGACGCTATTGTTGATGAAGCGAGCGCTCGGTGTTTCAAAAGTTATGTTCAAGAACGCTTGCGAGAATTGAGGCAGTTACAGATGTCATTAACGCTGCACAATCACGAACTCACGCGCTTAATTAGCACCAATCAAGAGTATATTTCCCAATTAGCCCATGAATTAAAACATCCGCTAACTTCAATTATTGGTTACTCAGATTTGTTTTTACGCCAACAACAGAAAAAGTCCCAGATAAAAGACAACTATACCAATTTAGAACATATTGAGCGGGTGCTACGCAATGGTAAACAATTACTTCAGTTAATCAATGATGTACTGGAACTTTCGCGGTATGAGGAGGGACAAATAAAACTCCAACTAGCACCCACTAATGTGTCAGAACTAATTAATAATGTCTGTGAAATGTTAAAACCTTTAGCTATTGAGAAAAATTTACAACTTCTAGTAGATTGCCAACACGCTCCTGAAGAATTGATTACAGATTCTTTTCAATTGCAACAGATTGTCACAAATCTTATTAGTAATGCGATTCGCTATACAGAGTCGGGAACTATTATTGTAATGTGTCAAGTGTTGGAGAAACAAAGATGCGCGCTCGCAGTTTCTGATACTGGAGTTGGTATTGCACTAGAAAATCAAGCCAAGGTATTTGAACCTTCAATCACCACAAGTAAGTATTGGCTTGTGTATGCCTCCTGAGTTGTTGGCAACCTTTTTCCTAACAGGAGACGGAGAAATTCCACCACAACTACGTTTATTTGGTCAAAGCTAACGAGTGGCAGACATTGGTCTACCCAAAAACTACAACAGCAATCCAGACAGTGGTACAGCAAATCTTTGACTGTCCCTACAACGGGATGACAAAGCGTCTGTATTTACAGGGTAAAGTTCTAGAGTTCATGGCGTTGCAACTCGACCCCTTCTTAGTTGAACAAGCTCAAGTGCAACCATCACCAAGATTAAAGAATACAACGATCGCTTGCATTTATCACGCTAGGGAAATTTTGCTCTCTCGTCTAAACTTCAGTTGCTCAAGCCAACCAAGAAATATTTGTATTTTTTTATCTTGTGAGTTCTGAATTTTGACAAATCATCTCTACACTAACCCTTGCTTTTTCAATTTAATTAAAGCATCTTCAGCAGCAGCTTTTTCAGCTTCTTTTTTATTACGTCCCTTACCTTCGCCGTAAATTTTTTCACATACAAGCACTTTGGCTACGAACTCTGGTGCATGAGACAAACCGCCTGTTTGGAGTGTGAAATATTTAGGAGGAGTTTGAGTAACATTGCGTTGCACCCATTCTTGAAAGCGATTTTTCGAGTCTACATTAGAGCGAGAAACAACAATTTGTTCAGGTACAGAATCAAACAGCGGTTCTATAATTGCGCGAACTGCTTCTATATCTGAATTGTTATCTAGATAATAAGCACCAAGAACAGCTTCAAATGTGCTGCTAAGTAAATTAGGATTTTGGTAACCTCCGTCTAGAATTGCGCCTCTTCCTAACCGCATTCTCAAGTCTAAATTTACCTCAATAGCAAACTTTGCCAGTTGTTTTTCATCTACCAATGCAGAACGCCGCCGCGTTAATTCATCTTCTCCCTTTTCTGGATGACGGCGATAGAGATACTCACCACTTAAGAAATTCAGCAAAGCATCGCCAAGAAATTCTAGGCGTTCGTTGTGTTCGCCTTCCCCTGGGTTTTCATGAACATAAGAACGGTGAGTCAGCGCACGGCGTAAAAGTTTTTCATTATTGAATGTTAGAAGTTTATGCATTTTTATGTTTTATCTTGTTGCAAAAATAGATTGTTGGAAAACTGTAAAGTATGATTATATTCAGACATCAAAAAACCGCAATTAGCGGTGTTGGCAAAACCCAATTGATTAAAAAGTGGGTTTGTTAAAGCTATTTTAGGCAGCGAGTTTGTCTAACTCGTCTAGAAAGTAGAAATTATCATTACCAACAAGTTTAATCAGCTTTTGACTAGCATTGCCTCGTTGAGCAAAAATTATCACTTTTTTACCCAAAGCTTTTAAAATGCAAATTAAGCCAGCATAGTCCCAGTCTCCTAATACCAGAATAATTCTATTAGAATAAGAATTAAAAGCAACCCATTTAATACAGTCAGCTATTAACTGATTATCTGCACTATTCTTTAAAGGACATGGAACATTAACACATTTAAAACCAAGACTTTCTAAAATTTTCTTAGCAATAGTTTGATTTTTATGCTGGGAATTATAGTATACGTTTTGACAATCTAACCACCCATTACAGTCAGCAAATTTCTGCAATTTACTAGCAAAATCCGGTAATTGTTTGGATTTTAATTTGACGTTTTGAATATCCCAAAAAAGAGCAGCTAAATTTTGCTGATTGCTTGTCTGTCCAGTTGAGACTAGATGAATGTCTGTCATTGTAATTTGTCCAGGTTTTATTTTGGTTGACCGGACAGCATCAACATCATATATCTAGTAGCAGCGTATCTCTACGTAAGGAATCCATACTCAAAAATAAATTCCTTTCGTAAAGCTACAACTTCGACATTTGTTTAGTTTCAGTCTCAGTATGATAATTTCTAGTTAGCTGCGATACATTGAGTCATCGAGCTTGCTGAACATTGTTGCCAACATTAAGATTTGTCAACCTGAAGTCTAATCTATGTATTTAACCTAGATATCAAGCTGAATACTCAGCAAACATGATGACCCAATGTAAGACAGCCAATTAGAAATTATCACACTGAGACAGCAACTAACATTTGCACTTTGGAGTTTTGCTTTAGAGTGCGATTATTTTGCTGTCTTTAAATATACATTCGCACAATAAATCTGGAACGTCAATACGATCATTTATGAAGATTCATAAAAGCGATCGCTTGATATAACTTTACTTAAGATGCTAGCTCCCTGACTTTTGGTAATAAATCGGAAAGCTGTGACTTTCTATTATCACAATATATAGGTTAGTATGTCTTTATGCTAGAGCGATCGCCTTTTTTTCCTACTCAATTTTTCATTGATAATTTTAATAATTTGAATAAAATTAATCAGCTTTAGCACCCTTGATTTTGCAATCATTCTAAATTCTCACTTCTGAGTTCTAAATCGTTATTTGCTTTCATCTTTAACCAACTAAAAACCTGTTCTACTGTCAACTCTAAATCAACACCATCCAGAACAGTCAATTTATCATCTTTATGACAAAATTATGGTTGTTGGTGTGGTTGAAAAAACAGAATCGAGTAGTCATCAGGATCGACCAACCATCCCAGTTCACAACCATATTTTAGGCAGTGTAAAATATTGCTTGTAACTCGATTTGAACTCTGTTCTGGAGAGAGAATTTCAATTGTCCAGTTAGGAGCAATTACTATATCATCTACAGGTTCTCCGTTATCATCAAATTCAATTTTTTGCCAACGAATAACCGCCACATCTGGAACAATTGATCGACCACCAAAAGTACAACGCAACTCTGGAAAAGCATAAGCAATTTGTCTTTTCTCTGTGACTTCATTAATCCCATTAATCAACTTAGCCTGAAGTCGGGAGTGGCGGGTTTTCGGCATTGGTTTTTGAATAATCTCACCATTTATATAAATACTTGCAGGCTTTGTTTCTGGTAACTTCAGAAATTCTTCTAGGGTTAGGGATGCAGATTTGGCAACACTCATGATTTCTGCGACTCCGAAATTCCTGGATCTAGTTTACTAGCGATCGCCTAATCTCACTAGCAAAAATATATGTAATATTTACTACACTTGAACTGCTGCTAGTGTCCCCTCAGCCCAACTTAGGGTAATTTACAAAGTAAAGAATTGTAATCCAAACAGCCAAATCTAAAATCCAAAATTGGTACGAGTCACTGACTACGGTAGTCTAGATGAAAGTGAAATTATCCCCTGGTTTGATATATTATTTTATGACTCCAGTTGTTTCTAGTCCCCCGCGCACGATTCGTATCGGTTCACGCAAAAGCCAACTTGCTCTAGTTCAAACCTACTGGGTACAAGAGCAACTTAAGAAAAGCTTTCCTGATATCACTTTTGAAGTTCACACCATGTCTACCCAAGGCGACAAAATCTTGGATGTAGCATTAGCCAAGATTGGCGATAAAGGACTTTTTACTAAAGAACTTGAGCTAGGAATGCTAAATAGGGAGATTGACTTTGCAGTTCATTCCCTTAAGGATTTGCCGACTCACTTACCAGATGGGTTAACATTGGCAGCAATTACCGAACGGGAAAACCCAGCCGATGCATTAGTAGTGCATGAAAAGCACAAAGATAAACAAATTGAGACTTTACCGCAAGGTGCAGTCATCGGCACATCTTCTCTGCGGCGGTTAGCGCAGTTACGCCATCGATTCCCCCACTTTAGTTTTAAAGATGTCCGGGGAAATTTAAATACACGGTTGACAAAACTGGATGCAGGTGAGTATGACGCCTTGATTCTAGCAGCAGCCGGGTTAGAGCGATTGGGAATGAGCGATCGCATTCATCAAATCCTACCCCAAGAAATCTCTCTCCACGCCGTTGGACAAGGCGCGTTGGGAATAGAATGCCGTGCAGATGATAGCGAATTAATATCGCTACTTAAAGCGATCGAACATCCCCAAACACGCGATCGCTGTTTGGCCGAACGAGCCTTTCTACGCGATTTAGAGGGCGGCTGTCAAGTACCGATTGGTGTAAATACAGAAATCTCTGGCGATCGATTGACTCTAACAGGTATAGTGGCTAGTGTAGATGGTCAAAAGCTAGTAAAAGATACTATCGCTGGAGAAGCCAACAATGCCGAAGCATTAGGCACACAACTAGCACATCTGTTACGGGAAAAAGGAGCGCAAGAAATTTTAGCAGAAATTTTTACGGTGATTGGGCGGGGTTCCTAAGCAATTGTATAAGCGGATGTGATTAGATAAGTAATCAGTGAGCAGTAATCAGTAGCCAGAGTCAAGAACTGATAACTGATAACTCATAACTGTATAGCCACAACCGGGGAAACAAAATTTACCATGCGGATACTATTTGTTGCAGCAGAGGCAGCACCGATTGCGAAAGTAGGCGGAATGGGCGACGTTGTTGGCGCATTGCCCAAATTCTTGAGAGCAATGGGGCATGATGTGCGGATATTCATGCCTTACTACGGCTTCTTGCCAGACAAAATGCAGATTCCCCAAGAACCCATTTGGTGGGGAGATGCCATGTTCCAGCACTTTGCAGTCTACGAAACCGTTCTGCCTGGTACTGATGTGCCGTTGTACTTATTCGGACATCCAGCTTTTATGCCCCGGCATATTTACTTTGGAGAAGATGAAGATTGGCGGTTCACCTTGTTTGCCAATGGTGCAGCAGAGTTTGCCTGGAATTACTGGAAACCAGAAATTATTCACTGTCACGATTGGCATACAGGAATGATTCCCGTGTGGATGCACCAAGATCCTGATATCACCACCGTCTTTACTATTCATAACTTAGCTTATCAAGGGCCGTGGCGTTGGTATTTAGAAAAAATTACTTGGTGTCCTTGGTATATGCAAGGACACAACACAATGGCAGCTGCGGTACAATTTGCCAATAAAGTAAATACAGTTTCGCCTACTTATGCTGAGCAAATCAAGACACCTGCTTATGGCGAAACATTAGAAGGTTTATTGTCTTTTATTAGCGGTAAGTTATCTGGAATTATCAATGGTATTGATACCGAAGTTTACAATCCAGAAACAGACAAATACATCGCCCAAAACTTCACGGCTGATACTCTAGACAAACGCAAGGCTAATAAAATTGCTTTACAAGAAGAAGTCGGATTAGAAGTTAATTCCGGTGCATTTTTAATTGGTATCGTCACCCGATTAGTAGAACAAAAAGGCATTGATTTAATCTTACAAATCCTCGATCGCTTTATGGCTTACACAGATGCACAGTTTGTGCTGTTAGGGACAGGCGATCGTTACTATGAAGGTCAGATGTGGCAATTAGCATCTCGCTTTCCCGGACGTATGGCAACTTACCTGCTGTATAACGATGCCTTGTCTCGCCGCATCTACGCTGGCACTGACGCCTTCTTGATGCCTAGCCGTTTTGAACCTTGTGGTATTAGCCAAATGATGGCTTTGCGTTATGGTTCTGTCCCCATTGTCCGCCGTACAGGTGGATTAGTTGACACCGTATCACACCACGACCCCACAAATGGCACAGGCACCGGTTACTGCTTTGACCGCTATGAAGCATTAGACCTTTTCACCTGTATGATTCGGGCCTGGGAAGGCTTCCGTTTCAAACCCCAATGGCAAGAACTACAAAAACGGGGTATGAGTCAAGACTTTAGTTGGTATCAATCTGCCAAGCAATACGTGAAATTATACAGGTCGATTTACGGCTTGCCAGAAGAAGAGGAGACACCACAGCCAGAGTTAGTGTTAAAGGAGGCAGTGACCGCTAGTAATTCCTGAACTCCCTAAATAACTACATTTTTGAGACTCGTGATAGCATTCTTCAGATTAGCTTGATGTCTGAAAATCCTAATCACGAGTTTTTTTTAAATTAAGCTGCTTTGAAAATTAAGCTGCTTTGAAAATAGTGAGTAGGGAGTGGGGAATGGGGAGTAATATAGCAGGAGGCAGGAGGCAGGAGGTAAAACTATTGCTAACTTTAGCATTCACCCTTTCTAAATGTCCTAAAGAGTGTGACTACGGCTATATTATGTCTGGTTGAATACTTATGATATCTATGAGGGTCGGTAACGGGTAATTGGGTAATGGGTGATGGGTGATGGGGGAGAAAAACATAACTGTTCACCTCTTCCCAATTACCAATTACCAAAAAGACCAACATATTGGAAGTAATTAGCCGAACTTGATATAACTTTCAAGGGTAGGTTTTTTGTCAATTTTCTTACAAAGAAAATGATTGCAATGAATGTTTTTGTCTCCATCGATCCATCCTGTGGATTGTAGCCTAACTATAAAATTATTATTGAATTTTTGAACAATAAAATCACTAATATTCGCTTCGACATCAATACACTTTAAATACCTATATTTTTATCTTTTTGTTAAAATGACTAGCTAGTTAGTATACAGATTTCGCTTGCAGGCTTCAACTTATATGCAACATGAAAACTTTAAAAAGTCGATGAGTTGCACTTACAATAAAAAATAAAACCTCTCTTGCAATACCCAATGCCCTATTTGCGAGACACTCAATCATCATAAAATCCCACAAACAAGTATAAAATAGGTTTAATTTATTACTACCCACTCACTATTTTTAAACATTTTGTTCAAACCTGAAAACTCTGATAAGACAACGAGATTTTTGGATTCACATTAAACGTAATTTATGAAAAAAAATAATTATCAATACTGTAATTATGGGCTAATTGGGTTAATATCTTTAACCGCCATATTAAGTACAACTACATCTGCCCTAACACAATTAGTAGGTAATTCTCCAACTCAGCAAAATTCCATCCCTGCTTCTAACTTCATTTGGCCGACTCAAGGCTTTATTTCTCAAGGCTTTCGTAAATATCAACACGAAGGAATTGATATCGCTGGAGCATCTGGAACTCCTATTGTTGCTGCTGCATCTGGTATAGTTATCAAAGCAGGTTGGGATAATTGGGGATTAGGTAATGCCATAACTATTAAACATCCTGATGGCAGCATCAGTGTTTATGGCCACAATCGCCGTTTATTGGTGAGCAAAGGTCAACAGGTCATTCAAGGTGAAATTATTGCCGAGATGGGATCTACAGGTAATAGTACAGCACCTCATCTTCACTTTGAAATTCATCCAGATGGGCGAATAGCAGCCGATCCTCTTCGTGTATTGGCATCCTCAACTGCAAATTTTACCTCTGCTTCTAAACAGCAATTTGGTAACTCTAACCGCCCAGTCTCGACATCCCCAGTAGTAAAGCCAATTGCAATAGGTATTGCATCTTCAAATACTAACGGCGAATGCAATGGAGTTACGATCCTTGAACATGAAACTGCAAAAATTCGTGTCAAAGTGTGTAAAGAAAATGGTCAGTTATTTTATATTGGTCAGCTCAAGCAAAACCAAAGTCGGCCGATAAAAATACCAGCTTTGAATCTTGGCAAAGGGAGATATCAAGCAGATAATGGTAGTTTTTCCTATTTAGTCACTCCTGAAAGAGTAGAAGTGTGGCAAAATGGCAGTCAGATTCGTTCTGAAAGTTTTTAAATTTAAAATTAGAACTTATCAACTGTAATCTGATTGCAGAAGTTTAATTTTTTCCTGTAACTATAGAGATTTTGGTGAATTGTAATATCAGCCTATGCACTTTCATCTGGAAAATAAACACTATTAATAAAACTTAAAATTTTTCCTTAATAGCTAACATCTGTAAAATTTTTTCTACACGATCCAACTCTCCAACAATTCGCCGAATTGGGTGAGGCCAAACCTTCACGAGGGTAGGAGTAGCAGAAACCTGATTAATTTCTGCTTGTTCTGGATGAGTTAAAACATCAATTACCTTCAAAGTATAAGGTTGTCCGAGCGATCGCTCTAACAATTCGTGTAGATTCTCAAGGATACGTTCGGTAGTTCCGCTATGTCCTGCAACAAACAAACGGAGGACATACCCTTGTGTTGTTAATTGCTCTTTTTGTGCTATTACTGGTTGGTGATATTTTGGTACAGGTTCAGAAAGGTCTAAACGTACAATTAAATCGTGATCCTCCCAAAGCTGCGGGAATGACGAATGATAAGTTGTTAGCACCATGCTATCGCACAACCCTTCTTGCCAAGGAGCTGCTTGCCATACTAATTCCTCTGTACCAAAAATTGCATTCAGCAAAGCTTGATATCTAATTACAGCCGGATAAGCCTCAGCAAAAGTCCGCACTTGTTGAGTGCGCGGATCTAGCCAGTGGTCAATAGTCGCAGTATAACAAGGTACTAAAAAGTGCGGTGGTTCTGGTAAATCTAGAATTTCCTGCAAAGCAGAACACAAATGCAAATGCCATCGACCTTGCTTGCTAGGATCGATGCAGTAAATTAAATCTCCTCCAGGTGTAAATAGTGCAATGCCTTTAAACAACTGGGGTGTGGATAGTTTGTTTGTCGTCAAGTTATTCACAGAAGCTAAGGAACTAAAAAGTAAAAATTCTTTCTTTTACCTTTTACCTTAGCGATAACCGCAACCAGGAACATAAAGATATTTAGGCATGGGGCAAACAAGGAGTGTGGGAGGTGTGGGAGGATAGGGAAGAAGCGAAAAGCTAGAAGTATAAATTTTCTTTCCCCTTACACTCCCTCATCTCCCTCTTCCCCCATGCTCCCCACACTCCCTCATCTCCTTATTCCTTATTTCCCAATCCCCAATATTAAACTCGACCTCGGAGAAATTGTGCCATTTCGTTAGGAGTTGGTGACATTTCTAAAGCAGTTTCTTCAGTAATGCGACCGTCTTGATAGAGATTCAGCAACGACTGATTCATCGTGATCATGCCGTCGAAACTGGCTTGTTTCATCAATTCGGTAATTTCATCATACTTACCGTCTTTGATCCATTCTTTGATTGCCTCAGTGTTGATCAGGACATCGTGGAAAGCAGCCCGCTTGCCGTCAGTTGTGCGGCACAAACCTTGAGCAATCACTGCCACTAAAGACTCAGAAATTGCCACACGCATAGCATCCTGTTCTTCACCAGAGTAGAGGTTGAGTATCCGCTCAATAGTTTTGACAGCACTATTAGTGTGCAACGTTCCCATCACCAAGTGACCAGTCTGAGCGGCTTTTAGAGCGGTGTTGACTGTTTCTTTATCCCGCATTTCTCCCACGAGAATCAAGTCCGGGTCTTCCCGCAAAGCTGCTTTCAAAGCGTTGTCAAATTTCCGAGTATGCATTCCCACTTCCCGCTGTTTGACTAAGGACTTACGGCTTTGGTGGACGAATTCTATCGGATCTTCGATGGTGATGATATGCTTTGCCATCTCTTTATTGATGTAGTCAATCATCGCCGCCATTGTTGTGGACTTACCAGAACCAGTTGGCCCAGTTACTAAAATTAATCCTTTATGGTGATGACAAATATCCCGAAAAACTGGCGGTAATTTCAACTGTTCCATAGTTAAGATTTTCAACGGAATCAACCGCAACACCATTGCAGGCCCTTTGAGGGAACCAAAGACGTTAATCCGCACGCGAGCAAACTCGTATTGAGTTGCTCCATCAAATTCTAAGTGTTCTTCAAAGCGCTGAATTTCTGCCTTAGTCATCACCTCCTCCAACCAACTCATCAAAGCCTCTTTATCGGTTTCTGGATAATCGGTTGGTTGAATTTCTCCTCGATTGCGGAAACGGGGTACTTCACCTACACCCAAATGAATATCAGAATATCCTTGGTCGTAAGCTTCCCTGATAATCTGCGCTAAAGTCAGTCCGGTATTTTTAGGGCGAGCTGAACTAGGTATTGGCGGTGGTGTACCCGGACGATGAGCTGCAATAGGCGCAGAGTTAGCAACAGGAGAGTTAACATTCGACATATCCAATGTTTGTGTCATCTGACGCTGTGTACTCAACGTTGGCGGTGGTGGTGGCGGCATTGGTGGCAGATTACGTCCAGCGGCAGAGTTAATATTTAATGGTGAGTGAGATTCTGTCATATATCTTCACATTTCGTAGTTAAAAAATTAAATTAGTAACAAGTCAAGTCAGTTTCTAAAAAGAGTTCTGAAAGACGCTATCCTGCAAGCCCTAGCAGTAATGCAAGGCGATTCAAACTTCAGAAGCACAGTCAATACATTTGAACCAAATCAGTATGTATCTTTTTTTGCACTTTGTTTAAATATTCAGAAGTTTTATAAAAACTTTTTAGTCTCTATAACCTGGTTTAACATATAGATAACATAATATAGCCTCAGTAAATACGCTATAAACAAAAGTTAGATATAATACTAATTTTAAAAAAATAAATATTTAACTCTATTAAATGAGAAATTTATTGCGGCTGTCGAGTTTAATTGCTAGCAATTAACAACATAAATATTAGTAGTTCATGAATTCAGCGAATCTTGAAATTATGAGAAGAAGTACCAAATATTATAAGAAATGTTAATTACATTCGGAATCATATATCGGGGATCAAGCTTTAAAGTATATGTCTTTTAGCTTATGTGCCTGAAGACAGATGCCGAAAGAAAGGTTTTTGAATAAAAAGCAACTTGACTTTACATTCATAATTACAAAAAATTAACTGTAAACTTTAGTAAAAAAATGCTCATTTTCCTGATTAGGTTTTATATACTGAATTTCACATAAATGATTCAGTTTACTCGTAAAAAGCGGGAAAAAACTGGGAAAAAACTTGCTGTGTATTTTTGGGAGGAAAAGTCATGGTTTCGGCTCAGAGCTCTAATCTAGGAAAGACCTACTCCTTGATGATGATTAAAAGCTTTTTAATATGGACTTTCACATTGGCAGTATGCTTGCTGGTTGTCGGTTTTCCACTAGTTGTTTTGATGGCCACGGTCGGATGTCTGTTGTCAATGATTTTGCAATCTGTGATGCCAGTTAGTGCTGTTTTGCTGGTAGCAGGTGCTTTAGTCATGTTCAATGTCATGGCAGTTGTATTTGCTGCGGGTGTGCTTACTGTTAAAGGAGTTCATCCTAACGAAGTCAAATGGTTAAGCTGGCTGCATGGAGAGGCAGACCAAATGCAGACTACTGTTTACGCTTCTTGCCCTTTAACTTGTGAGATTAAAATCTAGTCATTACAATTGAATTTGACAAACAGTGCATCTGCCCGGTTCAGCCGGGTTTTTTCATGTTTTAGATAGTTTTTACTGCATTTGCCTGGTTCATCTGATTTTTTTAATGTTTTGTTTGATTCATCCTTTAATAAGTAGAACGATATGGAAAAACCAAATTATGTTAATAAAAATTAAATAGATTCAAACCCTCTTACCTACTGCCTCCTGCCTCCTGCCTTATCCCAACAATAAATATTCACACCGACCTACTTAATTTATGATTTCTGTGATGATTCATAGTTAACTATTGACTATTAAGCCTAGAGCGTTGACCATAGCTTTTGATAAATTACAACCGACAAATGACTAATCAAAAGCGGGTTTGCATTATTTTGGGTACTCGTCCGGAAGCAATTAAACTAGCTCCGGTGATTCAGGTTTTCCAAAAGTCTTCAGATTTTGAGTCGCAAGTAATTTTAACTGGACAGCATCGGGAAATGGTTGAGCAAGTCATGCAACTGTTTAATATCAAGGCAGATTATGACTTAGAAATTATGCAGGCTCAGCAATCTTTAAATGATATTACCTGTCGTAGTTTACAAGGGTTAGCAGCATTATTCCAGCAAAAAAAGCCAGATTTAGTTGTGGTGCAGGGAGATACTACCACGGCTTTTGCCGCAGCTTTAGCAGCTTTTTATCAAAAAATTCCTGTCGGTCACGTAGAAGCAGGATTAAGAACTGATGATATATTCAATCCTTACCCAGAAGAAGCTAATCGGCGGTTGATTTCTCAAATTACTCAGTTGCACTTTGCACCAACTCCTTGGGCTGTAGAAAATTTGCAGCGTTCTGGTGTTTTAGGTGAAATTCACTTGACTGGTAATACGGTAATTGATGCATTATTGAATGTTGCTGCAACCCAAGTAAGCTGCAATGTACCAGGTTTGAACTGGGATTCATATCGCGTTTTGTTAGCAACAGTACATCGTCGGGAAAATTGGGGAGAACCACTGCAAGCGATCGCTGCTGGGTTTTTACAAATCTTAGATAAGTTTCCAGATACAGCTTTGCTCTTACCATTGCACCGCAATCCAACAGTGCGAGTACCATTACAACAACTTTTAGGAAATCATCCCCGAATATTCTTGACAGAACCTCTAGATTATGGAGAATTGGTGGGAGCAATTGGGCGATCGCATCTTTTGCTGACTGACTCTGGTGGATTGCAGGAAGAAGCCCCCAGTTTGGGAAAACCAGTACTAGTTTTGAGAGACACTACAGAAAGACCGGAGGCTGTAACAGCAGGTACAGCTAAACTTGTAGGAACTGAGAGTAAAAATATTTTTGCAGCTGCTAGTGACTTACTCAGCGACCAAGCCGCTTATCAAGCAATGGCTAATGCAATTAATCCTTTTGGAGATGGTCACGCAGCAGAGCGCATTTTGCAGATTGTCAAAAATTACTTGGGTCTTCAATTACTAACAGCAATTTAGGAATCTAAATTAAACAAAATCCCACATTTCTATTTCTTAGGGTGCATTCTTCAACACCCTAACACACTGAAACACTCTCATATCAAGTTCGGCTAATTACTCACAATATGGTTGGTCTTTTTGGTAATTGGAAAAAGATAATTGGGAATTGCTAATAGCTGATTGGCAATAAGTAACTGAACGATTAGCCATTCCCCATTTATCATTAAATCTTTCCCCATTTGTGTGTCTTCACCACTCTCCAACCATTATTAAATACCCAGAGCTCCTCTAGTTTCTGGGCCGACGACACCATCTACAAGTAAACCTTTACTTGCTTGAAAGTTTCGTACTTGACGAACAGTGTCTGGGCCATAAATTCCATCAACTCTCAGACTACCTAAAGCTACTTGAACGTCTCTGACAAGCAGACCTCTAGAACCAGGGGTCAAAATGAATGAACCGCCAACCCCACCAGGTCTACTCGTAGTAGGACTGTTAACTCGATCGCCAATCCATCGGGCAAAAACATATCTACCTGTAGAAAGCCTAGCAAAACCATTTTCATAGCCTTCAATGGCTGGAAGTGGTGCCCCATTTCTTACACAATCTATATACGAATAGTTAACGCTTGGGCCTGTACGAATACGCAGACAACTGCCGTTGGTTCTTACATATGCTGCTGAACTCATTTCAATTTGGCTGACAGCAATAAGTAATACACCAATGCCAGCTAAAGCTAACCAAGCCGAAGATTTGAGAAGTTTTTTCCAATTTAATTGAAATTTGAACAGATTATATTTGTTATTGGTAGATGTTTCTTTTTTAGTAATAATTATCGGAGAATCTTTTAAAGATTTTCGCCAATTTAACTTTAATTTAGAAAGATTATATTCTGTATTTGTAGATGTCTCTTCTTGAGCAATAAACATCTGGGAATAAGCAAGATATTCCATAATACGCCCCTCTATAAAAAAAATGAGTATTCACAGAGTAGTTAATCGGCTTTTCTCTGTATTTACTCTTAGTATATTTTATATCATTTACATGAAAAATGTTTTTACTGGTGGCAAAATTAATAAAAAATAAAATAAGTCAAAAGATTGCACCAGAAAAAGCTGCCAAGTGCTGATGAAGTGTTGCTAGGCGATCGCCTTCTCACAATAGATTAAATTTATTTAGTTAAAAGCTTTCTTTCGACTCAGCTAAACTAGCAACCATACTAGTTAATTTATTTAAATCTATTGGCTTACATAGGTATATTTGAAAACCTGATAAAAATGCGCGTGTGCTGTCTTCGTCGTTAGCAGATGCCGTCATCGCAATAGCTGGAATCTTTCTGCCTCGGTTTGCTTCGAGATTTCTGACTTTCAGCAGCAGTGAGTACCCGTCTTCATCTGGTAAGTAAATGTCACTGATGAGAATGTCTGGTTTAAAAAATGAGATTATTTCTAAAGCTTCACTTGCCGAAGCAGCTGCGATAACCTCTGCTCCCTCTAACTTAAATAATAAAGTAAATAATTTTCTTGTATCAGAGTTATCATCAACGACGAGCAATCGTAAACCGTCAAAAGACACCGATTGATTAGACATTATTCTCACCGCCGTATAGCTTAACCACGTGGATAAACAATTGCATTCATTAAAATGCACACTTTACCAAAGCTTAAATCTAGTAGCTAGCAGGTGTCTGTCCGGTTTCAGACATAGAAAGTTAAAAAGTTTTACCCACAGTTATGCTTAGACGCACTGTGTAATAACCGAGCAAATTCGTCTTTTATAACTCGATAACACTCACAAGAGGTTTCTTCCAAAGCCTCTCGATTGATGATATCGATGTGACCGCGGTTGTAGCGGATAATTCCGGCTCGGCTTAGGGTGCTAGCTGCTACTGTCACACCAGAACGACGTACACCTAGCATCTGGGCAATAAATTCTTGAGTAAGCGGAAAATCCTCTGATTCCAAACGGTCAGTGACTGTCAGCAGCCATCTGGCGAGTCGCTGTTCTATTGTATGCAGACGGTTGCAGGCAAGCACTTGTGTAGTTTCGGTATAGGTAGCTTGTACATATCGCAATAGCAGGCTTTGAAGCGCTCCACCCCGGTTAAATTCTGTTTTAAATATATCTGCATTTATCTGTGTAGCACCGTCTGGGATCTGCACTACAGCTGTTGTGGTTGTTGTGTTCCCTCCCAAAATTATCGGGATACCCACCATACCTTCATTGCTTATCAAACCAGCTTCAATTGTTGAGCCATCTTCGGTAGTAATAACTATAGAAACCACTGAATGATGGGGAAAATAGACATGTGTAATGGGTTCTCCCGCTTTGTAAATAATTTGGTTAAATGAGAGCGAAACATCCTTCATGTAGGGAATAAGACGTTCATACTCGGAGGCTGGCAGAGCCGCAAGCAGCCTATTCACTTGCGGCTTCATAATACTAGGAACAATTGACATAATAACTCTCCTTTAGGTAGATGTTTTTATGAAAACTAACTCAACACCTAAGGAGATAAATAATTTATTCCTAAAGTTAGAAGGTGGTTTTCTAAAAATAAAATCGCTTTTTTTGTAAGCTTTACCCTAGTTTCATAGGTTTTATTTTTATAGGTTTTATAATACTAGCTTAACCACCAGATGTTTACCTTTCCATTTTTTCTGGAAGTCCCTTAACTTTGTAAGACATACAGCATAACCCTCTTTTGTCACTCTCCGAAGAGTAAAATAGCTTCAAGGTGTTGGCATTCGGTAAGGACTACTGTAAACAATAGATGTATTGCTTGAAGTATTACAACATAAAGCGCGCTCGGCAGTAGATACAGTTTCATTTTTATAGATATGAATATTGTTAGCAGCGATCGCACCAAAAACTTCGTGGTTATGTAAATAAAAAATGGAGTATTTATTAATGCTACAACTTGTTCTGTACAAGTCCTTGCGTCTCTAGCAGATGTATATAATTTGCCTTCTACTCTTTATCTTTTCTACCTCTGTTTCACATCAATGCACATCTGTGCATCCCTATGCTCTGTATTGCACATATTAAAATTGGCTAGAAATACAGTAATACCAAGCATCTACCTAGTTGCAGAACTAGAAATTTGAAAGGCTCAAAACAACATACCTTAATATGAACAATTATTAAGACTTAATTTTAGATGAATCTTAAAACTTTCTGCTATACTACGGTAAGTCAGTAAGATTGTCGTAGTATATACTGAGGTTAAAAAAGTCTATTCCACAAAAATTTTATAAAAGTAAGTATTTTGTACTAGACGGTTATAATTTTTGTTACTCAAAATTAGCTTATTTATATGATTTATCTATCAATTAAAAATTGTGTATAAGATAATTAAAGTATTAATTTATCCTCAAAAAAATAATGATTTAGCGGTAATATCATTATTTTATTAGCTAATTTATTTTAATATAAATTTATTCTAAAAAAGTAAAAATTTACCTTTGAATCAACTAAATAATAGAGAAAAATGAAGCAAAACCAACTTGGCACTAGTAACTTAAAAGTTTCTGAAATCTGTCTGGGCACTATGACCTATGGACAGCAAAATACTATTAAAGAAGCCCACCAGCAGCTAGATTATGCTATCAGTCAAGGAGTCAATTTTATTGATGCTGCTGAGATGTATCCAGTACCCCCAAGTGCAGAAACTTATGGATTAACTGAAACTTATATTGGTGAATGGTTAAAGCATCAACAAAGAGATAAACTTATTATTGCTACTAAAATTGCAGGGCCTGGTAGAGGCTTTAAATGGGTACGTGGTGGAGCCAAAGCAATTGACCGTGATAATATCAAACAAGCTATAGACGATAGCCTCAAAAGATTACAAACAGACTATATAGATTTGTACCAAATTCACTGGCCAGACCGCAACGTGCCACGGTTTGGACAAACAGTTTTTCAGCCGAATCAATTAGAAGAAACAGTTCCTATAGCTGAACAGCTAGCAGTTTTTGCTGATGTGATTAAGGCAGGTAAAATTCGCTATATCGGTTTAAGTAATGAAACTCCTTGGGGAGTCACCCAGTTTAGTAATATTGCTAAACAATTAGGATTGCCCAAAGTTGTTTCGATTCAAAATGCTTACAACTTAATCAATCGAGTATTTGATGGAGCCTTAGCAGAAGCAGTTTATTACGAAGAAATCGGGTTACTAGCTTATAGTCCTTTAGGGTTTGGCTTTTTAACTGGCAAATATTTAAATAGTAAACCAGAGAAAGCAAGAGTTACTTTGTTTGAAAACTTTGGTCAGCGGTATCGTAAACCAAAAGTAAATGAAGCAGTAAAAGCTTATGTAGAAATTGCCAACCGCTATCAGCTCAGTCCAGCACATCTAGCTTTGGCTTTTGTGCGGAGTCGTTGGTTTGTGGCTAGCACAATTATTGGTGCTACAACACTCGAACAACTCAAAGAAAATTTGGAAAGCGTGAATGTAGTTCTCGACGAAGACATTTTAGAAGAGTTAGATAAAGTTCACGTTCAATTTCCAAACCCAGCACCGTAAGAGTGGGAAGTAGGGAGGTGGGGAGATGAGGAGATAAGGTGACTCTTGAGAATAACTCCTAACTCTTCATTCATTAGTCAACAGTCAACACTCATTAACTAGATATTTTCCAGGTAGGATATGACTTTTACAGCAACATTAGTTGACCAAAATACTATTCGTCGTCGGGGTACTGGTTTAAAGGCTTATAATCCTGAAAAAGTTTTCAAAGGATATACACTTTTTACACCCCTGACAGGTCAAGGTGAAGTTTACCTGTTGAATCTGGAAGGAGAAGTAGTACACCAGTGGAATCTGCCATATCCACCAGGGTTATATGGTTATCTCTTACCTAATGGCAACCTCTTTTATAACGGTAAGACTCCAGCAGAAGAACCACTACGTTTTGCCTTATGGGCTGCATTCAAAAGTGGCGTTGTTTTAGAAGCAGATCCTAAAGGAAATATTATCTGGGAATACAAGCATCCAGATCATCATCACGATGGACGCAGACTAGCCAATGGCAACACAATTCTACTAGCTATTGAAAAAATACCTCAGTCTTTGGTTCCCCGGATTCAAGGCGGTGTACCGGGTACAGAAGCGAATGGTGATATCTACGCTGATGTACTTTATGAAGTGACTCCAGCAGGTGAAATTGTTTGGACTTGGCACGCCTGGGAACATCTCGATCCAGATATATTTACGATTACTCCTCAGGATCATCGACACGAATGGACTCATGGAAACACTGTAGGTGAACTCGCTGATGGGAATATTATTGTCAGCTTTCGTAATATATCTACAGTAGTGATTATCGATCGCCAAACCGGAGAAATCATCTGGACGCTAGGTGATGAGGTACTAGCACAGCAACATTTCCCCAACGAATTAGCTAACGGCAATATCCTGATTTTTGATAATGGCGCACATCGCCGTCACATTGCTCTGAATTTCTCCCGTGTGATTGAGGTAAACCGTCAAACAAAAGAGATAGTTTGGGAATACACGGATAGTCCACCCCAAAATTTCTTTAGTTCCTACATATCAGGGGCACAACGTTTAGCAAATGGCAATACCTTAATTACAGAAGGTGCTTACGGTCGGATATTTGAGGTGACAATTACAGGAGAAATTGTTTGGGAATACATCAACCCCC
Organism: Nostoc sp.; assembly: GCA_036918135.1. Lineage (GTDB taxonomy): Bacteria > Cyanobacteriota > Cyanobacteriia > Cyanobacteriales > Nostocaceae > Nostoc. The sequence goes on from JBALDB010000005.1 coordinate 25,503, forward strand.
ACTTTGGATTTCGGAATATTCCAGGTGAGAAATCGCCAGTGACTCGTGGCGAACAAAATACAGTTTTCCGTGCCTTCCGTTATGCACCGGAAGAGATACCTTGGCTTTGAGGGTACTGGGGACTAGTACAAAAAGGCAAAAGTCAAAAGAAAGAATGCCTATCTTGTAAGGTTTTTGTCTATTTCACATAGTAGCTTTATTACGCCCTGTTGTACTAGTGATTGGGTACTAGATATTGGGTTAGGAAACCTCTTCCCCAGTCCTCCTTTTAGATTTGGGATGTTGAATTAAAGTTCAATTCTCAATATTGCTCAATAAGTCCTAATTTTCAAAGGAACTTAAAATGGCTGAAATCAAACTATACAGTGCAGTTGTTTGTCCTTATGCTCACCGTACCCGCTTGGTACTTCAAGAGAAAGGCATTGACTTCGATTTGAATGAGATTGATTTGCAGAATCCACCGGAGGGCTTTAGGAAGGTTTCCCCTTACGGTAAAGTCCCAGCAATTACTCATAATAATGAGCGAGTTTGGGAGTCAGCGATCATTAATGAGTATCTAGATGAGGTATTTCCTCATCCACCTTTGTTACCCAGCGATCCTATTGCTAGGGCACAGGCTCGCATCTGGATCGATTTTGCTAATACCAGGTTTGTTTCTGCTTTTTCTGACCTTCTACGAAGTTCAGATGTTCAAAAACAAGAACAAGCTAAGCAGGAACTATACAAACACTTGGAATTTATTGAAAACGAAGGTTTAAGAAAGCTATCTGGAGAAGGCCCTTACTGGTTTGGTGAATCTATCAGTTTGGTTGATTTTACCTATTTCCCCTGGTTTGAACGCTGGGCTGCACTTAAAGAATATCGTGGCTTTGGCATACCCACAGAATTCACGCGTCTGAGACAATGGAAGCACGCCCTCAAGGAACGTGATTCTGTAAAGGCGATCGCTAACTCTAAAGAATTTTACATCCAGCGATATGCTAAGTACGCCGCACCTACTCCTGTTAGTGTTTAACCAATAAAGTTTCGTAATTTTGAGATCCCCGATTTCATTAAGAAGTCGGGAATTTCTCTTTTTATAAATGATTTAGCCCGGATTTGTGACAAACAACTCAAAAATGCTGTCAATAATTAAGAAAATATTTTAGCTAGTGGAATTAATAAGAAATAATCCTTCCTAAGGTATTATGCTGTTATTTACTAATTAATTATTACCATTAGCGATCGTTACATACATAATGTTATCCCAAAAGTCAATAAAAAACCTGCAAAAAATTATACAAAAACAAATTTTTCATCTAGGGATTTTTCTGACGATTCTATTAAGTATCATATCGTTTAGGGTAGCACTTTCGCAGCAACCAGTTACCCTAAATATGCTGATTACTGCCCCTGATGCCCAACCTTGGAAGCAGGGTTTGATTAAAGACTTTGAAGCTGAGAACCCAGGTATTCGTATTAACTTGGTTGAGGGCCCAAATGCGACAAATTTGCTCGAAGACCTGTATACCTCGTCTTTTATTTTAGGTGAATCTCCTTATGATTTAGTGAATATGGATGTCATTTGGACATCGAAATTTGCTGCTGCTAAATGGTTGCTTCCCTTAGACGATCGCATTTCCAAAGAGGAGTTGGCAGCATTTTCACCCAAGGATGTTGAAGGGGGACGTTACCAAGGCAAGTTGTACCGGATTCCAATGCGTTCCGATGTGGGAATGCTCTACTACCGGGAAGATTTATTAAAAGAAGCAGGATTGCAACCACCAGAAACCTTTGAAGATTTGATGCAAATTTCTCAAACCTTGCAGAAGCAAAACAAGGTAAATTGGGGCTATGTTTGGCAAGGTCGCCAGTATGAAGGACTTGTAGCGATGTTTGTGGAAGTCCTTAATGGTTTCGGTGGCTTCTGGGTTAATCCCAACACCCTCGAAGTCGGGCTGGATCGTCCAGAAACATTACGAGCCATTGAGTTTTTACGTAGTACTATCAGCCAAGGTGTATCTCCTCCTGGAGTTACAACTTATCAGGAGGAAGATACTCGACGCTTGTTTCAAAGTGGTCAAGTAGCGTTTTTACGCAGCTGGCCTTATGCATGGCCTTTAGCTCAAGCAAAAGATTCGCCAATCCAAGGCAAAATTGCAATCAAACCGATGGTTCATGCTCCTGGTAAGACTGGAGCAGCTTGTCTGGGAGGCTGGGGTATAGGGATTGCTAAATCTTCTAAACATTCCCAAGAAGCTTGGAAAGCAATTGAATATTTTACCAGTGAAAAGGCACAGCAGCGATTCATTTTGAGTGCAGGCTATGTACCAAGTCGCCGGGATTTGTTTACAAATCCAGAGATTGTAGCCAAATATTCCCACTATCCGCAGTTATTAGAGGTCGTGGACAATGCAGTTTTACGTTCGCCGATCGCCCAATATGCCCAAACGTCCGATATTTTGCAGCGTTATCTCAGCGCAGCGCTATCCAATCGGATGAATCCAGAACAAGCAATGAAAGCTGCTGCTAATGAAACACGGCGACTGCTAGAAGCTGGAAGAAAAAGATAAAACCTTTTTGAGACTTCGTCCTTTCCCCAATCTTCAATCCCTAACTACTATGATCGACCTGCATACACTCCGAGGTAGGGAACAACAGACGGCTTGGCTGTTACTAGCACCAGCATTGCTGCTGCTATTATTTGTATTCGGCTATCCGATTTTGCGAGCATTCTGGTTAAGTGTATTTACTAAGAATTTGGGAACAGAGTTACAACCCGTATTCTCTGGTTTAGACAATTACCTGCGGATGGCGGGGGATGGTCGTTTCTGGCAGAGTTTATGGGCGACGACTGTGTTCACAACGGCATCCGTACTCTTAGAACTACTGCTAGGATTGGGGATTGCCCTAGTTCTCAATCAGGCGTTTTTTGGACGGGGCATAGTGCGGACGACCGCTATTCTACCTTGGGCTTTGCCTACCGCTTTGATTGGTCTGGCATGGAGTTGGATTTTTAACGACCAATTTGGAGTTGTAAACGACATTCTCCGGCGGTTGGGGCTGATTAAAATTGGAATTAACTGGTTAGGAGATCCGACTCTGGCAATGCTGGCAGCGATTTTTGCTGATGTATGGAAAACTACACCCTTTATTAGTATTCTGTTATTGGCTGGCTTGCAGTCAATATCAGCAGACCTCTACGAAGCCTACTCTGTCGATGGAGCAAATGCTTGGCAAAGCTTTCGTAAGATTACCCTGCCACTGCTGCTGCCGCAAATCTTGATTGCAGTCCTATTTCGATTTGCTCAAGCTTTCGGAATTTTCGACTTAATTGCTGTAATGACCGGGGGTGGCCCTGGTGGTGCTACTGAAGTGGTGTCGCTGTACATCTATTCCACAGTGATGCGCTATTTAGATTTTGGTTATGGAGCAGCCCTAGTAGTAGTGACATTTCTGATCTTGATTGCTGCGGTGGCGATCGCTAGTTTCTTGCTCAATAAATACCGTGCTAGAACAGGAGCCATTTAACCGATGAGTGTAATTCCACAAACAGTTTCAAGGACTCCAGGACGAACAGGGAATTGGTTATCTCTGAAAAAAATCTTGCTACTAATCGCAATTGTATTAGTAGTACTATTCAGTCTAGCGCCAGTTCTATGGCAATTGCTGACTTCGTTTAAAGTGAATGAGGATATTGCCGCCGTCCCTACTGTTTATTTCCCCAAGCGATTTACTTTCAGTCACTACATTGAATTATTCACCCGTCGTCCATTTTGGCACTACATCTTCAACAGCGCCTTTGTGTCGATTACTTCTACAGCTTTAGCTTTAGCAGTGGGAGCGCCGACTGCCTATGCCCTAGCGCGGTTACGACCTTGGGGCGAACGAGTTATCCTCGCTAGTATTTTAATCGTCACCTTATTTCCGGGAATTCTGTTGTTCTTAGGGTTGCTAGAAATTATCCAAGCGTTGAGATTGGGCAACAATTATTTGTCATTGATTATACCTTACACTGCCATCAATTTACCGCTGACAATTCTGGTACTCAAAAGCTTTTTTCAACAATTGCCCAAAGACTTAGAAGATTCTGCTAGGGTCGATGGCTACAACACCTTTCAACTTTTGTGGCAAATCGTGCTGCCAATGACCCTTCCGGCTTTAGTGACTACTGGAATTCTCACCTTTATTTTTGCCTGGAACGAGTTTATCTTCGCTCTGACATTTATGACCCGTGAAGAGTTGAAGACGATTCCTGTTGCTGCTGCTCAATTGGGTGGGGCAACAGTATTTGAAATTCCCTATGGTGCGATCGCTGCTGCTACCGTTTTGGGAACCTTACCCTTAGTTTTATTAGTTTTGTTTTTCCAGCGCCGGATTGTCCAAGGTCTTACCGCTGGTGCTGTTAAAGGATAAGGCAGAGGGGCAGGGTGCAGGGGAGATAAGGAGACAAGGAAGATAAGGCAGACAAGAAATAATAATTTCTTCTGCCCCCTGCCCCCTGCCTCCTGCCTCCTGACAAGTGACAAATGACAAATGACCCTTGACTAATGACAACTGACAATTGACCACTGACAATTTAGAAAAATGGCTAAACTCGAACTCAAAAACTTGAATAAAACTTATACTTCTAAAGTTATTCCTGTCAAAGACATTAGCTTAACTGTAGATAATGATGAGTTTTTGACTTTACTTGGCCCTTCTGGCTGTGGCAAATCTACTGTCCTACGCATGATTGCAGGTTTAGAAGAACCTACTCGCGGTCAGATTGTAATCGGAGACGTAGATGTTACCTATAAGCGACCAGCCGATCGCAACATCGCGATGGTATTTCAAAGCTATGCACTCTACCCCCACATGACAGTTTACGAAAATCTCGCTTCTGGACTGAAGCTGAAAAAAACACCATCAGCAGAAATTAAACAGCGAGTGGCAGAAGTGGCAAAAGTTTTAGGATTAGAAGAGTTAATGAACCGTAAACCCGGTCAGATGTCTGGAGGTCAACGGCAGCGGGTTGCAGTCGGTCGTGCTTTAGTGCGTAATGCCAATGTGTACCTACTGGACGAACCGTTAAGTAACCTAGATGCACTGCTGCGCGAACGAGTTAGAGCCGACCTCAAGCAAATTTTTGCAAATCAAAAAGTCCCAGTGGTTTATGTCACCCACGACCAAACAGAAGCGATGACACTCTCCACGAAAGTAGCTTTACTCAACGATGGCTATGTCCAGCAACTTGACTCGCCCGAACTAATCTACAATCATCCAGCGAATCTATTCGTAGCTGGATTTGTTGGTAGTCCGCAAATGAATTTGCTAACTCTACCTTGTAAAGGACGATACGCCATCCTGGGTAACTTCCAAGTGCTTTTGCCAGATATACCAACTGTACCACCTCAGATTGTCCTGGGAATCCGCCCAGAAGATGTCCGCATTGCTCAATCAGGTGATACCCAGACTATCCAAGGACGAGTATATTTAGTGGAAAACTTGGGTATGCAATATTTAGTCAGTGTCAAAGTTGAGGGTTCACAAACCGAACCAATTACGGTACGCGCTTTGTTGCCAACAGACCAAAATTGGAGCAGGGAGGATATTACACTAGCTTTACCTCCTGAGGATATTCATTGGTTTGATGTTCAATCTGGTCATGCTCTTGTTCGGAGGCAAACGTTAGGTGTAAAGAGCTAGTACCGCCGTGAAGTCAAAACGAGCAAGTGCATTGGGGAGACAACGCCGTGGGCGAGTTTCCCGACATGAGGCTGCTTGTTAGAGGGTAGTAACTCGCTCTCAAAAGTCAAAAGTATTATGAAATGGCCTTTTTAGAGATTTTAAATAGTTGCTCTATTTACGATGCAGTGTACTTAGTACAGTTTTGCATCAAAGCATAGCGTTTGTTAATCCAAGGGGATGTATTGGCATTGCAGAGGCACACATTAACAATGCATGGAGATGCATTGGCATTGCAGAGGCACACATTAACAATGCATGGAGATGCATTGGCATTGCAGAGGCACGCATTAACAATGCATGGGGATGCATTGGCATTGTAGAGGAACGCATTAATAATGCATCGGGATGCATCAGTATTGTAGAGTATTGCCAAATTTAATTTGTTAAACTGTCGCCCATCTAAATTGCAACAAACATTGTGGGTCAAATCGAAGTTAATGGGAAGTATAGAACTTAAATTTTCAATAAAGGCGATCGCTTCCCTCGCTCTCCTTGTAATAAAAGTTATGTCTGCGGTGGGCTACGCCTCGCACTCTACAACGAAAACCTCGGCATTAAATACCGAGGTGAGGGGGAAAAGCCTAAATGTCGATGAGAGATACCGTTACCGTTGTCGAAAAATCTTAACTAACCGCAAAACTAGCCAAAACTAGAGCCGTAACTAACATAGTTGCAATTGCACCTTGTATCACGTAGTTAGGTTGTTCCCAAGTTGCAGGGTACTCAGCGCAGTGCACTTGGGGTTCATTTGGGTAATTGTTGAGAATGCGGCTTTTATTAACAGTGTTGTACATGGTTTTTTATTACTTATTTATTAATTTATGTAAACTAATATAATGGAATTATTACACTGGGTCAACATAAATTGATACAGAAAGGCTAATAGCATTAATAAAAGTTGCTTATCTAGAATGCATAAGATAGGCAATAGCTCTCGTGCTGACTTTTACAAGAGAACTAATGTGCTACTAAGTACCGGGGGTTTTGTCAAAAGTATAAGCCTCAACCCAAACTAGAAAAGCGGAGTCACTGGGGTAGCAAGTTGCTTTTAGGGATGAATGTAAAACAGAAGCCAGTGAATAAAAAGAATTCATCATCAGAGCAATTAAGCTTACCTTGGAACAACCTGCCGGGTATCAGAAAATCTCGAAGTACAAGAGATTGCAGAAAAGTTTACTTGTGCCAATTGCTTCAAACGTTGAAAATTTGTTATCTTTATTTTGGTTGCTTTCCCCCGTCCATTGCGTCCGTTCCGAACGCCCGCAGCAAGGACTCCTACTCCATATTTCATTACCAGCTGTGAAATATAATCTAAATTCAAGGACGGAAAAAGGGAAAGGAACCGCATAGCTGCTTCGGTGTTCGTTCATTCAACCATACTTCAGGGCTAGCCTTGAAGAAGCACAGGATAACTGTATTTTTACAGATGTCCACAGCTTGTCATGAATTGCTGCTGCAATCTGTGATTTTAGTTGTATGCACGAATACCCGGTCAAATAAAGCAGCATAAAATTAAGCTTTTAGCTACCGGAATTGTTGCAACCGCTCTCTTCAAGGCAGCCTCCTAGATTGACCCAAGGAGGTGTAAAAAATGCAGCGTTCTGCCAAGTTTGTAACCAATAGCAATAAAACCGCATTCAATGTGGATGCCCCAGGCTGTCTATGTCTGGGGCTTTGTTTTAGGTACTTAGCAAAAAATGCCCAAAAAATACAGCTGAGTACTACTTACATAGAAAAAGCCTGGTGTTTCTTCCAGGCGTCAAAATAATCCACTTCAATTTTAATTCCATGAGCATACAGAAAGATAAATCTCTTAAACCGCCCAAAAACCACAGAGATTCCCTGCTTTGGTGGTTTCGCCAGAAGTGTAGATTCTGGCAGCCAATTGCAACAGCATTTACAGCAATCTTTTCCTTGCTGTTTACATTGCTAAAGCTTTGGCAATTTTTTCATTCTTAATTGTGCTTCGGTAACATAATTAAGCTTCAAAGGTGGGTATTACCCACCTTTTTTGTGCAGAACGCACAGTCAAAGCTTAGAAGTACATTCATCCAATACATGAATGTTGCTCTTATATCAATACTGTTAAAATTTTCAATCCCAAATTTAAAATTCATTCACAAAGCTACTTTAGCCTGACCACAAAGTAGCACACATAAAGCCTTGTCAGTGTCACGTTTACGCTATTGTATTATATAAACCACAAGCATATACTACAAGTGGACATAAACATGATGAAACATAAATTTTGGGCAAGTTATCTGCTTGCTGCTTTAGCATTTCTGCCCTCTGCACCTCTGGGCATGACTCAAGTATTAGCAACAGAGTCAGTTTACCAAATGGCACAAGCTAAATCTGCTTATACTCAAAATATGGTGCTTGGTTATACTGAAACCAAACGAAGAAATTATCGAAAAGCTTTAGGATATTTTCAGCAAGCAGAGCGCTTACGTCCTGGAGATAAATATGCTACTACTGCAATTAGAAATGTTACAAGTTACATTCAACGTGGTAGAAATCGTATTGCTTTCGTTCCTGGTATACCTGGTAGAGTCAGGTCAGCAGGAACACGGGGAGGTTGCTTTAAAACTGGAGAATCTTTGATTCCTTTAGTACCAACAAATAAGGAAGCTCAACAAACCACAGCAGAACATCCGACATTCTATTTCTACATTCCTCAAACTTCTACAAAAGTAGAAGCATTAGAATTTGTTTTGCAGGATGATGATAGCAGTGACCCTTTATACAAAGGAACTTTTAAACAGATTGCACAGAATGGGATTGTTAACGTAACTGTACCTGCCGATAAATCATCTCTACAAATCGGCAAAAAATATAGTTGGACTTTTTCAATGATTTGCGATGTTGGCAACCCAGATAAAAACTCATATATAGAAGGTACAATAGTGCGATCGCAGGACGAAAATCTATCCCTTGAACTCAAACAACCAAATACAGATTTAGATCGTGCAGTTTTGTATGCCACAGCTGGATTTTGGGAAGACGCTCTAAGAACTTTAGCGAATTTACGCCGCCAACGTCCTAACGATCCTGAAGTGCAGAAATATTGGGAAGATTTATTAAATTCTGTAGACATTAAAGAAGTTATAAACAAGCCTCTATTGCCCTGTTGTACTGCCCAGAACTAAATTAACAATTACTTAAAAACCCGGTTTTGATATCAAAGCCGGGTTTTTTACTTCAAATTTACACTAATAAACTCATATCATGTCCGGCAAATTACTTATGATATGTCATTGCGAGTGCAACTGCGATCGCATCCTTATTTAGAAACGTGAATCGCCTTCGATTAAATCAAGCCAAATCCAAATTTAAGTTGATTGTGACTTAATCATCCACACCAAAATACCTAATATTTGCTCCACTGGGGGAATTAAATATTCGGTTAAATCAATAGTTACAGTGTTGTCTTCCAACTTAAGGAATGTCCACAGATTGCCACTACTAACACTACCGTAAATAGTGGTAATAGTTTTTTCGTTTTTGCTATTAAACCTTTGAGCAGCTATCATTTCTGCAATACACTGCCCTAAACCACTTTTAAGATTTTCCTTTTTGGCTTCTACAATCACCACTGCTGGGGCTTCAATAAATAACTGTTCTGGCGAAAGGCTAATCAGAAAGTCGCAATATCCACTGAGTCCAACTTCTGGTTCAACGTTAAATTCTTCTCCCGAAAAAAAGCTGATTTGTCTGTCGAGAATTTTTCGGACTTCAAACAAAATTGGGCTAATAATCAATTCCGATCTAGCTTTTTCAGAACCCATTGCAATTGCTAACTGAATACTTTCTCCTAAAAATTCAGCCAACAAAGGACTAGGTGAAATTGGTTCTATAGGCGGCAAAAATCGTCCGCCTTCCACAAGGGTAAGGTTAAAGTCTTGTTTTACTTTTCTTAGAGAAAACTCTCTATAAGACATCAACTGTCTCCCATTAAAATCCCCTCTCGGTTTGGAGAGGGGTTTAGGGTAAAGTTACGCCGGATAAATCCTGAGTCGGCGATTTGGTTCTTCGCCAAAACTGTGGGACTTGAGTCGATAGTGTTCTACCAACTCATGTTGCATTTTGCGGACTTGGGGAGAACGAGGTAATAACTCTACTGGCTGTCCTTTGGGAATTACAATTTGCTCTACGGCAAGTCTGGCTTCTTCCAAGGCGTCCATTTCGTCATCGCTACCACTGTGCAAAAACAGTTGCAGTTCTCGGTCGTCGGCCATGTCCGGGTCGTCGATGTTCAGCAACCGCCGCAAGCCACGGGTAATTTGAGGAATGGTGCTGGACTTAATCATGTGGATCGGCACATGACGAGCTTTGGCTATTTGGCGTAATTTTGCGTGATTTTTGACATGCGATCGTAGTGCTAAAATTGCATCAGCACTATCTATGTCTTTTGTCAATACCACGGGTAAAGTTAGCACGCTGATTACCTGTTCGAGTTGGTGGCGGCTAACACCATAGGGGTAAACGTGCAGTGGCAAATCTTCACCATTTGGCCCCGCCTGTCTAATACCATCCAAATCAACGCTCTCAGAATAATTGAAGGATTCGTCGAGCAAGCGGTCAAACTCACTGCGCCCAGTTACCCGTTCTACAGGCAATGGCGGCAGTGCTACCATTTGTCCAGATGAACGCCAGCCTGCGGACTGTCGCGCTGAAGAGAAAGATTCCTCCCCTGTCGCCTGGTGTCCACCGCGACCGTTAACCACAGCTAACTGCCGTGTAATAGCAACTTTGCCTTGGTCATCAACGGTTCTCGTTTGTGGGCTAGGCTGACGACCGCGCAACAGATTATCTACTGTGTCAGCAACGCTTTCGTGTATTACCCAACGCTGCCGTTCCAGCATTTCCACAGCAATCTCGAAGGTGGGAGGGGCTTTGCGTTCCAAAACAGTCTTTTGACTCCCTCGGCGTCTAGCTTCGTCGTCTCCCAAAGTCACAGCTTGGATACCCCCAACTAAATCAGCCAGGGTGGGGTTTTTAATCAAGTTTTCAATCTGATTACCGTGGGCAGTACCTACCAACTGTACGCCCCGTTCAGCAATGGTACGAGCTGCTAAAGCTTCCAGTTCTGTGCCAATTTCATCAATGACGATAACTTCTGGCATATGGTTTTCCACTGCTTCAATCATCACTTGATGTTGTTGATTTGGATGAGCCACTTGCATCCGCCGAGCGCGACCAATGGCGGGATGAGCAATATCACCATCCCCAGCGATTTCATTGGATGTGTCAATAATTACGACTCGTTTGAGCAGGTCATCCGCCAAAACACGGGCAATTTCCCGTAAGGCAGTAGTTTTGCCCACACCTGGACGCCCCAGCATGAGAATCGATTTACCAGTTTCTACCAAATCGCGGATCATGCCGATGGTTCCAAACACCGCCCGACCGACGCGACACGTCAAGCCAATAATCTTGCCAGTGCGGTTGCGAATGGCACTGATCCGATGTAAAGTTTGCTCAATTCCTGCCCGATTATCTCCGCCAAAGGTTCCAACTCGTTGAATACAATCATCTATCTGTTCTTGAGTAACGGGTGTTTCGCTCAGATACTCGGCTTGATTAGGAAAGCGAGCCTCTGGGCGACGACCCAAATCCAAGACCACTTCAACTAAACTATCTCGTTTGGGATGGCTCTCTAGTACTTGTCGCAGGTCTTGGGGCAAAATGTCTAATAACTTTTGGAGATCGTCTGTAATCGTCATGCTTTCTATGTGACGTTTTGAGAGATAGTGAGGACATTTACGTGCAGGAGTTGCGTTAGTAAATAATTGTCCAGAACGAGGGTTAATACTCCTGCTATGACTTGATCTGGGAAACGAGAGAATGGGCTAGCTCTACAGCTTGCCAAAGTAATATTTCATCTTCTTCTAGATAAACTGTTGTTTTAATATTGGTGTTACTTACCTCCTTATTCTCTAACTGTTCGAGAATCGATGACAGCAGGACACGAGCGTAGCTACCGTAGGCAACCCCAGCAAAGGATGGGGAGCAGGGAGCTCTTAGCGCGGGGAAAATTTCTTCTCCTGTGCCCCCCGCCCCCTGTCTCCCTGCCTCTTTGAGTAGTCCCATTGCCTTTAACTTGGGAACAGTGTAGCTGTTAGTGCCGCCTGCTAACTGCACATATCCGGGTAACTTAGCTGCCAAAACTTTTTGACCTAATTTCACTGCGGCTATTGTGGTACCATCGCCAATATCACCGCTCATGGGGCGACCGTCGGTTTGCCAAATTAAAGCACTCTTGAGTGGGGTAATCAGGTCATATAGCGCTTTGAGGTAGTCAGTCATTCCCTCGCCATCGGGACAACTGATGGCTACTACCTTTAATCGATCCACCCACGGTGAAATTACTTGCCACAATCGCTCAAATTCTGCCAACCGCCCAACTTTTGTATGGATTTCTACGGCATCTACTTCCGTTGACATTACCAATTGCGCGATCGCTCCGGGCGTTGAGATATACGAACTTGTATAAATTATATCATATGGACAAACTGGTATACAACGACCGCAGCCATAGCATTTTTGGGATATTACTCCTGAAAAGTTTTCTTTTATACTGTTAAACACGATTGCTTGTGCCGGACAAATCCTTTGACAGGGTCTAGGGCAGTCTGTAGGGCACTGAGTAGAATTAAATTCTGCTTTCCGAAAATGGGGGTCTTCTCCATCGTTGAGGCTGACCATTAAAAAGGGTGAGTTGCCTTTGTAGCCAAAGCCACGCTCTTGGGCATCCTTAGCCAATTTCTTGGCTACTTGTAGCGCTGCTTGCACTGCTGCAATCACCGCTGGGTCAGCTGCGACATCTATGCAGTCAGCGCCCGCCAAAGTGTAGGCTAACGTTAAACTTCTGACTGCCGGCAGATGCTGGAAACTGGCTCCGCAAATGAGCTTGAACCAGTGACCTTGTTTGAGAGATTCTAAAGGGGGGAACAGATCAGTCACATTTCTATTATGCGTTTATGCGACTAAAAATAGTAGTGTGTAATTAATAAAAAGTCCGGATTTCCTGATTCAGGGCATTAAGAGTATTGAGTGTTTAGTGTTGAGTGTTGAGTAAAGCCAAAGGCAAAGCGTCTTTGGTTAAGAATTATTCTCCCCCTGCTCCTCACTCTCCACTCCTTATGTTTCATTCAACAACCGTATTCTTTGTGGAAGACTCTGCCGAAGATAGAGCTTTATATCGACGCTTGGTGGAGTAGGACGATCGCTACACCTATGAGATTTGCTACCTTTGAGTCTGGGAAGGAAGCGCTGCAAGCTTGCCAAGGAAAAATTCTGGATGTGATTTTGTTGGATTATCGATTGCCAAATTTAAACGGGCTGGAATTTATTACTGAGCTGGAGAAGCAAATTCATAGTAGCAAATCTCAGTAATTATATTTAATTACGGAGAAGAGAATGTTAGTAAGTCAACATTGAAAAAGGTTAAATAGAATCTTTGCGATTACTTCTCTACGAGACGCTCTGCGTAGCTTGCTTCCACGTTCGCGTAGCGTCCCGCAGGGAAGTGGTACGCTTAACTCCGTTTTGCTGGTAATGACATTTTACATTTAATTAAGTTGAGCTAATTATCAATCGTCCCTTATGAGAAACACATTAATGGACGATTTCACTTGAATTGTGGATTCTTCTTCAATTAAGGCTCAAATTGTTTTATAGGAATTTCAATCGCAAATTCTGCTCCTTGTCCAGCAGATGAAGTGCAAGTAATCTCTCCTCGGTGTTTTTGGACAATAATTTGATAGCTAATAGACAATCCTAATCCACTACCTTTGCCCACAGGTTTTGTGGTAAAAAATGGGTCAAATAAACGCGATCGCAATGATTCTTCTATACCACAACCATTATCGGCGATCGCTATTTTGACCGTATGAGAGTTTGTCATTTGTGTGTAAATCCGAATTTCGGGAGTAGGGAGTAAGCCATTGGGTATAGAGTATGGGGGAGCCAGTCGCATGGGCGGGTCTGGTGACTTGTGCGAACTGGCGTCATGCGGCATTGGACTGGGAGTTCTTAGCAGGGAAGAAAATTCCTCTTTTGTGCTTTCTTCCCCCCTACCTAATTCCTCATCTCCCGATTCCCCATTACCCCTTATCTCCAGAGGCATCTTTGAGTTTCCCACTCCCTTTTCTAAAGCATCAATGGCATTATTCAATAGATGTATAAATACTTGATTTAGTTCGCTTGCATAACAGTTAACTGGAGGTAAGTTGCCATAATCTTTAACTACAACAATTGCAGGACGGTCTGCTGTTTCCTTGAGTCGATGCTGTAACATCACTAAAGTGTTTTCGATGCCTTCATGGATATTTACTCCCTTTATCTGGGATTCATCGTGTCGAGAGAAGTTTTGTAATGCTAGTACTATTTCCCGAATACGATTAGAACCTCTATTCATTGCGCCTATCAGCTTTTGCAAATCATTAATTACAAAATTCAGGTCTATATCTTGAGCTATTTGCTGAACTTTTGGCGTTGGTTTAGGATATTCTTGTTGATAAACCTGAATAATATCTACTAGGTCTTGTACATATTGACCAGCATATTGAAGATTTCCATAAATAAAACTGATCGGATTATTTATTTCATGAGCAATTCCAGCTACTAACTGCCCCAAAGCTACCATTTTTTCATTTTGAATTTGTTGAACTTGGACAGATCTCAAGTTGTCAAGAGCCTCTTGAAGTAAAAAGTTTTTTTCTTGCAGTTTAACTTGTAGCAAACGTAAATTAATCTGATTTTCAATTCGCAACACAACCTCTGCTCCATGAAAAGGTTTGGCAATATAATCTACGCCACCAACATCAAAAGCCTTTGCTTTATCTACAACATCATCAAGGGCACTAATAAAAATTACTGGAATTTCACAAGTTTTATCGTCAGCTTTGAGTTGTTGACAAACTTGATAGCCATCCATACCAGGCATATTAATATCAAGTAAAATCACATCTGGCAAAACCATTTGACATGCAGTCAGTGCCATTTTGCCATTTAAGGCTTTGCGAACTTCAAAACCTTGTGCAGTCAACATTGCCGACAAAAGCCGCAGATTATCTGGGGTATCATCTACCACCAAAATATTTCTTTTATAATCGTCAGTTTGATTTAAATACATTATAAAAAACTATATTTTTAATATTTTATGATAGTAAATAATGATTTGAAATCACCTGTAAAATTTAGCTCAATTTTGCCAAAAAATTTATTTTTATAGTTTAACTTCCATATTGCTTGGAGAGTTTTACAGACTATCAAAGCTATTAGTTAAGTTATGAGCTTTGCAAAGCTAAAAGCTCGATTAGAGCAGTATAGTAGATAGCAGGCACAGACGAGCTTACCGAGCGTCAAAATCAAGTTTTTGGTGCTATTTGATAGCTACCATTGAGGTGCTGCCTCAAGTAACTTTAGAACCAATTTTTCTTCTATAGGTTTAGAAAACAGATATCCTTGAGCAAAATCACAGTTTAAATTTCTCAATTTGGCTAACTGTTCTTGTGTTTCGACACCTTCAGCGATCGCGCTCATTCCCATTGAGTTAGCAATACCAATCATTGCTGGAACTAACCCCATATTTTCTTCGTTTTCCTGCATACGTTTAACAAATGATTTATCAATTTTAAGTGCATTTAAAGGAAAGCTGTGGAGATAACTTAAAGAGGAATATCCTGTACCAAAATCATCCATAATCAATTTTATCTTCCGCTGTTTTAGTTGTTCAAGTATTATTTTGATTGCATTAGTATTTTCCATGATTACACTTTCTGTAATTTCTAATTGTAAATATTCTGGATTTATTTGATTTTCATAAATTATTCGATCTATTTGATCTACCAAATTTGGCTGGGAAAATAATCTAGCACTCAAATTTACACTAATAGTTAAGGATTTTGGTGTTATTGGATGATGTTGCCACACGCTTAGTTGATGGCAAGCTGACTGTAATACCCAAGTATTAATCGCACTAATCAAACCTGTTTCTTCTGCTACAGGAATAAATTCTATAGGAGAAACCAAACCGCGAATCGGATGCTGCCAGCGTACTAAGGCTTCAAATCCAGAAATTCTTCCTGTAGTTAGGCTAATAATTGGCTGATAGTAAACGAGGAATTCTTGCCTTTCTACAGCCCTTCGCAAGTCATTTTCTAGCTCTAAAAGGTGAATAGCTTCCTGATGCATTGCTGGATCGAAAACGTGATATTTTGCTCTTCCTTGAGCCTTGGCACGATACATTGCCGTATCAGCATCCCGCAGTAAATACTCTGGGCGATCGTAATCTTTGTTGCCCCAACTAATACCAATACTGGCATTCATAAATACTTCATATCTTGACAGTTTAAAAGCAAGTGATAGCTGTTGCAGAATACGCTCGGCAACTTGAATTGCTATATTGATATCTGTAAGATTTTCTAGAAGAATACCAAATTCGTCACCGCCTAATCGTGCTAAAGTATCAATAGGTATTAGGCATGTTTGTAGGCGGCAAGCAATAGCAATCAGCAATTCATCTCCTACCAAATGACCAAGAGAATCATTGATCACTTTAAAGCGATCGCAATCTAAAAAAAGTACAGCGAACTGATAATTTGATTCTTCTTTAGCACGGTTTAGAGCATTTTTGAGTTGCCTGATAAACAAAGCTCGGTTTGGCAAACCAGTCAGCGAATCATGGAGCGCTATATCTAGGATTTGACTTTGTAATTTCTGGCGGTAAATAATTTCTTCGTGGAGTTTTTGGAGAGCATTTTCTAGCTCCCAAGTACGTTGTTTTACCCGATGCTCAAGTTCGACATTTAGTTTCAATATTTCTAATCGTGCCGCTCTCAATGCCAGTTGATTTTGCACGCGCACTAAAACTTCTTGAAATTCAAAAGGTTTAGTAATATAGTCTACACCACCAACCTTAAAGGCTTTAACTTTGTCAAAAACATCATCCAACGCGCTAATAAAAATTACTGGAATATCGGCTGTTAGCTCCCAAGCCTTAAAGGTTTGACAAATTTCATAGCCATCTACTTCTGGCATCATAATATCGAGCAAAATTAGATCGGGTAATACTGTTTGAGTTGCTGTGAGTGCCATTTGCCAGTTCAAGGCTTTACGAACGTTGTACCCTTCCTTTGTCAATATCGAAGATAAAACCCGCAGGTTATCTGCCATATCGTCAACGATCAAAATATCTTTTTTATAAGGGTCTAAATGCTCGTAATTCATTCTATGTTTGTTCTAGTCAATTCCATGATTTTTTCAAACTGATAGTTATTTGCTAAATCCCTGAAAACTTGGAAAACTTGACTCTTATCTAATGGAATTTGCTTGAGTAACTGAAAAATCAGGTCATCACTACAGCTGGCTGCCGCATAGTGTATCTGTTGGAGCCAATCAGGCGACATCTGTGACAAATGGCTCAGGAGTTCAGCAACACTGCTATACATTTGTGTAGGTTGATCGACAACTACTGTGTTTATGGTTTGTATTTGGCTGGTATACTTTACGCCCAAATGTTCGCTCAGTTTTTCTAATAATACTTCCTGGGTGAATGGCTTACGAATAAAATCATCACATCCAATAGACAAAGTTCTCTGGCGTTCTTCTTCAAAGGCGCTAGCAGTCAGAGCAATAATAATGGTGCGTTTATCAGAGCAGCCTTCGGTTTTTCTAGGGAAGTCACAACGTGGAGCTAAGGCTGTTAAGAACTTTGGATTGCAAAAAGAGGGATTCGCCGTTGCATACGACTGACTGCCACTCAAGTGACTAGTAATTAGTGTTGGACTGTGCGAGCTGGCCTGGCTTGACAAAGGTTCTTTCCCATGCACCATAGCCCATTCTCCATGCCCCAATTCTTGAGATTTAATGATTCTTGTGGCTTCGTAGCCGTTCATAATTGGCATTCGCATATCCATAAAAATCAAATCTGGTTGCCAAGATTGCCAACTGGCAACTGCTTGCATACCATCTGTGGCTTCCCTAACTTCAAAACCCATAGATGTGAGAATTTTTACTAACAACAGACGGCTTTCTTTGGAGTCGTCAACCACTAAAATGCGGTATGCTTTTTCTGTAGCAGTTAAAGCAAGATTTTGATATTTATTTTGGTTAATCGGCATTACTCTGGGACAAGCCAGAGCAATTTGAACATTAAAAGTAAATGTACTACCTATACCAGGAGTACTGCTAACAGTAATATTTCCCCCCATCAGTTGCACGTATTTGCGGCTAATGGTCAAGCCTAGTCCTGTGCCTTGTTGGGATTTTCTACCGATTTCGGTTTGCTCAAAAGCCTCAAACAGCAAATCAATTTCTTCTGGATTAATACCACAACCAGTGTCTTGTACCTCAAAGATGAGGGATTGGGAATTAGGAAACTCGGGGCTGTCTGTGTGGATAAGGGATAATGGGAATTGGGTGGATGAAGAAGACGCGGTGAAAGAATTCTCTGTGTCAGAGTATCCCTGCGTCCCCAGTCCCCATGCTCCTAATCCCCACGGAGTGGGGGCCCCAAGTTCCCCACTCTCCAGTCTCACCCGCAGCGTCACCCTGCCAAAGTCAGTAAATTTGATAGCGTTTCCTAAGAGGTTGAGCAAGACTTGAAACAGTTTATTTTCGTCTGTTTCTACGTATTGAGGAAGGTCTGGCGGATATTCAAATACTAATTCTAAGTTTTTCAATGCGGCACGTAAGTGCAACATTTCTTCTAAGTTCTTCAGCAGATGAATTAAGTCAAAGCTGCTCAGGTTTAATTTGACTCTACCAGCTTCAATTTTGGACATTTCTAGAATGTCATTAATTAAATTCAGTAGATGTTCGCCAGCACGATTAATAATCGCCAAGTTTTCCTGATGTTCGTTGGATAATGAATAATCTCGGCTCATGATTTGTGTAAAACCGAGAATGGCGTTAAGTGGGGTACGCAATTCGTGGCTCATGTTAGCGAGGAATTCACTTTTGGCAAGGTTGGCGGCGGCGCTTCGTGCTGCTTCGCGAACGGCTGCTTGTTTTTCCTGGGCGACGATTTTTTGGGATTCAATCAGCTCTTCTTGGGTGATTTGCAATTGCTCTATAACTTGCTGAAACTCGTCAGTTCGTTTTTTGACTTGAGCCTCTAAGATTAAATTGTATTCTGCTAATAACTTTTCTGCTTGTTTGCGTTGGCCGATCTCAAAAAATGTGGCGATCGCAAAAGCCAAATTCCCCGACTCATCATAAATTGGCTTTCCCAAAACTTCAATGGGAATAATCTTGTCACAACGGCGAATTTCCATGTCATCAATTCTGAGCTTTTCTCCTTGTAATGCTCTTAAAATTGGTAAGCGATCGCTAGGATAAAGTTGATTTGTGCCGCCAAGATAAGCTTGATATACTTCTGACAATTTTTCAGGGGTAACTTCTGCTATTGTCCCTTGACCAAGAATTTCCTGACAAATTTCATTTGTATAATAAGGGTTACCTTGAGCATCTATAATAAATACACCGACTGGCATGGCTTCTAAAAATTGAGTCAGCCGACTTTGACTTTCAGATAGTGCCTGATTTAAAACTTGCATCTCGGCATTCTTCGCTTCTAAGACATTAAAAGATGCTTTGAGTTGCTTGGCCATAGTTTCAAATGACTTGGCTAGTTCCCCTAGTTCATCAGAGCGATTAATTTTTGGTGTTTGCTCCCATTCACCTTCAGCAATTTTCTTGGCTGATGTGTTTAATTGCAGAATCGGCTTAATTACCCAGCGAGCAGTCAAAATCCCAATTTCTGTAGTTACTAAAAAAGCAATTATGCACAGGATAATGGTGGTATGGGTATTGACGTTAATTTGCTCCATAAATTCGCCTTGAGGGATTACTACTACGATTAGCCAATCCAAACCCAAGTCGTCCTGCCAATTTTTTACCTGCACAAAATAATCTATTCCATCGACTGTAAAATTTAGCTGTTTTTTTCCTGCGATCAGCCCAATACTACCAAAGTGCTTAATTAAATATTGTGTTGTAAGTTTAATTAAGGAGTCATGACTATCTAATCCCGATACGCGTTTTGGTTGACCATTAATAATACTATATGGTGACTCACTCGAAGAAGCCACTATTAATCCTGAACGCTCTAATATAAATGTTTCACCTGAGTGTCCGCTTTTTAATTTCGATAAAAAATTTCCGATTTGTGATAATATCAAATCAACACCAATTACTCCAGCTAGTCTGTGATTTTTATCGTAAACAGGATAGCTGGAAGATATGGATAAAATTTCTGGTTTATCTTCCCATTGATAAATTTGACTCCAAACTGGTTTACCTACCTTGACTGCATCTGTGTACCACGCTTCTTGGCGAGGGTCAAAATTTTTGACTGACTCCAAATGATGACGATTTCCTTTGTTGTCTGTAGTGTAAACATAAAGTTTGCCTGCACCATGCTTTTCGGTAACTTCATTAATTAAGAGCTTGCCATTATCTAAGCGTTCAACACCAATAAATTCACCTTTGGAATTGGCAAAGTTATTGTAGCCAATATTGAAAACCTGCATTTGTTTCCAAAAGTAATTTCCGGTAATTTGAAAGTTAGAAAGTTTGAGCAAATTTAGCTCAATTGCATCTAAATTAATTTGATTGATTTGCTTCGGAGTTGTTAAATAGCGATCGAGATGCTGTTCAATGCGATCGCAAATTTCATTTTGTAATTGAGTAGCAAGCTCTTTTACCGCTTTTTGCCCATTTTCATAGGAAAGATAACCCACAAGTCCTACTGCCCCACAAATTTGCAATATAAAGGGCACAATCAGAATATACCTCAGGGGCATCTTGGCATACACTTTGCCAACTAAGCTATTGACAGATTTGACAGGCTGAAGTTTGGATAACATTGTTTTTTGATTCTTCCCTAGAGTTTACCAGGGGTATTTTCGCCACATTAGTTACATCAAATTTCAGGATAACTACGGCGTACCATCGTTTTAGCTATAACATATTTTATTTAATATAGTATAAAAACACACTAGCATTAAATTTATATACTTTTTTGACTGGCTGAGTTCCTCCAACATCTAAATTTTCAGAGTTAATGATTACACCTTAATTTGCTCTGTTCTATCCGGCAATATCTCAGCAGATTTTATAGGCTCTACATAAATTTACCAGAACAGCTACAGTATGCCATTCTAAAATTCAGGTTGCCATTAGCACCTATTAAAACCTTTAGGTTTGTGCAAAAATAATTTTTAAATTTTCATAAAAGTACACAGTAAAAATCAAAAAAATTTATTTCATATTTAATATTTTTATGAGATATTAATCTTTATATAGAAATATCTTGTAAAACTATTTGAGACTCTTGTAGGGCAATAAAAACAGCCGTTATTCTTAGCATTTGATGCTTCAGGATAAAATTTAGCCTTCTAGCCTTAATTTTAAAGCCAAGTCCTAATGCTTAATTAAAAGTTCAGCGTCACAGGTACTAAAGAACCAATTCCAATTCTTTTTTATTTTTTATGGATACAGTGGTGATTTATTAATTCCCCCAATGTGGTAGAGAGGCCAGAAGCGAAATACAGCACAACCGATAATATTCTGGCGGGGGACAACACCCCAACAGCGACTATCGTAGCTACTGTTACGGTTGTCACCTAGTACTAAATATGAGTCTGCTGGTATAGTTTGAGGTTTTACCAAAAAAGGTGGTTGCGACCCTGATAAGCAAACATCAATTAATGTACTCTGGGGAAAGCTAAGGTAATTTTTTTCTGAGAGAGGTTTGTTGCCAATATAAACTTTGCCATCCTTGAGTTGTACTTTTTCTCCAGGTAAGCCGATTACACGTTTAATAAAAGCATCCTGGTATTGTTCTTTTTGTAACTCTTCTGTGGGCGAAAAAACCACAATATCTCCGCGTTGTGGCTGAAAAAATTTATACTTCAACTTATCAACGATGATTTTGTCTGCCTCCCACTGGTTTGACGTACCATGCAGAGTCGGTTCCATAGCACCAGAAGGAATCCAGCGTCTTTCAGTAAAAATTAGGATATACGCCGCAAAAGTTAGTAAGACTAGTATTACACTACCCTCTACAATCATCTTACAGTTGATACTGAGTATACTAGTCAGTTGTCCTTTGTCCTTTGTCATTTATTTAGGTCGATGACTAATGACCAACGAGCAATGACCAATAACGTGTTTACGGAGTTTGTGGATAGAGTGGTGTTTTATCAATTCCTCCTACGTGATTGAGAGGCCAGAAGCGAAATACAGCACGACCAATAATATTTTGGCGGGGAACGACACCCCAACAGCGGCTATCATAGCTACTGTTACGATTATCACCTAGTACTAAATATGAGTCTACTGGTATAGTTTGAGGTTTTGCCAAAAAGCGCGGTTGCGGAGCATCTTTACAAACATCAATAACTGTAGTCTGCCCTGAGCTAAGATAATTTTGTTCTGACAGGGGTTTGTTATTAATATAGACCTTGCCATCCTTGAGTTGTACTTTTTCTCCAGGTAAGCCGATTACACGTTTAATAAAAGCATCCTGATATTGTTCTTTTTGTAGCTCTTGGGTAGGTGAAAACACTACAATATCTCCCCGCTGGGGATTTGAAAATTTATACTTCAACTTATCAACGATGATTTTGTCTGCCTCCCACTGGTTTGGTGTACCATGCAGAGTTGGTTCCATCGATCCAGAAGGAATCCAGCGTGCTTCAGCAACAAAGGTACGAATTCCCAGAGCTAAAACAATGCTTAAGACAATTGTTCTACCTAGCTCTGCGATCCAGGAATTATCGGGTTGTTGACTAGAGTTATTATCAGACACTTGATTATGCATGAAATTACTTAAATAAGAGAGAGGTAAGTAACTAACTAGACTAGGGAGATTTTACCTGTTAATCTTAACGGAAAACTTATTTTAATTTCTTAGTTACATTGGGATTTTCACGAGGTTCTTCATAAATTAAAAATAAACTTTTTTTTAACGCTCCGCAAAAATTCCTCATTCAGAGCGCGACTAAGTTTAACCTAAAAGCATAGTTGTCTGTAATATATAAGCTGCTCTTAGTGAAAAAATATTCCACAAGTAGCCATAATGCTTGCCAAGATTACATTTGCTGATTTTGAATTTTAAATTGGAATTGCTAAGCCCCATGTCATCTCCACAAATTTTACTGATTCGCCAAGCTCGTATTGTCCTACCCAATGGTGAACTGATGATTGGGGATGTGTTGACGCGCGATCGCCAAATAGTCGAAGTTGCGCCAGAAATCTCCCAAACGCCACTAGCCACTGAAATTGACGCACAAGGGTTAACTTTGTTGCCAGGAGTTATCGATCCGCAGGTGCATTTCCGCGAACCAGGACTAGAACACAAAGAAGATTTGTTCACTGCCAGTTGTGCCTGTGCCAAAGGAGGAGTCACTTCTTTTTTGGAAATGCCTAATACCCGCCCCCTAACAACAACACAGCAAGCTTTAGACGACAAATTAGAACGTGCCTCCAACAAGTGCTTGGTTAATTATGGCTTTTTTATTGGGGCAACAGCAGATAATCTACCAGATTTACTTCTAGCTCAGCCAACACCAGGCATTAAAATTTTCATGGGGTCGATGCATGGTCAATTGCTGGTTGATAGGGAAACAGCACTGGAGAGTATATTTGCAAAAGGCTCGCGCTTGATTGCTGTTCATGCTGAAGACCAAGCCAGAATCAACCAACGACGCCAAGAATTTGCTAATATTCACGATGTAGCCATTCATTCCCAAATTCAGGATAATCAAGCGGCTTTGTTGGCAACTCAACTGGCATTAAAACTTTCTCAAAAATATCAACGCCGTCTACATATTTTGCATATGTCAACAGGCGAAGAAGCAGAGTTGCTGCGTCAGGATAAACCGAGTTGGGTAACGGCAGAGGTAACGCCACAGCATTTGTTGTTGAACGCTAGCGCTTACGAACAAATTGGTACTTTAGCACAGATGAATCCACCATTGCGATCGCCCCACGATAACGAAGTCCTCTGGCAAGCTTTGCGCGATGGTGTAATTGATTTTATTGCCACAGATCATGCACCCCACACCTTAGAGGAAAAAGCACAAGAATATCCCAATACTCCATCAGGAATGCCTGGGGTAGAAACTTCCCTAGCTTTGATGTTAACTGCGGCGATGCAGGGAAAATGTACTATTGCCCAAGTTGTGAATTGGATGTCCAAAGCTGTAGCTGTGGCTTATGGTATTCCTAATAAGGGAGCGATCGCTCCTGGTTATGATGCTGATTTAGTACTTGTAAATTTAAACACATACCATCCAGTCCAGCGCGAGGAACTGTTAACTAAGTGCGGTTGGAGTCCTTTTGAAGGCTGGAACCTTACTGGCTGGGCTGTAACCACTATTGTCGGTGGTGAGATTGTTTATGACAAAGGGCAGGTAAATACTCAAGTGCGGGGTCAAGCTTTAACTTTTTTGTAGCAAATATTTATTTAAGCTTACGTAACACATAAGTAATTAGACATCAAAGTCATACTTGGAACGGTAAGATTTTCATTTACCAAAGCCAACGTTAGTACTCCTGTGCATAATTCAAAATTAAAAAAGTTTATCAAGTAAGCTTTTTCAATTTTGAATGGTTTGTCTATTCACCCCTTTGTATACAACTAGACCTTATTTGCTCCGTTGACTTTTTCGATAAGTCAGAAAAGGCAAAGTCATAACAAATCTAGATGAAAGTGAAGCGGCTAAGGGTAAATATCCGTTGCTTTACTGTTTTAGCTTTGACTAATTCTCAGTTGTAAAACTGGTTTAATTACGAATTTAGAATTCACAATTTTTAATTAAGAACTACAAAATCAAGGATAATTATTATTTATGTCCTTCAAGATTCTAAGTTTAGATGGTGGTGGTATTCGTGGAGTTATTGCAGCACGGATACTTCAACAAGTGGAACAAGAAATTAGAACTCAAGGTAAAGCAGAGTTTTTACACGAATACTTTGACATGATTGCAGGCACTTCTACTGGTTCAATATTAACGGCAGGAATTGCTGTAGGCAAAGATAGTTATGAACTAATTAAACTTTATCGAGAGAGAGGTAAAGATATATTCCCCCAGAATAAAAAAGACCGCTATAAAAACTTACCATCTATTATCAAACCTATTTTTGATGTATTTTCTTCATCTAAATATTCTCATGATGGTATAATTAACGTCCTTCAAAATGTATATAAAAGTAAAAAAATTAAAGATATTCAAAACCCGATTATTTTGATTCTTGCTTACGATACACTTTATCGCAATACAACCTTTTTTACCAATTGTCACCCAGATATGGGAGATAGATGGTATGATGACTGTTATTTATGGGAGATATGCACCGCTTCTGCCTCCGCTCCTACTTTCTTTCCACCCTATAAATTAGAGTCTGTTGATAAAGAAAAATTTGGAGATTGGGTATTTCCACATATTGATGGGGGAGTTGGTGCCAATAATCCATCTCTAGCAGCACTGAGTCTAGTTTTGAGAGTAAGTCAATCTGATTCAGTTTCTCAAACAATTAAGCAACAATACAAACTTGAGAATTTGCAGCTAGAAGATATATCTATGCTTTCTATTGGTACAGGTCAAACTGGTGAACCATATCAATACGAACAAGTAAAAAAATGGAGAGGCTTAGATTGGGCAGAACATCTAACTGATATTTTTATGGAGCCTACATCTGAGATTGGTAGCACAATTTGCCGTCAAATTATGGGTGGATACAATTCTAAACGTTACTTGCGTCTTCAATTTGATTTAAACGAGAGATTTCAAGCTAAGCCAAATGAGACTTATAAAGATAGTCGGATTTTATTACGACGAGAGGAACGAAAAAATCAGTTTACCCATGAAAATATCAATGAAGAAATAGATAATGCTCATCAAGAAATTATTGAGCAATTAATAGATACTACCTCTGCTTTCATTGATAAAGGTTGTAGTTACTATACGAGAGATGGAAACGGGCCGCAAGTAAAAAAGGCGATCGCCTCTTTCATTAGAGATAACTAGTGCATCCACGTAGGCATGTTAATATCAAATAAATTATTCTCAGACTTATCGTATTTATACATAAAATAGCGTAAAAATACGATAATCTTTCCTAATTTATTTTTTAATCTAGCGTTATTTACAGATGTAAATATTAGAACTAATTGTTAACTAAAAATAATCAAAAAAAAATAAACTAGTTTAAGTTTATGTATAGATTGTGAACTGAACTTGGGAATACTAAGTATCAGGACAAGTTAGACAACTTATACAAAAGTTGATTGTTGTTTAACTTTTCTGTACTAGCTTTAGCTGCTAAATAATTTAAATGAGTTCTCAAAATGACAGTAGAGAACTTTCGGATCGACCAAGCTGACTAAGTTCTGTCAAACCTCGCATTTAACCCAACAACAGTTCCCATTTGCTTGAGTCATAACCCGTCACAATTAGGTTTTTAACTGATTTTCTAGGAATAAAGCTAGTAAACATTAATTCTAAATTCATTTATACAGTTCAAGTAAAAATCGCTGTAGGTTCAATACTATTCGGATTAAAAAAGTTAACCGAAGCGTATTGCAATTCAACCTGCTTGTGTCTAGTGTTTTTAGCTTTAACTGAACCGTATATCTGCTGTTGAACAATTTTCTTGTTTATTTTTGGTTGAGATAACAATGTTAATGATTTACAGTGGTGAGCGTGGTAGTGGTAGATAGGATGTGTGTAGAACTCCTATTGATACTCAATTTTGAATTCTGACTCTTTGTTTGCATAGCGTCCCAAAGAAAAGTTTCGATCGCCCGCTTCGGACGCTCAAACTTCTCTATGGATTCTGCTGTAAATGGCAGGAATAATTTTGTCAATCGCACAATTGAATGGGATAATTTCGGCAAGGCGACCGCCTTGGTGTCCATGTGTCAAACTTATGCTCAGATAACTATCTGGCTTGTAAGGCATTCGTTGTGCCCATTCAATGGCTACAATTCCTGGTGTAACCTCAAGACCTTCCCAGTAACTTTCTAAATTCAAGCTTGGAACTTCTTGCGGTTCTAAGCGATATAAATCTAAGTGGTAAAGGGAGAAGCGTCCTTCGGTGTACTCATTAATCAAGGTGAAAGTAGGACTGACAATCGGTTCGGTAATTCCCAAACCTTTGCCAATACCTTGAACTAGGGTAGTTTTGCCAGCGCCTAAATCACCTTCTAGTAAAATTACACTGCCAGGGCTTAGCGATTCACCAAGACTAATACCTAAATGTAGCGTAGCCTCTGTATCTGGAAGAAAAATTTTCATAATTGGTCATGGGACATTGGTTATTTACAAGTGACTAATGACTAATGACTATCTTCCATGATTAGCTCTACCGTACCACCGCACTAACACTCGCGCTAATTTCTGCGGATTGTGACGGATAATGCCCGTTTCATCTTCATATAAAACATTAGCTGGGACAATTCGCCGTCCCAGTTGAATTACGGCTTCTCTATCTAGGAAAACGGGATGGGAATTTTGTTGGGCGTAGCGGATGAGTGATTGCTCGGAGGGGGATTTTTTCTGTACTAGGACAGCATCAAATAGTCGTCTATCTCCACAAGCAGCATCAATTGCTTGGATGTGATTGGCAACAGTATATCCTTCAGTTTCGCCTGGTTGAGTCATTATATTGCAGATATAGATACGGGGAACATCTGCTTTAGCGATCGCATCGGCAATTTCTGGTACTAATAAATTGGGAATCAGGCTAGTATAAAGACTACCTGGGCCAATAATAATGTAATCTGCTTCTTTAAGTGCCTTAATAACTGCTGGTATAGCTGGGGGATTAGCTGGAATACAGCCAATTTTGACAATTTGTCCCCCAGCTTTGGGAATATTAGACTCTCCTTCAATGCGGCGACCATCGGCTAATTCTGCCCAAAGGCGAACATCACTCAGAGTTGCTGGTAGTACTTGTCCCCGCACAGCTAGCACTTTGGAACTGGCTGCAACTGCGCGTTCCAAATCTCCAGTAATATCACTCATGGCTGTTAAAAACAAATTGCCAAAACTATGACCCGTCAACCCATCTCCCGCACGAAAGCGATATTGAAATAATTCTGTTAATAATTTTTCTTCATCTGCTAGGGCTGCTAAACAATTGCGAATATCTCCTGGTGGTAGCACGCCAAATTCTTGGCGCAATCGCCCAGAAGATCCTCCATCATCAGCTACAGTGACGATGGCAGTAATATTAGCGCTGTAAGTTTTTAATCCCCTCAACAACGTAGAAAGACCCGTACCACCACCAATTACTACTATTTTTGGCCCTCGGTACAATCGACGATGCGCCAGCAAAACATCAATGAGTTCCTCTCCGCCTTCTGCTCTTAGTACCTTAGTAATTGAGCCGACGGTGCGAGTTTGTCCCCAAAGCAGCAACAAAAAGCCGCCAAGCAGCACCAAAGGGCCGCTGATATAGTTGGGTAAGATATCGGTGATTACTCCCAAAAAACCCCTAACCAACTCGAACATCCAAAAAATTGGGGTCAGCTTAATCCAAATCGCTAACCCCAAAATTGCTAGCAGTACACCCCCAATACTGATTAAAAACCAACGTTTAATCGATAGTCCAGGAGATAACCATTTAAACCACTGGTTAACCCGATAGGAAGTACGAGAAGGCGACTGCTTTCGCAGGGCGTTGAGGGCTTGTCTGAGAAAACCAATTGACATACCTGATTCACAGCAGTGCTACAAACTAATAATTAACAGAAAATCTACACCAGTTGGTTTCAAATACCACGAGTGAAACTATTATATTTTTTAATTCCAGTAGACTAAAAGCAAGTCGTCAAGATTGCCAGTATTCCCAGTTAAACAATATCTTGGCTTGGTAAGAGTGAATTTAATGGAAAAACGAATTTTAGGATTAGATCCAGGACTGGCAATTTTAGGATTTGGGGCAATTACTTGCATACAAATTCCTCACAAAATGCCACAAACTACAGTAAATATGCTGGATTTTGGGGTAATAAAAACGTCAGCAGATGTAGAAATGGGACAACGGCTATCCACCTTATTTGATGATTTACACACCCTGATGGAGGAGTTTCAACCAGATTTAGTGGCGATCGAGAAACTATTCTTCTATCGTATGTCAAGTACTATCCTGGTTGCACAGGCGCGAGGTGTAGTTATGTTAGTGTTGGGGCAACGTCGGCTTCCTTATGTAGAATTTACTCCTGCTCAAATTAAACAAGCTTTAACGGGATATGGCAATGCCGATAAGTCTGAGGTGCAAGAAGCGGTAGCGCGGGAGTTGGATTTAGATGAGATTCCCAAGCCGGATGATGCTGCGGATGCTTTGGCGGTAGCTTTGACGGCGTGTTATCAGATTTAATTGTGAAAAACCAGAATGTATTTGGAAAGCAACTGACACCTCTGCTTTTAGTACTCTTCTACTTAAAGGAGATTTTCTCCAGTTGCTAAATGTGAAGGATGAATAATGAATTACGAAGAACTAATCAATGACATTAGCAGCATCAACTATAGTGCTATCACAACTATTGCACGTACCATTAATAAAATTCAGACAATTCGCAACTGGTTTATCGGTGCTTATATTGTTGAGTATGAACAAAACGGAGTAGACCGTGCTGCATATGGCACACAGCTAATCAAAAAACTTGCAGATGATTTAAAAAGACCTAATATCGAAGGGCTATCACACCGTAATTTAAAAAACTTTCGACGAGTAAGAGAATAGATAAGTAATATTATATTGGTAAGGGATAAGTTTAAACTGAAGCTGAACAAATCTCACTAGTAATTCTCTGGTTAACAATACAATGTTCTACAATTGTTGGTAATTCCTTATCAATATCAATTGGAGTTCCTCTTTTAGCAATTTCTTTGATTTCTTGAAAAATCTTAATTACTAAGTCTTGGTTTTCAATCAGTTCTTCTCTCCCAATCTGTTTGAGAGCGAGTTTGACAGCAATATATCCTGATTGCATTCCCAATGCTAAACTACTTTTGATTCCTAAAAGTTGCGGATTTAAACTTTGATAAAGCCTTTCATCTTTGGCAACAGCATTCACATGAACACCTGCATAGTGGGTAAAGGCATTTTTTCCGAGTAAGGGATGATGAGGAGAAATAGATATGTGGGAATGCTCGCTGACAAAATCATATAATTCTTTTAATTGGCTCAAATTCCAAGCTGATTTTTCTTCAACTATATCTATTAAATTTATGAGTAATTCTGCTAAGTCAACAATGCCAGAGCGTTCCCCTAATCCCATAACACTGACATCAATAATATCTGCTCCAGCGTTGTAAGCATCCAGAGCATTTGCTAAGGCTAAACCTCGGTCATTGTGACAATGAATTTCTATTTGTGGATATAATTGCTGTTTTGCAAGTTCTTCTTTGAGGGTTTTGACATAATAAGCAATACTACGATTTTGAACAAATGGTGTTGTGTATCCAGTTGTATCAGCTATGCTAATTATATTCGCTCCTGCCTTCACTGCTGCGATCGCCGCTGCAATCACATTTTCGATTGGCGATCGCACTGTATCTTCTGGAGTATACCGAATTAATAAGTTTTCTTGCTGCTCTCTAGCATAAGTTATAACTTCAACAATTTTTTCTATTGCTTTTTCTAGACCAATATCATAATCTTGCTGCAATCGGTTCTCGGAAACGCTAAAAAAGATACCTAAAAAATTGACACCACACTCTAGCGCTTTTTTCACATCATCTTTTCGACAAAGCGAATGAGCGCCTATTTTAGCTTTCAAACCAGCCTTAGCAATATGAGCGATCGCTAAGGCAATTTCCCTATCTACTGCGGGATTACCAGCTTCAATAATATCAATTCCTATACAATCTAAAAACTGAGCGATCGCTAACTTGATTTCCGGAGCAAAATAAACTCCAGGAGTTTGTTCTCCTTCTCTCAAAGTAGAATCCAGAATTTGAATCATCTCTTCTATAAATTTTAGGAACAGATTTTCATGAAATTTTCTCTGTGGTTGATTATACTAAGCTTTGAATCCCCCAGTGCATGAATTTAATCTAAAAAATGTCATCAACTATACAAATTTTTCCAAAAAACTTGAGAGGAGAATTTTTAGTAATTATTTTATATCTATGGAAATAGGTAATTAGTTGTCTAATTACCCATAATCTATCGGCATCGCTTTTGGTTAAACTTGAGGCGATCGCTTTTAGTTCGCTATCCCATACCATCGATAACTGGATGGAAGTAGAAGGCAAATCCCAACACTGTATAAGCGGCTAATAATAAAGTGCCTTCCAACCAATTAGACCTACCATCGGAACTAATGGTATTAGCAATTAATACAGACACAACCACAGCCACTAATTCAAAAGGTCTGAAATCCAAATTCATCGGCTGACCAAATGCCCATCCTGCTATCACCAATACAGGGGCGACAAACAAGGCAATCTGCATACTCGATCCCACAGCTACAGAAAGGGAAAGATCCATTTTATCTTTCATCGCTACGGTGACTGCTGTGGCGTGTTCAGCGGCGTTACCCACAATCGGAACTAGGATTACCCCAGTAAATAATGCTGTCAAACCAAGCTGAGATGTAGCTACCTCCAGAGAATCTACCAGCAATTCTGATTCAACTGCCACTAACAAGGTACATACTAGCAGCATACCAACCCACAATACAATATTGGGTTTGCCATCAGACATTACCTCTTCTTCTGCTTCTGCCACACCCACATCATATAAATATGAGTGAGTTTTCATGGAAAATAGCAGTGTTAGGGCATAAACCAAAATTAACACCACTGCAACAGCAATAGAAAGAGATTGCAGCGTTTGTTGGTTAACTCCTGTAGCAGTGTAGTTCATGGCTGTGGGTAATAAAATCGCAATCACAGCCAGATTCATCGAAGCAGCATTCACCCGCGCTACAATTGGCTGAAATGTTTGTTCTTTGTAGCGCAGCCCTCCCAAAAGCATTGAAAAACCCATCACCAGTAGTAAGTTGCTAATAATCGACCCTGTAATACTGGCTTTGACTACATCTATTAACCCAGCCTTCAGCGCTACTATGGCGATAATCAGTTCTGTAGCATTGCCAAAAGTGGCGTTTAACAACCCCCCCAATGTCGGCCCAACCACAACAGCAATTTCTTCTGTGGCTGTTCCCATCCAAGCTGCTAAAGGCAAAATCGCTAATCCAGCCGTAAGAAAAACTAGCAATTCTCCCCACTCCAGAAAATGGGCTGCTAAGGAAACTGGGATAAACAGTAATAAAACGAAAAGAAAAATGTTTTTAACTGACATTTGTCACCTTGAGTTGACGGTATCCTATCTGAGTGCTGAGTCTTGTTAGTGGTAGTGAGGCGTTTAGCCCGTGCTGAGTAACAATACTAGTCCCCCGTCCCCAGTTCTGAGTCCTGAGTTTTGAATGAAGACACAAGAATGAGGAGTAAACAAATGGTCTTAAGTAAGTGAGCATAACTAATTGAAGATACTTCATAGCTTGTAGTTAGACTAAAGCGCCAACTACGAACTTTAACTTAATTCATGCCTAGCTACTTATTTTCTTTGCTGTTACTTACTCATCACTCAGTAGTGATAACTCCCATAGGATACTCTCAAGGGTCTGTAGACCAATTCAGAAATTTTACAGAACTTTATTGGTCATTCGTCATTAGTCGTTGGTTATTCGTCATTAGTCATAAATTCTTCTCCCTGAGTCCCCAGTCCCATTACCCCTTATCCCCAGAGGGGGCCCCACCTTCCCCAATACCCAATTCACTGCTATCTTTGTAAAAGAAGATTACAATTTAAGGAGTTTTCGTAATCTTTCGTTGCAAAAGTATGAAATTGATTCAAGATATTACATCAAAAATCGAGTTTAATATATTAAAAGACAATTAAGTTTTTGATTGGCGCTGCCAACGAGAAAACCCATAACTGAGGCGTCGTAAAATGGCTAATTACTTGAAGCCTTCAGGGAAAGGGCTGTGCGATAACGCAGATTTCCCACTATACTAAAATCGCTTTCTTAAAAATTTGGTTGTATTTCATAGTTGTTGTTTATACCGGATTTTGTGTTCAAACCATTGTAGAAAGGTTTATGCACACCATTTATTGGTGCAACTACAAGTTTTTTTTTGGATAAATATACATGACTTCTGCTGCCCAAATGCCAGCTAGCTCTGGCTCAACGTCAACATTACATTCAGATTCCCACAACACTTACTCTGTCGATCCCCTGAGAACAGCTAATGGTGTTTATGTGACGGTGCATGGTCATTTTTACCAGCCACCGAGGGAAAATCCTTATCTGGACGCGATTGAACGCCAACCGAGCGCTGCACCTTTCCATGACTGGAATGAGCGGATTCATTGGGAATGCTATCGCCCAAATGCTTTTGCCAGAGTCTTAAATGACCGAGGCGAAGTGATGGGGATAGTCAACAATTATGAGTATTTTAGTTTTAATATCGGCCCAACGTTGATGTCGTGGCTAGAACGCTACGATCTGGAGGTTTATCAGCGGATTTTGGAGGCGGATCTCAAGAGTAGGGAGCGTTTGCACGGTCATGGAAATGCGATCGCGCAAGTATACAATCACATCATCATGCCTCTGGCGAATGAACGCGACAAATATACCCAAATTCGCTGGGGTAAAGAAGACTTCCGCTCTCGGTTTGGCCGCGATCCCGAAGGTATGTGGCTAGCAGAAACCGGTGTGGACTACCCCACCCTAGAAGCTCTAGTTGCTGAAGGTATTCGCTTCCTTATCCTTGCGCCGTCTCAGGCACAGCGTTGTCGTCCCTTACCTACTAAAGATGATCCCAGTCCTGAATGGTACGAAGTTGGTGGTAGTCAGATCGATTCCACTCGTCCCTATCGTTGTTATTTGAAGCCCACACTGGAGACTTCATCTTTACCTCTAAATACGATCCCCAATAGCCCTAAGGATAGGAGTCGGCAAGGATTACCCTATATTGATATCTTCTTCTACGATGGCCCGATATCGCGAGACATGGGTTTTAGTGATGTCGTTTATAATTCCAGTTACTTTACTGGACGTATCGGTTCGGCCGTGCGTGGGGATCATCGTCCAGCACAGTTGATTTCTGTGGCTACGGATGGGGAAACCTTTGGACATCACAAGAAAGGAACTGAAAAAACTTTAGCCTACGCCTTCACAACAGAATTTCCCCAACAGGGTTGGACGGTGACGAACTTCGCTCACTATCTGAGCTTAAATTCTCCTACTTGGGAAGTGGAATTGAAGCCAATCACAGCTTGGAGTTGCGCCCACGGTGTAGACAGATGGCAGGATAACTGTGGTTGTGGTGGAGAAGGTAGTGCTTGGCATCAGAAATGGCGTCGTCCGTTGCGGGATGCTCTCAATTGGCTGCGGGATCAACTAATTGAGGTGTACGAAGAATATGGCAGACTGTTATTTCGCGATCCCTGGCAAGCACGCGATGAATATATTCAAGTGATGCGCGATCGCTCTTCTGCCAACGTCAACCGCTTCCTGTCTCGCCATCAAACCCACAAACTAACAGCTGCCGAACAAGTTGACGCCCTGCGCTTGTTGGAAATGCAACGTCATGCTTTGTTGATGTTCACGAGTTGTGGTTGGTTTTTTGAAGAAATTTCCCGTCCAGAAGGGACGCAGATTCTCCGCTACGCCGCGCGTGCTTTGGAATTGGCGGGGGAAGTGGCTGGAGTACAGTTGGAAAAAGGCTTTGTCAAACGTCTTGGTTTAGCCCCTAGTAATGTCGAACAGTTCAAACATGGTGGGGATATTTATCGGCAACTGGTACTCACTGCCCAACTTGGTTTTAAACAAGTTGCAGCCCATTATGCGATTACTTCTTTGTTTACGAATCAGGGATCGACACTGGGTACTAAGCACTCGGCAGTGGGGACTCATACAAAGCGGGTTTATTGCTACACTGCCAATGAGCTAGATTACCAACTCCAACATATGGGATCGCTAACTCTGGCTGTAGGAAATTTGAAGCTGGTATCAGAGATTACTTGGGAAAGCGAGCATTTGGTATTTGCTGTTCTGCATTTAGGAGGTTGGGATTTCCACTGCTGCATTCAACAATTTACTGGGCGGCGTGACTACAGCCAATTGAAAGAAAAGCTGTTTAAGGCACTGCAACAAGCAAGTGCGGCTCATACTATCTTGGCCATGACGCAGTTATTTGGCGAAGATACTTTCAGCTTGGAAAATCTCTTTGCTGAAGAACGCCATCGAATTATGCGGCTGTTGAGTCAGCAAACATTGACACCTTTAGGACAACTTTATACGCAAGTATACCGTGATAACTACGGGGTACTGATGGCGTTTCATCGCGATGAAATACCAGTCCCGCAAGAATTGCAGGTAGCGGCAGACATAGCTTTAGGGCATCGCTGTCTGATGAGATTGCGAGCGCTCGAGCAAGATATCGCCGATCCCCAAATGCGTTGGAATCACATAGTAGAATTGGAAGCGATCGCCACAGAAGCAAAACATCTGCGTTGTCGGCTGAATATTCCCGACGGTAAGCAAATATTAGAACAGTTAATTGTGCGATCGCTTTGGCAATTGTTGCACGATGCCAATGGTAGTTTTGATGCAGATATCCAACAGTTGGAGCGATTGATTGATATCGGGGATCAATTAGATATTAATATTTCTCTACATCGATCCCAAGAACTATATTACAGCTGTCTGCACAATCAGATAATACCTACGTGCATCACCACTCTTAACAATGAAGAAGATATTCATCAGTGTCGTCAGTTGCTCAAATTGGGCAAAAAGTTAGCTGTTGATGTCAGTATGATTTCAAATAAGTTCCCATAACAGTAGGGGCACACACCTGTGTGCCCCATAAAAGTATTACATCCACATGAAAATCACTAGAAATCAAAATGGCGTCTAAACCGGGGATCGATGCTGTCACTTTTTTGCTGATTACAAGTCAAGCAAAGGGTTTGTAGATTGCTGATATCGTTTTGACCCCCACGGGCGAGGGGAATGATATGGTCAATGGTGAGACTAGTTTCTAGTGTAGTTTTACCGCAGCTTTGGCATTGATATTTGTCACGTTGCCAGACATATTTTTTTACTTCCAGGGGAATAGCAATCCGGGGAGTTTTACTCATAATTGTTGACGGGACTGTTAATAATCTAGTTCTTTTAATTCAGCCATTTTTAGCATTAAATAAAGTAAGCGCAATCAAAATATAGAAAATGTCTAAAGAATTAAACGAAATTAAAACCCTTGCTAACAAACTCACACCTGAAGAACAATTGCATTTAATCGCTTATTGAACGCAAAGGCTGGGACGTTGTGAAATTAAACGCAAACCAAGCCGCAATATTATGGAATTTGCTGCTATAGCACCCAATCTCATGGGAGGAATGGATGTCCAGGAATATGTCACTCGTATGAGGCGTGGAGAGTTTCCTGATTTAGAAATTGTAGAAAAGCAATTAGGGTAACAGGAGTAAACATTACAAACAGTTTACAGGGTGTGAGGCGCTAGTTTCTCGATACTGGGCCAGTTATTTACTTCGTTGAGCGATATCTACAATACTTTCCTCTCGTCAGAGAAGTGTTTGAGCAACTGAGGAATATACCACTGCTCGGTCTTGATTAATGATTTATAGCCAAGCTGATGGATTTATTCACTAAAGCGGATAAAACTTGGTCTGATTTGCGTAAAATTCTAGTTTTTTGTGGATATCTACTTAGGGCGTTGCATAAAAGCCTGATGAATTAAGATTTTTAGCCAAGGGTAAATCTAGATTTTTTGAGCTTTTGCGCCTTTGGACGAAACAAAATTCATCTCACTAATTAGCAACGTCCAATTTAGTTGCATTTGACAGCAAATTCAATCCAAGTCTGAGTTTTAGATACTTCGGCTTGTCTACGACACGCTATGCGATCGCAATCATTTAACTTAGCTACAAATGCTGCCTCACAACACCGAAACTAAAGGATCATGAGCCAATCCAATGTTATTCGCATCCTGATTGCTGACGATCATCCCATTTTGGGACAAGCTTTAACAATGTTTCTTCAATGTGAGCCAGATATGACTGTAATCGGCCATGCTGGCGACGGACGAGAAGCGTTAGAACTTTTCCGCCAACATCAGCCCGACGTGGTGCTGATGGAATTGCGAATGCCAAAGATGGAAGGTGCTGATGCGATCGCTGCTATCTGTGCTAAGTTTAAACACGCCCGGATAATTGTGTTGACTGGCTTTGATGGCGATGAAGATGTCTATCGCGGACTGCGGGCTGGTGCAAAGGGCTATATTCTTAAGGGGGCTGAACCGAAGGAACTTTTGGATGCGATTCGCACCGTTCATAGAGGTCAAAAGTACATTCCGCCTAGTATAGCAGCCAAACTAGCCGAGCGAATGGGCAGCCAGGAATTGAGCAATCGCGAGTTGGAGGTGCTGCGTTTGATAGCGAAGGGCAAAAATAACCAGCAGATTAGCGCTGCTCTAAATATTGTTGAGAGTACCGTCAGGTTCCATGCTAATAATATTTTTGGCAAATTGAAGGTGAGCGATCGGACTCAAGCGCTAGTCACCGCGCTGAATCGGGGGATTGTTAGGCTGTAGTCGCATCTTCTCGACCTCACATTTTGATAGGTTTAAAACCCAACATTAAGCTAGTGACAAAGTTGAGCTTATTTTTTAGGCTTGGTATATCTACTTAGTTTTGGTTTGTACACCTGTGAGGAGGGCGATCAAAAGACTTGGATGGGGAGTTGAAAAAGAGCAAAGTTTATTTAAACTGATATCTTGCACCAATCTCAATAAACCGCCGAAGAATAAATTCCCCGGCTGATACCGCTCATTCGTCTAAAGATGACTGGACAAGAGTTTTAGTCCATTTCAATGGAATGCGTGCTAAAAGCTGTGGAAATTTATTTCTGGGCGGGTTTGGACGCTAATTGATAATGGTGCAAGATGTTAGTTAAAACAGGTGATATTCCAATTGGTAATTGCGAATATAAACCCTACTAATCTACCTAATTCATCATCAAATTTACTTATTATTTAAAATAATTTATACCTATAGATCATGAGTGTTTTCGAGAAATTATTACAAAAAACTGAAGAAAAAATCGCCCAAGTTATCTTTGATTTTAGTAACTTAATAATATTGGATTTTACTTTAGGCAGTGAAGTTAATGAACAAGAAATAACTATTGCTGGCTATAAGGTGGCACAAAGACTATATAAGCCTCTTTCCCAAAAATGGGCGTTGATTCAAAATGCACTTGGCTTAATCTACAGTGATCGGATGAAAGGTGAAAGGGCGGAAAATTTTGAACTAGCGATTGAAGCTTTTGAATTAGCGTTACAAGTCCGCACTCGTGAGAAGTTTCCCGAAGAATGGGCAGAGACGCAAACAAATCTTGGCATTACTTACTGCGATCGCATCAGGGGCAACAAAGCTAATAATTTAAAAGAAGCTATGAAGTCTTTCAAATCAGCTTTGAAAGTTTGTCAACCTAAGTCTGTACATTGGGCACAAATTCAAAATGAAATAGGATATGCTTACCTACAAATAGAAAAGAAAGGTAAAGCTGATCGCTTACTAAAAGAAGCTGCCATTAATGCTTTTACGTCAGCGTTAAACGTTTTTTCTCTTGAAAAATATCCTTCCTTTTGGGCTAAAACTCAAAAAAATCTTGGTACTGCTTATCTTCAAAGGAAAGAAGGAAATAAAGATGAGAATCTGGAAAAAGCTATAAAAGCTTTTGAATCAGCTTTGGAAATATTTGATAAAAACTCTAACGAATATGGAAGAATTCAAAAGAATCTCGGCAATATTTATCTGGAAAAGAGAAATGGGGATAAAAAGGAAAATTTAAAATGTGCAATTCAAGCTTTTAAATCTGCTTCACAAACTTACATGTACGATTATTTTCCTAATGAATTGGCAATAACTTTGGCTGGTCTCGGAAAAGCTTACCTAAGTGCAGAAGAGTACAGTAAAGCTTACGAAGCTTTTGCTGATTCAATTAATATCGAATACTTCCTGCGATGGGAGATAATCCTTGGTACTGGTAATGAAGCAGATAAACAAAACTTGGCAGAACAATGGAGTTTTGATTATCACAGTATCCTGGAAGCTTGTTTAAATTTAGCGAAAAATCAGCCTGATTACTTTGCCCATGCTATAGAATACGCTGAACTTAGTAAATCTCGCAACCTAGTTGAACTTCTGAATAAAAAAAACTTATATCCTAAAGAAAATTTTTATAATTCAAACCAAGAATACCAACAGCATTGCAAAGAGCTTGATAATTTGCGAAAAGAAATATTAACTCAACAGAGGCAAAAACAAACTAAAGAAAGATTGAAAAAATTTATCCAAGAATCAAATGAGCCGATAAAAGCAATCGACACAATTATAGAGCGCATCAACAAAAAAATGCAAAAATTGATGCACAAACAAAATAAGCTAATGCAGAAAATTAACAAAATAGATGCAAACTTTAAATTCACCCAAAAGCTTAATGAAAATGCAATCTCTTTTAGCGAGATTAAAGCCCTTGTTGCTAAAAATACTGCAATCACCGAGTGGTATATTACCAATGATAAAATTATCGCTTTTCTCATTACCCACAATGAAGAGCCTGAGATTCAACAGCAACCTCTTTTTTGGATATTTTCATCTGAAGACTTAGAGAATTTGCTCAAATGGTGTAAAGAATATTTCGACGCATACTACGCACCAAGGCGAAAACAATATAAAGAAGATAATCATAAAAAAGCAGAATTAAAAAAGCAGTGGGAAGATGGACTAACTACTCGCTTTCAAGAACTAGCAGAGATTCTGCACATAAACGACATCCTTTCTCATATTCCTAAAACCTGCGATCGCTTGATACTAGTTCCCCATCGCATTTTGCACTTGTTGCCTCTTCATGCTCTACCTTTATCTAAAGAAGAAAATCAATGCCTGTTAGACAAATTTAAAGGAGGCGTAGGTTATGCTCCTAGTTGCCAATTGCTACAAATAAGCCAAGGACTACAACGTACTGAATTTAGTGAACTGTTCGCTGTACAGAATCCCAAAAATGCCAAGTTAAAGCCTCTGGATTATGCCGAGTTAGAAGTTAACGCTATCTGTAAATTCTTTTCCTCTTCTGAAGTATTGAAACAGGAAAATGCTCGCGAAGATGCCCTCAAGGTAAGTGAGAAGTTGGCTTCATCTCATTGTTTGCACTTCGCCTGTCATGGTACATTTGATCTGAAATCTCCTGTAGAATCAGCACTTTTATTAGCCGAATATAAGTCAGAACACAAATCTTCAGCGAAAGACCAACAATTAGAAGAAGATGGACGACTTATCCTACGGGAAATTTTTCAACTGACTCTCGATCAATGCCGTCTTGTCACTCTTTCTGCTTGCGAAACAGGTATGGTAGATCCTGATAGCATCAGTGATGAATACATTGGTTTGCCTAGTGGCTTCATGTTTGCAGGCAGTCCCAACGTTGTCGCTAGTCTCTGGAGAGTGGATGACATTTCTACTGCCTTTTTGATGAGCAAGTTTTACGAAAACTTAACAGAGCATAGGCAGAAGCCTTCTCAACCAGAAGAGGGTGCGGTAGCAATTGCGCTCAACCAAGCTCAGTGCTGGTTGCGGGATGTAACAAATACGGAATTGAAGCAGAGGATGGAAAATTTGCCCCTCAGCAGTACTAATAAAGTAAATCTAAACAGGTTTTTTAATCAATATGATAATGAAAAACCATTTTACAAACCCTATTACTGGGCTGCATTCTGCGCTATTGGTAAATAAAGGAGTAAGCAAATGACTTCACCTACTCAAACTATTAGAGATTTTATTGATTTTTCACAAAAGAAGCCTGAACTGTTTACAGATGAAATTTCCGCTTCCATAGCCAATATATTATCTAATCTCCCAGACGATGTTGAGCAAATATCAGATGCAATATTTGAAT
Source organism: Nostoc sp. (assembly GCA_036918135.1). GTDB lineage: Bacteria > Cyanobacteriota > Cyanobacteriia > Cyanobacteriales > Nostocaceae > Nostoc. The sequence continues at coordinate 66,233 of JBALDB010000005.1, forward strand.
GGTGTGAAAAATACCCCCAAATCTACAATGCTTTCATACAAATACCTTCCTCTATTCTAGGAAGCGATGACCGCGCACCTGGAAATATTCCAACTGAACTTACGGCAAAGCAAATGAAACAGGAGTTAAATAATAGGTTTCCCCAAAGAAAACCACCCTCGCAAGACAAACCTCGTAACCAACCATCATCATTCCTACCTAATAAATGAGCAAAACAGCCTTTACTCAGGCAACTCTTACCCTATACGCTTACCATCTGCGAACTGACATTAGTAAGGGAGCAGAGCAGCTCTCAGACGAAGCCGATCAAATTTGGGAGGGGTTGGTAAAACTAGGACATGCTCTCCAAATCCCTGCACTGCAACATCTTAAACAAGAATTAATCTGCTACACAGACGGTAAGTATGAGCCAACAGTAGAAAACCAACTTACATTTCAACGGGGAAGCCTGCTTCGAGCAGAAAATAAATATCTTAAGTTGAATTTTACTGCATCCATAAAAGGCGAAAATGTAGAACTCAATGGCAAACTCGGCGCTTTTCGGCTTGACGACACTTACGCTATAGACCTCACCTTGTCATGTGATTCTATAGATGAGCTAAAGCAGCTTAATCCAAAAGAACTTTTGCCGCCTCAATATATCCAAGCATCTATAGGCAAAACTTTATTTCTATATGGCAAACTTGCAGCACCATGTGAAGATGATGACAGCTTAGAGAAATTAGCAGATGATTATGTTGCTCAACTTATGGTTGATGGGATTCCACTTGAATTTAATAGTAAAGGAAAGCTACTAAGTAACTTAATTTTTGAATATGAGACTCTGGAAATAGAGCCATCCAAACGATGCCACCTTTTGATTTGGTTTATAAATGAATACACTTCAACAGAGAAGCAATTAAAGCTGGTAGGTTCGCATATACTGCCTTTACTTTGCGCCCGCCACAAAATATTATCTGCCTATAACGACTATCAACCGTATAATCACCAAGCCAAAAATCTCTACAGCCAACTGGAACAACACGTTAAGAACTTCGAGAATATTGCAACAAATCAATCAGACCAACTTGAAGATCGACTTGAAAAGTTAAAAAAATTATTAGCAAGAGTGGCGACAAAAGTAGTTGAAAATTCTAAACACCTATGGTATATGAAAGATTATGAGACTACGATTGCGACGAATATTAAGAACTACGAATTTAACTATAAAAAACTAAGAGAGTTGCCAGATAATAATTTATCATTTGTAGAAGAATTTATAGAATTAACCCACAATAAGTATGAAGCTCAGTTAAAAATTGATCGCCAGTATCTAGAACCTGAAGCTAAGTTACTTCAACAATTAATTGATACAATTCGAGGTATGGTTGCAATTGATCAGGTAGAGAGCGATCGCCTGCATGAAGATAATGCTAAAAAACGAGAAAAAAAATTAGAATTAGTGATTACTGGAGTGGGTACTGGTTTAGCTTTTAGTAGTGTTTCTGCGGCAGTTATGCCTCACCCTAGCCAAACTTTACCACCAGACCTTAAATCTAGGATTGGTGGTTCCAGTTTCCTAATAGATATTGGTTTTCATCTGCTATGCGGGTTGATTGTTGGAATGTTTATGGCTCTGATATTTTCGACAATCAGAAGTTCATATCGAAGTAAATCTTAAATTTTTTCGAGCAAGATTTTGTAGTTTAAGTGAGATAAATAGCGAAATATGTTGAAACACACAAAATGTCTTTTTGGGGCTACTCTTTTCTATTTTACCACAGTGACTGTAGTTTATGGAAACACTCCTAGAGAATTATGCCAAAATGGTACGAACGTTTTTTCTCAGCTCTGTAAGGAAGTCAGAGTAGACGAAAATTCTGAAGTATTGCCACCAGAATCTCAAATTAGAAATTTCCGAATAAATATTGTACAAAATCCGATTCCTTCGCTTATTCCCAAGCTTCGCCAGCTAAGAAAGACTCTACCTAGACAAGTTGAGGGTTCTTTGCCAATAGGGTCAGTTTTTGATTCTTTCAGAAATTTGTCTACTATTATGATGATCAAAAAATCTTCTGAGCAGCAACCATTTCAGTTGGCTAGTTCCAAGATGCGAAATACTTACATAATGACAAAATGGGGGGAGAAAATCTTTGGTGATATTTGGAAGAATCTCAATCCTGTTGCTTCGAGAGCCACAAAGGTAGCTATGATTCCAGACGGTTATGGTACGATAGCCCAGTCCGAGCCAACACAACAAAGTATTAATGATGCTATTAGCCGTAGTCTCTACATGGATATTAGAACCAAATTGACATACTGGAAAACATTTTCAGATGCACTAGAAGCAATGAAAAAATTGGGTAATTATCCTGGATACAGTAGAATACGCAATCAAGTTCGTTCTGATTTAGAAAATAATATTAAGGAATTATCTAACACTGAAGCATTAGTACAACAATTCAACGCAAGTATTCCTGACCTTAATAACAAAAATTTGATTACAGAACACGAAAAACAATTTGCAGAATTTGCCATCCAGCAGATTAGACAGGCAAAAGAAATACCACGACTTAAAGAAACTGTAAGCTATACCATGAACCAAAGCTTAAACGATTCGGTTGAGGTAATAACCTCGGTGGTTAATCAGGAGTTAAAATTAACAAATTGTAATAATTCAGGTCTTAGATCGAGTAACCAAAGACAGAATAGATCAATAACTGTCGGAAACAACCTTTGAAGCAAGTTGAAGAAAATCAATACTGTATACTCTTACAAGTGCAGCAATCTGTCTTGACGTTTCACCAATTCTTGAAAACTAAGAACACAAACAGCAAACCTCTGTTTAACCCTTGATTACGCTTGAAGCCAAGAGCATTGTTTCCTGCACTTAGTTTAAACCTGTAACACCCTAACTATTTATGCTTTCCTAGAGGCGATCGCACTTATAGTGATAGATTTAAAGCAGGCGATCGCCTCCCCAAATAATCATACTTTTGTCAAGGCGATCGCTTTAAGATATTGTCCAATCTTCTATTTGTAAATTAGGCACTTTGGCAAAATCTTTAGTATTGCGTGTAACCAAAATGGCGTTTATAGAAAGAGCGATCGCACTTGTACTCATATAGTTAAAACAGGCGATCGCACTTCTGGTGATAAGTTTAATGTAGGCGATCGCAAGTTGGTATTTATTAAGTTAATCAGACAATCAGTTTAAAACGGTAATGTCTACGACGGGCGATGTCTAAGCAAGAGCGAAGATTCATATTTTTGTAAAGGCGATGTCTGGTGACAAGAAGCTTAGCTCTCTACGCACTTTTAGTCATAGGTTTAAAGCAGGCGATCGCTTAGGTAAGCACTTGCATCATTGCGTATATTGTTATTGAATATAAGTGTCTTTAACCAGTTGGCAAACAGTGAAAGAGGATTGTTTTGGTTTACCAATCAATACCACACTACCCATAAGCAAAAATTGTTCAAAAAATCTTAGGCAGTGCGTTAACACAGTGTAACGCACTGCCTAAGATTTTTATGGCACTATCAAGACTGGGCAAGGGGAAAGATTAATCACGCGAGTGGTAACACTATCACTGGCTTTGTCTTCAGTCAAGCCTAGCCCCCGACAGCCCATGATAATTAAATCTGCCCCGATTTCATCAGCGACATCGCAGATGGTAAAAGCTGGCTTACCTTGCCTTTCCAGAACTTCGGATTGAATTCCTTGACCAGAAAATAAAGATTGAGCATTTTGGAGCAGTTTGGCAACTACCTCTGGCGACACCATTGGATCTCCACTAGGTGCGTCTGGGGGTGGTTCTTCTACCACAGACAGCAGCACCAAGCGACTGCCATACTTTTGGACAATGTTGGTAACTACCTCAGCAGCTTCCCGGGCTTCCCGGCTTTGATCGATTGGAAATAGTACTGTCTTAAACATCTCTATCACCTAGACACCCCTGACTCCGGTAAAATCTGGATGGTTCTACTTTCAAAACAATAACAAAAAGGCAATCAGGAGAGTTTGCTGTGTCCAAAAAAAGTTTAGCAAGTTTATCTGCGGGTGATATATCTGGAAAACGCGCCTTGGTGCGGGTTGATTTTAACGTGCCTGTGGACGATGCAGGCAATATCACAGACGATACTCGCATTCGCGCCGCTCTGCCAACCATCCAAGATTTGACGCAGAAGGGAGCTAAGGTGATTCTCGTGAGCCATTTTGGGCGTCCCAAGGGTGTGGATGAGAAATTACGCCTGACACCTGTAGCTAAGCGTCTCTCTGAGTTATTGGGGCAAGAAGTTGTCAAGACTGATGACTCCATTGGCGATGAAGTTGCAGCTAAGGTGGCGGCGCTGGAAAATGGGCAAGTGCTGCTACTGGAAAATGTTCGCTTCTACAAAGAAGAAGAGAAAAACGACCCAGAATTTGCCCAAAAATTGGCAGCCAATGCTGATTTTTATGTAAATGATGCTTTTGGTACTGCACACCGCGCCCATGCTTCTACCGAAGGTGTGACTAAATTCTTGAGTCCTTCTGTAGCTGGATATTTGGTTGAGAAGGAATTGGAATATCTCCAAAACGCCATTGAAAATCCCCAGCGTCCTTTGGCAGCAATTATCGGTGGTTCTAAAGTTTCCAGTAAAATAGGCGTGATTGAAACGCTACTGGAGAAGTGCGACAAGCTGATCGTTGGCGGTGGGATGATTTTTACCTTCTACAAAGCCCGTGGTTTGAATGTCGGTAAGTCGTTGGTAGAAGAAGACAAGCTAGAATTGGCGAAGTCTTTGGAAGCTAAGGCTAAGGAACGTGGTGTTACTTTCCTGTTACCTACAGATATTGTATCAGCAGATAAATTTGCTGCCGATGCGAATGCAACAACTGTCAGCATTGACAATATTCCTGATGATGGTATGGGTTTGGATATTGGCCCAGACTCAGTAAAAGTTTTCCAAGAAGCCCTTGCAGATACCAAAACGGTAATTTGGAACGGGCCAATGGGTGTGTTTGAGTTTGATAAGTTTGCGGTAGGTACAGAAGCGATCGCTCGTACTCTGGCTGACATCGGCAAAGCTGGTACAACCACCATTATCGGCGGCGGCGACTCAGTGGCGGCTGTGGAAAAGGTCGGTTTAGCCGATCGAATGAGCCACATCTCCACCGGCGGCGGCGCTAGCTTGGAGTTACTCGAAGGTAAGGAATTGCCTGGAATTACAGCTTTAGATGATGCGTAATTAGCAACTGGGGAATAGGGACTAGGGAGATGGAGAGAAGAGTTTTTCTCCTCTGCCCCCTTACCTCTTCCAATGTCCAATCCCCAGTACCTAATTAATACCCAATCCTCAAATATGGAACCAAAATGGCTGGAATGGGCGCAAAAGTTACAAGCGATCGCCCAAAATGGTCTCACTTATTCTGAAAACGTTTATGATATCGAACGCTATAAACAATTACGAGCGATCGCCACAGAAATGATGGCGACTTATTCAAACGTCGAACACAGCTATATACTTGATTTATTTAACCGTGAAGTAGGATATGCAACTCCCAAAGTTGATGTCCGAGCAGCAATTTTTCGTGACGATACTATTTTGTTAGTTAAAGAAAGATCCGATGGTTTTTGGACTTTACCTGGTGGATGGGCTGATGTTGGGGAGTCTCCCAGTGAAGTAGTCGTCAAAGAAGTATATGAAGAATCTGGATATCAGGCACGCGCTACTAAATTATTAGCAGTTTATGACAGAAACAAACAGGGACATCCACCGTTTCCGTTTTATATCTATAAGTTATTTTTTCACTGCGAACTTATTGGTGGTTCTCCATCATCAAGTATTGAAACTGAAGCAGTAGATTTTTTTGCTGAGGATGCCTTACCAGAACTTTCTATTGGACGCGTGATGCCAGCACAAATCAACCGACTTTTTCAACATTATCGCCAACCAGATTTACCCACAGACTTTGATTAGTAGCCCTTTCAATATTTAATATACTTTGCCAACTTTTTTAGGTAAGATACTACTACACAAATTTTCTATCTACACTGATTAACTATAGCAGTCTTAAATCATTTGTGAAATATTTTTCAGTTGGTAGTCATTAGTCATTTGTCCTTTGTAATTACAAATGACTAAGGACAAATGACCAAGGACAACCATAACAAAAATTTTCACAACTCAAATAGGATTGCTATATATAGTTTGCTTCGATAGTTTACTCCCAAAATGAATGCAAAACAATGATTCAAATTACTCAACAACAGCCAATCCAGCACCATCCAAGACTCGGAATTGAAGTCCTGCACGGTTGCAATCTTAACTGCCTCACAAATCTAGAGTTGCGTGAATTAAAAGAATCACTTTGGAAACATGGCGTTGTAGTCGTTAGACAGCAACAGCTTACCGCGCAACAATTAAAAGAATTTGCCAAGCAGACTTTTGGCGATTTTATGTTTGGCGGCCCTCCAAAAACATTAGATCCTGATATTAGTCCAGACTTACAAAGCCAATATGTTTATATATTGGGCAATCCTAAAGGATCGGTTCCCGATCCAGCTGGTAAATATGCGTGGCAATGGCATCATGATAAAGACGGTCTCCCCAGTACAGAGGGACTAGATATGAACGCACTATATGTTGTGATGCTTTATGGAATAGAAGTGCCGGAAGGTGTAGATGGGCAACCTCACACTACCGAGTTCCTCGATATGGTAGAAGCTTACAATAACCTAGATCCTCAACATCAGCAGCAATTAGAGCAGATGTCGATGTATCACTCGCCACCAATGTTTTCTAAAAAACCCAATGTAGAGACTGATGTACCGAGGAAATTGCATCCTATTGTGTCCACTCACAAAGTTACTGGTAAAAAGGGATTATATTTAGGTTCGGATACTGCGATCGCAGTTGGTATGGAAGATCGACCAGAAGAAGCAAAACGTTTCTGGGAAGATTTGTTTGCGACTGTTCTAGACTGCACGCCAGTCTACTCCCATGTTTGGCAGCCAGGAGATATTATTTTTTGGGACAACTCCCAGGTGATGCACAGAGGCAGACCCTACGATTCAACGAAGCACCAGCGAATTGCGTTGCGTTTAGGTGTAGTAGAGACAGGTTGAAAGACACTAAGTAGGTCGGTGTGAATATTTATTGTTGAGATGAGGTAGGAGGCAGGAGGCAGGAGGCAGGAGGCAGAAGGGAAAAGGGTTTAAGCCTATTTAATTTTTCTTAACATAGTTTTTTTACACCGTTCTACTTATTACAATGTCTAAGCTAGTAATAACAAGTTTGTAGTAAGCATTTTAGTGCTTAGAAAATTAACGATTAAAGTCCTGACTACGAACTTGTTTACTTATCAATTTAAACTTGACAGACTACTAAGCTGATGCGCGTCTAGATTGTACATTTTTGCATTCAAATTTAATTTTTAATTTTTACAGCAGATTGCAAGTGAGTGAGGTACAAAATGCAGGACTGATTCATCAGATATAAAGAGTTTCTACCTCCTGCCCCCTGCCTCAAAACCCGTAACTTTGTACTTCATGCAAATGAAAACTGCTGTAATTTTGCCTTGCGGTACTAAGGCGTTGTCTCAGGAGTTGGTATTGGTGTAGGTTCAGGTGTGGAGGTTTCTGTGGGAGTTGGTATGGGAGTTGGTGTGGGAGTTGGCGTAGGCGTAGGTGTTTCCGTGGGCGTTGGTGTCGGAGTTGGGGGTGGGGTAGGAGTTTCTGCTACGATATTAAGTTGATAATCTATCGGTTTCGTTGCAGTGGAAACCACGACAAACTCGTAAAAACCATTTTCTGATAATTTAGCTAACAAACTACGCTTGGTAGAATCTTCTAAAAATTTGATTTTGCCTGAGGGTGAATAGACTGATAACAAGACTTGGGAATTTGCTTCTAGCTTTAAGTCTAAAGATTGCTCTTTGGCAAGTTCAGCAATGAACACTTTACCACCACCAGGTTGAAGAGTACCGCTGACTGTTTTACCAAGCGCACCCGCATCAAAGACAAGTTTTTGGAAAGCACTACCAGCAAGGATAGCACTGAGTTTATCACTTACAAATCCGTACCAAACTTGTCCAATGGGCTGATCGGTAAAATTTTTACTACGCTGCTCAGGAAATACACTAAAAAATGCTGCGTCTCCCAAATCATACAAAGAACGACTGCCAACGTTGATGCGGTTGACTTCTACTTTCCAGCGATCGCGTTCGGCAGTTGTATAACTTCCCAGTTTTTGGCGGGAATTTGAACTCAGTAGTGATAGTTTTTCCAGCAATTCTGAAGCTGTTCGATCCCATTGTGCCCGCAAACTCTCGTCTTCGGAACCGTTGCTGAGAGTCCGTCCTCGTAAACTGGGATTTGTGTCCCAAAAAACTTGATTCACTAAGTTAACGTAAAACTTCTCATCAATACCCAACTGTTGACGGCGATCGATTAATTTTTGTTTGCGCTGGCGTTCGGCTGGTGAGTATTGCGCTAAGGGGTCGGTTGGCTGGTCGTTGGTTGGGATTGGGCTGGCTGTGGGAGTAGGTTGAATTTCTCCTGAATGGCGGCTGCTATTTACTCCCCAAAAAATTAATCCAGTTGTACCAACTGCTACCAGTACTGCAACGAAGGTTTTTGTTGGTGTCCACCAGCTTGTGGGCTGAGGAGATGAGGAATATGAGGGATATGAGGGAGATGGGGGAGGAGGGGGAGAAACGGCAACAGTGGCAGATGTAGGTTGTGGTGGGGTGGGATATTGCGTGGGCGGGAAGCTGGCTGGGGGAGGGTTGAGGACTTCGAGCACTTGACGGGCTGATTGATAGCGATCGCCCGGTCTGGCAGATAGCATTTTATCTAATACTTGTCCCAAAAGGGGACTGAGGCTCACTTCTCGTCGCCATTGCCAAGTTAAATTATAAGTATCAATTAATTCTTGGGGTAGCTTGCCTGTCAGTAAAACCAACATTGTGGCAGCTAAAGCATACAAGTCACTGTGGGGAGACACCAGCCCAGTTTGCATTTGTTCTGGCGGAGCAAATCCTATTTTACCTAATAAAGTTGGTGATGGTGAAGATGGGACTACACCGGGTTGATAATATTGGGAAGCTACAGTTGCTACTACTTGTTTGACACCGCCAAAATCGATTAATACTGGTAATTGGTCAACGGTACGAAGTATTAAATTATCTGGAGAAATATCTCGGTGAATCACGCCTAATGAGTGGATATACTCCAACACTGGCAAAATTTGCTGCAATAATTGGCGCACTTCGGCTTCTGTAAAGTGCAAACCTTGCCTTGTTCTGGCATTTAACAAAGAGCTGTAAGTTTCCCCTTCTACATAATCTTGTACTAAAAACAGATATTCTCTACCCTGTAAATTAGTGCGAAGCAGTTCGCGGAAGCGAGGAATTTGGGGATGTTGTAGTTTATAAAGAACACTCGCTTCTCTCTCAAAAAGTTCTTCAGCTTTTTCGACAACGTAAGCGGTTTGAACTTGGGGAGAAAATTCCTTTAAAACACAAAGTTCGCGGAAACGGTTAACATCTTCAGCTAAATAAGTGCGTCCAAAGCCACCTTGACCGAGTTGACGCACAATTACATAGCGACCGCCTAAAGTTAATCCTGTTTGTATACCATTACTCATGGGTGTATCCAATTTTTCACCACACTGGAGACAAAAGCGACTATCGGGGGAATTTTCATGTCCCTTAGAACAATATAATTTTGTCATTTGTCATTTGTGATTTGTCATTCGTCATTCCCCGTGTCCCCAGTCCGTTACTTGCTAGATTGTACTTTACTAATTTGGTCGGCTGCGATCGCATACCAAATTTGACCGAAAGTTTGTTGATTCAGTTTCCCACGCTGCTGACCGGGAAACAAGCGATCGAACTTTTCATTTGTATCTTTGTTCAACTGACTAATTGTATAGTCTTTGAATTCTCCCGCTCGTGCTTGTCGTCTCCATCTTTGGTAATCTTGTTCAGTATAATTTCCTAGTTTCTGACGCGCTGCTGTACTGAGGTTAGCTTGTTCTAGTTTATTCAACAACTCGTCAGCGATACCGTACCATTCATCGCGTAAACGAGCATCTTCAGCTTTAGATGTCAGGCTGCGTCCTTTTAATTCTGGTTTTTTTGTATAAAATAAATTATCTACTGTGCGAATAAAAAATCCTTCAGGAATTCCTAGCTCTTGACGACGACTGATAATTTTCTCAAGGTTGCTATTTTTTCCTTTGTCGCTGCCTGGTTGACCGCTAGGATTAGGGAATTGGGGAATTTGGGGTAAAGAAATAGATGGTATGCTAATTGAAGATACGCTCTTAATGACTGCGTTTACCACCGCCCAAGCACCTGCACCAGTTAAGACAACTAAAGCTGTGCCACCTAAACTCATCACAAAAGGGCGAATCCAAACGGGGAAAGATGCAGATTTAACAATTGCCTGGGTTCTGTTGTGAAATTTACTCACAATAGCAGTGGCGCGTTGTCTTCCAGGAGCTACTACCATCGTCTTAATCTTGGTAACATAGTTAGGCGAGGGTTGAGTTGCATTTGGCGATGGTAAATCTTTGAGGATTTGCTCGGCTCGTTGATAGCGATCGCTCGGTTTATAAGCCAGCATCTTTTTTAACACAGACTCTAGTCGGGGACTGACTTGGATTTGCTTGCCCCAGTACCAAATTCCTTGATAGCTATCGTATAATTTTTGCGGTTCCTGTGCCGTCAATAATACTAATGCAGTTACCGCCAAAGAGTATAAATCGCTATTAAAAAATGCTTTGCCTTGCCGTAGCTGTTCCTCTGGAGCATAACCTTTTTTACCCAGCAAAGTGTTATTCCCAACCAACTGAGTCCGCCAAAAACCTTGAGAAGCTGGCAATTGTTTGACGCCACCAAAATCAATCAGTACTGGTAAATTATCAGAACGCCGCAAAATTAAATTGTCGGGAGAGATATCGCGGTGAACTACATCCTGTGAATGAATGTAGGATAGCACGGGTAAAATTTGTTGCAGTAGAGTAATTACTTCCTCTTCGCTAAAGGCTTTTCCTTGAGTACGACGCTGTTCTAATAATTGGTCAAAATTGTCACCATCTATATAATCTTGAACTAAAAAGAAAAAATCTTTAGTACCTATTTTCACTTGTAGCGAGCTGTGAAAACGCGGAATTTGAGGATGTTGGAGTTTTTTCAGGACATTGGCTTCTCGCTCAAATAACTCTTTAGCTTTTTGTAAATCTTGTTTTTCTTGTACTTGGGGTGCAAATTCCTTCAACACACAGGTTCGATCGGATTTATTTTTATCCTTCGCCAAATAAGTACGTCCAAAGCCGCCTTGGCCTAGTTGACGTATAATTTGATAGCGATTATCAATCACCTGCCCCACACCAAGAGCTAATGGTTCGCCGCAATGGGTACAAAAGCGGTTACCATTATCATTTGTGTGTTGTTTACTACAATAGACCTGCATGATGCCCAAGAATAAATTCAGCTTTTATTGAGAGACTACAACGGGTGTACCTTTGTTTTCGGATATCTTACCAAACGTTAGGGTAGGGTGTTCCTATCCTCAGAAGTGTTAATTGAATAAAGAGTAATACTTTTGTATATTTATACACTAACATTCTCTAGCTAAGTTTGTGTATCAAATTACTTCTTATATAGGGCACACTTTCTCTGTAACAAATAGTTAGATATAGCAAGAGGCAGGATAGCGCAGCGTTAGCGAGTCCACGAGCGTTGGCAGAGGGCAGGAGGTAAAACTATTGCTAACTCTCTTCTTTCACCCTTTCCAAGTGTCCTAAAGAGTGTGACTACGGCTATATTTTGGAGCTGAAAATCTCTTAAATATCTCTTAAATACGTTTTACTAAAAATAACTGGGATTTTGTTGGTATTAGATAAAGGCTAAAATAAATACTTGCAGCAAGTAACGGTGTTGGTACTTCAAGATAAACAACAAGCATCATGAACTGCAAATCACAAAGCCAGCGAGCAATTAAAGCATTTGAAGATTTTCTCTCTACTCCCCTAGAAACGCAACTGCAACGACATCTCAACGCTCAAACTTCAGCAGCTTTGAGTTTATTTCACGATGTAGCGGCTAATGTACCCGCCTACAAGGCTTTTTTAGCAGAAAGAGAAATTAATCCTGCAAGTATTCAAACCTTGGAGGAGTTTCAAAAACTGCCAGCGATCGCCAAAGAAAATTATATACTGCGTTATCCTTTAGCTGACTTGTGCCGCGACGGACAACTCCAAGGTTGCGATATGATAGCCGCTTCCTCTGGTTCCAGTGGCAAACCGACATTTTGGCCGCGTTTTTTCACAGATGAACTGCAAATCGCCACACGTTTTGAACAGATTTTTCACGATAGTTTTTATGCAGATACCAGACATACTTTAGCTGTGATTTGTTTCACTTTAGGCACTTGGGTAGGTGGAATGTTCACCACCAATTGCTGTCGCTATCTTGCTAGTAAAGGTTATCCCCTGACTGTAATTACTCCCGGTAACAACAAAGAAGAAATATTGCGAGTCGTCCAAGAATTAGGTTCTGCTTTCGAGCAAGTGGTACTTTTGGGATATCCGCCATTTTTGAAAGATGTCATTGATACTGGAATTGCTCGCGGTGTGGAGTGGCAGCAATATCAGATTAAGTTTGTGATGGCGGGAGAAGTATTCAGCGAAGAATGGCGGAGTTTAGTTGGTAAAAGAGTTGGTTCAGAAAATCCCTGCTATGATTTTGCATCACTTTACGGCACTGCGGATGCGGGAGTTTTGGGCAATGAAACACCGTTAAGTATTTGCATTCGCCGTTTTTTGGCAGAAAATCCCGATGCAGCTAGAGCTTTATTTGGTGAATCGCGTTTACCGACATTAGTACAGTACGATCCTTGCAATCGCTTTTTTGAAGTTCAAGATGGCGCATTGCTATTTTCTGGAGATAACGGTATTCCCTTAGTGCGTTATGACATCTTGGACACTGGCGGTATCATTAATTATGATGCCATGCTGGAATTTTTAGCAAAATGGGGATTCGATCCTGTTGCAGAGTTACAGAATCAGAATTCAGCTAGAGGTATTCACTCATTACCTTTTGTTTATGTCTTTGGTCGTTCTAACTTTACAGTTTCATACTTTGGCGCAAATATCTATCCAGAAAATGTGACGGTGGGATTAGAACAACCAGTGATTCAAGAATGGGTGACGGGTAAATTTGTGTTGCAAGTGAAGGAAGATGCTGACAAAAATCGATTTTTATCTGTGGTTGTGGAATTAGCACCAGGAGTAGAAGGTAGTGAAGCTCAAAAAGAAGCGATCGCATCTTCGATTCTTGCACAACTGCTACGCTTAAATAGCGAGTTTGCTAATTATGTTCCCGTAGAATATCAAACACCACAGGTTACATTAGCGGCAATGGGCGATGCTGAATATTTCCCTGTTGGGGTGAAACATCGTTATACGCGTAAATAGGGAATGGGACAATAAATAGTTTTCAGTTATAGCAGGGGACTGGGTTAAAAGTGAAGTATAAAAGCTAGTTGCTTCTATCATCTTTAGTGAATGCGGCATAATAAAAACTAAACCCTAAAATTCTGAAGTAGGCAATGAATACTACCGATAATTCTCCGATGGATGATGGGTCATTAGCAGATTTGATTTCTGTCGCACAGTTACAGCAACAGCTTAATGACTTACTCCAGCAACTATCTCCAGAACGATTACAGGTGCTGACTGATTTTGCTGCTTATTTGGCAAATGCTGAAAGCGAAGCTGCAACCCAAGAACTTTTGGCAATTCCTGGATTGTTAGAGCGAGTTAAGCACTCATCAGTAACGCCTAAAGCCGAATACACCGCCTGGACAACTCTTCGCTCTGATGTATGAAGTTATTCTTCATCCCGATGTCCAGGAAGTTTATGTCAATGCTGACAAAGCCCTTGCTAAGAAAATTGCCCGATGTTTCCAGCAGCTAGAACAAACTCCTCGATCGCACCCCAACATTAAAGCCCTGAAGGGAGATTTTACAGGCTACTATCGCTACCGAATCGGGGATTACAGAGTCCATTTATTTTATAGACGATGAAGTTGTGCAAGTACTTGTTGTGGCGTTCACGAAGTGACTCTGCAAGAGTATCGCTCATCGCAGTGAGGTATATGAACCATAAAGGCGATCGCTTAATCAATATTATCGCGGCGATTGCAAAAACAATCGCATTCCCATTCTGTTCACAATATCTGTTTTACGGGGGGCGATCGTATTCCCTGAATTGCGGAAATATTGGACGCGATAGATTTACGAGATGCGATGAATCGCGTCTTTATAAGGGATTGCTGCTTCTACATTTCTCTTATGTTTTGCCTGGAGGAAGTACTTTTCTTTCCTACTCTCCATCTTTAACTTTCTCCTGCTGATGCCAAGCTTGATAAAAAGCGGTGTAGGTCATGTTTTCGGCGCAATGGTAAAGTGTCCAATAGCAATGAAAGTAGAAAGCACGATTATTTTGACAAACTGAATCTTGTAAGTAGTAACTTAACTTGGTAACTGCTAAAGAAAATAAATTATCTTTAAGGATTATTCCTAAACATGCAATATGATTAACAAATCCAACTAAGCCATCATTATCTATTAAATTAATAATAAAGTTAAATACATTTTCATTGCCAATACCAATAGCTGTTAAAGCCGAGATAGCATGTTCTTTAATTTTATAATTTTCACGATATGCATGATTCTTGATAATTAAAATCAGAATATTTATTAACTCTGGATTACCACTTCCAATTCTTTTTACATATTCAAGAGCCTTAAACAAAAGGTAGCGATCAGAGTCTTCATTAGAACGCAGCAATCGCTTAATAACTTCAAGAATGGGAGAAATAGCCTCTGGATTCCCAGTAATTATTTTCTCTAATTTCAACATGATCTCAACCTGCTGTGGAGTACCATCCTCAATATTGTTTAGGGAGTAAATCAAATCTATTATTTCTTCTTTACTACTATGATTCTCTTCTTCGGATGCCTCAGACGATATCTCAATAGGTCGTGAATCTGAAAACACATACCGTCTTATAACTTCAACTTGTTCATTAAATTCACGATTATTTAACCAAACAGGTGGAACAAAGTAATCATCGCTATTGTCAATTAGTCCCTTCAGAACTTTGCAAGCTTCAAAGTTATTATGAGAAAAATCTAATAAAGTTAATGCAACTTGAGCAAGAATTCTTTCATCAAATTTATTACCGATATTATCAGCAACTTGTCTGCGAATTTCTTTATCTTGACATAAGTGCAACAATTTCATGAGTTCAATAACAACTTTGCTGCGATCAGTGTCTCGAATTATTGTTCGAGCTTTTTTATCAAGTGGAAAGAAAGACTGCCACCCTTGTTTAGTACTATCAAGGCAACCAAAAGCCCATTGAACTATCTGTGCTACTATTTCATCAGCACGACTACAATCCCTAAATTCCGCAATACCATTTGCTGCCAAAAAGTAGGCTTGAAACCAATAAAGTTTGCAGAAACCATCATCAAATTCCACCAACGCCTGAATAAACTCTTCCTTCTCTTCCCTCCTCACATCCTCACGTCCCAACCACAGCAAAATCACCTCTTTCCACTGCGGTGCAAAAATGCGATAAACGCCTAGCGCAGGGTTGTCAGGAACATGATTTAGAAACTCGTGCCAATCAGCAACCGCTAACGCTGCAAAATATTCCTCAAATGTGGGATGGTAGAAGGCGTAAACTTTCTCTTTCGTTGCTGATTCCGCAGCCAGTCCTACTTCATTTAGCCATCCCAACTTTAACGCTAACCAAAATAAAGAATTTTGCTGTTTTGCATCACCTAATTCCTCACGGACAAACTTATGTCGTAGCCGAAAGCGTGACGTTTCTTGATCAATTGCCCGTTTCGCCAAACGTCCCAAAGCTGCATTTAATTCCTCTTGCTGCTGTTCGGTGGTAGAAAAGCGGTTTTCTTTCCACTTGTAAACCTCTTCCACAAACTGCTGATAAAGTCCGGCTTTAGTTTCCGGTAAACCTTTATCGGAACCTTGCCAAGTGCTACACAACAGCGCTAACCGCAAAGGATTTTTAACTAAATCTTGGATGCGCTGACGTTCAGCTTTATCTAATTCCTTTGATAATCTTTCCCCTTTGTCTGCATCCTTCTTGTGAAACCAACGCCGAATAAATTCTTGCACCTGTTGCGGATATTTAAAGTTGAGTAACCGATACGTCTCAAAATTTTCTAAAGCGTTAGCGTTTGCTTCCCAAACATTCACCCGACAAGTCAGCACAACCCGCGCATTTTTCACCCATCCCGTCAACTGCTGGGAAATCTCAGTTAATGGTTGGAGTGAAGCCATTTCATCTGCCGCATCCAACAACAACCACACAGGATTATTCTTGAATAAATCTGCAAAAGTGTTTTCCTGTTCTTCTTTTACCCGCACCACTTCTAAAGCATTCTTCAGCCAATCTTGCAGCAGATAATTTTCTACACTCTTTCCTTGCAAGTCTGCCAAAGAAATCCAAATTGGTAAACCGAGATTGTTATCTAATATCCAAAAAGCTATAGTTTGCAACTGAGTAGTTTTTCCCGCACCCGGTTCCCCAATTAAAGCAATGCGGTGTCCTTGAGTTTTTCCAACACCATCACGGATAACTTTCTCTAAAAAAGCCTCATGTTCAAATCGCTGCTTCTCTTCATAACTCGGTTCGTAAAGTCGTGAACCTTGTTCTGGGGAAATATCCTCGTTGCACTTCTGCGGTTTGTTACGTTCCACCAATGCTAAAGGGACATGAATTGCCTCTAGCTCAAATTTCATCTCATCATCAGCAAACAGCAACTCATTTGTGGTGAGACGCTTGTGCTTTTCCAGCATAGCGCGGCAGATTTCTTGCCAGTCAAAGCTATTATCTGTTGTTTGTACCTGGAATGTTTCTTTTAAATTCGTCTTATGATATTCCTTCCACTTCTGCTTAACCACCTCCAGATTATCTTTTATCGTTGCTGTCTGATGTTTTAGCGTCAGGGTAAATTTCCAATAACCTTGATTGTTTGCAGCTTTTTCCGGTTCTCGCACTTTCAACTTCCATAGCCAGTCAAGTGCAGTTTGAAGCTCTTGTAATTCTCTTTCTTTTTGAGAAACGTTAGATTCTGCTTTTTGCCGGGGAAGTTTTAAAGTTTTGCCAACATTTTTAATCTGTTGGAGTAAATATTCCTTCTTTGTACCAACTTCAGATGTTTTGCTTCTGTTTCCGCTTGTTTGTTGGCTTTTATATCCGGTAATTCTCAGCTTATCAGCATTCCAGACAACGCAAAGTGGAAGTTTTGACTCACAGTCTTGCTCTTGGGACAGTTGCAGCAATGCTTCTACCAAACTGAGTACATTCTCTAAAACTGATTCATCTCCACGAATATTTCTTGACATCAGTCAAATAAAAAAAATTGAAATAATTTGTAATTACCCAAACAAACAAGCTTCCCCAAGCCGCAAAAGCTGATGATACAAGCATTATAGACGCTGCGTGGGGGATGTGTCTGGGGAAATACCCAAAAAAATAATTCACCTTGTAAACCTAAAAACGAGGTGAATTCAGATGTCAGCTAAAAAACGTGGTAAAAGTGTAAGTCAAAGAGCGATGTCTACGACGGGCTACGCCTACGCTTTTTTGTTAATTCTGCAAACAATGTTAATTGGCGTAAATGCCGAAAACCGCCTTCAGCAAGGAGACTCACCAATCGAGGTTTTAATCTGGATGATTAACCAGTCTATTCCAGTCCTGAAACAAGCCAGCAGTTTCCAAGAAAAACAGAAAAACAGCCTGTTACCCACGCATCCCCGTTCTGAGGATCGATAATATCACAAGCCCGTCTTTGCTTGCAGAAACGGGCTGTGGCTATATTTGTTGTTATAAAAAATCCGGTTTTAGTGCGTGAAAAATCTAATACCAATTCAATTAATGATTGCAACACATTGTTGGTTTAAGACGCGATGAATCACATCTCTACAATATGGTCTATTTGGTAAAAATATAGCGTTTCTCGATTGGATGCAATACGATTTGCAGAAAATTTTTTGATAATAAATGATAGATAACAAAAATGCCTTGTAGAGACGGCGATTTATCGCGTCTCTCTTGTTAGTTCACAACACAAGTCCGTTTGTCCACAACACAAGTCCGTTTGTCCACAACACAAGTCCATTCATCCACAACACAAGTCCGTTCGTCCACAATGCAAGTCCATTCGTCCACAACGCAAGTCCGTTCTCAACCATTTATTCTCTTGCGTCGTGTAATTACTGGACTATTAATATAATTTTATTTAAAAAATATATTATTTTTGTAATTTTTACTGAACCGCTACATTGTCCCATTAAGACACTTTAGAAAGATAGGTTTAGTAAAAAGTATCCATTGATGACACGCAAAAAAAGAAGCTCTACCATTTTAGAAAAAACTGAACAGAAATTAATTGGATTGAAATCGATTAATTCCAGCCTTGATTTTGGTGATTCCATCAGTTTAAACCATTTAACCGAATTAACCGGGCAACTCCGTAACGAGATTGACCAGTATAATATAAAGCTAACTGACCTTGACACAGCAAAGGGAAAAATAGAAACCCTTGAAAAGGCCATTGGCGAAACATCAGAACGCTTAGTTAGTGGTGTGGTGTCGAGGTATGGCAAAGACAGCCGGGAATATGAAATGGCAGGCGGAGTACGCAAAAGCGACCGCATTCGTAAAGCCACCATTACGCGGATAAAATCCACCGCAGAGTTAAAAGCCGCTTCGACACAAACCGTGTAACAACCAACAAATAGGCATCATTTACAGTCAATGATGCCCATGTTAGTGTCTTTAATTTTGAATTTTGAATTCTTAACCCCTGTTTTACTCCTCAATCAACTCAAAATCAATTCGTTCATAAATATCCCGCAAGCTCATTTGAAAATCAATAGAATCTAAGAGTAAAACAGCCTCTTCACCTTCATATTCCTTAAAAATCCATTGCCCTTCTGTTTGCTTGGCAAATTGTTCCACTGCGAAACTATACTGGTCAATCATAATATATTCTTGAAAACCAGCAATTGAACGATAATATTTAAATTTGTCTGTTTTATTATAATTTATAGTTGAATTTGATAAAACTTCAACAATTAACAAAGGATTAGTAATAATTGTTGTACCTGTTCCCTCATAAATAGGCTTACCTTTGACCACCATAACATCAGGATAAGTATAAATGCGATAACGAGGTATTACTAATTTCACATCGCCTATATATATGTCATAATTTTGTCCTTGTACTGTCAAGGGAAATTTTTTGTAAAAATTACCTGCAATTTTATTGTGATTAGTTGTTCCCCCCGCTATAGGTATAATTTCTCCATCTCTGTATTCATTTTTATATTCAGCTTTTTCTTCTAATTCCAAATATTCTTCTAGGGTGTAGGAACGTTTATCTGTTTGTAAAACCATATTAATTAACTCGCAAAATGTGGCAATTGGTGTATTATCAATAGCGTAACGCACCCTTGTCTATTAAACGAAGTGGTAAACCTTAGAGACTTCGTTATTATTCCATTAAATCATCTGCTGTAGGCTCACCTGGATAAAAGCGATCGCTTAAAATTCGTAATGATATTTCAGATAGAATTTTAATTCCTATCTGAAACAGAACTACCTCCATAAACCCTAGATACAAACCCTCAGGACTTACGCAAAGGTGACATATTTCTGTCATTGCGAGCGAAGCGAAGCAATCTCATCAAGACTAGGATTGCTTCACTACACTGCGTTTCGTCTGCAATGACCAATTATCGCTGCGTAAGTCCTGACCCTTTTTAATTACGAATTACGAATTAAAAAGTCACTACACTCCGAATTGATTCACCTTTATGCATCAATTCAAAAGCATCATTAATTTGTTCAATGGGCATCACATGGGTAATTAAATCATCAATATTTATCTTACCTTCCATATACCAATCAACAATTTTTGGCACATCAGTACGACCTTTTGCACCACCGAATGCCGTACCTTTCCAAACCCGTCCTGTTACTAATTGAAAAGGACGAGTACTAATTTCTTCTCCAGCACCAGCGACACCAATAATTACACTCACACCCCAACCTTTGTGGCAGCATTCTAATGCTTGACGCATTATTTTTACATTACCAATACATTCAAAACTGTAATCAGCACCGCCTTTTGTTAAATCAACCAAATAGGCAACTAAATCACCCTCTACTTCTTGGGGATTAACAAAGTGCGTCATGCCAAACTTTTCTGCTAAAGCGCGTTTGCTGGAATTAATATCCACCCCGACAATCATGTTTGCTCCCACCATCCGCGCCCCTTGGATGACATTTAAACCAATACCACCCAAACCGAAAACCACCACATTTGCCCCAGGTTCCACCTTGGCTGTATTAATGACTGCACCAATACCAGTAGTCACACCACAGCCAATGTAACAAACCTTCTCAAACGGCGCATCTTCGCGGATTTTTGCTAAGGCAATTTCCGGCACTACTGTATAATTCGCAAAAGTAGATGTACCCATGTAATGATGAATCATCTGCCCATCGATACTAAAGCGACTAGTGCCATCGGGCATAACACCGCGTGCTTGAGTTTGGCGAATAGCTTGACAGAGATTAGTTTTGAAGCTCAAACAGTATTCGCACTGACGGCATTCGGGGGTATATAAAGGAATTACACGATCCCCTGGTTTGAGACTGGTGACACCAGCGCCTACCTCAACCACCACACCAGCACCTTCATGTCCCAAAATTGCCGGAAACAAACCTTCGGGGTCAACACCAGAAAGAGTATAGGCGTCGGTATGACAAATCCCAGTGGCTTTAATCTCGACTAATACTTCCCCAGGTTTTGGCCCAGATAGTTCAACGGTTTCAATAGTCAACGGCTTACCTGCGCTGTAAGCTACTGCTGCTTTAACTTGCAACGTCAGCCCTCCTGTATTGTTTATCAATCAACTTATAATTTGAGTTTATATCGGGGGATGGGGACTGGGGACTAGGCAAACAGGAAGTGTGGGAGGTGTGGAAAGTGTGGGAGGTGTGGGAGGATGGGGAAGAAATCTTGCCCCCTCTCTCCCCATACTTCCCCATCCCCCCTCTCTCCCCACACTCCCCACACTCCCTCATCCCCCCTCATCTTCCCCAATCCCCAGTCACTAATTTCCTTAAAACTTTGTAAAAATACCATTCTCTAGCTAGATTGGTTAAAGGCGGTAACAGTTATTTTGGTAACGATGTAAACTTGATGTCAGTACCAAACCCCAAGTAATTTGTCCACCCTCAATTAATAAATTTTGTCACAGCTTATGAACCCTGCCCTAACACAAATTGGCGCTCAAATGTCCAACCTGACTGGCGTCAGAGCAATCATGAAGGATATTATCGAAACATTACGAGCCGATTCAGGGCAGCAGTTTATTAATTTGAGTGCTGGTAACCCGCTGATTTTACCGGAGGTAGAACAGTTGTGGCGGGATTGCACTGCACAGCTTTTAGCTAGTCCAGAATATGGTGAGGTAGTTTGTCGCTACGGGTCAAGCCAAGGCTATGCACCATTAATTGAAGCGATCGCCAACGACTTTAATAAACGCTACGGGTTAAAATTAACCGATCGCAATATCTTTATCACCCCCGGCAGTCAAACCCTCTATTTCTATGCTGCTAATGTATTTGGCGGCTACACTAGCAGCGGTCAGTTAAAACAAATCGTTTTGCCTCTGAGTCCTGACTACACTGGTTATGGCGGTATCTGCTTGGAGCCAAAAGCCTTAGTCGCCTACAAACCAACTCTCGATATTGATGCAGCTGCTCACCGATTCAAATATCGCCCAGACTTCAGCCAACTATCGATTACTGAAAACACAGGTTGTGTCATCTTCTCCCGCCCCTGTAACCCCACTGGTAACGTCCTCAGTGACGATGAGGTGAAAAAGATTGCCGCCCTCACCTCGCCTTACAATCTGCCAATGCTAATTGACTCGGCTTACGCGCCTCCCTTCCCGTCATTGAACTTTACCGAAATGACCCCGGTGTTTGGCGATAATATTCTTCATTGCATGAGTTTATCGAAAGCAGGATTACCAGGAGAAAGAATTGGTATTGCCGTTGGGCATGAAAAGTGGATTGAGGTGCTAGAGTGTTTCCAGGCAAACGCAAGTCTGCATTCTTCACGTTATGGTCAAGCGATCGCAGCTCTGGCAATCAATTCTGGTGCTTTAGTAGAAATTTCTCAAACCGTGATTCGTCCCTTCTACCAAAATAAATTTACCGTTTTAGAAACCAGCTTAGAACAAGCAATGCCCAAGAATTTACCTTGGTTTCTCCATCGCGGTGAAGGAGCAATTTTTGCTTGGTTGTGGTTAGAAAATTTACCTATCACTGACTGGGAATTTTACCAACAACTCAAGCAAGTCGGTGTAATTATTGTACCTGGAAGTAGCTTCTTCCCTGGTTTAGACGAAGAGTGGGCGCACAAGCACCAATGTTTCCGTATCAGCCTCACAGGCAGCGATGAAGAAATTGTCACTGCTATGCAACGTTTAGCTAAAGTAGCCGAAGAAGCTTATCAGCGTGCGGCTGTGAGTGTGTGAGCGGGAAAATGGGGAGATAGGGGAGAAAAACTGATGACTAATGACTAATGACTAGTGACAAATCCGATGATTGGTTAGAAATTGGTAAGATTGTTGCACCTCAAGGATTGTCTGGGGAAGTACGAGTTTATCCTGACTCCGACTTCCCCGAACGATTTGAAGTACCGGGAAAACGTTGGTTGTTGCGTCCTGGTGACACAGAACCGCAACCAATAGAATTATTGGCAGGACGTTATATCAGTAACAAAAACTTGTATGTTATCAAACTAGCTGGTATAGAAAATTGCAATCAGGCAGAAGCGTTGCGCGGTTGTAAGTTAATGGTGCTAGCGAGCGATCGCCCCCAGTTAGGCGAAAATGAATATCATGTCCTCGATTTAATTGGTTTGCAAGTCTTTATGCAAGTATCTGGCGAACTCGTCGGTACGGTAGTAGATATCATCCCTGCCGGCAATGATTTGTTAGAAGTAGAATTGCACCCATCTTTTACCACTGACAAAGGACAAATGACAAAAGACAAAGGACAAAAGACTGTTTTGATTCCTTTTGTAGAAGCGATCGCTCCAGTGGTAGACTTGCAATCTGGTCGCATTGAAATTACCCCACCACTTGGATTATTAGAAATTAATAATTAGGTTGTCCCTGAATCTACCTCCAGGTAGTTTCACTGAACAGAATACTTTAACTAGAAGCAAAGCTTAAGGTATGAGAAAATCAGAATACACACTCTATTTATTAATTTAGGAAATTCGGCAATGCCAGAAAAACTAACAGTAACTATTCACAAACAACTGCTGGAAATATTGTCCCAATTGCCTTTATCTTCTCAAAAAGAAGTATTATATTTTGCTATCTCTCTTCAGAAAAAAAACTAATTCAGCAATGGGATACTATTTCTGATATTGAGGCTGCTGCACTGAAAACTGAGTTTGCTAATGAAGATTTAGCTTTTGCAGAATCTGTTTTAACTGATTATCTCCCCCAACTTCAGCAAGAGGATGCAGTTTGATGCGAGGAGATGTTTATTTAGCTGATTTGAATCCGAGTCGAGGTTCAGAGCAAGCAGGTATCCGACCAGTCATTCTTGTTCAGCG
The DNA here is from genome assembly GCA_036918135.1 of Nostoc sp. Classification (GTDB taxonomy): domain Bacteria; phylum Cyanobacteriota; class Cyanobacteriia; order Cyanobacteriales; family Nostocaceae; genus Nostoc. Next base: position 89,957 of record JBALDB010000005.1, read on the forward strand.
AGATAGAATATCTCAATTTACAACAACATCTGTAGTAGTTCCTTTAACTACTAATCTGCGACGCACTACTATACCACGGACAATTGTCTTCCCTTCAGGTGAAGGTGGTTTAACGCAAGAGTCAGTGGCGCTTTCTTATCAAATTGTTGTTATCGATAGCCAGCGATTAATCAGAAAATTAGGAACTCTTTCTCCTAATTATTTATTAATGCTAAAAGTAGCATCACAGTACACTTTAGAACTAGATGATTATGATGAATAAAATGCATATATATAGGAGTCCGATTTGATTTATGAAAAAATTTAAGTATCTGTAAGGTCTGTTATGACGTAGCCTAACGCACCTAAATCGTCAACTGGTGTGTTAGCCTTTGGCGTAACGTACCCTACGTGTATTTTAGAAATAAAATATGAGTTTTATATAATATGAATCAACAGCGAATGCTCTCCATCCGTGCCCAAAGCCAAGCAATTTAGCTACAAAGGCTAGAAAAATTCATCATGGGTTAGATGGCCATCATCTGGGAAACAAGTAAAATTACTTACTGATGAATCCGTCAAAATCCTTTTGTAATGGAGTGTCGAAATGACATTAGCAACGCCTCCACAAACAAAGCCTTTAACAGATGAAGAATTACGGAAGATTAACGCCTACTGGCGTGCAGCTAATTATCTTTCTGTCGGGCAAATATATCTCCTCGACAATCCGCTACTGAGAGAACCGCTAAAAATAGAACACGTTAAACCCAGGCTTTTGGGTCACTGGGGAACAACACCAGGGCTGAACTTCATTTATGTTCACCTAAATCGGGTTATCAAAAAATATGACCTCAACACGATCTACATTGCTGGGCCTGGTCATGGAGGCCCCGGACTGGTAGCCAACACCTACCTAGAAGGCACTTACAGCAAGTACTACCAGAACATCTCCCAAGATGCTGAGGGAATGCAGAAACTCTTCAAACAATTCTCTTTCCCTGGTGGTATTCCCAGCCACGTCGCACCGGAAACTCCTGGTTCTATCCACGAAGGTGGGGAACTAGGTTATGCCCTTGTCCATGCTTACGGTGCTGCATTTGATAACCCAGACTTGATTGTTGCTGCTGTTGTTGGTGATGGAGAAGCCGAAACTGGTGCTTTAGCTACTAGCTGGCACTCCAACAAGTTTCTTGACCCCGTGCGTGATGGTGCGGTACTGCCAATTCTACATCTGAATGGATATAAAATTGCCAATCCAACAGTACTAGCACGGATCAGCCATGAAGAATTGGAGAGTTTATTTGTAGGCTACGGCTATAAACCATACTTTGTAGAAGGTGACAATCCTGCAGATGTTCACCAACAAATGGCGACGACTCTAGATACAGTCATCGCCGAAATTCAAAGTATCCAAAGAGAAGCCCGCGTACATGGTTTCACCGAACGCCCCCAGTGGCCGATGATTATCATGCGAACCCCCAAAGGTTGGACAGGGCCCAAGGAAGTGGATGGCAAAAAAACCGAAGGTTATTGGCGATCGCACCAAGTTCCCTTTGGCAACATAGGCAAACAGCCACAACACCTGAAACTTCTACAAGATTGGATGAAGAGTTATAAACCAGAAGAACTCTTCGACAGCAATGGTAAGCTGATTGAGGAACTAGCAGAACTAGCTCCCAAAGGACATCGCCGCATGGGTGACAATCCCCATGCCAACGGTGGTATCTTACTGTGCGACCTGAAGATGCCGGATTTTCGAGACTATGCCGTAGATGTTCCCGAACCAGGTAAAGCGATCGCCGAAGCGACCAAAGTTGCTGCAAGACTTCTGCGGGATATTATGCAACTTAACGAAGAAACACGCAATTTCCGCATCTTCGGCCCAGATGAAACGGTATCCAATCGTCTGGATGCTGTGCTTGAGGTCACAAACCGGACTTGGGTAGCCGAGATTCTCTCAGAAGATGACCATCTTTCCCCCGACGGTCGGGTGATGGAAGTCCTCAGCGAAACTTCTTGTCAAGGATGGTTAGAAGGCTACCTGCTCACAGGTCGCCACGGCTTTTTCTCCTGTTATGAGGCATTCATCCACATCATTGACTCCATGTTCAACCAACACGCCAAATGGTTGAAAACTACCAGACACATTCCCTGGCGTAGACCAATTGCTTCGCTCAATTACCTCCTTTCCTCTCACGTTTGGCGACAAGACCACAACGGTTTTTCTCACCAAGACCCCGGTTTTATCGACCATGTGGTTAATAAGAAAGCAGAAATCGTTCGCGTATATTTGCCCCCGGATGCCAATACTCTGCTATCCGTAACCGACCATTGCTTGAGAAGCCGCAACTATGTCAACGTCATTGTTGCTGGAAAGCAACCAGCCTTGCAATACCTCAACATGGATGCTGCTATCAAGCACTGCACTAAAGGCATCAGTATTTGGGAATGGGCAAGCAACGACCAAGGCGGGGAACCAGATGTAGTGATGGCTTGTGCTGGAGATATTCCTACCTTAGAAACCTTAGCGGCTGTGGACATTCTGCGCCAGCACTTCCCTGATTTAAAGGTGCGAGTAGTGAACGTAGTTGATTTGATGACACTACAGCCAAAAAGCGAACATCCTCACGGTTTGAGCGAAAAAGATTTTGACACAATTTTCACCACCGATAAACACATTATCTTTGCGTTTCATGGCTATCCTTGGTTGATTCATCGCCTTACCTATCGCCACACCAACCATGAGCAGCTGCATGTACGTGGTTACAAGGAAGAAGGAACTACTACCACCCCCTTTGATATGGTTGTTCTTAACGAACTCGACCGCTTCCATTTAGTGATGGACGTAATTGAGCGGGTACCACAATTAGGATACAGGGCAGCTTATGTCAAGCAGCACTTGCAAGATAAGCTAATCGAACACAAGCAATACATCCAGAAGTACGGCGACGATATGCCGGAAATTCGTGACTGGAAGTGGCCGTATTAAGAGCAAACAAGGGAGACAAGGTAAAATTTTCTTTCTTGTCTTCCTATGTGCTTTGTTTCATTTTTTGGACAAGTATAGCAGGAGGCAGAGGGCAGTTCTTGCTGAGGGCAGGAGGTAGAAACTCTTTATATCTGATAAATCAGTCCTGCATTTTGTACCTCACTTACTTGCAATCTGCTGTAATTTATTTCTTAAAATTCCCTAACCGAAATTACTGCTGCCACCGACTTGAGTTGCTCCTTCAGATGCAGGGGGGTGATAAGTCATAGATTGTAACCCCAAGCGACCAGGGCCAATAAAGCGGTTAAGCGTAAATGAAATGCCACCCAGCATCACCCCAATTGCTCCTAAGAAGCCGCCACTAGATTGCAAGGCGGTCACCGTCTCCATCTTGACTGATGAGTCTTTCCATAGCCATGCTCCTGGTTCTACATCCAACACCTCTCCAGGAGCAAGGTACTTTTCAAAAACATTGCCGTAACCGTGGATTAGAAGCAGCCCCCCTTGTTGCTGTCCGATGAAGCGATCGATAAATAATCCACCACTACGGCTAAAAAAGAGGTTCGCCAGTCCTCGCTGGAAAAAGAAACTGTACTCAATATTACTGGTAGCTAGCAAAAACTGGTGTTCGCGTACATCCACTGTCTGTCCGCGCTCTAATTGCAACACTACAATCTGTCCTGGTGCCTCACGAGAGAAAGCGATATTTCCTGGGCCGTGTGCTTCACTGATGAAAATTTGCAGTCCAGCAAAGAAACGCTTGGCTGCCCCTTTTAAACCTTTGACACCAAGACGAACATTGGGATGTTTCCACAGTAAAATATGATGTTCAAAGTAAATTGATTGCTGTTGCCCTAAATGGACATCTACTACAGGTACTACTTCTCCTTCGATTCTTAAACTTAAGTCACCTGAATGAAAGGTTTGTTGGGGATTTCTCAATTCTGGTATCAGTTCACTATTAAAGTCAGACATAGTATCATCTCGCTAATAGTTTTTAGGAAAATTACTGAGTTTATTATATATAGCAACATCATTAACAGGATTACCACAGACGCTATAGAACTTGTTATCGAGTAGGTTTTGATGGTTGCAATAGGGACAGAAATTTGTTGTTGCAGGTATATTAACTTACAATTATTTTTCTTACCTTCTTTCTAACAGTCGTATTTGCATAATTTTTTAACTTTGCACTAAAACTACTTCAATCTACTTAATGCATCAAATGCTACCTACTTTCATGGTTAGCGTTAGGATAGCTATGTGTTTTTTGAAGTATAAATATGGTTCAAACTTTTTACGTAAATCCAGTAGCAGGCAGTGATACCAACTCTGGTAGCCAACAAGCCCCATTCAAAACTATTACCCAAGCCTTGAAGGTAGCTAAAGTAGATACTAAAATTCAACTAGCAGATGGTAGTTACAATGCTGCTAGCGGTGAAGTCTTTCCGCTAACGATTCCATCTGGGGTGACAGTGGTGGGTAATGAAGCCAACAAAGGTAATGGCATTTTGATTGAAGGGAGTGGTAATTATCTGAGTCGGACTTTTGCTGGTCAAAATGTTACCTTTGTACTGTTAGATAAAGCGGAACTTCGGGGAGTAACTGTAACAAATTTAGCTACCCGTGGTAGTGGTGTCTGGGTCGAATCAACTGCCCCTACTGTTGCTAATAGTACGTTCACTCAATGTAAGCGCGAGGGAGTATTTGCTACAGGCGATGCTAACCCAGTTATTCTAGGTAATGTGTTCAGTGAGAATGCAGCCAATGGAATTGCGATCGCTAAAAATTCCCAAGGTCAAATTCAAGGAAATACTTTCTTCAAAACAGGTTTTGGCATTGCCATTAGTGATACTGCATCACCCATACTTCGAGATAACAAAATTTCTCAAAACCGTTCTGGAATAGTCATCTCTGGTAGTGCCCGTCCGGTGTTGCGTAATAATCTGAGTGAAAATAACACTGATGATGGTCTAACTATAATTGCAAGTGCTTTACCGGATATCGGTACTATCAATAATCCAGGGGGTAACACTCTACGCAATAACGGTAAATTTGATTTGCAAAATGCCAGTTCCAACAAGCTGGTTTCTGTAGGAAATACAATAGATCCCACTAAAGTTACTGGAAAGGTAGAATTTGCAGATAGTTCGGTTCCTACACCGACACCAACGCCAACACCAACTCCCACGCCAACTCCAACACCAACTCCCACGCCAACACCAACTCCAACTCCAACGCCAACTCCAACTCCAACACCTACGCCAACTCCAACTCCAACACCTACGCCAACTCCAACTCCAACACCTACGCCAACTCCCACTCCTACGCCAACCCCAACACCAACTCCAACTCCCACGCCTACTATTGAATTAACTGATATTACTAATCATTGGGCAGGTACATTTATTCGGGAATTAGTCAAATTGGGGATAGTAAACGGTTTCCCCGATCGCACATTTAAACCTGATGCTACAATGACACGGGCGCAATACGCAGCATTACTAGTAAAAGCTTTCAACCCATCGCCAAACCGCCCAGTTACCAAATTTAAAGATGTACCAGCAGATTTCTGGGCATCTAAGGTAATTCAACAAGCATATCAAGGTTTATTTCTCTCTGGTTTTCCGGACAATACTTTTGGCCCCAACAAAAATATCCAGCGCGTGCAAGTGATTGTCTCTCTGGTGAATGGATTGGGATTATCTGGTAATGGTACAGCAACCGTCAAAACTTTTGATGACCAAGCAAAGATTCCTGATTACGCTAAGGATGAAGTCATTAAGGCTATTCAAAAAGAGATTATCGTTAATTACCCTAATCTCAAACAACTCAATCCTACCCGTGATGCAACGCGTGCTGAGGTAGCTGTAATGGTATACCAAGCTTTGGTAGATGCTGGTCGTCTAGTAGCGATTGACTCACCTTATATTGTGGCTGCGTAAACTGGTTTGTTTTGCAAAATCTTTGCAGCATATCAATTAATTGTAGAGGCGCACAACTGTACGCCCCTACCTATCTATATTAGCTATTTTGTGAAATGGTATTAAAGGCAGAGTAAATTCATACTTAATTTCAGAAACACAGTTTTTATTTTCTACTTGAATTTGGGCAAATTATTCGGGTCAATACCCTGAGATTGCAAATAAGCCATTAGCTGTTCTTTTTGCTGGCGTTCCTGTTCGGCACGTTGACGTTCTTGTTCGGCGCGTTGGCGTTCCTGTTCGGCGCGTTGGCGTTCCTGTTCAATCTGTTCTACAGCCCACGGTAACAAATTACCATCTCGATCCCACCAGCGCAACCAATAACCAGTTCGCGCTTCTTTTGTGCCTTGCCAAGTTCCTAAAAATAAGCCCATTACATCAACCCAATGACGGCCATTTTCATCGGGTTGCTTTAACTCATAACGTTGATTTTCCAGTTGATAATATTCTAATAAGCCGCCATTTGGGTCAAAAATTACGTAGAAGGGAATCTGTAAAATTTGCTCGTAGAAAAACCATTTTCCTGGTGGATAACTTCGCTTTACCGAATATTCACCACCTTCAGTGTCGGATAGAAATTCCATAGCGACCGCCGGAATATCTCCTTCTAAATTCGGTGTATAACTTTTACGATTACCTACAACTTCATTCACCGATGGTACATAAACCCAGTCTGGTGCTTTGGCAATAAATTGCCCGTTGACAGTGGCACAAAGACCAAAGTTTGAAGCTATCAACATTTGAGGTTGAATGAATCCATTAATTTCTAGACTTTCACGTAAAGCACCAGCCAAAAGTGGCTGATCGGTATTCTCCACTGGTTCATCCTCTAGTTGAAAATCTTTGGGCAACGCTTCCCAAGAGATTACCTGTTCAATTTTGGATTTGGCTTGGCTGAGTTGGGTTGCCATAAACACAGCATGAATTTATTTTTAATTTATTTTATCGCTTACAGGACAGCTATGGAGGCGATGCGATCGGAGATTCTCTAACTAATTTCTGTCTTAAGAGTAACAAAAGTTGGTTTTTTGCGATTAGTGAATCAGGCTTTGAGATACCTTTGTAGCCGTTGATTTAAAGTTCCTGTGTGTAACTCAAATAAATGATTGTCATAGTCGTAAAAATACAAGGAACGTCCTTCGCCTTCCACACGGGTTCGACCTTCATTCACTTCCACCCCAAGGCTTTTTACTCTAGTGGCATATAGTTCGTAGTCTTGTTCAGCTATTTTTAAAGCCAGATGGTTATAAGTTTTCTCTAATAAAGGCTCACCCTCCATAATTGCAACCCATAAATCATTTATCAGGAAGAATTTTTCTTTTGATATGGAGAATGTTTGTTCGCCACTAGAATAAACTTCCTTAGCATCAAATATAAATGTCAAAAATTTTTTCATTTTTTCTAAATCTTTGACAATGAATGTGATATGACTAATTCCTTGAATCATTTGTTTTTATGTTTTACTAAAATTTTTTTTAATAATTTTATCAAAAAATTAGCGTTAATTACAAAAAAAGGGCAGGAAACCTACCCTTTATTTAATCAGGAAAATAAAAATGCTCTAAAGCAGAACTTTAGCTAAAATTGGTTCCACAGTTTTAGAAATTTCTGGGACATAGACCTGTGAAACGTAGTCAGCAATCATTCTGTCAGTGTTGAATAACGGCGCATTTGTCTTAATCGACGTTTTCATCATCTGCACCCAGCGATGGGGAATCCCTTGAGCATCTTGGTCATAATATAAAGGAACGATTTCTTCTTCTAAGAGCTGATAAAGCGATCGCGAGTCAATACGATCTTGCAATACTTGGTCGCTAGTATTAGCATCTTCACCAATTGCCCAACCGTTAATTCCCTTACCATCGGCGCCTGCTTGATAACCTTCACACCACCAGCCATCCAGAACGCTGCAATTAAGACCGCCGTTAAAGCAGACTTTTTGCCCACTCGTACCAGAAGCCTCCAAGGGACGACGCGGATTATTTAACCAAACATCCACACCTTGCACCAATTTTTGACCAGTGTAAATGTCGTAATCTTCAATAAAGGCGACTCGGTTAATAATGCCGGAGTTGTGACACCATTCCATTAACCGCTGAATAATCCGCTTACCTTCTTCATCCGCTGGATGGGCTTTTCCTGCAAAGATAATTTGTACTGGACGTGATTTATTGCCAAAAATCTCCAATGCCCGTTGGGCGTCGCGCAAAATTAGATCCCCGCGTTTGTAGGGGCTGAAGCGTCTAGCAAATCCAATGGTCAACACATTGGGGTCGAGTAGCCTTTCGGTAGCTTGAATGAGGTCATAATTTTCGCCACGCAATTCCCGCGATTTCTTGACTTTATAACGGGTGAAAGCAATCAATCGTTCTTTGAGGATGAGATGTCGTGACCACAGTTCCTCATCGGGAATTTCGTCAACTTTAGCCCACATCTTGGGATCGACGGCACGAGTTTTCCAGTCTTCTCCCAAATACTCTTTATATAAGTCAGCCAATAACGGTGCAGTCCAAGTAGGTGCATGAACGCCATTGGTAATGTAACCAATTGGTACTTTGTCTTCGGATCGCTGCGGATAGAGAACTGTCCACATCTTACGGGAAACTTGACCGTGCAATTCACTGACGCCATTACAAGCACGAGACATCCGCAATGCTAAAACGGTCATCCCAAAGGGTTCCCAAGGGTCGCCTAGTCGCCTTGCACCCAATGCCAAAAATTGCTCGCGGGAAAGTCGCAATTGCGGCCAGTAGCTGGCAAAGAAGGAGTCAATTAAATCCGGGGAGAAGACGTCATGACCTGCGGGAACGGGGGTATGGGTAGTGAATACACAACTGTTCCGCACCTTGGCTTCGATGTCGTAGAAAGATTTGCCAGTCCGCTCAATTTCTAAGCGGGCAATTTCCAATGTGCAGAATGCAGCGTGTCCTTCGTTGAGGTGATAGACAGAAGGTTGAATTCCCAAAGCGTCCAAAGCCCGGACACCACCAATGCCCAAAACAACTTCTTGAGCGATACGGGTTTCTAAGTTACCCCCGTATAGGTGTCCCGTCAGCCAGCGGTCAATGGGATCGTTATCGTTGCGATCGCTATCTAATAAATATAAAGTCACTCGCCCGACTTGCACTCGCCAAATTTGCACTTTCACAAACCGCTGGCGAACTTGTAGCTGGATAATTAACGGCTCCCCTTGGTCATTTTTAATTAACTCTAGGGGCATCTGGTGGAAGGGGTTGTCAATATAATAATCTTCTTGCCAACCGTGGCGGCTCAAGCGTTGCCGAAAATAACCTTGGCGATACAACAAGCCGACTCCAACCATCGGTACGCCTAAATCTGATGATGATTTCAGGTGATCCCCAGCCAGAATGCCCAAGCCGCCAGAATAAACAGGTAGCGATTCATGGATGCCAAATTCGGCACAAAAGTAGGCAATGGGGCGGTCTTTGGATACTTGCGGTGCAACTCGACTTACCCAAGTATCTTGCTGTTTAATATATTGGTCAAACTCACGCGCCAGGGCAGATATCTGCTTGAGGTAAAATGGGTCTTCTGCTAATTGGGTGAGACGTTCGTAGCTTGCCGACTCTAAAATTGCGACTGGATTATGCCCGCAGCGTTCCCATTCTTGGGGATCGATGCTTTGGAATAGCGAGATGCGATCGCCACTCCAACTCCACCAGTAGTTATAAGCCAAATCTGCCAAACGCTTGAGCGGTAAAGGTAACTTTTCACTCAAGTGTCTTGCCGATCCTGTTGCACTGCTGTCAACCATATAAATCTACACCCTCTGTTTTAACTTTTTCTCTATTTATTAGGGACTAAGGACTAGGGACTGGCGATTGGGCAATGGTTTCGCCCAATCCCCAATGCCCCATACCTAATGCCCAGTTCCTTTCATTTCCTCTTCAGATTTATAACACCAGAGTCTTCACTTACTGAATTCTCCCCTGAAGTTGGAGCTGTTTATCGACATCAAACCTTATCCAAGTAAATGGTTTTTATTGTTTTCGTCTTCTAAAGATTATCTCTGCTTTTGGACAAATTGGAAAATTTTTTATATCAAATTCATTGACATTTTTTTAACTTATTTGTTTTCTTGTAAATATTTATTTAAAAAACTAATTTTTTAACGACCACTATTTATCTGAAGTTGCTCATTAAAAGCCTTAAATAACAGAATTTAAGTCATTTTCAGATGGTCAATTTGTACAGCGTGTAAGTCTTAAACTATTTAACTACAGATGTGTAGGGGAAAATATGAGCAGAGGTTTCTTTTGTTGGCATACCCTACCGCAGTTTCTTGACTAAAAATTTTTACCCATCTTAAAAGGGCTGGTTATAGAGATAATACAAATTTTTCGGCTCTCAAATTAACTACTATAGCACGATATAAATAAACCACTTATTCCAGTTCAATGAAATAGTTGTAGGATAAAGTCACAAATGACAAATTAATAATTATTTTGTCACTTAACTCCTAAAGCGATCGCATGATGGCGGATATGATCTTCAATAAAACTGGCGATGAAATAATAACTGTGGTCATAACCTTCTTGGTAACGCAACTGTAGCGGCTGGTTAACATTTGCACAAGCTTGCTCAAACACTTCTGGCAACAATTGCTCAGCTAAAAATTTATCAGCAGTGCCTTGGTCAATGAGAATCGAACTGTGATATCCTACTTTTTTGACTAATTCACTAGCATCATAAGCACGCCAACTTTCTTGATTGCTACCAAGATAACCACTGAAAGCCTTTTGACCCCAAGGACAACGCATAGGTGCAGTGATAGGTGCAAAAGCTGATACTGATTTGTAGAGTTTTGGGTTTCTCATTGCACAGACTAGCGCCCCATGTCCTCCCATTGAATGACCGAAAATACCTTGCTTATCCGGCTGTGAGGGGAAGTTTGCAGTGATTAAAGTAGGTAATTCTTGAACGATATAACTATACATTTGGTAGTGTTGACGCCACGGTTCCTCAGTAGCATCAACATAAAACCCCGCACCAGTGCCATAGTCTCGATCGTCATCCTCACCTGGAATACCAGTACTACGCGGACTAGTGTCAGGTACAACTAGTATTAAACCATACTCAGATGCAAAGCGCTGTACCCCTCCTGCCTTAGCCATAAAATTCTCTTCTGTGCAAGTCAAACCAGAGAGAAAATAGAGAATTGGTAGAGGTTGTTGAGTTGCTTGTGGTGGTTGATAGATGGCAAAGCGCATTTCGCCGTTACAGGTTGAGGAGGAATGACTGTAAAAGCCGAGTTTGCCACCAAAGCTTTTATATTCTGAAATCAGGTTGAGGTTAGACATTGGTTATATTCTCTTTCCTGAACGGTTGCCACAGAAAGATTATTTTAGCCTAAATTAAAAACAAAGGTAATTTTGGCATTTCATATTCTAATGGTTGATAACCTAAAAGTTTCAAAGACTCTATTTGCCTGCGCTAACGACGCAAGACGCCAAGACGACAACTTGCTCACGAATTAAAAATTACGAATTAATAATATTTGGTTAATTAACCCTTCGATTAGGTAACTTAGTCCCACAGCTTTTACAAAACACAGCATCGACATCGTGGAAAGTCAAACCACAACTCGAACACACTGTTTCTACCTGATTAGCTGTTTTCACCACTTGCTTAATTAAATCTCCCACTTGCCAAGGAATCAGCGCAATTCCTGTAAAAATCATCAGTACTGTTAGCAAGCGCCCTAATCCAGAAATTGGAATCACATCGCCAAATCCTACAGTTGTCATTGTGACAACTGAAAAATAAAATGCATCCAAAAATGTAGCGTATTTTTCCCGATTAACCGGATGCTCGACTTGATAAATTAAGCCAGAGTAAACAAAAACAATTGCAAACAATGTAAATAATATTCGCGCAAAAATCATACCATCTTCGGTGCTGATACTGGCGAATAAAACTTTTCTATCTATAAATCTGATTAATCGTAAAATCCGAAACCATCGCAGTAAACGGATAAATCTGATATCCACTATTCCTATGAATAATGGTAAAATTGCCATTAAGTCAATAATCGAATAAAAGCTAAAAATATACTTAATTTTATTTTCGGCACTCCAGAGACGGAGCAAATATTCTATTAAGAAGATGATAGCGATCGCAGTATCGGCTACGCTCAACTGTAAGCGAACAGAATCAGAAATATTATAAGTTTCTGCTACAAAAATTCCTGATGAAATGAGTACTAATACTGCAAGTGTTAAATTAATGGCTTGACCTAATGGTGTTTCCAAGTCTTTTAAGTAAAAATCTGTTATTTCTCTACTCAGTAACATATTCGACCATTAACCAATTTTAATTCATAGTTATAGCATTAGAAACACGATATGGCTAATCATTATCTTGAGGTTATCTCAAGCTTATATAAACTCAGAATATTTTATGCGTTTACCATTGGCATCAGCCAAAATAGATGATACGCTTTCCGGTACAGTGATTGTTAAAGATAACGAAGTAGTTTAGCTCATAATACTGTCACAAGAGACAACGACTCATTAGCCCATGCAAAATCAACGCAATTCATAGTTTAACAGCTAAACTTCAAAACCCCTCTTTAGAAGGTTATAGCATATATACAACTGGCGAACCTTGTCTGATGTGTGCAACTGCTTGTGTTTGGAGTGATTTATCAGAAATTGTATATGGTGCTTCAATTCAAGATATAATCACTGTAAATCAATCACAGATTGATATTACGTATGAAGAGGTCATAGCCAAATCATTTAGAAACATCAAAGGGACTCAAGGCATTTTAAAATAAGAATATTTTGCATTATTTAAATAAGTTAATTTTTATAAAAGTAACTGAGGGAAAATGTCAGAAATAGTTGGTTTAGAAGGAATGACTGTAGAAGAGGTAAACAAAGAGATAGCAAATGGTGCTAAGTTTGTCGTTTTTCTTTATTGCTTTTCTATAATAATTTTAAGCTTTAAACGTAATTCTAAAATTTACTTTATTAAGGCTGGTGAAAGTACTCTTAAAAAAAGCCTTTCATTTATATTAATTTCATTATTTTTAGGTTGGTGGGGTATACCTTGGGGAATAATTTATACAGTACAATGTCTTTTTACTAACCTTAGAGGTGGAAAAGACATGACTGCACAAGTAATTGCTGCTTTAAGACAGACATAAACTGATATGGGTCTAAATTGCATAAACACTCTTTATAACTGTTAACTGTTATCAGTCATCAGTCATCGAATCTATACGGTCTTAGTTTTCAGGTAGACTCATTCAAATAAGACAAAAATGTATTTGCGATAATAGCAGCTTGCGTGCGATCGCGCAAATTCAACCTATTTAAAATATTTGTAACATGATTTTTTACTGTCCCCTCAGAAATGTAAAGTTCTTGAGCAATTTCTCGGTTGCTAGCACCTGTAGCAATTAACCGCAAAACCTCCTTTTCTCTAGGAGTAAGTTCAGTTAAAGCAGATGGTACAGGTGGTAACTGAGTTGGTGCAGGTTTAGAAAATTGAGTCAATAGTTTTTTGACTATTCCTGGGCCTAATTGAGTGTATCCTTTATATACAGCGCGAATAGCAACAGCTAATTCTTCTGAAGGTGTATCTTTCAATAAATAACCCATTGCCCCACTTTGTAAGGCTGCTGAGACATATTCATGATCGTCAAAAGTTGTGAGTACTAAAATCTTCGTTTTGGGAAAACGTTTTTGAATTTCTCGCGTGGCTGCAACTCCATCCATAACCGGCATTCTGATATCTAACAATACGACATCTGGCTGAAATTCAGCAACTAAATTAATCGCCTCTTCACCGTTTTGTGCTTCTCCCACTATCTCTAAATCTGGTTCTAGTTCTAATAACGCTCTTAATCCTTGGCGAATTAAACTTTGGTCATCTACCAGCAATACTTTAATCTTCATGTCAACCTCATTAAAGGAATATTAACTATAATTTTGCAACCAGATCCAGGAGTGGTATTAATATTAAATTCACCTCCAAGTGCTAAAGTGCGATCGCGCATACTATGAAGTCCAAAACCAGTAGTATTTTGCCTGAAATCAAAGCCTCTACCGTTATCTTGAATTATTAATTGTAAATTGCTTCTAATGGTAGTGAGTTCTATTTTTACCTCTGTTGCAGACGCATATTTAGAAATATTTGTCAATGATTCTTGAGTAATCCGATAAATAGCAGTATTAATTTCAGGTGGTAAGGAATATTCTAGATTGATTTGATAAATTGGGAGAATACCATTTGAGCGATGAAAAGATTCTGCAAGACCAGCGATCGCAAGTTCTAGAGATTGCTCTTGTAAAGGGTTAGAACGCATAGTTGAAACAGATTGACGGACATCGTTAAGTGCTTTTGAACCTAATTCTTTTGCTGTTGTCAGAAATGTTTCAGCCTTAATTGGATTAGATTGCCATAATTTTAAAGCAGTTTCTAATTGCAGATTTAAAGCAGTTAGAGAATGTCCTAATGAATCGTGGATTTCACGAGCAATGCGATTTCGTTCTTCTAAAGTAGCTTGATTTTCAATTTGCATAGCATATTGGCGAAGTTTTTCGTTAGCAACAGCTAGTTTTTGGCGACTGTGCCGTTCAGATAACACTGCATTCATCATCAACAGTACGAAAACTAAACTTAGAGCAAATACCAATGACCAGTTCAAGCTCAAAAATCGAAAACGTTCTTGAGCCTGTGGTGAAGATTGAAAACTGAATAACTGATATTTTAATTGTGTAGTTAAAAGAAATAAACTAAATGCAAGACTCGTAACAAATAAACGTCCACGTAACTGAAAAATTAGACAACTGCGAGTTACTAAAATTATATACAGAAAAGGAAAAAGGCGAGCAAATCTTTCTCCAAAAAGTCCAGTTATTAAAATTAATAAAATTTCTGCAATTGTGTAGATTAACTTATTTTTATGGTTATCTTTAGGTAACCATAAACCCATTAATGCAAAAACAATTAGACTATAAGTTGATAATTCTGGTAAGAGATTACAAATTGATAAATCTGGAAATGTTCCACAAATGGAGAATTCTATTGGTTTAGGATGAAATCGCCGTAATGGAGGTGGTGGAGGTGGTATAACTGCTATCAAAGCAGTAATTGTCAATAATATCCATTCTAAATAAAGCAGAGATGGAAAAGGATGTTTTTTAATTTGAATTAGAGGATCGATCATTTTAAAGTCTTAAGTCCTAACTCTTAACTCTTAACTCCTAACTCCTATTATTTTCAGTCACATTTGTCATAATTGAATCATGACTTTAGTCATGGGTATAATCATGACTTTCTCCTCATGTGACTATTGAAGAGAAATTCTTATGATGGTGGCATCCAAACAGGAGAAAACCACGAGATAAGTAATGAAACTCAAGACATTATCATTAATTGCTGGAGCGATCGCCCTAAGTTTAACTACAACTTCTTTTGCTGTTGTAGCTCAAACAGCCTCTCCTTCACCCCTGCTACTCGCACAAACTCCACAAAAACCAAAAGGCCCTTGGGCAGAATTGGGACTAACTGATACACAAAAAAGCCAAATTCAGTCAATTCGCCGCGATAGCCGCGCCAAATATGAAGCAGTTTTGACTCCAGAACAAAAAGCAAAGTTAGAAGCAGCAAAGCAAGCACGTCAAGCTGAACGCCAAGCAGGTCAGCGTCGAGGTGGACGAAAGAATTTTGCTGACTTAAATCTGACTGAAGCACAGAAAACGCAAATGCGCCAAATTCGGGAATCAGAGAAACAACAGATTCAAGCAGTTTTAACTCCCGAACAGCGGCAAAAATTAGAGCAATTCCAGCAGAACTTCAAACAACGTCGTCAACAAAGAAATTCTCAATAAGCTTTAATCTTTAAAAAAAGAGTTAATAGTTTGGGATGGGCAAATATCGCCCATTTCATTCCCAGCTAGCTAATTATGGGAAATTCCATAACTCTGTAGCTAAGAATTAAAGAATTATATAGACTTCTTGCAGAAGACGGGAAAGGGGAAAATTTTATCTCCTTTCCCTTTTCTTATTCTTATACCCCACTGCTATATAGCAGTGGTATCAGCTTAAACTTTTTTCTCACAGACTGCTAAAAGTTCCAGAATGACTCCATTTGTCCAGCCGAAACCAATTTCGTTAGAACTATATCCAAAGCAGATTTCATCGGAAACGTTGGCAGAACAGCGCTCAACATCATATTTCTCAACTAAAGTGTGGTGACGCCCAAATTCTTTAACTACCATAGCGAGGAATTTGTTGGCAATCCGGTCGGCTTGTGTATGATATCCATAGCGGTGAAGTCCCTGAACAGCAATTAACGTCAGTGGTGCCCAACCAAAGGGGGCATCCCACTGGTTACCGGTGACACGAGTACTAGTAAAAATTCCTCCTGGGGCTTCAAACAAAGAAAGATTTTCTACTAAGCGCTTGGCTTGGTTTGGGGAAGCTATTCCTAGCCAGAGGGGATAGAAGGTAGTGGCAAATTCATAACGGCGGCGTTTTCCACTCTGGAAGTGATAATCCAGATACAGTCCGTGTTCTTCATCCCAGAGACATTGGTCGATGCGATCGCGGCGGATCTCTGCACGTTTGCGCCATTTTTGCGCTAGTTGTTCGTACCCAAAAATCTCTTTAATTTCGGCTAAGTCTTGTTCTACCTGATACAGCAAACTATTCAAGCACACAGGCGCGTAATGGAGGATATCAGCACTGAAGGGGCCAAATCGGTTAGTGATATCAAAACCAGACTCGCGCATGGTACGATCGCTCTTGTAAAAGAGTCTGGTCAGTTGGTCATTTTCGCGATCGTAATAAAGACTAACGTCATAATCCTCAACTTCAAAAGTTTGGTAATACTCCTTAACGCGATCGTAATGGCTTCTTCCCTGCTCATCTAGCTCAGAGAACAAAACTTCTGGTGCAGGGCCTTCCCCAAAGGCATAAAATCGGGATAACCCGGTTGCTGCATTCAGGTGGGGCGGTACTACCCAATAATAGTAAAACTGTTCTAGTAGGGGTATCGTTGACCTGAGCCACTCTTCATTCTGGGTGTGCCGGAATAGTGCCAGAACCATCATACTGAGGACAGGCGGCTGCGATCGCGACAGCATGTAAGTCCGGTTGGAATTGAGGATAATACCGTAATGTTGCAGCTGGTACAGTAATTGGTCTACTTGGCTTTGAGCTAGTTCCAATTCCCCATCGCGCAAAAGTCCCAATAATATAAAGTAGCTGTCCCAACCATACATTTCGTTAAACCGACCGCCAGGTACAACATAAGACCCTGGCAGATATAATAATCCATGCTCTTTAATTGCTTCGACTTCGCTGGGCAAAGTGCGAATTTCAATTTTTTGCATTTCCTGGGGAGATAGGATACCCTCCAACACTCTTTGAATATTGGGACAGTCTTCCAAAGGTGAAACATAAACAATCCACGGATTTTCTGTTTTGTGGTCTAGCTTCGTATCCTTTGCAGATTGTAATAAATGCTTATGCGATCGCGTTAACGTTTTCCACGTTTTTTTAATATGAGCTTGTAGAGCCTCAATCTCGACGGAAGTGAGTGCTAGTTGAGTAGTCATAATATCTCAATGAGGAGTGGAGACTAGGGACTAGGGACTGGGGACTGCGGACTAGGGACTATTTTCCTAATATCCAGTACCCAGTACCCAGTACCCGGTACCCAGTCCCGTTAATCACTTACCAATAGAGCAACTGGAAAATGGGCGAGAGCAGATGCGATAGATAATGTTTCTTTGGCTTGTAAGGATTGTTCAGTTAAGACATTTTTCCAAGACAAGGAACTTCCAGAGGGTAATTGCAGATATGTATCTTTCCACACAGACTCGCCCAACGGATCTTCTCCAGGCTGAATCAGGCGAGTGAAAAAGCGAGGTGCGATGGCGATCGCTGTCTGATTCTCTAATTGTCGCGCAAAGGCAATAATATGATTAGCGTGAGTTCCCTGAATTTCTAACGGCAGATAATCTCCGTCTTGGAATAAGGAGAGATAATCTTTTCTGGCTTTGAGTAATTGTGCCGTTAAAAACAGTTTAATTCTACCGTCGGTTTTGTCCTTGAGCAACTCCGAAATCAATCCCAGAATGTCGGTTTTGATTTGCTTTTTAATGGCGCTGAGGTAACTTTGTCGCAGCTCGTAATCCACGGGACGGCGATTATCTGGATCGACTAAACTTAATTCCCAAAGTTCAGTTCCCTGGTAAAAATCAGGTACGCCGGGTGCAATAGCCTTGAGTAGAGTCTGGGAAAGGGAATTGAACATTCCATAGTAAGCAATTCGCTCTCCAAAAGGATGAAAGGCTTCGATAAATTGCCCGGAAATTGCAGGATTGAGTATTTTTTCTACAAACGAAGTGCAAGCTTCTTCATATTGGTTATCAGGTCGCAACCATGCAGTATGCACTTTCGCTTCACGAATTGCTTTAATCATGTAGTCCTTCACCCGTTCCACGAACGATTCCTGTTCGTCTTTGGCAAAAGGAAACGCACCCACTAGTGTTTGATAGAGAAAATACTCATCATTGCGATCGGGCATGGCAAATCCCTGGCGAACGCTGCGATGTCCTTGATTATAATGACTCCAAATGTTGACTTGTTCTTCCCACGCTTCCGGCAATTCCGACAACACATTTAACCTGGCTCGCACATCTTCGCCGCGTTTGGTGTCGTGAGTGGCTGTGGTGTTCATCGTGTGCGGCCATGTTGCTTGATGCTTTTGGTTAAAACTGTGGAAGTCAGCAACAGGAATGCCAAAATGACTGGGATTTCCGCCCACTTCATTGAGTGATATCAAGCGATTGTAAACATATAATGTTGTGTCTTCGACACCTTTGGCCATCAGGGGGCCGCTGTATTGCTGCATCCGCAAGACAAAATATATCCACTGTTCGCGTTCTGTTTGCGAAAGAGAATTATCAAATTCTAGCAGCATCAACTTTTCAATAAAAGTTAATTCATGCTGCAATAAAGGTGCTTGTTCTTTAGCTTGATTAATTACTTCTTGAATGGTATTTTTATCATTCTCCTCAATTCCATCGTGAGTAATATAGGTGCGGTAAATTGGGAACAGTGCTAAAACTTCTGCGATCGCTCTTTTGAGTCCATTCAGGGTAAAGTCATTGCCGTAGCGATATTTGCTAGAAATATTCTTTAACAGCACGGCTAAATTATCTATATCCCCTGCTAAGTTTCTCTCTAGAATCAGCTGCTTTTTAGCCTTGACCACCGATGAATAATCTGCTTTGGTACTGATAAAGGCATGATAAATCTTATCAAACCAAGATTCTGTTTCCGTTTCACAAAATACGCCATTGATATAGTTCAAAAAGTCATATCCCGAAGTACCTTGAATCGGCCAAGTTTCTGGTAAATCTTCCGTGAGTTCTAAAATTTTTTCAACTGTGATGTAAACATCACCAGTCTTTTCCCGTAGTCTTTCGAGATACTGGAGTGGGTTATAAAGTCCATCAATATGGTCAACGCGTAAACCTGTAAATTTACCTTCTTCAACTAGATTTTGAATGAAGCCATGAGTGTTATGAAAAACCCGTACTTCCTCGATTTTTACAGAAATCAATTCGTTAACAGTAAAGAACCGACGATAGTTCATTTCTTCCGCCCCTACCTTCCAGAAGGCTAGACGAAAAAACTGGTCGTTGAGTAAATCATCTAGCAGATTAAAGCTTTCAGAATTACCCGGTTCTCCGTTAAAAGTTTTGATGTTTTCGTCAATGAATTCGCGGATTGAATCGTTTGTGGTGTACAGTTCCCAAACTAATCCTTTGATAAAGGCAATTTGGTCTTGTCGCTGTTTACCTGCAACTTCTGAAGGCACATTTTTGAGAATGTAGAGAATCCCCAATAACTTAATAAAATCGGGATGATTGCGCCCCAACGTGCGCGTGAGTCTGCCGAGATTGTAGGTGAGAACTTTTGTGTAAGATTCTAACCGCAGCGGCAGTTTTAAGCTGTAATAATTAACAGTTAAACCGTTTTGTTCGTATTGCAGTTGAATGTGTCCATTTTCTAGGGATACACCATAGAAATCTCCCAATAGAGGAGCGAGAATTCGTTCTTGGCGATCGCCAAATGGTACATTCCAAGAAAGGTCGAAGTAATCAGTATAGCTGGAATCTGGCCCGTGTTCCAAGATATCCATTAAATACTCATTTTCGCTGCTATAGGCCATGTGGTTAGGCACAATATCTTGTAACCAACCCATTTCCAGGGATTGTATTTCACTGATTAATGCATCAAAGGACTCATTAGTTCCCAATTCCGGGTTAAGTTGAGTGGGATCTACGATATCATACCCATGCGTACTACCAGAGCGCGCCTTGAAAATCGGAGAAGCATATAAATCGGAAATGCCTAAATCTGAGAGATAAGAAGCGATCGCTTTTGCATTTTCAAAGCCAAACTGAGGCGTAAACTGAATTCGATAAGTTGCTCTTGGAATTCGCATATTTGTTTCTCGTAAGAGTGCTAAGTGGTGAGTTAGGAGAGACGCGATTAACCCTTGTCTGTACAAGAGTTGGGAGTTTGAGGTTTTGAAACTCAGTGTTGAACCTCTGAAGCTCAAAGTTGAACCTTTGAACTCGAAAGTTGAACCTCTGAAGCTCAAAGTTGAACCTCTGAAGCTCAACGTTGAACCTTTGAACTCGAAAGTTGAGCCTCTGAAGCTCAAAGTTGAACCTCTGAACTCGAAAGTTGAGCTTCTGAAGCTCAAAGTTGAGCCTCTGAAGCTCAAAGTTGAACCTCTGAAGCTCAACGTTGAACCTCTGAACTCGAAAGTTGAGCCTCTGAAGCTCAAAGTTGAACCTCTGAAGCTCAACGTTGAACCTTTAAAGCTGAAACTTTAAGTTTTAGTCTTCCCACTCTTAACTCATAAGGGACTGACAAACAAAAAATATCCCACTGTTGGCGGTCAATAGTCAACAGTCATCAGCCATCAACTTCAAATGAGACAATTTATTTGTTGTAATTCTTTGACTTACTAACTCTTTTCATACAGTACTAAACTAATGGGTTGCAATTTTACTTCCTCTCCCGCAGATACAGATTCAGGGGCTTGAGAACCAGGCCCAGACCATGAGGTGTCTGCTGAATCTAATAGTTTGTGAGCATTATATTGAATTGGCAAAGCCACGCTTACAGGAGACGAATTAAAATTCAATACAAATATTAGTTCACTCGTTTCATACGAACGACGCACGATAACCAATTGCTTATCTTCATCGCCAGTGGCTTGGATAGAGTTGCGCTCTTGGTTAAGAAGTACTGGATGGGTTTTGCGTAAATTAATTAATTGGCGATACCAATCCCACAAAACTTTGTGGTTACCTTCGTTGCGTAATTCCCAGTTGAGTTTACACTTTAAGAAAGTTTCTGCGGATTCGGGATCTGGTGGATCTTCGTCGTAGTGAAATGCTTCAAATTCTTGTTTGCGTCCGGCTCGAACTGCTTGAATTAAATCTAGGTCGGAGTGACTGACAAAGTACATGAAAGGAGCGGTTTCGCCGTATTCTTCTCCCATGAATAATAACGGCAAATTAGGTGATAGTAGCACAGCACCAGCAGCTAATTTTAGTCCTTCAAAAGAGATGCGCGCTGTGAGGCGTTCTCCATGCATTTGGTTGCCGATTTGATCGTGATTTTGAATGCAGATTAAAAACTGTGACAAAGAACGATCGCGGCAAGATACGCCATGAAATCGTTTGCGATCGGGGGAGTATTTCCAATCGTAAACAAAAGTATCTTGATAAGATTTTGCTAGGTCGGCAAATGTGCCAAAATCCTGATAATATCCTTGGCGATCGCCTGTTAAAACTGCATGTAATGAATGGTGAAAATCATCGCTCCATTGGGCATCGAGTCCATATCCACCCAATTCTGCCGGACGAATTATTTGCGGATTATTTAAATCGCTTTCGGCAATTAAATGGCGTTTCCATCTTTGCCCTTGTTGGGAAAAATGATGAACGGCTTCCGCTAATTCCCACAAAAAATGCTTTGCTCCCAAGTCATAAATTGCTTGAATTGCATCTAACCGCAATGCATCAATGTGGAATTCGCCCAACCAATAAACCGCATTTTGAATAAAATAATTTCGCACGCCCATACTCATGGCATTATCGAAATTCATCGCATTGCCCCAAGGCGTTTTATAAGTTTCGGTAAAGTAG
Organism: Nostoc sp.; assembly: GCA_036918135.1. Taxonomy (GTDB): domain Bacteria; phylum Cyanobacteriota; class Cyanobacteriia; order Cyanobacteriales; family Nostocaceae; genus Nostoc. The sequence goes on from JBALDB010000005.1 coordinate 112,126, forward strand.
GGTGCGAACTGATTCATGTAATTCCCTTCAGGCCCAAAGTGGTTGAACACCACATCCAGCACAACAGCGATACCGTTTTCGTGGCAAGCATTTACCAGTTGTTTGAGATCGGCTGGGCTACCGTAGGAATTTTGTACAGCATACAGATAAACGCCATCATAGCCCCAGTTCCGGTATGCCAAAGCAGGCTCAACATGGGTATCTCCCGGAAATTGGGAAATGGGCATAATTTCAATAGCGTTAATTCCCAGTTCTCGCAGTTCAGGTAAACGGGAAATAATAGCGGTGAAGGTGCCTTCAGGCGTAAATGTCCCGACATGAACTTCATAGAAAATCATTGACTCCACAGAAATCCCAGTCCATCCTTCATCTGTCCATTCAAATTGATGATCGACAATTTGAGATGGGCCATGTACGCCTTCAGGTTGATACTGCGACGCCGGATCGGGAAAGGCGTTTTCCTCATTTATTACATACTTATAAAGTGTTCCCGGATACACATCATTTACCTTCGTCTGCCAGTATCCCTCTGCTTGAGGTTTAAGCGCAATTACGTGCGGTTCTGGCGTCAATATTTGCACAGCAACGCTATCTAATGTTGGAGACCAAACTGTAAATTCACACTCTCCGTTACCCAAATAATTTGCACCAATTCTCACAGAGATTCTCCACTCTAATAATGTTATGTGCTGGATTTTGGCGTCAGAGTAACTTCATGTTACATGAACTTTACAAACACGCCAAATAGGATCATGATTTTTCTACCAGACTTTTTACTAGTATCCCAGGGCTGAATATTATTAGTACAGAACTCTGTCTAATGATTAAATTTACTCAACAATAAGGGTGTAGGTAATAAATCAGTGGGGGCTTGTACTCTGTTGGTTTGTGAGCAGAGTGTTAACTTATGGCTTGCAGCTACCATCAACACAATATGCAGATTCATAAGTACTAGAACGCTTACCAAAGATAGTGTAGCGACGATCGCGGAGTTGTTCGTAAAAGCGATCGCCTGCCCACTTGATCCCCGGTAACGCCCGATAAGCGTCTACAAATATACTTCCTACTGGCAATAACCGCCCAATTTCTTCTGCTGCATTACTACCTTGCCAACGTCTTGAAAGGTTGTTGCCATCGATTAAAATCATTCCCTGTTCGCAATCACAAGCTGTAATTCCCCACTTTAAAAGTTGCTGTTCGTCTTGCATGGGAGTGTATTGAAACAGCTTTCCCCGATCTAAGTTTTCTAGCAATTGTACTAAGGTAACGCAGAGATTACAATTTCCGTCGTAGATTACGTAGTAAGTCATGGAAATAAAGGTCTATTTGGAATGATATTTTTAAACTAACATCAAGTTCAGCTAATTACTTACAATATGGTTGGTAATTGGGAAAAAGGTAATAGGGAAAAAGGTAATTGCCTTGAAGTGAACAGTTGTGTTTTCTTACCCATTCCCCATTCTCTATTACGCATTACCGACCCTCACAGATATCATAAGTATTCAATCAGACATGATATAACATCTGGCGTTATGAGACTTTATTGTCATGCAAAAGATTGACGATCGCACTAATCAATTTCTCAGGCACGACTGGTTTAGTCAGGTGGATTTGAAATCCTGCGGCGATTGCCTGTTGTCGATCTAATTCTCTGGCATAAGCAGTTAGGGCGATGGCTTGAATCATTCCTCCTCGTTCGGGTGGGCGCGAGCGAATCTGCCGCATCAGCATATAGCCATCCATCTGTGCCATGCCCACATCGCTGATAATTATATCGGGAATCAACCGATCTAGCATTGACAATGCTTCCAAACCGGAGGCAACATCTGTCACCTTCGCGCCGCTTTGTTGGAGCAGAAATGCCTGAAACTCGCGAGTATCAGTATCGTCATCCACAAGTAAAATTTGAATGTTGTCTAAAGGTGCTTCTGGCTGGGCTGGGCTGGGGGTTGGTTCAGAGATGCTCACCTTTGTCTGCTGCATAGCAGGTAATTGCACAATAAAGGTAGTACCTTGATTCGCTCCTTGACTTTCTGCCCGAACCGTGCCGTTGTGCATCTCCACAATTTGCCGCACGATCGCTAGCCCTAATCCCAATCCCCCAAACCTGCGCGTCGTCGAGCCATCTTCTTGCCGGAAATACTCAAACACATGGGGGAGGAACTGCGGATTGATGCCAATTCCTGTATCGATTACCCGAATCTGTGCCAGTCCGTCTAGTTGCCGCAGTTCAACGGTTACTCGTCCGCCATTTGGTGTAAATTTGACTGCATTAGTAAGTAAGTTCCACACGACTTGCTGTAAGCGGGCAGCATCGCCATAGACAACGCCAACAGTGGGATCGAGGTCAAGCACGATCCCAATCTGTTTTGCCTCGGCTGCCAAACGCACGGTTTCAATAGCCGCAGAAATCACAAAGGTCAAACTGACACGAGCTTTTGTTAAGGACAGCTTGCCTTGGAGAATCCGGGAGATGTCCAGCAAGTCTTCGATTAGTTGCGTTTGGAGTTTGGCATTGCGCTCAATCGTTGCCAGTGCTTCGGCTTGACGGGTTGCGTCGAGTTTACCCTTTTGCAGTAAGCCTGTCCAGCCTAAAATTGGATTCAGGGGCGATCGCAATTCATGAGACAGCACCGCCAAAAATTCATCTTTAATCCGGTTTGCTTGCTCGGCTGCTTCTCGTGCAGCTTGTTCCCGTGCCAAAAGCTGTTCTCGTTCTGTTTCAGCCTGTTTGCGATTGGTGATGTCGTAGGAAACTGCCAGTACTGCCTCAACCTCATTTTGCTCGTTGTACAGAGGTGTACCATGAGAAATGTAGTGGCGATCGTGGCTGAAATGCTCCCAACTGAATGGTTCGCCGCCGAGGGCTTGGCGAAAGTAAGGTTCATAACAAGTTGCCATCTCTGGGTCAAGGGCTTCCCAAATGGTTTTGCCCACCAAATCCGCAGAAGTCATGCCTGCCTCCTCAATCGCTTTGCCCTCTGCCAGTTGATAGCGCAAATCGCGATCTACAATGAAGGCAGCTCCATTCGGCAAGTTAGCGGCGACTGCACGCAGGCGGGCTTCGCTTTGAAGCAGGGCAATTTCTGCTTGTTTGCGCTCAGTGATGTCAAGTGACATACCAACCATTTGCAGCGGAGTTCCGTCGGTGTCATAGAGCGTACAGCCTCGCACAAATGCCCAGTGGAGACTGCCATCGTCCCAAATAGTGCGGTACTCCACGTCGTAATCTGAGTGCTGTTCGATCGCCTGCTGAATCGCCTCCTGTACCCAACCTCGATCCTGCGGGTGAATCCGCTCGATTAAGACTTGATGGGAAAAATCAGCATCCGGCAAAAAACCATAGTTTGCTTTGCATTGATCTGAAGAGGACAATGTGTTGGTCTTCAGGTCTAGCTGCCAGGAACCGAGTTTTCCAGTCTTTAAAGCTAACTTCAAATGCTGTTCGCTTAGGCGCAGTAATTCTTCAGCTTGTTTGCGTAAGCGCAGCTCGTTGTAGACATCAGTGATGTTAGCGAACAGGACGGCAAACTTGTGTTCTTGCGGCTCACCAATAGGAAAGGCATTGACATTAAACCACCCCTTGAGTGCAACAGATTGATTTTCTAACCGAATTGGTTCGCCTGTTAACACGACTCTACCGTAAATTTCGATCCAGTAATTTTCTAGATTGGGGGCGAGCTCCCGCGCCGTTTTCCCTATGGCTTGCTTGAGTCCCATTATTTTTTCAAATGCTGGATTGACTTCAAGCACTCGATAATCAGTTGGTTCTCCGTTGGAGTCAAACAGCATTTGGCAAATGCACAACCCTTCATCAATTGTCTCGAACAATCTGCGATACTCATGCTCGCTCTGTTGCAAAGCAGCTTCAGCAGTTTTGCGTTCGCTCACATCTCGAAAATAAATGGATAACCCTTCTTCATGTGGATAGCAATGGCATTCAAACCAGACATCCAATGGCGGATAAAACGCTTCTAAACCAACACTCACCTGCTGTTGATGTGCTGGAGGAATACCCAAAGGGGATGAGGGAGAATTTACTTCCTCAGATTTGCGTTCTCGTTCGTAAGCGCGAGCATTGGCGATCGCTTTCGATACCTGCCCTGCTACCAGACTCAGAAATTCCCGATAATCTTCATCTAAAGGGCGACGGGGACTAATACCTGCAACTAGAAACCCCACTGGGCGTTCCTCAATCTGCCCTTCCAAGGGCAAGACAACAGCCGTTACAGGCGATTCACTCCAATGACCACCAGGCAAATCCCCGAATCGCTGTTGCAAATCGTCTACCTGCTGGATTGCTGCATTTGGCAATGACCATACTGGCGGCTGTGCGGTTAAATCAATCTCCACTGGACTGGCCGTTGTGCCAGGTTCCAGGTTCACCCAGCCCGCCAGCTGCGCTCGTTGACGGCTAGCATCTAGTAAATAAAATAATCCAAAGGGAATATCGAAGGAGTTACTTGCCAAAACTTCAGCGGCAATTTCACAGGCAACTTCGGGCGATCGCGCTTCTAAAGCACGGGCAGCAAGGTCGCCCAGCGTTTGCAGTCGCCGCCCACTGATTACCTTGCTTGTTGTCTGAGTCTGGGTAACGAGAATGCCTGCTACCTCACCGTTGTCCTCCCAAAGTGGTGAAAAGGAACTCAAGCAATAGTTTTCTTCGAGATAGCCATGTCGGTAAACCGAGTAAAGCCGATCCTCTAAGGTCAGAGCTTGGCGGCTATTGCGGACTTGCTCAAACAGGGGCTTGACAAATTCCCACATTTCGGCACAAGTTTTTGAATATGACTTGCCTAACATCCCAGGATGATTGTCACCTGCGAGCGCAATCAAGGCATCGTTGTAAATCTGAACATACTCTTCCCCCCAGAACAGGCACATGGGAAAGCTGTTTGCCAGTGCCATGTTGACAACTGAGCGCAGGCTTGGCGACCAGGTTGTGATTGCCCCTACTGCCGTTTGTGACCAGTCCAATGCGCGGATGCGATCGCCCATTTCCCCGCCACCCACCAACCACTCGCTTGTCTTGCTTCTTGATACTTGCTCAATCATTCCCACTTCTCCCAATTAGGAATGCGATCGCCCGAATTAATGCTTCCGGCTTTACAGGTTTTGCTAACTAAATGCTGTTGAAATTTGGCTTCTAAGGCTTACTGCTGGTTGAAGTCTCCAGCATCAACACGTCAGGGCCGATCGCATGACTCGCCCGATCTCGGCTTTGCCCGCGAAGATGTCTTAAGAGTTTACTGCCCTCGTTTTTTGAGTCACAGTCTCCACTCCTCATTCTTCAAAGTATTTAGCTAACAGCTCCCTCCCACATTCACGGACTGTTGCCTTTGACGAATTACTCATAGAGTGCAGCAACCCCTCAACTTGCTTCAAAGCTAAAGATGAAGGCACTGCACGCCCATTTTCCCAGCGATTCACAGTACGAAATGAAACCCCCAATTTAGCAGCCAACTTTTCTTGAGAAAAACCAAGCTGCTGCCGAACCTCACGAATTAAATTGGCGACTTCCAATGGCATCATTAATGACATTGCTGAACCTAACCTCTTGTTATCACCGTTACCTCTTATCGATTGGCATTGTACAACAAAAAATAGGACAGGTGTCATACCGCCTGTTATCAGGGAAGTGTGGGGAGATGGGAGATGGAAAGACGCAAGGACGCGAGGACTAATGACAAATGACTCCTTTTCAAAACTCTTGTGGTTGGGGAAGCGGGAAGATTTCACCAGCTAAGTAAGCCTGAAAGTGTTTTTGGAAGTACAACCAAGAAGTCATGTCTTCCCCATCGATAAAGGCTTTTGGCGCTTGTTTATATAAAGGAATACGGTTATTAATTTCATCTTGCAGGAATGAGGGCAGTTGTGTTAAATCATTGACTTTGCTGCCAAAAGCACTATAGATAAGTTGACCGGGGCGATCGCCCATTTTCATCCAGGGAAGCCATTGACCAATTCTATCCCAACTCAGTTTCAGTTCAGAAACCGAGGAGAGCGCTGGATTGAATAAATCTGCGGTTGGCACAGTTAATTTAAACAATTCCGCTGCCTGATAAATTGGATGTGGGCTGTATTCGGCAAATTGGCGATCGTCTGCTAGAGGATTGGGGTAATAGGGAAATATATCAAAAATGAACGTTGTGCTATCACCATCTACTTGTGCGGGAAAATTTCCTTTAAAAGTGCCCTGCACCGGATTATTTGCAACGTGGATGACTGGAACCGTCTCACCTGTCCAAGGATTCTCCCATTTCGCCAAAACTTCCTCTGTTTGTGGATTCAGGTAGTAAGTCAGTTCCCTAGAAGTAAAATCCCAGCTACCTTCTTCTGTAGGAATACACCTGCTAACACTCAATCCGAATATTTTAAACAAAAGTTGTCTTTTCTCGCCGGGGATGAAAGCGTAAATTTTACCTTTCCAGATCAGGAAAGTGGATTCGCTGGGGTCGAGAGAAGAACGAGTTTTGACCCAGTGCTGGGCTTCAAGTTCTTGGATTTGGGCAACCATCTAAAACATCCTTTGTATCTGGATAACAAAAGAATAAGCTAATTTGTCATTAGTCATTAGTCATTTGTCACTTGTACTGAGCGACTTGCCCTGATTTGTGCCGAGCAAAGCCAATGTAGCGTAGTCGTACCCCTGCTCTTAAGCAAGCTAGCAAGAGCGTCCCGTAGGGAAGGGAGCCGAAGTATTGGTTATTAGTCCTTGCGTCTTTCCATCTACCCGACTCTTTATTTCAAATGTTAGTGACTACCAAAGAATAAATTACTCACAAAAATCAACAGTCCAAATTTTATTCGTAATGATAATCATTATAAGAAATTAAGGGGTGCTTATCCCCTCAGTTATCCATAAAAAACCATGCACTCTATAAGAAATTTCAGATGTATGATAATAATTAATAATAACTATTTATGCAGTTTCAACCTTTGATAATCTGTTTTTTGATGAAGTAATTCTTTTAATGTCTTACAACAGACTTGGTAAATTGTCCATCTACACCCACAGTTAAATTTGTGGACGAATTTTGCTAGTAATATCAAAACTTATTTCCAGATGTTAGCAACTTTCAGGTCTTTAAGGAACTACACGTGTGGATGTATGCCTAATATAAATATGTCAGGCTACGAGAATCATTGAATGCTGTTAGGCGAAGTCGTATTTACCTCCACGTTCCAGGGCACGTTCGTAAGCAGGTCGTGCATGAATGCGCTCAACAAATTCCTTAATCTTTGGTCGGTTTGAGATGAGTTCAGCTTCCATAGCGACTATTTCCAAAGGAAAGCTCATTTGAATATCAGCGGCAGTGAATTCTTCGCCTACAAACCACGTACTTTTACTAAGTTCACTTTCTACATAATCAAAGTGAAGCTTGATTTGAGGCGCGATAAATGCATCGTTTGCACTGCTGTCACCTGCCCCAAAACGATTGAAGATCAGATTCATTACCAGAGGTGGCATTGCCGAGCCTTCGGCATAATGCAGCCAATAAGTGTAGCAGAGACGCTCTGGCGTACCAGATGGCGGGATTAACCGACCATTACCGTAGCGATCTATTATGTATTCGATGATAGCCCCCGACTCAGCAACCGTCTGTTGTCCATCTGTGATTATTGGTGACTTGCCGAGCGGATGGACTTCACGCAGGGATGGGGGTGCGAGCATCGTCTTTTGGTCGCGTTCGTAAAACTTGATTTCGTATTCGATACCTAATTCTTCGAGCAGCCATAGCACACGCTGCGAACGCGAGTTGTTGAGATGATGGACAACAATCATAATAGTTACTTTTTCACAATAGGGTTACTAGTACCGCTGCCGAGTAAGTCAAAACTTGACCCTAAGCGACCTGTGCCGAGCAAAGCCGAGGTAAGTCGAAGTGTCAAAACAATAGTATTTTCGGCTTTTGCACTATTTTGTAGACACAAGTAGCTACTCTTGCGAGAACACCTAAAGGCGAACCCGCAGGGTATGGTCTGTTTATTTCCACGCCTACTGTACTAGGAGGTTTTCATCATCTCAACCTATCATCAGTTCCCCTACTCTTCATCTATCTGGTGGTTTGTCTTAGGTATGTAGGTAGAGGTAGCTCAAAAGATTAGCAATTGCTCATAATATGGACTATGACACGAACGAGGTTTAATGAAATGTCATAAACTTATTGTCAGCTGGCGTTCTCAGAAAATCGATTTATCAAAATAATAGCGCTCACCTCAATGCAGGCAAGCGCTATTATTTTATTTCAATTCTGAAATAAAATATAGTTAAATTAGAGGCCGATCAATTTCTTGCTTTTAATTGCAGTATATTCATTTCTAATTCCTTTTTTCATCCACTTGAACAATTAAACTAAAGTTTGAAAGTAGAATATTAATTTGATAAGGTAAAGGAGTAAATGGCTTGTAGCTGCGACCAATGTTTAAGATATCATCAATTGCTGGCTTACTCCCATTCGCCACCCTTACAACTACCTTGGCACTAACAACAATTATTTCCTATCCATCAAAAACTCTGTCACAAACACCAAGCAACGAACGCAACACACTTCCTCAGGCAGGTTGCTTATCTGGGTATCCTGATGACACATATCGAGGTTCGCGCCCAGTTACGCGCTATGAATTTGCTGCTGGTTTAAATACGTGCCTAAATCAGCTAAATCAACTTATTCCCGCTAACAGAGCGGATTTAGCAACCAAGGAAGATTTAGAAATTTTGCTCAAACGACAGAGGCAATTAAACCAACAACTTCGAGAACTCAACGAGCGAGTTGACACCTCACCTGCTACATAATAAGCAATGGGGCATCATTTTTTTTCGGCGCAACCTTCTAAAACTTTATTCCCCAAAATAAAAATTGCCAAGTAGGGATACTTTCGATCTGACATACCATCGCTACAGGCATCTACTTTTTTAATAATTAAGATATTGTTGTCTTTGCCCTTAAGTCGGTAAACTCGCACCAAGTCTGCGGGACGCGCCTGTGCTTTTAGCGGTGCAACATAGGGAAAAGTTTGCTTTTGCACATCTGGTGAAGTGTAGACAATTCCTTTGTTGGTTACAGTAACACTCCAAAAGGGTTCTGTACCGCTAGCGATGAATTCTTCACTACTGGCAGTTTCTGCAACATTGAGACTATTCCTAATAATAGATAATTCATTGGCACTACTGGCACTGTTAGCTAGTAAGCTAGCGTTAAATAACAGCAGAGTAACACAACAGATGAAAGCTTTCATGTATGGAGAATCTATAGTAATTTACCGCAGAAGATATCATATCTATTTCTTTGGCTGCGGTGGTGGCTTAAGGATATCACCCAAGACTAGTAGCAAGTTATCGCTGATTTTTGGTTATTTTATCCCCAATACCTGAATTAAGCTGCTTTTGAAAGTTGCTTATCTAAACGACGAAACAAAAACAGCCAAAGAGGTAGGGAACTGTTAATTGCAATTAGTCGCACTAAATGACCAGTTGTAACGATTTCAACATTATGATTTAATGCCAGAGAAACTAGAATCATTTCTGCTGAGCCTCCTGGTGCTGTGACTAAAAGACAAGTTAACCAGTCCCAAGAGGTTAATTTCATGGCAAGTATAGCAGCGATCGCTCCGGTTGCGAGGGTCATGAGTACAGACATCAAAGCATAGCCGACAGTCCGCTTGGTAAAGTTGGGTTTGTCTCCCCAATATTCACCAATAGTAATTCCCAGCAGCATTTGACCAAATAAGTTAATTAAAGGTGGCGGACTAAAGCTAATATCACTGACAAAAGGTAGTGAATTTAGCAAAGGATTAAACCCCATACCAATCAACAATGCACCAAAAAAATCGCCAGCCGGAATTTTGAATAATATAGCCGGGTAAACTACTAACGCAGTAATTAAAAGTACTAATAAGAGTAGTCCTAGTTGAGATGGCTCGAAATTGAGCAAAGCACTTTTGACGGGTGATATTTGCACATTCCAGTAATTACCAACTAAGGTTCTAGCGATGAAGGGAAATAGTAAAACTACTGAGGTAACGCGAACCGCTTGAACTAAAGCAACCAAGGTAACATCTTTATTGTAATCAGCTGCGATCGCTGCCATAATTCCTACACCACCTGGAACTGTGGCTAGCATTGCTGTCAATAAGTTAGTTTTGCTGAGGCGCGAGTAAATGTAACCAATACAACTGCCGCACAAGAGCAGAAATAAGGTGAGAAAAGTAAAGATGGGAATATTAGAAGCAACATTAGCTAGATTAACGTGAGCATTAGAAGCGCCGACAGTTAAGCCGACAAGTGCCATTCCAACTTTTCTGGCAGTGCGATTAGGTTTAGGAGAATATTCATAGAAAACTCGATATCCTTGGAGAACCACTGTACCAGCTGCAATCCCAGCAAATATCCAAGCAATTCCACCAATTTGAAAGTTTGCTAGTAGTATGCCCACAGGCAATGCTAGAAGTATTTCCAAGGCAAGGACAATTGGTTGTTTTACAAATAACTGTTGTTTGGTAGCAGTAAGATTTTTATGAGTGTGTTCTTCTAGCTTGGGAGCAACACTGACACTTTGATTCATTGATAATAAGCTTTTTTATTAATTTAATACTAATATTAATTTTAACTCATAACTTATTTTGGTTCTGACAAGGAATTGCAGCGAAAGTGATGTAGATGCCCTAACTCTCAAAAACAAGCGTAAAGATTATTTTACTTCTAAATTCACCAATGATGACGCCCCAGCGGAATATCTTTGGTCAGAATTGTTAATAATCACTCCTTGATTATTAAGTGCTATTTTAACTTGGTGTTAACCAGTCATCACGTGAATAGTAGCAGAAGTTATAGTGTTGGTTAAGAAATAGTCATCAATTAGACAAGTTTTAGTTTTTATCAGTTTAGTTCAGGATGATTGTAATTTATAAAGTCTAAAACGTTATCGCTAAATAATAATACTATTTAACTAGTATCAAAGTTTGATATGATCTCAGTAGTTTCTCTATGAAAAATGATGTTACGGGGGATGTTGGGTTTTGCTATTGCTCAACCCAACCTACTTTTCTTGTTAACTAAATTGGTGAATTCACCAATTCTTATTTAATCTTCATCAAGCGCCGGGAAAGCTTCCTCAAATTGCCACAATCTATCTTTATTTTCAACGAACCAAATACGAGTTTCGGGAGTTAATTGACTCCAAACGTCGTCAGCAGGAACATGAGGAGATGCATATTGGTACTGCTTACCAAGTAATTTGAGATTGTCTGCTACATCACTGGGAATTCCGAACTGTTCCCAGTCAATTTTTACATTTCTTCCCGAAACTCCCGCTGTGGGATCGAAAATTATTTGTGCAGATCTGACTAAATCAGCAAAGTGTTTCGGTTGAAGTTTAGTGATTTCCTGAAGAAGTGATTCGTTATGCTCTTGAGACATTGTACTAGCAGTGGTGAAGATGAGTGATGTATTAAATCAGCCAACAATTAACAGTTAACAGGAAATAGTTTTCAGTTGTGAGTTATAAATCACTTATCAGTGAATACTATTAACCGTTCACTGATAATATTTTTCAACTCTCAACTCCAACTTTGATAATTAATAACTGATAACTGATTTTTGGACTTACTGCCAGAGATTTTTATCCCAATATGTTTTAGTTTAGCGCAAGGCTGCTAAGTTAATTATGACTAAAATTATAGATTAGGGATTAAGTGTTGGGCAGAATTCCGATTCTAATCCTCATGCCCCTAATCTACACTAGGCTTCTCTATGAGACGCTACGCGGAGCTTGCTTCTTTGTTCGCGTAGCATCTCGTAGAGAAGGAGTACGCCCCGCTTCTCTAAGAGGCTTTGCCAACCAATGCTAACGTAAGGGTTCTGAGTTCCCCAGTTCCTATTTTAGTGACGAGTGTAGGAACGCTCAAAGAAAGTTTTGAATCTCTGAGCCATAGTGGATATTGCAACTGCCGCTACAGAAACCGATATTGCTGCTATTTTGATTCTATAATCATCTGCAAGTATTGCTACAGCTGCGAAAGCGATCGCCACACCTATGCAACTTTGTTTTAACCTATTTGTGAACTGATAAGTTTGATTGCAGGAATGACAAATAAGTGTATGTTGCGAGAATCGGTCTAACGTAATCAACTTTCGATCGCACTCGCTACTACCGATATTTTTGGAGGAGGCATAACCTTGATAAAACGGCAAAGATGACCCGAATTTATCTAGCCACTTACGATACTCAACCACAAGAGTATCAGATGTTTTGAGTGGTAAATATACATCTTTGAGATTTTGTCCCAAACGCTCAATTTGTGCCTTTTGTTCAACAACTAATTGCAAATCACCTTCCAAGACTTTGTTTCGTATCAAGATGTGCTCTAACCAGGGAGGCATCAGCTTGATTTTTTGGCTATAAGAGTTACTATAATTTCTGATCAGAATCCGACATCTATTCTTACTTAGTGGAATTGAATATAAGGCTGTGCCTCCAAACCTACCTTGCTGCTCATCAACAAATCTGTAAATAATCGAATTAGGAGCAATGAAATCTAATGTAATCCAAGGCTGATTGGGTGGATTTTTTCGTCGCCATCTTCCCTTAATTCCCTGAATATTGCTGTCAATGGCTTCTATTTCCAACGGTTGAGCATCTTTTCTAACTCCGATGACGCCATCATGGCTGATTGGAACGTGAGCCGGGTCAATAATGTTTTCAATAAAATAGCTTTGGTCGTAAGGTAGGTCGCGTACATAATCTAAGTTGAAGCAATCTGGCTTTTCCCAATCTGATAAAGATGGAATTAGCTCATCAATAGCCGTTTGGGCTTCTCCTGCCCACATCCAAATGATACCTTGACGTTCCAAGACTTTAAAGGATGACACGCAAGCATTTACTGGAATTTTTGCATCGGTTGGTAACTGAGGAATGTGCAGACATTGACCATCACTGCCAAACTGCCAACCGTGGTATAAGCACTCTATTTTGCCGTCAATTATTTGTCCATCAGAAAGTCTAGCTGCACGGTGCGGACAACGATCGGTTAAACAGATAAGCTGTCCATTTTGGTCTTTGAATAAAACGAAAGGTTCATCATACAAGGAAAAGCTATAAGGGCGGTTGGCAGGTAAGTCTTGCACGAAGATAACGGCATACCAGCATTGCCTCCAGTTTAATTCTTGCTTATCCTCAAGTTTCTTAATGGTAGAAGTTGGTGGTGTGGCCTGTAGTGTCTCTGTTTTTGATGACATAGTTTTCTCCAGGTTTTTATAATTTTATACTTCAAAATCAGCAAATTATTAGTCCCTGAGATAGAATTTTTATCAGATTAAACCTCAAAAATTAATAATGTAAATGCCCGGAAATCTTTCTATTTATTTACGAACATTTGATTAACTAAATATTGCAGCTTTCACCTCAGCTACTCTTTTTCAATCAGAACTGTAACAGCAGCGATCGCAATCAACATTTCGTCATTTCGATCGTTGAGTTCCGGAATCGCTCGCCCTTGAACTACCATTCCCCCAGATTCTAAAGTCAGAGTTTTTTGACCAAATGGTAGTACAGCTAGTACTTCCTCTTGCCTAACTTTTTCTGGGTATGGTACTGCTACTTGAACTTCGACAATCATTTGATTGGGATTACTCAAACCAGCCACTTCCCAAACGCCAGGTAAAGCATTATGAGCGATCGCATTGCGTACTGCCCTAGATGCTGCTACTGTTGGTTCTTGTCCATGCTGATCTACTCCCATTCCCATTTCAATTATCAAACGTTTACGCGCCATTGCAACCTCCGGCAAATTTTGCACCTTGCTTCAAATACAAGCAATTTTAAGGGTACAGCATTGTTCAGATGTATCAACTAAATATTAAAAGGACACTGTAAATTTTTGATGACAAACACGATTTCAGCCTGCATTTTCCACACTAGCTCGGATGGTGCGTTAGGCTGAAGCCATAACACACCTATTTAAGATTTACTTGATAAATAGTCTTTTAACTATGGAAAAACAACCGATACAAGTAATTGGAGGTGGACTAGCTGGGACAGAAGCAGCTTGGCAAATAGCCCAAGCTGGAGTACCAGTGATTTTATATGAAATGCGTCCAAAGCGCTTTAGTCCTGCTCATCATACAGAACATCTGGCAGAATTAGTATGTAGTAATTCCTTTGGGGCAATGGCAAGCGATCGCGCCGCTGGCTTGTTGCACGAAGAATTACGCCAACTTGGTTCGATTGTAATTTCTAAAGCTGATGAACACGCTGTTCCTGCCGGTGGGGCGCTAGCGGTAGATCGGGGACAATTTGGCCAAGACTTGACTCAAACTTTATCCAGTCATCCTTTAATTGAATTCCGCCGGGGTGAAGTGCAAGCTATTGGTGAGGGAATTGTCGTTTTAGCAACCGGGCCTTTAACCAGTCCTGATTTAGCAGAAGATTTGCGCCGCTTTACGGGGATGGAATACCTCAGCTTTTTTGATGCAGCTAGCCCGATTATCGTCGGAGAATCGATTAACCGCGACATTGCTTTTATGGCATCACGTTATGACAAAGGTGAAGCTGCTTATCTCAACTGCCCAATGAATAAACAGCAGTATTTACAGTTTCGAGAAGAACTGTGCAAAGCTGAACAAACAGAACTCAAAGATTTTGAACGGGAAACGGCAAAATTTTTTGAAGCCTGTCTACCCATTGAAGAACTAGCACAACGGGGAGAAGACACCATGCGCTATGGGCCCCTGAAGCCAGTGGGTTTATCAGATAGTCGCACAGACGAACGTCCTTATGCTGTAGTACAGTTGCGCCAAGAAGATAAAGCTGGTCAACTTTGGAACATGGTAGGATTCCAAACTAATTTACGCTGGGGCGAACAAAAGCGCATATTTCAGCTAATTCCCGGTTTGGAAAAAGCTGAATTTGTGCGGCTGGGAGTAATGCATCGCAACACTTTCATTAATGCTCCTCAGTTGATGTATCCTACTTTGCAATTTAAAGGACGTCCAACCTTATTCGCTGCTGGACAGCTAATTGGTACTGAAGGCTACACCGCAGCCGCAGCTGGTGGTTGCTTAGCAGGAATTAACGCAGCGCGGCTAGCTTTGGGTAAACAACCGTTGACTTTACCACCAACAACAATGATGGGGGCGCTATTTGAATTTATTAGTTCCGCTGCGCCCAAACACTTCCAACCAATGCCCCCCAACTTTGGAATTTTTCCGGAATTAGGAGTGAAAATCAAAAATAAACAAGAGCGTTATGGACGTTATCGCGATCGCTCTTTGGCTGACTTGGCAAACTGGAAAGCTAATAATTAATGTATATAGGGCTGGGAATGCCCAGTTAAGAATGCCTAGTCATATCATGTCCCGTTAAACACTTATCATTAAGACCACAGGGAGCAGGGGGAAAGAAGGTTTCCTAGTTTTTGCACAGATGCAGTAATCATAAGTAATTAGCCCGACATGATATGACAAATAAAAAATATTCGACTGTTTACAGTCAACAGTCATCACTTATCAACTTCAAACAGTATAATTTATTTCTTAGAGTTCCCTAAAGGGTATAAATTAAATTCATCACAAATTTCTTCTGTAAGTTTCTGTTTATCCAAGAGAGCGAGCAAAAGTTTTTTAACACCTCGAAAAGCTTCTTTATAATTACGTTTTAATTTAGCATATAGTGGTTCTTGCAAACAAGTACTTTCTCCGATTTTATCTCTAACATAAATAGCACCTGGGAAAGGTAATGGCTCAATAGGTGTTCCTCGTTCTGCTAAATTCTTCTTAGCAAGTGGATGTCCTGATAAAAAGTTATCATGCCCAGTTAAAGGTTCGTCAGACAGTACTTTTTCAGGCAAACTAAACAAGCGGTAATTGATCAGGTTGCACGTTCCACACAATTTATAAAATTTTTCTTTCCTAACTATAATTTTGCTGCTTCCTTCTTCATATTCATAGCCCTTGTCAATGTACCACCCATTACTTTTGGGATTTTGAGCAACAAAACTCACTAGTTTTTTGCTAATACAGTCATCACTATCTACAGGCATTATATGTGTTGGTTTGAGAGATTGAGCAGCTAATAGTCCAACAGCAAGTTTTTTTGTTTTATCTGCCATTTTTTCAGTATAGTTTGACCCTGGAATAGGAAAATCAACTTGGATATATTGCACTTGGGGATGATGAAAATTAATTTTAGGTATTTCATGACAGACTACAATAACATGAAATTTTGAAGAAGTTTGATTACAGACTGAGCGTAGACATCTTTCAAACATCTTGGATAATTCTGTCCATGATGTTGCTACTTTAGGACTTTTGATTGGGATTATAAAAACTAACATCTTGCTAATATCTCCTTGCTTTTTTCTAATGTCTACTCTTACTTTCAATACTTTAATGAAGATAGATAGCCTGCCTTAATTAACCAGCATCAAAGTTTCAGCTAGTTACAGGATATTTTAAAAGTAAAAATATATACTGGAAAACTCTCTTTGAACTTCTCTCGTCTAGAAGAGAGCTTTGAAAGCCATTCCTTTGTGAGCAAGCAGGCAAGAAGGTTAGGTTTTGGGGTTTTTGGTATTTTATACAAAACTTTTTGAACATACTCTTCAGATAAAATCTAACTTGGGCAGTGCGAGTAGTTTTCTTCTCGAAATACAGTGCTAATACTTAGCTAAAGCGTTGCTATATATTTATAATACTTTATTAGTGTTATTACGCGTCGAAAAAAGTTTAAGCGCAACTATACTAAATTTACGCTAAATGCGATCGCCTTTGAGATAGCGTTACAGCAGAAGGCTGACAGGTCATTTGACTTGTGAAAAATGCAGCTTCAGTCCAAAGTATTTAGAGAAATCTGGCGGATAAAGCCCTTCTAAGTTGCCAAGCCAATTTGACACATAGTTTTGCAGTGGGTGAATTAATCGGATTTTGGGAATAATCCTCATAGTGTTTGAAAGCATCGTTTTTGTTGGGCTGCACACTATGAAAGCGCGATTTCTAGAAAAAAAGCAGATTTTTTGGCGTTTGTGTGTTACGTTTTGCTCTATTTTTTGCCTTTGTCTGGCTTTAATTCCAGTACAGGCATTTACACAGTCTATTGATAACTTGCGTCAACAACAGCAACAAATGAACCAGCAGCATCAGAGTGTAGTTAACGAACGCGATCGCTTAACAAATCTCCAACAAGAGGCGCAAAAACACTTGACTGGTTTACAAGAAAATCTGCAAACTACAGATAGCTATATTCAACAGAGCGAATCGCGATTACAACAAGCTACCCAACGCCTCCAGCAGTTGGAAACTGATTTAGCTCTAGCCCAACGTGACTATGAGGAGCGTCAAATAGCAACAGTAGCACGATTGCGTTATCTCCAGCGATCGCCAGCTAGTCAGGGATGGGCAGTTTTGCTCCAAAGTCAAAATATCAGCGACTTTATCACCCGGCGTCATCAGTTAAAGTTAGTTTATCAAGCAGACCAGCAAATTTTACGAAAACTCAACGACCAAGCAAACTCGATAAATCAGCAAAAAACAGAAGTAGAACAGCAAAAAAACGAAATTGCTTTGATTCGCGAACAGCTACTTGCCCAAAAAGCCGATTATCAAACCCAGGCGCAATCACAATCAGAATTGATTCAACGCCTTAATAGCGATCGCCTCGCCTTGGAAGCAGCCCAAAATCAGCTAGAAAGAGAATCCAAAAATTTGGAAGTTTTGATTCAGCAAAAGGTAGCAGAAGCGGCGGCGCAAGCAAAAACCAACAGTCGCACAAGCATTATTATTCAGGGAACTGGGATGCTAGCTTATCCTAGCGATGCTCCTACTAGCAGTCCCTTTGGCTGGCGGATGCACCCGATTCTCGGCTATCGTCGCTTTCACGCAGGTTTAGATTTTGCTGCTAGCTATGGTAGTACAATTCGGGCAGCCGATTCTGGAACAGTGATTTTTGCTGGGTGGTATGGTGGTTATGGCAAAGCTGTAATTATTAACCACGGCAAAGGCATTACTACACTGTACGGACATACCAGCGAGTTATATGTTACCGAGGGACAAGCAGTAGAACGAGGACAAGCGATCGCTGCTGTAGGTTCCACGGGTTTATCGACTGGGCCTCATCTCCACTTTGAAGTGCGGCGCAATGGTTCACCCGTTAACCCTGCCGATTATCTTTAAGCGATCGCCAATTTGGCTGCAAATGCGATCGCAAGCGTGCTATAATATTAGAGAATAAGGGCGCGTGGCTCAGTGGATAGAGCAACAGATTCCGGTTCTGTGGGTCGGGGGTTCAAATCCCTCCGCGCTCGTTAGTTATTGTCGATTGCCAAATTATTTGTCCGCGTTGACAGATTAATGTCTGTGTGCCAAATTATTGTCCGCGCTGATAAATTGTATATCATTACAACACCCTGCCATACATACAGTATGGCAGAACTCTTCTTTTTTTATAGGGTAATTAATCAGTTTCAATATTAGAGCTAAAATCAAGCTCTTCAAACAAAGAATCTGTTGCTCTATCCTTTCAACCCACCTAAAAAGTGTTTGCTATGAACACTGGAAAAATTCTGAAACTCAATAAAGCTTTTAATGTACTAGGACATATCCATTGACAGCGAAAGTCGTAGCGACTTTCAACCCGCCTCTCGCTGGGAGGGGTGTTGAAACTTCCTAAATAGTATGCCAACCTTAATTTAGAGTAATCTTTCAACCCACCTCTGGCTGGGAGGGGTGTTGAAACGCAACGCCCTGCGTCAATTATTTACTGATAATACTCTTTCAACCCACCTCTCACTGGGAGGGGTGTTGAAACCACCCTCGAAAAGGAGGCTGATGACAGAAGCAAGCGTTTGAGCTATTTGGCGCTGGTGAGATAAAAAATGCTTTTGCTTTTGCTGTCGATTTAGCAGTTTGTAATTATCACCCAGTAGTTGTCTGATGCTGCGATAGGTAATTACTTGACCTGTAATGCCGTCTACTACCGCTAGCGTTGCAGGCTTTTCTAAGCCGAGACTAATACTAACAAGAATATGAGATTGTCCTTTATATAAAGGTTTAGTGGGGCGAGGAAAAGGGTTATTAATTGTGTCTAAAGTAGAGTTTTTGCGTTTTATATGGGCTTGTTGTTTTTCATTAAGCTTGCCTTTGGCTTTTGTATTGGTGATAATTTGAGCGATTTTTTCGGCTTTTTCTTTCCTTACTTGATTGGTTCCTTCAATCGTCCATAGGCGGGTATCTACAGAACAGTAGAGGGTTAAGCGATTAACATTCCAAGGATCGCCTTTGCCTTCCTCTTCTTGCCAAGCAATACGCCCACTACGCAGGGTGAACAGGCTACTAAAGTGCTGATTTTTACTATTTTTCTTAATTTGTTGATCTTCTAGGAAGCGTTGAAACCAGTGAAGTTGGCGAGAATCACAATAAACTTGAAAGCTATGCTCACTCAAACCATTGAATTTTACACAGATGCGCCCAAACTGGTTTTTAAACCAAGTCATGTCTTCGTTGGTTTCGTAAGCTACTGGGAAAGGTACTTTGCTAGATTGCCTTAAAAGGCTGTCTTGCCAAGATTTTGCCTCGGACTCATTTGTTGGAACGTTGTGAGTGGCAACAACAATAGTTTCTAACCATTTGGCATCGGTTAAATCTCTACCTTTGGGAATTCGTGTTTCTAGCTGTTCTCTAAGGCGTTCAATCTGAATTTCAAGTTGACGGCGACGTTGAGCAAATTTTTTAGCGTCTTCCTCTTTATCGTTGATTTTGCAACCATTTTTGAGTAAATAGCTGATGGCACAACGAGTCAAGTTATCTTCTGTCTTGCGATAGGACTCAAATAAGTTCTTTGATAAACTGTTGCTACCTAAATTTTGAGCTTTCTTACGCTTTTTAGCCTTTTTCCCATTCGTTGATTGAGTTTCAGCAGTATTGAGAGGAGCAAATTGAACCAAAATTTCAGCAGCTTTAGTACGAAGACTATCTAAGCTGACACCACTACTTTCTACCAATTCAACATCACTTTTGAGCATTTCCGACCAGCGAATTTTGCCTTCTAGTTGGTACTGCGATCGCTTCATCAGGGCAAACCATGATTTATATACGTGGTTCACCAATGCGATCGCACTCGTATAAAATCGTCCAGGCTGACCAATGAACTGAGGATCAGTTTTCAAAGGTTGGCAGAGTTCTTTGACAATACTAGTGGGGTGTTTGCCCTTTTGTCGCCAAGTTTCAAACTCTGGGTGTTGACTTACCTGACGTAGTAGTTCATTAATCAGTGGCGTATTAAGCTCTGCCATCAACTTCCATAGTTGCTGGCGTGATGACTCTGAGGCTACAAAGCGACACTGAATAGTGATTTGGCTCATCGGTGTAAAACAATACTGTTTAATAATAACATAATTGTATTAAATAAGTCTTCTGTAAAATAAATTGTATGCAGGAGACATTTTTTACAAGCAAGGAAGCTGCTGAAATCACAGGCTGCACCCTCCGTCAGCTACAGTATTGGCGAGAGAGGGGGGTGATTGTTCCTGTAATCAGTGAGACTGGGACAGGACGTAGTATTTATTACTCAAAGTCTAATTTGCTGGAACTGGCTGCAATGTCATATTGGCTATCTGTGGGGTTAAGTTTTGACATAGCCAGTACCACGCTGAAAAAGCTGAAAGATCAAGAGCCGGAGTTATTTATTTCAGGTAAAGGTAAGCGGTTTATGTTGTTGTCCCAAGCGCAGGAGCGTTCGCTTGAGCTTGTGGAGTTTGACAGAAAAAAGGCGATAAACCTATGTTCCAACTCTCTTAAAGTCAGACAAGCCTCTTTCTGAGCTTGCTCTGGACGTTCCTGCACATTTGATCCTGTGTATCCCGGCAAAGTAGAAAAAAAGTCGGTATTAAAAGTGCCAAAAGGACGCTCAACAATACCACCTTCACTCGGGCGATCGCGTAAATGACAAACAAATCCCAATTGCACACCTATCTGTTGCAAATGGTTTGAGCGAAAATCTTTACCGCCATCGGTATAAAAATATTCTGGTTTACCGTAGGTTCCCCATTCTTCATGGAGTCCATATTCTGACCCATACTGCTTTGGCAAAATTGCATGGCGCAGTGCTAATGCTACTACCTGAGAACTCGGAGCATCAAAACCTAAGTTTATCCCCATGATGCAACGGGAGTAAGTATCGACAACTGTTGTCAGCCAAGGACGATCCAAAAGTTCACCATGCTGATCTACCAGCAATAGGTCTACACGAGTATGGTCACACTGCCAAACATGGTTGCTATATTCTACTGATAAGTCTTTGCCATCGCGGGTTTTAACTGATAATCGAGAACCATGCCAACCTCGACTTCTAACACCTGCTTTTTGTTCTTGCTGCTCAGTAACTAATTGTATAAATTAATACACATTTCTATAGCTGGGATATTTTTTTTGTCCTAATTCATCTGCCCTTGCTTGTACTCTAATTGCCACTTGTTGGGGAGTAATTCGCTTACTACCTTTATTGCCTTCCTTATAAGTTTTGATGATGAACTGTTGCCAATCAGTGTCTATTCGATGTTTGCCTTTGTCAGCCCGTGCTGTAGTTTGAAGTGCGGCTAAACCTGACTCTTCCCATTTTTTTAACAGTCGCCGTACCGTTCGCACAGACTTGCCTAGTTTGGCTGCGACCTCCCTTTGTCTTTCTCCATAAGTGATGCGATCGCATGGTTCTAGTAATTGCTCAATCATATCCAGCAAATGCCTATCATCTGCTGAGAGTTCCGTCACAATCTTATCCTTTTCTGCCTCTTGATCGCTATTGGTATGATCGTCCAGCATTTTTACATAATTGTTTAATACAAACGTAGTTGTATTGTACTGTTTAAAAAACATTTATTTTGTCAATTTTTATAAGAATGTAGGCTCACAGCGTTTTTGAAGAAAGGACAGATATTTTGTCAAAATTCCAAAAGAGGACAGGTATTTTGGCAATAAGCCTCTAGTAGCCTATTTTCAGCCTAAAATAGTAAAACCCTTACCAAGTAAGGGTTTGAAGCTAAATATTTTAAGGACATTAATTTGTCAAGTGGTTATTTAGTTTGGCAATCGACAGTTATAGAAAACTTAATATAAAAATGAAAGGTGATTTTCTCTCATTGATTATCCCTAATATTTGTTTAGTACGATGTAGGTATTTTTGAATATAATTAAGTGGATTTTTCATTTTGGTAGACGGTTAAAATTCCCTTTTATATCAAGTTCGGCTAATTACTTACAATATGTTGGTGTTGCTGGTAATTGGTAATAGGTCATTGGGAATTGGGGAAGAGGGAAGAGTTAAACTGTATTTTTATTCCCCATTACCCATTACCCATTCATGCTGAGCCCAGCCGAAGCATTACCGACCCTCACAAATATCATAAGTATTCAACCGGACATGATATTACCATTTTTTGACACTAAGTTATACCAATTCAAAATTCAAAATTCATGCATTAAGAAAGCCAGACAGAACAAAGGTATGTCTGTATGTATCTGTCGCATTCTTTTTTCAAATTGGTGTTAATATTTCGGACAGGTCTAATGGGTAATGGGGAAGAAAAACACAACTGTTCACCTCTTGCAATTACCTTTTTCCCAATTACCAAAAAGACCAACATATTGTCAGTAATTAGCCGAACTTGATATAAAAGCATAAAGTCGAGCTAACGTGGCACTGACCACGATCGCACTTGGCCTAGCGTAACTGGCATAATATTGGCAACGTCAATGGTGAATCGATATATTTTTTTAGCGCGATGGCTGTTTTCTGAGTCGAAAAACCTCAGCTTCACATCCCAGCAATTACTATTAAGGCGACAGAAGGGACTTTTTTCAACTTCGATGCTCTCTAGTTCCATACCGCTCCCAATCGCTGACTCAAACGTAGAAGCGGCTTGAAAGGCGTTGGTGGCGGCAAAATTGAGGGCGCGATCGCGGTCTAGCTGTCCTAAGTTGCGGAGGTCGTAGTAAATGCGATGCAAGAAACTCTTGAGGGAACGCCGCATTCTCACGTCGTTACCAGATTCGCTAGTTTCACTGCTGGCGGTGGCAACAGCTACTTCCACAAGAAAGTTGACTTGCCAACCGTACATCCCTCGAACGTTTGGCAATGTAAGCACAGGAACAACTTGACCCGAAAAGAGTTCGACTGTGCGATCGGTAAGAGTGCCGGGAATGCTAACTCGCTCGATATAATCATCGCTGGATTCAGGCTGAATCTGCCCAGCTAACATCATCGCAAAGACGGCATATATTTCACTGGCATAAGCCTTTTGGGGTTCTAGCGCGTAAATGGGGGTGAGTTCCTGATTCAACGTCCAAATCAGAGATTTACCTTCAGTGGGGCTTAACTCCAAGTGATTAACCATTTGGCGGGCATCGTAGGGATTAGCGGGAATTAATACCCCATCCATGCTGACCGCAGGCATCCGTTGTTTGAAGGTGTCGCGGCGGGCTTCGGTGCCAAAATTGTAGCCTAATGTACCAAGGGCATAGACTTTGTTGGAGACGGCACTAGGAGTAATAGTAGAGGGGGAAAGGGAAGCAGGGGAGGCAGGGGGAATGTCTGCAAGTGTGGCTGAGGCGCTAATCACTTGAGTGGGTGCAGAACTGTTAATCTCGCTTTTGGGAGTAATAATGGAGGGGGGAATGTCTGCAAGTGTGGCTGAGGCGGTAATCACTTGAGTGGGTGCAGAACTGTTAATCTCGCTCTTGGGTTGAGAAAATGTCACCGCAGATTCGGAACTATCTGGCAAAGAGTTGTTGATGGGTGGCAAAATGATTTGTGGATGGACAGCAGCGATCGCTTGAATGCTGGGTAAAGGTTGCCCAGTTAGTAACTGATAAGCCCCCGGAATATTCAATTTCCCGGCTAAACAGCGTTCTGGTTCTTCAACTTCTTTCGGATCGCAGGGAATGGCGCTGTTGAGTAAAGCTGTCCACACGGCTTCAGCGCTGGGTTGTTCGCCGCGTTGCAATTGCAGACTCATTAACAACGCAGAGATACCTGTGATTAGAGGAGCAGATAAACTGGTGCCTTCCTGACGAGCGGGTTCATCAGTGCCGG
This sequence comes from Nostoc sp., assembly GCA_036918135.1. Taxonomy (GTDB): domain Bacteria; phylum Cyanobacteriota; class Cyanobacteriia; order Cyanobacteriales; family Nostocaceae; genus Nostoc. The sequence goes on from JBALDB010000005.1 coordinate 136,203, forward strand.
GTTGCGCCGCCACGATGTTTTCGCCGGGTGCGAGGATGCCTTGTTGCTGGTACTGTCCACCCCAATTACTGTAGTTTGCAGGTTGCCCATCGTCTTTCATCATGCCCACTGCTAAAACGTTGGGTAGAATAGCAGGGACACAAAAGCATTCGCCTTTGTTATTACCACTGGGAGCGACAATGAGAATATTATTGTCTTGGCACTGTTTTACTGCTTTCTGGATCATTTCGTGGGCAAATCCGGTTTCAGTAGGATGACAGGCAGCACAGTGGATAATATTTACGCCCAGTTTAAATGCCAGGTTAAATGCGTGAGCTAGGTTGAGCGGAGAGAGTGCTTCATCGGCAGTTGCGGTTTCAAATAAGGGGATATTGATGGCGGTGCAGTAGGGAGCCACTCCCTCAACGGGGGAACCGGGTTGCCCAAACATCGTGCCAAAAATGCCTGTGGCATGGAAGACACCAGTCAGACGCTCTCGCACTGATTCGGGAATTGTATCTTCTAGCGCTTTAATCTCTGCCTCTAATGCTTCAATTGCGTCGGTATAGTTAGTATTTGAGGGAATTTCTGGTTTCAATATTTTTTGCGTTTTGGAGGCACTTAACTGGCGAAATTGTTCCAGTAGTGGTGTATCTGTGCTTTCTAACAATGCATTGAAGACAGTAGCTTTGCTGTACCATTGCCCATTATGCAACGCCGTAACCTGAGTCATGGGTTGAGCGATCGACTCAACGCTGTCATCGGATGATATTGCTGGATCTGTATTTTGACTTGACTGCTCTTTCCTAGCTTTTTTGAGGGCTTTCTTCTTATCCTGCAACACCTTAATTTTGAGTTCCTGTTGTATGTAGATTGGATCGATCGCCTCTAAGTCACTTTGCCAATAGGGCTTAATGCGACTTATATTAGCACCGCGAAAGCAAGCCCGCTCCAGATCCGCAGGGCCATCAAGGACGGCAATTTTGATCCGAGAATCACCGAGGGTAAGAGCTTGTAAGGCAGCAAAACCAGGAATGGTATTAAGGTCAGGCATAGAAGTAATCGATTAAATGAAATATTATAAAATGGCTTAATCGGTAGAAACTTCTAAGAGGGATTGTCGTTTGTTTGCTTGAGCGAACCGAGACTAAACTCTCCCACAGAAGCCTCTTCGTACTCGTTGAGGTTGGCGATGAGACCGAACTGTTCGGAATTCCCCGCACCGATCGCACTGGGAGCTAACTTCATTGCAGTCGCAACCAGATAGAAGGTTTGATACAGCACCCCGATATGTTTCAAAATCAAACCATAACCAATGGCATGATACTTCCAGAACAATCGCCCAAATCGCGCTGTGACAATGAAAAGTACTTGGGGGATATCCTGTTGTCCAGTTGCTTTCCAAGCATCGTAAATCAAAACTTCAACCTCGTGATAGTCTGCAATCAGGTGCAACGTGTGAGACAACGGTTGATAGTGGTATAATCCGGAATTTAATCCCTGACAGCGATTGATGAGTGGATAAATCTCCAGTTCATATAACCCACCCCCGCAAGGATAGGGACGTTTAGTGAATTCTCCCATGTTCAGAGGATCGTCCTCAAGGTTGTAAACCTCTTTCACCCTGGCACAACGATAGAGAAACTCTGCCAATTGGTTAAGGGTTATCGGTAGGTCATCATATTCTCGAATCGATTGCCTTGCCTCGATCGCCTGCGTTAACGAACAATCTGTCTGGGCTAAAATTGCCAGATCCGGTTTCTCTAACGGAATCACTCGATCGCTCATCGGTGGTTTTACAACTCCCAATTGCTCGCGCTCCTCAAAGCGGGGAAGTTTCAATTTCCGCAGATCGTCTAATCGCTCTGAACGAGTTTGGCGATGAAACAGCAGATTATGAAATTCCCATTGAGCTAATGCTTTAGTTTCTGGTTCTAGCGGGATCATCTGGGTTGCAATCAGCAACTCCACGAACGATTGCCCTATCTCTGCATCAATCAGCGTTTCCACCAAATTTTCTAATCTAAATGGCGAATCGAATTGAGCCAGTTTCGCAATCAAGGCGCTAGCCCGCCAATCTAGCAGAACAATTTTTGCTTTGGATAAGGGAGATTCTAAAACAAAGTTTTGGTTCTCTTGGTGCAGGAAGGCAAAGCGAGACAGAGTTACAGGCTGCTGTTGCCAATCAAAAACAGGAGAAATTAATTGATAATTTTCAGCGATCGGCACGGCGGTTGCCAAGGGTAAAACAGAATGACTTATCCAGCCGAGGTAAATCAGCTTTTGCAGATCGGTCTCAAAGTTTAAGCCGGCTTCGACTCCATCAGCTTCTACAACCAGCGCAGTTAACTGAGCGATCGTCAGGGTGGAATGCAACAGCTGTTCTAGTGCGGTTCGCAAACCAGGCTTGGGATGCTCCAAAGTGAGACTTTCGGACGTGGATTGTAGCGTTAGCCGATCGCCTTCTAGGGTCAGGGAGATGTCGGGCCGGAAAGACAGGGTGAAGGATTCAGACATGTCAAAACACCATTGGCATCGGGTTCATCTGGTCTTCGGTTAATGGAGCAGAGCGCCATCCCAGCTTTGTGGGTACATTGTACAATCGTCCCGCTCCAAATCGTGACCAGAAGTGACGTAAACCAGGTACAATCACTTTGACGACGGGTAAGCCAATATCGGGGCGGGTTTGGTTCAGCACCAGCATCTCCAACCCAGCACGTCTAGCGACTTCGACACAAGTTAAGACATCTTGCTGAATATCATTGCTCCACTGCTGCGGGTAATCGGCATATTGTTTGGGTAGTGTTTGTGTACAAGGAGCGAGATAAGGCTGATTAGCTAAAGTTGCCTGGGTAAACCAGTAGTTCAAGGCTGAGTCTGAGTCGCTGGAATAATCTAGCCGATCTACAGCAAAACTGATTTGATTTACCTCGGTGACGGCTCGTGAAATCGCAATTTTGGGGTCGAAATGTGCCCCATATCCGGCAATAATTCGTTCTTCACCGCCACCTATGTTACGAGAGAGGGCGACAAAGGCGGGAATGTTTAAGTCAGTCGTTAAATCTAGTACCCAAAGTTCTCGTTGCTGGCTACGGTACCAATTTTGCAACTCTAATAGATACGAATCGTTGAAGCTGGCTAGGTCTACAGCTGGGCGCAACAGACGATTATACCACCAGATGGCGACGCTATCGCGCTCCACCAGTTCTAAAAATCCTTGGAGAATGGCATCTTCTAGCGTTCCTCCGGCGGCGCTGCCGTTGGAATCGGCACAACAAAAGCGATGGGTTTTGGGCAATCGGTAATTGTAGTAGCAAAAGGCGGTGGAGAGGTATTTATGCGTTTGCTCGGTCATTGACCAAACAGGAGTCCAGTCAACAGCTTGAGTCTCATCAAAAAGTTGCGGAATCCAATCATGCTCCACGATCGCCTTTTGATTCAACTCCTCCCTGTTTTGATATTGAGTATCACTATACAGCAAACACTCAGCCGGATGAATGGCGTTGCCCAACTCAGCAAACTGAGAATTGATTCGAGGTTCATCCCCTTGGTAGATGCCAGAATAGCGTTCTATTGCTTCACAAAAACCGCTTGCTTGGGATTGGCGATCGCTTTTGCCCTTACCGCCACTTTTGTGCCTGAGCGACTTTCGCAAACGGTTGAGGTTTGAGGAGGAACCTAAGGCATGGGTAGCGCTGTAGGTGTGGATCAAGGGGTTATTGGGGTCGGACACGCGCACGAGGGCGCTGACAACTCCGCTAATTGGACTGATTAAATGCTCATAGCGTTGCAGAATTTGTTCTGGGGTAAAGGCGCGATGGCCGCCATCTTGGGTAAATAGCTTTTTGCGGCTGGTAAGCGCGATCGCACTATTAACCTGTTGACTAACTAAATCGGGATTGCCACAAGCAGGACATTGAGGGCGCTGAATCAGCGTGTGCGTTTTTAGAGTAAAGTTCGTCTGGTCGAGGGTAATCAGTTTCCCAGCTAACGTTTGAATGGTCGATTCTGGGATAACCTGCTTCACCAGCCATTTAGCAACTTCGGTGGTCGTCAGTGCGATCGCCGCTTGCATCGTCGAAGGCAATACAGCAAAAGCAGTTGGTAAACACCCCATCCCCTGCTCCTTTTGCCGTAAAACCGATGCTTCCACTTCCCGGTTACCGTTGAGTCGATGCGCGAGACATTCCCAACAGCCTGTTTCTCCCGGAGTAAAGATAGAACCGAACCACAGTATGCCGCCAATTGGCTTGACAAGTAGCCAGGGTTGGTGAGTTTGCAAGGCTGTTTTATTGATCTGGCTCAGTTGTGGCTGTTGATAGTCATCCGTAAGCACAACCAACAGCGAACTACCTCCCTGTGCCTCCCCTGCTCCCCCTAGCTGCACAGGAATACCGATCGCCTGCAACGCCTCAATTAAAGGTTGGGCATCAACGCCACCGACCGTTGTGACAAAAACTTGGGTGTGGGGTAGGCGATCGCTCACTACTTGCGGCTCTACACCTAGCAAGCTCCAAAAAGCGGCGGCTTGAGGAGTGAGGCTGTGAGCGGCATCAGTGAGGTAGCCTTTGGCGTTGAGGCGATCGAGTACATAATCAAAGTATTCAGGGGGAACTTGCCCATCGAGTTTTTGAATAATTTCTTCTCGCGTGTACTGACCATTGAGCAGAGGAATAATCTGGCAATACAGGCGACCTGTCAGCGCGTAGGTGGCATATTCGCTCAATAAATAGACGTTTTCTGGTTCAATAATTTCGACGCGGAAGTGAGGTTTAATCTGGGGAATCTTCATATATGGTTTAGGATCGGCTTAGGCGGTCATGGGAGTTTGAGTTATGTTTGCTCTGGTGTCACCTGATAAAATTCAGTTACCAGCAGGAGCCGTAGTGCGGTTGCCTGCGACCTGGCAGGAGTATCAGGCGTTGTGTCAGCAGCGAGGTGATGGTGCAATTCCTCGTCTCAAGTATCGCTTTGGAGAGATTCTGTTAATGTCACCAATGCCAAAACACGGACGGGATGCTCATTTGATCGCTAATGTGATTACAACATTACTCGACCATACCGAACGTGAGTACGATGCCTTTACACCAGTGACAATGGAACTGCCCGATGAAAGTGGCATTGAACCAGACTATTGTTTTTATATTGATCATTGGCGAGCGGTTTCTGGTAAAGAGCGCATTGACTGGAAGACCGATCCGCCACCCGATCTGGTACTGGAAATTGATGTAACGAGTTATTCAGATGTGAATGATTACCTGCCGTATCAAGTGCCAGAGGTTTGGCTATTTCGCAAAAACCAGTTGTTAGTTTACCAGTTACAGGGCACAGAATATTTGCTGCAAACACAAAGCCAGTATTTTCCAAACATCAACCTCCAAACTATAGTTACCCGCTGTCTTCAAGTTGCCTATGAGCGTAATACCAGTGCGGCGATTCGAGAACTTAAACAACAATTAAAGTAAGACAGTTAGTAGTCTGTTCAAGTTTTGCTTATCCATGAGAGTTGTCTCCATTGTGTAGTTGGTTGATGTCCCATTGTCGAGCGTTGCTGTGTCGGTGGGTCTGACCGCTTCACCGAGGTAAATAGACGTTTTTGCGTTCAACGAACTCAACCCGAAAATGAGGTTTAATCTGAGGAATCTTCATATTTTTAGAAGCATATACCTTGTTCATAAATTAGATTATGTAGTACAAATTTATCTTTTGGATTGTTTCAGCTTGCAATTCACTTTCTAATAAGGCAACTGCCATTTCTTTTACAGGTTGCTGTTGGTAGTAGGCGTGAACTCTCCGGGCAATATCGTTTACAGGAAAATAACTCAAGAAGTCATTAATATTTTCTAAATAGTAATAAATTTTTCTTTCTAAATTGGCCTGAGAAAGTCCTACACTTATTCTCTTACAAATGGGTAAACGTTGCAGAACTGCTGGCGACAGAACTTGTCTTAATCGCTGCTGTATATCAGCTTGTTGCCACTCTTGTTTTTTAATATATGGATAAAGCTCAATATTGCTTTTACCATTAAATCTACAATCAAATCCGATATGTAAGAAGTTATTGAAAAGTAGCATTTGTATATCTGCTTCTAAATTTTTTCCATTTAGGGCAATTGCTAATTCTTCTTTCTCTGGATAATTTTCGATAGTTAGAGCAAGGTCAACTGAAGAATCAGTTAATTCTCTACGAAGATCCACACCGACCAGAAATTCCTTAAGTTTACTAAAGTCAAAGTCGCCACTGAAGAATTTGTCAATCAAAGAGTCATCAAGTTTGACACCAATTCTTGTATTGATTTGATTGAAGAAATCAATTACAATTTTTAGCTGTTTTGTAGTTTTGAGATTAAACTCTAAAAAAAATCTAGCTGGATAAATTCGGTCTTTTTCAACTTTGCAAGAAGCTTCCAGCGAACAATCATCTGTAATATTTTCTATTGTTTCTACAAATGATTTGAAGATATCAAGAGCATAAATATTTTCAATCTCAAATGCTTGCTCATGGGCAGCAATGAAAGGTGATTTTTTAGCTAATATTTTCATTTTCTCCGATCGTTTATTTCCAGCTTGGAATCAGAAGCGGGCACTCAACGCGCAATAGTCTAGAAGACTGCTGGGTATAAGGGTGTAGAGAGATTTCAGGGCATTATCAGAGAAAGCTATAAGCGCGATCGCCCTTGGTATGGGTGTATCGAGAGGGGCGATCGCTTAATCCTATCTCCAAATCCGCCCCCGCCGGAAGAGAGGATCTGCCTCTGTTTTTTGTTGTTTTGCCATCTCTTTAAACCAGTAGCCGTAATCTTCCAATCCGGTTGATCGCGTCAGCCGTTCTTCGGGATCGAGCTTCAGCTTCAGAGGAATTTCTGCTTCCTCCCAGACGAGATTACGGCTAAGTGTTCCCACTGCCCGATTCGTTGTTTTATCTTCCAAGGTTGACCCTACTGTTTGATTCAAAGACCAATAGCGCACTAAGCCCAGTTCTCTCCCTGTCAGGGGGTACATTTGATTGGCTTCAATCTCTGCTTGCGATCGCGCATACCGCCACACCCGTACCTCCAGCAGTTTGCCCTGAAAGCGGGAATCTGCCACGTTTGGCTGTCCACCTAAATAAGTATTGCCAGACGACAAGACTGGGAAAATTGCCTTTTGATTGTCGTTGTGTACCCCGTTAATGTAGAGCTTCGTATCGCCGGGACGACTCCCCGCCCGTGCCACTGCAACATGATACCAGCTTCCAGATGTGATGCCAGCACCCACGGAAGCGATCGCTTCACTAGAGAGGGGAGTCTGAAACTTCAGTTCGCCGCCTTCCAGATAAAACAGCGTTTCTCCATCAGCAAAAATCAGCTGCTTGCCAGCATTTGTGGCAGGATACACCCAAGCTTCAATTGTGAAGTTTCCTTGCGGTCTGAGCGCTCCGCCACCAGTAGAGATCCCCTGATGTTTGTCATCAAGCACCAACACCATTTGGCTACCCTGCAATCTCACAGGGGGGATGGGTGGAGCGATTGCTGGGGCTGACGTTACAGGTGGATTCGATTCTACAGAGGGTTGAGGTGGAGTGGGAGCAACATTCGGTGGTGCGGAAGCTGGTTCTGGTAAGGTTCCAGATTGTTCGATTGGAATAAACTGTCCGGGTAACACTGGAGACGGACTAGGTGAGATATTTGGCGAGGCGGTTGCAGTTTCACCCAGTTCTCCAAGTTGTTCGGTTGTACCTGTATATGTTAAGTTTCCATCAATATTTTCAATTCCATCTAAGACGATTGAGGTTTTGTTTGATGAACCATCCGCTCTCTTGCAAGTGGCTGATAGTACATTTCCCTGAATAGAGATTTCAGTGCAAGTTTGTTGATAACTACTCGGTTTGTTCGGGTCAGTTAGTTTTAATTCTCCATCAATATTTTCAATTCCCTTTAAGACGATTGAGGTGTTATTGAGTGAACCATCACTTTTTCTGCAAGTGGCTGATAGTACATTTCCCTGAATAGAGATGTCGCTACAACTTTGTTGGTAAGTGCTACTGATTACACCTGGAGCGATCGCGGCATTCGAGGGTTGACCTGATGCAGCCGGACTGGGTGCAACATTCGGGGGGGCGCTTGCTGGTTGGCTTGGTAAGCTTTCGGATGCAGTTGGTGGAGATGAGCTTTCTGGAGCCGGAGAAGACACAGATTCAGCGCTTTCTAAAATCCACCAATCTTTAGTGTTTTCCGCAGTCGTAATGTAGCCAGCATAACTGGTATCAGCACACAGTTTTTGATTAGTGTAGGAAGAGTTGGTGAGGTAAACCCGCTCATCATAGCGAATTGCACCTCCCTTACCAGAAACTTTGGTAATTATCCAACTCTGTTTATTTTCATCGTAGCCATCTTGCCAATAGTAGCAATCGTGGCTATTGGAAAAAGCCCCTAAAATGTCATTATTACCTGTTGTTAATTCTGTTGTTTTGATTTTGATGCGACTTTGCGCTCTCACCACCTCACCTTCGGAGTTACCTACAAGTTGAAGCGTTACTTTTCCTGTGTTTCCTAATTGTGGCCAGTTGTATGTGCCGCGATTAACAGCAACTATGTATTGATTTGTTGCGTGCTTGAGATAAAAGGAGTCACCAAATTTAACGGTATTTTCAGCCATAGTTTTTCTCCAAACTAGTTGGTGGAGATGAGTTTTGTTGAGCAGAGAAAGCTGAGGGAGCTGGCGAGGTTAAGATTGGATCGGTCGAGTGTAAATTCCCAATTGCGCCAGAACATTTCGAGCGCTACCATAAGTGCCAAAGAAACCAATAATTTCAGAGCCTTGAGGCGCAGCCAGTGTAAATTCTTCTACCTGCTTTTGAGAATTTTTTCCGCCAAACACATCAGATTGAGCGCCTTGATGGGTATGAAATTGAATGGTGATAATATCTTCTTTAGGAAAGCCAGAACTTTGTGTTCCCCACGTTCCAGAAACAGAAGTGAGATAATCTCCTGCGGCTAAAGCAAATGTACTGAGATTGTTTGCCTCGCCTACTGCTTCAGGAGGATTCGTTGTCGGGTTTTCATACTCGACTTGAATCTTGTCCACTGCCCAATCCGCACTCACGTTAATACTTTTAATCTTAGTTGCGGTTGTGTTTTCGGGTAGAGTTGAAAAATCGGTACCGGAGATTGAGCTGCCTACTGGGCCAACTTGTGTAATTACAGGGGCATTGCTTTCTAAAATCCACCAATCTTTAATATTCTCTGCTGTCGTGATGAAGCCAACATACTCGGTATCAGCACACAGGTTTTGATTAGTGTATGAACAGTTGGTGAGGTAAACCCGATCGCCATAGCTTATTGAACCCTCACCAGAAACTTTGGTAATTACCCAGCTTTGTTTGTCTTCACTCCAGCCATCTTCCGAATAGTAGCAATCGTGACTATCGGCAAAAGCCCCCAAAATATCATTATTATCTTTTAAAGGTTCTTTGGTTTTGATTTTGATGCGACTTTGCGATTCCACCACCTGACCTTCGTTACCTACAAGTTGAAGCGTCACTTTTTGCGTTGTGTCTCCTAACTGTGGCCAGTTGTATGTTCCACGACCAACAGGAACTATATATTGATCTGTTGAGTGCTTGAGATAAAAAGTGTCACCAAATTTAACGGTATTATCAGCCATAATGTTCCTCTAAAGAGTAAGAAAAGTAATTTGGATCGAGAATTTTGTGAAATGGTATCAAGAGAAATTAGAGAAACGCCATGCCAGTTAAAGAGTCAAAGCAACCATAGCCAGAAGTTTTTAGTTGGTTATAGTTGCGGTTCTCAAAGGCTACCGGATCGTTAAAGTTTGCGCCGTGCAGCAATTTTATCCGAATGTTAACTAACTCTTCGACGCTGCCATGAACTACATCAACGGCTTCATGTGGCTGGATTAAATCAGGACGTTTTATTGGGGGGGATTGTTTAGGAAGTTTCATTGTTAGGTTTTTTTAAGTGAATTGGGGTGTATTTAAGCTTGGATAATGCAAGTCGCGTGAATACTCTTAATCTATGTCGAGAAAATGTCGTCACTTCCAGACTGGGTATGCTTGCCACGTCACAATTCGTTGCAATAATCGAGAATTTAAACTGCAATAGCTAGAATGCCGCGAAGTATTTCTCTATGCCATCAAACAAGCTATCGACAAATTTAAATTTAAGCTGTACGCAGTCTGCATCATGTCAAATCACATCCACTACTTGATTGAACCTGCTCAATTTGATGATTTGCCAAAAATTATGCATTTCCTCAATTGGTATACTGCGATGTGCTTTAACCGGATGCTAAATCGCACGGGGCACTTTTGGGAGAAGCGATATTTTTGTGATGGCTTTCCCGCCTCAGATCGAGAACGGGCGCTCAACACACTGCGCTACATCCACGGAAACCTTAAATCAGCCAAAATTCGTTCGGGCTTTTTCTACGAGTTCAGCAATTACGGCAGCTATGACCAATTGACCCATGATGGCTTAACTCAATGGCATCCGGCATTCTTAACCCTTGGCAACAGTTTGGAAGACTGTGCCCGAAAGTACCGGGGATTTTGCAGGCGATACCAACAGAAAAGTAAGCCAGCGAGAAAGTGCTATTGGGGGAATAAACTTTTAGCTGGCTTGAACCTCAAGGGAGTCAAAAGCAGTGAAAAATCTCAACGATCAACTTCTGCTCCTTCCTCCCCTGCTCCCTTTCTCCCCATCCCATCATCACGGTGCCCACGGAGGTGCCAGGTATCGCAAAGCGCGAAGCGATCGCACCATCACCAGAAGCAGAAAAACGAAGTCAGTCCTTAATCATTTCCCGATTTTTCTGTCTCTCTCCCCATCATGGTGCGGCCAAAAGCCTCGTGATTCAATCCGCTCGAACCAGGCTCATAGACTGGGAAAGAAGTAATTTTGAGGGTAACTTACTCCACGTCTTCTCCGTTATAAGAACACATCCCCATCAACTGATCGTCTTCATTACCCGTATTTGATGGTAGTACAGCTCCCATAGTAGGAGCATCAGCAAATTGGGATAGGGTAAATTCAGATAGTTCTGCTAGTTGAGTCGGTAGCTGTCCCGTTGCGATCCGGTTGACGGGTTGAGCGGGTTGTGGCATCAGGTTTTGTTTGTCCATGAGTTGATTCTCCGTTTTTGTGGTTAGTTGATGTCCCGTTGTTGAGCCTCCCTTGCTTTCTATGTCTAATCTCAGTGCTGTGGGAAGCTAAATCCCTAGATGCAGATTTTTAGGAAGCAGGAAAAACGTGTTTTAGTCTCCCCCACTTCCCTTAGTTACTCATTTTCCTCATCCTTCCCTACCTCCAAACCGGAGGTCACGGAAAGCCCCCAGATGAGGGCAATTGATAAGAGATTCATTCTTTACGAATTAGGCTCCCAGACAAAGAAAAGAGAGATTAGAGGGAGAAACGACGTGTAGAATTAAGCCCTATTCCTCGTCGCCATCATAAGAACAGACCCTTAAGCACACTCTGTAACCAAAAAGAGTACCAGGAGTTTCCGTCTGAAACGATGCTAGTACAGATGCACTAGAAGCCTCATCACCATACAGTTGCAAAGCTTCTTCCGACAGTTCTGCCAGTTCCGGAGGCACTTGTCCGCTTGCGATCCGGTTGACGGGCTGGGCAGCTTGTGGCATTAGGTTTTTCTTGTCCATGAGTTGATTCTCCGTTTTGTGGTTGGTGTCCCGTTGTCGAGCCGTTGCTCAGTCGGCAGGTCTGACCGCTTTGTGAGGGTAATGGGAAGAAGTGATAGATAATTTTTCCCCTGCCCCTACTCCTCTTTTCCAGGTGAGAGCAATCGGTCGAGATTGATAGAATAGTAGAACTCTATCCAGGATTGTGTTCCATGTCGCATACTCTGATTGATATTGGACAGTTGATTGAGGTTGCTCTCGATCACCACGGTAGTCGTCCAGTAATTGCAGGCACAGGTACGTCTGTTCGGCAGATTGTAGCTCTGTATAAGCAGGGTTATAGTGCCGATGAAATAGTAATGGATAAGAGTTACCTGACACTGGCTCAAGTTCACGCTGCCTTGGCATATTACTACGCCAATCAATCCGCCATTGATACTGACCTAGATGCCGAAGCCCAAGAGTACGATCGCCTAGTGACCATGCACCGAGAATTCTTGCAGGGGAAAGAATGAGCCAAATTAGTCTGTACTTAGACGAGGATGCAACCCACAATCGACTGTTGCAAGCACTTCGCAATCGAGGAGCTGATGTCATCTCCACCGCCGAAGCAGGGCGACTATCCAAGTCAGATGCAGACCAATTAGAATGGGTGTTTGTCAATCGAAGAGTCATTTACAGCTTTAATGTTAGAGATTTTTACCGACTTCACACAGAATGGCTAGAACAAAGTAAATCTCATGCTGGCATCATCTTGGGCAAGCAAGATTATACGATTGGGGATCAGATGCGGGGATTGTTGCAGTTGATAGCTACAAAATCTTTAGAGGACATGGAGAATCACATAGAGTTTTTGGGAGAGTGGATTAAACGGTAGTGAAAGATTTGGAGAGCAATTGGGGAAATAAACTCCTAGCAGGTAATTTTCCCCCTACACCCTGCCCTGCGTTCCCTAATACGGCGTAGACCAAGTTCTCACATCGCCCAGCGTTACCGGAATCAAATCGCTGACATCAATCGTGAACCGGAACACCTTTTTGGCACGGCGACTGTTTTCCGGGTCAAAGAACTTCAGCTTCACATCCCAACAATCGCTATCTACCCGACAGAAGGGACTTTTCTCTACCGTGATGCTGTCTAGTTCCATGCCGGTTGCTACGGCTTCGGCAAACGTGGAAGCCGCCTGGAAGGCATTCGTCGCTGCAAAGTTGAGCGCCCGGTCTTGTGACGTGGTGCCGAGATTTCGTAAATCGTAGTAAATCCGGTTGAGGAAACTACTCAACGTGCGCCGAATCGGGTCTTCTTGGGCATCTCCGACGGTGGTTTGTACTGTCTGGATGGCAGCAGATACGAGTGTATTTATCTTCCAGCCATACATTCCTCGCGGGTTTTGCGGTGCCAGCAAAGGCACAGTCTGCCCAGAAAACAGCTTGACGGTGCGTCCGGTCAAAACTCCCGGAATACTCACCCGCTCTACATATTCTTCGCTGCTTTCCGCTTGAATTTGCCCTGCCAATAGTTCTTGCAAAACGGCGTAGGTGTCTCGCGCAAATGCTCCTTGGGGTTCGATCGCATAAATTGGCGTCAATTCGATGTTCAATGTCCAAATGAGCGATCGCGATTCTGAAGGACTTACCGCCAAGTAATCCACCATCTGCCTTGCATCATAAGGGTTTGCTGGCACTACAATCCCATTGATGTTGTAGGCAGGCATCAGTTGTTTAAAAGAATCTCGCCTTGCTTCAGAGCCAAAGTCATAGCCAAGCGTCCCCAAAGCATACACCAGTTGACTCTCAGCAATTTCGCTGGGAGCTTGACTAGCTGTGACAAAGTTCGAGGTAGATTGAGTCATAGTGGGTACTTGTTGAGTCCTTGAGTGTGTGGATGGGGTAGCTGAGGAGACATTTGAGGGAGCGATTGAAGCAGCCGATTGAGACTGGTTTACAGGTGCAACGGCAAGGGTGGCGGCAGGTTCCACGGCTGTAGGTGTCTGCGCGAGGGATGCAACATCGATTAAGTCATCAACAGGGCGATCGGATGATTCGACCTGGCTTTGTTGGGTTCCACCACAGCCGCAGCCAGAAGCAGCAACCGCTGACAAAGTATCTGACACAGTTCCTCCAAATAAGTATTCAAGAGTTCCAGAGATATTGAGTTTGCCAACCAAACAGCGACTTGCATCGGTTGTATCGGCTGGCGTACAGGGCAAAGCACTATTTAAGATTGCCGCCCTGACTTTTTGGGGATCGGGTGTTTCGCCCCGCTGAATTTGCAAACTTAATAGCAGTGCTGCTACTCCCGTGGCGATCGGTGTAGCAAAACTAGTTCCACTCAACCGAGTTGTTCCGCCTCCTGGTTTTGCCCCCAAGATATTTTCGCCCGGTGCCAAAATGCCTTGAGCTTGGTAAGTTTTGCCCCAGTTGCTAAAGGCGATCGGCTTACCTTCGTCGTCCATTGCCCCAACCGCTAACACAGCTGGCAAAGCTGCCGGAACGTGTAAACAAGCACAACCATCATTGCCTGCTGCTGCCACAATCAGCACATTTTTTTCTTGACAAAGCTGCACCGCTCGCTTCAACCATCCTTCTGCCTCACCTTCATCGGTAAGTTGCCCACCGCTAATATTGATGATGTGCGCCCCCGCGTTGACCGCTTGCTCGATCGCTCTGGCTAAATCGAGTTGGGACAACTGCCGTCCGGCATCTGCAAACACCGGTACGATTAATCCTTTACATTCAGGGGCAATTCCCCTAACAGTGCTACCCGACTGACCAAAGATGATGCTGGCTACATGAGTGCCATGCAGAGACATCTCACCATGAGGATTTGCTTCCCCAGTAACCAGCGTCGGTAGCTGGATCAAGTCTGCTCCCACAAAACAGGGATGCTTCAAATCAGTCAGTCCGTCGAGTACAGCAATGCAAATTTGTGGGCTACCAGAGGTTTTTGCCCATAGTGGAGCCAGAGGTAAAAGATTCATTTGTCAAGAGCGATCGGAGGCTGTTAGATTTTCACTGAACAAATCACATCGTGTTAGAGAATGTTTGAAAAGTCCTTTTCTTGGTAGCAAAACGTTTTAGATAACTCATTATCTCCCTTAAAAAGTAAGGCTGATTCATTGCTAAAAAGCTTTATAAATCATATTTATAGCAATTTAAAATTTATTATTTTATTAACTACCTATCTATTAAACAGACCATTACATTGTTATTTATATACTTAAAATTCTATTCAATCACCACCCAGAGAGCCTATTTATAAAGTAAATATTAAGTAAGGTGTGTTACAGCTATGCAAGGATTTTGAAGTTTGAGAGAGTGAGGATTAGCCGCAGGGCACCATCTCTGTTGGTGCGTTCAGCGTTGCTATAACACACCCTAAAATTTAAGTTTACTTTATAAATCATCTCTAAATATTACCTGTACATTTTAATTCTCCATCAACATTTTCAAGTCCATTTAAGACAATTGAGGTTTTGTTTGGTGATTTATTTATCGAGCTTTTCACAAGTGGTTGATAGGACATTTCCATTAACAGAAACTTCGTGTAAATTTTTTGAAAGCTACTACTCATCAGATTTTACTCCTTCTACTTTGTTAGTAAATACTTAGTAATTTAATACTATACACACATTACAATAGCAAGTCAAAATACATATTAATCTTTTACAAAAATATAACGAACTTGTAAAAATAAAATAACCACATTATTAATTTGATTAATTGACAATTTATAAATTATCTGCGTTAGCAAATATCAAATAACTATATTATTAACAATATTAATTGACTAATAATAAATTATATGCAGGAAAAATTATATAGCGTTTGGCGTTGTTGTGGAATAAGCCAAACTAGCACTTAATCTGAAAATAGTCATAACCATGACTGCGACCCCAACCAAGGTTAACCCAAAGCTTTTATAAATAGGCTTTATATTTTCATTATAAGAATTCCTCTTTTTTAGTTTGAGACGAGATAAATACATAAAAGGTTTAAATTTTTCATTTTCCTGTTATTAACATAAAAACTAACTTTTATGCTCGATAGAAATACTGTACATACATCACACTATTAAATCTGAACTCATAATAATCTTTAACAAAAATGAAATTAATTTTTACTGATAAAATAATTCTATTATGAAAATTATTGATTGACTTTAATTAAAATGTATGCATGAAAAAAGAGAAGTTTGTCTAACAATATTAATATTATTAATTGACTAATAATAAATTGTGTGCATCAAAAAGTATAATAATTAGAGATTGAGATAAAAAACTAAGTACATCCCTTTGATGGAGTCTACTTTTTAGATGCTAATAACATCATCTTTGGTACAGTTTGGTGGCGTTGTCAGCGCTCTACTCAGTAAGAAGCTTGAGACGATGCTGACTAGAGTCTTCATCAGCCCTGTGAGTAAAGGAGTTGTAGGGGGATGGCGAGCAAAGCAAGAAAGAGAGAAACAAGGTAATTTCATCTTGTAGTCTTTTTATCCTGTGTGCCTGTGCCTTTGTTTGTAAATATTATCTAGCTATATTGATTACGCAGACTTAATACGATTAATTATCGTCAAAATCCAAACTAGCAATTATAAATTGCAAATTTTTATGAGCATTTATGCATATTTATCGTTACCTGATTTTAGGGCTACTAATTTTTTTCTTAATAACAACTGTATTACCAGCCACCGCAGAGGATTCTATTTCCCCAACTCAATCTCAAGTCATCTTACTGGAACAAGGAAAACAACTTTATGATGCCGGGAAGTTGGCACAAGCAGCACAAGTTTGGGAACAAGCAGCTCAAATATTTCAGCAAACCAAACAGCAGCACTATCAAGTATTAAGTTACAACTACCTAGCTATTGTTTATCAAGATTTAGGTAAATGGTCAGCAGCGCGATCGCTCCTTACCCAAGCACAGAATATCCTCAAAACAATAGATGATTCCTTCCTTTACGCCCAAGTTCTCAACACCCAAGGAAGTTTAGAATTAAATACTGGTCAACCGGAAATAGCCTTAGAAACTTGGCAGCAGGCAGAGAAAACCTATCGTTCCCTCAAGGATGTGACAGGGATTATACTATCGCAGATTAACCAAGCCCAAGCTTTGCAGACATTGGGAGAGTATCGACGCGCCCAAAAGCAGCTAGAACAAATCAATCAAGACCTTGCTGTTTTACCTGATAATCTCCTAAAAGCCAGGGGATTGCGGAGTTTAGGCGTAACTCTGCAAGTAGTGGGAGATTTAGAGCGATCGCAACAAGTATTATTGCAAAGTTTAGCGATCGCAAAGCAAGTAAATTCTAACGCAGATATCGCCGAAACCTTATTCAGACTGGGAAATACCGCAAGAGCTAGGGAAGATTTTCCAGCTGCCTTAGAATTTTATCAGCAAGCAAGTAGTAGTAGTGAGGAGCGTACTCAACTAGAAGCGCTCCTCAACCAACTTAGCCTGTTAATAACAACTAAGCAAAATCAAGCCGCACTAGGATTATTACCGCAAATTCAAGCGCATCTTGCTAACTTAGCTCCCAGTCGTTGGGGAATTTACGCCCAGGTTAATTTAGCAGCAAATTGGATCGAACTGTCTTCATCAAATACAATAGACATTGCTCAACTTTTGGCAAAAGCAGTCAAACAAGCCAAAGAATTAACAGATACAAGAGCGCAAAGTTATGCTTTAGGAGAGTTAGGACATCTCTATGAACAAACTCAGCAATTCTCACAAGCCCTAACTCTCACCCAAACAGCACTATCTTTGGCCCAGGGAGTACATGCAGATGATATTGCCATCAATTGGTTGTGGCAGCAAGGGCGAATCGAGAAAGCTAGAGGGAATGTCGAGACAGCAATTACTGCTTACGAACAAGCTGTTGATTCTTTAACATCTGTGCGTCAAGACTTAGTGCAACTAAATCCTGATGTCCAGTTTTCTTTTCGCGATCGTGTTGAACCAGTATATCGACAGCTAGTACAATTACTTTTGCAAGATGTTGATAGCCTTTCGCAAACCACTAAACAACAACATTTAGAGAAATCTCGCAAAACAATTGAAGCACTGCAACTAGCAGAGTTAGAAAACTTCTTCCGCGAAACCTGCTTAACTTATAAACCCCAACCCATAGATACAATTGACACAAAAGCAGCAGTAATTTATCCAATTCTGCTAGAAAATCGTTTGGAAGTAATTGCTTCTCTGCCAGGACGACCTTTGCAGCATTATGGAACAAACCTTTCCTCAAAAGAGGAATCAAACGTTTTTGATGAACTACGTCAGTCTTTAAACCCTACTTTCTTGCCTGAGGAAATACTACCTTCTGCTCAGAAATTATATGATTGGTTATTGCGTCCTGCCGAAAAAGAAATAGAAATTCAAGGCATAAAAACTTTAGTATTTGTCTTAGATGGTTTTTTGCGTAGTTTACCAATGGCAGTTCTCCACGACCGCCAACAGTTTCTCATTCAAAAGTACAGCATAGGATTGACTCCTGGTTTGCAACTATTAGAATCACGCCATCTTCCTCCCCAACAGTTTCAAGCTTTAACTGCAGGTTTATCACAAGCACGTCAAGGCTTTGCTGAGTTACCTGGTGTCAAACAAGAAATCAAACAAATTGCTAACTATGTTCGTGCAAAGGTACTACTCAATGAAAAATTTACTCGCCCCAACGTCCAAAAGCAAATAGAAGAAATTCCCTTTTCAATAATTCATCTTGCTACCCACGGCGAATTTAGCTCTCAAGCCGAAGACACATTTTTGCTGACTTGGGAAGACCGCATTAATGTTAAAGATTTAGATAAATGGTTAAAAAGCAAATCATCAAAACTGCGCCAAAATGGAACTTCTCAACCAATTGAACTGTTAATTCTTAGTGCTTGTCAAACTGCTAAGGGCGATAATCGTGCCGCCTTGGGATTAGCAGGAATTGCTGTGCGTTCTGGTGCTAGAAGTACCTTAGCAACCCTTTGGTCAGTACAAGACCAATCAACTGCTGACTTAATAGCAGATTTTTATCGTCTGCTTACCCAAACTGGACTCAGCAAAGCTGAAGCACTGCGCCAAGCACAACTATCTTTATTAAATTATCCTCAATACAAACATCCTTATTATTGGTCTGGGTTTGTATTAGTAGGAAATTGGCTCTAACAACTCGGAAAATTATCTAGATTTCTACCCGATAAACCAACAACTTTAATTAATATCTTTTTTATGCACAAATTACTAAGCATTACTATCTTACTAAACCTAGTAATTTTTGGCTCACCTATCTTAGCACAATCACTAGTAGAAAAAAGCAAAACTAACTTACAAAATATCATAGTTTTTCAAGAGAATTTTGACCCACCTGGAGATCCAGAACCAAAAAGTGGTACTGTTGGTGCAGGTTCTCGTGACGGACAGAGATGTTCTGCAAACGAACAGCCTATTAAACCTTTAATGCCAAAGCGTAACTTTGGATTAACCTTTGAAGAACATCCTCCTGTATTTATTTATTTTCCCAAAACTTCAGCCAAAAAGGTTCTGCTGACGTTTAGAGATGAAACAGGAAACTATTATGAAAGAACTTTTTTACCTATCACTACTGGAGAAGGGATTGTTAGCTTTATCCAACCCAAAGAAAAAACGCCATTAGCTATAGGTAAAAATTACGAATGGTCATTGGTAGTTGTCTGTGGAAAAACTGTACAACCAGACGACCCAACATTTAAAGGTTGGGTACAACGAGTTGCAAAAACGACTAAAGTCAATCAGGAGTTAAATCAAATGACTACAATTGCTCAAGTGAATTGGTATGCACAGAGAGGATATTGGTATGAAATGGTCATGGCGCTCAAGGAAGCAAGCAAAGCTGAACCTAACAATGCCCAATTATTTAAATCCCTGATAAAAACTTATATACAATAGTCGTTTTTTGCTAGAGCAAACAACAAGATTTTCCAAATTTCAACCAGAGTCAATTCTCGCGCCGCAATATTCTATCAATCAATTGCTGATTTTCTTTGCCTTCTGCTTGTTTGAAATATTCAATAGCAATTTTTCCAGCAGTAGGTTGCTCCTTTGCAACTGCAAGCAGTAACCTAAGAGTTTGCTGAAGTTGGATTTTCTCAAGCTGCTTAGTTGCAAATACAGGTAGGATCGAGACAGCCATTATTAACCCCAATAATGGCGGAAAAAGGGGAATCCACCAAGCTTGTAAAAATGCCAAATAACTAAATAGGATTAATATTAGTCCGGTGCTAATGATGACAAGCACTAATTGTCCAAGTGATTTTAATCGCCAACTAACTAATGCTCCTATCCCACACCAAAATAAAATCCATAAGCTTTCCCATGTTTCAGACCAAGTTCGGATTATTCCTTTTCCTTCTAGTGCAGCAGTTAATAATTGACTGATAATATTAGCATGAATAAATACTCCTGCCATTTGTTTTGATGACCCAAATAGCCGATTGTTATAAGGTGTTTGAAACAAGTCATTGATACTTTCGGCTGTTGCACCAATAAGAACAATACGATTTTGAATTTTTTCTTTTGGTATCCGTTCTTGCAACAAATCTATGATAGAAAAGCTTTGAAAACGTCGATCTGTACCGTAATAGTTAAGTAAAATTTGATAGCCTCCAGTATCAGCTCGGACATAGCCTCCATCAAAAGGTTGCAAAGGAATCAATAAGGCTTTGCCCAGCTGGATATAATAGCGATTTTGAGGATGAGAATGGGGAGTAATGCCAAGAGTTTTTAAGTATTGCAATGCTAATTGTAAGCTTAAACTCTGGCGGATTTTACCTTTTGGCAATGTCTGCGACGAACGCACTGTTAATAAGGCACGACGTACCTTACCATCTCTATCCAATACTTGGTCGCTAAAACCTACTTGACCAGATTGAGCTAATATCCTGGGCGGTGCAACCTTAGTACCTACAACTTTATCAATACCAACAAGATTGGAAGTATTTTTAAACAATTCTACTAATTCTTGATACCCTGGTTCTACTGGCAAATCTCGATATAAATCTAATCCAATTAATTTAGGTTCGTAGGTTTTTAAATTTTTGATTGCTTTAGCTAAAATACTATCAGGTATAGGGTATTGTCCTATTTGTTGCAAGTCTGGTTCATCAATTGTAATTACTACAATATGAGGTTCAATTCCTGCCTGGGTTCGTTGTTGTAAAAAGTTATCGAACAGATTCCATTCTATCCCTTGCAATAAACCTATGAAGCGCAGCAGGAGAATAAAACTAGTAATGCCAACTGCAAAGCCAGCAATGCACGGTTTAGCAAGGCGTACATGAATAGTGTTTAATTTAGCAGTTTTTCGAGCTTCTGCCAAAATATGATTCGCTTCCTTAGCAGCAGCAAGAGCAAATTGGGCTTTTTCTAGTTTAATTTTTTCGGCATTTAAACTTATTTCAATTTCTTGATTTTCTAACTCTTGGCTGGCAGCTAAAAATCGATAATCTAGGTTAGAAAGCTTTTTCTTTTCTGACCAAGCTAGTGCTTCTTTTAATCTTATCCCTTTTAATAATTGAGATTCATCTTGCTGACTACTAGCAACCCAAATGTTGATTCTTTGAGAATATGGACGTAGAAGTTCTAAATTTTTATTAATCCATTCTAAATTAAAGATATTTTGATAAATTTTATTTTTAATTTTGACTTTTCCTTGAGAATTAATAATTAAACCCGATAAAAACAATTCAAACTTTTCTCTACTATCATCAATTATGACTTCTTCTCCTGCTAAAATCTGCTGATATACTCCCAACAATCTTCCTGCCGTTTGTTCATCATCTAAAATTCGCAAGCTAATAGTTTTTAAATGTTCTGGCTCATCTTGAAACTCCCAATTATTTATAATGTATGACTTGACTAAATTAGCAATAAACAATTGATACTTATTAACTGGTATCTGCTGATATTGCCATTCTTGATTTGCCACAATTTGACATAGCTTTTGAGTCAGAAAAGGTTGTCCTCCAGTCCAATCTAATATTTCTTTTAAAAGAACTTGAGTATTTGCTATTTTTCCTTCTAATCCTTTTGTTAAAACCAGAGCTTCATTTAGTTTAAAGCCTTGAAGTTCTATTGATTTACCAATATTAAAGGGTGTATGTTTTTTATCTTGAATAAAATCTGATGGTGCTGCTACTCCAAAAATAGCAAAAGTAATACGTTTATATTCAGGATTAATTGCACGTTGATTATAGCAAAACCGAATCAGTGCAAAAAAATCATCAACTGAGAAATCTAAACTGAGAATACTATCGACTTCATCAATAAAAATAACCAATTTTTTTTGAGGAAAATGAAAGCATAATAATTCTTCAATAAACCATCTTAATCTTTGGAGTAAAGATATATCTTCTTGTTCGCGCCACCAAATTTTTAAGTTGATTTTATCTAATAAATTAAAACCCAACCATAAATCACAAACTACACTTTTATACCACTGGAGTGGGGTAATGTGTGAGGTGCCAATAATCGACATATCAATAGTACTGCATTTAAAACCTTCTTGTTCCAAACGATGTTTTGTACTTGCAAGCAGAGAGGATTTACCCATTTGCCGAGAGTTCAGTACACAGCAAAACTCTCCCTGCTTTAGAGCTTGATAAAATTGGGAGTCTGCTTGTCTTAGTACATAACTTGGTGCATTAATTGTCAGACTACCACCAACTTGGTATTTATAATTAGTCATAAGTTTATAAAAGAATGTCAGTATGTCGAAAAGTTTTACGCTTGCTAAAAAAATCGCTCTGGAAAAATCCAAATTCAGATCCGAATTTGAGTCAGCCTTAGTCAATGTAACTCAACTTCATGTTATGTTATCCTCAGAAAAGGTAGTAATATTCCCTATATTTAATCACTTGCTGAGTGTTACAATATTCTTTATAAAAGATGAAGCGATCGCTCTAACTATAAAATCAATAAGGCAATAATTTTAGAGTAAATTAGCAAACAAAATAAATTCGCGTATATTTGCTCAAATTTTAGTTAAAAAAATTAATAATTTTACAACTTGCAAAAGTTAGTTTACGACTCGCTAAACTTGATTCATATCACAATTTACCCACTAACTCGAAGCACTAGTATAAAACCGTAACGCAAATCGCCAAAACCAAGTAGAAACGAAAAATAGCACCACTGCTAATACTCCTGCACCCATCAACCAAGTAATTTCACCTTGACCTAGCAGCGCTTGAGATGGAATAGTAGTTAAAAAAGCTACTGGTACTACATAAGTAAAGAAAAAGCGGTAAACAGTTGGAAAAGCTGTAATTGGATATCTTCCTGCTTCCAATAAACCACGTAGTACTTCAGTAACATTGTATATTTTAACAAACCAGATAGTTGTAGACCCAAGTATAAACCACAAGCTGTAGAGAATCACTAAGCCAAACAACAATGGCACTACACTCAATAGATAGTTGTTTATTTCTACGCCGAGGCGTTGACCTGCATAGCCAATGATGATGCAGCCAAAGATTAAATCTGGTAGTCCCCAAGGTGAAATGGTGTGGGTGGATAGCCAAAACTGACTGCGAATAGGTTTTAATAATATAAAGTCAAGAGTGCCTTCTTGCACATGCCGGACAATGCGATTTAAGTTTGGCGCCAGAAAAGTGGCAGCAAACCCTTGTAGTAAAGTAAAAATTCCCAGAACTACTAAAGCTGCTTCCCATGACCAGCCAGCAAAAGTATAGCCGGTACGGTAAAACAAGAATAGTCCAAAGACGCTGCCCACAAGATTCCCCATGCTCGTAAGGCTAGCTATGAGAAAGTTGATGCGATACTCAAACTCAGCTGCGATCGCTGCACTCCAAAATAGTCTTAGTACTTTCCAATATCTTTGCATCTTGCACCCTTGAGCCGATTTTAACTTTAAAATAACAAAAGAACTTTATATAAATTTAATATTACTTTTTATTTAAGAAAATTATTGAACGTTAAGATCTGGTGGATCTATTATTCAAAGCTCAGAAGTTTTATGCATCTAGATTTACCACAACTGATTCAATCACTCGGCTACTTTGGGGTGTGGGCAATTGTTTTTGCTGAATCTGGCTTGTTAATTGGTTTTTTTCTGCCAGGAGATAGTTTATTATTCACTGCTGGATTTCTTGCGTCTGTTCCCAACTCACAACTTAACATTTGGGTTCTGATTTTTGGTGCTTTCGTTTGTGCAGTCCTTGGTGATAATGTTGGCTACGCTACAGGATACAGATTCGGCAGAAGATTATTTCAGAAAGAAGATTCATGGTTGTT
This sequence comes from Nostoc sp., assembly GCA_036918135.1. Taxonomy (GTDB): domain Bacteria; phylum Cyanobacteriota; class Cyanobacteriia; order Cyanobacteriales; family Nostocaceae; genus Nostoc. The sequence continues at coordinate 160,095 of JBALDB010000005.1, forward strand.
TCATAAAAAACACTTGGTAAAAACCCAAAATTTTTATGAGAAGCATGGCAAAAAAACGCTTGTTTTAGCACGTTTTACACCGATTATTCGGACTTTCGCGCCGATAGTAGCAGGAGTTGGTGCTATGCATTACCGTACATTTATGTCTTACAACTTAATTGGTGGCTTCCTTTGGACGTTCGGAATCACTCTATTAGGGTTTTTCTTAGGAAAATCCTTACCACCCGAACAGGTAGATAAGTATTTGTTACCAATTATTGGATTAATTATAGTTATTTCTTTAGCACCATCAATTATTCATATTATCCAAGAAAATAGAGTAAAAAAAGAGTGAAAATATCTAATAATTCAGAATTCAGAAGTTAGAAGTTAAAATTCAGGATTAAAGGATAAAGCAGCTTGAATTTTTAAACTACTTGTAATCTTCTATGACTTCCTTAAACATCAACTTCTACCTATTTATAGAAAACCTGATTTTTTTTGTCATTGCCACACTTTTTATTGTGACTGTTAACTGGGGGTGGAAAAATGCAAAAACCTACACCTTGCCTTTACCATTTCCCGGTTGGTATAAAATTTGGTTTGGCTCAGTGCAAGTATTAGGAATAGTACTGCCATTAATAGTAATGTTGTTATGGGGTGTTTGGTGGAGCGATCGCACTGTTTTAACTGTGCTTGGTTGGTATTTTATCGTATTAGCGTTACAAATCATTTCTGAAACAGTCGCCCTGAGAAACTTTCAAAATGTAGTATGGGTAATGGTTCCTTATGTATATTTACCGTACCGATTCTGGCAGTTATATGAGGGTTTAACAATTTTAGGTTCTGAAACTAAATTGCTGTGGGTGCGATATTTTTTAATTTTTCAACTGGTGCTGTGGATTGTCAATTATGCCATAGATGTATCTCAATTGCCACGGCTGTTTCGCTGGGAAGTCGAGCAGAAATAATTTAAATTAGGGCATGGGGATGAGGGGCAGGGGAGCAGGGAGCAGACGGAAAAGAGGTAATTTTTCATTTTCCCCTTTGCCCCCTGCCCCTCAGCCTCTTAACTATGCCCAATGCCCTATTCTTCTGGACGTTAGAGCTTGAAAACGCGTTCTAATTACTGGTTACTGTTACCTTATATCCGACCCCAGTGGCGAACCATCACTAAGGGATTTATTGGTATTTTCGGATACGTGCTGGGGACATTAGTGTTAATCAATCTTGCTGGCAAATTGGCAATTCCTTTCGCACAAGGTAATCTAGTAGCGATCGTCCAAATAACTGGAACCTGTGCCTTAATTTTTCTTGTGAGAGGTTTGTTTCAGGCTATACAAGATATGTACATGGCAAAAGCTGCTTTAAAAGTTGCTTTTTATCTGCGCCAACAAGTCTACACACATCTCCAAAAGTTAAATCTCAGTTATTTTGAAACAGCAAAAGCAGGTGATTTATCTTACCGTCTTACCGAAGATGTTGATCGAATTGGGGAAGTGGTAAATAAAATATTTCACGACTTTATCCCCTGTGTTTTGCAGTTAGTCGCAATTGCGATTTACATGATTTATTTGAATTTGCAATTGACACTAGCAACGATGATAATTGCACCACTAATCGCTATTTTAATTGGCTGGTTTGGCGAATACTTACGCAAGCATTCTTCAAAAAATCAAAATCGGGTGTCGGGTTTATCTGCCATTTTCTTGGAAGTTTTTCAGGGTATCCGTTTGGTACAAGCTTTTGCGGCAGAAAACTACGAAATTGCCCGCTTTGGCGATGAAGCAGAACGCAATTTAAAAGCAAAATACTCAGCAGAACGCTTAAAAGCAATTAAAAGTCCGATTGTGGGATTTTTGTCAGCCTCAAGTGTCTTATCTTTACTCATAGTGGGGGCGTGGCAAATTTCCCAAGATAATTTGACAGTAGCCAATTTTTTTAGTTATCTGGCGGCGGCGGCGCTGTTAGTTGACCCCATCAGTCACGTTACTAAAAACTACAACGAATTTAAGCAAGGTAAAGTATCTGTTCGCAGAGTTTTTGAATTGATGGCAATTCAATCGACGGTGATTGAAAAGCCAAATGCGATCGCCCTACCTCCAGTCAAAGGCGAAGTAGAATATCGTCATGTTTCTTTTGCCTATCAACCGGGTAAACCCGTATTAAAGGATATCAGTTTGTTGGTATCACCGGGTGAAGCGATCGCTGTTGTAGGTACTTCTGGTGCTAGTAAAACCATATTCGTGAATCTCTTACCCCGTTTCTACGACCCCAAAACTGGTCAAATCTTAATTGATGGAGTTGATATTCGGGATGTCAAGCTACATAGTCTGCGGCGACAAATTGGCATTGTTCCCCAAGAAAGCATCATGTTTTCCGGGACAATAGCCCAAAATATTGCTTTCGGGCAAGACTTTTTTGATATGCAAGCAGTGACAGCAGCGGCGAAAATTGCTAATGCCCATAAATTTATTAGCAAATTGCCAGAAGGTTATCGTACTTGGGTGGGCGAACGTGGGCTAAACTTATCGCTAGGACAAAGACAAAGAATTGCGATCGCTCGTGCTGTTCTCCTCAACCCGCAAATCTTGATTCTTGATGAAGCGACATCTGCATTAGATTCCGAGTCAGAAGCATTGGTACAGGAAGCCTTAGAAAGATTAATAGAAAACCGGACAGTGTTTATTATTGCCCATCGTTTATCAACAGTTAGAAGGTGCGATCGCATTTTAGTTCTGGAAAAAGGACAAATTGTCGAATTAGGAACCCATGAAGAATTATTAACCTTAGAAGGTCGCTATGCCCAATTTTATGTTCGGCAATTTGTAACAGAGAGGCAATAAGGGACTTCCAAGAAATAAAATCAAAAGCGAAAAATTTTAGTCTTTGACATATGGGAATCCGGTTTGATTCCTGAATTTACTTGTGTGTTTGAAAAAAGAATACGACAGATGTATGGTAGGGGCGAAAAGCTTTGCGCCCCTACAGATTTTTGATGTGTTGCAGAGAATTTTTGAGATGATATTTAGATACGTAATTTATATAACATTTTTTATCAGTATGCTATAAATATATCGTAAGTCGGTTTAATCAACTAAGTTTGTGGTTTTTTTAGTACGTAATATCTATGAAAAATAACTTCACACAATATTTCTTTCTCGGCATACTATTGGCAAGTTTTATCTATTTTTTATTAACAAAAAATATTGATTTGTTTTTAAGCTTTTTGTGGATTTTAATTTATATTTTTATCTTTTATGGATTTATTTTTATTGATATTATTATTCATGAATTTGGTCATGCGATCGCAGGTTGGATTGTCAAAATTCCCATTAAAAGAATTACTATCGGCTTCGGACAGAATATTTTGAAATATAAATTCAATGAAACAACTTTACTAATTAACCAAGGACTACAAGGTGGTTTAACTAATCCTGGAACATTTTCTCCTAATTTCTTACGACTACGCTATTTTTTCTTTACCTTAGGGGGAGTCGCATTGCAGGTGATAGTGATGGCATTGGTAGTAATTATTATTTCAGCGATAAAAAGTATTTATCCGCTAGCTTTCAACAATGCTTCTCTATTTTTGACAATAGTTAATATTTTCTTATTTTCTAATTTTATTTTGATTTTTTTTAACCTGTTGCCTTTTAAGGTAAATGTGATGGGAGTTCCCATGCCTAACGATGGCTTACAGCTTCTAACCATATTTTTCATGAATCAACAGAAAATACAAGAAATTTTATTGTCAGGCAAGATGATAGAAGGAATGGAATATTTAGAAAAAAAGGAGTTTCAAAAAGCAGAATTAATTTTCCGTGAATGTATTGCTAATCATTTGACATCTTTAATCCCTAAAATAAATCTTTCTGTGGCGCTAATTCATCAACAAAAAATTGATGAGGCAATCACATTACTATCCAAACTTTTTACAGAATCAAACAAAAATCCAATGCAATTATTTATTTTTAATAACTTAGCTTGGAGTTATTTAATTAAAGGATTGAATCAGCGAGAGTTTCTTGATTTAGCTGATGATTACTCTGCAAAAGCGATTAAGATTAGCAATCAACATCTTTATATTGTTGGTACAAGAGCTTGTGTATTAATTGAAATTGGAAAAATTGATGAAGGAATTAACCTTTTAAAAAACCGAATTAGTCTTAATAAAGCCATTAACGAAGCTACAAACCCGGCAATTGGCTTTCTATATTTAGCCTATGCTTATTATCTTAAAGATAATCGAAAAGAATATCAAAAATATTGGCAAAAAATCAACAATAATGAAGATTTAAAATCTAGTGAATATAAGCTGTTATTCGACTATGTTTTAGACAAAACGAATTTCTTTACAACACGATAATTTCTTTTTCTCTCCTATCCTTTGTGTTGAAAAAATCTAATATTACGTGAGGTTTGTCAAACTCACCTTAATATTTGGCCCATTTTCATCAAGAAACGGTATAACAATTAAGTTAGCGCAGCAGAGCATACTCTACGAACAAGCAAGCTACGCGATAGCGTCTCGTAGAGAAGCTGATTGTGAATTATCTATTACTAATTATTTTAACTATTGCCGAGATTGAATTTGCTGTAGTAAATCATAAAAAGGTTGCCAATTATCTTCTTGAACGATTGGTTCCCAAATTGATTCAATTACAGGTCTTAATAATGCTGTTTTCGGATTATGAAAAGCTAGAGTTTGGGCGATTGTATCTAGGCGATCGCTATCTAAATCATTCAATATTTTATGGTACAATATACACCAATCATCAAAAATTACTGATGCCCCCGGTACTGGTACAATATCAGAAGTATTCATCACAAAACCTGGCTCATCTCGCCATTTAGTTGAAAAGGTGCGAGCCATCTCATAAAAAAATTCATGATAACCAACTTTGCTATTGCTCAAAAATTCAATTGTTAAATTTAAGAGTTCGTTAGTCTGTGGATGTATCAACTCTCCAAAACCTAACTTTTTCAACATTAAAGAACTGTATTCTGCTTGATAATATTCATAAAACTTTGTTAATCCAAACTTCAAATCATCTTCAGCAATAATCGCCTTCAAAGGTTCCTGAAGCATTTCTAAATTTAATTGGCAAACGCTTGGTTGATGAATGTAACAATAGCGTCCAAAATAATCAAAGTATGCAGCTATAAAGGATGGGTTATAATTAGGAATAAACGCATAAGGCCCATAATCAAAACTCTCTCCTGTAATCGACATATTATCAGTATTGAGAACTGCATGACAAAAACCAGCAGCCATCCACTGGGCTGCTAATTCTGCAACCCGTTTCACTAATTGGGCGTAAAACAAAGCATATTTATTTTGTTCGGCGTCCAAATCTTGATAATATTCCTTGATTACGTGGTCTAACAACTTCTGAGTTAAATCTGGACGCTTTAAATAGTGTAAACGCTCAAAAGTACCGAAACGAATATGAGAATTGCTCATCCTGACCATTACACATGAACGGGTAGGTGAAGGTTCATCCCCCCGCCACAACGATAAGCCGTTTTCAATCATAGTCAGACAGCGCGAGGTACGTACACCAAGATAATGTAGTGCTTCCGCAGCCAGAACTTCCCGCACTCCACCTTTAAGCGTCAGCAAACCGTCGCCACCACGGGAATAGGGCGTTCTGCCAGAACCTTTAGTGCCAAAATCGTATAATTTGCCATCAGTACCCCGTACCTGCCCGTAAAGAAAGCCTCTGCCATCGCCCAATTGTCGATTATATTCGCCAAATTGATAGCCGTGGTAACGCATTGCCAAAAAGGGTTTGCGCCCCTCAAATTTGCCGAAAGCTGTGATGAAATCTTCATCTAGGACTACTTGGGGGTCAAGCCCTAAGCGCGGTAATAGCGCATCATTACGCCAACGCAATATGTGTTGAGGAAATTCCCCTGCTGCAACCTCATCATAGTAGTCATCGCCCAGAGATTCCAAGGCGCTTTCGTAGTTGAGGGAGAGAAAAGGATTGCTAGAATTTTGGGAGTTTGGAGTTTGGGCCAGAGTCATTACAAGCAAAACTTAATTCATTCTTTCCCTTAATACTACCTCTGGCTTGAACATCAGCATCGACATCTTCTCAATTACGAATTATTTTAAGATTTAGGTACTTGCCAATTAGGATTTGTGAGACTTGTTAAAATATGATCTTCCCATTCTCCATTGATTAATAAATAATCTCTAGCATATCCTTCAATGACGAAACCGAGTCTTTTTAGCACATTGCCACTACGACGATTATGAGGCATATAATTAGCCATAACCCGGTGAAAATTTAATTGTTCAAAGAGATATTGAATTGCTACTCGTAATCCTTCTGTCATATAGCCTTTGCCTTGCTTTTTTTCAGCAAGGCTATATCCTACATAGCAAAAATGAGCAGCTCCTCGAACAAAATTACTAAAGTTGATAGTTCCAATAATTACAGTGGGATTTTTTTTAGTAAAAATAAATAGCTTTAAAGACTGACCATTGATAAATTCCAGAAAATTATTCTCTATTTGATACTGCCAATATTCTTGAGTGAAAAAACCATCACCCCAAAGAGGGTAGAATGGAGTAAGATAAGTTTTATTATCAGTAAAGTATTTGAGAATTTGCGGTATATCCTCTAAAATTGCCGCTCGCAATAATAGGCGATCGCTTCTAATTAATGGTAGTTCTAATTTCATTGGTCATTAGTCATTGGTCATTGGTCACTTGTTCTGAGCGTACTCCTACGGAGAAGCAAGCTACGCGTAGCATCTTTGTTAGGAGAAGCTGTTGGCGCAGCCTCTCGTAGAGAAGCATTGGTCATTAGTTATTTCTCTCCCCATTTTCCCATCTCCCTATCTCCCTACTCCTAGTGAGTATTTTTGCTCTGAATCTGCCAATCAACCAAAATCTTGATAAGCTGATGTCTAAATATCTAGAGCCGAAGGATTGAGAGCTAATGGGTAATTAAGAACTTCGATAAAATTCATTTACCCAAAGGCTGTACCAGAGGAAACTCAACCAAAACACAGCTCTTGATAAACCTAGTCTACAAGAAGGATAGTGATGTCGGGAATACGCTACGATTGGCAGGAATTAGAGATTGGGGCGATATACAACACGCCTTTGCTAGAGCTTATTTATCAAGCTGCTAGCGTGCATCGCCAATATCATGACCCAACAAAAATCCAAGTTTGTAAGCTGATATCAATTAAAACTGGAGGTTGTCCAGAAGATTGTAGCTACTGTGCCCAATCTTCCCGCTATCAAACAGAAGTAAAGCCGCAAGCACTCTTAGAAAAGGAAACGGTAGTTAGCATTGCTCAAAAAGCTAAAGAAACCGGTGTTAGTCGCATCTGTATGGGTGCTGCTTGGCGTCAGGTGCGGGACAGCTCACAATTTGAGGAAGTCCTGGAAATGGTCAAGGATGTGACAGCAATGGGTTTGGAAGTATGCTGCACTCTGGGGATGTTGACACCAAATCAAGCCAAGCGATTAGAAGCAGCCGGACTTTACGCTTATAACCATAACTTGGATACATCTCAAGAATATTACAGCACAATTATTACCACAAGGACATATAGCGATCGCTTAAACACAATTGAGAATGTCCGTCAAACAAATGTTACTGTCTGTTCCGGCGGTATCCTTGGTTTGGGCGAAACCGCCGATGACCGGATTGCCATGTTGCAAACTCTGGCCAACTTGCATCCGCATCCAGAGTCCGTACCAATTAATATTCTCTCCCAAGTACCAGGCACACCCTTAGAAAATCAGCCTGATGTCCCCATTTGGGATGTTGTGCGGATGATTGCCACAGCCAGAATTTTAATGCCAGCTTCCGATGTGCGCTTGAGTGCTGGTAGGGCTAGACTTTCTCAAGTCGAACAAGCTTTGTGCTTTATGGCAGGAGCCAATTCTATCTTTTCTAGCGACGACAACAAAATGTTGACGGTGACAACTCCGTGTCCAGATTATGATGCTGACAAAGAAATGCTGAATTTACTCGGTTTAGGAATGCGTCCGCCTTCCCAAAGACAGGAGAAATTAGCAACTCCAGCAGTTGTGGGATAAATATTTTCCAGGATGGGCGTCTCGCCCGTCCTTAGTCAAACAAGGGCAGGCTTTGAGACCCGCCCCACAAGAATCTTGGTTAAATTATCTTGGCAGTCCGCAGACCGAAGAACAGACCAAGGGCTATACCAAAGAATAAACCTAAGAAGACAATGTAAGCTACGATTGCAAACATTTATTTTTCTCCACAATACTTCCTAAATCTATTGAATCATTAGATGTTGGATATTGGGCATTGAGAGTGCTAACTGTTGACTGTTGGGGATTGGGCATGAGGTAAGCGGAGAATGTGGGAGGAAAAGGAGGTGTGGGAGGATGGGAAAGAAATCTTGCCCCCCTCTCTCCCCACACTCCCCACACTTCCCTATCTCCTCATCTCCCCACACTCCCCCCTCCCCCCTCTTTCCAGATTGCGATAGAATACAGCCCACAGGCGCTTGTTTGGGGTTGGGCAATGACTTCTGTAATTAATGTAAATTTACCAGAGCAGTCTTATGAGATTGCAATTGCACCTTCAAGTTTAGATCGATTGGGTCAACACATGGCCAGTCTAAAGCTAGGCAAAAAGGTACTGCTGGTTTCTAATCCAACAATTTTTAAGCATTTTGGGAAAAGAGCCATTGCCTCGCTGACATCTGCTGGATTTGAAGTTGCTAGCTGCACCCTACCACCTGGGGAACGCTACAAAACCCTCAACTCCATCCAAAAACTCTACGATGTTGCTTTGGAAAACCGCCTAGAACGTTCTTCTACTATGGTGGCTTTGGGGGGAGGTGTGATTGGTGATATGACGGGTTTTGCTGCCGCAACTTGGCTGCGGGGCATTAATGTTGTGCAAGTGCCTACCTCTGTGTTGGCAATGGTAGATTCGGCAATTGGTGGCAAAACTGGCGTTAATCATCCCCAGGGTAAAAACTTAATTGGGGCATTCCATCAACCACGCTTGGTTTCGATCGACCCAGAAGTGTTGAAAACTCTTCCGATGCGCGAGTTTCGCGCGGGGATGGCAGAAGTTATAAAGTACGGTGTGATTTGGGATGCCGAATTGTTTGCCCAGTTGGAAGCAAGTAAACGCCTCGACCAACTCCGCTATGTCAAACCTGAACTGATAAACAGCATAATAACGCGCTCTTGTCAAGCTAAAGCTGATGTTGTTGGCAAAGATGAAAAAGAAGGTGGGTTACGGGCGATTCTCAACTATGGACATACCATCGGTCATGCAGTAGAGAGTTTGACTGGTTATCGAAGCGTGAATCACGGTGAAGCAGTGGCAATTGGCATGGTAGCAGCCGGACAAATTGCTGTGGAACTAGGAATGTGGCAAAAGGAAGACACCGAACGTCAAAATGCTTTAATTCAAAAAGCAGGTTTACCGACTCAGTTACCAGCTGGGGTGGATATTGAAGCAATTATTCAAGCCTTGCAGTTAGATAAAAAAGTCAAATCCGGCAAAGTACGGTTTATTTTGCCAACACAAATTGGTGTAGTCACAATTACCGATGAAGTGCCTTCGGATATTATTCGCCAAGTATTGCGGGGGATTTAACCAAAGAAGAGATGTTTACTTTAATGGTTTGGAATAATTTTAATACAACTTACATCCGTAACCAATTTGTCTAAAATTAGAGAGATAGAGAATACAATTGGGCAAATCTTCCTCAAGGCTGGTCTAGCCAAATTAACCTGAATTCTCTAATTGTTCAGTTCAAAAAGCAATGCTTCTAAGTATTAGGATTTAATTTATATCGAAAGGTAGAGCCATCTGATTTGAAAAATTGAGACAACTATAGCGACGAGTAACTCTATTCGTACATTGGTAGAATTTTGGCATAGCAGCAATTTAACCCTCAAATTTAAATTAAGTCACAATAATAATAGGTAATTATAGAGGGCGCTACTATGTCTCGTCTAACCCAAATTATTCAGAACTTATTTCTTCGTTTGGAAGGCTTTTTTTCTGTTGTTTTTAAACCGTTGTTAAATTTTGTCAAAAGTTTCTTTGGCTTTTTTAGCAGCGTCTTCGGATTTACTAACTCTAATTATTTCTTGGAATCCGATCGCGTACAAGATATAAATCAAGAGCCAATTCAAACGGCTCAAAATACGACTTTTGAAACACCCGCCACTACCCGCCGTCGTTCCAATACCAAAAAAGTTGAGGATTACTACATTAAGATGGCGCGTGATGTCAAAAACAACTAATTGGCTGTATGGGCGTAAAATTGTACGCCTATACGCATCTATCTTTATCGCAGTTTTCCAATGTGTACCAAAACCTTTGTGAGCGTGCGCTGTAGCGAAGGTAGATCCTTTCGTGGATGGGAGACATATCATTCACAGAGTCGTCTGTGTCCTCGACTTCAAGGGCAAAGGATAAACCCGACCATTTACTATAGTAGATTCTGCGTTCATCTGGATTGTAATGCAAGAAGGCAGGATTCTACATGTCATAAAAACGGTTTTCGATGATAAGCTGTTCCACATTTAACTTGCACCTGGTTGGATTGTTGCTTAATTGCTCAATTCCTCTCCCCATCTCCTCGTCAGCCAAAACACATGCTAACTGGATGTTTTACAGTTTATCCGCGATGTCTGCAATCTTGGTAGTACGCGTTAAGTCAAAGCCAGAGGCGGGATCGTCGTACTCTATTTTATATAGCCCTGATGGCACAGCGATCGCCTAGTAGCAGAATCGCAACTCGACTGATTTACTCTTGTATCCTTTTTCTTAGAGGCTAGATTTTTCCTACACCCTTACACTCCACCCCAAAGGGTCTTGGTCATTAGTCACCATTTTCAACTAATTAATGAGATTTGATTGCATTAAGCAAAATTTTAGTGTAAGCTCTTTTTTAACTTGTTGAATAAAATTCTCAACAATTTTCGATAGGTGTAAAATGACAATTTCTAGAAGTCCGTTGTCGGTAGAGCAAGACCTTACCGACTCACCTTGGTGGGCTGGTAACGCTAGACTTACCAGCTTATCAGGGAAATTACTAGGCGCTCATGTCGCTCATTCTGGTCTGATAGTTTTCTGGGCGGGGGCTATGACTTTATTTGAGCTGGGGCATTTTAATCCAGCAAAACCGATGTACGAACAAGGCTTAATTTTGCTACCTCACCTAGCTACTCAAGGTTGGGGCGTTGGCGCAAATGGTGCAGTTATAAGTACTTATCCTTATTTCGTAATTGGAGCTTTACATTTAATCTCCTCAGCCTTTTTGGGTTTTGGAGGAATCTTTCATTCCCTACGTGGTCCAGAAAAATTAGAAGGCAAAGTTCCTTTCTTTGGCTACGACTGGTCAGATACAGGTAAAATGACCACAATCCTTGGTATACATCTGGTTTTACTGGGTTGTGGTGCATTTTTGTTAGTCGCCAAAGCAATGTACTTTGGTGGTTTGTACGACCCAAATGTTGAAGATGTGCGGGTAATTACAAATCCAACATTAAACCCAGCGGTGATTTTTGGTTATTTATTTGGCGCAATTAGAAAATTTTGGATTGCTGGCGTTGATAACCTCGAAGATGTAGTTGGCGGTCACATTTGGGTTGGTGCGCTGTTGATTATTGGTGGATTTTTCCACATCGCAACTAAGCCCTTCAGTTGGACGCATCCAATATTTGTTTGGTCTGGAGAAGCTTACCTTTCTTACAGTCTTGGTGCTTTAGCATTGATGGGCTTTATTGCAACTCTCTTTGTATCGGTAAACACGACTGTTTATCCGGAAGTTTTTTATGGCCCAGCGCTCGTGGTTAGGCAGAACATCGTGCCGTACTTTTCATCACCTGACGCTGACCTTGTGACTGCCCGCACTTGGTTAGCTAATGCTCACTTTTGGTTAGCTTTCTTCTTTCTCCAAGGTCATATCTGGCACGCTTTGCGGGCGCGTGGGTTTGATTTTCGCAAAGGTAGAGTGAGTCAGGAAGCGGTAATTCCACAACCAATTAGCTAATTTAATTTAATGCAAACTATTTGCAATTATTTCTCGTAGCATCTCAAAAATATTGCAATAAATTCTCAAGGAGTAATAGAGATGACAGCAGTAATTGAAGATAGCCCGTACAAGCAACAAATACCTGATGTTGGCTGGTGGGCTGGTAACTTTCGTTTGACTAATCTATCAGGCAAATTATTAGGCGCTCATATTGCCCATTCTGCATTAATTTTGTTATGGGCTGGAGGGATGACGCTGTTTGAGTTGTCGCGCTTCGATCCGAATCTGCCAATGTATGAGCAAGGATTAATCATATTGCCTCATTTAGCAACTTTGGGTCTTGGTGTCGGTGCTGGTGGGCAAGTTATTAGCACCTATCCCTACTTTGTAATCAGCGTCTTGCATCTGATACCCTCAGTAATTTTGGCAGCTGGTGGTATTTACCACTCTCTGCTGGGGCCAGAGGTGTTACAAGACAATCCTACTTGGGCTGGCTTTTTTGGCTATGACTGGAAAGACAAAGACAAGATGACGACAATCCTGGGCATTCACTTAGTACTGCTAGGCTTGGGTGCTTGGGCTTTAGTTGCAAAGGGGATATTTTGGGGTGGACTGTTTGACCCTTGGGCTGCTGGCGGTGGAGATGTCAGGATAATCAATCATCCAACGCTCAACCCATTCCGGATTTTTGGCTATTTGTTTGGGGTTTGGGGATCAGAGGGAATGGCAGCTGTTGATAACTTGGAAGATGTTGTCGGCGGTCACATCTGGGTTGGTTTGATGCTAATTGGCGGTGGTATTTTTCACATCTTGACTAAGCCATTTGCCTGGGCGCGAAAAATTTTAATTTACTCTGGGGAAGCGTATCTGTCTTACAGTATCGGTGCTGTTGCATATATGGGCTTTTTGGCAGCTTACTTCGCGTCAGTCAATAACACCGTCTATCCCGAAGTTTTCTATGGCCCAGTTAGAGTTATAGAAACTTCTACTGGTATAGTTTCTGCGCGTGGTTGGTTGGTAACTTTTCATTTTGTTCTAGCGTTGATATTTCTATTGGGTCACATCTGGCACGCGCTACGCGCCCGTGCGATTGCAGCCGGATTTGATTTTAAAAATGGCGACATGGTTCAGCCACCACGAGTGAATCCTCCAACAAATAATCAAGCAATTTCACTCGATTCTTCTGATTTGACATTGAAGTTTCTCAAATATTTGCCAATTTATCGTCCTGGCATATCTCCTCTAGCGCGGGGATTAGAAATTGGCATGGCTCATGGTTATTGGCTAGTTGGCCCCTTTGCAACATTAGGGTCATTAGGTTTGTTAGGCAATTCTAATACGGGTAACTTGTTTGGTTTACTAGCCGCAGGCAGTTTGATTCTCGTGCTGACAATTGCTTTTTCAATTTATGGCACTACCAGCTTTGAAAGACAGCAAGAAATCTATCCTCGTTCGGTAGCAGTTGCAACAGTTCCTCGTGTACCACAGACTGTCAATTCTACTGAAAAATGGGGTCAGTTTACTGATGGCTTTCTGATTGGTGGGATTGGGGGAGCAATTTTTGCTTATCTGTTGTTAAATAGCGTTACTATATTTGCCGCGAGCGCTATTAACTCGATTTAGTCAGCTAACCTTCAAGATTCAGTTATCTGTGTGTCTTTGTGGTTAATCAATTTTTGTTACCACAAAGGCACAACAGATTCTCAACTTTTGGCAATCTGTGCCTCAGTTGGATAATGATGTACGGATTGTCCAAAATTTTTGAAAGTGCTTATTTTTTGATGCTTTCCGGAAATCAGGAGGTAATGTCAGAAAAACTAAATAAAAGAACTCACTGAGTAACCAGGTCATGATCCACCACATAATTGGTAAATTACTACAAGGACGTTACCAAATTGTCCAAAGCCTTGGTGCAGGGGTATTTGGACAAACATACATTGCTCTAGATGTAGATTACCCAGACAATGCCAAATGCGTAGTTAAACTGATCAAAGCTAGCAGTTTTGAATCCAGCTACCTAGACACGCTGAGGTTACTGTTTTTAACTGAAACCCAAACCCTCAAGCTTTTAGGAAGCCACGAGCAAATTCCTGAATTCATCTCCTGCTTTGAAGAGAACAAGCGATTTTATTTGGTGCAAGAGTATATTGAAGGACATGCGCTAACTGCGGAATTACCCATCAATCAGGAGTGGGGGTCTGTATGGAGTGAAAGGGAAGTTGTAGAATTTTTATTAGATGTCTTAGGTATTCTAGAATTTGTTCATTCTCAAGGCGTTATTCATTGCGATATTAAACCAGAAAACTTAATTAGACGCGCTGGTGATAGTAAGTTAGTTTTAATTGATTTTGGCTCAATCCAGTCGATTGATTTTGGTATAGGTGCAGAATTGCCTATTCATCGAATTCCCGTCACTTCATTGGGATACATACCACCAGAGCAATTTATTGGTGAAACACAGCCCAACAGTGATATTTATGCTCTGGGAATGATTGCTATCCAGGCTTTAACAGGGCTAGAACCACTACAATTAAAGGTTGCTCCTGATACTAATGAAATTATTTGGCGTTCTCCAAATACGCCAGTTAATGATTATTTAGCTGCTGTTCTCAGCCAAATGATCCGCTACGATTACAAAAACCGCTTTCAGTCTGCGGGTGAAGTTCTGCGGGTTCTTCAACAAATAATCTGGGAAAGTCCACCAGTAGAAATATTAACAGCAGATAATAAAATTTCTTTAGAAACAACAATTAAAGATGATTTTAAGAATCCTGCTGAAGGAAAATTATCGCCGCTATTGACTGGAATGAAAGTAGGGCTGGTGGCAAATTCTTTGTTGATGGGATTTGGTGTATATTCTTTAATTAATACTTCAGGTGGTTACTCAGAATCAGAAACTTTAAATCAAGCTAAAAAAGAATATCAAGCAGGAGATTTACAAGAAGCGATCGCCCTAGCTAAATCAATTCCTGCCCACAGCAATGTTTATCCAGAAGCTCAAGCCACAATTGAGGAATGGCAGGAGCAATGGCAAGTAGCTGCACAACAATATCAAATAGCTGTAACTGCTTTTAATAAAAGTAGATGGTCAGATGTTGTGGATGCGGCTCGTCAAATTCCAGATATTTCATACTGGCAATCTAAAATAGATAAATTAGTTCAACAAGCATATATCAATATTGAAGCACAAACCCAAGATTTATTAGCAAAAGCTTACGAAAGTGCCAACATCAAAGATTTTTCTGGTGCTTTACAATATTTGGGTCAAATTCCTAAAGAAAGTTCTGCTGGTGCTATAGTTCAAGACAAATTGGCTGAATACAATCGCAAACGGCAAATCAGAGCAGCTTATTTTTTGAACAAAGCTTACAATCAAGCATCAATTGGTGATTTTAATAGCGCTATCAAGTTACTGAAAAATATTCCTCAGGATACTTTAGTTTCTGCTGAAGCTCAACTCAAATTGAATGAATATATTCGAAAGCAACGCGTGCTGGCTGAACATCAAAAGGTAGCTTCTGCAAAAAAAGCAAATTCATTTATTCCAAAAAACTTTGATACTAAGATTGAATATCTTCAAGGAGTAAATTACCTGGAAGAGGTTAATATCCGCTAGTTACATTTAGGGTTAAATTTCTCAAATGGGTAGTTCAATGATGAACTCTATACCTTCACCTGGGTTAGAATTGTATGTGAGCTTGCCGTGATGATTATTCACCACAATTTGATAAGCAATAGATAGACCAAGCCCTGTACCTTTACCGACGGGTTTTGTTGTGTAAAAGGCATTGAATATTTTTGTTTGGTCTGCTTTGTTTATACCTGAGCCATTGTCGGCAATTCTAAAAATAACTTGCTTTCCAATTACCTCTGTTTGGAGTTTAATTACACCAGGATGTAATGAAATTTCTGGAAAACTTTTATTTTTATGTGTTTCTTCAATTGCATCGATCGCATTAGAAAT
Source organism: Nostoc sp. (assembly GCA_036918135.1). GTDB lineage: Bacteria > Cyanobacteriota > Cyanobacteriia > Cyanobacteriales > Nostocaceae > Nostoc. Next base: position 176,047 of record JBALDB010000005.1, read on the forward strand.
CAAATTCATAAAAACCTGATTAATTTCGCCAGGAAAACACTTAATCAAAGGCAAGTTTCCATATTCTTTGATTATTTGGATGGCTGGGCGATGAGCGTTTGCTTTAAATCGATGTCCGAGAATGAGTAGCGTACTTTCTATCCCTTCATGTAAGTTAGCTAATTTTTTACCAGCTTCTCTGTGTCGGGAAAAGTTGTTTAAAGATGAGACAATTTCTATAACGCGACTTGTCCCGACTTGCATGGATTGAATAATTTTAAATAAATCATTTAATAAAAAGTTAATATCATTTTTTTGAATTGCAGTTTGAATTTCATCTGGTGGATTGGGTAGATATTTTTGATAGAGATGCAGTAAACTAACTATCTCTTGTACATACTTTTCCATGAAATTTAAGTTGCCAGCTATAAAATTGATCGGATTATTAACTTCATGAGCAATTCCTGCTGTCAGTTGACCTAAAGCAGCTACCTTTTCTGCTTGAATAAGGTGAGTTTGAGTCTGTTCTAATTCGGTATTTTTAGCGATTAAGGTTTTTGTCAAATTTCTCAGCTTCAGGTGATTTTCGATCCGCACCAAGACTTCTTCATACTGAAAAGGTTTGGTAATGTAGTCTACAGCTCCCAATTGCAAACCTTTGACTTTATCAGCAGTTTCTGCTAGGGCTGTCATAAAAATGACTGGAATATCTTGGACACGAGGATTACTTTTTAGCTGTTTACAGGTTTCAAAACCATCTAAACCGGGCATCATCACATCCAACAAGATTAAATCGGGTAAATCATCATTTTCTAATCGCCCAAGGGCTTTCTCACCGCTGCGTGCTGCCCAAACTTCAAAGCTAGACCGATCTAGAAAGCTGGATAAAACTTGTAAATTGGCAGGGTTATCGTCAACGACTAAAACAATTCCCCTAGAAGGAGCGTAATCGCTGGAATTTTTTTGGTCTTCAATAGTCGTTTTCATACTGTTTCCACCGCATATTGAGTCAAGAAATTGAGGATTAAATCTTCATCAAATTGCCTTGCTAGTTGCCGTAGTTCGCGAGCAAATGACACGAAGGTTGCGTCTGCCTCAAGTCGATCGGCACACTTGAGAATGGCATTGAAGTTACCTTTACTGGCTAAGGTGACTAATTCCTGCAAGACTTCGGGGGAAGGAGGAGTTAATTGAGTGGATTGGCTAGTTACTGTGGTTGCTTGTTTGGTATTTACTATTTCAGGCTGAGACTGCTTGTAAATCCATACTAAATTTAAGAGGCTTTCTAGTTGCTGCAATAATTCATCTGCCTGCACAGGTTTGCTAAGGAACTCATTACCTCCAGCTTGCAGACTGCGATGTTGGTCAGTTTCAAAGACACTAGCGGAAGAGACGATAATTTTGACATCTTGAATTTCTGGAGTGTGACGCAGATGTTGAATCAATTCAAATCCATCCATTTCTGGCATCAGCAAATCTGTAACGATTAAGTCTGGCTTGAGGGCGATCGCTTTTTCTAAACCTTCTTTACCGTTGCTGGCTTCAACTACATTAAAACCCAGTGGTTGCAGTAAGTTGGTAATCACTGTGCGATTCTCCCAGCGATCGTCAACCATCAGAATGGTGTAGGGGCTACCCTCAAAGCCAATGATTTGTTTATCTGATGCAGTCATTGCAGACTTTACCCAGTCAGTCGCTTGAGAAATCTCCAATTCAAACCAGAAGCTACTCCCACGACCAATCTGACTCTTAACATGGATATCGCTACCCATCATCTGTACTAACTGTCGAGTAATAGCTAAACCTAAGCCTGTACCTTCAGCTTGGCGCTTTTTCTCACCTACTTGTTCAAATGGCAAGAAAATTTGGCTCAATTGGGCGGGACTTATACCAATTCCCGTGTCTTCTACACTAAAACGAAGGCGATGTTTATCTTTGTACCCATCAGTGGAAAGTCGCTCGATGACTTCAACTTTGAAACTAACCTCACCCTCATCTGTAAATTTGATTGCATTTCCCAGGAGATTCAATAGTACCTGACGTAATCTTTTGACATCAACATGAACCGCTTTAGGCAAATTAATCGCAGGTTCGTAGACAAACAAAATCCCCTTTTGTTTTGCCCTGAGGTGAGAGATTTCGACAATTCCTTGGAGAAAAGAGGGGAAATACACATCCTGGGGATATAGTTCTAGCTTTTTCGCTTCAATTTTTGAGAGATCCAATATGTCATTAATTAAAGTCAGCAGATGAGAACCGCATTGTTCGATAATACTCAGGTGATATTGCTGTTGTTCGGGTAAAGCTGGGGAACGCAGCAAAATTTGGGCACAACCGAGAATCCCATTCAAAGGCGTTCGCAGTTCATGACTCATGTTGGCTAAAAATTCGCTTTTAGCATGATTGGCTGTATCAGCCGCCGCTTTAGACTTTTTGAGTTGAGCTTGTTCAAATGCTTGTACCTGCCACAAGACAGTAATCATGGTGATTGTCAGTCCACCGACAATTAAGGCAATCAAATCCAAATATTGCAATCGAGATTCGATATTTTGGCGAGGAATTACCAAAGCCACAGACCAATTAGCCTGAGTTAATGGTAGATAAGCTACATACTTTTGAGTGCCGTCAATTTCCATCAACTCAATTCCCTGTTGTTTGTTTACCATCCGTTGGGCGATCGCATTTAAATTGCGATCGTTTATTTTCAGCAGGCTGGATGCAGGTTTTTCTAAAGTTGAGATGAACGTGGAATTAGGATGGACGATTGCTTGTCCTTGGGAATTGAGCGCAAAAGCATAGCTATTAGCGCCGTAGTGCAGCGAATTGACAACCCCTGCAATGCGATCGACTTTCACATTGCCCTGGAAAGCCCCGATTGGTGAACTACTGCTAAAAGAATTTGACCAAATCGGAGTCGAGATTGCAATTAAAGGAATTCCTGTAGAACGGCTAATGAATGGATCGGAAATGTTGCTCTTTCCCGCAATTGCTTTTTGAAAGTAGTCTCGATCCTGAATATTTTTATTCGAGCGACCAACTTTTGTATTGGAATATGAACCATCTGGGTTAGCTATTTGAAACAAGAAAAATTCATCGATCCGCTTAACTTCTGCCTTTAAATAAGGTTCTGCCACAGACCAATTTAAGGAACGTACAGTTGAAGTATTCGCCAGGGTTTGTACCTCCGCTTTGCGAACATGTAACCACTCTTCAATTTCCGCAACCCCTCTATGTACCTCTAAAAAAGCGCTCTGTCGCAAATCTTTGAGCATCAAATTTCTCGCAGCTTGATAGCTAAAATAAGCAGAGATACTGACTACAAGAGTAGTGCCGCCAAGAATAAATCGAATCAGTAAATTTTGTGAGTGATGATTTCCTCTATCAAATAGCGCTCGGCTGGAGTTTTCTTGTATCAAGGGTTAGCTCCTTAATCACATAGTTCAACAAGCAGAAATTCTAGGTTAAGCCAATGCGCGCTTAAACTATATACAGCACTTTTCTTTTACATGAAGTATAAAGTTACAGGTTTTGAGGCAGAAGGTAGAAACTCTTTATATTTGATATGTGAGTCTTACGTTTTGTACCTCATTTACTTGCAAACTGCTGTAAATACTCTTTATGGTTGTTGACTGTTAACTGTTGACAGTTATCAGTCATCAGGTAAATGTATAAGTTAAATGCATAACAGCTTATCTTTAGATTGCCCAAGAAATTACCGTTGCTCACAGCTTTTGGTAAAATTATTAAGAAATTTATATTAAAAGCTAAAAGTATAAAAAGAAAAATAAAATTCCCGTCGATAACAGTCACTGGACTTAGAAAGTGACTGTGAAATTTAAAAGCGTAATAGCTTATACCAATTCTCTATGAAGATGCGCCTAATTATTTTGGGATATAGTAAATTATCTTTATCAAACCTCAGCCTACCTACCTTGGGGGAAGGCGAAGCGCCTATGCGTTGAAAAACCCTAACGTTTAGCGCAGCTTGATAAAAAAACGATATTACAGCACAGCATAAATAAACTACCCATTCCAAATCAATAAACTGCTTGCGGTTTAGTAATTACGTAGCTTGCTTCTCGCATAAATGCGAGTATTACGAATTATGCCAAGTACTACTAACGCGTCGTCTGCGGTGGATTGGTGGAATTAGGAAGCGGGATAGTTGGTACAATTACAGACTTTGGTTTTTCGGCTTGTAGTTGAATTTGGGCTTGGTCGCGGGCGTTTATTGCTTGATGATAATTAGGCTTATATTTTATAGCTCGATCGTAAGATGCGATCGCATCTTGATAGCGTTGCAATTTTGATAGAGCATTGCCTCTACTATACCAGCTTTCGTAATGGCCTGGTTGATAACGAACTGCTTTATCATAAGATGCGATCGCTTCTGCATATTTTTGCAAATTATATTGGGAATTACCTAAATTATACCAAAGTTGATAATCGTTTCTCTTCAAATTTGCTGCTTTTTTATAGGATTCTATTGCTGCTTCATAACGTTGGGTTTGATGCATTGACCAACCCATGTTATACCATGCTTGATAATTACTAGGATTATATTTAATTACTTGATTAAAAGATTCAATTGCATCCGGGTAACGTTGTAAATTCATCAGAATATTACCTCTAGACAACCAAGCTTGATAAAAATTCGGCTTGTATTGTACTGCTTTATCATAAGCTGTAAAAGCCTCTTCATAGCGTTGTAAATTAACTAGGGCATTACCCCAATTGTACCAAGCTAAAACGTAGTCTGGTTTGAATTCAACGACCTTTTGAAAAGCAGCGATCGCATCTTGATATCGTTTTAAATTTTTTAAAGCTAATCCTTTTTTGTACCAAGCTTCAAAGTCATCTGATTTTAATTCAATTGCCTTTTCATAAGATTCAATTGCTTGGTCATATTGCCCTAAACTACTTAAAGCTTCACCTTTCGCATTCCAAATTTGGTAATTTTTATTATTTAATTCTAAGGCTTTGTTAAAAGAGGCGATCGCTTCTTGATAGCGCTGCAAATTTCCCAAGACATAACCTCGTCCAATCCAAGCCTCTAAATAATCTGGCTTGATTTGAATTGCTTTGTCATACGCTGCTAGAGCTTCTTTATATTTTTTCAATTCAAAAAGCGTTTTGCCTTGACCATTCCATCCTTGAGCATAATCTGGTCTAATATTAACTGCTTTTTCATATACTGCTAACGCTTCTTGATAGCGTTGTAAATCAAAAAGCGTATTTCCTTGTTTAGATAATTCTATGGCATTATTAGAATTAATCTGATTCAAAAGAAATATTGATGCTACTCCACTCAAACCAAACAAAAGTATTACTAATACCAACTTCCTAAATAAACCTTTTTTTGGTTGAGGATTTTTTATCTTATTTTGTGGGGCAATAGGAGTCAACGCTATTGTTTCAGCCGGGGGTTGTGTTAACTCTTGCAGTGCTTTTAATGCCACCGTTGCCGAAGGGTAGCGTTGCCGAAAATCATAGCACACCATTTTATCTAAAAATTGAGCAAAATCTGGTGTAACTATGGTTTTATTCTGCCAGATAATTTCATTAGTTTCGGCATCTTTTACCATTTCTTCGGGAGATAATCCAGTCAGAGCTTGAATAGCAATTATCCCTGTAGCATAGATATCACTGCTTAATTTTGGCGTCCCATGAGCCTGTTCGCTAGCAATATATCCAGGTGTACCAATAGCAACAGTACATTGAATTGAATTTTGGGGAGTAATAACTTGGGTAGCAATTTGTTTAACTGCACCGAAATCAATTAAGATTAACTTGCCATCTAACTGGCGTCTGAGAATATTTCGAGGATTGACATCGCGGTGGATTACATTCTGTTGATGTACGAATTCTAAGATCGTCAAAATTTCTTGTAGAAGTGAAATCACTTGGTCTTGATTCCAAGTTTTCCCTGGTATTAATTCTTTACTTAAGTCATGACCTTCAATTAATTCCTGAACGAGATAAAATTCGGCGTTTTCCTCAAAATAAGCTAAAAGTTGGGGAATGCGATCGTGAGTACCTAATTTGTACAAAACTTGAGCTTCTGTATCAAATAAACGCCTCGCAGTTTCTAAAGTTACTGGGTCATTTGCTTGGGGTTTGAGTTTTTTGACTACACATAAAGGCGAACCGGGTAATTGAGTATCATAAGCAACAAAAGTTTCACCAAAACCCCCACCTCCCAAATTACTAATAATTTGGTATCTTCCAACAAGTGTGTTTCCCAGCATCTTGTTTACCCACTGTAAGTGCGATGCGATCTGATTTTGATTTTGCCACAGGTTAAGGGAGAGTGGCGAAATGGGGAGATGAGGAAGACACAGGGACGACGAAATGGGGGTGCAAACAGAAGTCTCAGCATCGGCTTGGGACGATGTAAACTTCTCCTTCAAAGACGCTCTTGCTAGCTTATTTAAGAGCAAGGGTACGGGGAACGCAAAGAAAAACTAATTACAAATGACAAATGACTAATAACTAATGACCAATGACTAATGACTATTGATAAATAACCATTGATAAATGATAAATCCATGATTCCTATTAGTGATAATATTCGTTGTTGGAATAAGCCGATAATTAATTACTGGTTAATTGGCATTAATATTACTGTATTCTTATGGGAACTGAAACTAGAATTTAGTGATGAATTGGGCTATTTTGTCAATAGTTGGGGTGTGATTCCGGCGCAAATTACTAATGCAATTACAAATGCTATTTTTTTGAACTATGCGGCTTGGATAGTTGTGGTTTGGCGTTTATTTTCCCTAATTTTTGGAATATTTTTGCATGGAAGTTTTAGCCAAATCTTAGGAAATATGCTATTTTTATGGGTCTTCGGGAAGACTGTAGAAAATATTCTCGGACATAGACGCTATCTAGAATTTTACTTAGCGGCTGGCATTATCACAGGGGTGGCACAGATTTTAGCTCAACCAAGTTTGACAGTACCATTGATTGGGGCAAATGGGGCGATCGCAGCAATTTTAGGAGCATACATCAGCAAGTTTCCTCAAGCAAAAATTGACTCTGTTTTGCCGCTCATAATTGTATATATCCCCATCGAACTCCCAGCCTTTTTCTATATATTTTGGTGGTTTGTACAACAAATATTTTATGGTATTGGTAGTTTGAATATTCCCCCCAGTGGTGTAAATCAATCTGGTGCTGTTTACTGGGGACAGGTTGTAGGATTAGTGATTGGTGCAACTTTTATGCGATTTAGGACGTTTGCCAGATGAGAAACAGCGCCGACTTACAGCAGAATTTAGAATTAAAATAGGATTTATAGCCGTAGTCACACCCTTTAGGACATAAGGATGGGGTGAAAGAAGAGAGTTAGCAATAGTTTTACCTCCAGCAAGAACTGCCCTCTGCCGACGCTCTCTACGAGATGCTGCGCGTACGCGGACTCGGCTTAGCTGCGCTATCCTGCCTCCTGCTATATATCTGGTGAAGCTATAGCAAAATTGGTAAATTTCCCAATGGGAGTAGGTTCTGTGCCTAGCTACCAGACGCAGATGGTGTACTATCACGCTTGTTGAAATCTGCTGTATCTACATCGGCACTCTCAAGCTTGGCAGAACATAAATATAATAGAATTACTATATATCTGTTGACTGATATTATTAAGTTAATTTCAGAGAAGAAGGCAGACAACTAGTAACTAGAGTGCTTGATATGAAGCTATTTTGAACTTTTTAATTTTTAATTCTTTGTTTATATACCTTTTGATAGATTGTATTTTTAACCGGAAAAATCCATACTCTTCAAGCTAGGGGATGCCTACTGTTGAGGTTGGTATTGTTTAGTTATCAGCGGTACGAAAGATGCCAATTGTTAATATAGTGCATGAGGAAAAAGTTGAAGTTGCAAGTCTTGGAGAACAATTCAATCCAACTTTCAGCCTAAACTTACCGCTATTAGTCACAAATGAACCCATCGGACATGAGGAGAATCAGTCTTTAGTTTCTGAGTCTGACAGCCCATTCACCAGAAACACTCAGGTTTTGCTGGTGGACGATGACCCAGATATCCGCGACTTATTGACGTTTATTTTGCAAGATTACGGTGTAGAGGTAACCGCCGTTGCATCAGCACCAGAAGCATTACAAGCATTGTCTGACTCGATACCAGATGTTTTGATCAGTGATATTGGAATGCCAAAGACAGATGGTTATATGCTGATGCGTGAAGTGAGAAAGCGATCGCCTCAACAAGGAGGACACGTACCAGCGATCGCTCTGACGGCCTATGCTGGGGATACGAATCAGCAGCAAGCACTAGCAGCAGGATTCCAAATGCATATTCCCAAACCAATAGATCCAGATGAATTAATCAAGGCGATCGTTGATTTGATGAATGCAAGCTGATACTAGTACAACAAAGCAGTTTAATTCTATTTTATCAATTTGCAAAAGACAAAAATTTGTGACTGTAGCTTAATAAGCAGACCGAGCTAACCAATAAACGGTTATACCCAAAGCCGACCCAGCTATTACCTGAACTGGTGTATGTCCAAGTAATTCCTTAAGACGGTCTTGACTAAAGTCTGGTTTTTCATCAAATAATTCATCAATCATTTGATTGAGGATACGAGCTTGCTTACCAGCCGCTTGGCGAACTCCGGCTGCATCGTACATGACGATGATCGCAAAAATCATTGCTAATGCAAAATCAGCAGATGCCCAACCAAGCGTTTGCCCTACACCAGCAGCTAGAGCCGTAACTAAAGCTGAGTGGGCACTGGGCATACCTCCAGTTGTTACTAAAACACGTACATTTAGCTTGCGATTTTTGATAATCTCGATTACGAGCTTTAATGCTTGAGCAATTAAACAAGCTGTCAGAGCAACCAGCAGCACCCGGTTGTCTAAAATGTTGCCTATGTCCTGCATGGTATTGTGGTTAGATTAGTAATATGAGCAGCAGTTGTTGGTTGAGGAAACATTTAGATTCAACCCAAAATCCCAAATTAAGCTAGTAGATTGCGGCGAAAATACCTCGACCGTTAAAAATAGACAAAAAGTTTATGCTGTAAGCATTTAGTGCCTTTTGCCTTTTTGTACTAGTACAGCGAGCGCGTAAATCAATCACCGATTCCAAATCAATGAAACGCTTGTGGTATAGTAATTACGTAGCTTGCTTCTCGTCAAAGGCGAGTATTACGAATTACGTTAAGCAGTACTAGTTATTGCGATTGATGATAAAATGAGCGATCGCTTGGAGTGGCTTGGCTCTCTCCTCAAATGGTTCTAATTCTGCACAAGCTGCTATAATTAGCTCTTGGGCTTTTGAGCGTGATTGCTCAAGTCCCCAAAGACTGGGATACGTTACTTTCTTAGCTTTTTGGTCTTTGCCAGCTGTTTTGCCTAATTGCTCTTGGGTAGCAGTGATATCCAGAATATCATCTACGATTTGAAATGCTAGTCCGATATTTTCAGCATAACGGGTTAGTCGTTGCACATCTTCAGATGATGCCCCACTGACGATCCCGCCACAAACTACGCAAGCTTCCAAAAGGGCGGCTGTTTTATGTTCGTGAATGAAATTGAGCGTTTCTAGAGAAATATCTGATTTTCCTTCACATTGTAAATCCACAACTTGACCGCCGACTAAACCAGCTGCCCCCAAAGCCCGACCAAGACGGGCAATTACCTGCAAGACTCGATCTCTGGGAACATGAGGAGGAGTTTGAATGGCTACATGTTCAAAAGCCAGAGCCAACAAGCCATCTCCTGCTAAAATCGCCACATCTTCGCCATAGACTTTATGATTCGTCAACTTCCCGCGACGATAATCGTCATTATCCATTGATGGCAGGTCATCATGAATCAAAGACATTGTATGAATCATCTCTACTGCACAAGCTGTCGGCATAGCCATTTCGATGGTGCCACCCATCATTTCACAAGTAGCTAGGCAGAGAATGGGGCGTACACGCTTACCTCCAGCTAATAAGGAGTAGCGCATCGACTCATAAATTGTTTCTGGATATACAACGGGAATAGCCAAATCCAAAGCAGTATCGCAAAGCTTTTGTCGTTCTTTGAGATAGACTGCTAGGTTAAACTGAGCTTCCTCTGGTGGTGTCTTTTGAACATTATCAGTTGCTACCATTCTTAAATTCCTGACATTTTGAGATTTTTATCTTATAAGTCACAATTTTAAGGTGCTGTGGGACTGAAAAAATGAGGAGTTGGGAAGAAAGACACGGGGAGGTGGGAGGTGTGGGAGGTGTGGGGGGTGTGGGAAGAAATCTTCCCCCCTCTCTTCCCACACTCCCCCATCCCCCTCTCTGTCCACACTCCCCCATCTCCCTATCTCCCCACCTCCCCGTGTCTGCTTACCGTCCTGGAATAGCTAGCAAATGTATTTTGCAACAATAGGGCGACAGTCATCGGGCCAACACCACCAGGAACTGGCGTGATAAATCCTGCTACGGCAGCAGTTGATTCCAAATCGACATCGCCAACTAGCCGACTGGTGCCACTGCCATCAGTGACGCGATTCATTCCCACATCTACCACAACAGCGCCCGGTTTTACCATGTCAGCAGAGATCAGTCCGGGACGACCTACTGCTGCAATTAGAATATCAGCATTCTGGGCGATCGTTTTGAGATCGTGCGATCGCGAATGAGCAATGGTGACTGTAGCATCAGCTTCTAGTAGCATTAACGCCATTGGCTTACCTACTAAAATACTGCGTCCCACCACTAGAGCCTGTTTTCCCTGCAAGGGAATCTCATATTCTTCTAAAAGCCGCATTACACCAGCAGGAGTGCAGCTACGTAAACCTGTTTCTCCCCGTACTAGTCGCCCCAAGTTCACTGGGTGCAGTCCATCAGCATCTTTATCGGGATCGATTTGATGTAATAAGCCAACAGCATCCAAGTGCTTAGGTAAGGGTAGCTGCACGAGAATCCCATCTACCCGTTCATCATGATTGAGTGCAGTAATTACCTCTTCTAATTCTCTCTGGGTAGTTTCGGCGGGAAAATGCTTGCCAAAAGAGGCTATACCAACTTTAGCGCAGGCTTTTTCTTTATTGCGTACATAAGCAGCTGAGGCTGGGTTATCGCCAACCATCAGCACTGCTAAGCCAGGAGGTCGTCCAATTCTTGGCTGTAATTCACTAATGGCAGCAGAAAGTTCTTGCTGAATTTTTGCAGCTAAAGCCTTACCATCAAGGAGTTTGGCAGTTTGTGTTTTCATGAGAATTTCCAGCTATGTTCTATCTTTTGTTGCAAGGGGAGTACTGATATGATGTCCGACAAATCACCCTTAATATGTCATTGCGAGTGGAACGAAGTGAAACGTACCACTTCCCTACGAGACGCTACGCGAACGGTCGCAATGAGGGTTGTTTGAACGGACATGATATGAGTGCTGAGTAGAGAGCAGGGGAGAATAATTTATAACTATAATTTCGTAGCAATTAAGATTCGTGAATGAGTCTTTGATACTTGTGAATGAGTCTTTGATACTCGCGAACAAGCATAAAAACTCCACTTTTTTTGCCTCCTACACCCAGCTTCTGATTTTTAAAGCCTTTTTTGTCCAGTCCCTAGTCTCGCACGCAGCGCTTAGACTCTTCACCCTTGACTTTTAACTATTATTGTGTTGCTGTTTGATGTCGTAGCGTTTCTCTGACAGTAAGTTCATAATGTTTATTTTCTCAAATCAACCGTGTCATCTGAAGAATAAAAGAGAAAACTAGCCAGGATTGAGGGAGATGGGGAGATGGGGGACAAAGAAAATAATTCCTAATTCAACAGTCATCACTCAACAGTCATCACTCAACAGTTATCAGTCAACACTTCTAATCCCTAATTCACAAGAAAGTACCATAGATAGGAACTGAGTCGATGAAAGTGGCGACAAAATAAGCAGTGAAGCAAAAATTTGCTCAATCGGTGGCTTTCATGCAACAAACGAGAAATTTGTCCCTTGGCTTTTTATACGGGCAGAGAATTGTTCTCTACCGTATAGGGTTGGCTTTTTTTCTGGTAGCAGGACTTTCTAGTTGTAGTAATTTATCCTCCTCTGGCTTGAGTGGGACTGGCTTAAAATTTGGCACAAATGTCACCCCAATTCGAGAAATTAAACCAGAACAAAAGAATCAAGCTACAGTTTACATCCAAGGAAAGGTAGAAAAGCAAGCTCCTTTGATGAAACAGTGGGCTTATCAAGTAGATGATACAACCGGCAAAATTTGGGTTATCACTAATCAAAAAAGTTTGGGAGAGGGATCGCAAGTGGTGTTTAGAGGTAAAGTTCGCTACCGAAGTATCCCTGTAGCTGGTAAAGAACTGGGAGAAGTTTATTTAGAAGAAGAATAATTTAGCAATTAAAAATCAATATATGAGTAATCAAGTAGTACATGTAGCGATCGCTATTCTCTACCAAAAAAACAAATTTCTCATGCAACTGCGGGACAACATCCCCAGTATTCTTTATCCTGGTTACTGGGCGCTATTTGGCGGTCATATCGAACCTGGTGAAACGCCGAATATCGCAGTCAAACGAGAAATTTTAGAAGAAATCGGCTATGATTTACCACCCTTTGTTGAATTTGGCTGTTATCCCGACGAAAGAGTTGTCCGTCATGTTTTTCATGCACCACTCTTGGTGGAGTTAGATCGATTGGTTTTGAATGAAGGCTGGGATATGGGATTATTGACGCCAGAAGATATTCGCCAAGGTAACTGTTATTCAAAAAATGCTAGCGAAGTGCGACCATTAGGGGAAATGCATCAGCGAATTATGTTGGATTTTATCGAGAAGAATTCGGTATAGGAGTTGTAAATGAGAAAGTGAGATTTTGGATAGAGGATGTCAACAGTCAACAGCCAACACTCCCCACTGTCTAGCAGTCAAAATAAAGTTAAAACTCTTATGGAGTAGTTATCACTAATGCAATCTGCAAACAAAGTCCCACGATGGTTAAGCATAGGATTGGCATTTCCCGTTATTATTCTCAACGGCTGGCTGTTCCTCCAGCTTGTGCAGTATTTTCAACCTTTAGTGAGTATTATTGCCGCCGCTACCTTACTGGCTTTTGTCTTGGACTATCCCATCCAGTTTCTTCAGCAACGAGGGGTGAAACGTAATTTGGCGATCGTGGGAGTGTTACTTTTGACTGTGGTGATTATAGTGGGTTTAGGCATCACCTTGGTTCCCCTGATTATAGAACAGCTCAACGAGCTAGCGAATATTTTGCCTAGTTGGATTGATTCTGGTACTCAGCAGCTAGAAGCTTTTCAAGATTGGGCGTTAAGTCAACAGCAACTTCCGATTAATTTAAGTGCTTTAGTTAGCGAAATTTTAGAAAGATTATCTAATCAACTCCAGTCTTTCACGGGTAGAATTCTCAGTTTTGCTGTGGATACGATTAGTACTGTGTTCAATGTACTGCTGGCGGTGGTGCTGACTATTTACCTAATATTGAACGGCGAACGTCTTTGGGATGGAATTTTTCAATGGTTTCCCCCCAATATCGGCTCAAAAGTCCGGCAATTACTCCGAGAGGATTTTCACAATTACTTTATCGGTCAGGCTACATTAGGTGCTGTGCTGGGATTGACGGTTACACTGGCATTTTGGATTTTGCGAGTTCCCTTGGCGCTACTTTTTGGTCTGGCGATTGGGTTATTTTCTTTGTTTCCCTTTGGTACAGGAATAGGTATTGCGATAGTCAGTCTGTTGGTGGCGTTGCAAAATTTTTGGTTGGGAGTGGAAGTTTTAGGTGTGGCTGTAGCGATTGACCAAGTTAATTCTAATTTTATTGCTCCTCGGATTCTCGGTAATTTGACTGGCTTAAATCCAGTCTGGGTGGTAATTTCTTTACTACTGGGAGCTAAACTAGGAGGCGTGCTAGGTTTGTTAATTGCAATTCCTGTTGCCAGTTTTATTAAGGATGCGGCAGATAGTTGGCGTGCTGGCGAGCTGAAAAAAATACATGATATTGAGGGTATTGAGTTAGAGCCTGCAAAGGTCACAACTGAGAGAGCAGGAACTTATAGTTAAAAATCTTACGGCTGATTTGATTAACTTGTGGTTAGCCCTCTCTAAAGAAACAAGGCAGAAGGGAAAAGAATTTGACTTGTTTCTTCCATACATAACGGAAGTGAGCGCGTCCGTAAACAGCTTCTGTCACTCTCTGGGAGGGCGATCGCGCTTAAGCCTCATGAGGCAATTAATACAAGCTATACTAAGCGAGTTTTGATTTATTTGTGACAGTCTAACTAAACGAGTTTCTAAATTTGAGTGGTGAGACGCTTGTCTTATTCTTAAATAATTTATTAAACGACTGCGGATGTTCAAAACCGAGCTGATACGCGATTTCGCTGACTGAAAGCGATGTTGTGGATAACGCTTCTTTTGCTTTTTCAATTAATTTATTGTGGATATGCTGTTGGGCGTTTTGTCCCGTCAGCGTTCTTAACATATCGCTTAAATAATTCGGCGATACGTTTAATTTATCGGCAATATATTTGACGGTTGGAATTCCCAATTGTAATTCATTTTGTCTGTCAAAATACTCGTTTAATAAATCCTCCAGTTTCACCAGCAAATCACTGCTCGCTTTTTTGCGGGTGATAAATTGCCGATGATAAAATCTGTTTGAATAATTAAGCAGTAATTCAAGTTGTGAAACAATCACATCCTGACTAAAGTTATCAATATTGGAACGATATTCCTGCTCCATATTTTCGATAAGATCGTTTATGATTGCTTCTTCTTTTTGAGAGAGGTGCAAAGCTTCATTGACCGAATAGTTGAAATACTCGTATCGCTCGATCGTTTTGGCTAGCGATGTATTCCATAAAAAGTCGGGATGGATTAGTAGTGACCATCCCCTACGCTTTGATGCTGCATCTTTATCAATCTCCACTCCGAAAACCTGACCGGGCGACATAAAAAACATTACGCCTTCATCAAAATCATACTCCTGCTGACCGTATTTATATTTAGTGTTCGGTGTTCTTTTGAGCGCGATTGTGTAGAAATCAAAGACAAGATTTATTAATTCTTGGGGAGGCACATATTTAATGGATTCTAAATTAATCACGCTGATTAAAGGATGCTCAGGTTTAGGAAGCTCCAGCATCCGATGATATTCGGCGATCGTTTTAAATCTCCGCGGTTGTGTGTTTGTCATATCGAAATGTAATTATTGCTGGTTGTAAGCAACCGCGAAATCTTTCGCAAAATCTTTCAGCTTTACTTTACCCAATATTGGTCTATGGCGGAAATAGTCTTCATACAATCTGCCTCCACGCCTAGCGGCATTCATTTCCAGAAAACCCTGTGCAGTTTGCGGGTTCATTCCTGATTCTAATAGACCATTTAAAAATTGTTCGTCAGAAATTTCCAGCCATTTCAGATCGGAATTTCCGATGGCTTCGCCCAAAATTTCGGCGATTTCGTTTGGCGAAACTTCATCACTTGCAATATAACGAATTTCTTTACCATTAAAAGGTTTTTCAATTTCTTCGGCAATCACGGCAGCAATATCTAAAGGGGAGACCCACGGTTCTTTTTCATCGCCGCGATAGTTGCCGACGATCGCACCTTGTGATTTGATGGTTTGGATAAAGGTATACATGTAAGTGTAAAAACCGACTGGGCGCACGAATTTAATAAAGACCTCTTGGGGCAGCTCTGTTAAAATATTTTCGACATTGTAATGAAACCGGAGCAAGCCAACTCCTTTGTCAGCACCGATGCTGCTCAGATGCACGACACGTTTGACGCCCGATTGTTCAATGGCTTGTTTGTAGTTTTTACCAATCTCGGTGATAGCCGCGATCGCATCAACATTCGGGTCAAAGAAAGCATCGGGGGCAAGCGATTCCATCACATAAACGACATCTGCGCCTTTAAAAGTCGCTGATAGAAAGCCAGCGTCTTCCATTGTGCCAATGGCAGCTTTTGCGCCTAGAGCTTCAATATCTTTCTGCCTTTCGGCTTTGCTGCTGATAACCGTCACCTGATGCCCTTTTTTCACTAACTCTTGTGTCAGTGGTTTACTAATATTTCCTAAAGAACCTGTCACTATAACTTTCATAAATATTTACTCACAAACTATTTCTAGATTGAAATTTGAATTTCTCTATTTACGGTAAATAATTTTTTATCTTTAAAGTTAGCCAAATCATCGGTAATTGTATCCAAAATGTAGAATTTTGCTGCTTCTCGTTTCCCTCTTAGAATGATTATCATCATTGAAGTTGGTAATTTGATTCCTTGGAAGTCCCTTAATTAAATTGAACTGGAGTTTTAATAAATCTTTTTGCCCAGAGAATTTTTCAGCAAGTAGGTAAAGCAGATACTTGAGGCTGTAAGAATGTAACAATAGCGATCGCTAATAAACTCTTGAAATCATTCTTACCAGTGAACGCCTCTACCAACGTCTCCGCCCAAACTCAAAATCGCAAAGCAGATCACATTCGCATCTGCTTAGAAGAAGATGTTCAGTCTCACGAAGTCACCAATGGACTAGAACGCTATCGCTTCACCCATTGTTGCTTACCAGAACTAGACTACAGCGACATTAAAATCAGTACAAATTTTTTAGGTAAACACCTTGGCGCACCTTTGTTAATTTCTTCCATGACTGGAGGAACCGAACAAGCAGGAATCATTAACCAACGCTTAGCCGAAGTCGCCCAACACTATAAAATTGCGATGGGTGTCGGTTCCCAGCGAGTAGCCGTGGAAAAACCCCAAGTAGCCGATACATTTGCCGTCCGCAAGTATGCGCCGGATGTTTTGCTATTTGCCAACTTGGGCGCTGTGCAACTTAACTATAAATATGGCTTAGATGAATGTTTGCGGGTAGTCGATATTCTAGAAGCTGATGCTTTGATTTTACACATTAACCCTTTACAAGAATGCATTCAGACCAAAGGTGATACTAATTTTAAGGGTTTGCTTGACAATATTTCTAAAGTATGTCATAAAATCCCAGTACCAGTAATTGCCAAAGAAGTGGGTAATGGGATTTCAGCAGCGATCGCCAAAAAACTCTTAGATGCTGGAGTCACTGCCATTGATGTAGCTGGTGCAGGTGGTACTTCATGGGCGAAGGTAGAAAGCGAACGGGCAGAAAATGCCTTGCAACGTCGTTTAGGAAAGACATTTGCCGATTGGGGTTTACCGACAGCAGAGTGCATTACCAGTATTCGAGCGATCGCTCCAGATGTGCGCTTAATTGCTTCGGGAGGATTGCGTCATGGATTAGATGCAGCAATGGCGATCGCTTTAGGAGCAGACATCGCCGGTTTCGCAATGCCCTTCCTGAAAGCCGCAGCAGTATCACAAACAGCAGTTGCCGAACTAGCTGAAGTATTAATCGCCGAAATCACCACAGTATTATTTTGTACTGGCAATGCCACCCTAGAGCAGTTAAAGCACTCAGGTAGTTTACAACCCAGAGAAAAAATTCAGTAAGTCATTATCTTATAAAGCACGTTTCATAAACTGTTGCACAATTCCGTACAGTTCACCAACTAATCCGTCGAGTTCATGCTTTATATCCTCATAACGTCCAAGTTTACTAGTCCACATGCCATCACCTAACTGTTTAGCTACGTGCTGTGGCTTACCATCTTCTTTTACATATATAGCAATCTTTTCAAATCCAACTTCAATTTCCGCATTAGTGCATATCTCGTAACCACAAATTTGGAATGCAATAGTAAATGCTTGTAGTGTTTGCTCTCTAGGGGCATCCTCAGGCCAGTAATAATCCTCTCCGAGAGCAGGAGACCACCAACGGTCATTTTCATTGTCAATTGCCCAAGCAATGCAATTATATTCTGCTGTGTATTTGCTTGTAATTTCGTATGTAGTTTTGGCTAAGTTAGGCCATTCAGCTTCAAGTTCAGCATTTGTATCCATGCTGTCTACCCCAATCCAACCAAGCCTCTGCCATTTTTTTGAGCCTACCTTTATCTTCTAGCTTGATAGGATTGTCTCCAGTGATGGATCTTAAAGCCCAAAACCAGTGTTCCGGCTCTCTGCTTAGTTCTTCGAGAATTAAAGGCACAGCATCTGTCCCCATACCTATTATTTGTTGATATGCAGAGTGTAAAATTATGTCACTTATTAATGACATATGCTTGGTTTCATTACGCCATTGATTAGCAAGCTTGATGAAAGTGTCTTTTAGTTCTGCTTGCTTTAATAGATAAGTTGACGGGCGGTTTGTTGTTGGCTTTGCTTTCCGATAATTACTTCTTTGCAGTAAGGATTGTTCAGAAAAATCAGAGAACACATTTTCTTTTCTCTGAGTATAAACCACCTGCTTCCAGTTTTGTGTTTTCAATAACGATGCTTTGCTTGTTTCAATTTTAGTTCGATTACCTAAATCAATCTCGCAGTTATTCTTTTTAAGAAAATTGAAAGTCTTATCATTTTCTTGAATTAGTACAGGAGAGATAAGATGCAGGCGAAATTTAGGAGAATGTGAATATTTATTTACTTGTTTAGTTCTTATTTTTGGAATCCAATGGCTTGTTTTATTTTTTATTTTTTCTATTAACATATTTATACCTTAAATTATTCTTTATTAATTTTCGATATTTATATTATTGAATCAACCTCTTTATTCGCCGTCATTTTCTATATTTTCTAAAGCTTCGACTTCTAATAAAGGATTTACACACTCTATTTCTGCTTTTTTTAAAACAGATTCTAGAGCATCTCTATTGTCTATTGCAATACCTATTTGTTGGTACAAAATATCTAAATCATCTGAGTCAAGACCTAGATAAAATTCTTTAGTTCCCTCTGCATCTCTATACTGAATTTTAAGTGTATGAATTAAAATAGCAGCTTCTACTTTTCTCTCAGTTTCTGAGTCAAATATAGGTCTGATGTCAGTAATAATCCTTGAGTCTGAAAATATTCGCTCATGTTCAATCAGTAAATCAGAAGCTTTATCCGAAATATCTAAAGAGAAAGCAATATTCTCTAAAGCTTTGAGTAGAGTGGATAACCTTTGTTGAAAACGTTCTATTTGTTCTGGATTGACTATAAATTCAGCGTCTTGTTCTATAGACTTACTGAGTAAAGCTACAATAGCCTCATTAGACAAGTTTTCTTTGTATAATTGCCTTAAAGATACTAGAATTGCAACAATATCTCGAGCAATACGCCTATCAATTTTTTTTGTTTTAACTATTCTTTCAGAAATTTTATAGATAATATTTTCGACAGTCGGAGGAAAATCACGTAAAGCTGATATAATTATATCAATAGCATCATCATCAGTGTTTAAAATAAATTCAATTCCCGACTTATATTCCTCAGGGATTTTAAAATCCATAAATTATCCTACTTTTACTAAAAATATTTGAAGCCACAAATAATATGCAGCAATGGTAGTATAATTTGCAGCACTTAAATATCTAAATAGTACGTTTTTACCATCAAAAATAGGCTTTTGTTTAATAAACTTCTCACTTTACTCTATATAGTATATTATAGCCAATACCAACTCCCGACTTTCTTAAATTCAAAACTGTTTATAATTAGTTTCGAGAGTAGCGAAAAGATGGGACGTAGCAGCATCATCAAAGAATAAGGTTGTAGATACTGAAGCTACTGCTGCTAAAGCTGAGTAAAAGGATTATCTGCTTTATCTTCCGTAAATCTTGAAATTCCTGGATTTTAAAGCTTCCAGTTTTTTATAAATAGTTTTCGATATCTTTCATGGAAGTATAAAGGCGATTGGTTCTATGTTCCATCGTTTCCTTTGCTTTTATCTATAAAACCAGAAAGTTTTAGTCTTAATGATTTAGTATTCTCTCAAAAACTGGGAGAAGAATGAATTCTGATATTATGTTAGAGTTTTAGAGAAAATCACAAGGATGCAGCGAGGGAAAAATTCATAACTACCTTGGACTGGTAAAGGAACTGTCAACCCAGGGATTAGTACCTTATCTGCCTGCTTATAGATGTAGATACACCTTCGCTACTTGCGCTAGCAGTAGGGTTATCCCTCTTTTGTCACTTTCGGCAGAGAATAATCTCAAACCCTTGTTTTTACGTTTTTTTTGCAACAAGGTAATTTCAATGAAAAAATGGGGATGCGATCGCTCAATTCTTGATTAAGTCTGAGTCTCAAGATCAGGTAATATTTTTCTCTCCCCAGAGTGACAAAAGAGGGGTTATACCATTTCACCAAATGAGAGATACAAATAATTTCCCCTCTTGCCCCTCTGCTCAAAAACTCCTCTACTACCTAGATGTATTAATTTTAAAGTGAAATGGTATTAGTCCTGATAAACTTGCTCTCTGGCTTGGGAATACCGTCTAGACTGTCTTGCAACACCACTGCCTCTCGGAAGTAGTCAACGCTGAATGCCCTCATTTTTAGATTTTTCCTACTCATTTCCTACTCAAAAATTACTGCTAAGTTAATTCCAGCCCACCTCGATAGCCAGTGACAATACGGCTACCATCTTTGAGGATGTGGACTTCTATCTGGTCGCTAGCCCAGGTAATCTGGTCAGCGAAAGCAGGGTTAAGGAGATGAATCCGTTGATTGCTCGAAGAAACTGGAGAATTGGGAGAATTAATTGCTAGAGATTGTACAAAAGGCCCGTCAATTAAGATGTCGAGTTGTTCTAACAATTCTTGAGAACCTGGCGGCGCAGACTCAGACTGTAGCTGCTTGAGGGTGAAGCCAGTAAAAGACATGACATTTAATCCAGCAGCTTTTAGCTTACGAGCTAAAGATGTTAGTGCAGGTGCTTGCCAAAACGGTTCTCCACCAGAGAAGGTTACACCCATGTTGCGGGGGTTACTAAGAATGTTCTCGGCAAGAGTATCAATAGCAATTAGTTGGTTAGCTTCAAATGACCAGGAGTCAGGATTAAAGCAGCCAGGACACTCACGCGGACAACCTTGCACCCAGATGACTGCACGACAACCAGGGCCGTTGACTTCTGACTCATCAACGTAACCCATAATATTGAGATAGCCAGAGGGAATTTCTGTGAGTGCTAGTGATGGGTCAGTTGGCTTAGTTTCCATCTCTTTAACTCCTTTTAAAGCCGTTGCCTAGTTAACCGTTAACTATAGCGAAGTCTTGTAATCCTTAACCTTAGTAAGGAACTCAGGCTTTTTGTTGGAGTTTGTACCCAATCATTACTGAAAACGGGTGTTTTTGACGTTGAGTTTTAGGAGCATCCCAAATGTGTAAAAACATATTTTGTCATTGCGAGCGTAATGAAATGAAGCGTACCACTTCGTGGAAGCAAGCTACGCGGAGCGTCTCGTAGAGACGCTGCATGAATGGGAAGGCTTGTCTGCGACACGCTGCACGAACGCCTACATTCCGCTTCGCTTTATTCGCAATGACTACCTGCTAACTTGGTAAATTTGTAAAATTGGGATGCTTTCAGATAAAAATACATGTGTGACTGCTAAAAGTATATTTTGTAATACAGCCCCACAAGAAAATTAGATGTTTTTTTATCAGGACTTACGCAAAAATAACGCAACTCCGTCATTACGAGCGATAGCGAAGTAATCCCCCCTGACCCTGGGATTGCTTCCCTACACTCCGTTCCAGTCGCAATGACAATATTGGCGTTGCGTAAGTCCTATTTATTTGAAAGTTCTTAAAAAGCTACTGTGTACGTATAAGTCTCTCGACCTGCATTGTTAATGCATCGACCTGCAATGTTAATGCATCGACCTGCAATGTTAATGCATCGACCTGCAATGCTAATGCATCGACCTGCAATGTTAATGCATCGGCTTGGAAAAATTAATATTAAATAGAAGGACTAAATTAAACCTAACTTGAGATTATCGGGTTTCGACACTTCGACTTCGCTCAGTTTCCACTGCGCTCAACCCCCTTCTAGTCAGGCTGTTGAGCATTGAGCGAACTTGTACTGACTTGTGCCGAGCAAAGCCGAGGTAGCGTAGTCGAAGTAGTCGAAATGCGTCTTCTAAATAATTGTGTCCACCTTGTAGAAACTGCAAAACATTGCCAATGGCTTTTAGAGGATGTTTTAAAAGTTATAAGTACTGTATTAAATAATATTATGTTGACTAAATTCTATATAAAAAGCAGGAATTGTAATTAAATTCTTCTTTTTAAAGTTATCAAAGCTTAGTCAACAAACATACTCAATTGTAGCCAACTACTTTTAAAACAGCCTCTTAATCTTGTAATGATTACCTAACTAGATTATTAGGAAATCAAACTAAAGAGTAGCCTTTCACTTTTAGCCAATTCCAAAACTTAGTACCATCTAAAACTACGGTATCAAATTTCTTCTGTCCTGAACCTTTACAGTGAGGCATAAAAGTATTGTAATGAGTGCTAGGATAACGTCCAACCAAACATCCAGCAGACCATCCACCTACAGTAATGGGGGCATCTCCTTCTGCATTGTTAGCTGTTGTGTGTTGATTAACGTAAAATAGACCAGTATATAATTTATCTCCTGTTCTCTTGAAGTCTTTATTAAAATCTCTAAAGCCAGATATATCATCACACTGAACTAAAGCCTCTTGATTAGAGTGTTCTGTGGTATGCCGCCCTATTTCCCAGCATTCTTTAAATAGTGTATCTAGTTGAATCCGAAAAGCACCAGTAGGAACAACTGGTTTTTCTACCATTCTTACACCTGGTTCAGTAGTAGCAGTAGCACTCATAACTACTTTATCTTCTGCTGGAACCCAGAGGATTCTTACATCATTCCAAGCATCAGGTTTATCAGTTTTAGCTTGCCAAGTATCTGGGTCTGCATCTTCAATATAAGTGATTGTGTAAGGTTGAGTACGCCAACCATTCTCAGAGTAATATTCTTTGAGTGCAGATGCCTGAGTTATAGATTTCATTTCATCACTCCTAATTGTTGTTTTTGCTATATTGAGCTCTTAGTTTTCGCAGCAAATTTGAGAATCATCAAAAGACACTCTATATATTTATACAGGCGAGCAAATAAATATTATGCAGATTGTCTCAAACGAGTACATAACACAAGCAATCATGTCAAACGCTTGAATCCCATTTGGATAAATAGCGGATACTAAGGCGAAGAATTTATGCAGTGGGTGATGGATATGTTTCGCTGGATTGTTGAAATCGTACTCCGACGCCTAGAAAAGAAGGGTTTTACCATATTATCCAACCGCTGGGTTGTGGAACGTACTTTTGGCTGGCTCAATTGGTAAGCTGCCAGCGCGTTGCAGGAGTTCCCCCTGTTGTAGCGACTAGCGAACCCGAAGGGTGTCGGCGTTTGAGTAAAGATTATGAACGTCTTCCTGAAACCTCAGAGACATTCATCCATATTGCTATGATTCCTTTTAGAGAACCTGTAGGGTGATAACTGACGTGCGAATTCTACTCGCCAGATTCACTACCTGATTGCTCAAACTTATCTAAAGCTTCTTGAAGCACTTGACGGCAGAACTCTGGATAATTGTCAATAGCCTTCATTCTTTGTGCCATTGACTTAGTAACTCGAAGAGAAATCCGTTCTGTTAAAGGTTCATCTCTATCAGTTTTAAATCCATATTTTTTAATATCTGGATTCCCTTCAGGATTAGGCATTGCAAAATTCTCTTTAAAAATGCTTGAACAATTAGAAGACTCATTGTATATTTAAATTGGCGAGTATTTCCCCTAGACAAGTCGATACTCGCCAATATCTACTCTTAGCAAATAGACAATTCTATTCTATGTTCACAAGGTCAGAACTCGAAATCAAAACCATCTCTGAATTACGCGATTTATGTCGTAGATATGGGATCAAACCTACAGGAAACGCTGGTTACAAAACGAGTTTCATTGTTTCTTTGATGGCATTTCCCCAACTAGCCTTACAGCAAATGAGACAAGTAAAGGGATTGAAGACTCTTGACTTCAATACCATGCAGATAATTAGTACAGCAATTGATGAAATGGGTTCGCCCACCGACGAACAGTCAGCACTGATAAAAATTACCCTTGAAGGTAGAAAAATGAACTATCCAGACAGATACGAGCAAGAAAAGCTCTTAGCTTGGCATCTGGCGAAAATGAAACTTGAGCAAGCGATAGGACTGTTAGAAATGCAATAACTTTTCATCAATCCTCTAGACTCCCTTCATTAAGTTGAAGGGAGAGGGGGGATGAGGGGCAGAGGGCAGGGTGAGAATAACTCTTAACTTCTTTACCAAACAGTCATTACTCATCACTCAACAGTCATCACTCAGTTTTGTCCCCCCATTTGGTAAGTTAATACATAGTCTGAAACAATAGCAATTATTGCAAGAGGGGATTACGTTGAGTCACCATCCAGATGCCATTGCCCCGCACGGTGGACAGTTGGTTAACCGTATCGCCACGCCAGAACAAAGAGAGGAATTTCTTTCAAAAGCTGAGTTTTTACCGCGAGTGCAACTTGACGATCGCGCCGTTTCCGATCTAGAAATGATAGCGATCGGTGGTTTTAGTCCACTAACGGGTTTTATGAACCAGGAAGACTACGATCGCACTGTAACAGAAATGCGATTAGCTAACGGTGTTGTGTGGTCAATCCCAATTACACTATCGGTAGCCGAAGAAATAGCTTCTCCTCTGAAAGAAGATAGCTTGATTCGCTTAGATAACCCCGCAGGTCGGTTTATCGGAGTTTTGCAACTCACGCAAAAATATCACTACGACAAATGCCGCGAGGCAATTAATGTTTACCGCACTGAGGATGCCAATCATCCTGGCGTGCAGGTACTTTATAACCAAGGTGCAGTACATCTGGCTGGCGATATCTGGCTACTGCAACGCGAAGCCCATCCCCAATTTCCTGCTTACCAAATCGACCCCGCAGTCTCACGGCAGATATTTCGTGAAAATGGCTGGAAAACCATTGTCGGTTTCCAAACTCGCAACCCCATTCACCGCGCCCACGAATACATCCAAAAGTGCGCCTTAGAAACAGTAGATGCTCTATTTTTGCATCCATTGGTCGGGGCAACGAAAGATGATGATATTGCCGCCGATGTGCGGATGCGCTGTTATGAAATTTTACTAGAACACTACTACCCCCACGACCGGGTAATTTTGGCAATTAATCCCGCCGCCATGCGTTACGCTGGGCCTCGTGAAGCAATATTCCATGCTTTAGTCCGTAAAAACTACGGCTGTACTCACTTTATCGTCGGTCGGGATCATGCTGGCGTTGGTGATTATTATGGCACTTATGATGCTCAATACATCTTTGATGAATTTGAGCCAAGTGAATTAGGCATTGTGCCGATGAAATTTGAACACGCCTTCTACTGTCTGCGTACCAAACAGATGGCGACGACTAAAACCAGTCCCAGCAAGCCAGAAGAACGCATTCACCTATCGGGAACCAAAGTCAGAGAAATGCTGCGACGCGGTGAGTTACCACCACCAGAATTTTCTCGTCCAGAAGTCGCCGCAGAATTGGCGCGGGCAATGCAAATACAAGTGGCAGTTTAGGGGATGGGGCAAGCGTGGGGTATGGGGAGTGTGGGAGGTGTGGGGAGTGTAGGAAGTGTGGGAGGAAAAGGAGGTGTGGGAGGTGTGGGAGGAAAAGGAGGATGGAGAAGAAATCTTGCCCCCCCATCTCCCCACACTCCCCACACTCCCCCATCCCCCACACTCCCCCATCTCCCCCTTTACACCACAGACCTCAAACCTTTAAGCTGCTAGCTGGTAGGCTGAGAACTGGGAGCTAATTATGAAACGGCGCACGTTTTTTAATAGAATTGGCTCAATACTTGCGGTATTGGGATTAACTGAAGCTGAGTGGTTGACCTTGGGAAATCGCTATTACTCTGCTTTGGCACAACCTAGTCGGCGTAAGTTGGCATTATTAATTGGTATTAATCATTACCCACAACTTTCGGCCCTCAGTGGTTGTCTCACTGATGTGGAACTTCAAAGGGAACTTTTGATGTATCGCTTTGGTTTCCAAAGGTCAGATATCTTAACCTTAACTGAGGAACAAGCTAGCAGGAAATTCATTGAGGCGGCTTTTTCAGACCACTTGGGCAAGCAAGCTCAAGCTGGCGATTTAGTCGTATTCCATTTTAGCGGCTATGGCAGTCGTGTCAATTTGGAAACGTCGGCAGATGCAATGCAGAATGCTCTGGTGGCAGCGAATAATAGCCAAAATGCACAAACTGAAAAAATAGTCAATTATTTATTAGAAGAAACTTTACTATTATTATTACGATCGCTCCCCAGCAAGCAAGTCACAGCAGTATTAGATACTAGTTATTATGTTCCGAGTTCAGCGATCGGATTAAAAATTCGCGCCCTCCAGGAGTCACCAGAAGCGAGGCTGGTAACAGAGGAACTGGATTTTCTCAAACAACTGAAAACTCAAAAAAACCTCAGCACTCCTGTTGTCTTAACAGCTACTTCCAACTCCAAACAGTCAGCAAGGGAAGGATTTTTTTCTGGTTTTAGTGCAGGGTTATTTACCTACGCCTTGACCCAGTATTTATGGGAAGCTACCGCAAGCACAAAAATTCAAGTTGCTCTTTCTAGTGTGGAAAATTCTCTGTATAAATTGGGTAGTAAACAGCAACCAAAGTTATTAAGTACACAGAAAAATCAACTGCAAGCATTACTACTTGATAATTTGCTCCCAGACAGCAGTAGTGGGGGAGAGGGCGCAGTCACAGAGATTGAAGAAGACGGCAAAACAGTGCAATTGTGGTTAGGAGGATTACCTCCGCAAGTGCTGCTATACTACGGAGTTAATTCTCGATTGACTCTACCAACAACAGAGCAATTGATATTGCGATCGCGCACTGGATTAACAGCAAAAGCCCAAATTGCCAAAATAGAAGGTGCAACTCCCGTGCAAGTCGGACAACTTGTGCAAGAAGCAGTCCGGGTTTTACCAAAAAATATTAATTTAATCATTGCTCTGGATACTCGACTCGAAAGAATCGAACGCGTAGATGCCACAAGTGGCTTTGCCGCTATTGCTCATATATCCATCGCCGCAGGTGAACAACCAGCTGATTATATATTTGGTAAGCTCCAGCAGACACCTAGTCGCTACGGATTATTTACTCTCGATGGCGAATTAATTCCTAACACTGGCGGCGAAGTTGGCGAAGCAGTAAAAGTGGCAGTACTGCGGTTAGCACCGAAATTAGCCACCTTGCTAGCAGCCAAATTATGGCGACTCACAGAAAACGAAGGTTCTTCCCGCCTAGCAATCAAAGCAACCCTAGAGATGATTAGCGATACCTCATCTCAGGTGTTGATGCAACGCCAAACACAGCGAATGACTTCAGAATCACTTCGCACAGACGCGATTAATCGCGTCTCTACCCAATCTCCAGTTTCCACTCCCACTGTTCCTATTGGTAGTCAGATGCAATATCGGCTGCAAAATCAAAGCGATCGCCCAGTATATTTAATCTTGCTAGGATTAAAAAATAATCAGACAGCATTTGGCTTCTACTCTTGGGACACCTCTTCAGAAGCAAACGCTACCGACGCCAAGCCTCTGTTCAAAGAAGTTGTCATCACCCCAGGCCAAACCCTCACCTTACCCCAAACTAATGACGATTCTGAATGGGTGATACCAGGCACAACCTTCTTTTCCGAACAACAACTAATTTTTAGTACTGTTCCCTTCAGTGCAACTCTCGCCGTCTTAAACACCGCCAAGTATCCCACACTCGAACAGCAATCAGTTGCCCCATTATCGAATTCCTTATATGTAGTCCAAGCCTTACTACTAGACTTGCATAACGCTAGCGCCATCAAAACCGAGAGCAACACTACAACAGCTGATTCATATATTTTGGATGTGAATAATTGGGCAAGTTTTAGCTTTAATTTTCAAGTTGCCTAAATCGGGGGAGAGGGGCAGGGGGATGAGGGAGATGAGGAAGAAAATAATTCCTAACCGGAGCTTTCGGAGTCTCCAGCGAGGCTCAACAGTCATTAGTCAACAGTCATATCATATCCGCCTAATTAGTTTTAATTCTCGCATCTGTGCAAAAATCAGGAAAACCTCTTTCCCCTGCTCCCTGCCTCCTGCTATAACAGTCATCACTCCCAATAATTAACTATCCACACAAATGCTCCCGAAAATACTCGGCGTAAAGTTGACAACGAGGTAAGACTACACGCCCTTCGCGGCGCACCAAACCTGCACCCCGCAAGCGGAAAAAAATTCGCTCATCTTCGCAGATATTCTGGCGAATGATTTGGAACATTGCTTGAACCAACTCCTGTTTGTTATGCAAGCGGAAGAGATGGTTACGCAGATGATTGCCAAACAGACCATTATCAGTAGTGGCGTTGGCAAATAGTTCGCTAGCAGAGAGGCGCGCGCTAGCAACCGAGTAAAGTCCAAGGCGGATTAAATAAGGATGTCCGCCTAGCAAGGCGATTAATTGCTGTTCTTGGTTGGGGTTGAGGGGGGAACCGTGACGGCGGTTGAGGTCAGCCACTTGTACTGCTGTGAAGTCCTCTAAATCAATCACCTGCCCGACATTAAAGGGAGATTGGTTGAGATTATCAATTAGCTGGTAGGGTTCGGTGGAAGTAACCAGTGCTAAATCGAGTTGCTTCCAGATGGGAGTAGTGGCGCGGCTGTTGTGCCAGCTTCGCAGCATTCCGAAAAAATCAGAGCGAAAATCAGTATCAAAAACCCTTTCCACTTCATCCATTGCTAAAACAACGGGGTTGCCAAACTCTTTTAATAAGTAGCGACCGACATAACGAGTGCAGCGCTGACTATTGCCCAAAGGCATATTCCAATATTCAGCTACTTTGTCGGTCATTTCCAGTTCATCAGTTAACCAAGTACAGAACTGGCGAAAAAAGAGGTCAGCATTCGTTAAGGCGGCTTTATCAAATAATTGGAAATCTAGCAAAGCAACTTGCTTACCTGCATTCACAGCAGTCTTAATTGTGCGAATTAACAGCGAACTTTTGCCCATTTGCCGGGGGCCTTTAATCGTAATTGTCACACCCTGCCGCTCAATCGTCTGCAAAGCCAGTGCATCAGATGAGCGTTCCACGTAAAAAGCAGATTGTGATTCCATTGTTCCTTCAGGCATTTCCAGGGAAACGGGCTGTGCTGAAGGAAAGGGATGGGGTAGGGATGTAGTTTGACTTACGGTAGTTGAAGGTAGTCGAAACTCACCAACTGGGGATGAGGGGGATTTTTCGGTACTGGTAGTTAATCCACTGCTGGAGACAGCTTGTAACAATTCATCTATTAGGCGGGGCGTATCTTCTGCATCTTTCCAGAATGCCCAGTTAATTCCATTGAGATAGGCACTTAAAGGATATAACAACGGTTCTTGATATGCCAGACGCACTGGGAGAATTACTGGGCGTCCTTGTTGTGATTTTGCCAAGTGGTGTGCTGTCTCGATTTCTGCTACTACCATCTCGCTTTGGGTTGACGAGGCTGAAAGAAAAGTAATGACAAAATCAGCTTGGTGAATTTCTGCTTCAATACGTTCAGCCCAGCGCGTGCCAATGGACATGGTTTGGTCGATAAAGACTTTGTGTTGCTGCGATAGCGCCTGGAAAACTTGCGATGCAACTTGCTCGTCTGGGCGAACATTACGCTTATAGCTGATGAAGATGCGTTTTGTCATTAGTCATTTGTCATTGGTCACTTTTGCTGAGCGAAGCCGAAGCATTTGTCATTTGTCATTGGTCAATTAAATACACTCTACTACAGCGTAGTTGCAGGCAATTACCGACGGCACAAAAAAATTGCTCACGAGTATCAAAGCTTTATTAATGGAGTTCAAATACTCATTAATGAAGCTCAAATACTCGTTAATGGAGTTCAAATACTCGTTAATGGAGTTCAAAGGCTCATTAATGGAGTTCAAATACTCGTTAATGGAGTTCAAATACTCATTAATGGAGTTCAAAGCCTCGTTAATGGAGTTCAAAGCCTCGTTAATGAAGCTCAAATACTCGTTAATGGAGTTCAAAGCCTCATTAATGGAGTTCAAAGCCTCATTCTTAGAGGATGTTTGAAAAGTCATGATTGATGTATTAAATATTTTTTACCCCACCCTAACCCTCCCCTTGGAAAGGGGAGGGAACAAGATTTTCCGGTTTCCCCCCTTTACAAGGGGGGACTAAGGGGGGTAATTGGACTTGTGTGTACACCGTAGCCTTTCTAAGGGGGGTGATTTTAATCACAGCTAACCACTTTTCAAACAACCTCTTAGCTACAGATTGTAGGTTGGGTTGAGGAACAAAACCCAACAATTAACGCTTAATGTTCGGTTTAACAGAGCTAAACCCAAAATAGAATTCTTTTGACAGCAATTTTTAGGTAAATAGACAAAATGTATTACACAATGTCATTGTAAATGGAGTCAGTGCCTTTTGCGTTCCCCTTGCTTGTGGAGTCTGTTACATGGCTAATCCAACCATTTACACTGTGGGCGGGACTGTGCAGGCTGGCGGTGGGATTTATATTCCCCGTCAAGCTGATGAAGAATTGCTCGGTTTATGTCGCTTGGCAACTTTCGCTTATGTGCTGACACCGCGTCAAATGGGTAAGTCTAGCCTGATGGTACGCACGGCGCAAACGCTAATGGATGAGGGAATTAGCTCGGTAATTGTTGACCTCCAGGAATTGGGAGCAAATCTCACAGCCGAACAGTGGTATTTTGGCTTTTTGGTGAAGCTAGATGACCAACTGATGTTTGATACAGATGTGGTGAGTTGGTGGCGAGAACACGAGCATCTGGGAATATCGCAACGGCTGACACAATTTTTTGAGAAGGTTTTGCTGGCTGAAGTTGCAGGGCAAGTGGTGATTTTTGTCGATGAAATTGACTCTACCCTCAGTCTCGATTTTACCGATGATTTTTTTATCGCCATTCGTTATCTCTATGTTGCCCGTGCTACTAATCCGGAATTTGGGCGGCTTTCTTTTGTCTTGATGGGGGTAACGACTCCCGGCGATTTAATCAGCGATGCCAAGCGCACGCCGTTTAATATTGGACAGCGCGTAGATTTAACTGATTTTACCTTTGACGAAGCTTTACCCTTAGCTGAGGGATTGCAATTACCTGACGATGACGCCCAGCAGATATTACGCCAAGTATTAAAGTGGACAGGGGGACACCCTTATTTAACCCAGCGTCTCTGTGGTGCCTTGATAGCAAACAGTAACGAATCTGTAGAGACGCGATTCATCGCGTCTCCTCAAAGCATCGATGTAGACAGAATAGTTAACAGTACATTTTTTGGCGCGATGAGCGAGCAAGATAATAACTTGCAGTTTGTCCGCGATATGCTGACTAAACGCTCACCAGACCCAGAGATTTTGACTATTTACCGCCAGATTCGTTTGGGTAAGCGGGCGGTTGTCGATGAGGAGCAGTCCTTAGCTAAATCTCACTTGAAACTGTCGGGGGTGGTGCGGCGAGAGAATAATGTTTTGCGGGTGCGAAATCAAATCTATCGGCAGGTATTCGATTATAAATGGATTAATAAACATTTGCCGTTTAACTTACGGGATAGGTGGGAGCGTCTAAAACCTGCACTTCCTTATGTGGCGGCACTAGTATTATTTTCGGGTTTGATGACAGGTGTCGCTGTGTATGTTAACCAGCAACGTCTGATTGCCCAAAATGCCCTTCAAGAGGTAGAAAAACAGCAAGTAAATTCAAAAATCCTTATCCAAAGTCTCAAATCACAAAACCTGTTGGCATCAAATTTAGAGCTTGACGCTTTAGTAGCAGGCTTGAACTTAGGAAAACAACTCAAAAAACAGGATAAAAATGTAGAACCAGATACCCGCGTTTTGGCAGTAGCCACACTTCAACAGGTAATTTATGGAGTCAAGGAACGTAACCGACTAGAAGGTCATAGCAGTTTCGTTACTAGCGTGGCATTTAGCCCCGATGGGCAAACCATTGCCTCTGCCAGTTATGACAAGACAGTGAAGCTGTGGAATCGCAACGGGCAACTATTACAAACTCTCCCAGGTCATGGCGGTTTAGTTACTAGTGTGGCATTTAGCCCCGATGGGCAAACCATTGCCTCTGCTAGTTATGACAAGACGGTGAAGCTGTGGAATCGCAACGGTAAACTGTTACAAACTCTTCAAGGTCATAGCAATTCGGTTTTTAGTGTGGCATTTAGCCCCGACGGTCAAACCATTGCCTCTGCCAGTTTTGACAAGACAGTGAAGCTGTGGAATCGCAACGGTAAACTGTTACAAACTCTCCAAGGTCATAGCAGTTTGGTTACTAGCGTCGCATTTAGCCCTGACGGTCAAACTATTGCCTCTGCCAGTGGTGACAAGACGGTGAAGCTGTGGAATCACAACGGTAAACTGTTACATACTCTCCAAGGTCATAGCAGTTTGGTTACTAGCGTCGCATTTAGCCCCGACAGTCAAACCATTGCCTCTGCCAGTGCAGACAACACGGTGAAGCTGTGGAATCGCAACGGGCAACTGTTACGAATTCTCTTAGGTCATAGCAATTCGGTTACTAGTGTGGCATTTAGCCCTGACAGTCAAACCATTGCCTCTGCCAGTGCAGACAACACGGTGAAGCTGTGGAATCGCAACGGGCAGGCGTTACAAACTCTCCAAAGTCATAGCAATTCGGTTACTAGCGTGGCATTTAGCCCCGACAGTCAAACCATTGCCTCTGCCAGTTATGACAAGACGGTGAAGCTGTGGAATCGTAACGGGCAGCCGTTACAAACTCTCCAAGGTCATAACAGTTCGGTTTTTAGCGTGGCATTTAGCCCCGACGGTCAAACCATTGCCTCTGCCAGTGGTGACAAGACGGTGAAACTGTGGAATCACAACGGTAAACTATTACAAACTCTCCAAAGTCATAGCGGTTCGGTTACTAGCGTGGCATTTAGCCCCGACGGTCAAACCATTGCCTCTGCCAGTGAAGACAACACGGTGATGCTGTGGAATCGTAACGGGCAGCCGTTACAAACTCTCCAAGGTCATAACAGTTCGGTTTTTAGCGTGGCATTTAGCCCCGACGGTCAAACCATTG
>JBALDB010000006.1:0-158157 GCA_036918135.1 Nostoc sp.
GTTATCCAGCTTGCGAACCGCTCCCATACGTTGGCGCTACGAGCGCGTTGAATGGTTGCTGTCATTGTTTTATAAGTGCGCTTGTTTGTTTATGAATGAATTAGGTAGGTTTGACTACCTTGTTACATATCTTAAAATGGATATTGCGTTTTGTAAAGTTATTTGAGAAAAAATTTTCACTTAGGGTTCACACACCCCCAGCAGACTGAAAAACTGAAGGCTTGGCTAAGGGAACTCCAATAAATAAATTATTCCGTTTGCCCTGTGATAACTGATGACTGTTGACTGTGAGCAGTGGGATATTTTTTATTTATCAGTCCCTAAATCGTATATAGTATCAAGCTTGAAACGACATAGCAGGCGCTTGTTAAGCATTGAAGAAAGCATCCCCCCTGCTTTTTTAAGAGCAGAATTTCTTGAAACAAGCAGGGCTGGACATAGGGTTACAAATTAGTATTACAGCCTTCAATAAAATCAATGACTTGATGTAAACATCCAGGTTTAGTCACAATCAGGACAGTTGAATCAGGTTCCAGTACTGTACTGCCATTAGGAATCATCAAATTTTCATGGGGATGAGGTTGATAGCCAATAATTAGCGAGCCGGTCGGAAACCGAGAATCTTGAGCAATTTCGGCAACGCTACGACCAACAACATAGCAATTGTTTGGGATAGAGAGTTTTAGCACCTCTATCTGTCCCTGCTCAAAATGCATCATTGATTCTACTTGTGGATACTCAATAGCATTTACCATTGTTGAAACCGCTAGTTCAACAGTACTGATGATATGGTTGGCTCCGGCCAGACGCAGCGGTTCACCAAAATCAGGGTGGCGCATCCGACTTAAGATATGAGGAACACCATAATGTTTAGCAAGAGTCACCATTGCCAAGTTTAAGGCATCACTGCGGAGAACAGCAGCCAATGAACTGGCTTTGCGAATCCCAGCTTCTAACAATACTTCTGTACTCACAGCACTTCCTTCAAAAGCCATTGCTCCCACTTGTTCGCGTGCATAGCGACAAGCAGTAGGATCGATATCAATAACGGCAACAGTATGCCCCAGTTCTATCAATTTCTGGGCTAGACTTAGCCCAACTAAGCCTGCTCCACCAATTAATACGTACATGAATGTTTTTAATGCTCTTTAACTTGTTACTTCACTTTCTAAGCTAACAAGGAATCAGGGTATAACAATCCACTTTAATGTTTGAACTTATTTACTACTGTCAAGCAATAGGCAATCAGCTTTTTCAAGTTGAGGGCAAGTTTTTTCACATCATCAACTAAGAGTTCTATATTAATTATTCTCACTCTCAAAACTTATAATCTAAGGAAGGCTTATCTGTAATTTCTCTATTAATTATTATAAACCTAAGATAATTGTTCCTGACGAATAATTGAAGATTCTTATACTACATGAAACTTTGTTAATCTATATTTTTAATATGATAATTTATAAACTTGGATGTATAAATATTATTCTACTAGCAAGTAGTGAAAATCTTTAATGCCTCAATATTACATTAGTTTAGTTTAAATTAGCTTGCTAAAAATAAACTTCAGGTTTTCTCGGATGGAATTAGCAGATGTGAAATCTGAACTACCACCTTTAGCTCAAATATTAACCCAAAGCGAATCTATTTTTCCCACACCAGCTTTAGAAAGATTATTTACTCTGAAACAAATACAGAGTGAACGGTTTACAAAGAAATGTTTAATTAAAGAGCATAGTTGTGAGATACTGGCAGTATGAGCGAAAAGGCTATGGTTGACCTTACATCTGCCGCCCTTACTTATACATGCTTAACTAAGCAAAATAATTGTTAAACCGAAAATATTTTGTAATTCCAAAGATTGACTTAATTTTATCTGTTGTTATCAGAAATTATTTTAATAAATTATGTTTTTACATATTTGTGATGCTCTCTTAGAAACTGCTTCCACTGCTCAATAGATAAATTTATAACCTCTCATAAGTGTCATGAGTAATCCTGAAATACCAGACAAACCAATGCAATTTCCGAGCTTTGGCAAAGCCAAGCGCCAACAGCAATGGTTAATGGGACTAGTAGCAGTTGGATTGTTAGGAACTGCTATCGCTGTTTTTCTAATAGTGCAAAGTAAGGCATTTAAAGCGGATCTGACTAATCAAACAGTAGTAGTGGAATCGAAAGATATTACAGTTCAAATCAAAGCGAATGCTACTGTCCAGTCGTTAAAAAAGATCAATCTCGGTCCCAAAGAGCAAAGTCGAATTGAGCAAATGTATGTAGACGAAGGTGCCAAAGTTAAGCAAGGGCAATTAATTGCCCGCATGGACAGCGAGCGAATTCGACAACAGGTAAAGCAATACAAGGCATCACTTGCTAAAGCTCAAGCCGATCTTGCTGAAAAACGTGCTGGTAGTCGCCCTGAGGAAATAGGTGAGGCTAAAGCTAGAGTTGCAACAGCCCAAGCCAACGTAGCTCAGGCTCAGGCAAGATTGAATCGAGCTACAGAAGAACTCGATCGTAACCAATTGTTAGCATACCAGGGAGCTATCTCCCTAAATAGTTTGGGGGACTTTTCTAGTAAAGAACGTCAGGCAAAGGCTGATTTGGAAGCACAGTTAGCTGCACTAAAAGAACAAAAACAGACTCTAGAAAAACTTCGTAATGGCACGCGCAAAGAGCAAATCCTTGCTTCTCAAGCTGACGTAGCCCAAGCAGAAGCACAGTTGCGTTCGTACCAAACCCAGCTAGAAGATACTTTAATCCGCGCTCCTTTTGCTGGTACGATTACACGTAAATTTGCCCAAGAAGGTGATTTCGTCACCCCGACGACTTCTGCCTCCTCTAGCGATGGTGCGACATCTGCTTCTATTGCTGAACTTTCTAGCGGCTTGGAAGTAGAAGCAAAAATTCCAGAAGCAAGTATTGCCCGTATTCAAATAGGGCAGCAGGTAGAAATTCGCTCAGATGCCTATCCTAATAAAACCTTTGAAGGAAGCGTTCGTCTCGTGGCACCCACAGCTATACAAGACACCTCTAGCCAGGGAAGCCAATCGAGTGGGGGTGTTACCTCCTTTCGAGTCAAAGTAGTACTCAAAACGGGTCAAGACTTACTCAAAGCGGGCATGAATGTGAAATTGAACTTTATCAGTAACAAGATTCGCAATGCCTTAGTTATTCCTCTAGCAGCAATTGTGACCCAAAAAGATGGTCAAACTGGGGTATGGATACCAAATAAAAATAATATTGCTCAATTGAGACCAGTTACTGCTGGCTCTATTAGTGGCAATCAAATTCAGATTCTCAAAGGCGTGAGTAAAGGGGAACGGATCTTGCTCAGTCCGCCAGAAGGTCAAGCTATCCCAGGTGTTGACACAATGCCATAGCCGTTTACAATTCATCATTTGAACATGGACATATTTGAAAGTGTCAAAATGGCAGTTACTACTCTGAGTGCTAATAAGCTTCGCAGCAGTTTGACGATGCTAGGAATCGCGATAGGCAATGCTGCTGTGATTACCCTAATTGGCATTGGACAAGGCGCACAAAATTATACTTCTGAAAAGCTTGAGTCCTATGGGGCAAATAGTTTATTCGTTTACCTCAATAACGAGGATGCCGAAGCCTCCACGAGTGAAACACTCCAACTAGTGTTGTCAGATGCCGAAGCGATCGCTACTCAAGCACCTGCTGTCAAAGCGGTAGCTCCTGAAATCAATTCCCAACTATCAATTTCTTATCTGGCCCGGAATACAAAGAGTTGGATTACAGGGACAACCCCAGGGTTTCTGTACGTTCATAACATGACTGTTGCTAGAGGGCGGTTTTTTAATCAATCCGAACAGCAGCAGAATGTGCAAGTAGTGACTTTGGGATCGGAACTAGCTAAGAAACTATTTAGTAGTGAAGACCCGTTCGGCAAAGAGGTGCAAATTGGCAATCTCAGCTTTGTGGTGATTGGAGTGATGAAAGCTAAAGGTTCCTTTAATGGACAAAATCCAGACGATATCGCCTATATACCAATCACCACAATGGCTGACCAATTGACGGGAGGGCGATCGCCCCACGGTATTCCTGTTGATAATATACAGGTATCTGCAAAAGATAAACAAAGTATCCGCGCTGCGGCGTTTCAAATTACTAATATTCTGACCCAATTGCGAGGTAAGCAAGATATCGGTGTCATCTCTGATAAATCTTTTAACGACCTGATTAACCAACTCACTCAAGTACTGTCCTTAACACTGGCAGCGATCGCTAGTATTTCGCTGTTAGTAGGTGGTATTGGCATCATGAATATCATGCTAGTCTCAGTGAGTGAGCGCACCCAGGAAATTGGCTTACGTAAGGCACTTGGGGCAACTCAAGAAGCGATTCTAACTCAGTTCTTGATTGAGGCAATTATTCTGTCGGTAGCTGGCGGTTTAATTGGCGTTGGTGTAGGCCTCAGTGGCACTACAATTGTGGGACTTTTTACTCCTTTAAAACCCAGCGTGCCAGTAGGAGCGATCGCTATAGCTGTGGGTGTCTCTGGTGGGATTGGTCTAATTTTTGGTGTTGTTCCCGCTCGTAGAGCTGGTCGACTCGACCCAATAGTTGCTCTAAGAAGCGCTTAAAATGTCAAATTTACTTTTTATTATGATGTCCGATTAGAACACAAGTCAATTGCGTTGGCGCAGCCTTCCAGTAGAATACGAAGTGAAGCAGTCTCCAAATATCTTATGATTGCTTTGTTCTACTACATTACATTCGCTTTAGACATATCACAAGTCATTTAGCAGACATGATATTACTTCTGACAAATTCCAACGGAGTTTTTTAATTGTAATTTTTATGATATTTTTCTAGTAACTCTTTAACTTGAGCAGCCACTAAAGGATGTGGATCTTTTTGAAGTTGGGGTAGAATTTGCTGGAGAACGCGATGTGAAACCAGATGCAAGTATGCGATCGCCGCTTCTCGAACAAAGCCAGTTGGATGGCGTAAACTGGCTAAAATCTCAGAACTTGTGAGTCGGATACGAGCAACTTGAGCAAAATGAAAACAGCAAGCTAGACACCAGTCAGAAAGCAAATTACCCAACATCAGTAATCTATGGAGGCGATCGCTAACTAACATATTTTCATATTCTACAATCTTGGCTTCTATAAGATGTTGCAATTTTTCTGGCTCTGGTCGGTTATCTAAAATATTCAGTAATAAAGACTTTGAAGACAAAGTTACAGTATGTTCTAAGATTTCTAACCCCCGTGCTAAGTTTACCACTGAGAGCGATCGCAAATTAAATGCTGCTGCTTGCATCTTTTCTGGCGAATAAAGCAGCCTCAATAGCAATAGTAATCGTTCTTTGACATCCAATTCTAATTCTCGAAGCGAGCGTTGCAGTAACTCTAAGACAATCAAAATCCTCTCACTCGATTGATAATTTTCTTGTTTGTCTAGAGTTTGAAAGTCTATATAAGCAGCATAAATTTCACCTAAAAAATGTAATTCTTGGTGAATTAAATTCTCTACTCGACTTTCGTAAAACCGATCTCCTAAACCTCTAATCCCTGGTTGTTTGTGTATTTTTAATAAGCTATGAAGAATATGATCCCTGGTAGTACCCCAAGATATTTCCAAGTTTTCCCATAAAGCCTCCATTGCTTGCTGGGTAGCAATTTGGGCAATGGTACGCCAAGCATACATTCGTACTACCTCGGGTTTGTAAATATTGGTAGCCAATCGTAATAGCATCTCTAGGGCTTCGTTTTCCAGTCGTACTAAGGCTAACATGGCTGTTGTGCGGGTTGACTTGTAATAAAGTGCAGCGATCAGCGCTGAATAGTACTCCTCTAAATGGGTTGCTGCAATCATTTCCAGTACTGCACAGCGCACCCGTAACGACTCATCTTGTAACAAATTTGGGATGTGAATTCGTAACGCCTGCAAATAAACTGCTTCTCTAAGCGCTTTGACTCCATTTATCCGTTCTCGTTCTTGTTTATGGGTCAGCATCCGGCGCATAGTTTTAGTAGCCGCTACCTTTTGCATGGGGGTTCCTTGGCGTAAGACTAAAGCAGCGGCGGTGGCACGGATGAGTGAGTTATGTCGGGAGTGCAAGTATTCTTCAAGCAGGCTTAAATTGGGATTCGGTTCAGCTAGCCAAATGTAGCGCAGCGCTAGAGCAAAAACTTCGGGGTTAGTTTCTTGGGGTTGTTCTAACAAAGGACGAATGGCGGGTAAATAAACGGGATTTGCACCTCCCATTAACATTACTTCCAAACTTTGGCACTGCAAATCTGGGGTTAACTTGACTAATAAAGGCGCTAAAATCTCCGCAGCTCCTTGAGAATCAATTTGGGCTAAAAGTTCAATGCAAGAGCGTTTATCTGCTTCGTTGCCTTTTTCAGCTAATGCTTTGACTACACCCTGCTTGAAGAATCGTAAGCCTACATTCGTTGCACTTAATTGACCTCGTGCCACACTTAAAACTAGCAAGTCAACATAACGCGATCGCAATTCCCAAACTACTTTTAAACAGGTGCCAGCTATCAGCATTGTTTCTGCTACTAACACCCATTTTTGTAGTGGTGCAGGTACAAATTGCTTACAAAATAATAAAGTGACAAAAATTACTAATCCTGTCAACCCTGTGGCAATCGCTTCCGCAGTTCCCCCAGATAAGGTCTGCATTCGGCTGCGAATTCCCTCTGGAATCGGTTGATACAGGATAGGGCCGCTACTAATCACAAAGGTGTAGCGCAGAAGTTCATCACAGAATTTAACAATTATTAGACCCCAAAAAAAGCTTTGCGATTGGATGGCTGGAATTAAATACAAAAATACCAGCACCCCTGGTAGTAAAAAGCCGACAGTGATTGGCAAAAGTGTAGCAGTGAAAAATACTCCCATCCGTTCAATTAGTCGGCTAGAAATAAACCACTGGATCAGTAACTCACACAATCCCAACATGCCACCAAATAGACCCAAGAAACTAGCAAGTTCTCGGTCATCCAAATTCGATTGGAGTTCGCGCAGATATTGAAAATCTACTAATAACCCAATAACTTGTAACAGACCAACAAAGGCGAATAACTGCCAAACATAGCGCTTCAAAGGACTGATGAGGAAACGCTCTCGTGAAGCTTGTTCTTGAGGAATTATAATTTGTGGAGTTTCAGGAAAAGCTGCCCGATACTGATGAGTTAAATAAAATAAAATCCCCGATCCCAATAAAATCACCACACAGGCAATGAGAATCACCTTATTCAGTCTGGCGTACTGCACCAACCAAGGCAAACTAAAACCACTGATAACATCTGCTACTAATAGACCGCTACTTACCAGTGGGTAAGTGCGCTTAATTTCCCGAATATTAAATATTTGATTAGCGACAATAGAGGTATTGAGGTCATTAAGTACATAAAATGCATCTACCCACAACCGCAGCAGAAAGATTAAAATCACTG
Source organism: Nostoc sp. (assembly GCA_036918135.1). GTDB lineage: Bacteria > Cyanobacteriota > Cyanobacteriia > Cyanobacteriales > Nostocaceae > Nostoc. The sequence continues at coordinate 7,446 of JBALDB010000006.1, forward strand.
CGAGGTAGGAAACATTGATTCCCCAACGTAATAAAACTAATAAAACTAATGGCACCACCATACAAGGTGCGATCGCCACAATCACCTGGCGTAAAGGAAAAATCTTTTGCAGCCAAGAATATACAAAAACCAGTCCAGTACTAATTACGGCACTGGCAATATACATCCAAGGTAATAAATTTGTCTCATATTCACCCAAAAACAGTGCTACTGTACTGTCTTCTGCCCACCGCAATCCTACAGATACAGTAGTATAAAATATAAACATGATCTGAGTTCGTTCGCTCTCCTCTGGTCGGAGATTCACCCACTGTAGGAGTCGTGGTAAAGCAACTCTATTTGCAGCCAACCAGTGATTTTTCAGTTCCATACAGTTTTAGTTTCTGGTAATATCACCGCGAAATGAGAAAGAGGACACTGGGACGTGGTGAGGTGGAGACACGCAGAATTCTTTAAAAGCGTTTCCCTTGTTTATGTCTGTTCATCCCCCATCCCCTAAGACAAAAGCCTGAGCAACTGAGTATTATCTTTCCCACTCAGCCTTCAGGATTATCGATTTGAGATAAATTTATACAACCTAATACTATTGATAAGAATATTTGCAATATTAGAATCGCCCGTAGGAGCGTACAGCTATACGTCTCTACTTATGTATATTTATGAACTATGTAATTTGACTACAGGTAAAGAGTACATGCAAACGAACAATGAAAAAATCCCCTAGCTTCAAACCAAGGGATTTTCTTTTTTTGTCTATTAAAAAGTTAGAGAATTATTTTTTGGGTGAGAGAAGCATCATCATATTTCGCCCTTCTTTTTTGGGTGCTTGCTGAACCTCACCAAACGGCTCTAAATCCGTTGCCATGCGTTTGAGCAAATCTTCCGCGAGGTCGCTGTGTTGAATTTCTCGACCCCGAAACATCACAGTAGCTTTGACTTTATCACCATCTTTCAAAAAGCGCTCTGCTTGCTTGACACGCACGTTGTAGTCGTGTTCTTCTATTTTATAGCGCATCTTAACTTCTTTAACATCAGCCGTGTGCTGTTTCTTACGGGCTTCCCGCGCCTTTTTCTCCTGCTCAAACTTGTATTTCCCATAGTCCATAATTCGACAAACTGGCGGGTCAGCTTTGTCACTAAGTAGCACTAAATCTAGTTCTTTTTCCTCTGCTAGTTGTAGTGCTTCTTGAGGTGCCATAATTCCTAATTGACCACCATCAGTGTCAATAACCCGAATTTTCGGGAAGCGAATTCGTTCGTTAATTTGGGGCAGATCGCGAGTTCTTTTTTTCTCAATCACAGCCATTATGATTTGTGGGAGCTCTTAATGAAGGATTTGGTGTGGTTTTGACTGGTATGCCTCTGAGGCAAAATACTGAAATAAGTCAGGACTGAAAACATTAAGTCACAGTTCTAGGGTAACTAATTCATAAAATAGTTGCGTTGTTGTATTTGTCATTCTACTCATTCCGAAAGAATTTCTGTGCAATAGTTAATCTAAATTACACATCCTTACGAAATATTAAGTCTTGTAAAAATTATTTGTCAACACTTGAGAACGTCAGATTGAGTAGATAATCTCCACAATAGCAATATTACAGATATAAAGCATCTAAGCTAATATCAATGTAATATATTATCATACGCTAAGTAGTATTAATAATATTTATTATTAAATAATATAGTTAAATTTACTTACGAACTTGCAGTTAAAAAAATATTCTATCATCAGGTTGCAAGGGTTTGTACCCCTACTGATGTACAAATAATTTGGGATAATTTATTTGTTATTAGTTCCTTATATTAAGTGCAATTCTAATAGTTGTAAGATTACCCACGCCGTAAGTAGCAGGAAAATTTTGCTTTTACAAGGACGTTATCGTTTAATTAAACGAATTGGTAAAGGGGGATTGGGCAAAACCTTTCTGGCTGTTGATGAAGGTCAGTTTCCACCAATTCCTTGCGTGGTTCAAGAATTATTATGCGAAACATCGAAAAGTTTTGAGCAAAAGGTGCAACAGCGACAAGAATTAGGAAAGCATCCCCAAATTCCGGCTTTATTGAGTTATTTCCAGCAAGAACAGTACTTTTATTTAGTGCAGGAATTTATTGCAGGTACAAATTTAGCTCAGGTGGTTGAAGAGGAGGGTGTTTTTAATGAAACTCAGGTTTGGCAAATTTTAGCGGATTTATTACCAGTTTTGCAGTTCATTAGCGATCGCCACATCATCCACCGCAATATTAAACCCGAAAACATTATCCGTAGAATTTCCCCTAACCCCGAAGGTGAAGCAAATCTAGTTATAGTTGATTTTAGTGCTGCAAAAATTATCACAGAAATTGATTACTTAACAAATGAAAACAGTATCGGTAGTCCAGAATATGCTGCACCAGAGCAAACAACAGGAAAAGCTGTTTTTGCTAGTGACCTTTATAGTCTCGGTGTCACTTGTATTTATCTACTTACCCACATTTGTCCTTTTGATTTATTTGATATTGCAAATAATTGCTGGGTTTGGCGAGATTATCTAACTAATAAAGGTAATAAGCAACAAGACACAAAGCATTTATGTTTGGGAAAAATCCTTGACCAGTTACTACAAAATATTGTTAGCCAGCGCTTTCAATCTGCGAATGAAGTCATCGAAGCAATGGGTATAAAAGTCAAAAGTCGAAAGTTGACCCTGAGCGAAGCCGAAGGGTCAAAAATTGCAAGTCAAAATTCTCCTTGGCAATGCTCGCATACTCTAACTGGACATTCTGTGATGTTGAGCAGTGTAAATGCTCTTGCATTTTCCGATCAAGGTAACATTTTAGCCAGTACTAATGATGAGAAAAACATCAAATTGTGGGATTTAAATAGTAAAAAAGTCCTAGCTAGCTTATCGGGACATTACCAAGCTGTAAAATCAGTTGCTTTTAGTCCTGATGGCAAAATTTTGGCAAGTGCTAGCGACGATAAAACTATCAAATTGTGGCAGATGGAGACCTTAACAGAAATTTGCACCCTGTTAGGACACTCCCAAGCTGTGAAATCAGTTGCTTTCAGTCCTGATGGCGAGATTCTTGCTAGTGGTAGCTCAGATAAGACAGTCAAACTCTGGAACGTAAATACTGGCGTCCAAATTTGCTCCTTAATTGGACACCAGTTACAGGTAAATTCGGTGGCCTTTAGTCCTCAAGGGCAGATTGTAGCTAGCGCTAGTTATGATAGAACAATTCGCCTCTGGCAGATAAGTTACCAAGAATTTAAAAACTGCCCATGTTATACCTTATTAGGCATCCTTTCAGGTCATGCATGGGCAGTTTTGACAGTCGCTTTTAGTCCCGATGGAAAAATTTTGGCGACGGGTAGCGATGATAATACTATTAAATTGTGGGAAGTGAACACTGGTCAGCTAATTGGCACACTTGTTGGCCATTCCTGGTCTGTAGTAAGTGTAGCTTTCACTGCCGATGGTGAAACCCTGATTAGTGCAAGTTGGGACAAGACAGTTAAACTCTGGAGAGTAAGTACAAGAGAAGAGATTGTGACTCTTGCTGGTCATACAGACTCGGTGTCAGCCGTTACTGTCAGCCAAGGACAACTAATTGCAACTGGAAGCAAAGACAAGACTATCAAACTCTGGCAGCTTGTAGAATAGCATCAGAGTTAATTTGGAATATCAAGCGCTACCTGTGAAGGCAACTTCCGGGAATTTCAACTGAGCTTCAGCCATTGGGCGGTTTCTGCCTTCTTCTTGCCAGTAATTAATCACTTCGGTTGCTTTGTTAAGCAACTCGACGCGATCCAAATCAGTAATCCAGTGTTTGGATTCGAGTTCCTTCTTTAACTCTTCCCAGGCATCATTTCTCGGCCAGAAAAAGTACTTGGTCAAAGGACTTGTGCCTTTGCCGACAACTTGATCGACTGCTAGAGCGACGTTTTCGTCTAACCACAGAATTTTCAAAATAAACTTGGTCAATCACACCTCCGGGAATCTCCGGGCATTACTTAACTAGGACAGCGATCGCTTATTCTAACGCAATACCCTATCAATGACCAAATAGAGATTGGGGGTAAGGGAGATGAGGAGATGGGGAGGACAGGGATGCAACTCCTAACTCAGCACTCCCAATCACAAATGATAAAAATGATTGCAAATGGGCTAACATCAGGTGTAGTTGGTGCTAATTATAGATGCTTATGACTGCTCAACTACCCCAATCTACAATGACATCTGGTTCAGATTTGTATGAGCAAGACTTTTACCTGTGGATTCAAACTACAGCAGAACTGCTCAAGCAAAAGAACTTCACACAACTGGACTTAGAGAATTTAATTGAAGAAATTGAAACGATGGGTAAAAGTGAAAAAAAGCACTCAGAAGCAATTTGGAAGTGGTGCTGATGCATCTATTAAAGTATAAGTATCAACCCGAAAAGCGCTCTGGTAGTTAACGAGCAACAATTCGAGAACATCGCAAACACCTTCAAGAGGCTTTAGAAGAAAGTCCTAGTCTGAAACCCTATTTTGATGAGGTTTTCGTGCAGTATTATGACCATGCTAGGCTATTGGCTGCTGATGAAACTGGATTACCTATTGCTACCTTCCCCCAACAATCTCCCTTCACCCCAGAGCAAGCGATCAACCCTGATTTTTTACCAGAGTCCTAATAAGAAAGCTTTATTATGATGTAAAACTCTTTTGCTTCCTAGCCCATGACTCAAGAAACTTCTACAAAAGCGGTTGTTGTTTTCGACATTGATGGTGTTGTGCGCGATGTCAGTGGTTCCTATCGCCGAGCGATCGCCGATACTGTAGAATACTTCACAAATAATGCATATCGTCCCACACCCTTAGATATTGACCAACTAAAGTCTGAAGGTGTGTGGAATAACGACTGGGAAGCATCTCAAGAATTAATTTACCGCTACTTTAGCGCTCAAGGACAGACCCGCGAACAACTGCAACTGAATTACAATGCGATCGTTACTTTTTTCCAATCGCGTTATCGAGGCCCAGACCCGAACAATTTGACGGGGTATATTTGTAATGAACCCTTATTATTACAACCTAGTTATTTAGAGCAACTTACTCAAGCTGGGATTGCTTGGGGATTTTTCAGCGGTGCGACTCGCGTTTCGGCTAACTATGTTTTAGAAAAACGCCTGGGCTTGCAATCTCCGGTATTGATTGCGATGGAGGATGCACCAGGTAAACCCGACCCCAGTGGACTTTTTGCTACAGTTGCTCAACTAGAAAACGGAATTGAGCAAAAATCAGCGATCGTCTATGTGGGGGATACGGTAGCAGACATGTATACTGTTGAGAAAGCACGGAGTTTAGATTCTACTCGCACTTGGATTGGTGTGGGGGTTCTACCGCCCCATGTGCAAGAAACGACTGCGCGGGGTGATGCATATAGTGAAACTCTGCTAAGAGCTGGAGCTGCGATCGTTTTCTCTAATGTACAAGAATTGACCCCAAAACAGATTTACGAATTAGTTAGCAGAGTGTGTGGTTAAAATAAGCTAATTTAAATATAGATATTATTTCTCAATTAACCTAGAAAGACATTCACGCTTAAGCTGCAAAGCGCCAGTAATTATTAATTTACCATGAACATTTTCAGTAATTTGCTTTCTCAGCCAACTCAGCCTGCACCTGCAAAAAAACAACGTCGAGGAATTGAAATTAAATCCCCGCGTGAAATTGAAATCATGCGGCAATCTGCAACAATTGTGGCAACTGTCCTCAAAGAAATTTCTCAGCTAGTAAAGCCAGGAATGACTACAGCTGACTTGGATGTTTATGCGGAAAAACGCATCCGCGAAATGGGTGCAACACCCAGTTTTAAAGGATATCATGGTTTTCCAGGTTCTATCTGCTCTAGCATTAATAATGAAGTAGTACATGGTATTCCTAGTTCCAAGAAAGTAATTCGCCCTGGAGATGTATTAAAAGTTGATACAGGCGCTTATTATCAAGGCTTTCATGGTGATTCTTGCATTACAATTGCTGTTGGAGAAGTGACCCCACTAGCTGCTAAACTAATTCGCGTCGCTGAAGAAGCTTTATATAAAGGCATCGAACAAGTTAAGGCTGGTGTATATTTGCTTGACTTGGCTGGGCCGATTGAAGACCATGTGAAAGTTAACGGCTTTAGTATCGTTGAAGAGTTTACTGGACATGGTGTAGGTCGAAACTTGCATGAAGAACCTTCAGTATTCAACTTTCGTACCCGCGAACTGCCAAATGTTAAACTTCGTGCGGGAATGACGCTGGCAATTGAGCCAATTGTGAATGCTGGTTCTAGACATACACGGACATTATCAGACCGTTGGACAGCTGTGACTGTGGATAATGCTTTGTCGGCTCAGTTTGAGCATACGGTGTTGGTGACAGAGACTGGTTATGAGATTTTAACTGACCGTTCTAAGATTTAATTGCTAGTTGGAATTATATATTGTTGAAACAGGTGAAGCGGCAACATAATTTATAATTCGTAGTTATTACCCTACGATTGATATCGAGGGCTTTGAAAACAGGCTGGCTGTTTTTTATCTTTATCAAAGAATTTGGCAGCTATAACCTTCCTCACAAATTACGAATTTTATATATTATGTTTGCATAAACGCTTGTTATTACCAGCTAAGAGAAGCAATTGCACACCTTTACAATTGCTTCTCTTAATTTAGTTATACTCGTAATAACATTTTATAAGCAATTAACCGAACACAATATTATGAGTGAAGCATTAAATCAAGTAATTAAAACTAGAATGCAAAATTGAATCAAAGTCTTTTATATTTTAGCTATCCATCCCTATCATTCCTCATAGGTTAGATTAGGTTTATCTTATAAGAAATAACGCAGATAAAATTGAAATATTTGGGAATGGGTGACCTGAGATTCGAACTCAGAACCAGCGGATTAAGAGTCCGATGCTCTACCGTTGAGCTAGTCACCCACACAAACAACAAGTATAGCAAACTTCTGATGAATTTGCCACTCAATAGTCTAAAAAATGATTTACAGAGGGAATTTGACGGCGAACATGGTTTGACCTGCTGCACTCTCTACAGTAATAGAGCCGCCTAAATGTCTGACCATCTTCTGCACTAATGCTAATTCTAATCCGGTACCGCTATGTTTCCAAGGATCGTGTTGGGAAAGGTGATAAAAAGGCTCAAAAATCCGTGACAATTCGTTGCTGGTAAGTTCGATTCCAGAGTTGGTAATTTTAAGTTCTACTACTTCCTCTATCAGTTCAGCCGAAACTGAAATGAATTCGCCTGCTGGGGTATATTTACAGGCATGGTTGAGTAGTTCGGTAACAATCCGCTCTAGGTCTGTGATATCTGTCTCTAAAAGCGGGAGTGTATCCTCAATAATTAGGTTTAACTGCTGGCGCTGGCAGTTGGTAACATCTCGAAAAGTTTCAATAATGGGATGAAGCCAAGTTTGTAAGTCAATGGCAATTAAAGTTGGCGGACTAGGTTCGGCTTCTAGAGATGTAAGTGTGAGTAGGTCGTTAATTAACTTGCTTTCTCGCGCACACTCGTTATGCAAAATCTGTAAAAGCTGCGGAACTATTTCTATATCTAATATTTCTTCTGGTGCGAGGATACTTTCGAGAGTTTGGGCTGCGAGGCTGATGCTAGTTATTGGTGTCCGCAGCTCTTGAGACAAAGTTCTCAGAAATTTGTTTTTTAATTGTTCGCGTTTTTCTAATTCTTTTACCTGTGCTTGGGTTTTTTGGTAAAGTTGCCCTTGACGAATAGCGATCGCACATTCATTTGCAATCTGCTGCACTAGCCCGACTTCAAATTCATCAAAGGCTTCTTGTGTTGGTCTGGTTAACCAAATATTTCCCAAAATTCCTTGAGTATCAAAAATTGGACAAGCCATCTGAGCAATAACCAGCAATTTTGGTTGCCATCCAGGTACAATTTCTAAAAATTGCAAAGGTTGTTTTTGCAATAATGGCTGATAAACTTCGGGAAGGTCTGCAATTTGTCTGGTTAATCCCAAGCACTGGGGTAAGTTAGTAGTATATTCGTAAGTAATTTTTACCTGGGTTCGACAGGTGCTATAAAGTTCGATTTGGCAACGGTCAAGGTTGAGTAACTGTACTAATTCCTGAGTAACTGTTTGCAACACCTGACTTTCATCAAGACTGTCGCGGATTTGTTCTGTCATCTGTCGCACTAAGGCGTCAAAGTTTCGCACCTGCTGCAACTGATTTATATGCTTTTGTCGATCGGACTCCATCTTGGCTTTGAAATCCTCTAGCTGCTGATGAAGTTCTGTTTGTTGAACAGCAATGCTAATTTGAGTTGCTAGCTGCTTGAGCAAGTCAATTTCTATTTGCTGCCATTGATGCGGTTGATGGCAATGCTGGGCAATCAACAGCCCCCAGACATCTTGTTTAAAAAAAATTGGTACGACTAAATTCGCTCTCACCTGTAAAGATGTGAGGAAATCTATATAGCAAGGATGTAATCCAGATGTGTGAATATCTTCAATAACTTGAATGTAACCCAGACTACAGTGTTCTCGATATTTTCTACTGAAACAGGGATCGGTGAGATTTTTTCCTAACAGCGGCTCGTTATTTGCCACAGTTGATTCGGCAATGACTACTCCACTACTATCAGTATCAAAGCAATAAATTAAGACGCGATCGCTCTTGAAAAACTGCCGCAGTTCCTGTGTTGTCTGATGGAGAATTGTCTCTAATTCTACAGATTGATGAATCCGCTTAGCAATCTCTTCTAAAAGTTGCTGTTGTTGTACCTGGAGTTCAACTGCTTGTTCTGCTTCCTTAACAGGAGTAATATTGCTACTAGTACCAATCAATCGATAAATCCTGGAGTTAGTATCGCGTAATGGAGTTAGAGTTGTACTCCACCAAGTAGGAATTCCCTGAAATTGCAAACATTGTTCGTAAGAAATAGTTTTGCCGAATACTACGCACTCTGCATAATGTTGACGCACCTGAGCAGCATCAATGGGCGAGAGAATATCCTCTGGTTTTTTCCCCCGGAGATCGTCGGAGCTAATGCCTATCCAGCGCTCATGGGTGGGATTTAGTGCTACATATCGAAAATCCCCGTCCTCTAGCACATCCACTACAAATATTGATGCTTGCACAGAATCGTACATGCTCAGTAGAAACTGTTCGCTACTACTTTTTTTATCTACTTCTGTGCCGAAGAGAATCTGAGGAGGTGATAATTCTGTCAACTCTATAGTTGATTCGGTTGGATTTATATTCATGCGAGAGTCCCTGTCTGGTATTACTGACTCATATAGGCGCTCTCTTGTAGTATGCCTGTAGTAAATGCATTTTAGCGCCTAAAGCAAAATCTTGTCAGCCGTTGCTCATGGAAATTTGGAGCTTTCTTTAGTTGTGATTTGGGAGTTTGGGAGATTTAATCGGAGTCAGCTTAACAAATCCTGCTTTTTGAAGGCGAAAATGCATTTTTAGATAAGAAAAGTTGCTGATTTTGAACAGTTTTTTAGAATTTTTGCATATATTTAGGTGCAATTATCAAGTTTTATCAATTAAATTTATAATTTGTAATATTAGGGATTGGAGACTGGGTACTAGGGATTAAGTAGTGAGTATTAGCAGTTATAGCAGGAGGTAGAAGGCAGGAGGTAAAACATTACTATTCCTGACATGTAGACTTTCAAGATGTCCTAACCTTTAATTCGCTTGCTATAAAAGAATTTTCTAATCCCCACTCTCCATTGATAATCGTAATTTGTGAGCATTGATTCCAGTCAGCATACCAACCACTAACCAAGTGACAGCTAATCCGATGACTTCGCCTAAGAATAATTGAGTCAAGAGGCGTAAGATACTTCCTACAATAGAACCCAAAGGAATAGCAATCGCCCAACTTATTGAACAGACAAACATCCATCGCCACACTACAGGGAATGGTTGGGAAATTGCTAAGCATTGTGTCAATCCAATGCCTAAGCCGCCGAGTCCTCCATAAATTGCCCCGTAGAGAATTCTCTGGGGAAGAAACTCAGTGCTAGGTACAATCCAACCCAAGCCACCAATACCTATGGCAGTAATAACACTCCAACCCAAAAGACTTGACAAAATCCACTTAATATAAAATATAGGTTTGAGAAGACAACTTTGAGGAAGTGCGATCGCAAATCCACCGATAGCTGCTTCTAATACTCCAATATCGGGCTTTTCGCCGACTTCTATTAATAGTAAACTCAACAAAAAACCGCCAAAAGTAGCTAAAGTCCAGAGGAACGTAAAGTTAAATTTAGTATTTTTAAAGGTGAATGGCATGGAGGGGAGTGGAGAATGAGAAGATGGCGGGCAATACAGGCAAATAGGAGAATTTATAATTGCTAACTCCTAAGGGGAGCAACGCAAACGTCTCTGGTGAGGCTTGTAACTCAGTACTTAGCACTCCCAATGCTCAATACTTCGGCTTCTCCTAACGGAGACGCTGCGCGTAGCTTGCTTCCCCACAGGGGTACGCTCAGTACAAGTGCCCAATGTCAGAATCAAAGTTTCTTTGGTTGTAATAATCTGACAGTTTTAGCATTAAAGATATCAAGAAAAGCTTTGCGTCGCTGTTGGGGTGATTCGGGTACAATGTAACCCCATAGACTTTCCCAGTAGAAAAAGGAGATCCCGTCAAAATTGCGATCGCGTACTGTTTGAACCTGTGCTTTAATTTGGGTAATTTTTACTGGATTACGCACCGTTCCTGTTAATATACCAATTCCTACTGGAATTAGACTTTGAGCCAATTTCACAGAAGGTTGTTCGAGTTGAGCGATAAAAGAGTTTTTGTCACTTCGATATACCTGCAAAATTAACTCATCAACTAAACCTTTTTTTACCCAATTTTCCCAGTCTTGCAAATAGTATTTATAGGCAAAAGCTTGATAGTTGGGAGACAAAGATATTTTGACTTCAGGTTTAACAGCTTTAACAGCTTGATAAATTTCTGCCATAAAATCAGTAATTTTGTCTGCTCGCCAACGTATCCATTCTGGGTTAAAAGGATCGTTTGGGGGACTTTTACCTTGATGCTCTTGTTGATAAAGTTCAACAGTAAAGCGATCGTAGCCAAACTGTACAGGCATTCCAAAGTGGTCGTCAAGTTGAATACCATTTACATCGTAATTTCTAACTACTTCCACAATTAGTCCTTGAATAAACTCTTGCACTTGTGGATGTAAAGGATTTAACCAAGCTTGCTTTTTCACCAGGCCATTGTTGATTTCTTCTGGTGGAGTATCTTGAATAGAATTTATACCTTCTTGCCCAATTGTTAACCAGTCAGGGTAACGCCTTGCTAATTCTGAATAATGCGGCGTCATGAAGCCATATTCAAACCAGGGGATGACTCTCAAATCTTTATTTTTAGCGAGTCTAACTATCTTTGTTAAAACATCTTGTCCACCGTGCATAAATTTGAGTAAAGGTTGAGTATCTGAGCCTGTAGTCATTTTAGCTACAGCACTCTGATAAAAAGTATGTCCTCGGTTCCAAACTACAGGATAAATTGTATTAAAGTTGAGAGCTGATAATTGATTGAGAGCGCGATTAATACCCCAAGGGAAAAATAGTACACCACTAGCAACATTAGTCAGCCAAACACCGCGAATTTCTGTACTTAAATAACTTGTTTTTTGAGAATTAACTGGAACTGAAGAATATGAAAAAACTGTTGTAACGACTACTAATCCTAAACACAATAAGTAAGAAAAAAAACAGCGTGCAACCTGATTCATTTGTCAGCGTTACCTAGTGCGATCGCAATATTATCTATAACTACAAAATTAGATTGTAATTCTCCGGAATATATAAATAAATAATCCTTAAATCAGGTATTATAACTCAGAATAGTTAAAAAATACAAAGTCTATTTTGGTTATAAATATACTTAAATTAGCAAATAATAAACAGTTATCAGGCGTTTGTGCAGTGTTATGACACACCAACGTTTACCACAAAATTTTATGGAATTTGAGTAAACGCACAAAACTGATAACTGTTAAAGAGAACCAAACTCGATAAACTCCTAACTCCCAACCTTTTATTAAAACCTTTCCACTCCTTCAAATTGCTTGAGAGCTGATGCATTTGCTGCTTCACCACAAGTCCGTGGTGTGGGGAATATCTTTTCCGGATTTGCTAATCCTTGAGGATTAAAAACTTGGCGTATCCATTGCATAGTTTCTAAATCAACTTGGCTAAACATCTGTGGCATATAACACTTTTTCTCTTCCCCAATACCATGTTCGCCAGAAATACTACCACCGACTTGCACGCAAAGCTTGAGAATTTTTCCTCCCATTTCTTCTACTTTCTCTAATGCTCCATGCACAGAATTATCATAAAGAATTAGTGGATGAAGATTGCCATCACCAGCGTGAAAAACATTAGCAACTCGATAACCATATTGTTCGCTTAACATCTCAATTTCATGCAATACATGAGGTAACTGAGTCCGAGGAATTACACCATCTTGTACATAATAATCTGGACTTAAATGCCCAGCAGCAGCAAAAGCAGCTTTACGTCCTTTCCATAATTTCAATCGCGTTTCTGGGTCATTAGCAGAAGTTACATTGCGCGCACCATTCTTTTTACAAATTTCTGTTATTCGCTGCTTATTACCTGCGACTTCGACTTCTAAACCGTCAATTTCTATTAGTAAAATAGCAGTAGCATCGCGGGGATAACAATTAGTTGCAACAACATCTTCAACTGCATTGATACTAAAGTTATCCATCATTTCCATCCCACCAGGAATAATTCCGGCGCTGATGATATCAGAAACAGTTGCCCCAGCAGCCTCAATACTAGTAAAATCTGCCAACAGCACACAAATTGATTCTGCACTTTTGAGAATTCGCAAAGTAATTTCTGTAGCAATTCCTAAAGTGCCTTCAGAACCAACAAAAACACCTGTTAAATCATAACCAGGCATTTCTGGAATTTGTCCGCCTAAATCAACAATTTCCCCTAACGGCGTGACAATTTTTAATCCTAAAACATGGTTAGTAGTCACGCCATATTTGAGACAATGCACCCCACCAGAATTTTCTGCAATATTTCCGCCAATAGAGCAAATAATTTGACTAGAAGGGTCAGGAGCGTAGTAAAAACCAGCACCACTAACAGCTTGTGTTACCCAACTATTAATCACCCCTGGTTGCACAACTGTGCGTTGATTTTCCAAATCAATGCTGAGGATTTGCCGCATTAATGAAGTGACAATTAAAACCGAATCCTCCAACGGTAAAGCACCGCCAGATAGACCGGTACCAGAGCCACGGGCTATGAAAGGGATAGAATATTGGTTGCATATTTTCACAACTTCGGCAACTTGTTCTGTAGTTCTGGGTAACACTACCACAGCCGGACGTTGACGATAGCCTGTTAAACCATCGCATTCATAGGTAATAAGTTCTTCACGGCGTTGCACTACACCATTTTTTCCAAGTACACCCTCGAATGCTTTGATAATGGGTTTCCAGTTGCGTTGTTTTTTCTCTTGAGTAAGCATAGTTTCTTAAAGTTCAAGGTAGATGTTGCAGGCTGGTTAGTATAGCTGTAATTACTATTGTTGCAAGAATAGCAGTCAAAAGTGAGTAAAAGCGATCGCACTTCATCTTCAGCAATAATTTTGCTCGGTGGAGAGGAGGCGATCCCATCACTTATATTTATTAATGGAGGATATGCATTTAAGCGATATCAAGAAATGATAATCATATCAATTGCAAATTAGTGCTTAAAGCTTGACAAACTACTAATCAATAAACATGCCTCTTTTGTCGATAATCCGCTCTTGCCCACCAATTTCGACCTTTGCTCGTCCATCCCTAAAAGAAAAAGCCATATCAAACATAGGTTTAATTACCCAAGAACCGCTTTTGTCAATATAGCCCCACTTGCCACCACTTCCACCACCGAATAAGCTCTCCCTTCCACCAATATTAACTGCTGCCCATCCTTCATAAAAGTCGCGAGCTATGTCAAACTGCACTTGAATAACAAACTTCCCTGCCCGATCAACATAACCATACTTATCACTAATTTTGACTAATTTTAGTGAGGCAACAGATAATTGTAAAGCTAGTTGAGCTAGGTTTGCAAAACGAGCTTTTGGTGAAGAAACAGCCGATTTTAGTCTTAGTTGAGCTTGCTTGAAAGCTTGCATTCTTACTGAGGTAACAGATGATTGTGAATTGAATAAAGCCAGTTTTAAAGCTTGTAATGCCTCTTCTGCATTTTTGTATCGCTGTCCGAAATCACGTTGTACCATTTTTGTTAAAAAATTGGCTAGTCCATCGTTAATTTGAGCATAATCGCGCCATATTAATTCTAAAGTCTTAGATTTCGGCAGTTGTTGTGGCATTAATCCAGTCAAAGCTTGGATTGCTGTCATTCCTAAAGCATATATATCACTGCAAAGCTGAGGATGCCCTTCCCATTGCTCACTTGGCATATAATCACGAGTACCAATGGTAATTGTACTGCTGATTTGCCCTTGAATATTGATTTTAAATGTGCTAATTTCTTTGATTGCTCCAAAGTCTATGAGGACAAGCTTATTATCCAAATATCGCCGCATCAAATTCAATGGCTTAATATCTCGGTGAATCACATTATGTTGATGGACAAAAGCTAACACCTCCAAAATTTCTTGTAAAAGTTGAATTACATCAGCTTCACTTCAGGGTTTTCCTAAAATGATTTCGTTACTCAAGTCATGCCCTTCAATGAATTCCTGGACAAGATAAAATTCTTTATTTTACTCGAAAAAGTCATATAGTTCAGGAATTTGCGGATGTTCCTTACCCAATTTGAATAGAATTGCTGCTTCTTTTTTAAACCTTTCTTCTGTATCTAAGTCTGGTGTTGGGGGTCTGACCAACCGTTTAATGACACATTTATACTTGGGGCTAACAGGTAAATCCTGTGGGTATTCAGCCAAATAGGTTTCCCCAAACCCACCTGCTCCCAATTTATTTATAATCTTGTAACGCTGTCGCAGTATATATCCAATCATGATGCAGATGTTAGAGACTGCTTCGTGTAGATTTTGGCACAAATTACCTGATAACAGCATCCTTGTTGCTAAGTACTCTCTTATCCTCTATCAATTAACCTAGAAATAACGCTATCAAATACTGGATAAAGTCATGGTTCAGCAAGTTCTAATCAATGATGATGATTACTATGTGCCAAATGCCAACCAGCTAGTCACTGAAGATGATATACCTGTGGACAATTTTGCATCTGAAAAACAACAACGCCTCTTGGTAGGATGTCTTTATAGTTCTCTACAGCAGCAGACTTTTTTAGCAGCGGCAAATGTTGGAATTTACTATACAGACGGACAACCTGCAATTGTACCTGATATTTTTCTCAGCTTAGATGTGCAAGTGCCTGAAAATTGGTGGGAAAAACAAAATCGTTGTTATATGGTTTGGCGCTTTGGTAAACCTCCAGAAGTTGTGATTGAAATTGTTTCTAATAAAGAAGGTGATGAACTGGGCAAAAAGCTGCAAATTTATGAACACATGCGGGCAAGTTACTACATCGTATATGATCCAAATCAGCAATTAGGAGAGAAAGTACTACGCGTTTATGAACTTAGAGGAAGGCGCTATTTTGAAACTTCAGAAAATTGGTTGGAACAAGTTGGTTTAGGCATAACTTTGTGGGAAGGTGAATTTGAAGGTAGACAGGATCATTGGCTACGCTGGTGCTACCAAGATGGTAATATTTTATCGACTGGAGATGAACGCGCCGAACAGGAACGACAACGTGCTGAACAAGCAGAACAACGCACCCAATTACTAGCAGATAGTCTACGGGCTATGGGCGTAGATCCCAATACTCTTTAGGACACTTGCTGTAAAGAGGCAAAAAAACTTTACGTCTTTACATGAGCAAAAATTTATCACGAACTTGTGCAAATTATAAACTCATTTATACGATGCCAAACCTTCTCTAATACATTAGGATCATCTGCATCAAACCATTCAATTTGTGGATATGCTCGAAACCAAGTACGTTGGCGCTTGGCAAACTGCCGCGTATGTAAAATTGTTAATTCTTTCGCTTCATCTAAGGAAATATCCCCAGCCAAATATTGCTTTATTTCTTGATATCCCAAAGTATTCAATAAAGACAAATCAGCGCCATATTTTTGGCAAAGATATTCCACTTCAGCGACTAAACCATTTGCTATCATTTGCTCAGTACGCTGTTGAATACGAGCAGCCAACCTCTCAACATTGCAATCTAAACCTATTTGTAAAATCGGATAATTTGGTGGATTCTCCCCTTGCTGTTCTGAAATAGGATATCCAGTTACATAATATACTTCTAAAGCTCGTAAAGTTCGTACTGAATCATTAGCATGAATTTTTTGTGCTGCAACAGGATCGACTTGTTGTAACATTGCATAAATTTGATTTTGACCAAGAGATTCAAGTTGCGAGCGCAATTCATTTTGCGGTGCCACCCGTGGAATTTTCATCCCTTGAACAATCGAACGTATGTATAAACCAGTACCACCTACTAAGAAGAGTGGGACAGATAAGGGACAGGGGAGAAAATTAATTAGGGCTTGCGCTTGTTGTTGATACTCTGCTACTGTCATCGTGTCTGTGGCGTCGCAGATATCTATTAAGTAGTGCCGCACTAATTTTTGTTCCACCAAACTTGGCTTAGCCGTGCCGATATCAAACTTACGATAAACTTGACGAGAGTCAGCACTGATAATTATAGAACCTAACCGCATTGCCAAAGCCAAAGCCAACCCTGACTTACCCGTTGCTGTCGCTCCACAAATTACAATTAATTTTGTCATTTATCATTAGTTATTGGTTATTAGGCATTGGGCATTGGGCATGAGAGTGATGAGTTAGGAGTTAGAAGTTAAGAATTATTCTCCTTGTCCCCTTGTCTCTCCCTGCCTCCCTTATCTCCCTCATCTCCCCCTGCCCCCCTACCCCTCTGCCCCTTACTACGGGACTGCAACCCCTGTATAAACTTCTCTTTAAAATGCCCTACAGACGCCAGCAAGGCTTTTGTGTTACAATTTTGGAGTGTTTTGACTTTCATTTGCCTTTTGGCGACTTAAACCCCACGCATCAGGAGAATTTACATGACGAGCAGTTACAGTGCCGATCAGATTCAAGTTCTGGAAGGTCTGGAAGCCGTCCGCAAACGACCAGGAATGTACATCGGTACTACCGGGCCGCGAGGACTCCACCATTTAGTTTATGAGGTGGTGGACAATTCAATTGATGAGGCTTTGGCGGGTTACTGCACCCATATAGAGGTGGATATCAACGCTGATGGTTCTGTAACTGTAACAGATGATGGTCGGGGTATTCCCACAGATACTCACTCACGAACCGGGAAATCAGCTTTGGAAACTGTGTTAACCGTACTCCACGCTGGGGGTAAGTTTGGCGGCGGTGGTTACAAAGTTTCTGGAGGATTGCACGGAGTTGGTATTTCTGTCGTTAATGCCTTATCTGAGATTGTAGAAGTTACAGTTTGGCGAGATAAAAAAGTTCATACTCAACGCTATGAACGAGGTGTGCCAGTTACCGATTTGCAAGTCAAACCTTATAAAGAAGCTAGAACTGGAACTTCTGTCAGCTTCAAGCCAGATAGCCAAATTTTTACTACTGGTATTGAGTTTGATTATATTACTTTATCAGGTCGTCTCCGGGAACTGGCGTATCTGAACGCTGGTGTCAAAATTACCTTTAGCGACCACCGTTTGGAATTACTCAAAAGCGATGCACCCAAGGTAGAATCCTACGAATACAAGGGTGGCATTAAAGAGTATATCGCTTACATGAATCGTGAAAAGCAGCCACTACATGAAGAAATTATCTATGTCCAAGGGGAACGGAACAACGTTCAAGTGGAAGTTTCTTTACAGTGGTGTACTGATGCTTATACGGATAACGTGCTAGGTTTTGCTAATAATATTCGTACGGTAGATGGTGGAACGCACTTAGAAGGATTAAAAGCAGTTCTGACTCGGACATTAAATGCTATCGCCCGCAAGCGCAATAAAATAAAAGAAAATGAACCCAACCTGAGTGGCGAACATGTCCGCGAAGGTTTAACAGCGGTAATTTCTGTAAAAGTCCCCGACCCAGAATTTGAAGGACAAACTAAAACCAAACTGGGTAACACTGAAGTCCGGGGAATTGTCGATTCTTTGGTGGGAGAAGTTCTCACCGAGTACCTAGAATTTCACCCCAGTGTTGCTGATGCGATTCTAGATAAAGCTATCCAAGCTTTCAAAGCCGCAGAAGCCGCACGTCATGCGCGGGAATTAGTCAGGCGTAAATCTGTACTCGAATCTTCGCCATTACCTGGAAAATTGGCAGATTGTAGTTCTCGCGATCCCGGCGAATCAGAGATTTTCATCGTGGAAGGCGACTCAGCCGGCGGAAGTGCCAAACAAGGACGCGATCGCCGCACTCAAGCTATCTTGCCTTTACGTGGTAAAATCCTCAATATTGAAAAAACTGACGACGCGAAAATCTATAAAAATAATGAAGTTCAAGCGTTAATTACAGCACTCGGTTTAGGTGTTAAAGGCGAAGAATTCGACGCTTCCCAACTGCGCTATCACCGCATAGTGATTATGACTGACGCCGACGTAGATGGAGCGCACATCCGCACTTTGTTGTTAACTTTCTTCTATCGGTATCAGCGATCGCTAATTGAGCAAGGCTTTATTTATATTGCTTGTCCCCCATTATATAAAGTAGAACGTGGGCGCAATCATGAATATTGCTATAGCGATCGCGAAAAAGACCAAACAATTGCCAAATTTCCAGCCAACGCCAATTACACCATCCAACGCTTCAAAGGTTTGGGTGAAATGATGCCACAACAACTCTGGGACACCACAATGAACCCAGAAACTCGCAAGCTCAAGCAAGTTGAAATCGAGGATGCTGCCGAAGCCGATCGCATTTTCACTATTTTAATGGGCGATCGTGTTGCACCTAGAAGAGAATTCATTGAAACCTATGGTTCTAAACTCAACTTCACGGATCTAGATATTTAATTCAATTTTTTCTCACCACTCTAATAATTTGTGATGCTGGTAATGGGTGATGGGTAGAAAACCTATTACCCATTAACTTTTCGAGCGTTTCTACATTCTCATTATTTATAGCAGGAGGCAGGAGGCTTTAGCGCGGAGGCAGGAGATAAAACTATTGCTAACTCTCTTCTTTCACCCTTTCAAAATGTCCTAAAGAGTGTGACTACGGCTATAAAGGAAAATTTCTGACTGACAGCAATTTTCATCTTAATCAGTAGACTAATCTCGCCCCTTGCCAATTCAGAATATGTCCTAATTTCTATTATTCAAACTACCTCTTTTGACTGATGACAAATCAATAGATTAGTAAAATTTTAGTAATAGTATCTTTTACATTAAAAATTATGTCATTATATGAGTGACTATATTTAGAAATTCATTAACTATTGTCAATAATTACATATTTAATTAGATTTTATACAAAATTATGGAACCGAGCAAAGGCATAGTAGGAAAAGTATTTTTTAATATTGTTGGCATAGGTAGTCTGATTGCTCTGTCTGCGTGTGCTACGCCTGTGACAGAAACTCCCACAGCAACTGTCCCTCCCATTGCCCAAACTCCTGTAACAACTGCTCCTCCTATTGCCCAAACTCCGGTAACAACTCCTTCTCCTGTTACGCCAACTCCCATTCCGACCCAAAATTTAGCAGAACTGGTAAAAACAGCAGCGGCTCAGGGACAGTTTAAAACTCTCATCCGAGCAGTAGAAGCCGCAGGCTTAACTCAACAATTAACCGCACCAGGCCCTTACACAGTTTTTGCACCTAGTGATGCCGCTTTCTCTGCTTTACCAAAAGCTACTCTAGACAAACTTTTACAGCCCAGTAACAAACAACAATTAGTTAGACTTTTGGCTTACCATGTTATACCCGGGCAGATTAACTCCCAACAATTGACATCTGGACAAGTCAAAACCGTGGAGGGCACTCCCGTTCAAATTACAGTAGATCGTGTTAGTAAAACCATAACCGTCAATAACGCTAAAGTAACTCAGCCTGATATCCCAGCTAGCAATGGTATCGTTCACATAGTTGATAAGGTGATTCTTCCACCCAATTTTCCGGCAAGTCTAAACCCGACCCCAACACCACGGTAGTTCAGCAAAGCTAACATCTTAGTTTTATATCAGCAGGAAACTAAAATAAGTCAACAAAAGCCTCTGAGGTCAACGTTCCTCAAACGCCAATTGCTCTGTACCTGTTAACCCGTCCACCGCAGGGCTACTTAACCTATACCTGTTGTTGCGGCGTTTTAATTGTAATATTTTTACTAGCAGTGTTTATACTACTTTAACTCCTAATCCTTAACCCTAGTATTGTTTGTGTTGTTTTAGAGTCTATTCAATATAACCTACAAGCACTATTAGTTAATGCTACATACACTACAAAATTTATTGATTTTTTAGTTAGTAATTCATCATATAATTCGAGCTATTGTAAAGATTTAAAAAAATATATACACAAATCCTGGCGTACCAACTTTATTGGAAATTATTCGATTGACTTCACTTGCCTAACTTGCTGATTAATTTTCCCCATCAGCGAGAAATACATTTGTTATGCTTAAATAACATAACTAAATCTCATTTATCAAATAACAATTAATAAGTATCGTGAGGCTTTGCGAGCGACAAACAATAAATAAACCAAAAATTACTGAATTTGAAGTACTAAAATTGACAAATATTTTACTGAAGCAAAGCTATTGGGCAAATCTTTGAGTTTTCTTTACTCAAGGTAATACCTAATGCAACCAAGCATTATTTGACTAAAAACTTGTTAATATCTTCATGTAATACAGTAGGAATAGCAATTGCATCGGATGTATCTAATGTACTTGTGTCTTCGGTAAACTAATATCAACAATCTTCTAACACAAATCCTTTTTCAATTGATTAAAATATCCTTGTATACAATAAAAAGAGTTTGTCAAGTTTCATAGGGCTGAAATCGCCACAGTGCGCTAATGTGTGAATAAGACCAAATTAGTAAAATCTAAAGAGATCTACTATCAGGTCGATTCTGCCATAACCTCGACTCCTCAGTTAAGGTAATTATTATGCAGAAGGTTAACTGCTTCCAGGCAAGCACCACCATTGTTGTTGTATTTGTTCAAAGGAAAACCCACTTTGATCCAAGGATTCAATCATTTATCAAGGAAATGTAAAATGGTAAGGTTAAGACTTTTCGCCTGAGTTAAGATAATAATGCACACTTTCTCAGTAATTTATGTTGTGTAAAATACATGAAATTGAGCAGAACAAAGTGTACTTAACTTTTGAATGTAATCAAAGAACCACTGCAATTCCGAAAAGAGTAGAAAATATTTAAGAGTGTGATTCGCCTTCTTAATGTCTTTTTGGTAAAAGTGGATAACACTTGCTTAATGAATTCATGAGCTATACACAAAAAGGGTGCAATTTCTGTGAAACAGGCTACAATCGGAAGAGTCTTTATAGAAAAATCTGCCAAAAGTCTGAATTTGTTTGTATCGAGTGGTAAGTTTTTGATAAAGGCGAGTCTTTTTTTAAGACCAGTCACTTAAAAACTATATGTGATAGCAACACATATCACATTTACTAAAGTGGTCAAGTTCAGCTTTAGTAGTGACTTAGGCTAAAATAAAAAGCCCTCTTACGGAGGTGCAAAAAAGCCGAAAATATCTCTGGTAAATCTGCCAAAAAGCTTATTTTCGGTCGCCAACTAGCTCGTTTAAAAGAGCATTAAACACATCTTGAGTAATTGATTCTGCAAGGAGCATGAGGAACGCGGCATGAACCAGGCTAACAACGTACTCGAAAGCATATATCAGCCTGACCTAGAAATAATGAATCAGCCTGAGCTCGAGTTAGAAGAACTCTTAATTGATGAAGAAGAGGACTTGCTGATCGTAGATGAAGGTGAAGATGAGTTTTTAGAGCCTCAGTCTGATGAGGACGACGCAAAGTCTGGAAAAGCCGCTAAATCGCGTCGTCGGACACAAAGCAAGAAAAAGCACTACACTGAAGATTCGATTCGGCTTTACTTACAAGAAATCGGTAGAATTCGCCTACTACGGGCAGATGAAGAAATTGAATTAGCCCGTAAGATAGCTGATTTGCTTGAATTAGAAAGGGTACGGGAAAGACTTTCAGAACAGTTAGATCGCGATCCTCGTGATAGTGAATGGGCAGAAGCCGTCCAACTGCCACTTCCAGCTTTTCGTTATCGCCTACATGTTGGACGCAGGGCGAAAGACAAGATGGTGCAATCTAACTTGCGTCTTGTGGTTTCAATTGCTAAGAAATACATGAATCGTGGTTTGTCTTTCCAAGATTTAATTCAGGAAGGCAGTCTTGGTTTGATTCGCGCCGCTGAAAAGTTTGACCACGAGAAAGGTTATAAATTTTCTACCTATGCTACATGGTGGATTCGTCAAGCAATTACCAGAGCGATCGCCGATCAATCCCGCACTATTCGCCTTCCAGTCCACCTCTACGAAACCATTTCTCGAATTAAGAAAACCACCAAACTTTTATCTCAAGAAATGGGTCGTAAACCCACAGAAGAAGAAATCGCTACTCGCATGGAAATGACCATTGAGAAGTTGCGGTTTATTGCTAAATCTGCCCAGTTACCTATTTCATTAGAAACGCCGATTGGTAAAGAAGAAGATTCTCGATTGGGCGATTTTATTGAATCTGATGGTGAAACGCCAGAAGACCAAGTTTCTAAAAATCTGTTGCGTGAAGATTTAGAAAAAGTTCTCGATAGTCTCAGCCCTCGCGAACGCGATGTTCTCAGACTGCGGTACGGCTTGGATGATGGTCGAATGAAGACACTTGAAGAAATTGGACAGATTTTCAACGTTACCCGCGAACGGATTCGTCAAATTGAGGCGAAGGCACTCCGCAAGTTACGTCATCCAAATCGCAACAGCGTTCTCAAGGAATATATTCGATAATCAAGAGTGATTATATCAATAGTCATTAGTCATTAATAAATAAACAAATGACTAATGACAAACAAATAAAGAACCTGGTAGTGAATTAGCACTCCAGGTTTTTTTATTTATAGGTCATTTTGAATATTAAAACTTAGAGGATACCCCAGAAGTGTAGGAAACCTTGACCAGAAAAAAGTTCAACTAGCACCGCCGCTAAAAAGCCAATCATTGCTAAGCGGCCGTTCCAAATTTCTGCTTGTGGGGTAAAGCCCCAACGCCAAGCATTACGATCTTCAACTACCGGAGTAGTAACTTTTGTTGTAGTTGCATTTGTCATCGTTTGTCTCCAAACTTAATTTTTAAGCTTTATTGCCTTACGTAAACTAATATAACAAATCTTTTTACAAAAGCAACATTTTTTATAATTTTGTTGCGATGACTTGACATTGACAATCATAATTTCTTAATAGGGCTAAACATCTATCTTTGGATACAACTGCTAAAGAATTTTGGCAGAGTTTAATAATTGGTGTTGTAGAACAGGAGGATGAATTTAGGTAAGCAGGGGGAGAATTTTATCAGTTGCTAAATCATCCCTTAATTCAGCAAATCTAATAATTTCATTGAGACTATTTTGCAATTATTTTAACATTTAAGTAGTTATTGATGGCTAGACTCATTGTAAAGCCAGAATTTTAATTACAGGTAGAAATCCATTAACTATGATTTAATTAGTATTTTTTAGTATTAATTCTGAAATCGAAAGATTGAAAGTACCTTCTTTACCACCTTTACGAGTAAAGAGTTAAGTGATTAAGACTACTTTATATAGCACTAGGCAGGAGGAAGAAGGCAGGAGGCAGGAGGTAAAACTATTACTGCTCCTAACATTCACGCTTGTCATTATGTCCTAAAGGGTATGACTACGGGTATATCAACGCACTCGCTAAAACTATTAATTTAGCTTTGTCATCCGGATAGTTAAGCTAGAGTTATTAAAATAAAACTAATTTATAATATCAAGCAATATTAATTTAATAAATTAATATTTATGTTTGAGTTTAATGCGATCGCAACAAGATAACTCAAATTTACAAACTAGCTTCGCCATTGTGGAATTATATAAACGTTCATGATATGAGCTTCTAAGCTCGATAAATTGCCGTCATACGGAGGTCGTGTAAAAAGTACCAAGCCGCTAGTAGCCACAATTTGATTTTCCACCTCAGCAACCCAAATCAAAAACTCACTTGCGGCATTTTATCTGCCAAATAGTTTCTAGTTGCTGCTGCGATCGCTGCTGTTTCGGTATTATCTGTAATATCGCCAGCTTCACGCAGCAGTTCAAGGCGCAGTTGAACTAGCGCCTCTAAATCTTCTAAGTTGGCTCGCCGCAGGTTTAACATCATTTTCACTATCAGCGTACTTCTGCAACCGTGATAATTTTTTCATCCCGGTTGAGTTGGATAATGCTTTCACCTTTGACATCTCTGCTTAAAATGGGTACTGTTTCAACAGCTATCCGCACTACTCGGTCTTTATTTGTCACTAGGGCTACCTCGCTAGAAGCGAGCGCCTTTACCATACCAGCTAAGTTGTCAGTTTTGCTGGTAAATTTCAGTGCTTGGGTGCCCAAATCACCTCGATTAGCTCCTCTTAATTGACTGGCAATCATCCGCTTGGCATATCCTTCTTGAGTCACTAGCAATAGCTGGTCATCTTTACTGACAGTTACACAGCCAACCATTTGCTGATTTCTCAATAGTCGAAATGCTTGTAAACCCATGGCCGTGCGACCCATGATCGGTAGTTGTTCGTCATTAACTGCAAATCGCAATACTCGACCTCCAGAACTAGCTAAAATCAGATGCTCTCCTGGAATAGTGAACTGAGTAAATGACAATTGATCGTCGTCTTTGAACTTCAAAATCGTGATTCCGCGACGAGTCAAATTAGTAAATTCTTCTAAAGATAAACGCTTAATTCGTCCCTGTTTTGTCAGGAGAACTATTTGACTAGTTTTAAGATTTTCTGGTAGTAAAAAGCGGCTCATTACATCTTCTTGAGCACCTTGAGCAGTATTGCTGAGCATGGTAATCAGTGGTGTTCCCCGTGGAGAACGCCCAGTGGTCTGGGGAATTTCTCCCACCTTCACAGGATAGACTTTGCCACCACTTGTAAGTATTAACAAATCTTTGTCTGTATCTGTCAATACAGTTTGTATAATAAAATCATTGTCGTGCAAACCATTTTCAATTTTTGACTTTTTCCCTGATGTATGAATGCGCCGAACGTAACCCCGTTGGGTAAACTCTAAAATTGCTTCTTCTGCGGGTTGAGAAGATTTGAGGTTTTCTTCTTCCTCTTCTGCCCCTGTGCTTCTTTGCCTCTCTGCCCTAAACCTTTGATCCTCTGCCTTAGACCTCTGCTCCTCTGCTATTTTCGTCCGCCGGGAGTCGTTGTACTTACGCTTGAGCGATCGCAAATCTTTTTTCAGCGCCTTGAGTAATTCGTGGCGATCGCTGAGTAATTTTTGTAATAAATCAATTTGCTCGCTAAGTTGTTCAAATTCCTGCTGCAAGTTTTGCTGCTCTAAACTCGTAAGGCGGCGCAACGGCATCGCCAGAATTGCATCTCCTTGTACCTCACTCAAACCTAGTCGGCTACAAAGGTTGATTTTTGCAGTACTACCATCAGCAGCTTGGCGCAAAATTTTAATCACTTCATCCAAATTAGACAAAGCTTTGAGCAAACCTTGCACTAAATGCAATCGACTTTGGGCTTTCCCCAACTCATAACTGTAGCGACGGTTGAGGGTTTGTTCTCGGAAACTCAAAAACTCCTGTAAAAGTTGTCGTAAACTCAACTGGCGGGGTTGTCCATCGACTATTGCCAACAGAATTGCTCCAAAGTTACTTTGTAAGGCAGTTTGGTGATATAAATTTTGTAGAACTTCTTGAGGATTGGTATCGCGTTTGAGTTCAATTACCACTCGCATACCTTCGCGATCGCTTTCATCCCGCAGATCGGAAATTCCTTGCAGGCGACCTTGATTTACTAAGTCTGCTACCTTCTCAATCCAGCCTGCCTTATTTACTTGATATGGCAATTCTGTGACAATAATTGCCGTTCGTCGCTTGCTTCCCCTGGTGGCTGGAATTTCCTCCAACGTCGCCAGTCCCCGCAGGACAATTCCACCCTTACCTGTAGTGTACGCCTCGCGAATTCCGCTCTCACCAACTATTTCCCCACCTGTGGGAAAATCCGGCCCTGGAATTAGCTCGAATAACTTTTCATCTGACAAATCAGGAGTGTCGATTAAGGCAATCAACCCATCGACTATTTCCCCCAAATTGTGCGGTGGAATATTCGTCGCCATTCCCACAGCAATACCAGAACAGCCATTGAGCAACAGAAATGGCAACTGAGCAGGTAATACCGTTGGCTCTTGCTGGGAATTATCGAAATTACCAACAAATTCCACCGTTTCTTCGCCAATTTCAGTCAGCATTCCTTCATGACTGATAGCTGCGAGGCGCGTTTCTGTGTAGCGCATTGCCGCCGGTGGGTCATTATCAACGCTGCCAAAGTTCCCATGTCCAGCCAGTAAAGGATAGCGGCTAGAAAATTCCTGCACCAGCCTGACTAATGCATCGTAAACCGCTTGATCCCCGTGGGGATGGTATTTACCCAGTACATCACCAACTACACGGGCACATTTTCGATAAGGTCTATCTGGAAGCAAACCTAGTTCGTGCATTGCATAGAGAATGCGGCGATGCACTGGTTTTAAGCCATCACGCACGTCTGGTAGCGCTCGCCCAACAATCACGCTCATGGCATATTCTAAGTAAGACCGTTGCATCTCGGTGTGCAGGGCTGTTGTAATCACCTGTCCCGTTGAGAGAAGGTTTAACTGTTTTGCCATGAGTTTTTTCCCTGAAATTTAACTATATAAAAGCCGATGACACTCAATACTCCAGCAACCACAGCATAACGGATGAAATGCGATTCCTGACAAAATCTTGATAGTCACAGAATAAAAAGCAGTAATATCATCCTTGATAACGAGGCTGTAAATTGACTATTAAAAAGAAGGCAGACGACAATAATTTACATACATTTAGTAGCTACGATACTTACCATGATTGCATTTCTTAATTTAGAATTTTGGGCAAAGCCTCAGGCACTTGTGGTAATCGCACCAGCCAACCCTAAAAGCAAATAGACGCCACTTGCAATCCTATGGGAACGCCAAAGGCAAATAAAGCCAGGATAGTCCTTACAACAAAGTGGCTCAAATTTCCAACAGGAATTTTGAATGTCGAAAGTTTTTAGCTGGCTGAGTTCAGAATTCCTATAGTTACTGCTGGGCATAGCAAGATCCCAAAGAGTATAGTTAGCATTCAGAACTGTCCAACATCAATTTTTGAATCTCTCCACCTCCATAACTAAAATTCTCATGAAAACCGTTTTAATTGTCGAAGACGATCTAATTAATGCTCGTGTTTTTTCTAAAATTTTGTCCAAGCGCGGCGGTTTGGGCGTGAAACACACTGAAAATGTGGAAGAAGTAATAAAAATTGCCCAATCAGGAGAAGCAGACTTGATTTTGATGGACGTTTCTCTCTCCAGAAGTGTTTATCAAGGCAAGTCAGTTGATGGAATCAAGATTACACAAATGTTAAAATCAGACCCAAAAACAGCAAACTTACCCGTTATTCTAGTGACGGCGCACGCTATGGAAGGCGATCGCGAAAACTTTCTCAAGCAAAGCGGCGCTGACGGCTACATTTCTAAACCAGTTGTTGACCATCAACAGTTTGTTGAGCAGATCGTGACACTTCTACCCCCAGACAAGCACTGACAAATCAGGACTTATTTTTGGAATATTCGTCTACCAATGTTTTTGACCAACTAGTTCCTATCTTTAATTAAGTATATATGTACTACAAGGAGGTACTGTTCGGCAAGTAGTAATAACAGAGGGGACTGTGGACTGGGGAAAACAAGAGTGTGGTAGAGGTGTCTGGTGTGGGAGGATGGAGAGGAAAATAGCTATTACTCAATAATTTCTCCCCCCACTCCCCATGTCCTACTCCTATTGTGTAGGCCGTTTTTCAGGCACTGATGATGAGTTTTCGCCTTGCTGTAGAGCTGCTTGAATACGAGGTAATTCTAAGAATTTTTTCGTATCAGCTAGTAAGCGATCGCCCCAGAGATTTTCTTTGAGGAAATTTAGACTACCATAGCGCGGATCGATGCGGAGCGCGGCTTCTCCCAAGCTCAGTCCTTGTTGGCGATCGCCTTTAGTATACAGTGCCACTGCCAAAGCTAGTAAAGGTTCTGCGGCTTGCTTTTCAATGGTTACAGCCGATTGCCATTGCTTAATCGCTCCTGAGATGTCACCTTGTTCGTAGTTGATTAAGCCTATATTGTTGATTGCCGGCCAGAATTTTTTATCTTGAGTTATAGCTCGATTGTATTGAGAGACGGCATCTGGCAATCGACCCATCAAAAAGTAAGCATTACCCAAATCAAACAATCCTTCTGGGTCATTGGGTTTTAACTTCAAACCCTCTTGATAACTGACAACAGCCTGCTGGTACTTTTGTTGCTGAAAATTAGCTGAACCAATAGCAAACAGAATATCAGCATTTTTGGGGTTGAGAGATTGGGCTTTTTTTAAGGACGCGATCGCTCCGTCGAACTCTTTATTTTGTAACTGCAATCCACCCAAAAGCAACCAGACTTTATCATTATTAGGAGCCAGCTGAGCAGCTAGCCGCGCTCGTGGCAATGCTAAGTCAACCTGTTGAAACTGAGCTAATTGAGCCGCCTCCTGTGCCAGAGTCAACCCCTGCTTTTCTAACTTTGCTGTATCTAGTTGCAGCGTATGGGGTATTAATGCCTGCGCGTTAGCGGCTTTTGGTACACTCCATAAACTACAGACAACCACAAGAAAAATCAAATAAAAATGTTTAGGCACACTACCGCCTCTAAGCCACTTATCAAAGAATCTTTCAGCTAGCTTAAACGATCTCCGCTGTTGACGGCAGCAAAATCTTGGGTCATTTGTAATTAGTCATTGGTCATTGCTCATTGAAAGTATGGGAAAGGTCAGGTAGTGGAGTAAAGTTCTCTCCTCTTCTCCCCATTATAAAAACTGATGACTTTGGTCATACACCACTCTGGAATTACTTATGACTTTGGTCATACATCGGTTTGGACGTTTTGAGCAATAATTATTATGTATGAATTTATACGAAGAGGTAAATATTAAATATTTGACAGCAGATTTCAAGTTAGTGAGGTACACAGCTTGGGTTTGGTAACCAAACATTTAGTCTGTTTTACTTCCAAATTTTAATCCTGCTGTAATACCAAAACAACTGTTTAAGATTTTTCAATCAAAACCGGAGCACAAAGGAGTCAATTCGATGTTGAAACAAAACTGTGGATTTTTAGTTGTAGCTGCTGCCACGCTGGTTGTTCCTACTTTCTTGAGTGCGCCTGCAAATGCCCAAACACAGGTCTATGTGGTTGGCCAGAGCGATCGGGATTGGAACCGCGATCGCACTAATCCGATAGAAGTCAGAACTCGCGAAAACAGGGACAATTGGAACCGTGACGGCAGAGTTAATTCTAGAGAAGTCAGAACTCGCGAAAATTGGGACAATTGGGATCGCAACGGTAGACATAATCCTAGAGAAATTAGAAATCGCCAAAACAGGGACAATTGGAACCGTGACAACCAACCATATACCAGAGTAATCAGACTTGGTAATGGTGATATTAGATACCCAAATGGCCAAATTATTCCTGCTAGAAGTATAGCTAGACTACGTAATCAAGGTTACTTTAGACTTCCTAATGGGGATATTCTTCTTCCAAGTGAGGAAATTGTTCCTGCCGCTAGATTAGTTCGAGTGCGTGATGATTATTTCAGACTTCCTAATGGACTGGTACTGCAAATTAACCTCTAAAACACTAAGAACTAAAAATTATTCTCAGTATGGAGCTACCAGGCTATAGTTTTAGCCGTGAAGAACAGCTCGGTAGCCGTTCCTTTTAGATTAAAAATAAACATGCAAATTGATACAAAAAAAACTGTAGATTCACCAGTTTTTCCTCCAGAGGTAAAGAAAAAAAGAAGTAAGAAAAATTGGCTCTCTTGGCTACTTGTTCTTGCTCTACTGGGTGGAATTGGGTACGCAGTATATTACCAAGTAACTGTCGTTCCCCATCAACAAGCCAGACGCCGAATGCTGACAAGGCCTGTACAAAGGCAGAATTTAGTAGTCAAAGTTTCAGCCAATGGAGAGGTGAAGCCTGAGCGGTCAATCAACCTCAGTCCGAAAAATTCAGGCGTACTGAAAACACTACTGGTGAAGGAAGGAGATATCGTCAAACAAGGGCAAATTTTAGCCTACATGGATGATTCCAACCTGCGGGGGCAATTTACTTCTGCTCAAGGACAATTGGCACAAGCCGAAGCGAATCTACAAAAAGCCCAAGCAGGTAATCGCCCCCAGGATATTGCTCAAGCACAGGCACAACTGGACGAAGCCGAAGCGAATCTGCAAAAGGTACAAGCAGGCAATCGCTCTCAAGATATTGCTCAAGCACAAGCACGTTTACAAAGCGCTCAAGCAAACTTAAGTAAAGTGGAAGATGATTTCCGCCGCAATCAACAACTTTATAATGCAGGCGGTATTTCTCTTCAGACTCTCAACCAAAACCGTGCTGACAAGGATAGCGCCCAAGCAGCTGTCAATGAAGCCCAACAAGCACTAGCTTTGCAAAAAGCTGGGTCACGAAAAGAAGACATCGAACAAGCACGAGCCGTAGTTAACCAAAGACAACAAGCTTTGGCACTCCTGAAAGCCGGAAGCCGCAAAGAAGATATAGATGCTGCCCGCGCTCAGGTAACATCTGCTCGCGGTTCGCTGCAAAATATCCAAGCTGAAATCAACGATACGATTATTCGCGCTCCTTTTGATAGCGTAGTGACCAAAAAGTATGCCGATCCCGGCGCTTTTGTAACTCCCACAACTGCCAGTAGTGACGTATCTTCTGCTACTTCTTCTTCAATCTTGTCTCTAGCTTCCACAAACGAAGTTGTCGCCAATTTAGCGGAAACAAATATTTCTAAAATCAGCCTTGGTCAAAAAGTTACCATTCAAGCAGATGCCTACCCAGGAAAAACTTTTGAAGGCAAAGTTAAGCAAATTGCTGCCCAATCCGTAGTAGAACAAAACGTTACCAGTTTTGAAGTCAGAGTGTCACTCTCAGACCCTCAAAGGCTACTACGGTCAGGGATGAATGTGGAAGCAGATTTTCAAGTCGGTGAAGTGAAAAATGCCTTGGTGGTGCCAACAGCCTCGGTGGTGCGCCAAGAAAATGCTACAGGCGTGTTTGTACCAGGAAAGAATAACAGACCTGTATTTACTCCCATCGAGACGGGCGTCACCGCGAATAACTTTACAGAAGTTAAGTCTGGATTGACAGGAAACGAAAGGGTATTGCTGAGTTTCCCGCCAGGATCGCGTCCGCAATCAACACCACGAGGAGGAGTTTTTCCTGGTCTAGGAGGAGGCGGAGCCGGAGGAGGAAGAGGAGCCGGCGGCGGGGGAGGTCGTTCAGGCGGTGGTTCTGGTGGTGGTCGTTCAGGGGGTGGTTCTCCTTAAAGTTAGTTTGAAATACAACCTTATGTTTAAAATATTTAAGGGTTTTTATAAAGCTAAGAGTAGCCGCACAGTGCCGCTGTTAGAAATATTGTCAATGGCGGTAGAAACACTGTGGAGTAATAAATTACGTACAGGACTAACGATGTTGGGCGTAATTATTGGCATTTCCTCAGTGATTGCGATTACTTCGGTTGGTCAAGGAGTGCAAAAAGGAGTCGAACAACAGATCCAAGCATTGGGTACAGATGTACTGCAAATCTTAGCTGGTGCAGCTAGAAGCGGGAATGTTCGTCAAGGAATAGGTTCTAGCAGCACGTTGACATGGGAAGATGCCAAAGCGATCGCCACACAAGCCCCATCTGTTCAACTCGTTTCTGCTTACCTCCAGCGGAGTGCCCAAGTTGTTTATCAAGGACAAAATACTTCAACAACAATTTATGGTACAGATTTAAATTACCCAGAAGTGAGAAATACTCACCCCCAGCAGGGGAGATATTTCACTCAACAAGAACTAGATACCAGAGCTCAAGTTGCAATTCTTGGCCCTACAGTCCAACGCACACTGTTTGGACAGAGTGGTAATGTTATGGGTACAAGAATTCGGATTCAAGGAGAAGCTTACGAAGTCATTGGTGTGATGGAACCTAAAGGTTCTCAAGGGCCAATGGATCGAGATGACCAAATTTTTATTCCTCTAACTAGTATGTCGGCAAGACTAGTTGGTAACAATGCTTTGGTAGGTATTTCTGTAACTGGGATTTTAGTTAAATCAGCCAATCAAGAAGATTTAGAAGCAGCTCAGTTTCAAGTCACCAATTTGTTGCGCTTGCGGCATAATATTTATCCGCCCCAAGTTGATGATTTCCGACTCACTAACCAAGCTGATATTGTTAGTACTTTCACTAATGTTGTGGGTTTATTTACAGTAATGGTAGTGGCGATCGCTGGTATTTCCTTAGTAGTTGGCGGTATTGGTATTGCCAACATCATGTTAGTTTCCGTAGTCGAACGCACGCGGGAAATTGGCATTCGTAAAGCCGTAGGAGCTACTAATTCTGCAATCCTCAATCAATTTTTAGCCGAAGCGATCGTAATTTCCATTGTTGGCGGAGGTATTGGTATGGTGACTGGCGTTTTATTAGCCTTTATAGCTGCAAACGTTTTCAAATTTCCTTTTATAATTTCTTTGTTGTCGATTATTGCTGGGTTTGGACTGTCATTAACGGTTGGCTTATTGGCTGGAGTTATTCCAGCACGAAATGCATCCAAACTAGATCCAATCACTGCTTTACGTAGTGACTAAATAATTCAAACTTGAAAATTTCAAAATTAAAAGCTTCTCTGAAAACAGGTGAATATATGCAACTTGAACTAGACCATATCTTTGTCTGTGTTGAACCAGAAGCACCACCAACAGATTTGCTAACTGCTTTTGGACTCACAGAAGGTACTCGCAGAATTCATCAAGGTCAAGGAACTGCAAACGTTTGCTTTTTCTTTAATAATGCTTATCTTGAGTTACTTTGGCTTTTTGACACTAACGAAATCCAATCTCCTCTTGTTCGCCCTACAGGTTTGTGGGAACGCTGTCGTTGGCAAGAAACACAAGCTTGCCCTTTTGGCATTGCATTTCGGTCAACAGCATCAAATCTACGAGAAATACCATTTCCTACTTGGGATTACCATGCAGCATATTTACAACCAAAAGCTTCTATTGCGATCGCAAGCAATAGTGACAATTTATCAGAACCATTGATTTTCATTTCACCCACAACTAAAAAACCTACAGATTACGCCCTAGAACGGCGATTACCTTTAGTTCATCAAGTTGGACTTAAAGAAATTACAGCATTACAAGTCATCTTACCTGGTGTTCAAAACTTTTCTGCTGAAGTGAAAACGTTAATTGAGCTTGGATTAGTGCAATTTTCACAAGGCAATTTTTATCAACTACAAATAGAATTTAATAATGCTAAGGAAAATAATTCACGAGATTTTAGCCCGGAAATACCAATTTTAATTAAATGGTAACTATTAGATTACATCTTAGTTAATACACTTTATTATTTACATTTTTTAGTAAAAAATAATTTTATAATTATTTGTAATGCTTTATATTTTTCAATTCAATATATTAAAAATAAAAACTAATAGTTTCTTAAGTCAAAATCAATATGCCAACCATGATTTGGATGGAATCCATTACTAAGACCTATCATTTAGGAGAAATTAGTGTTCCCATACTTAAAGGGATTCAACTCTCTATTGAAGAAGGGGAATATGTTGCCATTATGGGCGCATCAGGTTCGGGTAAATCTACACTGATGAATATTTTAGGATGTCTCGATCGCCCCACAACGGGACACTATATATTTGAAGGTAGAAATCTCACAACTTATGATGATGATGAATTAGCTTACATCCGCAATCAAAGGATAGGTTTTGTTTTCCAACAATTTAATTTATTGGCGCGAGCGACAGCGCTAGAAAATGTAATGCTACCAATGGTTTATGCTAACTTACCTAAAGTAAAACGGCATCAAAGGGCATTAGAAGCTTTGGAAAAGGTAGGATTAGGAGGACGCATTTCTAACCGTCCCAGTCAACTATCTGGTGGACAACAACAACGCGTAGCTATTGCTCGCGCTTTGGTTAACCGACCTGCATTAGTTTTGGCAGACGAGCCAACGGGTGCTTTAGATACTGAAACTTCTCATGAGGTAATGAATTTGTTGACAGAACTTAATAAGCAAGGTATCACAATTGTGATTGTTACTCATGAACCAGATATCGCTGCTCAAACTAAAAGAATTATCCGAGTTCAAGATGGTTTGATTGTATGTTAGGGAGTGGTGACAGTTGAGCCTCGCCGGAGACTCCGAAGCTCCGATAAGGAATCAGGAATTTGGAGTTTGGAGTTATTCTCCTTGTCCCCGTGTCCTCTTCTCTCCCTCATCCTCCTCATTTCCCCTATTCCTGACTCCCAACTTCCGATTACAAATATGAATTCGATTTTTTGGTGCGTTAATTCTACCTGGATTGTCTTAGCGGTCGCTATTTTTTGTCCAATAGCAAGTGCAACAACTCCCCCAAAACCACAAAATTCCTCAAATTCTTTACAGGTTCCCGATTCCCTCAACCCCAATCCCAATCCTCTGCAATTTCCTACCAAGCCGCAGGAAGTACAGATTCGGGAAACTGTACCAATCAGTTTGACCCAAGCTTTGGAATTAGCACGACGCAATAACCGAGATTTACAAGCAGCCATCTTAGAACTAGAACGCAGTCGTTCAGCACTACGCGAATCTCAAGCTACCTTATTTCCTAGTCTTGAACTTAACGCAAATCCGACTAACAATGGTAACGGTTTTAGAAACAGTTCATCTCAAGCCAGAACCACTTTCACTGGTTCAGCACAAATAAATTATGACCTGTCTACCTCTGGTAACCGACAAGCTACTATTCGAGCTGCTGAGGAACAGTTACGCCTAGATGAATTAACTGTTGAAAGCCAATCTCTAGAAATTCAGCTCAATGTTACGACTGAATATTATGATTTGCAACAGGCAGATGAAGAAGTACGAATTAATCAGTCTGCTGTGAATAATGCCCAGGCGAGTTTGCGGGATACTCAAGCTCGATTAGATGCTGGAGTGGGTACGCGGTTTGATGTGCTGCAAGCTCAGGTAAATTTAGCAAATGCCCAACAACAACTGACTAATGCTATTTCGCAACAGCAAATTGCCCGTCGTCAACTTGCAACTCGGTTAAGTTTAGCCCAATCGGTTAATATCACTGCCTCAGATCCTGTAGGATTGGCAGGTCTTTGGCAGCCAACACTGGAAGAAACGATTGTCCGAGCTTTTCAAAATCGTCCAGAATTACAACAGCAATTAGCACAACGTAATATTAACGAGCAACAACGACGACAAGCACTTTCACAGCTGGGGCCACAAATTGGTTTGGTAGGCAGCTACAACCTATTAGATCGCTACAACGATGGAGTCAGCATTACTGATGGCTATTCAGTGGGAGGGCAAGTAAATCTAAATTTGTTTGATGCAGGAGCAGCAAGAGCGCGTGCAGCTCAATCGAGAACTAATGTTGCGATCGCAGAAGCTCAATTTGCTAGCCAGCGCGACCTAGTTCGCTTTGATGTAGAACAGTATTATTCTCAATTACAAGCTAATTTAAATAATGTGCAAACTTCTAGTGTGGCTTTAAATCAAGCTACACAGGCTTTGGAATTAGCCAGGTTGAGATTCCAAGCTGGTGTCGGAACTCAAACAGAGGTAATTGATGCCGAAAATGACCTGACAAGAGCACAAGGAAATCGAGTTACAGCTATTTTGGATTACAATCGCGCTCTAGCTAATTTACAAAGATCCGTCACTTCCAGGGCTTCGCGCTAAAGTCGAATTATTACACAAAACCATCCATAGCTGTAGTCGAGATAGGGAAAGTAAAGTTTTCTCAGTATATATTTCTAAAGATAGAAGCTATTCACGAGATTTCTCTGTTAGCAATCAGTAACATTAGCCACAAAAACCTGATAAATTAAAAACTACAGAGATAAAAATGGTGAATAAACGCGGCAACGCTGCAAATTTAATCCCCTATCTTCCAAAATGGCAACATTTACCCACTAAATCGATTCGCGTACCAGAGATGTTTGTGCAAAAGGTGTTGCAATATGCTCGGCAACTAGATGCACAAAAACCAGATAAACGCATTGAAATTCGCCAAGACTTTGATGCAGTAGTAGTGATTGGCCCCTATGACCCAAGAGGTACTTTTCAGATCAAAGCCAGATCGATACAAGGATGGCGTTTTCATCGCGAGAGCGAGAGTTGGTGGTATCCTCTAGAAAAGATTGAAGAAGTTGTAGCAGTGTTTCCAGAATGGGTACTAGATGAAAATGCCAAAGCCGCGATCGCACTTATTCAAGCTAAAAGGGCACTCCAATGGCAATTAGAGGATTTAAACTAAGATGATTATTCAGCGAGCGTCCTGAAGATAGGGCATCATCCTAGATTTTTGGTGCGTTAGGACTAATTCCCATAAGGAACTGACAAAAAAATATCTCACTGTTGACACTCAATACTCATCAACTTCAAATGGGATAATTTATTTCTTGAAATTCCGTAACGCACCTGATAAAACTGTCTTCTACTGAATCGGTGTCAATAGTTTTGATGAAGCTGTATCTCCAAGTTTTTCTAACAATTACGATTATCTTTCTTACATCTTGCCAATCAACAGAAATTCCATCAAAATCACAACCTAACGCTACTCAAACAAGCGGCTCTCAAAAGATAGTGACTCTAGATAAAAATTTCCAGATAGCAATGGGTCAAACTATCTATGTTCCTGTCTATTCTCATATTTATCATTACAATCGGCAGGAAGTTTTTGAGTTAGCAGTTACCCTCAGTATTCGGAATACAGATTTGAATAATCCCATCGTAATTACTTCTGTGCGCTACTATAACTCAGATGGAAAATTAGTTAAGCAATATTTGGAGCGACCGATTCAACTTGATGCCCTAGCTTCCACAGATTTTTTTATTAATAGAAATGATACCACTGGAGGTTTAGGAGCAAACTTTATTGTGGAGTGGGTAGCGCAAACAGAAATATCTGAACCTATAGTAGAAGCAGTGATGATTGGTACTGATTTTCAGCAAGGAATTTCTTTTACTAGTACTGGTAAAGTTATTAAAAGTCAAAATAATCAAAAGCGATCGCCTTCAAAATAGACTAAAATCAAGCACAAGGGAGAAAATCTTAAATAGGTACGTTAGGGGCTTTAGCCTAGATGGCATTAGCGTTCACTATCTAGCATTTTCATTTGCTCTTCGTTGTAACGAGTGCCTGCGATCGCTTGTAATGGAATTGCTGCTTCGATGCGAGTTAAGTCCTCTGAAGACAAGTTTAGATCGACAGCTGCTAACGCTTCCTCAAGTTGGCTTCGCTTGCGTGCGCCAATCACCGGAATAATATTTTTACTTTTAGTAAGTACCCAGGCAATAGCCAATTGTGAAGGGAGAATACCTTTATTTGCAGCAATTTGCTTTAACTCTTCGACTAGGCGCTGGTTTTGTGCTAAGTTTTCTGGGCTGAAACGTGGGAAGTTAGCACGGGAATCACCCTGTGTTGCTGGAATTGAGCCGCTCAGTAGTCCTCGTGAAAGAACACCATAGGCAGTCACACCGATACCAAGTTCTTTTAGTACTGCAAATATCTCAGTTTCAGGACTACGGCTAATCAAGGAGTACTCTATTTGAAGGTCACTAATGGGATGGACGCTGTGTGCGCGCCGGATAGTCTCAACTCCCACCTCGGAAAGCCCGATGTATCGAACATAACCATCTGTCACTAAATCAGCGATCGCTCCAATGGTGTCTTCAATCGGAACTTGTGGGTCTAGTCTAGCTGGGCGGTAGATGTCGATGTGGTCTACTCCCAAACGAGCAAGACTATAAGTTGCAAAATTTTTCACTGAGCTAGGACGCATATCGATACCAACCCATCCACCATCAGGAGAACGTAAAGCGCCAAATTTCACAGATAGCAAAGCCTTGTCCCGACGATCTTGGAGCGCACGACCAATTAGCATCTCATTATGCCCACTAGCATAGAAATCGCCAGTGTCTGATAGTGTAATACCGCGATCGATAGCTGCATGGATGGTGGCAATGCTTTCTTTATCGTCTGTTGAACCGTACACACCAGACATACCCATACATCCGAGAGCTAAAGGAAAAACAGTTAGACCTGTAGAGCCGACTTGCCGAGGTTCAACTTGATTTTCTGTAGTCATATTTGTTTTTTCAGTTATTTTGCGTCACTGGCGTTTATCAGTCATCAGTCGCAACTTCAAAGCCAGATAATTTATAGCCGTAGTCACACCCTTTAGGACATAATGACAAGCATGAATGCTAGGAATAGTAATAGTTCTACCTCCCGCCTCCTGCTATATTTCTTCGAGTTTCCTTAATCATCCTCAAGTTTCAGCAATTGTTCATCAATAGTTCGTACCCGCCCTTGCACAATTTCTTCTGAAAGAATTCGCTTCCGCATTGCCTCATTGAGCGCTCCTTTTTCCGCCAAAAGTAAACGGCGGCGGATAGCATCTAGTTTACTGAGTTCGCCATTTTGGGCTGACAATTTCTCTGGACGGCGATTATATAATTCCCGTAGTGCCTTTTCTGCTTTTGCGATTCGCACTTGATAAGCTGCACGCATCTCTTCATAAACGGCTTTTGGCAATACTCCTGATTTCAACAGGCTATCTAATTCATCTTGTGCAGCTTTACTTGTCATCAACTCGGCTTGTAATTCTTCAATTTGCTGCTGAGCTTCTGAAAATTGAGATAATTTTAAGTGTTTTACCACCCAAGGCAAACTTAAACCCTGTCCGACTAATGACACCAGCACACTCCCGAAGACTAAAGCAATAAGGATTTCTCGCCCCGGTAATGTTGTGGGTAGACTCAAAGCCAGAGCCATCGAGAGTGAACCTTTAATATTGCCTAAAAACAGTAAATGTTTCCAGCGTAGGGGAATTGGACGGTCAAACCAACGAATTCCTGCTAGTAATGGATAGACTGTAAAAAGTCGTCCGACTTGATAAGCTAAAACTACAAATAGAATTGCAGGTAAAGTTTTCCAAAGTGTTCCCAAATCTATTTCTACACCAATCAGTAGAAAAATAAATGTATTGACCGTAAAACTGGCATATTCCCAGAAACTCAACAATGTGATCCGATTAGAAGCAGAAGTATTCCGAGAAAGTCCCAAATTTCCGAAAATTAGTCCCGCTACAACTACAGCCACAGCACCGGATACGCCTAGAGACTGACCTACCTGAAAAGTCCCTAAAGCAACTGCAACTGTCAACAACAAACTGCTGAGGGCATCATCTAAACGGGCAAACACAGGTATGCTTAAGTAACCTAAGATTAACCCGACAACGCAGCCTCCCAGAGAAATAAATAGCAGTTGTTCAATTCCTTCTAGTAATGTTAGTGAACCTGTGGAATATACTTGCGAAACCAGGTTGAACGAAACTAAGGCAGTTGCATCATTAAATAAGGTTTCTCCTTCAACGATGGTGGAAAGCCGGGAAGGCACTGATATTTCCTTAAAGACGGCAATCATGGAAACTGTATCAGTGTTTGCCAGACTTACTCCCACAAATAAGGCAGCTATCCAACTTAATCCCAGCCCGAATTTTAATAGTACGGCAATAATTCCACTGGAAAGTAAAGCCCCTGGCCCAGCCAGCAGGGCAATTGGTTTAAATGTGCTGCGTAGGCGGCTGACATCAGTATTAATACCAGCTTCAAAAATGAGAATTGGCAGGAAAAGATTTAAAACCAAGGAAGGATTTAAACCAAGGGGACGAGACAACAATTCAGTAATTGGTAAACCTGCCAATACTAAACCAGTGACATAAGGAATTCTTAACCGTCGGGACAGCAAAGCTACACCTGTAGCTAGCAGTAAGAGAATAATTGAAACTTTGACTAATTGAGTTACATCCACTATTACGTTTTAGAAAAGCGATCCTGACTGATAAATTCTCGCCTTACTGCTGCCAAATTAGCAAGTTTAGATACATATAAAATCTTATTTACGTTTGAGTAGCTAATTTTATAGGATACAAACCTAAAAGATAACTTATTGCTACAGAGAGTCGATGTTGGAGAAATGGTGAATACTGCCCTTGCTGGCATTGCCTCTCAAAAAGCTAGTTTTGATGCTTTTGTCGCAAGTGTAGGAGCTAGTAAGGCAAATCTCCAACGGTTGGCTATTTTACAACCTTTTAGCAAAAGATGAGCAAGCCCCCAAATCCTCCTATCTGTTTGTCTCCTCAAGCACTTCTCTCTAAAAAATATCCCACTGTTTACAGTCATTAGTCATCAACTTCAAACAGGATAATTATATTTCTTGGAATTCCCTCATCCTCTGACTAAGGTGTGGGTTAGGAACGTCGAACTTCTTCTATTTGACCAACTCAATAATTTTCCAAGATTAAGTCTTATTGCGGTTGTCTATAATTCTGTTGAAGTCTAAATTCATCCATCTCGCGTCTTTGTTGTTCTCTTAATTGGCTGGTATTAGGTTTTGTAAACGGTTGTTGTCTGATTTGATTCTCTATACGAAATTGTTCAATCCGCTGTTGTTGTTGTAGTCTGACTACATCTTGCTGCTGTCGAAATTGTTCCCACAGTTGTTGAGAAGATTGTGCTGGCTCCTGTATTTGTTGTGGCTTCAGCTGCTTTTGGTTTTGAGGTGTCGTCTGTGTAATATTTGCTTGCACAGGAGAAAAGCCGATCAAATCTATTGTCAAGACAATAAGTAGTAGCCCTGGTTTAACTATTAATGAACGATACATACAGTTTTTCAAAGGTATTTTAGATTGGTAATATTGCTGAATGAAAATCCGAATTCCACTCTTGTCGGTAAATAAGTATTGTCTATCTTAATTTGACTCAACCTGAGCTTTCTTTAGGACATCAAATAGTAATTTTGCTGCTCTGCTATCAAGCATGAGAATTTTTACCCTTTTTTATTAGAACACAATCATCAGATGAGTGGTACTTCCTAAAGTTTATTTACCTTTCGATAGACCTATCAAATAACATCGAGTACAGCCTTAGATTAAATCGGCTAACCAACTGCGATCGCACCAATCCCAATCACCAGTAGTATGGTTTTGGAGATTCATTGTACCAACGATCGACAGTGGGTTATCAATTTCCATCGCTGCGAAGACAACCCAAACACCACTGGGTAATTGTTGACGAAACAGTGGGACTTTATCAGAACAGCGGTCGGACGATACTATTATTATAGCTTTTTGTAGAGCAATCATTCCTGAATAGAGGCTGCTGTTGCCCTTTGAAGCAGTAACCTCTATCATTAGTACACCTAAGTCAGCCTTTTGAGGTAGACCATCCTATTTGTGTAAGAATGCAGCTGCTCAATATTGTGTGTAGGCTTAGCCCGCCGTAGGCATCGCTTACTCTACTTTTATGGGAACATTAGAGAAAATTTTAGTCCTTAAACAAGCACGCATTGAATATAAAAGATTTAACTAATAAGCTAGATTTCAAAAAAGCAAAATTAATTATTACAAAAACTACTCTTAATTGGACACTGCTAAATATTTTATTTATTAGTCTAAAATGATTATTTATTATCTAACAATTGTACATAATTTATGCGCTTTTTCTGACTCAAAATACTGAATTATTAGACACTTATAAGTATTTAGCGCTCTAATTGAATACACACAAAAAGGTCAGTTGCATCTAGAAAAATATTATAAGGTTTTACACTATAAGCGTAACAATCGAGACTATTGATAATTAAGTATAAAATATCAGTACTCAAAACTGTAGAGTGTCCAAGTGCATTTAGCTATAAGTAATTAGAAGAAAATGGATCGATATTGGAAATAATATTAAATAAAACATACTTTTTGGCGTACTTGACCATTTGATTGACAATATACTCAACAAACAAGTTATATTGTCGTACTTTGGTTACTAAAACTCCTAAACCTAAGACAATATCAAATTTATTTTTTGGATAAAAATCAGGATGAATAAAATTCTTGATTTCAAACTCTTTTAAAGGAAACTTCTGCTAAAGGAAACTTCTGCTTTGCTGCTGCAACAAAAGCAGGAACAATATCAATGCCTAAATATTTTAATTCATTAATATCCGGTAATTGCAAGGTTAAGTAATCTAGAAGTTCTCCTTTGCCACAACCTACATCTAAAATGGAAGAATTTGGATGAATTACAATATCTTCAAAGAGTTTATCAAAAACTTTAAAATTTCTTTGCTCATTTCTTTCACCAATACTTTTAGATGATGTTAATCCCTCCTTGAATACCAGTTGACTATAGTGTTTGCTTATATGCTGTCCGTCTTCTAACCAGATATTTATAAGTTCATCTGAGAATTTTCTCATCTTAGTATATGATGCGAAGTAAGAGTCTGTGAAAATAGATTGGGGACTGACAAATAAAAAATATCCTATCGCTTTTAGGAGATAGCGGCGGGGAATAGGAAGAGAAGTTTGGAGCAGAGGCTTCTTTTGCTCCAAACTTCGGGGGCAAGAAATGTCGTTTTGATTCCAAAAATTCGATAAATTATTTTTTGCACTTCTGTGACTTTGAGATTTCAGTTCATAAGTCTTTATGCGTTAGGATGACTACAGTGTGGGCAAAATACTTAACTAAAATGAGTAATAAACTACTAAGTATATTTTGTTTCACTTTATACTTATGGATAACAGTTTGATAGTCGCTCAAATTTATAATTACCGTTAGCAAATATCAGTTTATTGAATTCATAATTAGAAAAGGGTATTGTTAAGAATGATGTATTGTAACAGTTATCAATTATTGAGTTATCGATTTTGTCCCTTAGGTCAAAGTCTCCCATTATATGCCTTCATTTAGGACTATTTAGTACTGACTGGTTTAAATCCCCGACTATACGCCTGTTTACTGTTCACTGTTCACTGATTTAAGTAATGGAACCACCTAAAGAATCATCAAATTTTCGACAAAAGGCATTAGAAGGTGTATTTTGGTCTGCAATTCAGAATTGGGGACGCCAAGCGATCGCCTTTGTTGTTTTTGCAATACTTGCGCGTCTACTTGGGCCTGAAACCTTCGGTTTAGTTGCTTCAGCAAGTATCTTCTTGGCCTTCATCGGGATTTTCCTTGACCAAGGATTTTCTGTAGCAATCATCCAACGAAAGGAACTAGAAACAGAACATCTCGATACAGCGTTTTGGACTAATGTTGGTATCGGCTTGCTGATGACAGTTCTCAGCATTGCAGGTGCTGGATTAGTTGCCAACTTTTTTTCTCAACCGCAGTTAACACCAGTCATTCGCTGGTTATCTCTCAGCTTTGTAATTATTACCTTGAGTAGTACACAAGAAGCAATTTTTCAACGCAACCTTGATTTTAAACCTTTAGCAATACGCGAACTGATAGCGGTGTGTGTTGGTGGGGTAGTTGGCGTGGTGATGGCTTTCATGGGCTTTGGTATTTGGAGTCTAGTTAGTCAGCAGTTAACAAATGGTTTGGTTCAGATTGTAGTTCTCTGGTCGGCCAGTAATTGGCGACCAAGATTCAAGTTTTCCCCAAAGCATTTCAAAGAATTATTTACGTTTGGTATTAATGTATTAGGAACTCAAATACTTAACTTTGTTAATCGTAGATCTGATGACTTACTAATTAGTTATTTTCTCGGTCCAG
Organism: Nostoc sp.; assembly: GCA_036918135.1. Classification (GTDB taxonomy): domain Bacteria; phylum Cyanobacteriota; class Cyanobacteriia; order Cyanobacteriales; family Nostocaceae; genus Nostoc. The sequence goes on from JBALDB010000006.1 coordinate 51,499, forward strand.
TTGCTTTGGGTTATTACTCCGTTGCTTACCGCTTGCTGATAATAATTACCCAATTATTAACTGGTGTGACAAATCAGGTAGCAATGCCTGCATTTTCTCGGTTACAGCAAGAACCTGAAAAGTTGAAAAGTGCTTTTTACAAAGTAACGCAACTTACAAGCCTAATTTCTTTTCCTGCATTTTTGGGTATGGCAGCATTAGCACCCGAATTAGTAAGAGTTTTGTTCGGAGAGCAATGGTTGCCAAGTATTCCAGTGATGCAAGTACTGGCTTTTATTGGTATTGTTCATTCAGTTAGCTACTTCAACGGTACTGTCCTGACAGCAATGGGTAAACCGTTTTGGAAACTGAGGCTAAACTTTATGCACTCCATAGCAAACGTTATCGGTTTTTCAATTGCTGTACACTGGGGAATTGTAGCTGTTGCAGCAATTTATGTGATTCGCAGCTACTTATTGACACCTATAGATCTGTGGTTTATTCGTAAACTAATTGGTATTAAATTAAGTGGTTATCTGCGCCAATATGTGATTCCATTAGCTGGAGTACTGGGTATGGTCTTTGTGATTTTTACAGCTAAGGAATTATTAAAAAATCTCATAAATGTACAAACATTATTAGCTGTTTGCATATTGTTAGGCGGTATAACCTATGTAGTGCTTATTGTATTACTTGCACCAAATATAGTACAGCAAATACGTGAGATTCTTAACCTATTTATATCTAAAAAATTTGGACAGAGTAAAAGATAATTAGCAATTATAAAGTCGTAACTACACTGTAAAAAGTTGACTTTTCTTTTTGCGCTGTCTATATCTGAAGTGGTTAAATAATTATTTTTCAACCACTTCAGGCTCAAAGAACACACGAGATAAGTCACCAATCGCGGCTTTTGCCGATTATATAATTTGTGGCGAGTAAAATTCTTTTCTATAAATTCTACTTTTCGGTGAAGTCGTCGGCTAAACGTCACGCTCCGAGAATTTTGCTATAGCAATTTAATTTATTAGTAGTAATATAATGCCCGTTTAGGGAACTTTAAGAAATAAATTATTCCGTTTAAAGTTGCGTGAATTTAATATAGCCGTAGTCACACTCTTTAGGACATTTTGAAAGGGTGAAAGAAGAGAGTTAGCAATAGTTTTACCTCCAGCAAGAACTGCCCTCTGCCTCCTGCCTTCTGCTATAAATTTTAAAAAACCCCGCTTCCATTCCTCTTCCGATTTCGGGAAGAGGCTTAAAAATCTTATTCTTTCGTAGCAAGTTGAAGACTTTTTGCCCCTTCTGTTGTAAATAAGTCGGCACAATAAAACAAAACTATGTAAAGAAAAATAAACAAAGCTTAAACCCTTTTTCTTCCCGCCTCCTGCTCCCTGCTTCTTGCCTTATTTCAACAATAATTATTTACACTGACTTACTTAGGAAACGGGTTATGTTGCGTCATACTTAGGTTATATATCCTTAGTAGGATAAAAAATAGTGTTCGCATACAAAAAATAAATTACCTATACCTAAAGATAGATTGTGAGTTTGATTTCAACGGCGGTGAAATTCATTTTTAATCAAGTAATTAAATTGATATATGCAAACTAATCAAATTCCTCCTGGAAGCTTTGGTTTACCGATATTAGGTGAGACACTTTCCTTTTTATTTGACCGCAACTTTAGTAAAAAGCGCTATCAACAGTATGGCTCTATTTTTAAAACTCATCTTCTTGGCAGACCTACTGTAGTTATGGTGGGGCCAGAAGCCTTAGAGTTTGTTTTGTCAACCCATATGGATAATTTTTCTTGGCGCGAAGGATGGCCCGCTAATTTTAAGATATTGCTGGGTGAATCACTTTTTTTACAAGATGGAGAGGAACACCGTAGAAATCGCCGCTTGATGATGCCAGCTTTGCATGGGCCAGCATTGGCGAATTATGTCGCCACAATGGAAGATATCACACGTAGTTATCTGCAAAAGTGGGAGAAGCAGCAGGAGTTTACTTGGTTCCAAGAGTTTAAACAACTGACGTTTGATATTGCCAGTCAATTGTTGCTGGGTACGCGTTCTGGAGTTGAAGGTATGCGCCTGAGCCAGTTGTTTACAATCCTAGCAAATGGGCTGTTTGCTATTAATCCTTTGCCTTTACCATTTACTAAATTTGGGAAAGCGTTAGCAGCCCGTAATCAAATTTTAGAGCATGTGACTAAGGTCGTTAGAGAGCGCCAGCAAAACCCAACCAAAGATGTTCTGAGTTTGTTAGTCCAAGCTAAAGATGAAGATGGTAATAGTCTAAGTGAAAAAGAACTCATTGCCCAAGCGCTACTATTACTTTTTGCCGGACATGACACCACAACTACAATGTTGACTTGGTTGTGTCTAGAATTAGCCCGTCATCCAGAGGTACTGCAACGCGCCAGGGAAGAACAACTAAAATTTGCTGATGTTGGTTCTTTAACTTTAGAACAATTGGGACAAATGCCTTATTTAGACCGAGTTTTATGGGAAGTTGAAAGGCTACGTCCATCTGTTGGTGCGGGATTTCGTGGTGTTGTTAAAGAATTTGAATTTAAAGGCTGTTATGTTCCTGCTGGTTGGCAGTTATACTATGCGATCGCATTTACTCATCGTCTCCCAGAAATTTATTCTCAGCCAGAGCGTTTTGACCCTGACCGCTTCAGCCCTCAGCGTCAAGAACATAAACAATATCCCTTTAGTTTAGTTGGTTTTGGTGGTGGGCCGCGCGTCTGTATTGGTATAGCTTTTGCAAAAATGGAAATGAAGATTATCGCTGCCCATCTTCTAAGTAGCTATGATTGGGAAATCTTACCCAATCAAAGTCTAGATACAATGGGTATTCCTAATCGTCCTAAAGATGGGTTACGAATTCGATTTAAGCCTCGGTGAAATTTATGGCACTTCCTATAGAGATAAATTTATCTGAAGAAGTTTTGCAACGCTTGCAAACAGCGAAAGATATAGTGCAACAAGCTAGACAGTCTTTGCAGAACACAGCAGCTACTACGACCGATAGGGCAATTAATAAAGTTACTACAACTCTGGAACAAGCTAAAGGTTCTTTAGAACAAAGTTGGCAAACGGCAGAGCAACTCAAGAGTACAACATCCGGAGCAGTACAAACAGCAATTAATTCTTCTATTAATGATTGGCTGACACAACATCCTGTAGTTTTTCGGTTAGTTCAAATACTAAGTTGGGCGGCTAATCACCCAATTATTAGTTTAGTAATTCTAGTATTTGCCTTAGCTCTATTTTGGAGTATCATCAGAGCAATTGTCCGCGTTATTGAAACAGCTAGTTGGTCACTACTAAAAGTCCCGGTCAACTTACTTCTGGCTTTAGTTAAAGTTAGCTTTGTTTCCTTAACTCAAGTTGGTAGTTTTGCTGTTCAACGAATTACACTTACAAAAACAATAGATAACCTCCCAGTTTTACTACCTGAAAATTTTCAAACAAATAAACAACAGCGATTAGTAGAAATTTCTACTCGTTTAGCAGCAATTCAAAACGAACAGCAAGAGCTTTTACAAGAAGCAGCAGATTTGATTGCTTCCGACACAATTGAGTTAAAAATATCAGAAATTAAACCGCTAAAAAACGTTGAATCACATCTTGGCTGAGTTCGTCGGTGGAACCGGAGGCGACAATACCACCTTTTTGCATGGCGTAATAGTAATCGGCTTGACGAACAAAGTGCAAATGTTGCTCTACCAATAACACAGAAATGCCTGTGGTTTCGACGATGCGACGGACTGCGGCTTCAATTTCTAGGATGATGGAGGGTTGAATACCTTCGGTGGGTTCGTCTAAGACGAGTAATTGAGGTTGTCCTATTAAAGCACGAGCGATCGCTAATTGTTGCTGCTGTCCTCCACTTAAATCTCCACCCATGCGCCAGAGCATAGTTTTTAACACGGGAAATAAGCTAAAAACTTCTTCGGGAATTTCTGCTTTTTTGACTGGTTTACGTCTAGCTTCTAACCCCAAGAGCAGATTTTCTTTGACTGTTAGCCGAGGAATAATTTCTCGTCCTTGGGGAACATAACCAATTCCTAATTTTGCTCTTTGGTCAGCAGATTTGGAATTGATTAGTTGTTCAGCAAAATTAATTGTACCGCTGCGGGGTTTGAGTAAACCCATGATAGTTTTAAGTAGAGTGGTTTTACCTACACCATTGCGTCCGATGAGGCAGACCATTTGCCCAGATGGTACGGTTAAATCTACGTTGCGGAGAATGTGGCTTTCGCCGTAGTAAACGTTAAGGTTAGAGATTTTTAGCATTAGTTCACGTAGAGGCGCAGAGAGAAAAAATTGAGTTTTTATAGTTTTGTACAAAATGGAATGTTTTACTCATCCCACTTACTGAACCGAGATCGACTTTGCATACAGGCTGTTGACCATCAACTGTAGTCAAATAATAGCGACTACTGGTATTTTTTACAACAAAAATAGGGCAGTTTTCTTGGGCTGCCCATTCTCAGATAGTTACATCGTCCTAGCCTGACAATCCAACATGTAAAAACGGGGTTTTAAACAGAATTTTTGATAACTGGTGAAATGCTTTATACATATACATTTTCGTAGTTTTTGACCCATTTTTTTGATTTTTTTGTGAGAAATCTGGGAAAAGAATATGAACGCGGGTTCACGAAATTATGACCAAGCAACTCTTAGGGAGTTACCTATCTGTTATTATCAATTCTGTTAAAGTCAGACAGAAATTATTCTAGGAGATAAACAATGGGCAAGAAATATGATGTTTATGGTGTAGGTAACGCTTTAGTAGATATAGAATACGAAGTATCTCCAGAGTTACTACAAGAGTTAAAGATTGACAAAGGTGTAATGACACTTTTAGATGAAGATAGTCAAAATCATATTTTGGAAAATCTCAAAAATCTTCATTGCCATAAGAGTTGTGGAGGTTCGGCAGCAAACACAATAGTGGCAATTAGTCAACTAGGAGGAAAAGCTTTTTATTCCTGTAAAGTGGCTAATGATAAATTTGGAGACTTTTACATAGAAGATTTACTCAACTGTCAGGTAGATACTAACTTAAAAAATGGCGATCGCCAATCAGGAATTACAGGTAAATGTTTGGTGTTAGTAACTCCCGATGCAGATCGCACTATGAATACATTTTTGGGAATTACTGGAGATTTTTCTACACAAGAATTAGTATTAGAAGCGATCGCTGATTCAGAATATCTATATATCGAAGGATATTTAGTGACTTCTTCCACAGCAAAAGAAGCAGCTATAAAGGCTAGAGAAATAGCTGAAAAAGCGGGAGTAAAAACCAGCATGTCTCTATCTGATTACAACATGGTGAAATTTTTTAAAGATGGTTTATTAGATATTATTGGATCTGGTTTAGACTTGATTTTTGCTAATGAAACTGAAGCATTAGAACTAGCAGATACACAAGATTTTCAAGTAGCTGTAGACAAACTAAAAACCTTGACTAAGAGATTTGCCATTACTCGCGGTGCCAAGGGTTCAGTAGTATTTGATGGTGAGAAATTAATTGAAATCGCTGCACCTCAAGTAAAAGCTGTAGATACAGTGGGAGCAGGAGATATGTATGCAGGAGCTTTCCTCTATGGAATTAGCCAAGGTATGAGCTATGAAGAAGCCGGAAAATTAGCATCAGCCGCAGCTTCTAAGATTGTTACATCCTACGGGCCAAGATTAAAAACTGAGGAATTAAAGGCATTAGTTACTGCTTAGGGAACTTCAAAAAATAAATTATTCGGGTTCAGGTCATTGACAGTTGACTTTTGAGTGTCAACCATTAGCCAAAATCCACTCAGTCCCCAGCTCATTCTTCCTGTTTTCCTAAATATACTTCAATCACACGTGAGTCATTTTGCACTTCCTCAAAATTGCCTTCACACAGCACTGAACCTTGATGTAGTACTGTTACTTTGCGAGCAATTTGACGTACGAATTCCATATCGTGTTCAATGACTAAGATTGAATGACTCTGAGCTAATGCTAAAAGTAGTTCGCCAACGTTGTAGGTTTCCTCATCTGTTAAACCAGCAACCGGTTCATCAACAAGTAATAAATCAGGAGACTGTGCTACTAACATCCCAATTTCTAAACGTTGCTTTTCACCGTGGGAAAGTAAAGCTGCTGGAATGTCTGCTTTAGGACTTAAACCGATGGTTTCTAACAAGCCTTTAACACTGTTTTTTTCTGTAGTGCTAGAACTAGCAAACAAAGTAGAAAAGACATTTTTATTCTTGTTACTGGTTATTTCTAGATTTTCGCGGGGTGTTAAATTTAAATAAACTCTAGGCGTTTGGAATTTGCGCCCAATTCCTAACCGCGCAATTTGATGTTCTGAGAAAGAACGTAGGTTTCTTCCTTTGAATAGAACTCGCCCAACAGTTGGTTTGACTTTGCCGGTAATTACATCTAAAAATGTTGTCTTTCCCGCACCATTGGGGCCAATTACTACTCGTAATTCACCCACATCCATACTAAAGTTTAGTTGGTTTAAAGCTTTAAAACCATCAAAACTAACAGTTACATTTTCAGTTTCCAATATTTTGACGTTCATGTTGCACTTGGGCGTCTTCTTCTAAAGCAGGATATGTCTCAACTTGACGACGTTTAAAAAGAGGAATGTTTTGATTACGCAGCCAACCCACTATGCCATCAGGAAGCACTGTCACAACTATTAAGAATAGTGCCCCTTGAAAAAATAACCAGATTTCAGCAAATTGTTCACTTAAAAAAGCACGGGCATAATTAACTAACAAAGTTCCGACAATTGCCCCAATTAAACTAGCGCGTCCCCCTACTGCCACCCAAATTACCATTTCAATCGAAAAGGCAATATCCATCGCTCTCGGCGATACAGAGCCACTTTGGATGGTGTAAAATGCTCCTGCAATGCCAGCGATCGCCCCAGAAACTCCAAACACCAAAACCTTAAAATCCGTAGGGTCATACCCAGAAAATCTTACTCTACTTTCATCATCCCGAATCGCTATTAATAATCTGCCAAAGCGTCCACTTGTTAGCCAGCGACAAATTCCGTAAGTAGCGGCGAGAAACACTACAGTCAAAGTGTAAAAAACAAATTGCGTTTTGGTATCGCTGACCGTTGCCCCAAACAAAGTTGTAAAATCTATCAGCCCATTCGTACCGTTAAATAATTTTTGTTGACCATTAAAAAAGTTAAAAAATACAATCGTCCCCGCTTGAGTCAAGATAGAGAAATAAACTCCCTTGAGACGATTTCTAAATACTAAATATCCCAATAATCCTGCTAATAGCCCTGGAATTAATACCACAGCAGCTATTGTCAAAGGAAAAGAATAAAAAGGTTGCCAAAACCAAGGAAGTTCCGTAACTCCATAAAGCCCCATGAAATCAGGTAACTCACCAGTAGGGACTTGCAGTTTCAGGTACATGGCGATCGCATATCCACCCAAACCAAAGAAAATACCATGTCCTAAACTCAACAAACCAGTATAACCCCAAATCAAATCGATACCCAAAGCTGCGATCGCCAGCGATAAAAATCTGCCCAACAAATTCAGGCGAAATTCCGAAAGCACTGCTGGCATAATAATAATCAGGGAAAGTGCGATCGCCACCACCACCCCCACCTCAATCAATAATCCTCCCCTCTTCCTCATTCTCTGCGCCTCTGTGTGAAATTAAACATCAACAGTACGTCCCTTCTGCGGAAAAATTCCCCCAGGCTTCCACTGTAAAAATACAATAATCAGCGCAAATACCATTACCTTCGCCATACTCGTCGTGGCAAAAAAAGTAAAGAAATCTGCCAAAGGCTTCACAGGAGTTAATAACAAAGCTAAAGTACCAGAACCAATTAAAAAATTAGCCGTACCAATTCCCAAAGCTGCCACAATAGTACCTGCTAAATTCCCCACACCCCCTACCACAACAACCATGAAAGTATCGATAATATAGTTTTGTCCCGTATTCGGCCCCACAGAACCGAGTAAACTAATCGCACATCCAGCTACACCAGCTAAACCCGAACCAAGGGCAAAAGTAACTGCATCAACTTTTTCAGTCGGGATACCCAAACAAGCACTCATACTTCGGTTTTGCGTCACAGCCCGAATTTTTAAACCCCAGCTAGAACGTTGTAAAAATAAATAAATACCCGCTACACAAATTATTGTTAAAGCAATAATAAATAACCTGGCAAAGGGTAATTGTACGCCACCTAAAGACATTCCTGCTTGTAACCAAGTAGGTGCAGTTACATCCACATTTTGAGCGCCAAACCAAGGTTGAGTTACTGCTAGTTGATAAGTTTGACTTAATAAATTAGCTATTGTCAGCGTTACGCCCAGCGATAGTAATAACAACACCGCTACAACTAAATTCCGAACTCTTGCTAGATTTGTGCGAGAATTTAAAATCCATAAACCACCAAAAAATAACAGAGAAAATATAGCTATACCAATTATTAATACCCAATTTACACTGCGAACAAATTGCTGAAAAATTAAACTTACTCCCCAAGTTGCCAACAGAGTTTCTAAGGGGCGTCCATAAAGATAACGAATTACACCCTTTTCTAAAATTAATCCCACAACTGCGGTGAAAATAAATGCAATAATTAAAGCTAAAAATATATAACTTTCAAACCACACACTACCCAATTGTTTGCAGCCATTTTGCACCACATATGTTGCATAAGCACCAAACATCATCAGTTCGCCATGTGCCATATTAATGACACCCATCAATCCAAATATAATCGCTAGTCCCAAAGCTGCGATTAATAATACGGCACCAATACTAATACCATTAAATATAGCTTCTATAAAACCTGCTAACACTTATTTCTCCTTATTTGTCATTTATCATTAGTCATTCGTCTTTTGTTATTCACTAATGACTAATGACTAATGACTAACTAATTAAACCTTCTTATATTTACCACCCTTAGCAGGGTCGCTCCAATCACAAGCAAATCCCTTGGTTTCTTTCACAAATTGATTCCAAGGAACTGGTTCAACTGGCGCAGGGGTAGCATAGACAATATCAAACAAGCCATCTAACCTGACTTGGCCAATTCGTACAATTTTAGAAATATGATGGTTTGCATCCATTGTTACTTTACCTTCAGGTGCATCTATGGTTTGACCATACGCCGCAGCACTTACTTTAGCAATATCTGTCGTGCCAGCTTTTTCAACTGCTTGTTTCCATAAATAAACTGCAATATATGCTGCCTCCATTGGGTCATTTGTAACTCGATTTTCACCGTATTCTTTTTTGAAAGCAGCAACAAACTTTTTGTTAGCAGGGGTGTCTACTGTTTGGAAGTAATTCCAAGCAGCGTAGTGACCTTTGAGGTACTCTACACCAATTGCTTTAACTTCTTCTTCAGCAATACTGACAGACATAGAAGGATATCTTTCTGGTGTCAATCCAGCTCCTTTTAATTGTTTGAAGAAAGCAACATTACTATCACCATTTAAGGTGTTATAAATTACGCCACCATTGGGTAAAGTTTGCCTGATTTTAGTGATAATTGGTGTAACTTCTGTATTACCTAAAGGTAAGTAATCTTCGCCAACTGTTTTACCTCCTAAAGCTTCTAGCTGTGCTTTAATGATTGTATTAGCTGTTCGAGGAAAAACATAATCAGAGCCAACTAAAAAGAATTCTTTGCCCTTATTTTTTAACAACCAATCAACAGATGGTTCGATTTGTTGATTTGGCGCTGCGCCAGTATAAAAAATATTTTTAGAACACTCTTGACCTTCATATTGTACGGGATACCAGAGCATGTGATTTTTGCTCTCAAATACTGGCTTGACGTTCTTGCGGCTAGCAGAAGTCCAACAACCAAAAACTGCGGCGACTTTATCTTGATCGATAAGCTTAGTAGCCTTTTCCCTAAAAGTATCCCAGTTAGAAGCACCATCTTCAGTAATTGCTTCAATTTGTTTACCTAAAACACCACCATTAGCATTAATTTCTTTGATTGCTAATTTTTCAGCATCAACAACACTTTTTTCACTAATAGCCATCGTACCACTCAAAGAGTGTAATATACCTACTTTAATGGTGTTACCAGTAGCAGCAGCTACAGGAGAGGCACTAGGAGAGGCGGTTTCTGTAGCAACTGGGGTATTAGGATTAGCGCAAGCTTTCAAAAAAATGCTGCCTGTGAAACTTACAGAGCCGTAGATTAAAAACTTGCGTCGGTTAAATTGTCTTGCCATAATCTTTATGAATTTTCCTTTTGATGAATCAGCCAACTTATAGGAAGCTGACAATATCAATTATTGAATTGTGATATTAGTGCGATAGTTTACTAGAAAAAAGTTACTAATTATACAAAAAGTTTTGTTTTTGTAATAAAAAATTGAATTTTGAATATTAAAGTTTGTTAACTTAATCAAGATTCTTATATTTGTTCGATTCATCTGAATATTAAGTATAGGACTTACGCAAGCACTATTTTGTCATTACGATCGGAACGTAGTGTAGGCAAGCAATCCCAGAGTTTTTGGCGATTACTTCTCTACGAGACGCTCCGCGAACGCTTTGCTCGTAATGACATAAAATCGTAGTTAGTGCGTAAGTCCTGAGGTAAATTAACCATGATATCTGATTGCAAGTGTCACAAAGTAAAATAAGACAATCACAAAGGTTTGAGATTACCAAGCTTCACTAACTATGAAAAGTGTTTAAACAAACATTGGCAGTTTTTGATTCCTCTTTTCTCCAGCTTTGTGAGAAATCCGGGCAAATAGGGATGCTCCCAAAATAACAAAATAGGGTTATAACTATTCTCGCAGTACATAGCCCACGCCACGCACTGTATGAATCAAGCGTTTTTCATGATTTTCTTCTAGTTTTAGACGCAAGTAACGGATGTAGACTTCAATAATGTTGGAATTACCCATAAAGTCATAACCCCAAACTTTCTGTAAAATTTGGTCTTTAGTAAATACCTGACGGGGATGTAAAAGTATATATTCTAATAAATCAAACTCTTTTGCCGTTAATTCAATTGCCCGATTACCTCGGTAAACTTGGCGAGTACGATGACTTAGACTTAAGTCTTCAAACTGTAAAATGTCCTGATTTGTTTCTTGAGTACGGCGTAAATGAGCGCGGATTCTAGCTAGCAGTTCTTCAATACTAAATGGTTTGACTACATAATCATCTGCTCCGGCATCCAAACCTGCTACACGATCGTTAACTTCATCTTTTGCTGTCAATAATATTACTGGTATAGAGATACCAGTTGCCCGCAACCGACGACAGATTTCTAAACCTGACAGTCCTGGTAGCATCCAATCAAGAATAACTAAATCCGGTGATAACTCGCGTGCTAAAGTTAAACCAGTGATTCCATCATGTGCCACATTTATATTGTAACCTTCGCTATTTAATTCCAATTCAACAAATCGCGCTAGTTTAACTTCGTCTTCAACTAAAAGAATATTTACTGACATATTTTTGCTCTGATAGCAGATATATAAGGTCAGAATAGAATTGCTATTTTCAGCTATCTTTTATTAATTATCGAGACTGAGACATTTTTGAGGCAGAAATAAGCCTCAAACCCATACATGGCAAGGAAAATACACCAAAGGCTCAAAAATGCTTGAAACCCAGATATATTAACGGGACTTAAACAAAAATTAAGCCCAAATAAAGCCCGAACTGGCTTTGTAAGCAGCAAATACGTCACGGAGGGTCAACCAATCAAAAAATCGATAAGACATAGCCGTTCTAAAGGCTTTATCAGCTTCAGTAAAGGTGTTAAAAGGTTTACTTGCGTTTCTTTCATCAGCTTTTTCAACGTGAAAGCTATGCTGAGACAGTATTATACTCTTTTTTCCTTTACTGTTTTTTTAAGTTCCGTTAATAATATAAGTAAAACGATGTCAAAGTCTCTCTGTATATAAGTTTTATGGTTTTTTCAGGCTATTTTTTGTCTAAAGTTATTGTAAACATACTTCCTTCTCCTAACTTTGATTCCACAGATACATTACCCCCCATACCTTCTACGAGTGTTTTAACGATTGATAAACCCAAACCAGAACCTCTAGCGGCTTGAGAGCGGAATTCATCTACGCGGTAAAATCGCTCAAAAATCCGTGTTTGATGTTGTAAAGGAATGCCATACCCTCGATCGAAAACTTGAATAATCACTTTGTCATGAACTTGATTTAGCTTTATACTCACGGACGTACCATCTTCAGAATACTTAATAGCATTATCAATCAAATTGAGCAATACTTGTTTAAGACGACTGTAGTCTGCTTTCACTTCAATAGGGTAAATTGTTGACTCAATTGTAATTAAGCGATCGCTATATTTTTGTGACATAACAACCACTTCTTCAACTAGGTCATTTAGTACATAAGATTTCATCTGAAAATATAAATAACCACTATCTGCTCGTGCTAAATCAAGTAAATCTTGTAGCAGGCGAATGATACGTTCAGTTTCCGATGCAGCAGTTTCTAAAGCTTCTTGCTGAATTTCTGTTAAGTTATTCTGCCGTCGCAAAACGCTTTGCAAATAACCATGTACAATCGTCAAAGGTGTACGTAACTCGTGAGAAACGTTACTCACAAATTCTCGCTCTTGCTCCCAAGATTGCCAGAGACGCGATAGTAGCATGGTTAAAGTTTGAGCTAATTCTTTGACTTCACTAGGTGCATTATCAACATATAGTTGTGCTTGTCCTAAATCTTTTACAGAAATTACAGAAGTCATTTGACTTAGTTGACGTAGCGGTTGTAGAGAACGTCTAATATAAAATGTCATTATAGCTATCGTCAAAATAATTGCCGAAATACTAGCAATATTCAAACTCTGCACCATCGCCATAAACATAGTTTGTTCGCGAGTAATATCTTGTGCTACAAAGAGCTTACCTAGTAACTTACCTTGCACTTGCAAAGAACTACTACTTAAAACGAAGTAGCTTTGATTAACTTTGTAAATTTTTGCTTTAATCTGCATATTACTCACAGACATCAACTGAGTCATTGTAGAATTAGATAATAAATTTAAAGTTATAGATTTTACCAGTATTTTATTATCATCACTTTTTACCCATAATAATATTTTGGTGTTTCCTAAGTTATTAACAGCCTTTTGCAAACCAGTTTCAGGTTGCATCATTTCACTATAAATTTCTACATCATGGGGTAAGCGTTGAGCGATTTGTTCTATATTCTGTTTATGACTATCAATTAAAAATTGCTGCATTTTCCAACGAGTCCATGCAGCGAAACTACCTAATATTAAAGCTGAAAACGTAGCAATACCAACTGTTATACGTAATTGCAATGAGAATGGATCGAGATATATCCAAGTTTTTTTGGTTTGATTCACTATTTGAGTTTGAGTTGATAAAAAGATGTTTATTTCTATATTATTATTGATTTTAGGGTAAATAAAATGGCTAAATAGTACAGGATTTTATATCACATTTTTGTTCGTCAAGTATCTTGATATCGGGTTCCTGTTAAGTAAGAGGAACTTCTAACAGCGCCACTGAAGCGTATTTTAAATAATATATTATTAATTGAATTGAACATTTCAGCATTTCTTCGGCTTTAGAGGATATTTAAAAATTTTACAAAGGTATGATTTATCACTCTGATGAGAAGAAAGCTGAACGAAAAACTGAGGATTTTAGTGATTGTTCTGAGATGTTTCACTAGGCTGTGCTACCAGCATAACTTTTCAAACACCTCTTAGAGTAGGAAAAACTTTTACGATCTAGACGAGCAAGATAATGCCCGCCGAAGGCTTCGCAAAAGTTTTCAGTCTACTAGCAGTAATTTTCAACTGTGAACGGACACAATCAATACAATAAATGAATTTAAGAGTTTAAATAAAAATGCATTAAGTAGGTGGACATAATTAAATGTAAAATGCCAATCTGTGAAACCCTTTCATAAACTGGCTTTTTCCTTCTGCCTTCTGCCTTCTGCCTCCTGCCTTCTTACTTACAGCCCTGCAAACCACTCATAGCCTTGATCTTCCCAGTAACCCTTAGTAGGCAACAAATTGCTGAGGAATGTAATCTGAGTTACCCACTTACTTTGCTTGTAGCCCAGTTTAATTGGTGATGCTAGACGGATGGGCGCACCATTTTCAATTGATAATGGTTGTCTATTTTTTTGATAAGCCATAAGGGTTTGGGGATGTATAGCAGAGGCTATGTCCCAGCTTTCATAGTAGCCATCCGCAGATTTGAAGTAGACGTAACGGACGCTTGACTTAGGCTGTACCAGCGTAACTAAGTCTCGTAATCGCACACCTCCCCATTGGACAATCGCAGCCCAGCCTTCAACACATACATGACGAATTACCATTGAAGTCAAGGGAAGTTTTTGAATATCCGCCATGCTCAACTGCATCTGGTTATTAACCTCACCATTTATCGTCAGGCGAAACTGTGTTGGATCGATTTGCGGCGTGGAGTCGAAGGAGTTAATCAACAACTTATCCGGCTCAATGGCACTTACAGGAAATTCAGGTACAGGCTTTTGAGTTAGTAAAAGTGTTTCAAAACTTTGATTCAGTGGCTCAAATATTTGCCCCACATTATCTGAGAATAAATTCGATCCACAGCCTCCAAGCAGGAAGCCTAACCCCGAAAGTCCAGATAATTGCAGTAACTGGCGACGGGATATGGTGCGTTTGGGAAGAATCAGACTCATAAGACCTCTACACAAACATAGACTTAATTAGACGGAGACTTCCCACCTTGAGGGCGAGTAAGGAATGAGCAATTGTAAACAATATGACTGTAGGAACAGTAATAAAGTGAACAGTACGTAGAGTCTGCCAGCTACCAAACAGAGAGGAAAGCCAATGAAGTTGGACAGGCTTGTACATGGCAAGTCCACTTAAGATTGCCAATAACAGAACTGGAATGATACTAGTGTAAACTAGCCGATGCCATGCGTAGTTTTTGCGCTTTGCATTCTGGCTGACTCGCAATGCTTTGAGGTCACCAGTATCAGCAAACCGACGCTGCCAACGACGAGTGACTAAAATATAGAGTCCATACCAGAGCAAGTTCAGTGAAAAGAACCACATAGCAGCAAAATGCCACTTTCTACCACCGGCTAGCCAACCTCCCAATAACAGAAAGTCGGGAAAAGACCAACCGCCACGCCCACCAAACACCGGATTGGCGTTGTAGATTTGCAAGCCGCTAGAAATCATCAGGATGAGGCTGATGATATTGACAGAGTGAAAAGTTTTTGAAAGGAAAGTCTGATGTGGTACTGAGCGGACTTTGCGTTGAGATGAAGTCATGGCTATTTCACATTGGTAGAGTTGGAAAGAATGGAGCCAGCCAAAGTTGCACTTGGACATCCCAACCCAGCACAATGGCAATTGCTGTCGCCACGATCGCCACACCACCCAGCTGTTGCAATACTGCACTATGGCTTCGGAGGTTGAGTAATCTTTGGCTGATGACTCGCCCACCATAGGCGATCGCCAGCAGTGGTATCCCTGCTCCGACTCCATAAGCCACTAGTAGCCCAAATGCACCTGCGACTTGATGGTTGACTGCTGCTAATACGAGGATTCCTCCCAAGACAGGCCCAGCACAAGGAGTCCACAATAGCCCCAACTGAGTTCCTAGCCAGAACTCTCCTAGAAGTCCTACTCGCACAGGTTTTTTTGTCCACTTGCCAACGGGAATGTAGCTAAACAGTCGGTAACTCCAATTAGGGAAAATTGCTAACGTTCCCAAGAATAAAAGGAGTGCGATCGCTAAATTACGCAAAAAATTAGCCAAGCCTGTAAACCAGGCTGCTGTAACCCCCAATAAACTACCTGCCAGTGCAAACCCAGCGACTAATCCCCCTACCAGTGCTACTGCGCCGTAAGTATGAGATTGGAGCGATCTGCCCAACAGTACGGGCAAAATCGGTAACACACAAGGGGAAAGCACATTCAAAACTCCACCCAAGAAAGCAAGACCGATTGATAAAGTAGAAGTTGCCATAAATTTCCTCTACCCTAATAGCTGGCGGATAGTCTGCTCTGTTTTTTCGTATGCCCCTTCGCCAACATGGTCATACCGCAGCGCTCCCTGAGGATCGGCTAGAAATAGATGAGGCCAGTACCCATTCTCGTAAGCATTCCAGGTTTTGTACTCATTATCAACCGGAACTGGATAAGTAATTTGATGTTGCCCTAGAGCCTTTTTTATATTGTTTGCATCTCGCTCAAAGGCAAATTCCGGCGTGTGGATGCCAATCACCTTTAGCCCGTGCGCCTCATACTGCCGATGCCATTTAGTGATGTAGGGTAAGGTGCGCTGGCAGTTGATACAAGCGAAAGTCCAAAACTGTATCAGGACAACGCTGCCTTTGAGGTCAGCAATTGATAAAGGAGTAGAATTAAACCACTGACTGATACCCTGAAACTCTGGCAGATTCTTGCCCGGTGGGGGTAGCACTACTACCGAGTCAGAGGCTTGCGTCTGACTGGGATTTGCAGCAAAGGGAGAAGGGGGATTCACTTTTCTTATGTTGGAAAAAGCTGTTGTGGCTGCACCGATTCCGACAATCCCTAATCCAAAGTAAAGTAACTGACGCCGTCGGAGATGGCTGTGATTCATGAGAATTTTCCTGTTGAAGTCAAAGCGCCAAAGCTTAAGAACTAGGAATGAGGATTTTCCTAGTACCCAATCCCTAGTACTTAGTTAAAGAAAGGAAATGTGCCAAACAAGTAGCAGCTAGGGATTGCTGGGAGCGGGCGATTGCTTCATGGCATCGCCTGCTTTATCTTTGCTCATGTTGTCATGGCTCATGGCATCGCCTGCTTTATCTTTGCTCATGTTGTCATGGCTCATGGCACCGCCTGCTTTATCTTTGCCCATGTTGTCATGGCTCATGGCATCGCCTGCTTTATCTTTGCTCATTGCAGGAGAGGCATCGGGAGAAATCTGATTGTTGCTTGCAGGACTGCTAGAGCAGGCGGTGAGGCTAATAGTTAAGCCCAAACTAGCAATTAGACAAAGTGCTTTCCAGTTCATAATCTTCTTTCGTCCTTTGGATATTTGTATTGATTAAGAGGAAATTAGTTATAGGCAGATTGAGCAAGGATTTTAGACTCAATCAGACTGGGTACAACTGCGATCGCCCTTACATCTGCATTGTGGTCAAATAACACCATCGGTTTTAACACAACTTTGAATAACAGCAATCAAGATTGTCACTCCTTTGGAATCTCTTTGCAGCCGACAACATCCAAAGTATCTCACTTGGGTCTGAAGAGCGTCTGAAACTAAGGCATGATTTTGATGAATTTTTCACTTGAGAAAATTTAGTTTATTCTCAGTATTTTCTCAGGGAATTATGGTAAATCAAGGTTACCTGACTTTTTATGGGATGTGAAAAGGGGAGATTGGTTCGCGTGTGTAATGACCTTGTTGACCCTTTTTTATTTCTTTATGATAAATTACGGTTAAGAGCCTACGCAAATACAGCAGTTTGCAACTAAATAAGGTACACAGACAAGGATTCACAAATCAAATTATTTCTCTCCCTTCTGCCTTCTGCCTTCTGCTTCCTGCCTCAAAATCAGTGACTTTGTACCTCATGCAAAAGAAAACTGCTGTAATTTCAGATATCCAACCGGATTCCTATATTAAGATATTCCTGGCTCAATGCGTGCCCCAAGCTGAAGAATTCGTCCGAGGTCATCAGCGTTTCGCCAGGTTTCAATTATCTTTCCATCAGCAATGCAATGAATGAATGTAGCCGTGAATGTCTGTTGTCGCCCATGACTAGGTATGCCAAAAAAACTATCTTGGATGCAGCTATTGGTTGCACGCACCACAACTTTATCACCTTCTGCAATTACGTCTTCAATTGTCCATTTTTGTTCGATAGGCCCGAATGAATTAAACAGTTTGCGTACTCCTTCTGGACCAAGAGGAAGACCTGGTAAACTACCGTGCATCTTCCAAGTAGGGGCGGTTATCTCGCAGATATCTTCAATTTTATGTTCGCTAATAAGTTCGATCCAACGTCGAGCAATTATTTTGTTATCCTCAATTGACATCGCTGCTCCTCCTCTACTAAGTAATGTCGCTGATGAAGGTGAAATCTGCTGTAATTACGAATGACGAATTACTAATTATAAGTTGCTTGCAAACGTTGTAAAAGATATTCTCCTGCTAAGATTGGGGGATAAGTCGGCGATTTTCCGATTTGGCAACTCTCCAAACAAGCAATTTCTACATCATCATTAGGATGACAGAAAAAAGCAATAGAATAGCGAGACTGCTTAACTCTGTTGTCATTGGGAATCATTACCCGATGCTTAGTCGAACAAAATACATGATTTGTCCACCTCTGCATTAAATCGCCAGTATTAACTATAACAGTATCAGGAATTGCAGCCGCTCCAATCCATTCTCCTGCTGTTGTTCGGACTTCCAACCCGCCGATATCATCTTGGAAAAGTAAAGTAATACTGCCATAATCGGAATGTTCGCCAGCACGCACTTGTCCGGGTTTGGGTGGTGTTTGTAATGGGGGATAGTGGAGCGCTCGCAAGGTATGATTGTGGCGATTGTGTCTGGTAGTAAAAAAATCTTCTGGCAATTCCAGCGTCAAAGCAAATGTTTGTAATACCGTGTTAGCTAGTTGTGTACAACTATGATAGAAGACAACAATAGAAGCATCTATCACCACAGCACCTTGTTTGCTGACATTAAACGCCTCTTTCAAATCACCTGGTTGATTCGGGGCAAGACGTTCTCTTTCAATCCCAACATACCCTGTATTACTCAATTCATCACTCCAAGCTTGCTTTTGCTTCACTTCCAAAGGTAAATTAAAAAAAGATTTGCTGTAAGTGAATACTTGCTCTATTAACTCTTTTGATATTCCCGAATTTTGCAAGTACATGAAACCGATTTCATGACAACCTTGATAAATTTCTTTCACCACAGCTTGCCGATTTCTTGCATTGCCATGAGTGAAAGCAGTTAAATCAATTACTGGAATTGTAACCATTGATTATTCAAGATATAGTTAACAATTTAGTAGGGTGTGTTATACCGTAGGCTAATGCACCGTAAATTTAGCTTGATTTATCGGAGGCATAAACTTTGCTCAAAATTATACTCGTAGAAAATGAAGAACATAAGAATTATATAAAAAACCTGTTCTTCGACTATTTTCATAAAACTAAGTTAATCTTTAGCCGTGAATATAACATTAATATAGATATTAATACATTCTCAGAGCAATATCTTACTCAACTCGATGAATTTTTAGCACCTTCAGGACGCTTGCTTTTAGGACAATACGAAGAACAAATAGCTGGCTGTGCTTGCTTACGAAAGATTAACCAAGATATTGGCGAAATTAAAAGGATGTATGTCAAACCAGAATTTCGTAGAAAAGGAATAGGTCGAGCATTATTACAAGCTATCATCAATGAAGCTATTGATATTGGTTACTCCAAACTTCGCTTAGACACTGCGCCTTATGCTAAGGAAGCACATACACTTTATCGTGTATTTGGTTTTCAGAATATCGAGCCATATTTAGAAAAAACAGAGATTCCGTTAGAATATCGAGCAAACTGGATTTTTATGGAATTGATTCTAAAATAATGAATATTCGTTGCGAAACTTCGATAGACTACCCAGCTATAGCCCAGGTGAATACATTAGCTTTTAGTCAAGATAACGAAGCAAAACTTATCGATAAAATTCGCTATTCTGACCACTATATTCCAGAACTTTCTCTAGTTGCAGAAATTGAGGGTGCTATAGTCGGTCACATTTTATTTAGCTATATTGATTTAGTAGACGAACAAACATTACAAGTTCTTGGTTTAGCACCTTTGGCAATTCACCCACAGTTTCAAAGACAAGGAATTGGTAGTGCATTAATCAAAGCAGGCTTAGAAATAGCCGAAGCCAAGAAAGAAGCCATTGTGATTGTACTAGGTCATCCAGAATTTTATACTCGCTTTGGCTTTCAACCTTCTGTTATTTATGGAATTGAATCTCCCTTTCCAGTACCAGAACAATTCTTCATGGCTAAACCACTGCAAAGTTATCAAGAAAGTTACAAAGGAAGAGTTATTTATCCGCCTGCTTTTGATGGAGTGTAATATTAATTCGTAATTCGTAATGGGCTACACCCCACTACACTAATGTAAAATGAATTTATTAAATATAATTTTAGTTTTACTTATATAATAACAAATATTTGTAACTAAAATATCATATTTATGCATCCTACTAGTATGGTACAGCTAAAATAGTAGAATAGAAAAATTGGATTATGTTTTTTAACTTGAATTTTTCAGAGATTTTTAATACAATATTTTAACCTTGATGCGCTACTACTAAAAATTTATGTTTTTACTATCTAAATAGATAATTTTTCAACAAATATTTGATGTTCTGGTGTAGATGATCCCTCTTGTAAAATAGTTAAGACTTTAGCTAAATCTCCTGATAATAAAGCTGCCTTATCTAACCATAATCCTGGAAATACTTGAGAGCATGTTATATCATCAGCATTGGAATCAAGTTTAATATATTCTCCTTCATTTAACATAAACCAATCAAATTGATGATCGTAAACTCGCCAAACTAAATATTCTTGTACTTCATTACGACGATAAACTTTGAGCTGTTCATGCAAATCATAGGAAGCACTAGAAGCAGCAATTTCTACAATCAATTCTGGCGCACCTTCTAAATAATCATCTTGAGTAATTCGGGTTTGCCCACCTTGTTCTATTCTTAATAAAGCATCTGGTTGCGGTTCATTATCAGCATCTAATAAAACAGTAGTATTATCTGCAAAACCTACACCTGGTGTTGCTGCTTTGTAAGTTCCAAGCCAAGCCACGATGTAGGCGTGGGGTTCTCCATGACTTTTGATTCTCATTGGGGATGTCACGTAAACAACTCCTTCAATCAATTCTGCTTTTTTTAGATTTGGCATGGCATGGTAACGTCGCTCAAATTCAGCACGGGTGAGTTTGTCGCCATTTTCTAAAGGCGGAATTGTCAACAGTTGAGCAGTTGTGTCAGTAGATATCATAATTTTTTGATGATTAATTACTGATATAGTAGAGAACAGGTAATAGGCAATGGCTTGCAAGTCTATTGGTGTCCTTTTTATGTTCAGTTTATACCCTAATCTAGCTAGGAACTGCTATATTAATAATTTTACTACCAAAAAATTGACTTAAAAACTGATTGATTAACCTTTAAAAATTACTGGCGCTGAAACTATACCCTTTGCCTCTAAAGCCGCTGCAACTCGTAAAATCAACGCTTCATTATATGGTGCTGCTATCAATTGCACACCCAAAGGTAAAGCATTAGGATATTGAATTGGTAGTGATAAAACTGGTAAACCGATGAAAGAAAATGGTTGAGTAAATAACCCCAAATGAGGACGAACAAGAATTTCTTCGCCATCCAAAATCATAGTTTGTTGACCGATTAGCGGCGCAGAAATCGGTGTAGTTGGGGCAAGAATGATATCGACATTTTGAAAAATTTCCCGCACGCGATCGCGATACCATTTTCTAAATCGTTGCGCTTGTAGATACCAACTACTAGGAATTAACGCCCCAGCCAAAAAGCGATCGCGTGTTGCAGGGTCAAAATCTTGGGGACGCGATCGCAATTTATCCAAATGCAGATTTGCTCCCTCGCTAGCCGTAATTAGAAACGCTGCTGCACGGGCACGGTGTGTTTCTGGTATGGTGACATACTCAGTTACACTCAAAGCATCAGCAACTTTTTGCACTGCTGCTAAAGCTGCCGATTCTGCACCTTTGGTGAAATAATCAGCAGCGATCGCAATTTTGATTGCAGAGATATCTTGATGAAGTTGTGGTAAAACTAATTCAGCAGGACGGTGAGTGCAAATTGGATCGCGATCGTCTTTTCCTTGTAACACATCAAATACTATAGCAATGTCTTGCACCGAACGTGCAAAACACCCAATGTGGTCAAAACTGCTAGAAAATAAAGCTACTCCAGCGCGAGACAATCTGCCATAAGTCGGCTTTAAACCAAAAACCCCACACAACGCCGCCGGAACGCGAATCGAACCATTAGTATCAGAACCCAGCGTCAGCGGAACCAAACCACCAGCAACAGCCGCCGCCGAACCACCCGACGAACCCCCAGCAACTCGTAGTAAATCGTGTGGGTTGTGAGTAACACCGTAATGGGAATTTTCCGTCACAAACCCATAGGCGTACTCATCCATATTCAAAGCACCAAGCAGCACTGCACCCGCTTGTTTTAACTTCGTTACTGCGGTTGCATCTTGGATAGCTGCTGGGTTTTCTGCATTGATTTTCGATCCCGCCAAAGTCGTTAAACCAGCAATATCGAAGAGATTTTTCACTGCAAAAGGTACACCAGCAAGCATTCCAGGGTTATTACCTTGAGCAATTTCTTCGTCAATGCGTGCAGCATCAGCCAAAGCCACTTCAGCAGTTATAGTTGTAAAACAGTTGAATAGATGATTTCGCATTGCTATTCGTGCTAGCGCAGCCTTGGTAACATGCACTGCGCTAACATTGCCTTCACGTATAGCAGTTGATGTTGTGATGGCATCCGCTGAATCAAAATTTATACTGGAATATTTAGGAGATTGCACGTTTAACTTTTTGAGTAATAGCAGTCTGCATAGTTTTTGCTAGTTACAGCAAAATAGCCCTAAGGCCTAGATCTAAAATACAAGATAATAAAAACCAAATTGGTATAAATTTATCTTTAGGACTTTTAGCAGCTTAACTATGGTTCAAATATTGGTGCTACTTCAACTTCCTCTGGTAAAGTAAAAGAATTCACGAGATTAGCGATCGCCTTAATTCTCTCAAAATTTGCCACCACCCCATCACAATATTCATCTGTTACTGGCAAATCCAATAATAACGCCATCTCCTTAACATACTCACCCACATTAAACCCTTGACCTTCCATCTCTCCTCCTCTGCGTCCTTGGTGTCTTGGCGGTTCGTTAATTTAACGTGAATTCGATGTAAAGGATTTTGACCTCACCCCCAGCCCCTCTCCTTCAAGGAGAAAGGAGCAAAAAGCCTAATTTTTCGTTACTCCTCCCTCTCCTCGCTCTCGTGGGAGGTTGGGTGGGTGAGGTCTGTCGAATTCACGTTAATTTAAATCTATAACTTCTTGCGGCAACTCAAACAAACCATCTTCCCCAGCTGCAAAATCAATCACCCGATACACAGCATCAATATTTAACTCCCCATAAATATGAGGAAATAACTCTCCTATTTCCGCCTCTTGATCGCGAATCTCAGCTTGAATTTTTTGTAAATCAATAAAAAGTAAAACCAAATCTTTTTGATTCTTAAAAAATCTATTTGCAACTGTAACAATTTGCGTTGACCTAGAACAATGAATAAAACCTTCAGAATCGAGTGAATCAGCCCGATAGCTGCCCAATTTTTTTGCTTGCTCCCATTGTTGGCGTTTAGCGATGTGGAGAATAGCGTTCATGATAATTATTTGCATATTACTGATATTATTCTCAACCAAGAATAAACCAGCTAGAGTGTTTTAATTATGGGTAATTTGCCGTATATAATATCACTTGGTTAGCTAATTTTTCTAGAGAATAGACAATCTTAATATCAGGACGTACCAGAGATGTTTGTATCTCTACGTCTTGTCTTCTAGAGTAATGGGGATGAATACCGACGAATAGAGGTTTATTTGTCATCGACCATGCACCTAGTTCATAAAGTACGATAGGGCAGATACTTTCTTGGGGAAACCAAAAGAGAATAGCCGACGCTAATCGCAGATGTTTGTGTTCCCACTCAATTTGTTTTCTGGATGCATTGGGGTCTTTAATTGAAAAATTAGTTCGACGGGGATTTAAAATTGTCCAAGAAGAAGGTTTTAATAGCTGCAACATCTCTGCTTGCCAATCAGGGCAATCACTGATACCACCAGCACAAAATATTGCTTGACTTTTGCCGTCAAACTCCTCTGGAGCCTCAATGTATTTATTCATATTTAAAAGTAATAATCTACGCCAGCAATAATTGCAAGTGCCACAGCATATTGTTCTAAATCTTGTCTGAGTAATTCTAACTCACTTCTGAATTGAGGTTCTTTTTCCCAATTCTGTTCGTGTTTCTTGGGACTGACATTCAACGAACGTTCTGCTTCCCACGCTTGTAGTAAAGGATGCCATTTGGATAAAACCGGACGCAATCCTCGGTTGAGAACAGCGATCGCAATTCCTCCGACTGACTCACGAGATCCACCGATTTCGGGCCCTGCGTCTTTGAGGATTTGTCGGGTAGTACTAAACAGGCTGTGTAAGGATGATAGCGCTTCTCGTAACAATCCTTGGTCTTGTTCGGAATCTAGAGGCTGGATGGCAATGCGGGTAACAAGTTCTACATACAGCGACCAAGCCGCCTTACGTTCTGTGGAGTCGGGTTCCCATTCTGTCCCACCAATACCAAAGGGGAGGTTAACAGATACTTTCTTTAATTTTGCTGGATTTGGTTTGGCCATTATGTAGATTCCTAAGTTGATTATTCAAAATTGAGCGATTTAATATCTATAATTGCTTTTATTAACCGTTCTAAAGGTTCCTTTTC
The DNA here is from genome assembly GCA_036918135.1 of Nostoc sp. Classification (GTDB taxonomy): domain Bacteria; phylum Cyanobacteriota; class Cyanobacteriia; order Cyanobacteriales; family Nostocaceae; genus Nostoc. The sequence continues at coordinate 76,163 of JBALDB010000006.1, forward strand.
ATCAACATTGTCAACAAAACGTACCCAATTTAATTCTTTGAGAAACAGTAGCTTTGGATCATTTGGGATCTCAGTAACACCTGGTAATAACACTGGAATCAAAGGCAAATCTTCGTTAACGAATCGACTGTTAAGCGATCGCAATTCTTGTAGTTGCCATTTTCCCAAACCATTAAGACTAATGAAGATCACACCTGATTTAACTTGCTGGATTCCTTCTTGTATAGCATCTTGAAAGCTCTTTCCGACAATAATCTCCTTTTTATCCAGCCAGGGATTCAAACCTCGCTGTCGCAGTTGGTTAGCGATCGCTTCTACTAGAGGTTTATCTTTACTATTGTGAGATAAAAAGACATCAAAATCATTGGTTGCAACTTTGCCTTGAATGATGGAAGTAGCTGTGTCAATCTTACGCTGCTTATCAGCGGCTTTATCCATCTGCGGAATAATAGAAGTAACTACTCCAATTTCGCGTTGAGCATCAGTATCTTTATTTGTTAGTGGAATAAGGAAAGTCCGATCTACTGCCTTCAGACGTTCCTCTTTATCTAGCAGGGAAATCTGAGTATCACAAGCATTACAACGAATCCAGTTAAAACCAAACTCTCGCCTGCGTGTCGCCTGTAATTCAGTAATTGGTATTTTGCATTTGAGATTATGACAAACAAAAATGCGGCGACGGCGGATACTTTCTGGTAAAGCCTGCCGCTTCAGGTGGGTATGCACGTACTCTTCAAAATGCAGCCTTGTCTCCTCACTCGCTTCAGGTTTAAAGAACAGAGTTAACTCCGCTTTTCCTTCCTCAATATGGCGCAGCCAGATGCCACACTCACCAACCTGGGCTGTGAATATAGCGGCATTTTTCCACATTTCTTTACGTTTAAAAATTTCGCTGCGAGATAAACGTACAACCAAGGTAGTGTATACATTTAATACAGCCCCCTCAAACTCAAAAATTACCGCTTTGCCTTCTGGATCTGGAGCTTCTGGCCATTCGCGGGTGAACTGGGAGGGGAAAACTAGCAATGGTGCAGCCTCAGTGTGTTCTCGCAAAGCAATTTCACGAGTTAATAATTCTTCTACCGTGGCAATTAGCAGTAATTTCTCCTGTTCTTTATCGGCGATGCGTTCATCTTCTGGCATCCGAAACCGTCCCGCAAGTACGTCTTCTTCGACAAGACAACCCATACCCTCTGGTTCATCTTTGGCAGCGTTTACAATTGCTGAGGCGTAAGCATCCAATAGTTCTGGTTGCAAAAGAATCAGATTGCCAAAGCTGAGTCTACGGATTAAATCTCGCGACTCCACTAGCCGAATGCAAGTTTCAAACTTATCTCGCATTTCTTTGGAATCAGCAAGAGGATTGTTGCTTTGCAAGAAGGCGCGGTACAGGTCATCTGCTGGAGATAAGAGCCTTCGTAATTTTTTTTCTTGAATTAAAAAAACTTTGATTTTCTGAAATAGTTCTGTAGAACTTTCCTTTGGTAAATGCTCCCAGTCAATAGCGTTGCGAATGGCTGTAGCTAGTTCCTTGATTCCCAGTCCTTCCTTGGCGCTAGTCTCAAAGTAACCATCAAAACCAAGTTCGCTAACTAAAGCGTTGATGCGTGCCTTAGTAACACCGATGCTACCCCGGTCTACACGGGCGGATACTAAAAATTTTTTCAAAGCGATCGCAGAATTACCTGGCAAGTTTTGTGCTTGTTGTAAAGCACGGTTCCAATAATATACTCCCGCAAAGGGTTCGGTTTCACTCCGGGCATCAAATACAATCAGGGCTACTGCCAATTCATTCAAATACAACTGGTGAATCAGCCGATAACCCGGCTGTCCTGCTAAGTCCCACAAAAGTATTTCCCGCAATTCTTGACGGTCGTCGCTTAACTTCAATTTTTGTTTGTGAAAAGTCCAAACATGACGACCATGGGTTGATTCTGTGGGGCGAAACTCTCTATCAGTTAGCACCAAACTTAATCCAGACTTGCCTACACCACTTTCACCCACCAGCACCACTTTGGCATTTCTATATAGATCGGAGGGATTCGCAGGAGGTGCATTGAGTAAAACGTCTGGGTCGATTTGCCAAATGCGGATGGCAATGTCTGCTTCCCCCAAAGTTGCCAAAATGGGTTTTGTAGTGTGGAAAGCTAACCCAAAAGGCAATGATTTAAAAGTTGCTTCCTCCAGGACTGTTACTGTTTCCCAAGTGTCGCAGCGCCAGAGACGAACAGTACCATCAGAAGATTTAGAACCCAGCAATTTAGCATCATTAGAGAATTCCAAACAGTTTACCGATCCTGTATGTCCTTCTAAAACAAATAATGTTTGCCCTGTTTGGGGGTTCCATAAGCGGATTGTATTGTCACGCGAAGCTGATGCTACCATCTGCCCATCTGGAGACCATGCGACGCTGTAAACATCTGCCGAATGTCCTACCAGAGTTTTTTGCAGTTTAGTTGTTTCTTTATTCCAAAGTTTGATTGTGCTGTCATGAGAAGCAGATGCTAACATTTTCCCATCTGGCGACCATGCCAAACTATTCACTTGTGCCGAATGTCCTTCGATGGTTTTGTATTGTTCTGTTTTGATATACCCCAATATAATCGACCAATCATCCCCCATCCCACCTACGGCAAGTATCTGACTATCAGGTGACCATGCCATAGTCAGACATACACCAGTATGCATGGGAATTGTCTTTTCGAGTTCGCCCGTCTCTGTTTTCCAAAAGCGGATGGTGTTATCAGCAGATCCAGAAGCAATTGATTTGCCATCTGGCGACCAAGCAACTGTCCAAACCCGTCCTTTATGACCCTCAAGGGTGCGTATACATTCGCCAGTATCTACAGACCAAAGTTTAATTGTGCTGTCAAATGATGGTGAGGCTAGCATCGTACCATCTAGAGACCATTCCACTCGACTAATTAACCCATTGTGCCCCCGAAGCGTATGTTTCAGTTGCCAACCAAATGGGATTTCGCTGGGATTGACTGGATTTTTCATAAATCAGTTTTGTTTAGTAATTAATAAATCAAGAGTCAAAAAACCTTTTAATTTCTAGCTTTCTATGAGTTGTCATCTGCTGACTTCTGTCTAACTGCACTAATATTATGTTTGGATGAATGCTTATAATTAGGACTGACACGGGGACACGGAGACGCTCTGACGCTGAGAATTTAGAATTATAAGTAATTAAACTAACTTTATATTAAGTTCTTGACTAGACAAACAGTCAGATTTTTTGTTTCTAGATAATATATATGTACTCCATTTTGTATTATGTCCTCAATTGAAGCATTAATTGGCTCAAATAATTGTTATTGTTAAATTAACTAATCAGTTCCTAGTCTGGCAGAATATCTGAGAAGTATTAGATTGATTCTTCCTTGCTCCCTTCCCAACAGTGGAACTATTTACATAAAGTCCTCTTTTTAGTAGGATTTTAGGAGTATTTCCGATGATTAAGATTTGGCGATCGCCGCGTGGCTTTTCAGACATCTTTATCAAGATAATATATCAAATTTTCTTTACATATCATTAGGAAATTTAAAGGAAATTTCAGGCAATTAGTGGCAATTATCGGCAATTGATAAAAATATCTTTTTTGAAGTATAATGAAGTGTTTGGTTTGAGCTAAAATAAAAACCTAGACCATTTATAACCAATTCAAAATAATGCTGATTAAAAGATTTTTTTTCTGGAAAGATGGCATGTTACCTTGAAGAGATTATGTATGAAACTACAGAAACGAATAGAAATTTTGGATAGAGTCTTGTTAGACAAGGGCTAGGGTAGTTAAAACCTATTGTATCTTAAGGATACATTTTCAGGTTTTCTTAATTTCAACCAATCAAAAAGGACAACAAGATGGCATCAATTCAAGTCGAATTAAAGGTTTTTCAATCCTTAAAACAAGCGTACTCAGAGAAATTTGGCGGCTCACCGAGTTCTTTAATTCACAGATTAAATCAGTCAGAAGATAAAAGTGATAATCTAATGGCTGATAGAACTATCCGGTCTTTTTTTAATGCTGCCACACCACCCAAAATGCAGGAAAAAAATCTCAATTATTTATGTAGGGTACTTTTAAACCAGAACAGCTATCAAGAAGCTTTAAGAGAAATCAGCAATATAAACTCTGATGTTGAAGGAGATTGGCTAGATCCTTATTGGAAGCACTTAGAAAGAAAGTGCAATAAAATGCGGATACTAGATATGAATGAACCAATACCTATAGATAATATTTATGTAAATTTTAAAATACTCAAGAATATTCAGGGACGCAGGCAGCAAACTCTTGAATACCTATTAAATAATTTAGAATTAGAAGCTCTGATTAATCCAAACTTTAAGCGTTTATTTTTTTCTAGCAATGAAGTGACAATGCCAGCCTTAGAAGCTGCAACCCAGCACTTAAAACTGATGGTATTGGGCAAACCAGGAGCAGGTAAGACGACATTTTTAAAGTATCTAGCTATGCACTTTTCCCAAGAAGCATCAATGGGAAAAATTGTGCCTATTTTTATTCGTTTGCGAGATATATCCGAAAATAAAATCAATAGGAGCTTAACTGAAACTGTAATTTCTGAATTTACCGAATATATCCCGGATTCTGAGAAAAAAGTGCGTCATTTACTAGAAAGTGGACGGGCTTTAATTTTGTTAGATGGTTTAGATGAAGTGAAAGTAGAAAATGATAATGACAATATTTATCGACAAATTGATGAACTTACCAATTCATTTCCAGATAATCGGTTTATAATAACTTGTCGGAATGCAGCCTGTGATTACGTTTTTGATGATTTTACAGAGGTAGAGATTGCCGATTTTGAAAAGGAAGAAATTAAGACATTTGTTCGCCAGTGGTTTCAAGCGCGTGGAGAAGAAGAAAAAACTAGCGATCGCTTTTTAGAAAAATTAGAAGAAAATCAGGCAGTCAAAGAATTAGCCACAAGTCCTTTACTATTGACGATTTTGTGTTTGACATTTGAAGATACTTATAATTTCTCTGTAAATCGCTATGCTCTATATGCAGATGCAGTAGATTCTCTGTTGAGAAGATGGGATGCTAGCCGTCGGATAGAACGTCAACCCGAACTTGAACTATCACGACAACGGAAAATTAATATGTTTAGTGAAATAGCTTATCATGGCTTCAGCCAAAACCCTCCTAAATTTTTATGGCAACAGTGGGAATTGGAAAAGCAAATTGTCCAATTTCTGCATAATCTTATTGCCGATATAGATTCACAAGAAGTGCTAAGAATTATTGAAGCCAACTATGGTTTGCTAATCAAACAATCTAAGGGAATATACTCCTTTTCTCATCTGACATTTCAGGAATTTTTCGCTGCCGAATACATAGTAGAAAATCGCAACCCCAAATTTTTGAAAAATTTTGTTGAACAAAATTTAATAGTGCGCCAATGGCGAGAGGTATTTATTTTAATTACTCAGCGACTAAGCAATGCTGATGAATTTCTCAAACTAATGTTTAAATGTACCCATGACATCGTAAAACAGAGTCAGGGATTGCAAGACATGCTCAATTGGCTACATAGAATGACAACTGACTCTCACATTAACTCTAGTTCTTGGAGAGCTTATTATTTAGCAATTGATTTAGATGTTGACCTCTACATCAGTCGTGATATTGAAATTGACCGGACGACCTTTGCAAAATTTGCAACGGAACTCAGAAAATATAATGACAACTATCATAAATTAATTCCTCCACAACCAAGAGCTTTACTAATTTCTCGATTAGCAGCCATTCATGCTTTAGCTGTGGATCGTTCTCACGCAGATATGCCTAATGAATATATAAGCTTGAAAAATTCAAATGAATTTACTATTAAACGACTGCAAATTGGTAATGATACGGAGGTTGATATTAATGAAAAGCTAGATTTTGCAATTGAGAAAGCCCAAGAAGAAAATCTAACTGATTTAACTAGAGAATTAATTGATTTGCAAAGTCATCATCCATCGAGTCATGCTGCAAATCAAGAATGGCAAAAATGGGCAGAAAAATTACGACAACTTATGCTTAAATATCTCGATGCTGGTTATAAAGTGAACCTTGCTACCGCAGATGTTAAAGCTTTAGAAAGTTATATTTATGCAAATTACCTATTATTTAATTGCATTTGTGGAGAAATTTATTGTTCTAGAGAGCTGCGTGAGGAAATTTTAGATAATTTACTATTACCTACAAATGAAATACCACCTCATCTATTAAGTGGTTATGATGTCAAAAATATTTCTTTGAAACAATAGAATTTTGACAAATTCTTGAGGATTAGCAGAATGCCAATTCACTAATTTCAGAAACTAAAAAACTTTTGTCTTAACTAAATACAAAAATTTGGTTGCGAAAAGTCCAGGTTTCATGCTGAATAGACATTCTAGAAGATATGTCCAAAAATTATAATTATTTATAAACACTCTTTTGAGGAAAAATAGTGATATACTTCTCCTTGTTGATAGTGGTGTTACAAGAATGCTACTTAGATTAAGCATTCTGTCAGCTGGATTGGGATTTACTGCTCATTGGTTCGCCCTTGTATTTGACATCAATGTCAGAAGCATTCCCTATCTCGAAGAAATGATGAATACTGCCATTTCGCTGGGCTTGTATATCAATGTCTTAAGTATCGATCCGATATTCTTTAAAAGCCATTTGAACTCAATTATTAAGGTAATAGTTGTCGGAGTCCCTGTAAAAATTTTCTTGCCCGGTTTGCTTTTGACTTATTTTTCACCCGGTGTTGCCCCAATTGCCTTTTTGTGTTCAACCGTGATTGCTCAAATAGATCCAATTGCGGCAGCTAAATCTCTTGACAGCAGCAAGATTAGCAGAAAATCTGAAACTATTTTGAGGGCTTGGTCTAGCTTTGATGACCCAATTACTGTATTATTTGCTTTTTATATTTTCTTACCACTACTAGTCTCGAATAAATTCAGTTGGAATCAATATTTGGTGCGGATTGCTCTTGATATTATTGGCTGTTTTACAGCTTATTACATCTATTATAAAATTTCTCGTTGGTTAAATACGCTATATAACAACGTAAAAATATCTTTAGAAATATTTTTTTTATTAATAATTATTATCTATAGTGTTTTATCTGATTCATTCATTTTACCTGCATTTGTAGGCATATTCTTAAGACCAATAGCATCAGAACAGCTAGAAACAATCATCTCTGCTATTTTTTATTTTAGTGTAATTGTTATTGGTTTATTGTCTGCTAATCTCAGCCTAGATTGGCTTTCTGGAGGAATTTTAGCATTTTCTACATTCTTCTTAGGACAAGTTATTGTGACTTTCCTATTTTTAAAAGATTCTATGTCCAGCAAAGCAAGAGTTATGTTTGGTCATCAAAATGGCATGACTGCAATTCTGCTAACCGTTGCCATTGAAGTGTCTGGCTCAGATAAAACAAGAGATTTGTTATCAGTTACATTACCTGCCATTATCCTAATTGCCTTATTTTACTTTGCCACTAATTATTTTTTAGATAGGTTACTACCAAGCTCCTCAACTGACTAAAACTATTGAACTGGGGATTGGGGCAATTTTGATGGGGATTCAAACCCCAATCAAATTGTGAAAATAACTCTTTTACAGTACCTAGTCCCCAGTACCCAATCCCAGAGCGCCCATTTCTCCCTAACTTGCTGTGGGGAAGATGGGGAATCCTGGGCACGACCTATTAAATTTCTGTGAAGTAGAGCGCAAGGCAGAAAAAATTTCCTGACTTAATGCCGCTTAATGCCGCTCATTGCCTATTATTGCCATAAGAGTTTATACTTAAAGAGGTAGCTTGATGTGGATTTACATTTAGTAGGTATTATTAGCCATGCCTCAAAAACACGATCAAACCCAAGAGTCCGTTAAAGTCTGCAATCACAAACCTGGCGATCTTTGGGATGAAGGTTGTTGCGGAAAGATTGAAGCGATCGCCAAGACAAATCAGGCGATCGTCAATGAGGTTAAAAACAAGAAGATAGCTGATGCGGAGACTCAAAAACCATACATATCAATTTAGCCGTGACAATTGCAAGTTGTGGTTCATCTTGCATGCAAATCAAGTTCACCTCCCCGAACTAATGTTAAATCAAAGCTTTAAAACCCGCTCAAGCGGGTTTTGTTTGTCTAGATGTGGTTTTTAACTACTTCAGCGGAATACAAACATCTGGCGCACACAACCCAACAAACTCCAAGGTTGTTACCTCAAAACTATTCAAATCTACACGTCGAATAGCATGGTTATTGGTATCACTAATATATAAATGTGAACCCTTAACACTCAATCCCGATGGTTCAAAAAACCGAGTGTTCTTACCCTGTCCATCCTGTAAACCAGCAGTACCATCTCCCAAAACTGTTTGACAATTGCCGCTAGGACTGACTAATTTAATTTTGTGATTGTAGGTATCCGCCACCCACAGAAAATTTTGAGCGTATTCCACTCCTAAACAATGCTGCAAACGAACATCTTCACCTTGTCCATCAACATCGCCAAAATCAAATAAACCTCCACTACCACAAACAGTCCGCACTTGGTAAGGTTCTATAATTCCCACGCCGCGAATTGAACTAACTTCACTATCAGCAATATATAATTCTTGCCCATTATTAGTAATACCACTAGGTTGAGCAAACGCACATTCGCTAAGTAAGCCATCAATACACGCTTCTGCACCAATACCAGCATAGGTTTTAACAATGCTAGTTTCCAAATCCATCTGCCAAATTTGATGCGATCCCGCCATTGCAATGAATAGGGAATTTCCCACTTTCACTAAATCCCAAGGAGAATTCAGCGCAGTTTCTAAACCAGCACCACCATAAGGACGAATATTGCAGCTTTGTTCGCCAACTCCGGCAATAGTTTCTACTATCTGGCGCTGCAAATCAACTCGTCGTAGGGCATGATTTTCTGTATCAGCAATATAAAGCATTTGATTTTCTACATCAAATGTCATTCCTTGGGGTGCAAAAAATTGTGCTTCCTCAAAAGCACCATCGGTTAAACCAAATTTTCCAGTACCAATCAGGTGGAGAATTTCGCCATCAAAGGTACTCATAACCAAACGATGATGTCCAGAGTCAGCGATAAATAAACCGACTTGCGTAGCTAGAACTTTACCAGGAAAAGCTAGAGGTGTAATTAACGGTTGGCGCTGTTTTTCTAAAGTCAAGCTAAGTTCTTGAAAATTAATTGTACCTTTCTGGCTGTGTTGCTGAATTAGCTTTTCAATCAACTCATCCAAAGCATCACGGTTTCCTTCACCAGAGACAGAGGCAACTACGTAACCTTCTGGATCGATAATCATTAAAGTCGGCCAAGCACGTACAGCATACTCTTGCCAAACTCGAAAACCGCTATCAACTATAACTGGGTGTTCGATATCGTAGCGCAAGATAGCTTGGCGGATGTTTTCGGTTTCTTTTTCATTGTCAAATTTACCAGAATGGACGCCGATAACGCTAAGACTATCTTTATATTTTTGTTCTAAATATTTCAGGTCTGGCAGAATATGTAGGCAGTTGATACAGCAATATGTCCAAAAATCTAAAATAACAACTCTACCCTTGAATTGTTTGAGAGATAAAGGTTTATCGGTATTCAGCCAAGAGTAATTTTGTGGGAATTCTGGCGCTCTTACACGGGGAATCATAAAATATTATTTGCTAAAGTTTACTCATCTGTTTTACTTTAAATTTAAAATATTTATTATTTTATTTCCAATTTATATACAATGATTAAATAGAAAAAAGACAGACGACATCTGAGATTACTTAAACTGAAATCTACAAACAGTTAACTTCATTGTTATATATTATAGTAAATTTAAATATTTACCATAACGTAAGCTTAAAATATACAAAATTGCAACTCGTGCCATTGTAGTTGCTAATGCAAATGTTGAACTCAAGCGTTACGCAGCATTAGTAATTGGTTCAAATACAGAAGACAGCGTTGTTAAATACATTTATCATGATTTGGCAAGATAGATATTTAATCCGTAAACATGAAATCAGAAACACGAAATATATTGTTAAAAGCTTACGCACATTTACAAGAGATTATTGATAAATTATATGAAGCTCATGATAGAGCAATAGTAAATAATGATTTTGATGATGCTAGCTTACTGGCTAGTAGAGCAGATAGACTTTATGAAGAAGCAGAAAATTTGGAAATTGTGATTTCAGAGCAGGAGGAGAGATGAAAACAATTGAAGAACTAAAGAGTCGGATACAGGAACTCAGTAAACAAGCTGTTGAACTCAGGCAACAAGCATCTCAAGTGTATTCAACTAATCAGAAGCAAGCCAAACAGTTCAGGCAACAGGCAAGGGAAGCTATCAAGCGCTGTCAAGTATTAATAGAAGAGTTAAAACGCCAACAAGTTTAAAGCTAAAAACTAGTTAGTATTAAAAACTGCTAGTTCGTAATTCTCAGTAACCGTATAAACTAGAAATGGTTTTAGCGAATATCACTTTTGAAAAGACTTGATAGACTAACTACTACAAAATTATCAGCTTGGGTAGAACAAGCAAAAACTCAGGCTGAACGCGGACAAATTGCCGATCGCATTCCTCAACTAGCCTTAGCCAATCCCGATTGGTTTGCAGTTCACATCTGCTGCAAATCAGGACAAACCATCAGCTTTGGAGATACGGCTTGTGTGTTTCCCCTGATGAGCGTTATTAAAACATTTTCCCTACTTTATCTGCTGCAACATTTAGGAGCAGAAACGGTTTTTGAGTGGGTCGGAGTAGAACCATCGGATGCACCATTCAATTCTTTAGAACAATTAGTTAGCGATTGCGGACGCCCCCGCAACCCGATGATAAATAGTGGGGCAATTACCCTAGCAGATAAATTACCAGGAAAAGATGCTGGCGATCGCACTATTTTATTTTGTCAATGGTTGAATGAATTAGCAGGTTGTCAACTACATTTAGACGAAGCCATGTTGACTTCAGTGCGTTTAACACGCTCAACAGCTAATCAAGCGATCGCTAATTATCTTGACGAAATCGGACATCTTGAAAATATCGAAATAGCCCTTGACACCTACGAGCAAATATGCTGTCTTTCGGGAAGAGTTGAAGATTTAGCCTTATTAGGAAAACTTCTAGCTTGTGAACATCACCTTGTTTCATCACAAAATCGCCGAATTGTCAATGCTGTGATGTCAACTTGCGGACTTTATCAAGCTTGTGCGGAGTTTGCAGTTAGGATTGGTCTGCCGATGAAATCCGGGATTGGTGGTGGACTTGTAGCAATAGTACCAGGAGAGGGGGCGATCGCTTGCTATAGCCCTGCTTTGGATACAGTCGGAAATCCAATAGCAGGGCTTGTTTTCGTGGAAGCTTTATCGCAAAACTTAGAGTTGAGTGTCTTCGGCTGAATGAAGAATTTTAGATTTTGGATTTTAGATTGAACAACCTAAGTTTTTGTATTGTTCTGCAAAAGGGAAAGAGGTTTAAAAATCGGATTCTTTGCTACCAAGTTGGAGATTTTTTGCCCTAACCCTACAAGGCTTGGGGTTAGGTTGTGTTGAACTGACGTTATTTTATTTCTTCCGTTTCGGGTAACGACGTTGATTGTGGAGTTGGTGTTAGTGTTGGCTGTGGTTCTGGTGACGGGGTAATTGTTTCTGGTGCTGGAGACTCAATGATTTCTGGTAAAGTCACTGGGGAACTGGGAGATGGTGCAACTATTACTTTGGGCGTAGGTGTCTCAAGAGTTCGACGCTTGAAGAATTTACCAAATCCCGGTTTTGTTGGCTCAGGTGCAACTTTATCAGGCAAGGGCGTTGATTGTGGAATTGGGGTTACTGTTGGCTGTGGTTCTGGCGACGGGGTAACTGTTTCTGGTGCTGGAGACTCAATAATTTCTGGCAGAGTCAGGGGCAAACTCGGAGATGGCGTAACTGTTGTTTCTGGAGTGGGCGTCTTAGCCGCCCGACGGTTGAAAAATCCGCCAAATCTCGGTTTTGTTGGCTCAGGTGCAACTTTATCAGGCAACGGTGTTGATTGTGGAGTTGGGGTTACTGTTGGCTGTGGTTCTGGCGACGGGGTAACTGTTTCTGGTGCTGGAGACTCAATAATTTCTGGCAGAGTCGGGGGCAAACTCGGAGATGGCGTAACTGTTGTTTCTGGAGTGGGCGTCTTAGCCGCCCGACGGTTGAAAAATCCGCCAAATCTCGGTTTTGTTGGCTCAGGTGCAACTTTATCAGGCAACGGTGTTGATTGTGGAATTGGGGTTAATGTTGACTGTGGTTCTGGTAGAGGAGACTCGATAATATTTGGTGGTGTCGGCGACAAGCTAGGAGATGGTGCAGCTGTTGGAGGTTCTAATTTTGGTTGTTCTGGCTTGGTTGGCTGTGATTTCGATTCTTCTGGAATTTCAATTTCCGGAATTGGCTGTTTTTCTACCTTGGGTTGTGTTTCAGGTATTTTTTCAACAGTGGGTGTAGATGTGAATTTATAATTCGGGTCAACAATGGTGCGTACTTCATCTGCTGTCAATTCCCCTGTGGTAATTCTCGACAAAGTGTCTTTTCCCTTTGGCTGATAAGTAATCAGTCTAACTGTGGTATTGAAAGCATTTTTCAGAGGATTTCCCTGGTTATCGAGAAATTCTAGTTTTACCCAGTTTTTACCAGGTTTCCAACCTTTGAGGTAAATTGCTTGCCAGCTATCAAAAATAAAGCTTTCACCATTAATCGTGCAGCGGATGCGCCAATCACTAAATTTGTCGTTGGCATTTTCTGACGCAACCAGGTGCAAGGGAGCATCAGTTAGGTAAAAGTCAAGTAAAATTGGTTCTGCTCCATAAGTACTTTGAGGGCGGCTGTATGTCAGTAGTGGTAAATTCGGAACTGGCGTGTTGTCATCAGTTTTAGTAAAGACATGAAATGTTGTTTGAGCATAAGCGCCTTCATTTTTAAAGCTTTCATGCCAAGGACGTGAGGCAAAGACACGTAAGGTATGAGTACCTGGGGACAAGTCTGGCAAAACTAAAGGCTGATTCAGGTCGTAAACAGGTATATAAGGTTGATTATCAAGAATTACGTGTAGATGCGGCCCAAGTTGTAATTGTGGGTCTTTAAATATTGGTAAATCCTTTACTTGAAAGCGGGCTGTAACTTTGTTATCTGAGAAAACTTCATCAATCTTTGGAGTAATAATTGTCACCTGTGGTTGATAAACTTCCAAAATTGGTCGCAGTTCTTGGATAACAGCAGGAGGAGCAACTTCCGAAAATTGCTTAGAAACTTGAGAAATTTGCCCAGTCTTTTCTTGATTACCAATAGATACTTCCTGAGTGCCAGCTTTACCGCCACAACTGCTTAAGCTACATACCACTACCAACGTCATTACCCACCTGAGAATCGGAAAACTCCAACGGAGGAGCTTATCTAAGACCATTTTCTGCCACGATTTCATGCCTTGCACCCAGCGTTCCTCTTCGACATGTCCATAGGGAAATATAGCCCAAAACAAGCTCTAGGAGCAGGGGAGTGGGGACTGGGTACTAGGTACTTAAGCAGATGAGGGAATCGGTAATGGGGAAACTTTCAATACCAATACCTAATCCCCAATCCCCAATCCCCAATCCCAAATCATATTCTTTACGAATTGTTATCCTTTGTAAATTAAATGAATAATCTATTGACTTTTGGACAATTAGTTTGAAGTTAAAATCCAGAAAATACAGTTATTCCAGCGATTTTGAATTATTGTTAAAATATCTCTAACAAAGTACAAGTGAAGACTTTATAATTCAACGAGAAACAACTATCCACATGGATCTTCACTGTGGCTTCAGCAAAAAACTGGAGTATGCGGTAAAACATAACTATGTGGTAATCATGATTCCTCATTCCTGATCAAGAGAGGAGGTCGAATGGCAATAAGTCCTCCGGAGCGAGAGGAAAAAAAGGCAAGAGTAATCGTCGATAACGACCCGGTTCCTACCTCATTTGAAAGATGGGCAAAACCCGGACACTTTGACAGATCTTTAGCCAGGGGTCCAAAAACCACTACATGGATTTGGAACCTTCACGCACTCGCCCACGATTTTGATACACATACAAGCGATTTAGAAGACATATCCCGCAAGATATTTTCAGCACACTTCGGGCATTTAGCCGTAGTGACAATTTGGCTGAGCGGGATGATTTTCCACGGCGCTAAGTTTTCTAACTACGAAGCTTGGCTAAGCGACCCGTTAAACATTAAACCAAGTGCCCAGGTCGTTTGGCCTATTGTGGGACAAGACATTTTAAATGGTGATGTTGGCGGTGGTTTCCACGGGATTCAAATCACCTCTGGTCTGTTCTATGTATGGCGGGGCTGGGGTATTACCAACTCCTTCCAGCTTTACGTAACTGCGATTGGTGGCTTGGTATTAGCAGGCTTATTCCTATTTGCTGGCTGGTTCCACTACCACAAACGCGCTCCCAAACTGGAATGGTTCCAGAATGTGGAGTCGATGCTGAATCACCACTTACAAGTATTGCTAGGTTGTGGTTCCTTGGGATGGGCAGGTCACTTAATTCACGTGTCCGCACCGACTAACAAGCTTTTGGATGCAGGGGTTGCTGTCAAAGATATACCCTTGCCCCACGAGTTCATCTTGAACAAAGACTTGTTGACGGAACTGTACCCAGGCTTTGCTGCTGGTTTAGCACCTTTCTTCACCTTGAACTGGGGTCAGTATGCTGACTTCCTCACCTTCAAGGGCGGTCTAAACCCGGTAACAGGGGGCTTGTGGATGACAGACATTTCTCATCACCACTTGGCGATCGCAGTCGTGTTCATCATTGCTGGTCACCAGTACCGTACCAACTGGGGTATTGGTCACAGCATTAAAGAGATCCTGGAAAACCATAAAGGTCCTTTCACTGGTGAAGGTCACAAAGGTCTCTACGAAAACCTGACCACATCTTGGCACGCTCAGCTGGGAACTAACCTGGCGTTCTTGGGTTCGCTGACCATTATCATCGCGCACCACATGTACGCGATGCCCCCCTATCCATACTTGGCAACTGACTACGCTACGCAGTTGTGTATATTCACTCACCATATTTGGATCGGTGGCTTCTTGATTGTTGGTGGAGCGGCTCATACTGCCATATTCATGGTGCGGGATTACGATCCAGTTGTGAACCAAAACAACCTCCTGGATCGCGTAATTCGTCACCGGGATGCGATTATTTCTCACTTGAACTGGGTATGTATTTTCCTTGGCTTCCACAGCTTTGGACTTTACATCCACAACGATACAATGCGTGCATTGGGTCGTCCCCAAGACATGTTCTCTGATACGGCAATTCAATTGCAGCCAGTATTTGCCCAGTGGATACAAAATATCCACGCCTTGGCTCCTGGTACAACTGCACCTAATGCCTTAGAACCAGTTAGCTATGTCTTTGGCGGCGGAATATTGGCTGTAGGCGGTAAAGTGGCAGCTGCGCCCATCGCTTTGGGTACAGCAGACTTCTTAATTCACCACATTCACGCCTTCACCATTCACGTCACCGTCCTAATTTTGCTCAAAGGTGTGCTATTCGCCCGTAGCTCTCGTCTGATTCCAGACAAAGCTAACTTGGGCTTCCGCTTCCCCTGCGACGGTCCAGGTCGTGGCGGTACCTGTCAAGTATCTGGTTGGGATCACGTATTCCTGGGACTATTCTGGATGTATAACTCCCTGTCCATTGTAATTTTCCACTTTAGCTGGAAGATGCAATCAGATGTGTGGGGAACGGTAGATCCAGATGGTACTGTGACTCACATCACAGGTGGGAACTTTGCCCAAAGCGCCATCACTATCAATGGTTGGTTGCGTGACTTCTTGTGGGCACAAGCGACACAAGTCATCAATTCCTATGGCAGTGCGCTATCTGCTTATGGACTCATGTTCTTAGGCGCTCACTTTATTTGGGCATTCAGCTTGATGTTCCTGTTCAGTGGTCGCGGCTACTGGCAAGAATTAATCGAGTCGATAGTTTGGGCGCATAATAAACTGAAGGTAGCACCAGCAATTCAGCCTCGCGCTCTGAGCATTATTCAGGGTCGCGCTGTAGGGGTAGCTCACTACCTTTTAGGAGGAATTGCTACTACTTGGGCATTCTTCCACGCACACATCCTTTCAGTAGGGTAGCAATCAGTTATTTAGAGTGCTGAGGGCTGAGGGCTGAGAAGCCAGTGCATTGGACGGCTCTGCTGACAGCCAAGCAACTGGCGTTGTAGAGAAAATACTCAAAACTCGGAACTCAGAACTCTAAACTCAGGACTCAAGACACTGATACTTGATGGCTAAAGGTCAGAGGATTTATTAAACCTATGGCAACAAAATTTCCCAAATTTAGCCAGGATCTCGCACAGGACCCGACTACTCGTCGGATATGGTATGCGATCGCCACAGGCAATGACTTTGAAACCCATGATGGCATGACAGAGGAAAATCTTTACCAAAAGATTTTCGCTACTCACTTCGGTCACTTGGCAATCATCTTCCTGTGGGCATCCAGCCTCCTGTTCCATGTAGCCTGGCAAGGTAACTTTGAACAGTGGATTAAAGATCCCCTTCATATCCGTCCTATCGCTCACGCGATTTGGGACCCCCACTTCGGCAGACCAGCAATCGAAGCTTTTACCCAAGCTGGCGCTAGCAATCCAGTAAACATTACCTACTCTGGTCTGTACCACTGGTGGTATACCATCGGTATGCGAACAAATACCGAACTGTACAACGGTTCAGTATTCCTGTTGATATTCGCAGCCGTATTGTTGTTCGCTGGTTGGCTGCACTTGCAACCCAAGTACCGTCCTAGCCTGGCATGGTTTAAGAGTGCTGAACATCGCCTAAACCATCACCTAGCAGGTCTGTTTGGTGTTAGTTCTTTGGCTTGGACTGGTCACTTGATTCACGTTGCCATTCCTGAAGCTCGCGGACAGCATGTAGGTTGGGACAACTTCCTCAGTACCCCACCGCACCCAGCAGGTTTGACACCCTTCTTTACAGGTAACTGGGGTGTTTACGCTCAAAACCCTGATACTCCTGGACATATATTTGGCACATCCCAAGGTGCAGGGACTGCAATTCTGACTTTCTTGGGTGGTTTCCATCCCCAAACAGAAGCTTTGTGGCTGACTGACATGGCTCATCACCACTTGGCGATTGCTGTTATTTTCATTGTTGCCGGTCATATGTACCGGACTAACTTCGGAATTGGTCACAGCATCAAAGAAATGCTGAACTCCAAAGCTGGTTTAGTTCCGGGAACCAAGAGTGAAGGTCAGTTTAACTTGCCTCACCAAGGTATTTATGACACCTACAACAACTCACTGCACTTCCAATTAGGATTTCACCTAGCAGCGTTAGGTGTAATCACCTCCTTGGTAGCACAGCACATGTACGCCATGCCTCCTTACGCATTTATTGCTAAGGACTATACAACTCAGGCAGCGCTGTACACGCATCACCAATATATTGCTGGCTTCCTGATGCTTGGTGCTTTTGCCCACGGAGCCATCTTCTGGGTACGTGATTACGACCCAGAGCAAAACAAGGGCAACGTTCTTGACCGCGTGTTGAAGCATAAAGAAGCGATTATCTCCCACCTGAGCTGGGTATCCCTTTTCTTAGGCTTCCATACCCTTGGTTTGTACGTACACAACGACGTAGTAGTTGCTTTCGGCACTCCCGAAAAGCAAATCCTCATTGAGCCAGTATTTGCTCAGTTCGTCCAAGCTGCTAACGGTAAAGTACTGTACGGATTAGACACCTTGTTATCTAACCCAGATAGTATTGCTTACACAGCATGGCCCAACTACGCTAACGTCTGGTTACCAGGCTGGCTAGATGCCATCAACGCTGGTACAAACTCTCTGTTCTTAACAATAGGCCCTGGCGACTTCTTGGTACACCATGCGATCGCCTTAGGTTTGCACACCACCACCTTGATCTTAGTCAAAGGTGCTTTGGATGCCCGTGGTTCTAAGCTGATGCCCGATAAAAAGGACTTCGGCTATGCCTTCCCTTGCGACGGCCCCGGTCGTGGCGGTACTTGTGACATCTCAGCTTGGGATTCCTTCTATCTAGCTGCGTTCTGGATGCTCAATACCATTGGTTGGTTGACCTTCTACTGGCACTGGAAGCATCTCGGTATTTGGCAAGGTAACGTTGCTCAGTTCAATGAGAACTCTACATACCTCATGGGCTGGTTCCGCGATTACCTGTGGGCAAACTCCGCTCAGTTGATTAACGGTTACAACCCCTACGGCGTGAATAACCTGTCTGTCTGGGCTTGGATGTTCCTGTTTGGACACCTAGTTTGGGCTACCGGCTTCATGTTCTTGATCTCTTGGAGAGGTTACTGGCAAGAGTTGATTGAAACCCTTGTCTGGGCACACGAGCGCACTCCTCTAGCTAACTTGGTTCGCTGGAAAGACAAGCCCGTGGCTCTGTCCATCGTTCAAGCTCGCGTAGTTGGTCTGGCCCACTTTGCAGTTGGTTATGTTCTGACTTACGCTGCATTCTTGATTGCTTCTACCGCTGGGAAGTTCGGTTAATCTGGCTACTAGTTTAAGTAGATAAGTAATAAAAATCCCCTGCCAAAAGGTGGGGGATTTTTTGTTGGATAAACATAAACACGGGCAAGATTTTGATTTTTAGATTTAACACAATATAATATCAAAGATAATCCAAATACAGTTTAGTTAAGGAGAATCGTAGTTTAAGGTTTTTCGCTATAATTAATTCGTATTACTTTATATGCAAATTTTTAAGATAGAAGAATTAAGGTGTTTTAATCATTAAAGGTTAAAAGCGGTTATGACTGAATATATAAATCAAGGAAATTCTGGAGTTAGTCGAGAAGAAGGAGAAAGTCTTCTTAAAAAATTTTTAGATAATAAAAATTATAAGGTTTTAGCTTGAAAAAATAATTAACACTAATACCGACTCAATATCGCCTTGGTTAAAAGTAGATATTGAGTTTCTAAATAACTCTAGTGTTGAGGAATATTGTAAATGGCTTGAAGAAGGCGATCCTGATTTATTTTTAATGGTGAGACAACTTTTAGATCTGGCTTTACCTGCATCCCAAAAGCTAGAACAAGCTATACGCAGCTTAGCAGAAAGTAATAACCTAAATAAAAGTAGAGCTAAGTTTATTTACAACATAGATATAGGTAATAATTCTATACGAAGGGCTGAATTTGATTATTAATTGAATTAATTAATAACTGACTAAAATGCTTACTGACAAAGCACAAACTCACTTAGAGTTTTTGCTGCAAGCTGATTACAATGCTGACCGTGTTACTGATGAAGGATTATCTGGTGGTGATAATGAAATTATTTGGCAGCAAGTTTGTCCTGAGGAACGATTTTTTATTACTCTTGATTTATACTTCTCTGATGTTCACCTCTTTCCACCAGGCACTCATCCTGGTATTCTAATATCGCGTTCCCGTAACCGTAGCCGTCAGGCAGTACTAGAAATATTGTCTGGTGTTGTACAAGAGCAACCCTTAGAAACTCTCAAAGGTTGTCTTATAGTGCCAGACGAAATACAGACGCGCATCAGGCGATCGCAGTGATACCATAAGCAAACTTAAAAGATTTACCAGAGGAGTCATCAGGTGTCCATTCCCGAAATTACTCAAAAGTTATTAGCAGCAAAGCAAGACAAAGGACTAAATAGCCTTTGCAAAAAGAACCAATAACGCCAGCAAAAAATCACTTTTAATCCCTATTATATTTACCAAAATGGAGCAGCATATTTAGGTAATAGTCTGAAATTTCTCAAATTCATTAATGATAATAGTATTAATTTAATTATCACTTCACCACCATTTGCTCTCACACGCAAAAAAGAATACGCCAACAAAACTACTGAAAATATATCGAGTGGTTTCTACCTTTTGCCTATGAATTTAAAAGTGTACTAGTAGATGATGGCTCATTTGTACTGGAAGGCGGTACCTACTTGATAATTCCGTCCAGAGTATCTATCAATACGAACTTTTGGTTAGATTATGCAAGGAAGTAACTTTATTCCTAGCTCAAAAATTCTACCACTATAATCTGGCTCAACTGCCAACCCTTGCTAAGCGTATGACAATCAGGCGCATTCGTGTCAAAGATTTAGTAAATACAGTTTGGTGGTTGTCTAAAACACTAAATCCTAAAACAGATAACAAAAAAGTTTTAAATCCTTCTAGCCCAAGTATGAAGCAATTACTTCAGAATGGTTATTAAGCCAAAATACATCCTAGTGGACATGATATTCATAAAAAATTTCAAAAAGATAATTAAGGTGTAATTAAGCCAAATTTATTTGAAATTACTAATACTAAATACAAATAGCGCTTATTTCAGACATTGGAAAACAGCAAAAATTAGACCCCATCCAGCACATTTTTATCAAAGATTCGCCAAGTTATTCATCAAATTTTTAACTGATGAAGGTCATATGGTTTTAAATCCATTTGCAGATTCTAATACAACTGGTTTTGTTGCTCAGACTCTCTAACGCCGATGGATTTATTTTGAAATTAATGATGATTATGTAGGGGGAAGTCGTTATTGTTTTAGTCAAGATTCAGATTATCTGAAAACTAAGCAATGAGAAGTGAGGAGTTAAAATTTATAACTCATAAATAATAACTACTCACTTAAATTTCTCCATTCACTTGCATTTGATGAACTTGATCTGCCAACTCTTGACGACCTTGGTCATCTAGTTTATCAATCGCTAACATCCCCATAAGAATAACTTCTTTTAGGGTCAAACGTGTCGAATGTGCCTGTTTTTGCACAATCTCCTTAATAATGGGACTAACACCAATCGCTGTACTAGCTCTTGCCACAGAAGAAAAACAAAACACTAATGATTCAGCCTAAATCTTAGCACTTCTAATGAAGTTATTCTCTATAGTTAAAACTTAATTTAAATGTGTTTCAACTCATACTTCGACGAGCAAACATAAATTTAAAATTCTTGACATAGAGAACTACAACAGAAATACACAGTATTATCTTACTTGCAGAAAATTTTTGTCAGATTTTCAATTTTGGCATCAAACCTAAAAAGTAACTTTTGGATGAAAATAAATTTAACTATTGTCACACTAGGATTACAAGTATAGTCTTTGACAGCAGTATCTGTCGCTCCAGAGTTATCCCAAACCGACTTGGGGGTGTAACTTTTTTAGAGCGAGTTCTCAAACTTCTAGTCTGCTTAACTCAAGGTTGCTAATTGATGTATAATATTAAGCTCATCAACAACTAATTTTTAACTTATTCTTCTAAAATTTCTACTAATTCCTCAATGGTCACCTCAAAGGTGCGAGCCAACTTATGGATAGCTGTAAAGTCAACTGTTGTCATTGCCCGACGACGAGCATAACTTCTAACTGTACTGTAAATTACCCCAGAACGGTCAGAAACTTCCTTGAGCGTCCATCCTTTCTCTTGCGCTAGTTCTCTAATCTTCAATCTGACTAATCCCATATTTGATAACTGATGCATTTGCACCGCTCAATTTCATATGAGAAATTAAAAAGCGATCGCCTCTTGGTTGATTAAACTCTCATGCGATCGCCACAATTTACTGAAATTTAGAAATTTGAAATTAAATAATTATTCACTATATTAGCAACATCAAAAGCAAAGACCTCTATCTTGAGAGCGTCAAAAATCATTCAGTAATCGGGGAGTTTGCGGTCACTTGCAATATTTATTACAATTAACTCGTAGAAAGCGGTCGGTTGGTGAAAATACTCCTTTGAGTAAAGCTATTCTCACAAATCATACTTATATACCACCGGGAAAACCCTACTTTAAAGAGATCGTAAATTGTCTAATATAATCTCGCGAACACGCTTTACAGAAATATACAGTGTAAATAAGAATAATAATTTAACCTAAGTAAAATTTTCCTGAATACAGACAACTAATGCTGTCATAGGGAAAAGCAGTGAGTAGAGGAGAGACAAAGCGATGAGGGACCCTTATCTGTTGGCAGCAGGTTTGTTAACAGGCTTGGCAATACCAGCATCGGCTCTTCCACATCTGTCGATTGTCCTGCCGGAAAATTCTAGATTTCTGTGGGATTTAAAACAAGGTTCCCAGACAGTAGTCAGTACAAAAACTATCAACAGCGTCGATTTTTCCTTACCAGAATTCAGCAATCAAGCACTGCAACCCTTAGAAAGTTTGCAGTTAACAGCAGGTGAGCAAAACATCAACAGTGTTGATTCTTCATCACCAGAACTCAGTAGCCAAGGATTACCAGCTCCAACAGAGTCATCAGTTAACTCTAGCGACCAAGCAACTAGTCTCTCACTGACATCAGGCAATCAACTTTACTACCAAAGATTGGCAGCCCTGAAAACAGGTCAGATTTATACACGCGGGGATAGTGATAGTTTGCAATCATTATGGGAGTCAATCAAGAAGCGTCAACTAACT
This sequence comes from Nostoc sp., assembly GCA_036918135.1. Taxonomy (GTDB): domain Bacteria; phylum Cyanobacteriota; class Cyanobacteriia; order Cyanobacteriales; family Nostocaceae; genus Nostoc. Next base: position 98,679 of record JBALDB010000006.1, read on the forward strand.
TATGAAGACTGGAAAAGTTTATTAGCTTTAGAAGCAAGAGCCATTGCCCAAGGTCAAGGTAGAAATCACCTGAGTATCCTAGTTGGTGATTCGTTGAGCATGTGGTTTCCCAGACAAAAATTACCTAGTGGGAAATTATGGCTCAATCAAGGCATTTCTGGAGATACTTCCGCTGGCGTTTTAAAAAGATTAGGGGCATTTTCCGCAACCCGACCAGATGTAATTTATATCATGGCTGGAATTAACGACTTACGAAAAGGCGCTAGTGATGAAACAATTTTGCACAATTATCGCCGGATTGTCCGTCGTTTACGGCAGACTCACCCGCAAGCTCAAATCATTGTCCAATCAATTCTGCCGACTCGCTTACCAAAACTTTCCAATAGCCGCATTCGTCAGATTAACGCCCAACTAGTGCAGATTGCCAAACAAGAAGGTGCTAATTATTTAAACATTTATAGTTGGTTTACAGATATGGAAGGCAATTTGCGCCCAGAGTTGACCACAGATGGCTTGCATCTGTCGCAAGAGGGGTATGATGTGTGGCGATCGGCACTACAGCAGATAGAGTACAAACTTACTCAGGGCAAGAATTGAGCGATCGCAAACAAGTTAAAAAGTAAAAAGAACCACATAAATTTATTTATATGGCTGGCAATCCTTTTTATTTATTCTTTCTTTTGTATTTTTACTTTGCTTTGAGAAATCTAAAATTCTATCACTTATAGCCGTAGTCACATAGGTTAGGACATTATGACAAGCGTGAATGCTATGAATACTAATAGTTCTACCTCCACCATAGCTGCCTTCTGCCTTCTGCTATATATAGGTTAGGACATAATAACAAGCGTGAATGTCAGGAAGAGTAATGTTTTTACCTCCTGCCTCCTGCCTCCTGCCCCCTGCTTCCTGCTATACCACCCAAGGCTTCCCGATTTAAAACCTGATTCAACTTCCCGCTACGATAACCTTCTAAATCCAAGGTTACATAGATAAATCCAAAACCCTGAAATGCGTCAACTAATATTTGTAAATCCGTAGTCAACACAAACTCTTTAATTTGTTCTGATGCTAATTCAATACGTGCTGTATCGCCTTCAGATCGCACACGCAAATTCTCCCAACCCAGCTTTCTTAAGAAAATTTCCGCTCTACCAACTCGTTGTAACTTAGCTACAGTAATCTCTTCACCATAAGGAAAGCGGGAACTCAGACAAGGTTGAGCGGGTTTATGCCACCAAGGTAAACTCAGTAGTTGCGAAAGTTGCCGAACTTCAACTTTGGTAACACCTACTTCCGCTAAAGGCGATCGCGCACCTCTTTCTTTTGCCGCCTGAATTCCTGGGCGATAATCATGCAAATCATCGGCATTTACCCCATCCACTACATACGGATAACCCAACTGTAAAGCCAAAGGTTTGAGAGTGTCGTGCAATTCACTTTTGCAAAAATAACAGCGGTTGACAGGGTTAGAGGTGTAATTAGGGTTCTCCATTTCGTGAGTTTGGACGATTTGATGACGAATCCCAATAGTTGCGGCTTGAATTTTGGCGTCTTCCAACTCTTCTGGCAACAGCGAAGGAGAAACAGCAGTCACAGCCAAAGCGCGATCGCCCAATACATCATAAGCAATTTTGGCAACCAAAGTGCTATCAACGCCCCCAGAGTAGGCAATCAACGCCTGCTCCATTTCTTGAAATAAAGCTCTTAATTGCTCAAATTTTTCTGTCAGCATCATTTATCAACCCTGCCAAAACCCTATAGCACCCAACAAATTCCATTGTAGTCATTAGTTTTGGAGCATTGGGTACTGGTATTGGGGATTAGGGATTGGGTTACGAAAACTCTTCCCCAGTCCCTAGTACCCCATCAATCAAGTTTGGCGGTTTACTATACTTGGCCACTAGACGGGCTAAAAGCGGTAAATCAATTGGTTTAGAAATATAATCATTTACTCCAGCGGCTAGACAAGTTTCGCGATCGCCTTTCATCGCCATTGCGGTTTGGGCAATCACTGGAATATTCTCATATTCGGGATTTTCTCTGAGTTCCTGCACTAACTTCAGACCATTTCCATCTGGCAAGTAAACGTCCATTAAAATTACTGCTGGTTCTAGCTGTCTTAAAGCTTCCCACATGTTTGCAGCATTCTTAACCCAAGTCACCTGATATCCCAATTTAGATAAATAAATTTGCATCAAATCACCGTTGGGTAAGTCATTTTCTACCAGCAATATCTGAGGAGATGAACTAGGAGTCACATCCAAATCAGATAAAGAATATTTTGCTTGTTCTGCTTCCTCTGCTTCGTCTGCTCTTTCTACTCCCCCTGCTTCCTCTGCTTTCTTCAAGGGAAGCACCAGCATAAAACGCGAGCCATGATTTACTTCAGATTCCACTTTCACTGAACCACCGTGAATTTCGGCAAGTTTGCGAGTCACCGCTAAACCCAAACCAGTACCTTCAATACCTGCTACAGCATTGGCAATTTGAAAATAGGGATCGAACAGTTGAGCTTGATCTTCTTGAGATATACCAGTACCAGTATCCCAAACTGTAAAATGCACAAATAAACCTTGACAAGCAACCTGTAAGCCAACACTGCCTTTGCTGGTAAACTTTAAAGCGTTGAAGAGTAAATTCAACAGCATTTGCTTGAGTCGTAAGGGGTCGGCTACTAGGGTTGCGATCTCAGGGTCAAGTTCTAGGATTAGTCTCAAACCCTTATTAGCAGCTTTCTCCTTCACCAGTGCCAAAACATTGCTACACACCAGTGGCAGATCCACTGTTTCCCACTGTACTTCCAGCTGATTAGCTTCAATTTTAGAGAGATCTAAAATATCATTAATCAGAGCTAGCAAGTGCTTGCCGCTAGACTGAATGATATTTAAATACTCTTGATGGCGTTCTCTACTAGGTTCATAGCCTTGAGCTAACAGCAAGTGTGTAAACCCAATAATCGAACTCAGCGGTGTGCGAATTTCGTGACTGGTGTTTGCTAAAAACTGATTTTTGAGTTGATTGGTGCGCTCCAATTCTTGATTAGAGTTACTTAACTGTTGATACCGTTGCTGCCAAGATAGTATCTGCTTAAGTTGGATTAAAGCTGTAGTACACTGCTTAGCAGACCTGGCCAATAATTGCGCTCTCAGTTGAGCTTGCGCTCCTATGAGTGGCTCAGAATCAGACCCTATCGGTGCTGTGGCGATAACTAGCCAGCCGGTGACCTCACCAGCATCATCAGCTAACCGCCAAGCACTTGGTGTTTGTTGATTCTCAAGCTGCTGCAAATCTTTGAGTTCTATGGTCTGTTGCAATCTCAACGGCAGCTTTTTCCCTGCTGTTAGCGTCACTTCCAACAGTGGAGGTTGCGATCCAGATGGGGCACTAGAAATATAGCAAACTCTAGCAAATGTTCGGTGTGGTTGAAGCAGAGCAATAGCGACGGTAAACTGCATGAACGCCACGTGACTGGTGTCCACAGCAGTGTTAATCTCGCTGACCACTGTTTGAAAAATTTCTGCTTGTGCGGCTGCTGAGTGTGTAACAGTATTACAAGCACAAAGCAGGCAATCATTAAGGCGACTTTGCAACTGGTTTAAGCTTTTCTCCAGCCACAAATCGGCGCGAAGTTGCTCAATTGTTGTCAAAAGTTTTTGCCTTGCATCTATCTGTGAGTTCTGTTCTGGTAAGCTTGAATACTGCTGCATGGTCAACTAGACCGTTGAACAAGTTTAGCTTCGCATAAAAATCCCAACAGGATTCTATGTATGTTGGCGGGCAATCCTTTTTTATTTATAAACCATAACTTATGGTGTCGGGTTTAGCACCTAAACCAAAAGAAATATTGTATGAAAGACTGACATAAAATTTTTTCCAAGTAACTTCAGATTATGGATATACAATTTGCCCAACTAATCGTCAATGGAATTGCAGTCGGGAGCATTATTGCTCTAGCCGCAGTTGGACTCACACTTACCTATGGAATTTTACGTTTATCTAATTTTGCTCATGGTGACTTTCTCACTTTAGGAGCCTATCTAACTTGGCTGATCGACACCATTGGAGTCAATATTTGGCTGTCAATGATACTCGCAGCAGGAGGAACCGTAGCAGTAATGCTGTTATCAGAAAAGTTACTTTGGTCAAGAATGCGCTCGATTCGTGCTACTTCCACCACGCTGATTATTATTTCTATCGGACTTGCCTTATTTCTTCGCAATGGGATTATTTTTATCTGGGGTGGTAAGAATCAAAATTACGATTTAGCTGTTACCCCAGCTTTAGACATCTTCGGCTTGAAGATACCACAAAATCAATTATTGGTATTGGGGTTAGCAGTGCTAGCAATTTTGGCGCTCCACTATCTCCTGCAAAACACTAAAATTGGTAAAGCTATGCGAGCAGTTGCTGACGATCTTGACTTAGCCAGGGTTTCGGGTATCAATGTTGACCGAGTAATTTTCTGGACTTGGCTAATTATTGGCACTCTTACATCGTTGGGCGGGAGTATGTATGGCTTAATTACAGCCGTACGTCCGAATATGGGATGGTTTTTAATTTTACCATTATTTGCCTCAGTGATTTTGGGCGGGATCGGCAACCCCTACGGTGCGATCGCCGCAGCTTTTATCATTGGCATTGTCCAAGAAATCAGCACCCCTTGGCTGGGTTCTCAATATAAACAAGGTGTAGCACTGTTGATTATGATTTTGGTGCTACTCATTCGTCCCAAAGGTTTATTTAAAGGCACGATTTGAGCAGCACCGTTCCACTTCTAACTATTGAATAATGTGGAAATAATAAGCTGCTACCAAGAAATTGATAGCTAACAAGAACAATGCCCAGCCTGTGCGAAAGGCGTAGGGAGGTTTAGCTCCACTGTCAGCAACTGCGGACTTATTAGTTTTAGCAGTCATAATGCGGTTCTCCTAATGTCAGGACTTTTTAAGAAATACCAAATTATGTGTACCAATCCCACAAATTCTTTAGAAATATTTGAAGTTGCGGATTGGGGACTGGGGAAGGTGGGACCCCCGCTGGGGATAAGGGGTAATGGGGATTGGGCATAGGGCATAGGGCATAGGGTAAGCCGTAGTGTGGGAGGTCTGGGAGGATGGGGAAGAAATCTTTCCCCCTTTCTCTTTCCACACTCCCCACACTCCCCACACTTCCCTATCTCCCTCATCTCCCTCACCTCCCCATCTCCCTACTCCCCACTCTCGATTCCCTCCTCTCCTGCATGGTAGGAACTACGAACCAGGGGCCCCGAACGGACGTGGCTGAATCCCATTTCCCATGCTAAGGAGCCGAGTTGAGCGAATTCTTCTGGAGTCCAATATTTTTGGACTGGTAGATGTTCTAAAGAAGGACGCATATACTGGCCGATAGTCAAGCGATCGCATCCCACAGCCCTCAAGTCGGCCATTGCTTGGACTACTTCATCGCTAGTTTCTCCGTGTCCCAGCATCAAACCTGATTTGGTGGGAATTGTCGAATCTATTTCTTTGACCATAGCCAGCACTTGCAGCGAGCGGTCGTACTTGGCTCCCCGGCGCACTGGCCCAGTTAACCGTCGCACTGTTTCAATGTTGTGGTTGAAACAAGCCACTTTGGCTTTGACAATAGTAGCTATGCGCTGACGTTGACCCGATTCTCCACTGCCCGCGCCACCCCAAAAATCTGGGGTCAGCACTTCAATTTGAGTCTTTGGGTTGAATTGACGGATAGTCGCGATCGTCTTCACAAAATGCCCTGCACCTCGATCGGGCAAATCATCACGGGCTACAGAAGTCAACACCACATAATGTAATCCTAACAGCTGCACTGCCTCGGCTACCTTTTGTGGTTCTTCTAAATCAATAGGCATTGGTGCATGACCTTTATCTACTTGACAGAAAGCACAAGAGCGTGTGCATGTAGGCCCCATAAGTAAAAAAGTTGCAGTTTTTTGGGCGTAGCACTCTCCCCGATTGGGACAACGACCTTCTTCACAAATTGTGTGAATTTGCCGCTGTTTAATAATGCGTTGTACAGTAGAGATTTCGCTGGCTTTGCCAATGGAGCGACGTAGCCAGCTAGGCATTGCCATAATTTCAGACTTGAGTTCGGCTTGTTGTGACGAAATCATCTCAAAATCTCCGAGAGTGTCGAAACAGCGTATCTTTGTCAGATGGGGATGTGCAGTGACGTAGAAAAAGAATTCTCCGTGTACCCTTATAGCTGATGCCTTAGATAAAGGCTAAAGCTTTAAATATCACAATGACACAAATTGAAAAGAACATAAGCAAAAGTTTTACAAAACACGTCTAATAGTGTTATTTATACCGAAATATACTATCCCCCAATTGATAGATATTTTGTATATAGTGGGAGAATTCTCAAGGACAATCGGCAAAGCCGCTATTTACACTTAAAGTTTCTGTTAGAGCAAACAGTCGTGGCAAGCAATAAAATTTTAGTTATCGATGACACTACAGTTGTCAGGGTAAAAGTACGAGAAATGTTGCCTCCAGGCAATTTTGAGGTATTGGAAGCAAAAGACGGGGTGGAAGGACTAAATTTCATCCTTCAGGAAAAACTCAGCTTGATTATGCTGGATTTTCTGTTACCTAAAATGAGTGGCTGGGAAGTTTTCCAGCAAGTTCAAGCTCATCCAGAGTTAAGGAAAATTCCTTTAGTGATTATGTCTGGTCGCAAAGAAGAGGTGACCGAGAAGATCCCAGAACCATTTGAATATTTTGAATTTTTGGGCAAGCCTTTCGATCAGAAGCAACTAATTGGCGCAATTAAGTTAGCTATGACTAAAGCGAAACAGCCACGCCCAGAACTAGTTGCAGTGGGAGCAGCAACCGCCAAGAATGGCACTATCACAACCTCTAGTGTCACAAGTACTACGGTAGCAACTTCTAGTGAGCCAAATGCTATAGTCACAATCCCACCTGTCGCAAATACTACAATACCAACCTCTACCCCACCAGGAGTTTCCCAAGCGGAAATTGAGGCGTTGAACGATAAAATTGCCAAAATGCAAGCAGAAATTGATGGCTTGAAGAAGCAGCTAACTCAAGTTGTGGCTTTTATTAAACAAAAAATCAAATAAGCTAAAACACATTTAAATTGCATAACTACTTCACCTGGCTGTCCTTAGTCATTGATCAAAGGACAAACAACGGTCTTAACCAGAGAATATGCAACTTTGACGCATATTAGCTTAGTTGCGTTTGTGATTATCCTCTGCACCTTAAATTACGAATTAATAATTACTAATTACTAATTGCTTGGTCAGGGTAAGAGGATATTATTAACCTCAGTTGCTAGTCTAGCAAACCATCCCTAGATCCATTAAGTCTGCCGTAGTTTACTCTTAATTGAGTAGCTTGGCAGGCTTTTTCAATTGCTTTATAAGCATAGTACAAATAAAAATTTTAATACAATGTTTTCATAATTAAAGCAATAAATATAAAAATTAGTAAATATAATTATTTTTTAATCTAGTTATCAAACTAAAATTTTAAATATTTTGTTGGGTTTTATTTTTTAATAGAATTTTATTAAAAATAGATATATTTAATTAATAAATAAGTTTTATCAATTAATGATAACGATAGTTTAAAGACGGGAATACTAAACCATAGAAACAAAAATTATGAGCATAGGTTGCAATGTCAATAGTACTAGATACACTATATGCGTTTCCTGGCTATCGCATTACTGAGCAAATCTACTCAGGTAGTAAAACACTAGTTTATCGAGGTATTAGAGAACAAGACCAAAAGTTAGTCGTCATCAAATTGATGCGGAATGAATATCCAACATTCGGGGAAATTGCCCAGTTTCGCAATCAATATATCATCACTAAAAATCTCGACCTTCCTGGTATCGTCAAACCCTATAGCTTAGAAAACTACCGTAACAGCTATATTCTAGTGATGGAAGATTTTGGCGGTATTTGCCTTCAACAATGGCGAGTAGAAGACAAGGATAAAAAAGAAAATATAATTTCTCTAAATGAGTTTTTTGACATTGCTATTAAAGTTGCTTCTATCCTTGAAGGATTGCACCGCGATCGCATTATTCACAAAGACATTAAGCCTGCCAATATCCTGATTAATCCAACTAGTGGCGAAATAAAAATCATCGACTTTAGTATTGCCACACTCCTGCCAAGAGAAATTCAATTTCTCACAAATCCCAACGTTTTAGAAGGTACTCTGGCTTATATTTCACCAGAACAAACTGGTAGGATGAACCGAGGTATTGACTACCGCACTGATTTTTATTCCCTTGGTGTCACCTTTTTTGAACTCCTCACCGGACAGTTACCCTTCACCAGCAAAGATCCGATGGAGTTAGTTTACTCTCACATTGCCAAACAACCGCTAAAAGCTAGCCGGATTAACTTCAATATTGCGCCAATTTTGTCTGATATTATCAGCAAGCTGATGGCCAAAAACGCCGAAGACCGCTATCAAAGTGCATTGGGGTTAAAGCATGATTTGCAAGTGTGTCAAAAGCAGTGGCAAGAGACAGGAAATATTACAGCTTTTAAACTAGGCAACCGCGATATCTCAGACCGTTTTGTAATCCCCGAAAAACTCTATGGTCGGCAAAATGAAGTTCAAACCCTACTCGTGGCTTTTGAGCGAGTTGCTAAACCCTTTGAATCTCATGCCAGATACTATCCTGCTGGTTCTCAGTCAGCGCACCCTCATATCGAGAAGGAATATAGGTCAGCAGAACTGACGCCGCATGCTTTAAGCCAGGAAACTCCTCCAACGAAGTGGCTCCCCAACGCAGTGTCTCCCCTTATTCAGAGGGGACTCCCAGGAGTAGAAATGGTATTGGTCGCGGGTTTCTCTGGTATTGGCAAAACTGTTGTGGTCAATGAAGTCCACAAACCCATTGTGCGCCAGCGGAGTTACTTCATTAAAGGAAAATTCGAGCAGTTTCAACGTGACATTCCCTTATCAGGGTTGGTGCAAGCTTTTCGAGACTTAATCGGGCAACTACTCTCAGAAACTGATGCCCAAATTCAACAATGGAAAGCCAAGATACTCCAAGAATTAGGTACACAAACTCAAGTAATTATTGATGTAATTCCTGAACTAGAACAGATTATTGGCAAGCAACCTCCAGTTACAGAGCTTTCTGGCAGTGCTGCTCAAAATCGTTTTAATTTTTTGTTCCAGAAATTTATTCAAATTTTTACTACTAAGGAACATCCCCTGGTTATCTTTCTTGACGATCTACAATGGGCAGATACAGCTTCTTTAAGATTAATTCAGTTATTAATGTGTGAAAGTAGCTTGTCTAATATTTCAGAAGAAATAGAACAAATATCTGAAATTAAGAGAGGTTTGTTATTAATTGGTTCCTATCGAGATAATGAAGTTTCAAAAGCACATCCGCTTTATTTAACACTACAACAAATTGAAGAAGCAGGTGCAAATATTAGTACTATTACCTTAAGCCCATTAAGTCAGGTTGATTTAAATCATTTAATTGCTGATACCCTTCATTGTCCGGAATTAGTTGCCGTCCCTCTAACTCAGATGGTGTTTGCTAAGACACAGGGAAACCCTTTCTTTTCTATTCAATTCCTCAAGTCTTTACATGAGGAAGGGCTAATTAGATTAAATTTTGATGTTGGTTATTGGCAGTATGATATTTCTCAAATTCAAGAATTAGCTCTTACAGATGATATAGTAGAATTTATCGCAATTCAAATAGAAAAACTCCCAAAAAATACCCAAAAAGTTTTACAACTTGCTGCTTGTATTGGGAACCAATTTGACTTAAAAACTTTGGCGATCGTTCATGAAAAATCGGTAATAGATACAGCATCAGACTTGTGGCAAGCATTACTTGATGGGCTAATTTTACCACAGACTGAAATTTTCAATATTTTTCCAGCAGATGATACTAATCAAGAGTTAATTGTTCGGGGAATAGGATCTACACAATTTGCAAGTGTTAATTTACAGATACCTAAATATAAATTCGTCCATGACCGGGTACAGCAAGCCGCTTATTCTTTAATTCCTGAAGAACAAAAAAAGCCAATTCATTTAAAAATAGGGCTACTGTTATTAAATAATATTCCAGTTGCAGAGCAGGAAGAAAGGATTTTTGAGCTTGTCAATCAGTTTAATATTGCAGTGGAATTTATTTGCCATCAAACTAAGCGAGATCAACTAGCGCAGATGAATTTAATTGCTGGACGTAAAGCTTTAGCTTCAACAGCTTATCCAGCTGCGGTTAAATATTTAACTACTGGTATTCAATTACTGGCAGATGATAGTTGGGAGACAAATTATGAGCTAATCCTAGCTTTGTATGAAACAGCCGCAGAGGCGGCGTACTTGGACGGTGACTTTGAGCAAACCGAGCAATTAGCAGAGGTAGTATTGGCACGAGGGAAAACTCTCATAGATAAAGTTAAAGTTTACGAAGTAAAAATTAAAGCTTATGGGGCGCAGAACCAAGCACTCAAAGGAATTAATACTGCACTAGCCTTTTTGAAGCTTTTGGGAGTGGAGTTTCCTGAACATCCAAGCCAATCTGATGTTCAGCTAGTAATGGCAGAAATAGCATCAAATCTGGCTGGTAGGCGTATTGAAGATTTAATTGACCTACCAGAAATGACAGAAGCTCAAATGCTGGCAGTTATGAATATTCTATCGAGTACTCATGCTTTAACCTATCAAGCTACTCCTGAACTATTCGCACTGTTTCTTATTAAACAAATCGACTTATCCCTACAGTATGGTAACGCACCATTGTCTGCCTTTGCTTATGTTAATTATGGAGTAATACTGTGCGGGCTAGTGGGAGATATTGAGTCTGGCTATCAATTTGGCAAACTAGCTGTAAATCTTTTGTCTAGGTTACAAATTAAAGAAATTAGTGCAAAAATTCTTAGTTCTTTTAATCCAATTGTTAGACCTTGGAAGGAACACGCCAAGGAAATATTAAAACCGTTATTGCAAGCTTACTTTCTTGGTACTGAAACAGGAGACTTAGAGTTTGCTGCTTATAGTCTACACGCTTATTCTTACTGTTCATATTTTATTGGTAGGGAACTGTCAGGTTTAGAACAAGAAATAGCAAATTATAATAATGCTACCAGACAGATGAAACAAGAAATAGTATTTAAATGGAATACTATTTATTGGCAGAGTGTATTGAACTTGTTAGGGCGTGCAGAAAAATCATCTTATTTAATTGGTGAAGTTTATAACGAAGAAAAAATGTTACCACTTCACTGGGAAACTAAAGATAGACTCGGACTTCTATATCTCTATGTTAGCAAACTTCATCTGTGTTATCTATTCCAAGAATTTCATCAAGCAGTTGAAAATGCCACACAGGCAAAAGGGTATTTAGATATTGCAATAGGACATTTAGTTGTTCCAATTTTATATTTTTATGATTCTTTAGCAGGTCTGGCTATTTATTGTGATGTATCCATCTCTGAGCAAAAATGCATCCTCGATCGCGTTCAAGCTAATCAAGAAAAAATGAAGGTTTGGGCACATCATGCCCCAATGAATTATTTACACAAATATTGTCTTGTAGAGGCTGAACGGTATCGGATTGGCTGTCAATATCTCGATGCAATAGAATTGTACGATCGCGCTATTACCCTGGCTAAAGAACATGAGTATGTTAATGAAGAAGCACTCGCTCAAGAACTCACCGCCAAATTCTATCTAGAATGGGGGAAACATAAGATTGCCCAAAGCTACCTCACAGATGCTTACTATAGCTATGTTCGTTGGGGAGCGGTAGCAAAAGTTGAGGATTTGGTAAAACGCTATCCCCTATTACTCGCTCCTGTATTTCAGCAAGAAAAACTAAAACTGAATATCCATTCCAGCCAAGAAAGTACTTCTCGGAATAACATATCTCTATCTAGTTTGAGCAATCAACAAACTATGATTGGCTCAAAGACAAGTATTTCTGATTCTCTAGATTTGGCTGCATTTATTAAAGCATCTCAAGCACTGTCTGAGGAAATTGAGCTTGAGCGACTGCTTTCTACTTTAATGGAAGTTGCGATCGAGAATGCAGGAGCCTCTAAATGCGCTTTGATTTTAAGCGAAGATGATAGTTTACCATTAACTGTTATGGCAGTTTGTTCAAGTTCGACTTTTGAGCATCCTTATACAGAGTTTCCATCAATTTCTTTAGAATCAAGCTACGATGTTCCCATTACTTTGATTAACTACGTTAAACGCTCCAGAGAAATCTTGGTTATTGATGATGCAATGGCTGTTTCTTTTTTAACAACCGATAGCTATATTATCTGTGAGGAACCCAAAAGTTTATTGTCTATACCTATTCTCAATCAAGGTAAATTAATTGGGATTCTTTATCTAGAAAATAATTTAACGACTGGAGCATTTACACGCCATCGTATAGAAGTCCTGAAACTCCTCACCACTCAAGCAGCAATATCTCTAAAAAATGCTATTCTCTACAAAAATTTGGTACAAGCTAAAGAAAGCTTGGAGAAATACAACCATACTCTAGAGCAAAAAGTCAATGAGAGAACTCAGGAACTAAACGATAAAAATGAAAGATTACAACAAGCTATACAAGAACTGAAACGCACTCAAATTCAGTTAATTCAAAGTGAAAAAATGTCTTCTTTAGGTCAAATGGTAGCAGGAATTGCCCATGAAATTAATAATCCAATTAATTTTATTCATGGGAATATTGCTCATACTAGTGAATATGTCCAGTATTTACTGGATTTGATAGCTGTTTATCAGCGAGAATACCCTGGTTATTCGCCTGCAATTGAGGAGAAATTAGAGGAAATAGACATAGAATTTTTAGCAGAAGACTTGCCAAAAATTCTAGATTCGATGAAGATTGGAAGTTCGCGTATCCGCACTATTGTTTTGGGCTTACGCAACTTTTCTCGCCTTGATGAATACGAGATGAAACCTGTAGATATTCATGAAGGAATAGACAACACTTTAATGATTTTGCAGCATCGAATTAAAAGAAAATCTCTAGACACAAAGCAGGGTATGGCTATCAATTTTTCGGAAGTAAAAATTATCAAAGAATATGGAAATATTCCAGAAGTTACTTGTTACGCAGGTCAGCTAAATCAGGTATTTATGAATATCTTAAGTAATGCGCTCGATGCTTTAGAAGAGTCATTTTTCATTAGTCATCAGTTATTCGTAAATAACCCACAGAAAAATTCCAATAGAGATTTGCAACCATCAGAAGGTCAAGAAAAAATAAAAAATTATCAAGGAGAAATTCGTATATCTACTCAATTAACAGATTCTAATACGGTGATGATTCGGATTGCCGATAACGGTTCTGGGATGACAGAAGCCGTGCAGCAGAAAATTTTTGACCCATTTTTTACCACCAAGTCGGTAGGAAGCGGTACAGGTTTAGGGTTGTCGATTAGCTATCAGATTATCGTAGACAAGCACAAGGGTAGTTTAACCTGTAATTCCATACTAAAAGAGGGGACTGAGTTCTTGATTGAGATACCGATGCAACAATCAAGTATCTAAACTAATAAGTAGGTCAAGATGAAAAACGTAAGATAGAATCTTTGCGATTATTTTGCTTGACTCTGTTTTGCTCGTAATCACATTTCACGTTTAATTAGGTTGAGCTACTTACCAATTCTGTTAAGATTGAATTTTAAAAACCCAGTTGGTTAGGAAAACTAGGTTTCTAAGAGCGATCGAAACAACTCTGACAAGCTACTAGGATACTGGTGCAGTTGTTATCTTCGCTAATAACTTTCGACGCACACGTCGCCCTGTGATTACCATCTTAATTCCAGTAGCAGGTGCTAAGGTAAAACCTCGACGCTGAAGTTGCTCAGGTTGCTGATTAGTTAGTGCGAATTGAAAGTGTGAAAGGAAAGTCGCTAATACTAATTTCATTTGAAATGAGGCCAAAGCCTCACCCATACAACGACGGACACCACCACCAAAAGGCAGAAATTCATAGGGAGAAAATTGGCGTTCTAAAAAGCGTTCTGGTCGAAACTCCTTAGGTTGGGGATATATATCTTCACGTTGATGAGCAAGATAAACATTGGGAATTACCACCGTTCCAGGCTCTAAAGGATGTCTCAAAAGTTCAACTGATTCTTGCACCACTCTAGGGAATAAAAGCATCAAAACAGGATGAATTCGCAAGGTTTCATTACAGACAGCAGTGAGATATGGCAGTCGATAAATGCTCATCGGATCTGGGGAATCGCCAAGGATATCCAGTTCCTGAAGCAGTTTTTCACGAACTTGCGGCTTGTGGTAAATCCAGTAGAAGCCCCAAGCTATTGCTGTTGCTGTAGTTTCATATCCTGCAATTATCAGGCTCATCAACTGATCGCGTAATTGCTCGTCTGTCATCAATTGACCATTTTCATCTTGAGCTGATATTAGTAAGGAGAGGATATCGACGCGTTCTGAATTATGTTGTTGTCGGCGTTCGGCAATTTCAGCGTAGAGCAATTGATCGATTGTCTGCCGTTCGCGCAGAAATTTTCCCCAAGGACTCCAAGCTCCCAAATCCTGTTGCAAGAATGAGAAAAAGAAAAAACTGGAAGTGAGGGGTGAGCGAAACAGATCTAACATCAATGGCAGTAGATGCTGAAGTTTCTCAAATCTTTCTCCTTCATGCAAGCCTAATACAATCTGTAAGATGAGTTGTAAAGATATTTTCTGTGTGATGTTACGAGCCAAAAACGGTTGATTGAGTGGTATCTGACTAAAGACTTTCTTGCTCAGATTACAGATTAGTTCACCGTAGACATGCATTCGCTGTCCGTGAAAACAAGGCGTCATCAATTGTCGTAGCCGTTTGTGAGGACTGCCATCAAGCATGAGGATTGAATTTTCTCCCACAAAGGCTTTAGTAATTCTGTTGAGTTCGCCAGCAGCTACAAATTTCTTTCTATCATTGGTTAAAATTTCTTGGATTGCCTGAGGATGATTGACAAATACTATAGTGTCCCCAAAGCCAATTGTCCTACCAGTAAAAATGTCGGGATATTGTTGAGCTGCATTTTCCATGTAGCGTACTGGGTCAATAACCCACTGAAGCTTTTGTAGCAAAGAAGGAGTTTTCAGAGGATTTGGTAGTTGCATGTGGATTTTAAGTCGAAACTAAAATACAAAAATTGCATTAGCTGGAATAAACCCTTAACAGAATAAGGTAAGGTTCATGTGTGATAAACTTTCAACGCAATGGTGTACCTCTGAGGTATCTTTATTTATTATCAAAATAGAGCGAAATTGTTTTGAGTTAACTCCAATCTTTTTATCGTTTCATAGCGACCAGAGTGGTAATACCAATTTAGGTTCGCAGATATCCAGCTATGTATTCCTGATATATATTTTGCCAGTTCAGCATCTAATTCCTCTCCAAATGATGGAATAGATAATTCAAACTCTTTCAAGCGATGCACTTCTTGATTGTGCATTTCGCTAGCTGCGATCGTTGCTTTTTCTAAAGAAAGCATTTGTTGATGATGAATTAGCAATACCAAATTATGAACATCACCACTTGACATTTCTCGATGTACGGAGAAAATATCATTACACCAGGCAAGAATATTAATTGTCATTATTTTTAACTCTTTCATCACCTGATGATTCCGGAAAAACTCAGGAATTGTTATATAGTCACAAAATTCCATCAATGCAAGGCAAAGATACCCACCTAAACTTAACCTTCGTATAAGCATATAACTCTCAACATCAGGTGTAATTTCATGTAGGCGGTTAATTGCTTCTTGAACACATCCATCAAAGTAGCCTTGATAACGATCAACAAAGTAATGAAACCATTCTTTGCTGCCTATTTTAAGTATCCGTTCTCGTAAATCCCTTAAGGCATAAGCAAGTGGTATATCCTTACTCGTAAGTTCTCCACCGTTCAATATTTCTAAAAATCTCCGATGAAAATTTTTGAGAACATCGGGTTGTCTTCCTAAATTTGATAAATCACACTGATCGTCCCAAATAAACACCCAGCTCAACCAATCATTTGCAATTTTCAATTCTTCAAGCTGGCAATTAGGATAGGCACTTGCTGCTAAAAAGAAAAATTTTGATTTGCAAAAACGCTTATAAGATGATTCATTAGCTAAGAGGTTAAACTGAAGTACCCATTCAACAGCGTGCTTTTCTAAAATATCAACATGCTTATTGATTTGGGGTGAAAATGGACAGTATAAACCGGAAGAAAGTAATTGCTGCATAAAAAAATTCTGCCTTAACAGTCATATTCACAAATGATTTCCATGAGAAAAAAGTCAATAAACTTTTAAAAATCTATGACAGATTTGATGAAAAAATTCTCTGTAATACCACATTTTTTGAAGGATATAACTGAAATTAACCTCAGTTTTAGTAGCGCTTAAATGTATTTGAATATTTCAAAACTTAATTGGTTATTGTTCAACTTTTTTTTGGAAAATATAACCGTAATTATCTGTAATTATATTTATTACAAAAATAATAGCTACATTATTGTAAATACTGTTGACAAACTATAAAAAATTACTTATTGGTTAAAACAAATTTTTATTTATTATCTAAGAAAAATAGTATTTTGGATTAACGCTAATTCTATAAAAAGACAAGGGTAATAATAACTAATTTTATAAAAGAGTATATTCAAATTTAGTAAAAACAAAGATTTGCTATTTTATATCCATCTGTAGCCATCGCCCTTGTAGTCAGCTATAAGCAATTTAATATCAGAATGTTGCTGTTATCTGATTTTTTGGGAACTATAGGATTGTTAGATGATAAATTTCTCAGTTAGTGCATTAATAAAATAGAGGTGGCTTAGTTGCAATCGCAGAGCAAATATAGCAATCATGTTTGAGTTGTGAAATTAGTCGTGAAGGCAAGTAATAAACAATAGATTTTTTTACGAAAGATTTAGAATTGCCATAACGAACAAGTAGCAAAGAGTTAAATTAATTTAAATACATGAATTATCAACCATTTATCCAAATGCCTAATATTCCAGAAAACAATTTAATTTTAGTGGTAGATGATACTACTACTAATTTAAAAATTGTCTTTGAAATCTTAACTAATGCAGGCTTTGAAGTAATAACAGAAGTTAATGGAGAAAAGGCACTTAAACAGGTTGAATCTAGATTACCTGATTTGATTTTGTTAGATGTAATGATGCCAAAAATAGATGGTTTTGAGACATGTAAAAAGTTGAAAGAAAATTATGAAACTTGTGATATTCCTGTAATTTTTATGACAGGGAACTCAGATACAGAAAGTAAAATAAAAGGTCTAAATATCGGTGCGGTTGACTACATTACAAAACCATTTCATGAGCAAGAACTATTAGCTAGAATTAAAACCCATCTTCAGTTAAGAAATCTCACAAAAACTTTAGAAAAACGAGTTGCAGAAAGAACAGCAGCCTTGTCTAAGGCACTAAAAAATTTACAAGAATCGCAACTCCAGCTTGTACAGACAGAAAAAATGTCTGCTCTTGGTCAATTAGTTGCAGGAGTTGCTCATGAAATTAATAATCCAGTTGGTTTCATTCATGGCAATCTCGGACACGCTTGGGTATATTTCCAAGCCATGATTAAGCTCATTGACCTTTATCAACAGTATTATCCTCATCCAGTTGCAGAAATTCAAGAAGAAATTGCAGCAATGGATTTGCAGTATATGCTTTCCGATCTACCTAATTTGATTTATTCGATGAAAGAAGGTGTTCAACGGATTCGTAACATCAGTACCAGTCTACGAAACTTTTCAAGAGCAGATAGCGATCGCAAAGTTTCTTGCGACATTCACGATGGTATTGATAGCACAATCATGATCCTCAAACACCGCTTAAAAGCATCAGAATTTCGTCCTAATATTGAAGTTATTAAATATTATGATAATTTCTCAGAAATAGAATGCTTCAGCGGACAACTTAATCAGGTATTTATGAATTTATTAGCTAATGCTATTGATGCTTTGGAAGAGTCTAATTTAGGACGTAGCTATGATGAGATTGAAGCATGTCCTAATAAAATTTGGATTCAAACCAGCCTGATTAAAAATAAAAATCATGTCTTGATTCGGATTAAAGATAATGGTGTGGGAATGTCAGCTGATGTCCAGCAAAAAATATTTGACAATTTATTCACCACTAAACCCGTGGGTCAAGGTACGGGATTAGGATTGTCTATTGCTCGTCAAATTGTTGTGGATAAACATGGAGGAACTCTAGAGGTAAACTCAGCCCCAGGAAAAGGTTCAGAGTTTATCATTACTATTCCAATTTCCTAAAATAGCAAAACTTCATCAATCAATTATTCAATAAAATATATAAAAAACATAATTCCCTGAGTTCTTAGAGAAGTCAGTAATTTATGTATTTCAGGATAAATATAGGAAGTAAATTAAAGGTTAGAACATCTTGAAAGCGTGAATGTTAGAAATAGTAATGTTTTACCTCCTGCCTCCAACAAGAACTGCCTTGTCTTCGACACGCTACGCGAACTGCCTCCTGCTATACTAGAAAATAACAGTTGATTATATTCAAAAGCATGTATTAAAATCTTTAAATCTTATCATAAATAAAAAGAGAATTTTCTCATAGTACGAATAATTAAAAATTAAAAATAAATATTAATTTCATCTATCTTTAATTTTCTAAGTTTTAACTTTTTCATACGTTTTTATCAAATTTCTCCAAAGTTCTGTTCGCCCTTGGCGTTAGTGTACTCAGTGAAGCAAGGTAGCAAGACCGTCTGATAGAGAAGTCAGACGCTGTGCGAATATAGATTTGGCTTAGCTACGCTATCATCGAAAACAGGCACTGGTGACTTCTATGTAAATTTATAGGGATTATCTTTTTACTTTTTACTTTTTAATATTCTCCTTACTTAAAAGATGCTTGAAAAGTCCTTAGTGATGTATCAAACACATTCATAACCTACCTAAATTATCCTTAAATAAGGCGGACTTTGAGAATGTTATTTCCTCCTTATTTAGGGGAGATTAGGGAAATATTGATATAACCTGAGACTCTACAAATATTCTCTAGTAAAAGCAAATAAAAAATTTTAAAAAATATTAAGCAGTTACTCTAGATGCATTTTTGGGAACTCTATAACTGTAGTTATAAAATTGTGTATTTAAAATCTATGACAAATTCCCTTAACCGTTCAACCAGTACGCTTAATCTTTCTTTAGAACGGGATATATTTTTACGTACATTAATCAGAGAACTATCTGGTACTTTGCAGGATGTAGTTGGTATAGAAGAAGCCTCTGGTTTTATTAGTGTAGTTGGAGAAAGAATGGGTAGGCAGATTAACCAAGATTACAAATCTGCCCTGGAAGTCTCAAATCTTTCTCGTAAGCAGGTAGCAGATGTTTTAGTTGATTTAAAAAGACGAATTCAAGGCAATTTTTATATTATCGAGCAGGATGATGAAAAAATTGTTTTTGGCAACAGCGTTTGCCCATTTGGCGAAAAAGTGCTTAATCGCCCTGCGATGTGCATGATGA
Source organism: Nostoc sp. (assembly GCA_036918135.1). Taxonomy (GTDB): domain Bacteria; phylum Cyanobacteriota; class Cyanobacteriia; order Cyanobacteriales; family Nostocaceae; genus Nostoc. Next base: position 118,223 of record JBALDB010000006.1, read on the forward strand.
CTTCAAATGTTTTTGGAACGATCGCAGCTAATAATCTAGGGTATGCGAAAGTAGAATTGCAAGATACCATAGCAAACGGTGCTTCTGGATGCAGAGTTATTGTTTACTTAAAACTTACTCAAGAGGCAGAAGATGCAGAAGGTCGAGAATACTATAGGGGACTAGAATCTGGGTAAACTCTTCAACACTAAAGGAACTCCAAAATACTAGCCCTGATGCAGATTACTAAAGTATAGTCTAACCGGAAATTGTCAGCCCCATGACTCCTGAACAATTTATTGAATTTGCCAGAGTTTTACCAGAACCTTTACTCCTGGTGAATGGTGAAGGTCAGGTGTTAGCTACCAATCAACCAGTAGCAGATATGCTGAGATTACGCCGTCAGGAACTGCGAGGAAAAACGCTCTTTGAGCTGGTAACTGAGTCTGCCAACGATATTATAAAGTACCTGCAAGCTTGTTCTACTAGCAGAGCAATGACTTTAGGTTCTTTAACTTTACGTACAAATGATGGGCATACATTAATATGCCGCACTCAAGGAGCAGTTATTCAACCTTGGTCTCCTGAATCTTCAGCTTTAATTCTTCTACGCTTGGAAAATAGAACTGTAGCCAGTAATAATTTCGTCCTTTTAAATGAGAAAATCGATGAGTTAGCAAAAGAAGTTCAAAAACGCAAACAGGCGGAATTAGAACTCCAGAAAGCGAATGAAGAATTAGAAATTCGGGTTGAGGAACGTACAACTGCTTTACAAGAAACACTAAACGAACTACAACTTACTCAAACTCAGCTTATCCAAGCTGAAAAAATGTCTAGTTTAGGTCAGATGGTCGCTGGTATTGCTCATGAAGTTAATAACCCTGTTAGTTTTATTTATGGTAACCTTCATCACGCCCATAAATACACTCAAGATTTACTGAGATTGTTGGAAATTTATCAACAAATTTTTCCAAATCCTCCTCTAGAACTTGAAAAAGAAATAGAAGAAATAGACTTGGATTTTTTGATTCAAGACATAACTAAACTCTTCGATTCAATGACGGTAGGAGTACACCGCATTCAAGAAATTGTTAAATCATTGCGAAATTTTTCCAGACTAGATGAAGCCGAACTTAAGCAAGTAAATATTCATGAGGGAATTGATAGTACTTTAATGATTTTGGAGCATCGTCTGCAAGCTAAACATGAGTGCCCAGAAATCAAAGTCATTAAAAAATATGGGCAACTGCCCAATGTAACTTGCTACCCAGGCCAACTCAATCAAGTGTTTATGAATATTTTGGCAAATGCCATCGATGCACTGGAAAAGTCGGCACTCAGTGGTCGGTGGTCAACAGACAATTCAAAAACAACTAATAATCCCCAAATTCAAATTACAACTGAAGTAATCGATGAAAACTGGATAATGGTTACTATTACTGATAATGGTTTGGGAATTAACCAAGAAGTTCGCTCAAAGCTATTCGACCCATTTTTCACTACTAAACCCGTGGGCAAAGGTACTGGGCTAGGTCTATCTATAAGCTATCAGATTATAGTGGAGAAACATGGGGGACAACTTAGCTGTTTTTCTAGTCCAGGAAATGGTGCAGAATTTGTAATTAAGATACCTGTTAACTCGTAGGATTTAGGATTGGGAATAGTGGTTTGCTAAAAAACTTTGGGTGGTTAAAAATTATCCGTGTCTGTGTAAGAGCGTCTTTGTATTAGTTTCAACCTGGCAATTCTTAGTTGAGTAATTACGTTGCTGAATCTCGGTTTAGTGAATTTAACTTTAAAAACGCCTGCTTGCTAATTAGCAAACAGGCGCTTCTTTAATAGCACAAAGTTCTATTGAGATTCAGAAGATTAAATCTTAGCATTAGAATCAACTGAAGGTTGAGACTGACTCACTGAATCTAACTTTGGCAAAAGTGGTAGATTTTGTGCTTGTACACCGCTATTGATTGTTGCTTGCAAAATAGCAGTATGGGAGATGGAATGGTTAGCCAATGTAAATAGTGGATTTGACAAAATCCCGGCGATGGAAGTGGCGATTAAAGTGACCAGTAAGCCGACTTGCAAAGGTCTAAATCCAGGCAAATTCCAACGTACTGGGGGATAGTTCTGCACTGCTTCAGACATTTCATGGGGTTCCTTGACTACCATCATCTTGACTACGCGAATGTAGTAGTAGATGGAGACAACACTGGTAACTAAGCCCAGCAAGACTAGCCCATAAAGACCTGCTTGCCAACCAGCCCAAAACAAGTAAATTTTGCCAAAAAACCCAGCTAATGGGGGAATACCACCCAAGGAAAGCAGGGAGATACTCAACCCCAGTGTTAGGAGTGGATCTTTTTGATATAGTCCTGAGTATTCGGCAATCTGGTCGGTTCCTGTCCGCAAGGAGAAAAGAATAATGCAGGTAAAGCCGCACAGATTCATGAACAGGTAGACCAGCAGGTAAAATATCATACTAGCGTATCCTGCCTGTGTACCAGCAATTAAGCCAATCATCACAAACCCAGCTTGGGCAATGGATGAATAAGCTAGCATCCGTTTCATGCTAGTTTGGGCTAGGGCAACTACGTTACCCAAGATCATACTGAGAACAGCCAGAGCAGTGAAAACAAACTTCCACTCGTCAGCAACAAGGGGGAAGGCTGTTGTCAGCAAGCGGATAGCTAGAGCAAAGCCAGCTGCTTTGGAACCTACAGATAAAAAGGCGATTACCGGGGTGGGAGCGCCTTCATAAACGTCTGGTGTCCACTGGTGGAAGGGTGCGGCGGAGATTTTAAAGCCAATACCTGCGATCGCAAAAACTAGCGCAATTACTAAACCTAAAGATTGACCAACATTAGCTGTGGCAATACCATCGGCGATCGCATTTAGTTGTGTTTGTCCACCTGATAATCCATACAGCAATGATACACCGTACAAAAATACTGCTGTACTCGAAGCTCCAATTAACAGGTATTTCAGCGCCGCTTCGTTAGAGCGGGGGTCACGCTTAGTATAACCTGTTAACAAGTAAGAGGAGATACTCAGGGTTTCTAGGGAGATGAAAATCATCACTAACTCGCTAGCCCCGGATAAAAACATCCCTCCAAGGGTGGCAGTCAGCAAAATAGCGATGAATTCTGCTAGAGCGGTGCCACTCTGCTCGATGTAGCGAATTGACATCAATATAGTAAAAGCGGCAGACAACGCTATAATACCGCGAAAGACGATACTGAGGTTGTCACTGTTAAAGCCACCACTAAAAGACATGGGATTGAGAGCATCCCATTGAAAATACAGGGCGACAATCGAAGCCAGCAAACCTGCGATCGCTAGATATCCAATCGAGCGCGCGGATGTACGCCCCAAAATCAAATCAACTATCAAAACCCCCAAGAGGGTGAGAATTACAATTCCCTCTGGTAAAATTGTTCCAGCATTTAACTGGGATGCAAGATTAGCAAAATCCATGAGATGTATAGGTTTTGGCGATTAGACATTAAGGCTAACTCTGTTCACTCTAGCAAGTTTTCAACTCGCGAACTAATTCTTTAAGCAACAATTTCACTGCTTTGGCTGATATTCGCGATCGAACTAACTTAACGGGTTTGCCAGATGCTTTCTCACCATCTAAATAATTCACCCAACACTTTGCCTATCTTGTTTTTCGGACGCGACTTTCTCGGCTCAATGCCGCTAAAAACCTACTGCCATATTATAATTTGATCGCAGAAGGCTGAACCACTGACTACTTTTGACTGAGAAATATCAGCCGATGCTTCCATCAATGGAGCTAAGCGTAGTATCTCTGACAGCAAAAATGGGAACGCACAAAAGTAGAAACGCTCCCATTTTACCTATAAAAATTTTTACATAGTCAAGCACGACACCGTAATCAAGTAGGCGATCGCTACTACATCTTTCGATTATCAAACATTAGTCTATAGTGGCATAATATCACTAATTACACAGACTACTAAGGCGCTTATACTAATGTTTGGATGCAGACACCTTAAAACTTAGGTTACATCTTACCGTGTTGCATCACTTCTTGTAGATGGTGGCGAAGCTCTTTAGCTTGCTCAAGATCGGATTGCCGCAATTTTTGAAATAACTGTACACAAGGCTGGGAACCTGCTTGCTCTGCATCTTTTATGTAAGTTTCGTAAGCTTTAATTGCTTCAGCCTTGTTGTGTAACACGGTGAGAAAATCATACTCCAAGTTGCTAATTGGTTCTTGAGACTGTCCGTTACTTGTATTTTCAACCATTGTTTGACCCTCTTGTAGGATTGTTAATTAACTTATACTCACGTTAAAACAGCAATTCATCTTCCAAAAAGGGTATAGTTCAATACGTCGGAAGTACCTTGCAAAAGTCGGTTATATAGCTAATGACTAGTCGGCTGTTTGATTAATTTTTTGTTAAATGTCTTAACTGTCTTATTGAATTAAATTTAAAGTTGCTGAATGCGTCAGCAAAATTCTTACTCAATTTATTATGTTTAGTGCTGGCGATCGCCCGTAATTAATTATTTATTCTCTTATCATAATTATGAATTTCTGTTTATTTATTATTGATATTCAAAATGGTTTTATAGCTGAAAATACAAGTTACATTGTACAAAGAATCAAGTATTTGTTAGAGCAAAATTTCTTTAAATATGTAGTATTCACTAAATTTATCAATACCCTTAATAGCCCTTATGTAAAATATTTAAATTGGCATCAACTTTTGGATGAAACAGAGCAAGAACTTGTAGAAGGTATTAAACCATTTGTAAAAGTAATTTTTGATAAAACTGTATATACTGCTTGCAATGAAGAAACTCTAATATTTCTTAAACAAAGAAATATTCAAACAGTGTTTATTTGTGGAGTTGATACAGAAGGTTGTGTATTGAAAACTGCTATTGACTTTTTTGAAAACAATATTATTCCTTATGTTCTAACGTATTACTCAGCATCAAATGGAGGTGATATTTACCATCAAGCAGCAATTTTAGTTTTAAGTCAACTAATTGGAATCAGCAATATTATAACTGAACCTATAGATAGAGATAAATTAAATAAATACTTAGAAAAATTTCCACTTTGAATAATCCGATTAACCCTAGAGATTCTCAATCCTAGCCTCAAGGAAAGGAGCTGGGGTATTAAAAAGTAAAAAGGCATTATTGCTACTTTTGCCTTTTATCTTTTAATTTCTTACTCCCCTACTCCTTTGTTGATAAAAGCTTATCCAAGAGGTTGATTTTCCTCACATTGACGTGAATACTGTAATTCCAGATCCCTTTGTCCTTCCCTACCTCCTTTATAAGCAATAGGACATAATTTAGTGTTAGCACTTATACAATCCATATGTGGTGTTTTAGCACAGACTACTAGTAAGCAACCTAAAATAAACAATAAGCCACAAATCGCAGCTGTCTGAAAGGGAGAAATTTCTAGCGCTCCATGAACTACTACCTCTCGCAGAACAGAAACAATTGTTACCTCAACTGCAACTCCCACAGAAATACTATGTTCTTGTAAGTAGACCATTAATAGTCTAAATAACTCGACTAAAATCAACACAAATAGTATTTTTGCAGTCACATGTTTATAGTCTAGTGGCTGCGTGAGGGCAATAACTATCCCCCATAATTGGATCAGCATCACGGCGAACAAACCCAAACACAAGACAATCACAATTAAGTCTTGGAAAGCTTCCATGTTGCGAACAATTGAGTGGCGATCTAGCCAGCGATCGCAAAATAAAAATCGACTCTTTAGGCGCTTTTGCATGTACGTTTCATTCCAATCGGGACAACTTCAGACAACACCAGCGAGTCAACCCAATAATTTTATGTTACGCAATATTAAGCTTTTCTGCCTCAGAGAGTCTAATAATTTATCAGTTATCAGTGAACTTGGACATTGATAATTAGCTTTAGACAAATGCCAAATGACTAATGACTAATGACTAATAACTATTTATCGATTTAAATTTTGTGCTTGTTGCAACAATTGCGTGGCATTTTTTGCCCATTGAGAATTTCCCTGAGCAGTGTATAAATCTCTGGCAAATTGCAATACTTGTACTGCATCGCTATATTTTTGTAACTGCATAAAAACTAACCCAGCGCCGTAATAAGCGTTGGGATAGTTTGAGTTAGCTTCGGCTGATTTTCTAAAAGCTTCTAACGCTTCTTGTAATTGGCGTTGATTAAACAAAATTGAACCAATATTATAGTAAGCTTCTGGATATTTAGGATTAATTTTTACTGCTTGATTAAAAGCATCTCTAGCTCGACTGATTTTGCCTTGTTGCAGATAACACATTCCAATATGGTAAGGAGGTTCGGGTGCATTTTTGCTATATTCTATGGCTTTTTTAAAAGATGCGATCGCCCGGTCGCAATCTCGTTGCTGTTCTCGTAGCAACCCTAAGTTATAGTGGGCAAATCCTAGTTTGGGATCGAGTTCTAACGCACGTTGCAAGTAATCGTTAGCTAACTCTAAATTATTGCCTTCTAATAAGGTACCGCCTAGATTAGCAAAAGCTGGAGCAAACTTCGGATCGGCTTGTGTGGCTCGATAAAATGCATCCGCAGAGGGTTGTAATTGTCCTGCTTGTCGTAATGCTAGCCCTAAATTATAGTGGGCTGCTGCTAATGTCGGATCTAATTGACTTGCTTGTTTAAAGGCAGCGATCGCATCTTGTACTCTTCCGGTCTGAATTGCCTGTAACCCTTGATTTAACTTGTCTATAGCAGTTTGGGTATTAGATTGTGCCAGTAAAAGGGGAGGTGAGGGGAAGCGGGGACGCAAAGATGAGGAAGATGAGGGTGAGAAGAAGCTACCCACTAATATTAAACTTATTAAAGTTGCTATGGGATATTTATATAGTGATAATCTCATAGATTTTCTAAATCGCGACAATTTTCAGTCAGTTTACCTAACAAAAAGTTTGGTCAATGCTGAAGTTTTTTACAAAACTTGTTGATTGAGTATTAAACTTTGTGATGCTTAACTTTTCTTAAGCTAAATCTTACGACAGGCTACAATTTTTTGAACTTGAGATTAAAGGTAGGATAATAACAAATTAAAGAAGGGGTAATTTTGACTCCAGAGAACCATTTTTTATCCCTGATATACATAGCGTAATGCGGTTGTGAATGAATTACCGCAAGGGAGGTTTTATGAACGAAAAAGTAAAATCAGGTTCGCGGAACGTTGCAATTGTCGGTCCTTATTTAAGTGGAAAAACCACTTTACTAGAAAGTTTGTTATTTGTCACAGGGGCAATTTCTCGCAAAGGAAGTATTAAAGACAGCAATACAGTAGGAGATAGTGCTGCTGAGTCGCGCGATCGCCACATGAGTGTAGAAGTCAGCGCTGCTAGCACTGAGTATAACGGTACTCGTTTCACTTTTGTTGATTGTCCGGGAAGCGTAGAATTTGCCCAAGAAACTTACAATGCTTTAATCGGAGTTGATGCCGCAATTGTAGTTTGCGAACCGATACGCGATCGCGTCCTCACCCTTGCTCCTCTATTTAAATTCTTGGACGATTGGGAAATTCCCCACATCGTTTTCGTCAACAAAATGGATCGAGCAAATATTCATGTCCTCGAAACATTACACGCCCTGAAAGCAGTTTCCAGCCGTCCTTTAGTAGCGCATCAATATCCCATCATGCAAGGGGAACAACTCACCGGCTTTATTGATATGGTGAGCGAACAAGCATATCAATATCATCCCGGCGCACCTGCTGACCCCATCCCCTTCCCCGAAAGCTTAAAACAAGAAGAACATACAGCACGGGCAGAAATGCTCGAAGCCCTAGCAAATTTTGACGACCACTTACTCGAAGAACTTTTAGAAGACATTGAGCCACCCCAAGAGGAAATCCTTCTCGATTTAAAAATGGAATTAGGGGCAGATTTAGTAGTCCCTGTTTTCTTTGGTGTCGCAGAACAAGATTATGGAGTTAGACCTTTAATAGAAGCCTTATTACGGGAAGCGCCCGAACCAGAAACCACAGCAGAACGGCGCTTAAAAAACATCAAAGGCAATACACCTATAGCCCAGGTACTCAAAACTTATTACACTCCCCAAGGTGGCAAACTCTCCCTCGTGCGGGTTTGGCGGGGCAAATTAACTGATGGTCTTGTCCTCAATGGCGTTCGCACTGGTGGAATTTACCACCTGATGGGACAACAACAGCAATCAGTTAATGAAGTTGCTGCTGGTGAAATTGTTGCCTTGAGTCGTTTAGAAGGAATCAAAACAGGGGATACAATCTCCACAGAACAGTCCTCAGCGATGCAATTACCCAAAGCTGAACAGTTAGAACCTGTGTATGCCCTGGCTATTACACCAGAAAAGCGCAACGATGAAGTTAAGCTTAGCGGTGCCATTACTAAGCTATTAGAAGAAGATTGTTCGCTTGCTTGGGAACAACACGGCGACACCCACGAAGTTATCCTCTGGGGTCAAGGCGAAATTCATCTGCAAGTTGCCTTAGATAGACTGCGCCGCAAATATAACTTGCCAATGACAACGCACTTACCGCAAGTGCCTTACAAAGAAACCATCCGCAAAACGGTGGCTTCCGTTCACGGACGATACAAACACCAAAGCGGTGGTCACGGTCAATTTGGTGATGTTTTTCTGGAAATCAAGCCCTTACCACGCGGTGAAGGATTTAACTTTAATGAAACCATCGTTGGTGGTGTGGTTCCTAGACAGTACATCCCTGGCGTAGAAATGGGCGTGCGGGAATTTCTGGCACACGGGCCTCTGGGCTTCCCTGTGGTGGATGTAGCGGTAACTTTGACTAACGGTTCTTACCACACCGTTGATAGTTCCGAACAAGCCTTTAAGCAAGCCGCCCGATTAGCAATGCAAACGGGAATACCCCAAGCCCAACCCACCTTATTAGAACCAATTCTGCACATACAAGTGACAACACCGAGCGAATTTACCTCCAAGGTGTTGCAACTGCTGAGTGGTAGACGCGGGCAAATTTTAGGCTACGAGGGGAGAAATGATTGGCAAAGCTGGGATAACGTAGTTGCATACTTGCCACAAGCAGAGATGCAAAACTTTATTGTAGAGTTGCGATCGCTCACTTTAGGCGTTGGTTCCTTCCACTGGGAATACGACCATTTGCAGGAAGTACCAGATAAACTTGCCGAACGCGTCTTAGCTAGCAATGGTAACGCTAGTAACGGCAATGGTAAGTAATTTTAAATTTGTCTAAAATCAAGCCCTGCACTTTTAAATGCAGGGCTTTTTGTTAGTGAATAATGATAAATCTAGTATCTACAAGCTGCGATATTTTTCCTACCAGACCCTAAGCCCAGCGTTGCTTCCCCGAAGGGGTACGGTGAGCTTCTCTACGTACACGCTCCGTGTAGCTTGCTTCTTTGTAGGAGTATGCTAACGCAAAACTACGAAAATTTCTTGATTATTGCCTAGATGTACGGAGCTTTTTCAAAAATTAAATACTAGTCCTATATTTAAATTAGTATTGTTAGTATTTCCACTGAAATTAAATACTCCTTAAAACTTATTAAAAATTTAAATTTATTGCTCAAAAACTTGAAGATACTCCCTCGTTTCATTTTCATAATATTAGTTAAAAATTTCATGTTTTCATCAAAAATTTAAGGAGTTTTTAGACATTATTTTTAAATCTTATATTAGACTGGTTGTTAATTACTTAAATTATTATTAAAAATGGTGTTGCAGCCCAAAAAATCCTTACAAAAAACTACTTCCCAGTCTGTAGAACTATTACAAACAGAAGCACTTAAAGCAGCGGAATCCCAGAAAATTGTAGCTATTACTGTTGAGAAAATTCGTCAGTCTCTTGACTTAGAATATATTTTCCAGACAACCACTCAAGAAATCAGACAATTGTTAAACTCTGACCGCGTGATTTTATATCGTTTCAATCCAGATTGGAGTGGAACATTTGTAGCTGAATCTTTAGCACAAGGGTGGTTACCTCTGATTCAGCAGCAAGTTCATCAACCGGAATTAGTAGAAAATGTCAGTGAATGTAGCTTGAAAAATTTGTCTATTCCTCCAATTGTGGATACTTACTTACAAGATACACAGGGAGGACGCTTTTCTAAAAATGAAACGTATCGTGTTTGTCACGATGTTTACAGTGCTAACTTCAGTAAGTGCTACCTGAAAATTCTAGAGCAGTGTCAGGCAAGAGCTTATGTAATTACCGCTATTTATCAAAGTCAACAGCTTTGGGGACTACTGGCAGTTTACCAGAACGATGGGCCTCGAGAATGGCAAGCGAATGAAGTATATATACTAACTCAAATTGCTTCTCAGCTAGGCGTAGCATTACAGCAAGCAGAATTACTCAAACAAACTCAAAGTCAAAAGGAAGAACTCGCCGCAACTCTCAAAGACTTACAGCAGGCTCAAGCTCAGTTAATTCAAAGTGAAAAAATGGTTAGTTTAGGGCAATTAGTAGCTGGAATTGCCCATGAAATTAATAATCCAATTAATTTTATTTACGCTAACATTTCCTACGTAGATAAGTATGCCGAAGATTTGCTGGAATTATTACATCTTTATCAGGAACAACATCCTAGCCCAACGCCAAAAATCCAAAAGCAATCAATAGCTATGGATATTGATTATATTGCTCAAGACTTACCGAAAACTCTCAACTCAATGATGGTAGGAGCAAACCGTATTCATCAGTTAGTGTTGTCATTACGTACTTTTTCTCGACTAGATAATGCTGGAATTAAGACGATTGATATTCATGAAAGCATCGATAGCACGCTGGTGATTTTGCAGCATCGTTTGACCAACAATGGAGATACTCCGAACATTAAATTAATCAAAGAATATGGTCACTTGCCTCTACTAAATTGTTATCCAGCCGAACTTAATCAGGTGTTCATGAATCTTCTCAGCAATGCAATTGATGCTCTAGAAACGTCATCCGTAAATCATCCGCAAATCAGGATTCAGACAAAAGTCACAGCAGACAATACCATCCTCATTAGCATCGCAGACAATGGAAATGGCATTGAAAAAAACTTACAATCACGTATTTTTGACCCCTTCTTCACCACAAAAGAACCTGGTAAAGGCACTGGTCTAGGATTATCAATCAGTTACCAGATTATAGTCAAAAAACATGCAGGGCAAATCAAATGCTTTTCTGAGCTAGGTCAAGGTAGTGAATTTCAGATAGAAATTCCACTCAACTCATTAGTGACAAGTTAAGGCACTTACAGATGTTTTCTCTATGCCGTAAAATCTTTACTATATAAAAATTAAATTTTTCTTTCAGGCATGAGCGAGCCACAAACTTGGTATATTGTCAAGCGTTCTACTGGTAATTGCGAGATAGTCTCCAGCGACGAAATAGGAGACGATAATCTAGAGATTATAGAGCAGTGGGGGCCTTATAGTTCACAAGAAGAAGCGATCGCCCGTCGTGTCGGACTTATTAGAAGTGGGAAGTGCCAACCAGTTTAAGTGAAATCAGGAGCAGAGGAGAACTTATTGCAAGTTTTTCCCCTCTGCTCTTGGAGGCTCTTGTGCCCAATGCCTCTGTAGGCATGATTTTTCATTTTTCTGCTGTAGGTGTACCCTTAGTAGCAATTTGTTTACCTATCACTTCCACTGCTTTGGCGAATTGGGGATCTGCTAGGGTAGCAAGTTTATCACGTTCATGGAGCCACAAGTCTTCCATCTGCTGTTTGCTCAAATCCACCTTCACATCTGGCTCAATGCCTTTATGGTTGATATCTGTACCGTTGGGAGTATAGTAATGAGCAATTGTCACCGCCAATCCTGAACCATCTTCCAAGGGACGCACCGATTGCACCAGTCCCTTACCAAAAGTTTGAGTCCCAACCAAAGTTGCACGCTTATTATCATGTAAAGCCCCAGAAAGGATTTCACTGGCACTGGCTGAACCTTTATCTACCAGTACCACTAAGGGTTTATTCGTCAAGGCGCGTCCGTTGGCCTCTTCTTTTTCTGCCTCTCCTTGGCGTTCGACGGTGGAGACAATCTTACCTTTGTCTATCCACATCCGGGCAATTTCTACACTAGAAAACAATAAACCGCCTGGATTACCACGTAAATCCAGAATATATCCTGATACCTTTTTGCTTTCTAAATCTGTAATGGCAGCTTGCATTTCTTTACCAGCATTAGCACTGAACTGATTTAGGCGAATGTAGCCCAGGTTACCTGCTGGAGTTTGCTTTTGAGAAAATTTAACTGGATGAATTTCAATCCGCGCCCGTGTGATGTTAAATTCCTTTGTCTGACCGTTTCGCTGAATCGTCAAGCTGACTTGGGTTCCTGCTTCACCTCGAATTAAAGATACTGCTTGATTAGTATCCATCCCCTTGGTGCTTTTGTTGTCGATTTTCAGGATCGCATCTTTGGCTAAAACGCCAGCTTTAAAGGCTGGTGTATCCTCAATTGGCGCAATTACAACCAATTGCTTTGTTTTTTCATCCTGACCGATTGTGATCCCAATTCCTATTAATTCTCCAGAGGTATCTACTTGCATATTCTTAAATTCCTCTGGGTCCATAAACCGGGTATAGGGGTCATCGAGCTTTTTAAGCATTTCCCGAATGGACTTATAAGCTTCCTGTTGATTACTGTAGGACTTGTTCTTCACATACTCGTTACGAACAGCCTGCCAATCTACCTGATTAAAAGTACCATCTACATATTGGCGCTGAACAATTAGCCAAACTTCATCTACCAATTCTTTGGGACTTGCTTTAAATAAAGCCTGACCTCGTGAGTGAATGCCAAGGCTAGTAACAGCGATCGTGGAGAGTGTTACTGCCGTAGCACCCAAAACAAGCCTATTTTTTGTAATCACCATAATGACAGCTGCGTCAGAGGGAAAATTTATAGTCAGTATGCTCAATCTAACACAGGGTATTACTGTAGAGGTCAAGCATGTATTTCTAATTTCAACAAAATACTTGACAATCAGGCGATATTGGTCGTCATCTATACAAAAGTTTTAAGAATTGGGGATTGGGAGTGAGGAGTGGTGGGGTGTGGGGAGTAGGGAATAGGGAATAAGGCATTGGGGGGTGTGGGAGGTTTTGGAGGTGTGGGAGGTGTGGGAGGATGGGGAAGAAATCTTGCCCCCCTCTCTCCCCACACTCCCCACTCTCCCTATCTCCCCATCTCCCCACTCTCTTACGGTTCTACCCAACGTCCATCTACCTTAATTAGGTTGATTAATTCCTCTACGCCTTTGTCTTCTGGGACTTTTTTAATTTCTTCTCTGCCACGATACAAAGAAATGTAACCAGGTGTTTTGCCAACATAACCATAGTCGGCATCTGCCATTTCTCCCGGTCCATTGACAATACAGCCCATAACTGCTATATCCAAACCAGTTAAGTGTTTAGTCGCTTCCCGGACTTTGTGTAGCACTTCCTCTAAGTTAAACAAAGTCCGTCCGCAGGAAGGACAGGCGACATATTCCACCATTGTTTTCCGCAATCCCAAAGCTTGGAGAATGCTGTAGCACACGGGAATTTCTTTTTCTGGTGGTTCTGTCAGTGAGACGCGAATTGTATCGCCAATACCATCAGCGAGTAATGTCGCAATCCCAGCTGTGGATTTGATTCGTCCATATTCACCATCACCAGCTTCTGTAACACCTAAATGTAGCGGATAATCCATACCTAGTTCATCCATACGCTTGGAGATCAGGCGATAGGCAGCTACCATCACTGGTACTCGTGAAGCTTTCATGGAAATTACCAAGTTGCGGAAATCTAAAGATTCACAGATGCGAATAAATTCTATGGCTGATTCCACCATTCCTTCAGGGGTGTCACCGTAGGTAAATAACATTCTCTCAGCCAGAGAACCATGATTTACCCCAATTCGCATCGATTTACCCTGGTCGCGCAAAGAAATTACCAGAGGTTCTAAGGTTTCACGGATTTTTTCCCCGATTTCGTCAAATTCGGCTTTACTATACTCGGTTCTATTAAAGTTTGGCTTTTCAAAGACATATAACCCTGGATTAATCCGCACTTTATCGATATGCTTGGAGACTTCCAGAGCAATTTTCATTCCATTATGATGGACATCAGCCACCACCGGCACGTTTTGATAAGTTTTAATTAATTTTTGTTTAATTTCTGCTAAAGCTTTAGCATGAGCCATACTTGGCACTGTGACGCGGACAATTTCACAGCCAATTTCGTGCAGACGACGAATAGCAGCCACAGAACCATCAATATCAAGAGTATCTTCGTTAATCATCGACTGCACTACAACAGGATAGCCACCGCCAATGGTGACATTACCTACCTTTACAGGACGGGTTTGACGCCGCTTGATATTTGTATCAAAGGTAGGTTGGCTTAATGTAGTATTTGAAGTATTGAGTGTGGGTAGAGTTTGCATAACCTATAATGGCAAATTTGTTGTAGCTATATCAGATTTAATAAATCTCTGTTCCCAGATTGCCACAGCTAGGACTTTTTTACACAATTACGTAGAAAAAAATGGAGTAAAGTAAAAATCCTTTTAGGCTTTGGGGAACCCTAGTTAATGGAAAATCTATTGAAAAAGTAAGAATATGGGATTCCTCGAAGCAATTTTTCCACGGTAAAGAAGGACGCGGAATATTATAGTAAAAACTTCCTTACAGACCACGAATACAATACCAATACTACAGCTTCATTTCTTGCTTACATAATAAATCCAACTGTAATTATGAAGACCCAAACAATAACCCAACTCCCTATTCCCTCACACTTTAATCCCGATCGAGTCGGCGAAGTTTGGCGCGTACCTTACCAAGAAATTGCAGCCGCCGCCGAAACATGGGCTAAACAACATAGAATTCAACCTGCATCTTTAGACAAAACCCGCATTTGCCTACTTTTAATTGATGTCCAAAACACCTTCTGTATTCCGGGATTTGAATTATTTGTAGGTGGAAAATCTGGTACTGCGGCAGTGGATGATAATCGGCGATTGTCCGAATTTATCTATCGCAATTTGGGAGTAATTACAAAAATTGTACCTACTCTAGATACTCATACGACAACACAAATTTTTCATCCAATATTTTGGGTGAACGCCACCGGAGAACATCCCACCCCAGCAGCTACTAGTATCACTCCTGAAGATATCAAACAAGGTATTTGGAAAGTCAACCCAGCAGTTACTAATAGTGTAACTAATGGTAATTACGAATTATTAGAAAAACATGCTTATCATTACGTTAAAAAACTAAGTCAAGACGGTAAATATCCGCTTACGGTTTGGCCTTATCATTCAATGTTAGGTGGCATTGGTCATGCTTTAGTTTCCTCAGTAGAGGAAGCAATATTTTTCCACGGTATTGCTCGTCAGAGTCAAACACAATTTGAAATTAAAGGCGAAAATCCTTTAACAGAAAACTATTCTATTCTCCGTCCAGAAGTGTTAGAAGATTTTGAACAACGTCCACTTGCTCAAAAGAATATTCAGCTAATAAAGCAACTTTTAGAATTTGATATCGTAATTATTGGTGGTCAAGCTAAAAGTCATTGTGTAGCTTGGACAATTGACGATTTATTAACAGAAATTCAACAGGTAGATAGCACCCTTGCTCAAAAAATCTACTTGTTAGAAGATTGCACTTCTCCTGTTGTTGTTCCCAGTGTTGTGGACTACACAGAACAGGCAGATGTAGCGTTTGCCAGATTTGCACAGGCAGGAATGCACATTGTAAAATCTAGCGAAATTGAGAATTGGGCATAGGGCATGGGGCATTCGGGGTGTGGAAGGTGTGGGAGGAAAAGGAGGTGTGGGAGGATGAGGAAGAAATCTTGCCCCCCTCTCTCCCCACACTCCCCACACTCCCCCATCCCCCCTCTCTCCCCACACTCCCTATTTCCCCATCTTCCCCATTCCCTCATTTCTTCAAATAACCTTTAGGATCTTGCGCTACCCAACCCAGAGATGAGCTAGAACGCACTTCAAAATGGAGATGCGGTTGACTGGTACTTGGTGTTCCACTGGTACCTACGGTTCCCAGTAAGTCTCCTTTTTTTACTTGCTGACCAACGCTGACTTTGATACTGTCAAGTTGAGCGTAGCGGCTTTGCAGTCCCCCACTGTGGTTAATAATGACCAACTTGCCATAACTACCTTGGTCATCGGCAAAGGCTACGGTTCCAGGTGCGATCGCTAGCACATCTGTACCTACTGGTGCTAACAAATCAACGCCGCTATGAAAGAAAACTTGACTTGTACTAGGGTTAATCTGCCAGCCGTAAGCTAATCCTACAGTTGCTACTTGGGCCAAAGGATATCCAGACACAGATACTCGGTTTGGCGTACCTGTATCAGTAGGTACGGGAGCCTTGGTGACAACACCATTGGGCGACCAATTTACCCCCGGAACAAACACGATTCTGGGGTCTTGTTGGCAGCCATTCACCTCAAAAAGGCTATCAGCACGAACTTTGTATTTTGCCGCCACTTGTCGCCAAGTTTGGCCGCGAGGCACTTCGACTACAATCCCATTGTAGGGAGGAATTTGCAGCACACTGCCAACGGCAGCGATCGCCCCGTTATCCTGCAAAACAGGATTCATTCCGATAATAGTTGTAGGAATCAGATTGTAGTGCTGCGCTATACTCTCCAAAGTTTCGCCACGAACTACTTTATGACGTTGGAAGCGAGATAGGGCTGGAGTTGGGCAACCACTTACAGCAGCACTGGCGCTGTTCAAGCTTGGCAGTATGGATACTAGGCCTAAGGCGCTAACTAAGCTACAGAGAAATAGTTGACGAAAAGGTAAAGTCATGTATACAAGTCAAGAGCGCATTAACTTTAGATTTTAGATGGAGAGTTTAGGGATTGGGCACTGGGAACTAGGGATTGGGGAAGATGTAGTTCGACTTCTCTACGAGACGCTACGCGTAGCTTGCTTCCCCGTAGGGGTACGCTTACCAACTGGGAGATGAGGAGGCACAGGAGCAGAGGGAAAATAACTTTTACTCTTAACTCTCCTCACGCCTCGGCGGAGCGTTTCCGGCTCCGCCCAACAGTCATCAGTTATCAATCAACACTTACAATCTCTAATTCCTGATAAATTGATCTGTCCACTTGCCGTTAGCTTGACTACACTTAGAAATTAGCAACTGCATTGCTGTCCTTAAGTAGAATGATTATGAAGTTATCCTTAAAGCAACTGGCCGTTTATCTGTTTTTACTGGCGATCGGCGGTGGTGCAGGTTTGTTTGGCAGTCGTTATCTGCTGCCGCAAAATTCCTCGTTCCAACAGTTAAAAAATGTGACGACGGCTTTGCCTCCAGAATCAGTAGTTCCTAATTCTTCTAACGGAGCGTTTGGGAATACTGGGGGCAATAATGTAAATTTTATTGCAACAGCAGTGCAAAAAGTTGGCCCAGCTGTAGTGCGAATTAATGCTACCCGCAAAGTAGCTAATCCTATTTCTGATGCTTTGAAAAATCCTCTGTTGCGACGATTCTTTGGAGAGGATGAGGAACCAATTCCCCAAGAACGCATTGAGCGAGGTACGGGTTCAGGATTTATTTTGAGTGAAGATGGAGAATTACTCACTAATGCTCATGTTGTAGCCGATACAGACACGGTACAAGTTACCCTCAAAGATGGTCGGACTTTAGAGGGAAAGGTGGTGGGAGTTGATTCCATGACTGATGTGGCTGTAGTGAAAATCAATGAGAATCATCTGCCGACAGTGAAGCTGGGAAATTCCCAAAACTTGATACCAGGACAGTGGGCGATCGCTATTGGCAATCCTCTGGGTTTAGATAACACTGTCACTATTGGTATTATCAGCGCTACAGACCGGACTAGCGCTCAAGTTGGTGTCCCAGATAAGCGAGTTACCTTTATCCAAACTGATGCAGCAATTAACCCCGGCAATTCTGGCGGCCCTTTGTTAAATGCCCAAGGCGAAGTCATTGGTATTAACACTGCCATCCGCGCTGATGCTCAAGGACTTGGTTTTGCCATCCCGATTGAAACCGCTGCCCGCATTGCCAATGAACTTTTTACCAAAGGGCGTGTAGAACATCCCTTCTTGGGCATTGACATGGTAGATCTTACTCCCATTAGAAAACAGCAGATTAATCAAGAAAATCAGCTTAATATTCAGCAGGAAGCAGGGATTGTGATTAAAGGAGTAACGCAGGACTCTCCAGCCAACTTAGTAGGACTGCTTCCTGGAGACGTGATTCAAAAAGTCAACTCTCAACCAGTCAAAACTTCAGCCCAAGTACAGAAGCTGGTAGAGTCCAGCAAAGTTGGGGATATTCTAGCGATCGAAGTTAACCGTAGCAGTAAAATTCAAACCTTCAAAGTGCAATTAGGAACTTACCCCAAAAAATAGTTAGAAGTAGAGACGCGATTAATCGCGTCTATGCAAGAGTGAGGAGTAAGGAGTTAGAAGTTAAAAACTTTCTATAACTCCCAACTCATAATTCTCAACTCTCAACTCATTATTCATAACTTTTGCTCTAACTGCATCCTTTGTTCCATCTGACGCAGAAAATAACCTGTCATCATGGCTGATGCTAGAAGCCCTGCTAGATTCTCCCGATCTGTTGTAATTTGGACATTAAAATTTTCTGTTGGGAGCATTCCCACTAGCCCTTGGACATTTTGCGATATGATTTGTTTAATTTCGGGGCTGACGGACTGGGCGACCCGCGCTAAAACATCAGGAGACTGATGCTGTAGATATTTGAGTAATTGATTGGGGTATTCCTCAGAGTGATCTGAAAGAAGTTGATTAGGGTGTTCCTCAGAGTTGTCATTCAAAAAGTCAGGATTAAACACCATTGGCAGTTTTATTTAGCTTAATTGCTAACTCTACTCTAAACCATAGTACAAGGGTAGCGCATTCACCACGGGTATAAGTCATCAAGAGGAGTGGGGAAGATGGGGAGACAGGGGGATGGGAAGTGACGGGAGTGTGGGGAGTGTGGGGAGAGAGGGGGGCAAGATTTCTTCCCCATCCTCCTTTTTCTCCCACACCTCCAAAACCTCTCACACCCCCAATACCTCATTCCCTATTCCCTACTCCCCACTCCCTCAAGTTCTAGTTGAAGTTCTAGTTGTTCTTCCTTGTGGTTAGTGGAAAGTATTTGCGGAAGTTCTTCAATTTGAAAATATTGATGAAATTTTGGGGTTACTTGCAGTGAGTAGGAGCGAGAATCGCTGTCTCGCCGTTTACGAACGAAACCGAGTTCAACTAGTTCTGGAACGTGCTGATATACTCCTGAACCCCGCAAATTAATCAAGTCGCTCTGGAGTATGGGATTATTAAGAGCGATCGCCGCCAAAGTTCGCAATGCACCTACACCTAATTCCACTGGTATCATGGTTTGCACCAAATCCTGAAAGTCAGACCTGAGTTGCAAACTGTAACCATCTGGAGTTTCTACTACCTCTAGGGCGCTATCTCGGTGGGCATAGTTGTCCATTAGTTCAATCATGCCTTCTTTAACAGTGGCGCGATCGCAAGCGGCATACTCGGCGATTTCGCCGAGCGACAAGGGTTTACCCTTTAAATAGAGAATCGCTTCTATCTTAGTCGCTGTGGCTGTAATCATTTAGTCATTAGTCATTGGTCATTGGTCATTGGTCATTAGTCATTGGTCATTAGTCATTAACAAATAGCAAAGTCTGTAGACGCTTCTGCGGTGAGTGGGTCGCGGTCTTGGGGGTTTCCGTCGATTGCGATCCCCCGAACCCGTAGGGCTTCCCGCAGGGTGCATCGGCTTTTGGCGTAGACCCGCAGAGGGTGGCTTGCCGGAGCCATCAGAACTTTGTAAGACAGGACAAATGACAAATCACAACTAACAATCAACAAGTTTCTGGGATCTTATCCTAAAATGTCAAAAATATTTTGACAATTCTCAAAATTGGGGAGTGTTGACAGTTGACAGTTGACTGAGGAGTAATTCTACTTGTGGGAGCGTCCCTCCAGTCCCTAATCCCCAATACCCAATACCCAATACCCAATCCCCACTTCCTCAAAAACCTCTACTCATAAGGATAAATTCTGCGATCGCTAAATCTTGTGGAGTGGTGACTTTTAAATTTGTCTCTTCTCCTTCGACAATTCGGACTTGAATGCCGCATTTTTCAAACAAAGCGGCATCGTCTGTTACTTCCCAACTTTGACGGACACCTTCAGCATGACACTGCTTTAACAATTTGACATCAAATCCTTGGGGAGTTTGTGCTGCCCACAGTTGTTGTCTGTCGGGTGTACTCTGAATTATTCCTTGTCCATCGACAACTTTGATGGTATCTTTGACAGCCACCGCAGCAATTAAACCAGGACAGTGGCAAATGGCTTGGGCGCAAGAGTTAAATAAATCTGGTGTGACCAGGCATCTAGCTCCGTCGTGAATCAACACTTGTTCTGCATCGGCTGGTAGCGCCTGTAAGCCATTGTAAACAGATTCTTGGCGAGTGGAGCCGCCTGGAATCAATTCGACTGGTTTGGTTAGCTTCAAATTGGTGAGAATTGCTTTAAAATCCGGCCAGTCAGTAGATTGGGAAATAATCCCGATCCAAGTAATTGTACTGGCGGCTTGGGCGGCTAACAAAGTCCAAGCAATAATTGGTTGCGATCGCACTCTTAGCAGGAGTTTATTGCGGTTACTCCCCATTCTTTTTCCGATTCCCGCAGCTGGAATTAGTAAATACACAGAATTCCTCAATCTTTAAGCTATATATTTTCCCCTAAAATAAGGAGCGAGTAAGCGTCAATAAATATTATGCGAGTAGTAGCCCTTGTACCTGGCTCAATTGGCGACCAAATTCTCTTGTTTCCGACTCTAGATAACCTGAAGCGCTATTACCCAAACGCTCAGATAGATGTCGTTGTTGAACCTCAAGCAAAGGTAGCCTACCAGGTCAGCAAGTCAGTTCACGAGGTACTGGCTTTTGATTTCAAAGACCGTAACAGTCTGGCAGATTGGGGCAACCTGGTGGGCACAATTCGCGATCGCGAGTACGATGTTGCTATTGCTGTTAGACAAAGTTGGTTGGTAGGTCTTTTACTTTGGTTGACAGGAATTCCTATACGCATTGGTTACCAAGGCAAGGGTTCGGTTTTTCTAACCCAGGCTGTGCTGTTCAATCCATCCCAGTATGGAGCAGCAGCATATCACGAATTGCTGCAACCATTGGGTATTAATACTCCTGTACCAGAGTTGGCAGTAAATGTGCCAAAACCAGATATTGAGTGGGCACAAAAAGAACAAAAACGTTTAGGAGTACATGAAACAGGCTATATCTTGATTGATGGTCGTTCTGAGCAGTTATCTCAGGATAAAGAACAGGATAAAATCTACCCTGTCGAGAGTTGGCGGCAAATAATCCAAGATTTCCAACACAAGCAGCCGGATCTGCCTGTGGTGGTGATTAAGGGGGCTGACGATGACCAGTTTGTGCGATCGCTTCTGGAGTCTTCTCCAGATATCAAGGTGACTGCCCCAGGCGATATTGGTAAGTTAACTGCCATGATTGCTGGGGCAAATTTAATGTTGTCTACTGATAGTGCGGCACTACAACTGAGCGTTGCAGTACAAACTTATACTATTGCCCTGTTTGGCCCCACCGATCCAGCTAAGTTGTTGCCAAAAAACGATAAATTCTTTGCTATCAAATCCCCTACGGGCAAAACAGCGGATATTTCACCAAACGCTATTTTGGAGAAAATTTGGGGTGGTTGAACAAGATAGAATTCAGAACACAGAACTCAGCAATCTTTTAGGGGAGGATTGAAACCCACCATCTAGAAGTACTACCAAATTTTCTTGTTTTATAGGGAACTTAAACCCGTTTATTAATTTACCAGTCGCACAGAATTGAGTTGAAATTCTGGCGACTGACGCCTTGCAATTCCCCACTTCAAGCATTCCTAAATTATGAATTCTGACAAAGAAGGCAGGAGGCAGAAGGAAATAAGTATTAATAAAACTTTAGTTCTGGGTCTAAGTAGAATGGTGTGGAAAAACAAAACTATGTTAGGAAAAATTAAATAGACTTAAACCCTCTTCCCTCCTGCCTTCTGCCTTCTGCCTCCTGCCTCCTATCTCGTGCCTCCTGACTTCTTTAAAATATCTCAAAAAAAGCATCATCTAATTCATAACCCAGCATTTGCGCCATAGACTTCAGCCGGGATAAGCTGGGAATGCCTTGCTGTTTGAGCCAATCACCTAAGATAAAGATTTTGTGCATCAAAAATATCTCTAAGGCTTCAGGATTGTACTGAATGCCTTCTTGAGAACTGAACTGATGTGGTACTAACATGGCGGTATAACGAGCAAATTCTCCAGCTTTCCAATCCAGTAAAAATGGTAACCAGGGGTATTTGGCGTCTAAACGTACGAACCACAGCCGGATCTCTGGAATTTCTGAGAGTTCTCGTGGGTCGCTTGGTTCTTTGTCGTAATTGATATCAAAGCGTAGCTGCTGTTCGTGGGCCGCAACCCCATCTTGCAGCAGTTGTTCGATCGCCACGAAAGCAGGTGACAGATCCAAATTGTTAATCAAGTCATTATTGAGTGCAATCGCAATTGTTTTTGACTCAGCAGCCACTTTCTTTTTGCTCTAGTGTAGGATCGAGAATCCACAGTAGCAGTTTTGAGCGATTGACGCTAGATTCAGCAAAAAAGTCCTGACTCACAAAACTTCTGATGTCTAGCAATCGGCACTTACACTATATTTTGCTCAATTAGAAATATCACTTTGATAGCTGCTATAATCACTCACTTATTACTGAAAAATTATTACACCCAAAATATGCTGTAATACAAGAATAAGCCTATTTAAGCGAGGCAACTTCTGCTCTTTGGTAGACATTTGTAGTATTTTTAAGCTAAAGTTGTAATGAGTTTGTTTTAGGTTAAGTTCTGGCAAAGCAGGCATCAAAAGCAAAAAGTCGTTATTGCAACCTGTGACTTCCGCAGCATTAAAAGCCAAAACATATAGCAGGAGGCAGGAGCCAGAGGGCAGGAGGCAGGAGGTAAAACTATTGCTAACTCTCTTCTTTCACCCCATCCTTATGTCCTAAAGAGTGTGACTGCGGCTATAAGTGCAGGTGAAAAGATTGTGTGCAATATCCATGCATATATTAAATGACCAATAAACATTAACAGGGGAAAATTCCCCCACAGTTAACAAGCTGTAATATGCAAAAACAAACAATTACTACAAGACCAATTCGTTCTCTAGAAGATGCATTAGAGCGGTGTCAAGTCCTGGGTATGCGCGTCAGCCGCCAGCGTCGCTTTATTCTAGAACTACTTTGGCAAGCAAACGAACATCTTTCTGCTAGAGAGATTTACGATCGCTTAAATCAACAAGGCAAAGAAATCGGTCATACTTCGGTATATCAAAATTTAGAAGCATTATCAAGTCAAGGTATCATTGAGTGTATTGAACGATGCGACGGGCGTTTGTACGGGAACATTAGTGATTCTCATAGTCATGTCAATTGTATAGATACAAATCAAATTCTCGACGTTCACGTGCAACTGCCAGAAGATTTTCTCCACCAAATTGAACAACAAACAGGAGTGCGGATCACCGACTATAGTATTAACTTTTATGGTTACCGCAACTCACAAGAAAGTTAGAGGCTCGGTATTGGGGATTGGGTATTGAGATATTCTTAAATATTTATTTCCTACTTTCTAATTTCCAGTCCCCTGTGTAGTGCAAAACGACGTTCTGCAGGGCGTGCCAATGTCGTATAGGCGGCATATGAGGCGATCGCAAATGCTGCCATGACACCAGACATAGCGATGGCACTGTGTCCATCATAAAGGAAAGCCACTAACCCACTAGCCAGTGAGCCACCTAGCATTTGCAAAAATCCGATGACTGCGGCTGCAACTCCAGCACTTTCTGGTACTGGCTGGATAGCACCATGTATGGCATTCGGTGAAATTATTCCGCGACAAAAAGTATTCAGCACCAGCAACGGCATGAGTGTAGCAACATGTGCTGCACTACTTATTGATATAACCACAAGTGCCACAGTGGAAACGACAGCGACAATTAAACTAATACTGAGTAATCGTGAAGGTGGTACACCTTGCATACTCCAGCGCCCATTCAGGAATGAACCCACCACGATCCCGAAGGCGGTTGAGGCAAATAGCCAACCGTAGACTGTGGTTGAGACACCGAAAACATTGAGCATCACTAGTGGCGATCCGGCAACGTAGGCGAACATACACCCAAAGTTCATTGCATTGACAAGGGCATAGCCAAAGCAAATTGGATTGCTGAGAATCTTTCCGTAATTATTGATTAGCCGACGTGGTTTGATAGCATTTACATCATACTGAGCTAGAGACTCACTCAGCCCGAAACCAACAGCCAGTAAGAGCAATAATCCTCCCACAGCCAGCAGACCATAGATTGCCCGCCAAGAAGCGATCGCCAAAACCCACCCACCGATTGTAGGTGCAATCATCGGTGCTACACTCATCACCAAGTTGACGTAAGAAAGTTGTGCCCGTGCTTGTGGGCCATCAAATAAATCTCGGACAATTGCTAAAGTTATCACCATGCCAGCACCAGCACCAGCACCTTGAACTAACCGCCAAGCAATCAAAGTAGTAATCGATGGTGCCGCAGCACAGATTGCACCAGCCAGCGTAAAGATACCACAGCCCGCAAGTAGAACTGGCTTACGTCCATAACAATCGGAAAGGGGTCCAAAACCGAGCTGCGCGATCGCAAAACCAAGCATAAACAAACTAAGTGTTAGTCCCACCGCGCCTGGTGACGTTAACAGCGCCCTACTGATGGTAGGGAATGCTGGTAGCCCCATATCAATTGACAAGGGCGGTAGTGCAGAAAGCGCCCCTAGCAAGATCGTAAAGCCTAGAGATTTGGGTTTAATTCGCATTTTTTTAGCTTGCTAAAGGGGCATGGGTAAACTTAGCTTTTAAGTAGGTCGGTGTGAATATTTATCGTTGGGATAAGGCAGAAGGCAGTTCTTGCTGGAGGCAGGAGGAACCGACGTTTTAAAACGTGGGACTTAGGCTGTAGACCTTTGTATCGAGTGGCACTTTCCGCTCGATACAATTCTTTTTTTAAACTGGGCTTTATACTCAGCAACTTTAGTTTTAATTAATACTTCTTTCCTCTTGCCTTCTTTTGTAAAAGTGTTTCGAGTATTTTAACCGATTGACAAAAGGCGTTTTATCTTAACCTCTTATAAATAGTCCCCACTTCCTATTCCCCAATAGAATTATTGCCAAATACAGTTTCATTAACTGCGTCATCATCATCATCTAAATCTATTGGTAAAATTGTGCCTTCACAGCTTTCAATTAGTCCAATTATTAGGGGATTACTCGAATTAACATCTGTGTTTGATGTGATTTTTTCGCTGTTGAATAAGGGTTGCTGCGATTGTAAATTTTTCACTTTTTCAAACGATTCTTTGGAGAACAAAGCACCATTATTGGTGGCTAATTTTTTGTCAGTGTCAGTAAGTATGGTATCAAATAAGCAGGCATTCGTGAGATTAGCAAATTTCAGATTTACACCCATCAGGTTTGCTTGTTGGAGGTTTGCACCTGCAAGATTTGCCTGTTGAAGATTTGCACCTGCAAGATTTGCTTGTTGAAGATTTGCGCCTACAAGATTTGCCTGTTGAAGATTTGCGCCTGCGAAATTCGCCCCAATTAACTCCGCATTAGATAAGTTTATTTGCTCAAGATTTATTTGAGTTAATATCACTTGCAATAAAGAGGCTCCTGATAGGTTAAGTCCAGCCAAAGACTTGATTCGGGTTGTGAAAGCTCTTTTGGACAAAACTGTTGTCCTAGCAATCAGCGCACTTAAAGCCTCTGGATTGAATTGTGTCAAATTGATTGGATTACCACAAGGCCAAAAAGAAATTTTTGTTTCTTGGTAGCAAGCACAAAGTAATAAAAATACATTCAGTCCCACCGCAGCATTTATCTGCTCAACATTTACAGGGTTTTGCAGTGCGTGAAAGTGAGTTAAAGCTTTATGTACTATTCCTTCATCTAACCAACGCCCTTGACAGTAACCACGCCAGAAAGACAAAAGACGTTGAAATAAAACTTCAAAAGAAAACTGCTCTTTTTGCTCTTTGCGTAATCCCTCGATCGCCAGTTCTTCAATTTCCTGACTAAGTATCCCATAACCGAGTAAATTGTAGATATGCTCAGCTACACTACTGGGAGAATCAAGCATAAAAGTAAGCGTCCCATAAGCCTCATCTCGGTGCTGAGTTAGAAATTTCAACTCCCCAGCAATAGCTTTTGCACAAAGATATTCTCCCAACTTGGTATGTGAAAACCCAATTACTCTCTGCGCCCACCGAAGTTCAGATCGGCGGAAGCCGCTGCTCCGACTTCTCTGGGCGCCTGGGCGCGAGCTTTCCAAATCTCTAATTTCAAAATAAAATCTTGGTAAATTTTCATATTCCTCAACCCAATTGATTTGATAACGCTGCGAGTGTAAAATTTTTAAAGCGATCGCCTGCATCTGCTCAAGTAAATTTTGGGGAGCGCGATCGCCGAGTAAATTAGCGATCGCTTCTGGAGTCCGATGAATATGAGCAAATCCCGATCGCCACAGCATAGTATTCATTCCACCAGTTAAGGGATAGCCCAATAACCAGCGATTCAAGCGATGATAAATTTCCCATAACAAAGCAGCCTTGCTAGTTAAGTGCAATAACTCTTCATCTAGCATTCCTTCGCGGTGTAAAATTCCCAATAAATGCAGCATTAAAGGTTGACGAACAAAGACAGATAGTTCTGAAAACTTTGATTTGGCAAATAACCCCGCCTGTTTTAAGAATGTAAATAAATTTTGAGCAATGGGCAACGATTGTACTTTTGCCCACTGGTGAAACCATTGTTTGAGTTCTTCTACATCCAACGGCTGGATAGTAATTCGTTTAAATAAGCCCAGTACTTGTGGGACAATATCCTGCAACGGTGTTGACGTTAACACAATTTTGTGGCGGTGCTGAGACTGAAAGTTGAGCAATTGCTGAATAAAAATTGCTTTTGTTCTGATACCCACAGCTTCAGGGGGTAGTTCATCCAGGCCATCCAGCAACAACAAACAACGAGGATTTTCTTGTTCTAACCAAGTTGAAAGATTAACTTCAAAAGCCGAATTGAGAGTTTCGGTAAAAGTTTTGCCGTATTTTACATCTCGCAACCTAATTAGTATCGGCATCCAATCAGGGTAAAATTTTTCTGCCACCTGTGCCGCCCAAAGTTGGCAAAAACTAGTTTTTCCATAACCAGGTTCCGACTCAATCACAGCGATGGTTTCTAAATCAGCTAGTTGTTGTTGTGCCCATGTATTTAAATCAACTGGCGTAACAGTTTTTTTATCCTGCTCAGAAATGCTTTCTTGTATTGGTAAGCCTTTTTGTGGCACATAGATATCCTTAAGGGCAAAGGATTCCATCAGCAATGGCATACTCAGATTTTTAATCAAACTTGCCCGGTACTGTTCTCGGTGTAAGTCAATTTCATCGCTTACCGTAGAATCGGCTGATGAAATTCCCAATCTGACAAATTTTTGCAGTTGCGCTAAAGGAGCAGCATTTTCGGTAATCACTACCAGTAAGTCACCAGGAAGTGAATTGAGCAAACGCTGTGTTAAGAGTTTAGCTTCAGCTTCCTCTGCACCATTGGCAACCAACCAAGCTATAGCAGCATTATTTATTTGTTGTACGAGTAATGAGTCAGCAATTAAAGACAGTGCTTGTTCAGCTTGAGTGTCAGTCAATTTACCTGGGCTGAGAGTTTTCAGCAGTGCTTGTAGTTGCGGATCTTGGAGGGTGTGTTTACCCACTTCCTCTTGCAGGATGTTTGCTTGGGCGGATATTTTTGCTCGGTCTAGCCACGGTCTTTGGAGGCTTGATTCCTGCTCTAAAATTGCTTGCAAAGCTTGAAGATAGGCAATTTGAAAGGCTAGCCATGTACCTTCGTTACGTTTTAAAGGTTTTTTTTGGCTGAGGCTACGCAACAAGCTTGCTGTCAACTCACAAATGACACTGATTTCTTGGCAAACAATACTTAAGGGTAATTCTAAGATTTCTACTAAAGTACAGATATCAAAAGGCATCAGACTTTTGACTTCCATATCCTGAACAATACGGTAAGCAATACCTGCCAATTGCCCCGCTGAAAATCCCCTGATTTGATTGATTGCGATATAGCGTTCTGCCAACCAGTGCCGAATACTTAGGTTCATTTAATTACACGGTGAAGGCTGCTATGGCAATTATGATCGATTTATTCAGTTTGCGAAAACAGGTAACAATGGGGAAGACAAAGTTTTATCTCAAAGTTGTTTTCTGATTGGGAAAAAACAGTGCTTGTATAACCGAGCAGACTATGAGCGATCGCCCTCTGAAATTACTGCTTGTAGACCAAGACCCGATTTTTCGTTTGGGATTACGGGTAGCTCTAGAAGCAATTGCTGACCTGCAAGTAACGGCAGTGGTAGAAACGGATACTGCCGCCTTGCAGATTTTAGCAGAAATCGCCCAACAAGACCCCAACGAAGTAAATTTGGTAATTTTGGAATTAGGTAATGGTCGTTCTTTTAGCACTCAGCAGCTAGGATTGCAATTCTGTCGCCAACTGAGAACCTTGTACCCCAACCTGCCAATTTTGCTTCTCAGTTCAGTTCAAGAACAAGGATTACTATTAGCTGCCAAATCTATTGGTGTAAATGGCTACTGTCCAAAAGGTACACCTGTTTCTGAGTTAGTCGCCACTATGCGACAAGTTGCAGATGGTAGTTCCCATTGGTTTGACCATAACTCTTGTACAGACGCGATTAATCGCGTCTCTACCCCCTCCCCCCAGCCTTTGTTCAAGCTGCGAAATAATTTACGTTTGTCAGGGATTGGTTACATTAACGGTACCTTAGCGGCAGTAACAACACAATTACAAGTACCTGGACTACCAATCTTAGATCGGGCAATTCTGGCTGGACAGCAACGAGAACTGTTAGCAGCTCGTTGGTTGCTCAATCGGTTGCTGGTTTCATCACAAGAAAAACAACAAGAAAATATTTTGGTTACCGATGAGCCTTCAGGTACTTTATCGACTAGTGCCATTCAGCAAACGCAAACGCCACTACCTCTGCTAACCACAGCAGCGTTACAATCTGCTTTGTTTGCCTCTTGCGTTACTAAACTTCAATTTTCTTTAGAAAATGTTACAGATGTCGCTTTAGAAATTGATATTTTACGCGAACAAAAAAAGCGAGAATTACTTTATTTGATTCTCCAAAAATTTGCCCAACAATTGGATGAATTGAGAGCTTCTGAAATTGAAATCAATCAATTATTTGAAATAAAGAATACCTTAATTATTGATTTATGGCAGGCAGGAATTACAGATTTTTTTGGAAAATTTTATTTAATCAAAATTCAGAATAAAAATATAGAACTTGTTAAATTATTATTACAACAAACCGAAGTTGTCCAAAAAGAAATTCTAAATAAAATTCCCTTAACTTGGGAATTATATAATTATTTTTTATTTCAAACAGAGTTGAACATTAATAATATACCATATTCAGCAGTCAGTAATGAAGCTAAATCCCAAGCGTTAATGATTTTAGAAAATTTATTAATTCAGGTAGCAAATGGTATAGTACAACCACTGCTAAATTCATTGGCAGATGTAGAAATCATTAAACAAAATTTTTATGGAAGTAGATTGATTTCTACAAGAGAGATTGAAAAATTTAGAAATGAATTGTCGTGGAAATATCGTTTTAATAATTATATAAATGAAGCTCAAGCAGTTTTTGAAAGTCGCTATGAAATATTTGTGATTGCACCTCGTGGAATAGCCAAAACTTCAATATATGCCCCTCGCAACCAGGAATTAGAACAACTTTCTAATATTCCTTTATTAGTCACACTGATTCTAGAATTTAGTGATGCGATCGCACCGCGTTTAAAATCACTACTAGCTTTTTTAGGTAGCGGCGTTGTCTTCATTTTGACCCAAGTAATCGGGCGTGGTTTAGGTTTAATCGGTCGTGGTATTCTCCAAGGTATTGGTAATGTTTCCTTAATAGAAAAGAATTTTAGACGAAATAGCGATCGGAGTAAGTGAAAGGGAGATGGGGAGATGGAGAAAAGTAGTTAATCACAAATGACCAAAGACAAATGACAAATGACAAACAATTATTTTATCGGGTTAGTAGTTTCTTATATATACGCAACTGGTCTACTTGTTATTGGTGAGGGACTACGTAGGCTGTTTGGTGTGAAACCAGATTTGACTCGCAAGGTAATTCATGTTGGGGCGGGGATGTGGGTTTTCGGTGTCCTGCTGTTGTTTAATCGCTGGGAAATCGGAATTATACCCTTTGCTACGTTTATTGGACTCAACTACCTGTTCTACCGCTACCGAGTGATTAGCGCAATGGATACCCAAGATAGTTCGCCTGGCACAGTTTATTTTGCTATTTCCGTAACGCTGCTGTTTGGGTTACTGTGGCGACCAAATGGCCCAGTAGATAGCGCCCCAATTGCCGTAGCTGGAATAATGGCAATGACTTGGGGGGATGCACTGGCAGCCTTAATCGGTAGGCATTTCGGGCAGCATAAATATCAGGTGGGTAATTCTGTGCGTTCCTGGGAGGGTTCAGCAGCCATGTTTGTAGCGAGTACAGCAGCGATTTTCTTGGTGCTGTTGCTACTTCCTGGGTCGTCTCTTAGCCCCCTAGCAATGCCTTTGGGTTTGGGATGGGCTTTATTGACAGCAATAATAACTGCTACTTTTGCAACCCTAGCTGAAGCCGTTTCACCCCACGGCACGGATAACCTTAGCGTACCATTGGTAGCGGCAGGGGTAGTTTGGGTAGTAATGCAGGCATTATAGTGAGGAAGGAGATGAGGGAGAGGCAAAGACACAAGGACGCGAAGAAAAACAAATGACAAATAACTAATTCACAAATTCCAATTGCGACGAAAATGAAAGAAGTCTTCTAGAAACTCTTGCAAAGCAGTGTTACTATTTAACTTTTGTTTACTCCACTCTCTAACAATTTGTTCGATAATTTCTGAGAAACTGGGATAGACAGGAGAGAAATCTGCTAAATCTTTAACTTTAATTTTTTTGGACATTGCCAAAGCAATAAAATTAATTAATTCTCCAGCTTCTGCCCCCAATATCGAAGCTCCCAAAATTTCGCCATTACGTAGTACAATTAATTTACATAAACCAGTGGTTTCATCACGGAGTTGGGCTGCTGCCACTGTTTTGAAATACTGTCGCAAAACTAAAACTTCATCTCGATGAAATTGGCGTTTTGCCTGTGTCTCTATCAAACCCACTTGCGCCATCATGGGCACTGAAAATATTGCCCAAGAAATGTAGCCATAATTTACTCGTAATCTTGGAAAAAAGAGTGCATTTTTCAGAGCAATTTTTGCTTCATAATTAGCGATATTAGCAAAGTCGTAACCACCAATTACATCACCACAAGCGTAAATTCTGTGATTGGTGGTTTGTAGTTTATCATTCACCACTAAACGATGCCCATGCCATTTCACACCTACCGTTGCCAAATTTAGAGATTCAATATTTGGCTGTTGGCCAGTCGCGACTAAAATTTCATCAGTTTCAATGGCTTTGTCTCCTGCCTGAAGCCACTTTTTATCATCAATTCGTCTAACTTGAGTCACTGATTTGTCGGTCAGTACACGCACACCTTCGACTTCCAACTGTGCTTGAAGCAGTATGGCAATCTCAGGGTCAATATGAGGTAAAACGTAGGGATACTTGACTACCAGCGTCACACTGCAACCGAACCGGGCTAAAGTTTGAGCGATTTCAATACTTTGAGGAATTCCGCCAATAATTACCCAATTTTTGGGTAACGACACTTTATCTAAGCATTGCCAAATATTAGTTAAGGTAAGATAACCTGTAGCATCTAATCCTTCAATTTCCGGAATTTCTGGACGTGAGCCATTAGCCAGCAGATAGGTGCGTGCGCGTAGTAGGCGACTGTTAACAATAAAAGCCAGTTGAGGTGAGGATTGAAATTGCCCAGTGCCAACGATGATATCGACTCCCAGCGCGGCTAGGATAGCGGGAGAATATTGTTCTTCGAGATTTGAGACAACGGCTTGAGCATACACCATCGCTTCCTGCCATGCCAGAGATATATGACATTCTTCTGAGGTCTGAGAATGTGTGGCATGAATACCAAAACCAGCCGTATTACTGAATTTTTGTCCCAGTTTAGCAATTTCGCTGAGAGCATAATGATGAATAAACCCACAGTCTATTTTGGGTTGCACTAAGGCAACTGTAGCACCTAGCTGGGTGGCAGCAAAGGCAGCGTAGTATCCAGCAAGACTGCCACCAATAATTACGACATCGTAATCAATAGTCATTTGTCATTTGTCATTGGTCATTTGTCATTGGGTAGTGGGTACAAGAAAAACTCTTCCCTAGTCCCCAGTCTCCAGTCCTTGCTCATTTAGTGCTGTGAGTAAGCGTTGGTTATCCGACTCTTCACGTACAGCAACCCGGAAAAAGCGATCGCCTAGTTCTTTAAAGCTAAGGCAATCGCGGATTAAAATCTGATAATGCTTGAGTAATTCTTGCTGTAACTGGGAAGTAGATTTTTGAGACTCAACTAGTAAAAAGTTAACAGCGCTTGCTTGGGGTTGCAATCCTGGGATCTGTGCTAATCCCTGAAAGAGTTGGTTTCGTGCAGGTGGTAGCCATGCCCAGGTTTGCTGTTGAAACTCCCTATCCTGGAGTGCCGCAATTGCCG
Organism: Nostoc sp.; assembly: GCA_036918135.1. Lineage (GTDB taxonomy): Bacteria > Cyanobacteriota > Cyanobacteriia > Cyanobacteriales > Nostocaceae > Nostoc. The sequence goes on from JBALDB010000006.1 coordinate 151,082, forward strand.
CTGCTGCCGCTAGCGTGTTTACAGGCCAGGGGTCACGCCATAGCTGCCATTTAGCTAGACACTCAGGGTGAGCGATCGCATATCCTAGTCGCAGCCCTGGGAGACTGTAAAATTTTGTCAGCGATCGCAATATTACTAAATTTGTATATTCCTGTACCACCCCAATTAAGCTTTGTTCTTCATTGGGTGGTACAAAATCCATAAACGCTTCATCTACCACTACCAAGGCAAACTGCTCTAGGTAGGGCAAAATCGAGTCCCGCGAAAATAGCTTACCCGTCGGGTTATGCGGATTATTTAACAACAATCCTTTGTCCTTTGTCTTTTGTCCTTTGTCAAGAACTAATGACAAAGCACTTATCACCGATGACTCTTGACCAATGACTAATGATAAAGGACACTCCAGCACTTTAGCCTTACACCCTGCTAAGGTTCGGTAGTAGTCGCCAAAGGCTGGAGTTATTAAAATTGTTGCCGCTAATTGTGCTAGTTCTCTACCTATTAAAGTAAGTAATTCTGCTGAGCCATTACCCGGCAGAATCCACTCAGACGGCAATTGATGGAAGTGACTGAGAGCTAGTCTCAGTTCACTATAGTTAGGGTCTGGATAGTGCTTAATATTACCAATTTGGGACACGATCGCAGCGATCGCGCTGTTTGGCGGCCCCAACGGGCTGATGCTAGCAGAAAAATCCAGAATAGCATTAGGGGGACAGCCAGCCAGTGCTGCTGCCCAGGCTAAATTTCCCCCGTGTGCTGGCTGCCGCATCAAAAAAAGGTTTCCTGAAGAACCTACGATTTTGGGGGTGCTACCCTTTCTCTAAATAGCTTCCCTGCTGAGAAGGCAGGCACCTTCGTCGCTGGAATTTCCATTTTTTCATTTGTCTTCGGGTTGCGACCTTCACGAGCTTTACGTTCCCGTGATTCAAAAGAGCCAAATCCCACCAGCGTTACTTTATCACCAGAGGAAACGGCTTCAATAATCGTTTCCAGTGCAGCAGTTAAAACTGCATCGGCCTGTTTCTTGGTAACACTAGCCTTTTCAGCTACGGCGTCAACTAATTCACCTTTGTTCATGTCAAACTCCTAAAGTTTACTTGAGATTTTTTACGGATGCTTTTTCGTACATCAGTAATTAAATCTCTGTTTCTAGAAATACAAAAATCATCCTTTGGGAGTATTTTTACTCAAAACGGCTGTACATCCCATCGGCTCGACTTTTCAATGAATCATTCTAAGGTGTTGTAGCCTGATGTGGATAGATGAAACCATTAATTTATATAGATTTCAGGATTTTTTGTAGTTTTAGGGTACTTGTTACCCTAAAAACCCCCAAAAAAGTAGGAAAAAATACTTAGTAAAAACCCTAGTCATGAGGGGAACAAGCGAGGAGAAAGTGGGGGAGTGGAGGAGATGAGAAGAGAAGATGCTAGGGGTTTGAGCTAATTTGTGCGTTGGTATAGCCTCACTTGACCTTATGGTAGACATTTTTAAGTATCTGGAAATCTAGCTGTAAAAATCTGCGGGAGATTACGATTTGTGACGCGTTACCCCAAGTCAGCCATAAAAATTTATGGAGTGTCCCTGACTAACAAAACAGGAGATGAGAAGCTTCAACAAAATTAATCTCCTTCATCTCTCCCAAGTTCTCAGCACCGACTTGCGGCGCTTAGACTTTTCTGCTCATCCCTTAGACCCCTTACTATTCCCTAACAGAAATTTTCTCTTGCACCCAAGCCCAAACAGCACGGTTGATAGAAATTTCCCCATTTTTTTAACTTTTTGGATAAATCGAAATAAATTTCACAGGCTTTGTGTTCAACCAAACCAAAAATTCTCCGAAATATTCACCTAAGATGCTGTAACTAACTTTATTCTTGTGTCCAAGGATATTTAAAGTTATAGAAGATAAGCATATTACCAGCCTCATGTCCATAGATTTACGAGCATTTTTTCTGGCAACTGACCCCAGTCGAACCCTGTTCGTCAACAATCCTTCAGATGTGAAATATTACATTGATTTTTCTTCGGTACGAGGCGGAGATATTATTGGTAAGCTGAAGCAAAAAATTACTTATTTCAAGCCGAATGAAGCTACCTGCACTCTATTTACTGGGCATATTGGCTGTGGAAAATCGACGGAATTATTAAGATTACAAGCAGAACTAGAAAAATTAGGCTTTCATGTGGTCTATTTTGAGTCTAGCGAAGACTTAGAAATGACTGATGTCGATATTGCCGATGTGCTGCTGGCGATCGCTCGGCGTGTGAGTCAAAGTCTGGATAAAATTACACTAGCGGAACCCACGAGATTTAATGATTTACTTGAAGGTGCGTGGAAGGTCTTAAACTCCGAAGTCACAGGGGCAAAAGTCAAGCTGGGCGGTGTTGATGTTGGTGTCACTAGCGACAAAGAAAAGTTGTCTTTGGCTTTTGGCATTGGTGAAATCACTACCAAGATGAAAAGTGACCCAAGCTTACGGGCAAAACTCAATCAATATCTAGCACCGCAGAAAACTAACTTGTTAGAAGCGATTAATCGGGAATTATTGGAACCTGCGATCGCTAAACTAAAACAGCAGGGTAAACAAGGTTTGGTGGTAATTGTCGATAACCTTGACCGCATCGATAATCGTGTCAAAGCTTGGGGTCGTCCGCAGCAGGAATACCTATTTGTCGATCAGGGCGAATTTTTGACAAAACTGAATTGTCATTTAATTTATACTATGCCCCTATCGCTGAAGTTTTCCAATGATTACGGAATGCTGACCCAGCGATTCCCGGAAGACCCCAAAGTATTGCCGATGGTGCCAGTACAATGGCCTGATGGCAGCGTTCACGAACAAGGAATGGCACTAATGAAACAGATGGTGCTAGCAAGAGCCTTTCCTGATTTACAACCAGATGAGCGCCTGAACAAGATTACTGAAATTTTTGATAATATCGCCACCCTAGACCGCTTATGTAGATTGAGTGGCGGTCACGTGCGCGACTTGCTCAGACTCCTGAATACTTGGATTATGGAAGAAATGGCGCTTCCCCTCACGCGCGATACTTTAGACCAAGTTGTTCGCGCCCGTCGGAATGAAATGATGATGCCCATTTCCAATGAGGAATGGCAATTGCTACGTCACGTCAAGCAAAACAAAAAAGTCAGCGATGACCAAGGATACCAAAAATTAATCCGCAGCCGCTTTGTCTTTGAATATCGCGATAGCGGCGAATCTTGGTTTGATGTCAACCCGATTTTGGCAGAAGCCAGGGAGTTGCAATGAGGAATCAGAGAACTGAAAAAGAATTAGATTATGAAACCAGAAACCAGAAATGTTTTGTTAAAAGCTTATGCACAATTGCACAAAATCACAGAAGAATTGTATTTAGCCTCTGATAAAGCCGTAGAAAACAATGATTTTGAGGACGCTAGCTTACTAGCCAGTAGAGCAGATAGACTTTATGAAGAGATAGAAAATTTAGAGATTGTAATTTCAGAACAGGAGGAGATATGAAAACAATCCTAGAGTTAAAGATTCGTATTCAAGAACTCAGTAAACAAACTGTTGAATTTAGTAGAAAAGCATCTGAAGTTTGTTTAAGTGACCGTCAGCAAGCCAAGTATTTCAGGCAACAAGCTAGAGAAGCTAGTAAACGCACTCAAGTATTGATACAGGAGTTAAAACGCCAGGAAATTTAATTTTGTAGTCTTGAATTGTTCTTCTGTGTGCGTCATACACTTTAGATTTACATCAGCTTATGACAGACTCGCAACCAGTAGAAGATAATCTTGCAAACAACGATCGCTCTTTGCAACAATTAGCTTGGGCGATTGAATCTTCTGTGGGACAATTTAAGCTGATTTTGGCACGGTGTAATTATGCCAAACTGCGCGATCGCCTCATCGAAAGATTGCAAGAAATCTGTCGAGTCGAAATTAAGCTGTTGGTGGTGCAGCAATCTCACAGGACTCTTTATACTGCAATTCAAGAAGAATTCGGCGAGAACCTACCAGCTTGTGTGATGGTTGCGGGTTTAGAGACAGTGCAGAATTTAACTGCGATGTTGACTTCTGCTAATCAGGTGCGCGAGGAGTTTCGCAAGAATTTTGCTTTTCCTTTGGTGTTGTGGATTGACGATGAAATCTACAAACAACTAATGCAACTAGCTCCTGATTTAGAGAGTTGGGCGACTACGAAGAATTTTGATATATCTACACAACAATTAGTAGATTTTATTATCGAAACGGCTAATCAATGGTTTAGTAATAACTTAAATTTTAGCGTTGATGTATATATTAAACTGGAAAATGAGTTAGAGGCGGCACAAAGATATTTACTCAATCAGCCAGATGTTTATAATTTAGAAATTCGAGCTAATTTAGAATCTTTATTAGGTTTTATCAAACAGATAAATAATCACAAAGATTCGGCGCTACAGCATTATCATAAAGCTTTAGAGCTTTGGCAGCAAAGTAATAATTTAGAACGACAGGTAAAAATCCTCGGTGAAATTGCATTTTGTTATTATCTCAAAGCTTTTAAACATCAAGATATCAATCATCCAGATTGGCAAGCAACTGGGCATTATGTTCAAGAGTATATAAATTTTATTAACCAGTTTAGAAGTCCAGAGCTAATTGCTAACTCAGTAGTTAAGTTCGGTGATATCTTGCGAGACTTGCAGAAGTGGGAAACCTTGCAAAGTCTTTCAGAACAAGCTTTACTAATTCATCAAACTAACAACCAGCCAATAGAATTAGCCAAGGATTATGGTTTTTTAGCTGAGGTGGCTTTGGCTGAAAATAACTGGGTGAAAGCAGATCACTTAGTTAAAGAAGCCTTAAAAGTTTTTGATAACATTCCCAATCTAGAATCAGCTAATATCTCAGGGGTTTTAGCTGATAATCCGGGAAGGGTTTTCAAATCAAAAGATTTGAGCTTATATCGATTTATTTTAGGTCGTTCTCAATACCATTTAAATCAAATTCCAGAGGCAACTTTCAGCTTAGAAACTGCTAGCGATGTGGGTAATCCCCTAGAAGATGTCAGGCTTTATTTGGATATTCTCAGTTTTTTACAGCAGCTTTATTTTGAGCAGAAAAAATATCTCCAAGCATACAACATTAAACAGCAACGGCGTTCCATAGAACAGCAATTTGGCTTGCGGGCTTTCATTGGTGCGGGGAGGTTAGAAGCAACAAAACAGGCATTTGTCGAGACATTGCGCTCAAACTCTCCCCAAGGAAATATTGCCCCAGAAATTGCTGCGTCTGGTCGCCTATTGGATGTAGAACGTTTAATTGAACGCATGGGTCGCCCTGATTATAAGCTGATAGTAATTCATGGGCAATCGGGTGTAGGCAAAAGTTCCCTGGTGAATGCGGGACTGGTGCCAGCTTTAAAGAATAAAGCGATCGGTATTCAAGATTATTTGCCGATAATAATTCGGGTTTATACTAACTGGTTGGAAGAGTTGGGCAAGCTTTTGGGGAGGGATGAGGCAGGGGGCAGGGGGCAGGGGGCAGGGGGAGAGTTGGAACTTCAAGTTTCGAGTTCACAAGGTCAACGTTCAGCCTCAGAAGGTCAACTTTCACCTTCAGAAGCTCAACTTTCATCCTCAGAAGCTCAACTTTCATCTTCAGAAGGTCAACTTTCATCTTCAGAAGGTCAACTTTCATCTTCAGAAGGTCAACTTTCATCCTCAGAAGGTCAACGTTCACCTTCAGAACTCGGAACTCCGCAATATTTAATATCCAGACTTAAAGAAAACGAACAGCGCAACCTCCGCACAGTCCTAATTTTCGACCAATTTGAAGAATTTTTCTTTGTTTACACCGAACCTGCACAAAGGAAGCAATTCTTTGAGTTTCTGGGAGAGTGTCTGAATGTTCTATCGGTGAAAGTTATCTTATCGCTGCGGGTAGATTATATTCATTACTTGCTGGAGTGCAATGATTTGCTCAGTCTACAAATTATTGGCAATGACATTCTCAGTAAGAACGTGCTTTACAAATTGGGGAACTTCTCACCTGCTGATGCCAAGTCAATTATCCAGCGTTTAACTGAAAATACTAGTTTTCACTTAGAACCTGCTTTAGTCGAGCAAATGGTGCTGGATTTAGCCGCAGAATTAGGTGAAGTGCGTCCCATTGAGTTGCAGGTTATGGGGGCGCAGTTGCAAACGGAGAACATTACAACTTTGGCAGAATATCGGCAGCGTGGCACTAAGGACGAATTGGTTAAGCGTTATTTGCATGAAGTTGTGAATGATTGCGGCGTAGAAAATCAGCAAGCAGCAGACATATTACTGTATTTGCTGACGGATGAAAAAGGAACTCGCCCCCTGAAGACTCGCGCTGAATTGGAACGCGATTTGCACGCATTAAGCAAAGAAGCTGATAAAACTCAATTCTCCCCATCGCCCCATCTCCCCGTCTCCCTTTCCAACTTAGATTTGATATTAGAGATTTTTGTCCAATCTGGCTTAGTGGTTTTGCTACCAGAAAATCCGGTTGACCGTTATCAACTGGTACATGACTACATCGCCGCTTTTATCCGCCAGCAACAGGAACCGAAGTTAAAGCAGGTAATGGCGGAACTGGAAAAAGAACGAGAACAAAGAAAACTGAGTGACACCAAACTAAATAAGTTTCTCAAACGCGCCCTTTTTGGTTCACTTGCAGCCGGAGTGGTCTTAGCTGGGTTGGCAGTTACAGCGTGGAATGCAGCACAAAGGGCAGAACAGGAAAGAAAACAAGCTGCAATTAGTGAAATTAACGCTCTTACTAATTCTTCAGACGCGTTTTTTTTCTCTGGGCAAAACCCCGATGCCTTAATAGAAGGCTTAAAAGCCGGGGGAAAACTAAAACTAACGCCTTGGGCAAACACAGATACCCAAATGCGGACTATGGCAACGTTAAGGCAAGCAGTTTATTTGCAGCCAAAAGAGTATAAAGAAAATAGAGCGATCGAGGTTAATACCTTAGAAGGGCATAGCAGTACGGTCTTTAGCGTCGTCTTCAGCCCCGATGGCAAGACACTGGCTTCTGGCAGTGATGACAAGACCATCAAACTCTGGGATGT
>JBALDB010000007.1:0-457339 GCA_036918135.1 Nostoc sp.
CTCCTCTTCCTCACTTTCGCTTTCAGAATCTAATATTTTCTTGGTGGTATATGTATGATTATACTTTTGCTTTTTCTTTTTCTTTTCATCTTTCTCCTCTTCCTCACTTTCGCTTTCAGAATCTAATATTTTCTTGGTGGTATATGTATGATTATACTTTTGCTTTTTCTTTTTCTTTTCATCTTTCTTCTCTTCCTCACTCCCGCTTTCAGGATCTAATATTTTGTTCGTATATGGAGGCTTGTCATTGCTAGTAGTAAACGAAGAAACCTTAATTCCCGCGGTTTTTAACCGTTCTACAGATTCATCCATATATTTTAGTTCTCCATATGTATTTTGGAAATACACATGAAAATCTGGGAAATTATATGTAGATTGTAATTGAAGAATTAAGTCCAAACAATTAGTATTGCCCTTGCCTTTTTTAGTTGTCTTTGGTCCACAAAAGAAGTTGTTTATCGTCAGATTCACCTTGCATTCTAAGGGGTTTATATCATTCTCCTTGATGTATTGGTTGACCTGAGCTATTAATCCGTCTTCTGCATGGACATTCCGATCTACGTTCCGATCGTGAAAAATTATTTCTCCCTCTGGATGCCAGATTGTAATCCTCCCAAGGGTGACTGAGCTAATATTAAAAGCACTCATTGCTGCATCAGGCCTGCTTTCGAGAGTATCCCTATCGGGTCTGTCTGGGAGTTTAGGACCATGCTTTCCTGTGCTGTCTTCTGTACTCACTGCATAGTTCGGCTCATAACCTTTTTTTTGCAGGTATTTAGTGATATTGTCAAACAAATAATTAGTATAAACTGACTGCTTCCATTTCTCTGCCTCAGTTATCTGTTTTTCTATTTCTTTTTCCGCATCTGTTCCAAATATCGTTACTAATGCTGATTTAAGTTCCTCCCTGCTTCTATATCGTCCTTTTTTATAACTTATTTTCCTCTGAAGTGTAGGCTCCATAGGTAGCATAGCAGTTTGTTTCATCTGTTTCGGTATCTTTTCCTTCGCTTTTGCTAATGAGGATTCGGAGGTGGTTTGTTGCGGTAACTGCTGCGGTGGTAAAGGCGATCGCTGCACCGCACCCCCATTCTGCTGCACCACATGCGTCAACTCATGCGCCAACAACTCTTGCCCACCACGACTCCCAGGATTATATTCCCCCTGCCGAAAGAACACATCCTGTCCTGTCGTGAAAGCACGTGCCTGAATTGACTGGTTTAACTCATCTGATTGACTATCTGTGTGAACCTTCACGCCACTGAAATCAGCCCCAAAAGCCTGTTCCATCGGTTGGCGGATATTGTCCGCCATTGACTGTCCACTACCCCTTGCTTGGTTGATGGACGTTTCCAAGTCTGGGTTAGCAGCCATCCCAGCTTTTGCCTGACGCTGCACCATCGGCGACTTTTGTAATTCTTCTTCCTCTTCCTCTGGTACTGACTCTCGTTGCAGCCTGCTAGTGTCGAGAGATTTGGTTTGTAATTCTTCTTCTTCCTCTTCTTCTGGCGCTGACTCTCGTTGCAGCCTGCTAGTGTCGAGAGATTTGGTTTGTAATTCTTCTTCCTCTTCTTCTGGCGTTGACTCTGGTTGCAGCGTGTTAGTCTCCAGAGATTTGGTTTGTAATTCTTCTTCTTCCTCTTCCTCTGGTACTGACTCTCGTTGTAGTGTGCTAATGTCCAGAGATTTAGTTTGTAATTCTTCTTCCTCTTCTTCTGGCGCTGACTCTCGTTGCACCACAGGCGTAATGGAACTTGCCAGAGGTTTCATTTGTAATTCTTCCTCTTGTGGCATTTGTTGGCGCTGGATAGACGAAGAATTTCCAGATTGTGCCAATTTTCCCATCACCTGTTGTGCAACAGTGTCAGCTTCTTGCTCGTAAATATCTCCTGGCTGATTAACTGTGAGTTTGGTTTGGGGACGACGCAGTGGTATTCGACTAATGTCGTGGACTAAAGAGTTATCTGGCACTGCTTGAGATGAAGCAGCAGAAAACTGCGAACCAAAACCGGGTGTTGGTTGTCTGAGTGCAGGTATTGAGAAGGAATCTGGGGTAGTTTTTTTAGACTGAATGATGCGTTCTTTCATGTTTTTCTGATGCCCAACCAGTTAGTAGATATATATTTGGCTGATACTACATTTATAGTATAGCGATCGCACCATGCACACAATGAATCAAAAGTCTACAGTAAATGCCAAATCAAGTTTCTTATTGGGGATTGGGCATTAGTTAATAACAAATGACAAATGACTAATAACAAGTTCGACTTTTGGCTACTTTTGATTCTGATGGACTACCTTTAGCCTTGATTGTAGGAGAGTTTTTTTATTTATGGATTCATATCAGGAACAAACTTTTTCTACATTTAATGGAGATGTTGGCAGTACGGCTGGATACGCCGGACTTGCAATGACTTCTGATGCCAGCATTGCTCAAACTGCAAGTAAATACCTCAACGATTCACTACTGCTGAACGAACTCACAGAGCAGGTGTATAAAATTTTGCAAGAAGATTTGCGATCGCAGCGGGAAAGAACAGGTGATTATAGTTCTCATAGGTGGTTGTGATGGCTGGAAATGGTAATAACGGCAAAGTAACTCACGAATTAAATTATGTTACTAGTAATCGTTTTTATGTAGAAATAGATAGTTCTATTGCTGCATCTTTCAATGAATGTACGGGATTAAGCGTTCAAATTAAGAAAAATGTTTTTCAAGAAGGTGGTGTCAACGACCAGCAAAGAATTTATTTAGGACATACAGAATTTGCAGATGTAACTCTTAAACGCGGAGTTACCGACCATCCAGGTTTTTGGAATTGGATTAATGCAGTTTTTGACGAACAAAAGAAAACATCTCGACGCAATGTAAATATTCTGATTTTCAATCAATCTGGTGAAACGATGATGAGTTGGACTTTGATTGGTGCTATTCCAGTAACTTGGAAAACACCTACACTCCAAGCAGATGGTAAGGCAGTTGCTATTGAAGAATTAACTTTAGCTTATGAAGGTTTAAAAGTTGCCAGAACTACAGGAGGAGGCAATTCTGTAGATCGGAATGCAAAAACAGGATATTTCGCTTCTAGTTAATTGATTCTTTTTCAAGTACAACTATGCAAATAATTCAAAATCCATTAGGAAATATTCATCCACTTGGGATAAGCTCATCTTTAGCTAATACTCACAGATTAGGATTAACAAAAGAGTCAAATTTACTGCATTCAAAAAGTAACATTATCAGTCCTATACAAACAAAATCGCCATTAGTCACATCTTCTCAATTTTTCTTGTCTCGCGAGCAAGAACCATCGATAAAACCGTTAATTGGATGGGATAGTTGGAATAATCAAGATACCAATGGTGAGTTGCCATTTATTGACTTTAATCCTTTAGAATCAATCAATTCAGAAGAAAATAATTTTCCTAATAATGAATTAGTAAAAAGTAATACTTCGGTAATAATACCAAATCTCATTGAAAATCATGAAAATAATGATAGTTCAAAAAAAGTAAATGTTCAAACTAAAACTAAATCTAATTCTAAAAAAACTAATAAATCTCAACAAAAACCAAAAGCTAAGACACAATCAAGAAATAAAAAATCAGTTAAATCCTCTCCAGCTAAGAATGTTCTACAAGCTGCTGAAGCAAGTAATATTCTCAATAATCCTCACGAAGATATCTTCATAGCAAAAAAGGAAACTCTCTCTGCTGAGATTAATTCAGAAGTACCCATATTAAAACATAATTTCGGTTTATCTGGTTTAGATGATACTACAGATGATAATGATTCTCCAAATAGTATTACGCCTAGCATAACGACATCTACTTGGTCTGATGCTGAAGAACAACCAAGTTTGTTTAGGAAAATTGGCAACGAAGAACTACAAGAAATTTCTGAGTTACCATTTACTTTACCTACTACAGAGCCATCTGTTCCAGAAAGTATTTCGCCATTTCCACAAAAAACTAGATTAGACGAAAACACAACTGAATTAGCAGAAAATTCACCTAGAGAATTTTCTTCGCTTACTAATGTACAAGAAAATTATACTCTTTCTAAGAAGTTCAAAAATCAACAATTAGATACTGAAGCCTCACAAACATTTGAAATTTCAGATATTCCGATTAGTGTAGTACCTTCACAACAAGATGTTGAAATATCTCAAGTTACTGCTAATAATCAAAGTAGTACTCCTCTGAATAATTTCATTCAAAAACAAGAAGTATCACCAATCTCAAGTTCTCAGTCTCAGCAAGAAGAGTTACTAAATATAAGAAGTAATAATCTTGAAGCAATTACAGCCATTGAGCCAGATTTTATATCAGAAAGTACTACAAATGATTTTGTTACCGAGAATTCTTTAGGAAATGTATCTATACCATCAGTAGTTAATTTCCCTAGTATAAATGAAGTACCTACTTTACTCGCTCCTTTAGTAAACTCTCAACAATCAGTAGAATCGAATATACCATATACTTTACCTAATTCTCAACCTTCACTTACGAAAAATCCAATTACAGTCAAACAAGAAATTGATTCTAGTGTTACGAGTGATTCTCTAGCCTCTGCACCTATTCAGTTAACACCTAACTCGAACAAGATTGAAGAGATAAAAAGTAATTTTCTAAAACATAATGAAAACGAACAATTAGTAACTTCAGAGTTTCAGTCTGCTGTGCCGGGTAATATCTCAGATATTCCAGCAAATGTAATTTCACTCCAACCTGACAATAATCTTGAGAATACTATCAGTGAATCTATAAAAAATCAGCCTATCTTAGCACTACCTGAGATTGTTGAGGCACCAAAAGTCAGCAATATTTTTCCTGAGATTGTTGAAGCACCAAAAATTAGTAACGTATCTTCTAAGATAGTTCCTGACTTTTCGCCTGAAGTGGAAAAAACACCAAATCTAATCTCTCAAGCACCATCTCTACCTCTGGTTAATCCTCTGCAAACAAAACAGGAAAATGAGAAAACTTTTGTTACCTCGAATCAGGAAAATTCAATGCCTCTCTCCTACAACCAAATAGATTTAGAGACAGGTTTTCCAAATTCTGTAACAAGTCAGGAGATTGTCCAAACAGCAAAAGTTAGCAATGTATTCCCTGAGATTAGCGAACCACCAACAGTTAACGCTACATCGTCTGAAATTATTTCTGACTTTTCACCTGAAGTTGAAAAAACACCAAACCTAACCCCTCAAGCGACATCTCTACCTCTGGTTAATCCTCTGCAAATAAAACAGGAAAATGAAAAAACTTTTGTCACCTCGAATCAGGAAAATTTAAAGCCTCTCTCCTACAACCAAATAGATTTAGAGACAGGTTTTACAAATTCTGTGACAAGTCAAGAGGTTGTGCAAACAGCAAAAATTAGCAATATATTTCCTGAGATTAGTGAACCACCAGCAGTTAACGCTACATCGCCTGAAATTATTTCTGACTTTTCACCTGATGTAGAAAAAACACCAAACCTAACCTCTCAACCGCCATCTCTACCTCTAGCTAACCCTCTGCAAACAAAACATCAAAGTGAAAAAACTTTTATCAACTCGAATCAGGAAAATTCAAAGCCTCTGTTTGATGAAGAAAGAGATTTGGACACAGGGTTTCCAGATTCTGTAATAAGTCAGGAGATTGTGCAAACAGCACAAGTTAACGATGTATCGCCTGAGATTGGTGAACCACCAAAAATTAACGATGTGTCATCAATTGTGGAAACATCGAGTATTTTCCGAAAAATAGTTGAAAATAAACAAATAGTAGAATCAGAATTATTAGGAGCGATCGCTAATTCTGAAAACTCTGAAATTTTAACCTTTGTTGATACCTCAGATAATCAAGATATCTCAGAAAAATCAACTTTTTCCCAAAATCAGCTAAGCACACCTCCTCAAGTTGAACAAAATACTACTATTAAAAATTTAGCAGCACCTAAAGGTTATGCTACTGGTGGTCAGGTAAGAGACTCGCATCATCAAAATAATCAGTACATTGCACCCTCAGATACAATACCTGCAATGCTGACACCTGGCGAGTTTGTGATTAATACCAGGGATGCACAGAAAAATCTACCTCTACTACACCACATCAACACTGGTGGTACACCGGACGATATTATTCTTCCAAGTTTACAGATACCCAATCTTAAAGAACCAGAACAAAAAACTTCACTAGAGAATTCGACTAAAGTCGATTCTTTTCCGGATACTTCCTTACAGCTAAAAAACCTCGATCAGCAATCACCTGAAGAATCTAATTCTTTAATTCCTGCTTCCTTGGGGTTAAATACTGGAAAGAAACTTTCGGTACTCAATTCTCCTCAACTTAGTACTGTTGAAAACAAAAAGACTGATGTGGGTGAAACTTCACCTCAATACTCATCGCCTTCACTGATTTTTAGAAAAGCAAATTCTACTACTAATACACCTTCTCAATGGTCAGACACACCTTCTCAATGGTCAAATGTAGAACAATTATTCAATAGTGATAATGATGAATTTTCCAGCTTCTTTAGCAGTGGGGAATCTAATAGTCAAAATTCTGATTTTTCTAGTGTTTTTACATCAGAATATTCACAAGTTCCTAAATACGTTTCTGCACCTAGAGGCTTTGCTGATGGTGGAGAAGTCACTGCACCCGCATCTGTAAACACACAACCGATAACTGAAACGATAGAAAGCTCTGCTCCTAATGAAGAAGTAAATAATAAAGATGATACAGCAAATTTGGAAGCTTTAGCCAGAGAAATTTATAGTAGATTACGCCAACGTTTGGAAATTGAACGAGAACGTCATGGCGGTTTCTCAGGTCGTTTACCTTGGTAAATCTCATTAAGCCAATTTAGGAGAAATATTCAAATGGCAACTCCAGCAATTATTGTTACTCAGAAGCGTCAACCCCAACTTGAGAAAGCCAAACTTGTAGCTTATAACGGTGAAGCACCAGATTTTGAGTTGATGTTTAATCCCACAGAAATTAGTTTTAGTCGAACTGTTGAGTGGAAAAGTAATGATGGAAATAGAGGTACAGAACTGCTGCCAAAGGTTAACTTTTCTGGCGTGAAACCTTACACGTTTAGCCTGAAACAGTTATTATTTGATACTTATGAAACTAAAGAATCGGTAATGACAAAGTATGTAGACAAAATCAAGAAAGGCGTAGAAACAATTAAAGGAGCAGCTGACAAACGTCCACCTGTTTACATATTAACATGGGGAACTGTGTACTTTTATTGTGTAATCACAAAGTTAACTTACACACTAAATATGTTTCTCACTGATGGCACACCAGTTAGGGCAATGGTAGATATAGACTTGCAAGAAGTAGATAAAAATAATCTTCCTGGGGGAAAAGAATCTAAATCTAAAGGCAAAGACCGGAAAGCAGATCCAAAGGTGGCAAAAAATTAATGAGTAGAAAAAGTAGGCGAAAATAACTCCTAAATACTGAATTTATCCCTCTAAAGTTTTTCATTTAATATTATTAACCGATAGTTTATGCCTGACGTAAATCTTTATCTAAGCGAACCTATATTTGAAATAGAAGGAAAGGCTGCTTCTCCTGAACTAATGAAAGATTTGCTACAAATTACTGTAGAAGAAAGTATGCATTTACCAGCAATATTTACGCTGGTAATACATAATAGCTATCTTCCCACATCTGAACGTCCACAAAACCAACCTTGGCGACACGAAAAGTTTTTTAAAATTGGTAATAAAGTAACCTTAGGTTTTAAATCGGGTACTACTCAAAATCAAAATTTTAAAGAGGAGAAAAGGAAAATTTTGATTGAAGGGGAAATTACCGGGATGGAAGTTCACTTCAATGAGAAATCGGAAGCTAATATAATTGTTCGTGGTTATGATATATCGCATCGCCTTCACAGAGGTCGCTATAATCGTTCTTTTTTAAATACAACTGATAGCAAAATAGTCAAAAAAATCGCTCAAGAAACAGGGATAAAAATTGGCAAAATAGATGAAAGTGGCGAAGTTCATAAGTATGTATTTCAAGAAAATCAAACTAATATGGAGTTCTTGCAAGAAAGAGCCGCCCGTATTGGTTTTGATTTATTTATTACAGATGACAAAATAAATTTTTGCAAACCAGAAAGTCAGACATCTTTAGTATTGAAATGGCTAGTTGATATTAGTAAATTTAGTACTCGTGTCACTAGTGCTGAACAGGTGACATCTGTGGAAGTACGTGGCTGGGACTATACCCAAAAAAGATTGATTACCTCAACAGCCACCAAAGAGAAGCAAATGACCCAGACAGGTAATAAGCTAGGAAGTAGTACCAGTAAAGCATTTCGCAATCTGCAAACTCCCAAAATGATTGTTGTAGATAAACCTGTTGCTAACAAAAAACAAGCAGACAAAATGGCTCAGGCTTTGTGTGATGAACTGGGAGGAGAATTTGTTTATGCAGATGCAAAAGCAGTGGGAAATCCAGAAATTCGACCCAGAGGAGTGATTCGTCTTGATGGTATGGGCGATCGCTATAATGGTCAGTATTATGTCACCGAAACACGTCACTTTTACAATGGGCGGGTTTATGAAACCGAGTTCGGTGTGCGCGGGTTGCGTGCTGCTAACTTATTCACAACTCTATCCGCAAAAAAACATTTACAGCCATCTGAGACTTTATTAGTAGGAATTGTAACTGATAATCAAGACCCACAGAAATGGGGGAGAGTGAAAGTCAAGTTTCCTACTCTCACAGAAGAAGATACAAGTGACTGGGCGAGAGTTGTAGCTGTGGGAGCAGGGTCAAACAGAGGTTTCGACTGTTTACCAGAAATAAACGATGAAGTATTAGTAGGTTTTGAGCATGGCGATATCCATCGTCCTTACGTCATTGGCGGCGTATGGAATGGCAAAGACGCACCACCAGAAAAAGTAAATGATTCAGTTGGTGGACGTGGTGTAAGATTACGCACGATTAAAACTCGTGTTGGGCATACTCTACAGTTTATCGAAGAAGATAAAGCCACCAGTAAAACAGGTATTCGTATAGAAACTCAAGCTGGTCACAAAATATATCTCAATGATAGTCAGAAGTGTATAGAAATTGAAACCAGAGGCGGTCATAGAATCAAAATGGACGACTTGGGTAGATCTGTTTCAGTCAAATCAACAGGTAATATGTCATTAGATGCTGCTGGTAATATTGATATTTCAGCTACTGGTACAATTACGGTCAAAGGTGCATTAATTCGCCTTAATTAATTTGTACTGGAGTTTAGACTTAAGAGCAGGGGCTGACGCTCTTAACCAGAGGCTAAAAGCGTAGCTTGCTTCTCTGTAAGAGTACGTGGACTCGCTAACGTAGTTCGTAATTCATAACAAACATAATAGGAGGTTGTGATGGGTAGACCAGCAGCAAGAATTACTGACAATGTGGCGCATCCCTTACCCCCAGTCTTAACAGGAGGGCCGGGTAGTCGCAATGTATTGATTGGGTCTTTACCTGCGTGGCGGGGCGTACTTGCTGCCGCAGTACCAGGTTTGCAGTCTGCCAAAACATCTTCTGATGCAGCTATCAAAGCGGCTGAGGCTGCTACCGTCGCGGCTGCTGGTACACCAGGGGCACCTGCTGCTGCTGCTGCTGAACAAACTACAAAGGCAACAGCATCAACTACTATGGGAAGTGCGATCGCTACTGCTGCTGCTGGTGCTGATATTCATAATTGCGCTACACCTTTACCTGTACCTCCTCACGGGCCTGGGGTTGTGATTGACGGTAGTCAGACAGTGCTGATTAACAATCTCCCTGCCTGTCGGATGGGCGATACTATTTTAGAAGCATTAGGGCCACCAAATAAAATTATCAAAGGTAATCCCACTGTTCTTATTGGCGGCTGATTAAGCAGGCACTAAATCAGCCGCAATTCACGATTATTTAGCTTAAACCTCGTTTCTAGCCTCTGGCTGGGAACAAGGCAATTTTGAATTTTAAATTTTGAATTACCAGGAGGGTTCGACCTTTGGCGAATAGGCTTTACCCCTTTGTGCCGATATCTTTGAAGATATACATTGTCACAGCTGTCTAAGTGCCAGATATGGTTTATGGTCGTGAACGAGCCTATTTGGGAACAGGTTGGGCTTATCCTCTGCGCTTGAGCGTGCAAGGTGGGATACAGCTTAGCCGTGAAGAACAAAAAGTCAAAGAATCTATTTGGATTATCCTCCGCACCGGAGTAGGTGAGCGGGTTTATCGACCTACTTTTGGTTCGCGCTTGTCAGAACTGGCGTTTGCACCTTTAAATACCGATACTCTGCTGCGAATTCGGATTTATGTTTTAGAAGCTTTAGAAGTTTGGGAACCACGCATTTTTATTGATGAAGTTCTCACCGATCCTGACCCTGTGCGCGGCAGAGTAGATATCACTATTAATTATCGACTCAAAGAAGGCCCTGATATTTACAGCTTTGTTTATCCTTTTTATTTGGTTTCAGCTGGGGAGGAATCGTGAACTTTGACTTTTTACCAAAATTACCTTCTTCTAACCTAGACGATCGCGCTTTCGATGACTTGGTAGACGAATGTATAATGCGTATTCCCCGCTACTGTCCGGAATGGACAGACCACAATCTTAGTGACCCAGGAATTACGCTCATTGAGTTATTTGCTTGGTTGACTGACCAAATGTTGCTCAGATTTAACCAAGTACCCCGAAAAAATTATGTAGCTTTTCTAGAATTACTCGGTATTCGTCTCCAGCCTCCCGCCCCAGCACACACAGAATTAACTTTTTATTTAACCGCTGCTCTGCCGGAAGCTTATACTATTCCAGCAGGATTAGAAGCTGCAACTATTCAAACTGAAACAACAGATTCTATTACTTTTAGTACGGATTCGCCGTTAATTATCGGCAAACCCCGAATACAGCACTTTTTAACCGCCCAAACCACCGAAGATATTCCCCAATCTCTGCGAGAAAGAGTCACAACTTCCTGGACTCGTGAATTCAACGGTTTCTGGACAGGTAACGAACAGTCAATTTTTGAAGAAGAACCCCAGCCTGGTAATTGCTTTTATTTAGTAATTAATTCTGAGGATTCTTTAGATGCTAATGTCTTAGAAATTATTTTCCAAGGAGCTGCGGCTACGCCTGCGGGGATTAACCCCAATCAACCACCCCGCAAATGGGAAGCTTGGGATGGAGAAAATTGGCAACCAGTTTTATTACAAGAATCAGATGATAAAACTCGCGGCTTCAGTTTTTACGAAATGGCGCAACAAGGTGGAAATCCGGAGCAAGGTGCAGAAATACTTTTGCATCTGCCTCAAATTTGGCCTGTAACTAACTTTACCTCTTACCGGGGTCGCTGGCTGCGCTGTAGCTTTGCCATCACCCAAAGCAATCAATCTGGTTACAACCGTCCACCACGAATTACTGGCTTAGCAGTGCAATCAATTGGCGGTACAGTCAGGGCTAGTCACAGTACGCTGATTCTAGATGAGCGCTTGGGAATTAGTGATGGTACACCTGGTCAGAGTTTCCAACTGCAAACCTCACCAATTTTAGAGCGCAGAGAAAACGAGTATATTTTAGTGACTCCGGCTAATGGTTTGCCTCAGAAGTGGACTGAGGTAAGAGATTTTGCTGATTCTGCAGCGCATCACCTTCATTACACCGTCGATTCCCTCACGGGTGAAGTGCAATTTGGCCCCTTGATTCGGGAACCCAATCAAATCAAACAGCAAACCCAAGTGCGATCGCGCATTCAGCAACCATCACTCGATGATACATCTGTACAAGTCAGTACTTTAGAAAACAGCCAATCTCAGCACCAGTATGGGGCGATTCCTCCCCGTGGGGCAGAGATTAGAATGGTGGCATATCGTACAGGTGGTGGCAGAGAAGGCAATGTCCAAGCTGGAGCAATTCAGTTTTTGAAGTCTGCATATCCATATATTGCCACTGTGATTAATCGCATACCAGCAATTAATGGTGCCGATGCCGAATCGCTAGAACAAGCTGTAATCAAAGCACCACGAATCCTACGTACCCGCGATCGCGCCGTCACCGCCGAAGATTTTGAAGTTTTAGCCCAACAAGCAGGCAGAGGAGCGATCGCTCGCGTCCGGTGTTTGCCAGCAAATTCTCAAAGACAAGCAGGTATAGTTACTTTAGTGGTAGTTCCCTTTGCAAACACAGATGCGATCGCTCAAGGCAACGGGATGACACCAGAAGAATTTGGTCTAAGTCATGCACTCCAAGACCAAATCTTAAGTTATTTAGATGAAAGACGTTTATTAGGAGTACAAATAGAACTACAAGAACCAAATTACGTAGGTGTTTCTGTACAAACAGAAATTGCCTTAGAACCCGCCTACGATAATCCTTATGCTAGAGAAGAAATTCGCCGGAATTTAAGAGTACTGCTGTATAAATATTTAAATCCCTTAACCGGAGGACTTGACGGCCAAGGTTGGCCGTTTGGGCGACCAGTTTATACATCCGATATTGTCGCCTTACTGCAACAAACCCCAGGCGTGCGTCATTTAGGCCCCGTCCTGCTATTTCCCATCCGCAAACAAGGAGAAAATTGGCGACGACAATCATCACCAGAACAATTAATAGACCCAGGCCCAGAAGGCTTAATATGTTCTTGGGCTGATACAAATCTGCGTTCAAATCACGACATCCAGATTATTAATCGCTGATTAGTCATTAGTAGAGACGCGATTAATCGCCTCTGTACAATAGTCATTGCTTATTCTCCCCATCACCCCAATTTTATGGTTCAAAGTCGCTCTAGTCCGGCTGTCCGCATTCAATTAACGCCAATGCAAATTCCTGAAGCTTTACCTGTAGCAGGTTTAGCCTTCGCCAATGCTGAAAACATGGATGTAGCAGGACGTAGTTTACTCTTGCATCCTGGACACCCAAGCCAGATGGTTGTGCAAGTGCAAAACTTAGAAGCGCGTCCTTTACAGGTAAACTTCAGCGTTGAGGGAAACTTTCCCACTCAATGGTGTCAAATTGGCACAGAAGGTAGTGAGATACCACCTCGCGGACAAATGGATGCAGTTCTATACTTTTCTATTCCTGAGACATTTTTTGAAGACCAAGAAGCCATAAACTCAGGTACACAAGACAAACTAACTCTTAATTTTCGCAGCTTAGTTACTCTACATATTGATTCAGGCACAGACAACGAACAAATCCACAGAAGCGAATATTTTGATTTATACATCCGTCCCTATACCGCCTACATGGAATTCTTGCCAATTTTGTATCGTGAAGTAGACTTTATTGGTCGCTTCATGAAAATATTTGAGCAAGCTTTTCAACCAATAATTGATAGTTATAACGTCATGTGGGCAAACCTCGACCCCCTGACAACACCGCAAGCATTACTACCCTTTATGGCTCATTGGGTTGCTTGGCAAGTAGATTCCGTCTGGAATCTCCAGCAACAGCGGCGTTTAATTCGCCGTGCAGTAGAACTTTATCGCTGGCGGGGAACTCGTAAAGGATTGCGTCTCTACTTACATCTTTATACAGGTTTACCATTAGACGAACATTTATCTAATGAAGCAGATAAACATATTAGTATCACTGAACCTTTTGGCCCAAGTTTCATTATTGGAGAAGCACAACTCGGAAATGCAGTTTTAGCAGGTGGACAACCATATCATTTTATAGTCCGTTTGCGTTCCAATATTTCTAGTGGCATCATCAACGAACAACTTATTCAAAGAATCATCGAACAAGAAAAACCAGCTTTCTGCACCTACGAACTAACTATTGAAAATCCTGCTAATTAAAAACTTAGCCAATAAAATCTTAATCTTCTCTTTCTATCTTTGTTTCTGTATTAGCTTTTTTGAATTTTGAATTTTGAATTACTTATGTCTCACCCTTTCCCACCCCCACCAATTAAATCCTTAGAACGCCTGCAAGCCGCAGATGGATTACTAATTAATGCTGAACGCTGGCGGACAGCCCACAATTACCATCGTCTACGGCAAAACGCCCAATATCAAAGTTTAAATCAACCAGGAATTGTCTGCGGTTTAGGCGTGCGAGACATTCCTGCACCAAGCCAAGTAGAAGCCAGATATCGAGATGGACGTTGGGTACAAATTCAACCTGGTATAGCCATTGATTTAGCAGGTAATTTAATTGTTGTACCAATCTCCTATGACTTTCCCATTGATATAGAAGTAGCAACCTCAGAACCAATCACAATCTACTTAGTAGTTAGCTATGTAGACCCTGATGAATTGCGGCGTACACAGCAAAGAGATATTGTTCAAGAAACTTATAGAATCGACCAAAGAAACTCCACGCCAGTCACCTCAGAAATCGAAATATGTCGAATCCTGCTGCAACCAGGACATACTGATATTATTCAACCTGCGGATGCTTTTTTTCCTGGATATAACAACATTGATTTGCGTTATCGCCGTCAAGCACAAATGCGTCCCCAAGCACTTGTATGTATGGCGCAGGCCAATCATAGTGACCCAGAATGTGCGCGTAATTTTTTCAGCCTTTCCTACTTATTACAAGCAGTAGAACCCTTATATCCCAGTTTGCGAGGAGCTGATGAACCAGGTCAGGTTTCTTTATCGGAAAATATTCTAGACTTTGACCTACTTTATCTCACAGGTGGACAGGCTATATCTTTAAATAGTCTGGAATTTGAATCACTGAAAAATTACTTAAATTTAGGTGGTGTGCTTTTAGTTGATGCACCAGTAAATGCTAACCCTTTGATTGAAAGTATTCAAGCATTAGCACAACAGTTAGAGAGTCCTTTAAGACCTTTAGAAGAATTACAACGTAGTCATCCTTTAAGAACAAAACCTTTTTTGTTTGCTGCCTTACCAATGGTTAATCAACAACAAATCAAACTGTTAATCGGTGGAGGAATTATTTTAGTAATTGGGGATTTAGCAACTGCCTGGGGACTGGATAGAGATTTGAATTTACCCCGATTAACGATTCGGATAGCTCAAGAACTCGGAGTTAATATTCTTCATTATGCTTGGAAGCGGCGACAATTAATCGGTTTGCAACAGGAAGATAATTCCGGGCAGTGGTGAATATAAAGTTATACCAATTCAAAATTCAAAATTCATGCATTAAGAAAGCCAGACAGAACAAAGGTATGTCCGTATGTATCTGTCGCATTCTTTTTTCAAATTGGTATTAGTAGAATCATCCTATCAACTAAGTAGATAGACATGATTAAATCTAAGATGTGATTGCGAGCGAAGCGAAGCAATCACAGAACATATTATATTTATTTATGTCCATCAACTTATAATCAATGTTTAGCGCCAAGCTAAAGTATCAATTTTCTCCATTGATAATTTTCCGTAAGCGATTTAATTGGCTACGATACAATGCATCAACGATATCATCATCGGTTGTAAAGACTCCTTCAATCCAATCGCCACTCCAAGCATGACCTTCTACAAGGCGATAAAGTTGAGCGCGATCGCCCACTGGAGCTGTGCGGAAGATTTCAATCACCCGTTCTCCTTCATCTTCTCCAGTCCAACCTCCAATCAAAGCGCGCACGCGATCGGCACGTTGATTCAAGGTCAGATGGGGCAAATCGTCGGTACTTTCTTCCATTACAGCATCATCTTCATTGAATCCTGCCTGCCCTTCGGATGGATTAAAGTCAATAATGCTCCGCAATCCAACTAGAGGATTAGCGACCAGTGGTTCCAGGAATCCATGAGTAAATGCTGCTTGGGGATGAACCGTTCCCAGCCAGCCATCTGCGACTTTTTGATTTTCTGGGAACTGAGCAGCCATCCCATCTAACTTACCCTTGATTTCACCTGATTTAACACTCTCTGTAATCGCTTGTCCATAGGTTGGATCCATATCCGAGCGAATTTTTACAGTCCACAGTGCATCTAGGGAATCTGCTTGCCAGTTCTGAGTTCCGTTATCGGCGTCTGCATCGAGACGTGGCAGAACTTGTTCCGGCGCATACTTAGTACTAGGAACGGCAGGACTGCCAGCTTGTGCCTTCACGGAATCCAAAATCCACTCCGATGAGTAGGGGCCTGGATTTCCACTTCCGAAAGCGTGGGCATTCTCGATATCTTTACAACCGAGTTTGACAGCTAATTCTGCCATTTTAGCTGTTTGATTATTAGAATCTACCTTGTTCAGGTTACTATCACCGAAAGTTTTCCAGCGATCGCCCAAGTCATTCACCACCCACAATCCTTGTTCGTTATCAAAATCATGGGCAACTAAAGCCACCAAATCGTCAAATCCCAATTCTGGCATATTGGCAGTTTTTTCTTGTACTTGGGCAATAATCGTGTCGTAAATAGCTGAAACAGTTCCGAAAATTGTCGCGCCATTTGTAGTATTGTCATTGATGTAGCGTGCCACATCAAGGGCAATCTTCCGCTTCATGTTGTTAAAGAATAGGGGATATTTTTGTCGCCAATACTGCCGAATGTCAGCTCTGGGTGTACGTAAATGTCCGGCTGCAAAGTGGTCTGTCAAAAAGTGGTGGGCAGCAGCTTCACGCGCCATTCCTTCACTAATGTCTTGCCCCGATTGTCCAGCAAAGAATGCCCGTAAAATTGCGTCTTCATGTAAAGCTTGATAGGAACCACCCGCAGAGGATCTATTTCCTCTGCCCGGGCCTGCCTTACCATGAGGGGCAGCGAAATGTTCGCTATTGTTCGCTGCTAACCGCAGATAACGGTTATCAACGGCTTCAGTTACAGCCTTAGAAAACTCCAGTTGTGCCCAGATTCCCCCCTGTGGCTGTTCGGGTGTAGGGATTTGAGCAAATCTAGGATCTTGGGGATTGATGGTTTTGATGGCATAGATGATTTCATCTTGTGTGCCGGGAGTTTTACCCGGATCGGGCGATGGGGTTGCTGCGAGACGAAACAGCGAGTCAGGAACGGGTTCCTCAACACCTTGCTCATTCAAACGAGTATCACGAGGATCGAAGTAGTCGCCGCTCAACATGGTGATATCGCCATGAGTGAGGCGAAAGGGAATTTGTAGCGGTGGCTGAATTTCTGTCCCTGTGGTAAGTTCTCCTCCCTGAAAGTCATAGGTTTGCCCACCAGACCCTTTATCACCTAATGATTTATGCTCTAGTGAGCCAAATCGTTGGATTATCGGTTGTGAAGTGGGATGAATGCCGATCTGTTGCTTTTGTTGCACAGTAGTATCAGGCATCGAGATGATTTGATTAGCTACCTGCTGTGCTTGGTGTTCGTACTGGTCTTTTGGTTCTCCAACCGTCAGTTTTGCTTGGGGACGATGCAACAATATGCGACTAATGTCGTGACTAAGGGGCTGTTGCTTAATGGTTTCTAGTTGTAATAATTGTTGCTCGGCAGATTGTGTATCTTGCGAGTCGGTTACTACCTGATTAACTTCAGAGGATGAGGCAGTATTTATTTGTGAACCGAAACCGCGTATTGGATTCGCCAATGTAGGAATACTTGAAAAAACAAGCGAGGGATTCGTAGAAGTGGATGTAGCTGCTTTTTTTTGATGTCCAATTTTGCGATCGCTCATCTCACCCTTCCCCCATCTATCACTGAGTTTCAAAAAATAGTATTTGGGTCGATTGTATAATTTATCTAATTGCGATCGCTATCGACTTAAGTATAAATTATTCTACCTATGGCTGAAAGCTAGATTGGCATTTATTTAAACAACGCTATCTCTTCACTCTATCGGAGTATGTGGTTTAATTACCTGAAAATTGCTGTATAACGCATCTGTTTGATTCGTGGACTGTCTTGCTCACTTGCATACAAAGTTTTTTTATTGGTCAATTCTAACCGTTGAACTGCACGGTGCATGATTGATATACTTATGTTAATACCACTGCGTTCGGCTAAACGCTCACATAATTCTGATAGTATGGCATCCGGTTGCTGATCTACTAATTGCTGTACAGCAGGCAAGTTGTCAATTTTTATTTTAGCGATGCCTTCTCTACGAGACGCTACGCTAACGCTCCACCTCCATGAGGCTTAGCGTTCACTTCTTCCGTCTTTTGATAACTACGTATCAAGCGTTGAACGAACGATAAGCACTCCTTGAAAGCGTTCAGCTAGTTGTCGTTGAGACCCAAGCTTTGCTTTATAAGCATCAACCACACGTTGGCGTATATCCTGAGAGTAGGGGGCAGGCATTCACGAGCAAGATTTTTACTGCATCTTTAAGTTTACTAGATTTGTAATCTACTCAATTGAAAACTGCTGTATAAGCGCAGCGATACACGCGTGGAGTTCGGGCGTCTTGAGCACTCAACACTTTAGTGGGTCTGTTCAGCGGGAACGTCGAAGCGATCGAGCATCATTACCTTGTTCCAGGCTGCGACGAAGTCCTTGACCATCCGCTCGTGACCGTCATCAGCACCATAGACTTCAGCAATTTGACGAAGTTCCGCGTTCGAGCCGAAGATGAGATCGCAGCGGGTTGCGGTGAACTTCGCTGCACCGGTTTCGCGATCGCAGATATCAAAAAACATCTCGCGATGGTCAGCAGGCTTCCACTCGTAGTCCATACTTGTCAGGACACGGAAAAAGTCATTGGTCAAGACACCCGGTCGGTCAGTGAAGTTACCGTGCTTTGAATAGTCCCAATTCTGATCTAGCGCGCGAAGTCCGCCGACCAGAACCGTCCACTCAGGCGCAGTCAGCGTCAGGAGCTGCGCCCGATCCAGAAAGATCCGCTCCGGCTTCACTTTATAGCCGACCGCCTCATTGTGATAATTTCTGAAACCGTCCGAAACTGGCTTCAACCAATTAAACATTTCAACATCTGTCAGTTCCTGAGTTGTATCCATCCGACCTGGCGTAAACGGGACGGCAACAGAAACCCCAGCGTCTTGCGCGGCTTTTTCGACCGCAGCACAGCCACCGAGGACGATCAGATCTGCGATCGAGATTTTTTTGTTGCCCGACTGAGCGCTGTCAAAGTCTGCCTGAATTTGCTCAAGGGTCGATAAGACCTTGCCGAGCTCCTGTGGGCGGTTCATTTCCCAGTCCTTCTGGGGATTGAGGCGAACGCGCCCCCCATTTGCACCGCCGCGCTTGTCAGAATGGCGGTGACTCGATGCCGCGGCCCAAGCGGCTGACACGAGCGCCGAAACCGAGAGTCCACTCGCTAAAATCTGATCCTTGAGAGACTTGATATCAGCGGCATCCACGACATCATGATCGAGTGCCGGAATTGGATCTTGCCAGATCAGATCTTCCTCTGGGATTTCCGGACCAAGATAGCGCGTTTTCGGCCCCATGTCTCGATGGATCAGCTTATACCAGGCGCGCGCGAACGCATCGCTGAAGTAATCGAAGTCACCCAAGTAGCGCTGACAAATCTCCTGATAGACCGGATCGACCTTCAAGGCAATGTCCGAAGTCATCATCATTAACGGGTGCTCAACGCCCTGTTGATGGGCATCTGGTGTCTTTGGCGCATCAGGATTGCTCGGCTTCCACTGAATGGCATCTGTTGGACTCTTTGTCTGTTCCCAGTCGTACTTAAAAAGATTGGTTAGGTAACTGTTGTCCCACTGGATTGGGTTTGGAGTCCACGATCCTTCGATCCCGTTCGTCATCGTATATTCGGCAAACCCAGTGCCTTCAGGGTTCTGCCACCCCAAGCCCATAGCCTGAATCGGCGCGGCTTCCGGCGCTGGACCGATCTTGTCGGGCGAGACCATGCCGTGACTTTTGCCAAAGGCATGACCACCTGCAATCAGCGCGACAGTTTCTTCGTCATTCATGCCCATACGCCCAAACGTCTCGCGAATGTCTCGCGCTGAGCCATAAGGGTCGCCTTCGCCGTTTGGACCTTCTGGATTGACGTAAATTAACGCCTGGTGCGAAGCTGCTAGCGGGTTCTCAAGATCGTAGTATTCCTCGTTCGGCTTCCCAACCCACCGAATCGTGCGAGTGACCATCTCGTCAGGATGACCAGGGTGTTCCTTGATATTGTCAACCGGATCGCCGTTCCAGAACTCCGGCCCCCAGTATGTCGCGCGATCTGCCTCCCAGGCATCAATGCGACCGCCACCAAAACCAAAGGTCTTAAAGCCCATGATTTCGAGCGCGCAGTTGCCAGTAAGACTCATCAAATCAGCCCAGCTTAGTGCCGCACCATATTTCTGCTTGATGGGCCAGAGCAGCCGTCGTGATTTATCTGTGTTCCCATTATCCCACCACGAATTGATTGGTGCAAAGCGTTGCATACCCTGACTCGCTCCGCCCCGACCGTCTGCGATCCGGTAGGTGCCTGCGGCGTGCCACGCCATGCGAATCATTTGAGGTCCATAATTCCCATAGTCGGCGGGCCACCAGTCCTTTGAATCGGTCAGCAGCGCTTTGATATCGCTCTTCAACTGTTCGAAGTCAATCTTCGCGAAGGCTCCTTTGTAATCGAAATCTCGCAGTGGGTTAGCTTGGGGCAAATTTTGGTGAAGCAGTTCGACCTGAAGTCGGTTCGGCCACCAATCATCGACTTGTGGCTTGGAGCCGAGCGCACCGCCAATGCGGGTTCCCCGGAAGGGACATTGTGCAGGAGGGGTAGCAGGGTTGTTGTTCATGGGGCTGTTATTCATTCAGTTCAATCCTTCTTCATTAAGTTTAATTCTCTCTAAGAGTTTATGTTAGTCAAACTATGTTGAGCGCCGCCATTTGTGGCGCTTTGAACAGCAAGTGCCTTCATCGCTAAGGTTCTTGCAAGTGTTGAATGAGCTACCCTTTGCTAAAGGCATTCATTAGGGCACATTTATGCTATAAAACCGAGATATGACCAAAAACCTGCAAGATGTCCCGAAAAGGTTTGATTTTATGTTGTAAATAACGGCTTTTTTGAATCGGAAGTAACAAATTATTAAAACCAGACAGGACAAGGGTTTGCAGACCATCTTGCAGAGAATTACTCAAATTTTGGCCACCCGTGACAGGTTAAGAGAATTGCACATTTGTCAAGTGGATACGAAAAAAGGGGACAGTTCAGCTTGGGGACTGGCTTTCGCAGAGTTTACCTAACAATGTTGCCCACTTCTTCCTTTACCCCTCTTTCAAGAAATTAGGCAGGAGGCAGGAGGCAGGAGACAGAAGGGAAGAGGATTTGACTTGTTTCTCCCATCCATAACGGAAGCTAGCGCGTCCGTAAACAGCTTGTGTCACTTTCCGGGATAAGCAAGTAGTTTAGGAGCTAAATTATCCAGAAGCATAACAGGGTTTAAATTGATTCATGGCTGCAATTAAATGATTGAATCCAAGCAATAAATGTGAATTAGGGAAAATACTTAACCAGGGATAAATTAACCAAAATAGTAAAAATGGTTGGATAATGAGACGTAGATTATTTAAAGTATTCTTACATCCGTATTCATAGTTCTATTGCGGATGATTATAAAAATCAACATCACTATTTTCCTGTGCCTTAGTCTCAAGTTGACAAGATTGATTTAAGCCTAAGAAAACTGGAGAATTTAAACTAAACCGCAGTGTTAACACAAAAAATAATCTCCCACCCTTCGGGTTCGCCAGTCGCTACAACGGGGGGAACCCCCGCAACGCGCTGGCTCACCACCTCTTAATATGTTGGAAATCAGTAAAACGGTAATCTGTCCAACCTAGTTCCTGTTTACAGTGTTGAAACCCATATTCTACTCAGGTTCTTAATCCATATATTTTTGAGTCAATCCATAGGATTTTGAATATCCATCAAATGCTAATCGAGTCAATAAGTAATTTTCCCACTGACCGATGAGTAATTGCTTAATCCGTGCTGCAACTGGTACTTCGCAAGGAACAACTTGATAATCGATGCTAAAGTGGGACACTATAAATGCAGTCCGCCTGACATGGTATGGCGACGTAACAATCAAAGCCGAAGACCAGTGATTTTTAAGCACGATCTTGGTTGCATTCAATAGATTCTGGTAAGTATTTCTTGCTTGTGTGTCTGTCAGTAAAGCACTTCTAGGAACTCCTAGAGAGTGGGCGAAATTTGCCATCACATCAGCTTCAACATAGTGATTATAGACGGCTGCACCTGAAAACAAAATATATTTTGCCCGTCCAGCGTGAAAGAGTTCTACAGCTTTGAGAACTCTTTGCCGTGCAATCTCACCAATGCTGCCGTCTGAATTTGCGGGGTTGCCAAGTACAACGATCGCATCGAAGGTTTGGTGTTTCGAGTTGACCAAGGGTGCTTGACAGCAAAATAGAGGAACAATATTAATTACAAGTAGTGAAACTGGTATCGTCAACAAAATCGGTATAACGAACCATAGTGCTGCTCGATTTTTCGTTGCAAATTTCCATTGCATTCTCATAATTTACAGTTTTATCAAGGTTAGCCTTCTTCTACCTGAAACATCAAGAATACCCGACCCCATACCCCACAAAAAAGAACGAACTATTTAAAAGCCTTGCATAATCAAAATTTTCATGAGTGAGTACATACTTAATACATATTAATAGATGCCAGATTGTAAATGAGATACTAATATTTCCTGTATTTATCGAAAGTTAACTTTAGAGTAGAAGTAGGCAATAGATAAGTATCATAATATTCTGGTTTTGTACTCGATTGTCGAGACAATCAAACCGAATTTTTATAACTGCCGCTGCTACTGTTCGCTGTTTTAATAAATAATCCTTCCAAGCAATCTTTAGTTTTCAAGTTAGATATATTTAATACCTTAACTTTCTAGCTTTGGCTATTTCTATTTTTTCTATTTACGTGTTCCGATAATGCAGTTTAGAGGCGGGGACAAAAATCAAATTATGAACAAAACCTTTGCAACTATTGACGGGAATGAAGCTGTTGCCCGTGTTGCTTACAAATTAAATGAAGCGATCGCCATTTATCCGATCACTCCCTCTTCAGCAATGGGTGAATGGGCGGATGCTTGGTCAGCAGAAGGTCGTCCTAACCTTTGGGGAACTATTCCTAGCGTTGTGCAGATGCAAAGCGAAGGAGGAGCCGCAGCTGCTGTACATGGAGCATTGCAAACAGGTTCCCTGAGTACTACCTTCACGGCATCTCAGGGATTATTGTTGATGATACCCAATCTCTACAAAATTGCAGGTGAATTAACTAGCGCTACAATTCACGTTGCTGCACGCTCCCTGGCTACTCATGCTTTATCAATTTTTGGTGACCATAGCGACGTGATGGCAGCTCGGGCTACTGGTTTTGCTCTATTGTGTTCTGCTTCAGTGCAGGAAAGCCAAGACTTTGCTCTCATCGCCCATGCTGCTACCCTAGAGGCGCGAGTCTCATTTATGCATTTCTTTGACGGTTTTCGTACTTCCCATGAAGTGCAGAAAGTCAAACTGCTTTCAGAAGACGATTTGCGATCGCTCATTGACGACCATCTCATACTCGCCCATCGCCGCCGCGCCCTCACCCCAGACCGCCCAGTATTGCGGGGTACTGCCCAAAACCCCGATGTCTACTTCCAATCTCGTGAAGCTGCTAACTCTTACTACAACGCCTGTCCCGAAATTGTCCAGCGAATAATGGATCGATTTGGAGAACGCACAGACAGGCATTACCAAATTTTTGAATATTATGGTGCTAGCGATGCCGAGCGCATCATCGTTCTCATGGGTTCAGGCTGTGAAACCGTCCATGAAACAGTAGATTATCTCAACGCCCGTGGTGAAAAAGTTGGTGTGGTGAAAGTGCGACTTTACCGACCTTTTGATGTCCAAAGATTTGTTGCAGTATTGCCTAGTAGTGTACAAGCGATCGCCGTTCTCGACCGCACCAAAGAACCAGGTAGCGCCGGTGAGCCATTGTATTTAGATGTGGTGGCTGCTATTCATGAAGCATGGGGAGGAGAAGCAGGGGAGCAGGGAGCAGGGAGCAGAGGGGAGGATCTTCCCCCTGCCAGTCTGCCTCAAGTTGTTGGTGGTCGCTACGGTCTTTCATCCAAAGAATTTACGCCAGCGATGGTTAAGGGCATTTTTGATAACTTGGCCCAAAGTCAACCGAAAAATCATTTTACTATTGGTATTAATGACGACGTTACTTACACTTCTCTGAGCTTTGACCCAAAATTTTCTACGGAATCGAATAACGTTGTCAGGGCAATGTTCTATGGGTTGGGTTCAGATGGTACAGTTGGCGCTAACAAAAACTCTATCAAAATTATTGGTGAAGAAACTGATAATTATGCCCAAGGCTACTTTGTCTACGACTCGAAGAAATCTGGCTCGATGACCGTTTCTCATTTGCGCTTCGGCAAAGAGCCAATTCGCTCAACTTACTTAATCGACCAAGCTAACTTTATTGGGTGTCATCACTGGGGATTTCTGGAACGCATAGATATTTTAAAAGCTGCTACTGTGGGAGCGACTTTGTTGCTTAATAGTCCCTATGATGCAGATAGCGTTTGGGAAAATTTACCGCTTAAGGTGCAGCAGCAAATTATTGAGAAGCAGTTGAAGTTATATGTAATTAATGCCAATCAAGTTGCCCGTGAAAGTGGCATGGGTGGCAGAATTAACACAATTATGCAAGTATGCTTCTTTGCCTTAGCTGGAGTCTTGCCAGAAGAAGAAGCGATCGCCAAAATTAAACAAGCGATTGAAAAGACTTACGGTAAAAAAGGTGCAGAAGTTGTCCGCATGAATTTGCAAGCCGTAGACAACACCCTAGATAATTTGCACAAGGTAGATATACCACAGACACTCCAAAATCCTCACTCTTGTACAGACGCGATTAATCGCGTCTCTCCTAATTCTGCTCCTGAATTTGTCCAGGAAGTTTTAGGCAAAATCATGATCTGGGAAGGTGACGATTTACCTGTCAGCACACTACCAGTTGACGGCACTTTTCCTGTAGGTACTGCTAAGTGGGAAAAACGCAACGTTGCCCAAGAGATACCTGTTTGGGAGCCGAATGTCTGCGTTCAATGCGGTAAGTGCGTGATGGTTTGTCCCCATAGCGCTATCCGTGCTAAGGCCTATCAAGTCGATGAGTTAATTAATGCACCAGAAACCTTCAAGTCAACTAATGCCAAAGATAAAGACTTTGCCAATCAAAAGTTTACTATTCAGGTCGCTCCAGAAGATTGTACGGGATGTACTATTTGTGTAGAAATTTGCCCAGCCAAAAATAAATCTGAGCCATTGCGTAAAGCGATTAATATGGCACAACAATTGCCATTGCGGGAACAAGAGCAGAAAAACTGGGATTTCTTTTTAAGTTTACCCAATCCTGACAGGCGGCAGTTGAAATTAAATCAGATTCGCCAACAACAATTACAAGAACCTTTATTTGAATTTTCTGGTGCTTGTGCGGGTTGTGGTGAGACACCTTATTTAAAATTATTAACTCAATTGTTTGGCGATCGCGCTGTCATCGCCAATGCTACAGGTTGTTCTTCAATTTACGGCGGTAATCTCCCCACCACTCCCTGGACAACCAACGCCCAAGGACGCGGCCCAGCATGGTCTAATAATCTATTTGAAGATAACGCTGAATTTGGTTTTGGTTTCCGTTTATCTGTGGATAAACAAGCCGAATTTGCAGCGGAACTCTTGCAACAATTGAGCAGTGAATTAGATGAAAACCTAGTTTATTCTATCCTCAAAGCCGAACAAAAATCTGAAGCTGATATTTGGGAACAGCGAGAACGGATAGAATTGTTGCAGCAAAAGTTAGATGAAATCTCGACTTTTGACCCCTATGTAAAATCCAAAATCCAAAATCTCAAATCCCTTGCTGATTATCTAGTGAAAAAAAGCGTTTGGATTGTTGGCGGTGATGGTTGGGCTTATGATATTGACTTTGGTGGTATCGACCACGTGCTAGCTAGTGGTCGCAATGTCAATATCTTGGTCATGGATACAGAAGTATATTCCAACACAGGCGGTCAATCTTCCAAAGCTACACCACGAGCCGCAGTTGCAAAATTTGCTGCCAGTGGTAAGTCTGCACCAAAGAAAGACTTGGGTATGATTGCCATGACCTACGGAAATATCTACGTAGCGAGTGTAGCCTTGGGTGCTAGAGACGAACATACCCTGAAGGCATTTTTGGAAGCAGAAGCTTATGATGGGCCGTCGTTGATTATTGCTTACAGCCATTGCATCGCCCACGGGATTAACATGACTACAGGCATGAATCATCAAAAAGCCTTGGTAGAATCAGGTCGTTGGTTGCTGTATCGTCATAATCCAGAGTTGCAAAAACAAGGTAAAAATCCTTTGCAATTAGATATGCGATCGCCTACGCAATCTGTAGAAGATTCGATGTATCAAGAAAATCGTTTCAAAATGCTTACTAAGAGCAAACCCGACGTTGCTAAGCACTTATTAGAACAAGCCCAAGCTGAGGTAGATGCACGTTGGCAGATGTACCAATATTTAGCAAAGCGTGAAATTCTTTAAAAATCTGCGCTGGTTGTGGTGGCACCAACGTTTTTGGAAGAAAAACCAGTATTTTAAAAAAAATGGCGATTTTTGGGAAAATAAAATTATTTTCTGCATCAAATCGTCATTTTAATCACAAACATTGCTATTTTCCTTACTAACCTTGTGGTATAAGTTGTGTTGAACACGAACTTTAGCCAAAAAAGGCGCAGATGTTGACTTTTATTTGTCAAACTAAGAAGAGTGCAATGTCTATGACAGGCTACATCTACACAAAAACTTTACTTGGCACTTCCTATAATTAACTCTGACTTTACCAAAAAGACGCTAAGCCTATTGACATTGGTTAGGCTTCATAAGAGTATTTAAGTGGTTTAACGGCTATCAAAGTAAATTTTGCTTATAAAATCAAATCAATTGACTAGCTAACATCAAAAGACTGCTGTCAATACAATTCGTAAGTCCTAGCTTTGTAATTCGTGATTAAATTTCTTAATTAGGAATTACATAGCTTGGTTATGGCTAGAGGCGAGTATTACAAATTACGAATTATTTAATTACTGCTATCAGTGGGATGTGGCAGTAGAGGGACATCAAACAGTGTAGGCAGGAAAATATTAATGTACAGCAGATTTCAAGTTAATGCAGTACAGTATCGAGGTCTCAAAGCTAGGCAGAGAAACTATTCTAATTCTGAATTGCTGAATTCTGACACCTTGGCGGAGCGTCTTTGGCTCTGCTCCTGAATTCTGCTGTATATGCCATATCAGCCAATGTATAAGCTAATACAGTTGGCTTTAGCTTCAAAAGACATCTTGTAAATCCTGACTGAGCAGTTTAGTACTAAGTTTCCTAGTGTGTTTGCTAATGACTAACAACAAATAACTCATAAAAACTAATACTGAAGAAATGATGGCAAATTCAACTTTTAATCTTTCGGATCTCAACGGTACTAACGGCTTTGTTATCAACGGTATTAATGCATATGACAACTTAGGCTTCTCTGTGAGCAGTGCGGGAGACATCAACGGCGACGGTCTTGACGACGTGATTATCGGGGCACCGGGTGTTAACGCCAACGGCATCAACGGCTCAGGGCAAAGTTACGTGGTGTTTGGTAGCAAGGCGAGTTTTGATGCCAGCTTTGACCTCTCCACCCTCAACGGCACTAACGGCTTTGCCATCAACGGCATCAATCAATTTGACGGTTCAGGCACGTCTATCAGCAGTGCGGGAGACATCAACGGCGACGGCATCAACGACCTGATTATCGGAGCATCAGGTGCCGACCCCAACGGCGAGTTTTCAGGGCAGAGTTACGTGGTGTTTGGCAGCAAAACCCCTTTTAATGCCCAATTCAACCTCTCCACCCTCAACGGCACTAATGGCTTTGCCATCAACGGCATCAATGAATTTGAATTCTCAGGTAATGTTAGCAGTGCGGGAGACATCAACGGCGATGGCATCGACGACGTGATTATCGGGGCAGGTAGTGCCTCCCCCAACGGCATCAACTACTCAGGGCAGAGCTACGTGGTATTTGGTAGCAAGGGGAGTTTTGATGCCCAATTTAACCTCTCTACCCTCAACGGTACTAATGGCTTTGCTATCAACGGCATCAATTCAGATGACTACTCAGGCATCTCGGTCAGCAGTGCGGGAGACATCAACGGCGATGGCATCGACGACCTGATTATCGGGGCACCCATTGCCGACCCCAACGGTCAAAACTCAGGGCTGAGCTATGTGGTGTTTGGCAGCAAAGGAGGTTTTGATGCCCAACTCAACCTCTCCACCCTCAACGGCACTAACGGCTTTGCCATCAATGGCATCAATCAATTTGACGGTTTGGGCAAGTCTATCAGCGATGCGGGAGATATCAACGGCGACGGCATCGATGACCTGATTATCGGAGCATATCGTGCCGACCCCAACGGCAAGTTTTCAGGGCAGAGTTACGTGGTGTTTGGCAGCAAGGGGAGTTTTAATGCCCAACTCAACCTCTTCACCCTCAACGGCACTAACGGCTTTGCCATTAACGGCATCAATGCATATGACAACTCAGGCACGTCTATCAGCAGTGCGGGAGACATCAACGGCGACGGTCTTGACGACGTGATTATCGGGGCAGTAAATGCCGACCCCAACGGCGAGTTTTCAGGGCAGAGCTACGTGGTGTTTGGCAGCAAAACCTCCTTTGCTGCCAGCTTTGACCTCTCCACCCTCAACGGCATTAACGGTTTTACCATCAACGGCATCAATGGAGGTGACAACTCAGGCACGTCTATCAGCAGTGCGGGAGACATCAACAATGATAGCTTCGCTGACCTGATTATCGGGGCACCAAATGCCGCCGCCAACGGCATCAGCAGCTCAGGGCAGAGCTACGTGGTGTTTGGCGGGAAGAACATCGGCAGTGGCAGCACTGTTAACCTAACGGGAACTGCTGATGCAGACACTCTCATCGGTACAATTGGAAACAACATCATCGACGGCAAAGCTGGTAATGATACCCTCACAGGCAACGGTGGTCAAGATAAGTTTGTGTTTCACTCTGGCGATCGCAATGACATTATCACCGATTTTGGTGGCGTAGGTAAAGGCTCAAACCCATCATCAGCAGTGATTGCCAACGTTGATACACTGGAATTTATCGGTAGTGGATTGACTGCCCGAAATCTGCAATTAACTCCAATAGGCAACAACTTAGAAGTCACCTTTGAAAATGTCGCTAATACCAAAGTCACACTGCAAAACTTCCTCTTAGAAAACCTGGATAACCTGCCAGCAACTTCTTCAACACCTGCACTCGGCAATATAAAGTTTGATGGGCAAACCAGGATCGCTGACAGCTTTGATGTGATTAATGCTAACTCTACTCAAACTAGCATTTTCAACAAAAACACTGTCACCTTCCTCAATGACTTAGACAATAACATCACAGGTTTTAACAACTCCAATGATGTGATTAATGGTCAGAGGGGTAATGACAAAATTGACGGCAAGAGTGGTAACGACCTTTTGAGAGGTGGAACTGGTAATGATACTCTTATTGGTGGTGCAGGCAATGATACTCTTGTGGGCGATGCTGGTAATGATTGTCTTACAGGTGGTGCTGGTGCTGACTATTTCCTTTACAACACTAATGCTGCCTTTGCCAGTTCTGCTGTTGGTCAAGATATCATTACTGACTTTAAACACTCCCAAAATGACAAGATTATTCTGGATAAAACTACTTTTAGTGCTATCAATTCTGCTGCGGGAACAGGTTTCAGTAATGCCAGTGATTTTCAAATCACTTCTTCAGCCGGGATTAGCACAGCGAAAATTATGTACAACAGTGTGACTGGGCAGTTGTTCTACAACCAAAATGGTAATGCGGCTGGTTTTGGTAGCGGTGGTCTATTTGCCATTCTTACTGGTGCGCCAACTCTCAGTGCATTAGATTTTGTGGTGCAAGCGTAGTTCACTCCAAACAAGGAAGTTCAAGCTGGAAATTTTGTATTCCCAGCTTGAACTTCCTTGAAGCATTTTCATTCTGGCGAAATTTCCCGATAAGCTTGGCGACACTGCTCATAGTTATCTGGTGAAATCTCAACATTACCAAAACATAATTGCTCGTGAGTGGTAATTAAAGTTTCGTAAGGCTGTATGGGACGATGAGACGATCGCAACAATTGCAGATATTCTCCATCTGTACGGCTGAGTTTGTGAGGTGCAATGGCTTGCTGATGCAAGTGCTGCAACATTGCTAAATAAATACAACGACAAGCTTCACGGTAGTTACCCTGACGGTAAAATTGTTGCGATCGCTCGAACAAAACGGCAATGGATGACTCACTAGAAGCAGTTTTTACGCCCAAATTAGCAAAATTGCCACCTCTACTCAGCCAAGAATTTATATAAGGACTGAATTCTCGCCATAACCGCCAAACCACCCAAGCGACAAATAAGCCCAATATTAGCCAAAATAGGAATTTCAGTAACTCACCTACCCAAGGACTAATTGACCATTCACCAGGCAATTGTGGCAGAGCTTGTCCTAAGCGGTAAAACTGGTATTCCCACCATTCTCCTACTTGTTGTTGAAATTGAGAAAGCTGCCAATTCCAGCTAGTTTTTTCAAAAGCATCTGTGGACATAAGGAGGGGCAGAGGGGTAGGGGGCAGGGGGAGTGTGGGGAGTGTGGGGAGTGTGGGGGGAAAGATTTCTTCCCCATCTTCCCACACCTCCCACACCTCCTTTTCCTCCCACACCTCCTTTTCCTCCCACACTCCCTGTTTGCCCCATTTTCTATTCCTCAATCACAGTTGACTCTTTTTTTATCATTATCCAGCCGATAACAGCAAGTAGCGCGCCGAATACCAGAAATCCTATATCCCAAGCTAACTGATTTGGCCCTGGTTTCACATGATGGATACCGAGAATTTGGTGGTCAATCACTCCTTCAACTAAGTCGAATAACCCAGCACCAATCAGTATTGAACCAATAAAGGTCTGTGATGACCAAGGAACATCGTCGCGCCCTCCGGCACGCCATAGCAAGATTATTCCGACTACGGTTACTACCCAATCAAAGGCATGAAATAAGCCGTCCCACACCATGTTCAAATCTTCATTGGCAACGTTTGTCAGAGGTCGAATGTTACTCAACATATGATGCCACTGGAGCAACTGATGCAGTACAATTCCATCAACAAAGCCTCCAAGACCCAAACCAAGAACAACTCCGGCAATAATCAGGGGTGTCCGTTGGTTGAAGGTTGTATTCTTCGCCTCCATTTTCAACCTCATGAATCGGTTTTCTACCAAAATAGAATTTTTTGGGGAATAATATCTTCTATCTTGAGGCAAGTGCGATCGCTAGAATCTAAATCTCATATAAACAACAGATATCGCCTTATTTCTATTAAATTTAATTTGCACACCTGGCTTCACTGGCTCGAAATTTTTGGGATGGGTACTGCGATCGCTGTAAATGCAAAAATTAATGCATTCTCTCTTGCAACCCTTACAGTAACCAAAAGTTTTCTTTCTCAGTAAACTTAAACTTTAGATACAGGCTTTAAAAATAGCCATGCCATAAAGAATGTAGCCGCTGTGAATAGTTGCATCAAATCTAAAGCCGACAGATAGCCATCTGCAAATGAAGCAATACTGCGGTCTGTAATCCCAAATACCCAAGATGATAAGCCAAACAGCCAAATCCCATTCTTGAGATTTCCGACGAATTCCTTAAACTCTGATGGTTTTTGGTCGTTCACGATCTTCTGCTCCGTTGGTGAAGAATCTAGTGGTTATACAGTTATCTGTTTTGTCGATTTGGGTCAAAGTCTCCCAAGTGGTAAGCATTGGTGCGCTGTAGCACCAGACTATAAACTTGATAACTGTTCGCTGTGCGCTGACTTAATCAGGAATACCTGCTATTGGGAAGTTTTTTTAACTCCTAAGGCAGAATTTACACTCAGCTATTAATAATATTAATAAATATTTCACCTACTTGACTTCCCTGCCCAAAGGTACATCTAATAATCTTGACATTCCTTTTCTGGTTTTGTCACCTCCCATAGACCGCAATAGGCTGAGTTTCTAGCTTTGTAGTATCAAAGTTAAGTATTCAGATTACATAATCTTCAAACAACTATATAAAGATTTATTCATATTTTATAAAAAACCCTACTAAAGATAGATGCATTTTTTAATTTATAGTAACTGATATAAATATATTGTAGGGTAGCACCGATGTGTAGCCCTACAACGATGCGCTATAAGCTAGATTTCTGGGTCAGCTAAGCGGGTGGTGGGACGACTTTGATACAAGTCCTGAACAACTTGGAGAGCAGAAACTACGGCTACAAGACCGATGACGGTAACAGGTAACAAACCTTTGCCAAAAATGGCGATCGCCAGCAGCACAACTGCACCCCCAAATCGATACTGGGAGCGGATTTGGCAATAACGAATCATCCCAAATCGATGGAGAATACTAACAGCTAACGAGCATAATGCTACTGAACCGCAGATCAGCCATCGGTGGGAATCCGATAAGGCTAGAGTTGGTTTGCTCAACAAGATTTGTTCTACTCCCACTCCGGCCGCAGCAAAGCCAATCACTAGGGGTAAATGAGTGTAAAGCCAGAGGTAAACAATACCAGTTTTTCCATGCGTCCGCGCTATCTCAATCGGTTTACCGCCCAGATTATCGAAATAGACCCACCACCAGCTAAAAGCAATAATTAAACCAAACACGGCGGAAATTACAGTTAAAGTATCCCATTTCTGCTCAGAAACACCGTTGACCACGGCAATAATTGCTTCACCCAAGACAATAATAGTAAACAGTCCGAAACGTTCTGGTAAATGCGAAGCGTGAGGGAGTAGTCCGACTTGAAACTTGCGTGCTGTTAAGGGTGTAGTAAAGTCAATAACGATTGCTAATGTCCAAAGTGCGAATCGCCAAGGAACGGGTATAAATGCCGAAATGAGCCAAAGGAAAGCAGCGATCGCAAAACCAATTGCGTGGCGAGTCGTCAAAGCACGTGCTAAGGGGATGTGTATTCCAGCACGGACGTATTCGATTACCAACACAACCCGACCGAGAGCATAAGAAAGGGCAAAACCAGGAGAACTTTCGCTTAAACCGTGGTGTATATTCACAGCCATCGCTGCTGCTGTTAGCATTTGTACGCCAATTAACAGTCGATGTCCGACATCATCGCTATCAAAGCGGTTCGCGTAAAATGTAGTGCCAATCCACGACCACCAAACTGGTATAAATAATACTACAAAGCCAAATAATCCTGAAAGTGAGATATCCTCATTGAGATTATGAGCCAGTTGAGAAACTGCAACTACAAAAACCAAATCATAAAAAAGTTCTAGCCAAGTAGCGCGTCGTTCTTCTTCAGTACCTTCACCAGTGCGTAACCTTGGTGGTTGAATAAAATTTGCCATAGTGCTAATTGCCAATCGCTAATTGTTTTTTAGCATTAGCTGTAGGCAATTAGGGAATGGATAGATGATTTTGCATAAATTGCTAAAAATTTACCGATAGATAAAAGTACGAATTCTGAAAACTATTATCAGATTTAATTACAACAAATAAAGGAGAGTAATTATAATGACAGTGAATATTAAAGCTTCATTAGTTCAGCCAGGTAAAAGTTCCACATATTTAGTTCTGGGTGATTTATACACTATTCTTGCTGAGGGAAAAGATACAAACGGGGAGTATGGATTAGTAGAGGCTCTGATGCAACCACAAAGCGCTGCACCACTCCATAATCACGACGATGCACACGAAGCACATTATATTCTTGAGGGAGAGATTGAGTACCAGCTTGACGACCAGACTATCGTTGCAACTCCGGGAACCTTCCTAAATTTTCCTAAAGGTCAGTATCACAGTTATAAAAATATTGGGGCAAAGCCTGCCAAACTACTGATGTGGGTGACACCAGCAGGAGGGGAACTGTTTTTTGCAGAGGTAGGGCATCCTGTAAACTTACCATTGAATGAAGAAGAACGCAGTCTTTTGGGCGTTGTGAATCCTGCCGACTTTGAAAAAGTCCTTGTCATTGCCTCGAAGTATATTAAATTCCCAACAAGTTGAGGAAGAGAGAAATCAAGTTCTTAAGTCGGTTTGCGTGTAGGCAACGTCTTTAATATCAGATACTCATTAATGGAGTTCAGAGGTGGATTAATCCAGTTCAAATACTCATTAATGGAGTTCAGAGACTCATTAATGGAGCTAAAAGACTCTTTAATGGAGTCCAGAGACTCATTAATGGAGTTCAAAGACTCTTTAATGAAGCTAAAAGACTCTTTAATGGAGTTCAAAGACTCTTTAATGGAGCTAAAAGGCTCTTTAATGGAGTTCAAAGACTCTTTAATGAAGCTAAAAGACTCATTAATGGAGTTCAAAGACTCATTTTAATTAAATCAAGAATTTCCCTTCAGCCTAAAAATCTCTTTATTAATTAGGAACTTATAAGCTAACTACGCAAAATTAATTACAGTCATTGCGAGCGTACAGGGAAGCAAGCTACGCGCAGCGTCTTGTAGAGAAGCGAAGCAATCCCAGCCCTTGCAATTACTACCCTTAGGGAAGGCTACTCTTCGAGAACGCCTTCAGCGAACGCCTACATTTCGCTTCGCTGCATTCGCAATGACATTGTGTAATTAATTATGTTTACCTATTTATCACGTCCTTGGTCGCAACAATTGCACAAAGGTATCACTCACAGTATGGTCTTTGGTATCGGCGGCGTATTGAACTAATTTTTCCTTCAGTTCTTTAGCAGCATCTAAAGGCAGTAAATTGACTAGCAAAAAGTAGACACCGCGAAAACGGGAATCGCCCATGTGGTCAATCAGCCGATTTTTAGCTTCATCTTTCTCGCCGAGAAAGTTCTGCACTAAAAAGAAATCCATAATTTTGTCGTGGCGGAAAAGCCATTCTCTCTTGGCTGCACCTTCTTCATTTTGCCACTGACGGCTGACGACCATTTTATATTTCTCATCTTCTAAAGACTGTAATACCTGGTAAAATTCATCCGCAGGTAGCGCCTGCTCATCCTTTAGCCGCATTTGATAGACAGCATCGGAGAATTTTTTTAAGGGAAATTCCTGGTTCCACTCTTGCAGGTATTCGGCTGCCATCAAATTATATTGCTGTTGTTGCAGGTGAAACAAATCCGGGTATTCACCTTGGGAGATCATTAACGCCACAACAGTTAAATCCATTGGGTTAGAGAGAACCCTTTGGTTAGGAGTTAACTCCTCTGGTGATTGCTGGTTGCTGAGGGCTGTTGCTAGATAGTTAGTGCAGGCTTGCTCGTAATTATTACCCTGAACTTTGGCATCTTTGGGCAGTCGTGGCTGACGGGAAATCAAAAATTGCTGAATTTGGGCTTGCTCAAGGGGCTGTAATTTATATATCTTGGCTGTTGAGGGTGGTGTCCACTCTAGGGGCTGGGTAGTCATGATGATGTTACCCCGGAAGTAGCTTTCGACAAACTGGCAAATTTTTGCTCTGGTGTCGGCTGTGACTTCGTTGAGTCCGTCAATGCAGATATCTAACGCACCACTGTAAATTAAATTCTTGAGAAAATCAGCATCTTGTGCTTGCCCGTGCAGCTTGGCTTGAATTGCTTCAATTACCCCTTTGTCACACTTGCGGGCGGGTAAATAAACGACAATGCGCGGTGAGGTTTTCACCAGATGGCGGAGAAACATCGACTTACCCAAACCAGAATCACCTTCTAAGACTATTTGCCCTGCGATGCTGGGTAGCATCTGGGTAATTGCTTGGGGTTCTTCTGCACTGGGAACTTTCACCTTAGATTCTGGAAAGTATGTTTGGGGGTTAAAATTATCTAACCCAGCATCGGCTAGTAAAGAAGGCTTGAAGGGTTCAAATAATTTGCGGCGGAAAAAGGGAATCCAGGCGAGGAGAAAGCCGACGTAGCCCACGCCTAAGATGCGTCTTACCCAAGGATTCCAGAAGAAGATGGCTTGAACTTGGGGAAATTTGGGATAAGCAAAGATGAGGGCAAGCCAAAAGGTAGCGTGAATCAAAATCATCATTCTGGCGTTAAAAAACCACTGCCAACCCTTGAGGT
The DNA here is from genome assembly GCA_036918135.1 of Nostoc sp. Taxonomy (GTDB): domain Bacteria; phylum Cyanobacteriota; class Cyanobacteriia; order Cyanobacteriales; family Nostocaceae; genus Nostoc. Next base: position 36,018 of record JBALDB010000007.1, read on the forward strand.
TAACTATTACTGATTGCAGCGAATCAGCTTCGTTGTATCCGGTGTTTTTGAGGTTGTTATAGTGAGTTTCTAAAATCACAATATCTTGCGATTGCCAAGAGACTTTTCTAGCAACTACAGCAATTTGCTTTGCTAAGTCTTGCTGTAATCGTGCCAAATCTCGACTCGGTTCCCAGGCTTGGGCAAAGATTTTGAGAGTTTTATCACCGCGATCGTGGCTTAATGAAGCAGGAACTGTTTTAGGTTTAGGAAAACCCAGCCATGTAAGCAGTGTTTTGACTTCATCAGTGCCGCCACCCAGAAAATATGTAAAAAATCGCCACTGTGCAAATTCTGATTGACCTGCGTAATAGATGCTATCCAGAATTAGAGCAATATTATTCAGGTTGAGTAGTTCTATCTTTCCTAATGCCTCTGCTGCACTGGAACGAACACCTGAGTCAACAGTTTTATCCTTGAGGATGTCAGCGATGTCTTTGACGTAGGGTTTGGCTGCCTCCCCCAGATTTGCCAATGCCTCTGCTGCACTGGAACGAACAATTGAGTCAACGGAGTTATCCTTGAGGATGTCAGCGATGTCCTTGACGTAGGGTTTGGCTGCCTCCCCCAGATTTGCCAATGCCTCTGCTGCACTGGAACGAACATAAGAGTCAACGGATTTATCCTTGAGGATGTCAGCGATGTCTTTGACGTAGGGTTTGGCTGCCTCCCCCAGATTTGCCAATGCATAAGCTGCACCTCTACGAACATTAAAGTCAACAGTTTTATCCTTGAGGATGTCAGCGATGTCTTTGACGTAGGGTTTGGCTGCCTCCCCCAGATTTCCCAATGCCGATGCTGCATATAAACGAACACCTGAGTCAACAGTTTTATCCTTGAGGATGTCAGCGATGTCTTTGACGTAGGGTTTGGCTGCCTCCCCCAGATTTCCCAATGCCGATGCTGCACTGGAACGAACAGAGTTGTCAACGGTTTTATCCTTGAGGATGTCGAGGATGTCTTTGACGTAGGGTTTGGCTGCCTCCCCCAGATTTGCCAATGCCGATGCTGCACTGGAACGAACAGAGTTGTCAACGGATTTATCCTTGAGAATGTCAGCGATGTCTTTGACGTAGGGTTTGGTAGCCTCCCCCAGATTTCCCAATGCCGATGCTGCACTGGAACGAACAGAGTTGTCAACGGATTTATCCTTGAGGATGTCAGCGATGTCTTTGACGTAGGGTTTGGTAGCCTCCCCCAGATTTCCCAATGCTGATGCTGCACCGGAACGAACATCTTTATCAACGGTTTTATCCTTGAGGATGTCAGCGATGTCTTTGACGTAGGGTTTGGCTGCCTCCCCCAGATTTCCCAATGCGTCTGCTGCACCGGAACGAACATCATTGTCAACAGTTTTATCCTTGAGGATATTGAAAACTTTCTGAGCAATATCCTCTGGTTTCTGAACCACCGATTTTAAATTTTTTAAATCATATTCATTGAATTTTTCAAAAGCGAGTTTCTTTACTCCGTCATATCCATCATCAATGGCAGCAACGATACCGTTAATCTGCCACGCTTCTGGTTTGGGCTTAGGCTGTTCTTTTGCACTCACCCAAGGCAGGGCGAGGAGGAGAGTCAACAGCAGGGTAAAGGGAAAAAGGAAAAAGGGCGACGATCGCTTTTTAATTATGTGCAGATACATTTGTATAATTCGTAATTTCTTTAGTAATAAAGGCTGTTTCTGCCCTTTCCTTGTAGGGAAAGAGAAGGGAGTTAGGTTTTTACTAATAAATCAGGAACCGCTACAGTTATCTTTTTATCGTCTGATAACTCAACCTAGCTAGAAATGGAATATTAATATAAATACTACAGGAATTTAAAAAGATACGCCCAGAGTGTAGTAGTGAGCTTCCTTGAGCGATGGTGCGTAGGCGTAGCCTGTCGTAAACATCGCCTACTCAAACCACTGCACAAGATAATAACAATACCTCGTTCAATTGTTAGCAATTGTTAATGTCCTTTGATAACCTCTGCAAACTCCTGTCCGAAAAACATCCTGCTACCTTTGCCAGTTGGGTATTAGGAACACCGCAAACTTCTGTCAAAGTCCTCAAAACCGAATTGAGCATTGAACCAATTCGCGCTGATTATGTCACATTCTTACAATTACAAGGACGCATTCTCCATCTGGAATTTCAAACCAAACTAGAATCTACGCCACCCCTACCCTTGCGGATGCTAGATTATTGGGTACGCTTATATCGTTTGTATCGCCTACCAATAACGCAAGTTGTCGTATTACTGCTTCCGCCCACACCAGAAACGGTAATTGAAACCGCTTTTAGAGTCGAAACTACTTATCATGAATATCGTGTGATTCGCTTATGGGAAGAAAATCCCGAACCATTTTTCAATGACCCAGCTTTATTACCATTAGCACCACTGGCGGCAACCACGCAACCTCAAGCTTTGTTGCAACAAGTTGTGAAACGAGTTAGTCAACTTGAGCCAGGACAACGACCAGAAATTTCCGCTTACACCCAAATCTTAGCGGGGTTAAAATACAAACAGGACTTGATTAGACAACTGTTTCGGGAGAATATGATGCGCGAGTCAGTGATTTATCAAGAAATTCTTAGAGAAGGAGAACAACGAGGAGAACTACGAGGACGGGAAGAAGGACGAAAAGCAGAAGGGCAATTGCTGATTCTCCGTTTGCTTACTCGACGTGTAGGAGAATTACCCCAAGAAGTGCTAGACCGGATTGAAACTCTCTCCTTAGAACAATTAGAAAATCTTGGCGAAGCTTTATTGGATTTTCAGGCTCAAGCAGATTTAGAAACCTGGTTTAATACATTAGAGTAGCTAAACCTATAGTACCAAACCAGGCAAAAGTCAAAGAATTTGCGATTGTTTTTACAACACAATAATTGCCCACATACTAACACCCACAGCGATCGCTGCTAAATGTTGCCAAAGAAGAGATCTTAATGATTGTTTGGCAATTTTCTGGGTTAATAATATCGTCAACAACACTGAGAATATTAAAGTTATACCTTGCAAAAAACTAATTACAGCAGGATGAGCAACTAACATTGGTAGTTGTTCGCCATTCAAACCAAGAGTAGCAAAACTCACAGGTAAAATCCGTCCGCCTTCACTCAAGCCCAAACGCAGATAATGAGCTAAGTTTCCTCCCAAAACTAATGGTAAATATCCATAGGCAAGCTCTACAAATGATTTTGGCTTCCGGTTAAAGTTGAACAGTTTCAGCAAACCATAAGCCCCGAAGATAAAAGCCACTGGAACAATTAACACTACCAGTGATAATCCTAAGTGTTGCCAAAAGTTAGTTAAATCTAGTTGTAACCCTAGCCAAGATTGCAACTCTGGCAAACGATGCAGATATACTCCACCTAACAACAAAAACAACAACGCCACTTCATAGGTGCGGGGTACATGGGTTGTCCATAATTCAACTCCAGGGGGACGTAAGTTGAATTCTACAGAACGATGGGGACAGGCTTTGAGACAAGTCATGCACAAAACGCAATCTCTGTTGTCTTCTAACTGTGCTGGATGAGAATACAAAGGACATCCATTAGTTTCCATCCCTTCACCTTTTTGGGGGCCTCCTTTATAACACTGATAAGTGGTACAACTGGCAGAACAAATGCCTTGTTGTGCCCGAAGTTCTGTCATTGAAAGTTTGGCAAATAACCCATTCATCCCACCAATGGGGCAGAGATACCGACACCAATATCGCCGCTCAAAAATAGCAGAGAAAATCATCGCTCCAGCAGTAATTAATAATAGCAAACAAGCGCTGAGGTAAGCTGTATTTTCTAAATGCCAGAGTTCTTCCCATAAGAAAATTAAGGTAAACAGTCCAAAAAGAAACCATCCGCCCCATTTTTCCCCTTGCTCTCTAGGCCAGCGTTTGAGCTTCCGCGGCCACAACCATAAAGATAATTTTTGGGTAATTTCTCCGTAAATCATGAAAGGACAAACAGAACACCAGATACGTCCTAAAAAGGGAAAGAGAAATAAGAAGAAAGGCCACCACCAAGCCCAAAATAGATTTAAAACGAAATTGCGATCGCGAGTTTGCGGCCCAATAAATAATACTGCAACAATAATTGCAAAAGCAGTTGCAGTAAAACCATAATTAATCCGATCTGGCCACCATGAACTCCGCAAAAATTTGCGTAAACCAGGATAAGCATTTAAAAGATTGACTCGAAATCGCTTTTTCTTTGTTTCTGCTGGCCAAAAGATTTCTTCTGTTAATTCATTAGCATTTTCAGCTTGGACGATCGCTCTTTCTACGAGATTTTTTAATTCTTTAAGGTTACCAGGAAAATCATAGGACTGTAAGCGACGCAAAGCTTCTGGGGTGATGTGCGGTTTAGAAATACCTCTAGCGCGAGCGTAGAGACTGATATAGTATTCCACCTGGGCTTTAATATCAGCTTTTCGCACTCGTAGCGGCGGTACTTTAATAACATGACCAACAGAGCGCTCAATTGTTGGCTGAGTTTTTTCAGAAACAATGAGAATGCGTGCTTTACTAGGGCGAGGTTCGGCTTCTGCTTCTCCCGGACGAGCGACTGGGGCATATGTGCCAGTTTTGACCAACTGTGTCACAGCAGGTAATAACTCTTGGGGTAATTCTTGAATGTTGTTGAAAACTAAGGTACCTTCTCCGAGCCATTCTAACAGTCCTGGTTTACCGCCAACGCGACCAAATAAATCTGCACCACTCGTTTGCAGAATACCACAATTAACTTTAATAATTGGTTCTCGCCTTTTGGGAGAACCAAAGTGAATTAAGGCTGCTATATTGTCTTTTTCTAATCCCGGTTCGCCAAAAATATCCACTGACTTACGGTCATTAGCAGCTTCTCGAATTTGCTCCCGCAGACGCACAGCATAGCGACTTGTACCGACAATTCCCCGTTGCGCTTTGGTGACTAAATACGGACGCAAAGCGACGGAACGTTCTTGTTCGTAGCCAAGTGCAGATGTCAACTCAGCTAATTCTTGAGCCAATTGACGGGAAAAAGCCTGAGCAATTTCCGGGTATTGGCTAACTAATTCTCGAAATTTTTCAGCAGGTACAACCCATAAGTGACATTCTGTGAGGGTAACAATTGTGAATGTGGCTAACTCATCTAAGAGTAACTCTTGGAGGTGAATGACTTCTCCGGGAAGGAATCCACGAACTAAAGCTGAGTTCTGATGATCGGTGCTATCACATTCAAGTTGACCATCTCTAAGAATGTAAAGTGCTTCTGGGCGCGTTCCTTCGTTAACCAGGTTTACTTGTGGTGGTACAACTTGTTCTTCAATGACTTGGGCGATCGCATCCAACACCTCAGGTGAGAGAATTCCTAAAGTTGTGCGCTCTTGTAGCCATGTAACCGTTTCTGGAGATGTCATACTCGGTTCTCCGTGCAGGTTGCCGTATCAAAGGAATTATCCCTTGAAAGTTGGTCAACAATTCAAAATTCTCAATTCTCAATTCTCAATCAAGTTCAATTCTGCCTACAGTTTGCCTTTTCTCTTAAACTCTGTAGTACGTTCCCAGAGTTTTTTTCATTCTCCGGAATAAATAAAGGAAGCCAGTATATTGCTTTTTCTAGCAATCTATTAGTATCATCATTCAAATCTTCAATCAACCTTACTACTGCCTTAAATCCCAGTTTCGGAATTGCAAATTCTAACCAAAACTTAATAGATTGAGCATTAAATTTAAGAAGTCTATAGTTAAATCACTTTGTTACATAATATTTTTTATCTAAAACTTTCTTTACCATTGCAATAGTAACTTGACTTTTTTGTCAACCATCAGCTTGATGATTTCATAAGATTCAATTTCAGGTATTGACTTCAAATACTCTAAAATTATCTTTTCATCATCAGAAGATAAGCCTCTATAAGTGCTAGCCTCTATCAACTGTCAAATATTCTCGTCCATAATTTATTGTTAAAAAAGTGAAATATTGCTGCTCTTAGCTGTTGACAATTAACAGTTGACAGGCACTACTGATGTTTTCACAACTCAAATAGGATTGTCATAGTATGCCAAGAACTAGGAAATAGTGGAGAATATTTTGTAATATCAAAAAGTCTCAATTGCACATCTAGTGAATTAATTGTAACAATCGATTCCAGAAAATTATGGCATTATATCTAGATTCGGCGATCGCATCGGAAGCAGAAATAGTCAAACATTGGGGTTGGGTAAAGGGCATTACAACTAATCCCACGCTTTTAGCTCAAAGCGACACTCCACCAGAAACTACGCTGCAAAAATTGGCTGCCTTGACAAACGGCCCGTTGTACTATCAACTTATGGCAGCTGATAAAGCAGGAATGTTGGCTGAAGGTAGAAAAGCTTTCGAGATTATTGGTTCAAAAACAATTTTGAAGATTCCGGCAACACCTTTAGGGTTTGAAGTAGTAGCAATTTTGTCTTCAGAAATTACCTGCTCGGTGACAGCAATCTATAGTGCAGCACAAGCGGCAGTAGCACGGGAAGCTGGAGCAAAAATTGCCATAGCTTATGTAAATCGTGCTACTCGGTTATTGGGTGATGGCATTGCCTTAGTCCGGGAGATGGCTAGCGTACTCCAAGGTAGCGACACGGAAATTTTAGCAGCTAGTATTAAATCTCCCCAAGAAGCAGCCGCTTCATTGCAAGCCGGGGCGGATCATTTGACTTTACCATTGGCAATGTTGCAAGCGATCGCTACCCATGAATTATCACAAAATACTGTTGAAGAATTCGCCCAACAAGGCATCGGTTTGAGATAATTCCTAATTTGTAATTCCTAATTAAATATGAGTTTGTCAGATATTCCCAATCTCTGGGTTCCTTTAGTACTTCTAGGTTTGATTGTCCTAGCTGCTGTATTTTTCAGTCGCAGTAGTTAAGCTAAACATAACAGTAGAGATGTCAGTTCTATGTTTGCTGTTGTCATCACCAGCTACACAGATATAAATGATTACCTACCTTATCGAGTAGCATAAGTTTGGTTATTGACAAAGAATCAGTTGGTGATTTACAGATTGCAAGGCGATCGCTACACTATTGAAACTAGCAGTCGCTACTTTCCAAACATTAATGTGTCACAAGTAATTACTGAATATTTGCAAATTGCCTACGAGCGTAATACTAGCGCAGCTATTCGAGAATTACGGCGCAAATTAGCAAGTGGAAATTGAATATTTTGCTTTGCGGCCTTAGTATATCAACAATTATCGTGCAGATAATCTTCTTTAACGGCAGCTACTTTGTACGATAAAGTACAAAGTGTCACTCTTAAATAAATAGAAAAGGAATGCGTACATGGTAAAGGGGAGGTTAGAAGCATTCAGTGATGGGGTGATTGCCATCATCATTACCATCATGGTGCTAGAAATTAAAGTGCCGCATGGAAGTAATTTAGCCGCACTGCGTCCGCTGATACCAATATTTATCAGCTATCTGCTGAGTTTTATTTATCTTGGCATTTATTGGAACAACCACCATCACTTATTACAGGCAATTCGCTATGTTAATGGGCGTATCCTTTGGGCGAATCTGCATCTGCTATTTTGGTTGTCGTTAATCCCCTTCGTTACTGGCTGGATGGGCGAGAATCACTTTGACACTATACCAGTTGTCCTTTATGGTACGGTTTTATTATTTTCTGCGATCGCCTACTTTATCCTCACCCGTACTCTGATTTCTGTTCACGGCAGCGATTCCACTTTAGCAGTCGCACTCGGTCGAGACTTTAAAGGAAAAATATCTGTAGTTTTTTATGCTGTAGCAATTCCCCTGGCTTTTCTAAATTCGTGGCTTGCTTGTGTACTATACATTTTGGTCGCAGTTATCTGGCTGATCCCCGACCTTCGCATTGAGAAGACCTTAACTTCCTAACATCGAGCTGCGATCGAGTAAATCGCATCTAAGTATGATTATTGGCTAGCAAAAGCCAAGTCACTTTCAATTAACTTGGCACCTGTTAGGTTAGCCCCACTCAAATTGCAAAAGTGAAAATTTGCCCCTCTGAGGTCTGCTAGTGCTAGATTAGCTCCCGTTAAATTTGCACCAGTAAGGTTAACTTCACTTAAGTTAGCCTTACTGAGGTTAGCTCCCTGAAGTGAAGCTTGTTGCAGGTCTGCTCCTGTTAGGTTTGTCCTCATTAGGTATGCCGAAATCAGGTCGGCTCCACTTAAATTAGCTTGGCTTAAATCTGCTGCTGTTAAATCAGCTTTAGTTAGATTAGCTTTACTTAGGTCTGCCCGACTCAACTGAGCATAACTAAGGTTAATTTCACTTAGCTTCACTGCTGCAAGTACTGCACACCTCAAATTAGCATTAACAAAATTTCTTTCTCCCATTGCATAACGGCGTAAAATTTCATCAGTTGTTACTCTATCTAAAACAGCTTTTGATGCGCCCTGATAACACCATCTAGCTTCTAAGAGTTTGGCAGCAGTGTTAACAGCTACCTCATCACATTTAGCCATTATTACACCATTGCAGCCATCCCACTGACCGTTAAGTATAAAGGCAATTTCATTAGCAGCAGCAATTGAGTCAAATAGCAAAACAGATTCTTTATGCTGTTTTAACCAATTATTCCAAAAAGAGATAATATTTTTCATTTTTATAAGTTTTAGCAGCTTAAGTGACGATTACAGCTCTAACTTCTAAATATTAATCAACTCTGCTTACTCTAACTCTCGGTTAAGTTGTTTAGAGTTAGTTTAATTAGTTACCAACACAAAACACTACGCTTCGTTTTTCAAAATTGCCTCTTTGCGCTACTTTGTGACACAGCGCTGTACAAAGACTTACAACACTGATGTAGCCCATTTACAGCGCCCAGTCACAAAGAAGTTACAATCGGCTTAAGTACAAATGTCTGCAAGAACTAAGTTCTAGACAACTGAATTTGAGCGTTCTATTTGTTGCCGAACGGTATCAATAGAAGCATTAATACCAGCTAGTTTGGATTCTAAATCATCTCGTATCCAAATCAAGAATCTTAGTTTCCGCTCTAAGCTAGCTTTATGCGAAATGGGTTCGCTTCCAAAACAAGGGTTACTCCAAAAAGGAAACATAGTTGACCTGTGTATTTAGCTTTTGTAACAGTGCAATATATCGCACTACTACAATTATGACTAATAATAATCAGACTAGTGTGTGTAATAACCGACCCAAATTATGGGTGTTTAGCGAATAGATGCAAAAATTTGTCTTCAAAAATATTGAAGGTATTTTCTCAAGTTGTCAACTAGAAAGTAATAATTTAATGACATTATGTGTGGTCATTCCTGCCTTTTTCAAAACAGATAGAGAAAGCAATTGATTGAGAGATTCGTAAAACCTGAGAACTAGCAACAACAGCACCTCATTAAAAAAAGTAGAATCAAAAGTTCTTAACTCGTTGAACGTTGAAGCGTTTAGTAGTTTGGATTGACAATCAATTTAATCTCAAATGTAGTCGTGAATTAGTGCGTAAGACTCTCAAGAATTTAGGATTTTCCCGGAAAAAAGCGCAAAAATAGCTATTTTAAGATTGTTACAACTAGATTTTTTAAGTAATTATTCTTTCATTTTTTATCAAGAAAAATGTGACTAATGCACACCTCTATTTTTAGCAAAGGTATTACATAATACTTATTTTTCCTTCTGTCTCCTGCCCTCTGCCAGAGCCGCCCAAAGAGCAGATAACTTTGACTACTTTCATTATTTTTCAAATGTTCCAAATAAACAGCAACGAAGATTATAATTTTGCTACATCTTTGTTAAGAAACGTTACAAGACTCTTAACACAAGGAAATATTTTTATGGTAGTTTCACTTGAGAAGAATGTACCACATCAGGTTGTAATCATTGGTGGAGGCTTTGGTGGACTGTATACAGCAAAGACTCTGAAGAAAGCGAATGTCAATGTTACTCTGATCGATAAACGTAACTTTCATCTATTTCAGCCGCTTTTATATCAGGTTGCCACAGGTACGCTATCACCTGCTGACATTTCTTCACCATTACGAGCTATTTTTAAGAAAAGCAAGAATACACATGTGTTCTTGGGAGAAGTAAATGATATCGATCCAGAAACCCAAGAAGTTATTCTGCGCGATCGAACAATACCCTACGATACATTAGTTGTTGCCACAGGTGCTAACCATTTCTATTATGGTCACGATAACTGGAGACCATTGGCTCCAGGCTTGAAAACTGTTGAAGATGCGGTAGAAATGCGTCGCCGGATATTTTCGGCATTTGAAGCAGCAGAAAAAGAAACCGATCCCGAACTACGCCGTGCTTGGTTGACCTTTGTAATTGTTGGTGGTGGCCCTACAGGTGTAGAATTAGCGGGTGCGATCGCAGAGTTGGCACATAAAACTCTCAAAGAAGATTTCCGCAACATCGATACCTCAGAAACTAAGATTTTGTTATTGCAAGGAGGCGAGTACATCCTCCCTCATATGGCATCACAGTTATCAGAAGTAGGAAAAGTATCCTTGCAAAAGTTGGGTGTGGTAGTCAACACAAAAACTAGGGTAACGAATATTGAAAATGATATCGTTACTTTCAAGCAAGGCGAGGAAGTTGAAGAAATTGCCTCAAAAACTATATTATGGGCAGCAGGTGTCAAAGGTTCCGCTATGGGGCAAGTTTTAGCAAACCGCACAGGTGTAGAGTGCGATCGCTCTGGACGTGTGATTGTAGAACCAGACTTGACAATTAAGGGTTATAAAAATATCTTTGTCATCGGAGATTTAGCCAACTTCTCTTATCAAGATGCAAAACCATTACCTGGTGTTGCACCCGTAGCCAAACAACAAGGAGAGTATGTAGCTAAACTCATTAAAAAACGTCTTCAAGGTCAAATACTACCACAATTTCGTTACAATGACGTAGGTAGTTTGGCAATGATTGGCAAAAATTTAGCTGTTGTAGATTTAAGCTTCATCAAACTCCAAGGTTTCCTTGCTTGGATATTTTGGTTAATCGTTCATATCTACTTCTTAATCGAGTTTGATACTAAATTAGTAGTAGTATTTCAGTGGGCATGGAATTATATCACTCGTAATCGTCGCTCTAGATTGATTACAGGTCAAGAAGCTTTGGAAGAAGCAAAAATTGTTAACAACAGCACTGAGGCGACTAAAATCACTAACCCTCCCACTCAACCAACATCTCATTCCAAATTGCAATCTTACACTGCGGATATCGAAGCAGCAACTTCCTGATTAATATCAGTAAAACAGGGCGATTGTAAAGATAATCTTTGCTCTCAATACCTGTAAATTGGTTTTCTCTTGAGATGTTAAACATGTTAATTCAATTGTTCCACTTGAGTTGAAGTTTTTTCATTTTCAGCGACAGATACGACAGTCTTCTTGCAGGCAATCAAAGAAACTAATAGTAAATGAATAAGGAAACTCCAAAAAATAAATTATCCCCTTTGAAGTTGATGACTGATGAGAGCCAGTTGCTTCTCTTGTCGGAGACGCTACGCGAACAAGTCGGCAAAGCGCACGGGCGCACTGGCTCCTGTTGAGTGTTAACAGTGGGATATTTTTTGATTTGGAAGTCCCTTAGGTTTTGAAATAGAGAATCTCGCGTTCATCAGGAGAGTTGAGATTGCCTCATGCAATTCCACCATTTACACGAATATTTTGCCCAGTAATCCACTTGGCTTCCTCGCTAGCAAGAAATGCTACTACGTCGGCAATTTCTTGTACCTCTCCCAATTTACCAAAAGCAGCCATTTGGGCTAAATGGTCTATCTGTTCTTGTGTTTTGCCTTCTCGAAATAATTCTGTATCGGTGGGGCCAGGAGAAATAACATTAACTGCGATCGCTTTTGCTCCCAATTCTTTAGCTAGTACCCGTGTGATTTGTTCAACAGCACCTTTGGTTGCTACATAGGCGCTATAAGTTGGCAGCATCATCACCGTTGTTGATGAGGAAAAGTTGATAATTCGTCCTCCTTCTGCCATGTGTTCTGCGGCTTGTTGACAAGCAAAATAAGTTCCTTTGACGTTAATAGCAAAAATGCGATCGAAATCTTCTTCTGTCACTTGAGTAATTGGTTTATAGAAAGCGATTCCGGCATTATTGACCAAAATATCCAATTTAGTAAAGTGTTTAAGTGTTTGCTCGAACAAGCCTTGGACTTCAGTTACCTTGCTGACATCGGCTTTTAGGGCAACTGCCTGTACTCCTAATTTTTCGATTTCTGCAACAACTTCCTGTGCTTTGTCTGCATTACCCGCATAGTTAACAACAATAGATGCGCCGTTACCAGCTAACTTAAGTGCGATCGCTCGTCCAATTCCCCGCGATGCACCTGTCACAATTGCAACTTTCCCTGCTAAAGATGCCATAATTAATCTGGTTTTATTTAGTTCATGAAAGTGATTATCTGCTGTTAAAGTACTGTACCAAGGTTAAATTTAGCAATTTTATTCGGTAGACTCCCTTTAACAGTCATCAGTTCAGGACTTACGCACTGACTACGATTTTACGTCATTACGAGTGAAGCGAAGTAATCGCCAAAAACTCTGGGATTGCTTCCCTACACTACGTTCCGGTCGCAATGACATTGGGAGTGCTTGCGTAAGTTCTACAGTTATCAGTTTTGTCTGTTTAGTCAAAGTTCCTGATAAAAAGGTGGTAAGCGTTAGGCTGCGGTAAAACAGACATACGCCTAATAACTATTCACTGTTTGCGGTTTTTATTAAGATTCAGGAGCGATCGCCATACCATCGGTAAGATTAAGCAGTCCTGAAATAATAATTTTATCTTCTGGCTGTAATCCTTCAATCACTTGATAATTATTACCTTTGATTTGACCTAGCTGGACTCGCTTGAGCCGAGCTACTTGTCGAGACACACCTTGGGGAGAGTTTTCGCTTTCAACTACATAGACAAAAGTTTGCCCACCTACACGAGTCACTGCTGTTGTTGGAATCAAAATTCCGGGGCGCTCATTCCAGATGACTCTAGCCCTTGCCAATTGATTTGCACGTACCTGACTATTAGAGTTATTAAAAAGTGCTTTAATCAGTATCCCTTGTGTTTCATTAGTAGTATTAGGTGCAATGAAAAATACTCTAGTTCTACCCAATTTCTGACCTTGTGTGTTCATAATCTCCAATGGCATTCCCTCACGCAACAGGGGTCTTCGCTGTGGAGGCACAGAAACTTTAACTTCTAAAGGTTGATTTTGCATCAAGGTAACTAATGGTGTAGAAGTATTAACCAAATCACCGACTTTCACCGAGATGTTGCCAACTGTACTACCAAAGGGAGCAGTAATTTTCTCGTACTGGAGTTGTTGTTGCTTGGGATTTACATTAGCTTGCTGTAAGGATTTTTCAGCTTGTAAGATAGTGGCTCGTTGAGCTTGAATTCTAGAATCAATTGCATTTAGACTAGTCCTAGCAGCGGCGAGCCTGCTAGCGTATTCATTGCTTGCCAGTCGAGGTACCGCTCCTTGTTGAGCTAAGCTGAAATATTTTTCGTATTCCTGCTGGCTGAGTTGTACATTAGTAACGTAAGATGGCCGTTCTGCTTCCAAAGACTTGAGTGTAGCGCGAGCATTTTGCAGTTGAATTAAAAATCCCTGAGGTGCAGCATTAATTCCACTGACTGTTGCTTGCTGCGCTTTTAAGTCTACTTGGATAATTGCTGCTCCTGGTGTTACTGAATCTCCAGGTTTGACAAATATCTGGGTGATTTGACCTTGAATCGCTGGCCTAAGGTTAACTGAGCGCTGTGACTCTAGAGTAGCAATAAAATCTGAACTTTCCTCAATGATGCCGCTTTGGACTGTGGATATTTTGACTCTTACTCCTTGAGCTTGAACGTTAGCAGTTGAAGGTGCTGGATTGTGTGGAGTCAGCAACCGCCAAACTATAGCTGTGCCGCCTAACAATACTAGTGCAGCTAAAAATAACCAAAGCCACCGCCGTTTTTCTGGAGGTGGCTCAAATGAAGTTTGTGAAGAATTTTCTCCAAAATCAGTTTGAGGCTCTGGGGATGTCATGGCTGATAAGGAATTTAATGAATAAATTAACTAAAACTCAATCAAGATTTTATCTGTTGAGATTGAAATTCCTGACTTTACATGAGCTATTGTGGCAAATTATATATTCGCCCATTCAAATATACTGTTTTGATAATTCTATCTAAATCTATCTAAAGGTGAATGATTTATTTGGAAAAATGGTTATGTGAAAGTGATATCAGGGAATAACTAGATGGAGAAAAAAGAATAACAAATGACAAATGACAAATGACAAATGACAATTAACTTTTAATTTTTCCTTTTTCCTTTTTTGTTGAATGTTGATGTGAATTCTTGAGCGTAGGCGATATCAACATTTGTTCAAAGGCTTTGGAAAGAGCAGTTTGAAAGCGCTGACGATGCTTGAGTTTGAAAAAAGGTCGAACTATTTCTACGATCGCACTCTCACCTTGTCTATTATCAATCACTCGAATTGGCTGTAAAGTTCCCAACTGAATTTCTTTTTTGACCATCAACTCAGAAATTCCAGTTGCACCTAGACCGTTTTCAATCGCTGCTTTTGCCATTTCACCACTAGTGAACACTAAAATTACATTTAGTTCACTGAGATTGATTCCCCAATTTTGCAAGGCTTCCTCAAATCTTTGCTGTGTTCCAGATTCCGGCACCCGCATTACCCAAGGAGTTTGAGTTAATTGGCTTAACTCAATTTCTGCTTGCTCAAACCAAGGATGTTTTTCACCTACTACAATTTGCAAGCGATCGCTACCGATAATTTCATATTCTAAAGTACTCTGAAGCGCCGGCTTTACATCTCCTTCCACCAAACCCAAATCAAACTGTCCCATTGCTGTTCCCACACAAATTGTTTCCGCGTTAGCAAGGGTACAGTCAATTTGAATACCGGGATATCGACTCTTAAACTCACTAATCTTACTTGGTAACCAATAATTACCAATTGTCAAACTTGAGCCTAATTTCAATTCACCCCGTTGCAGATTATTTAATTCCCGCAATCCCCTTTCAGTTAAGGAGACTTGATCGAGAATTTTTTGTGCCTCCACTTGTAGTAACTTACCAGCCTCAGCAATCTCGATATGACGGCCAATCCGATGGAACAACTTTACACCGTATTCTTGCTCTAAGTTCTGGATTGCTGCACTGACGGCGGGTTGTGTAATATAAAGTTCTTCTGCTGCCCGAGTAAAGTGTAAGTGGTGCGCTACAGCCAGAAATATTTTTAGCTGCTCAAGCGTCATTCCTGCCATTGATAGTATCCCTTAAACTTGGTGTCAAAATTTCATCACTTCCATTTATCATTTTGACAAAAAAAAGCATTTGATTCTATCATTCAGTTTGCTTAAAGTGTAAATCAAACCTTTCTACGTAGTCATTGGTCATTTGTCATTAGTCATTTGTAGTAAATAGACTAATGCCCCATGAGGCCACTTGCTTTCATGGCAGGAGGGCTAAACCCGTCCGATGCAGTGGCTTTCCAATGCCCAATGCTCAATCCCCAAAATAAGGACTTGTAATAAATGAGCGGTTTAGTCACTGCAATTACCACAGGAATTACGGCATTCAGTGCCACAAATATCGACGATATTGTGATTTTGACCTTGCTTTTTTCACAAGTAAATAAAACGTTCCGCAGTCGTCACATTATTGGTGGTCAGTATCTCGGTTTTGCAGCACTAGTTGTTGCTAGCCTTCCGGGTTTTTTGGGTGGACTAATTATACCGCAGTCGTGGATTAAACTACTTGGTATAATGCCAATAATTATTGGTATAAGTAGTTTATTAAAACGGGAAGAGGATTCACCACAAGAGGTTTCAGAAGAAACTGAGCGTTCTTATCCCTCGCGAATTACCAGTTTTCTATCTCCGCAAACATGTAATGTAGCGGCGATCGCCTTTGCTAATGGTAGTGATAATATCAGTATTTATGTACCTTTATTTGCCAACTCTGAGTTAGAAAGTCTGCTGGTGATTTTGGGCGTATTCTTTTCCTTAGTGGGTGTCTGGTGTTATGCCGCTTATCAGTTAACTTACTTACCTGCGATCGCTCAATTTTTAACTGATAATGGCAATACTTTTGTACCTTGTGTATTGATTGGCTTGGGTGTGTTTATTGTCTCGGAAAATGTCGCTTGGACTCTTTTATCTGTAGTTTCTAGTTATTTATTTTCATTAATTTTGAGCAGGGGTCAGAATTCAGAAGTCAGAATTCAGGAGTTAGAATAGTTAAATACTTACAGCGGATTTCAAGGAAAGTGAATTACCTCAAATAAATTGAAAAGCTCGGTGTTAAGCCTATTTGACTCAAAAATTATAAAATTTTTTGAAAAAACTTTTGGTCAAAAAAATTACTTATCAACAGGAATTAAATCATGAATATCTGGAAATCGCTGCTAATTGTTTTGATGATTTTTGTTAATCTAGCCTTTGCTCAACCTTCTTTTGCTGATAAACCAAAATTTAGTAAAAACCCTGATTACATCGAAGTTACCAAAGCACTTAAGCAACTTACTCAGGCAAAACAAGCTAAAACTGAACTTACAGGTGTCACACCAGAAGAAATTCAACAGAAAATCGATGAGTTAGCATTTCAAAAATATGCTTTAGAGACGGGAATTAACTGGGGTCAGTGCGAGAACCAAACAGGTAATACAATTGCAGTATATGGCAAAAGAGCAAATGAGGAAGAGGATGACGATGCTGAATACGAGAATGGTTTATATTTTCTAGCTGATGGTCAGTCAACTAAAAATAACTGGGATTGTGATGGATTATATCTGCCAAATGATGCTAAACTTGCAGCCCTAGATGGACAAATTCAAGAATGGAAAGAACCAGTAGCCATCAAAATACCTGATGGCAGTAAATTAACAATTAAAACTAATCCTGATAACGCAGCAATAAAAATCAACATTCCTAATGTTCAAATTGTTAAAGCTAATGAAGTGAACTGGTTTATCCCAAATGTATCGCAGGCTGTAATAGATACACGAGTTCCGAATGCGCCTACTGAAAAGTCTTAACTCAGTCAACATTAAACACTAGTTACTGAAATCTGTTTCTTAAGAATTGTTCTCAAATTTAACAGGGTAACAGCCAAAATCAGAGAGAAAACAGTACAAGCACTGGTAAAAATCTCTCTAATGTTGGCTGTTTTATTTAAGTAATTACTGCTTACCGTTGGCTAAAACCCTGATTTTGATGTTGCGCTCGCTCTCAACCTCCGGAAGTTGAGAACGACCCAAAATTTTAATTAAAATAAAGTTAGCAAAAAAATGTACAATCACAATAAATATATTTCAGCATCACAATTAACGTGTTCGATGCAAGTTTTCTGGAAGGAGATTTGCTATTACTTCGGCGTTTTTGGAAAGGAGCCTCTTTGGGGATAAAGGAATTCTTAATGCAGTTAAAATCGAAACCCACAGAAGAAGACAAAGGTCAAAAGAAAGCAGGACGACTCAATCCATCTCGTATCCGAGACCATCTGGCAAATGAGCGTACATACCTGGCTTGGATGCGTACAGGGATTGCTCTTTTGGGTTTTGGTGTGGTCATCGTGCGTCTGCGTGCTTTCCAAACACCTTTGGTACCCCGTCCTGGTAACGGTTGGAAGTTAGGTTTAGTCTTCTCGCTAGTGGGTTTGATTACAGTGTGGCTGTCAACCGGACATTATTTTGCTGTCCGTCGTGATATTGAAGAAGATACTTACGAACCAACAGACCGCTGGGTGCTGCTGTTTACATTGGCTGTGATGATTCTCGGCGCTGGAGTTATCTATTTTGTTTTTACAACTTCTTTAGATCCGACGAGTCCAGTTATTCCTGAGTAATGGTCTTTTTAACTGTTGGTTAGTTTAAAAGCGCACTTTGTACAACTCAAATAATTCACCTGATTTCTGGCTTATTAGTTTACCACCAGCAGCTTTAATCGTTTTTTCCCATTGAGCTAGAGGTTCTAAAAATACCTCAGCACCGAGATAAGTTTCTAGAACTGCCCAATCTTCTGCTAAAGGCTGTTCTGGATTAAGAACATCAAACACAAAATGTCCACCTGGTTTTAAGACTCGTTTGACTTGTGTGAGGACAGTATTCCAGTATTCGATTGGAAAATAGCAGCTAAATCCTGTGGCGATCGCCAAGTCAAATTGGGCTGATGAATAGTTTAAATCGTGAGCGGCTCCCAATTCAACACCTTTGAATAGCTTGGAATTCAACTGCGGCCCGCGAGAATTGAGAATATCCCGCGCCACATTACTGATTTCTTGTCCATAAAAAAATGCTTGCCAATCTCGCCAAGGATAAATTAACAAACTGACGCCGCAGCCAATATCTAAACAATGTTGGTTCTTTTGAGGTTTGGCTACTTCCCAAAAAGGAGAAGCAATTCTCCCAGAAAAATTGCCGCCAGCCCACTCCCGAAAAATGGGCATTGCTTGAACTTCAGCTGGAAGTTCAACAGGTTGACCAAGATATTCTCGGTTAAAGCGGTAGGCTACTTGTGTTAATGTTTCTTGCCAGTTGCTTGATTTATGGGTGGCAAAGAGATTTTGTAATTGCGAATCCGGCTTTTTAGACATGAGATTTTTGCTAGTCTTTCTAAGGATTGTATTCAAATTCGCTTTGGGTTCGCACCCCTATCCAATCACCTGCGGGAGTTAGTCTGACTTCGTAGCTGTAGCCAATATCCCAAAAACTGATACTGTAATAAGTGCAATGCTGCAAACATTGGTTCATGAACTGGGTGAGTTTGCGATTATTGTAGCCATTATCAGCATACTCAATTGTTCGTTTCTCCAAAAAACCATCTTCGCTGCTTGTAGTGCCACTTCAATTGCTGCGGTTTTAGTTTTGGCTAATGCACCGATAGTTTATCGCTAGTTTGATAAATTTGCAATATATTATCGTAACGATGGTTGTAGCAAAGTAGATTCAAATAGTTGCAATAGAATACCGAGAATCTTATTAACATCATTGATGTAGTATTCAACTATATCAATGTATGCTGTTAGTCTTTCTAATATTAAAAATCGCCAGTTGCTTCCACTAATGACAACTCCATAGATTGCCTTAAAACGGCAAAAGCATACGTGCGGATACTGTAGCCTAAAAACACTCAGTGAGGAAAAGGTACATTTGCATCATATTGATAGAGACCACCATAACTGGAAGGCAAAAAATCTTCTAGTAGTTCATCAAAGCTGGCACAATTACATCCACATGAGTAAAGACAAAAGCTAAGAATATCGGAAGTTATATATAGCTAAAGTTATACGTACGAATCTAACATAGAGGTGTAGGACATGATAGTTCCCATAGACTCTACTGACTTTGGCCGTTATTGGTTTCGGGTAAGCGATCGCCTAAAAAAGCGTAACCATTCACTAATTCTGGCAAGGAATGCAGCAACTTATTTAAAATAGCAAATGTTGACTCAGTAAAAAGACCGAGTTGAGTAAGATACTGCCCCAAAATCCACACAGGAAACTATAAATACTAGAGCTTGAATTTTCTACTCTTGGAGAAAAAATTCCTGGAATTTTTTTGAGAAACCGATCGCTCGTTTGAATCAGCAAAACCACAGTAACTAATCTAATTTAGAGGATTTTGATATGTCTAGACTTACTGTTCCACCTAATTTTATTGGTACCCACTGTAGCGATACTTTAATCGGACAAGAGTTAAATGTATCTCTAGCAATTGGTATTGATATTTTAACTGGAGGTTACATTCGTACACTGTCAGGAAAAGACACTATCTCTGGCACTGGTATTGGTATTGTCGGTAGCAACGCCGACGGCAGCAACGGCGGTACTGGCACTGGTATCAGCAACAGTGGCGAACTGAGTACAGGGAACCAAGAAGACAGTATCTCTGGCACTGGTATTGGCGGCAACGGCGCCGACGGTTTGGGCAACGACAACAACGCCAGCAACGGTGGTAATGGCACTGGCATTACTAACAGTGGCAAACTAAATACAGGGCAGGGGAAAGACAGTATCTCTGGCACTGGTACTGGCGGCAACGGCGGTGACGGCTACGACGGTTTTAGCAACGGTGGCGACGGCGGCAACGGCGGCAACGGTGGTATTGGCACTGGCATTGCTAACAGTGGCAAACTAAATACAGGGGACGGAAACGATGCGATCGCTGGCACTGGTACTGGCGGCAACGGCGGCACTAGCTACAAGGACAATGGCTTAGAAGAATACAAAATTAGTGAAGCTGGTACTGGAACAGGCATCGCCAATAACAATGGCAGTATTAATACAGGGGACGGAAACGACACCATTACTGGCACTGGTACTGGCGGCAAGGGTGGCAGCGCCTACAATGGCTTTGGTGGCTTCAACGGTGGTGAAGGTGGTACTGGAACAGGCATCGCCAACAACAGTGGCAGTATTAATACAGGGGACGGAAACGACACCATCACTGGCACTGGTACTGGCGGCAAGGGTGGCGACGGTAACGGTGATGGCTCCTACCGTGGCACTGGTGGTACTGGCACTGGCATCGCCAATAACACTGGCTATATTAATACAGGGGACGGAAACGATGCGATCGTCGGCACTGGTAATGGCGGTGAAGGTGGCAGCGGAGGCACGGGCGAATACGGCTTCTTCGCCAAAGGTGGCAGTGGTGGTATCGGTATTGGCATCGATAACAATGGCAGTATTTATACAGGGAACGGACAAGACACGATTATCGGCACTGGTAATGGCGGCAGTGGTACTGACGACGACTATGTCCGCCGCGGCGGTAGCGGCGGTGATGGGACGGGTATCAGCAACAGTGGTGAACTGTATACCGGAGATGGAGAAGATACGATCGCTGGCACTGGGAATGGAGGTAAGAACGCCAGCTTGACCGAGTACAGTGGCTACGGCGGTGATGGAATCGGCATTGCTAACAGTGGCAGTATTAATACAGGAGACGGAAAAGACACGATCGACGGCATCGGTACTGGCAGTAACACCATTAACGGCTACGCCTCTTTTTCCGTCGCTATTGGAATCGGCATTGTTAACAGTGGCAGTCTGAATGCAGGGGATGGAAACGATACGATCGACGGCACAGGCACTGGCGGCGATGGCGACCGCGAAGGCGGTACTGGCACTGGCATTGTTAACAGTGGCAGTCTGAATGCAGGGGATGGAAACGATACGCTCGTCGGCACAGGCAATGGCGGCGACGGTGGCGGAAGTGACAACGGCGAAGGTGGCGACTCGGATGGTAAAGGCGGTACTGGCACTGGCATCGCTAATAACGGTGGTAGCCTGAATACAGGGGACGGAAACGACACGATCGACGGCACAGGCAACGGCGGCAACGGCGGCATATTCTTTTACTCTTACGATGGCACCTACACTGGCGGTACTGGCATTGGCATTGCTAACAGTAGCAGCCTGAATACAGGAGACGGAAATGACACGCTCAACGGCACAGGCAACGGCGGCAACGGCGGCGACAGGGACAACGACGACGCCGCAGACGACCTCGACGCCAAAGGCGGTACTGGCACTGGCATCACTAACAGTAGCAGCCTGAATACAGGGGACGGAAACGACACGCTAAACGGTACAGGCAAAGGTGGCAACGGCGGCGACACCAGCAACGGCAACGATGGCGGTATTGGAATCGGTATTGCTAACAGTAGCAACCTGAATGCAGGGGAGGGAGACGATACGATCGACGGCACAGGCAATGGCGGCAATGGCAGCAATGGCGGCAATGGCGGTGCTGGAATCGGCATCCAGAACACTAAAGATGCTATCATCACTACAGGGTCAGGCGAAGACACTATTATCGGTTATGGGAATAGCTCAGGAACAAACGCCACAGCTTATGGTATTTTCAATGATGGAGTCATTAATACCGACAATGGTTCTGACAAACTTACCGGACAGGCATCTTCAACGATTGGTGGTACTGTCTATGGCATTTATGGACAAGGAACCATCAAAACTGGCAATGGCAATGACGAAATTACCGCCATCAGTATCATAGATGGAGTTACACAGAAAGTCTCTATCGGTGGCGGGTTAACCATTGCTTTAGGCGCTGGGGATGATTACTTAAAAGGATTCGGCCAAGCAACTGTTGATGGCGGAGACGGTTTTGATACCCTGGATCTGAGCGCTTTCAATCGCTCACAAATCACTGTATCTGGTATTACTTCTGACAATACTCTTAATTCTGCTTCTTTGAGTTTCAACAGCAATGGAAACACCATTAGCTTGTCTACGACCGGCTTTGAGAAATTTATTTTTGCAGATGGCTCTTTCTCCTACAGCACTTTAACCTGAAACTAGGATTACCACAATCCAAGTATCAAAGAAGAGCTATTGCTGAATTCAAGAATGAATCCTTGTAGAAATGTAGCAGTGCTACGTCTCTACAAGGATTTTGGTATTATGAGGACTTACGCAAAAATTCTGAATTTATCGAACTTCTAAGACCTTAAGAACGCCAACCATTCGTAGAATGTGCGTAAGCCCTAAACTACAAATTGCTGTAGCTTTTTTCAACCAGACTTAGTACATTAGGCTAAATCAAAAAGTAAGATTTCGCCGCCGATATTGGTGCTAATTTCTAGCTGTTCTTCGCCGTTGATTTGCACGCCATCGCCTGCTCTAAGTTCTTCACCATTCAAGTTGACTATACCTTGGGCTACTTGTAACCAAGCATAACGACCAGGTTTGACTTGATAATTAACAACATCACCATCCTCTAAAACAGATGTATATAACTCAACATCTTGGTGAATTGTCACAGCACCATCACGCCCATCTTTAGCAGCAATCAAGCGGAGTTTGCCGCGCTTTTCTTCTAGAGGAAAAGTTTTTTGTTCATATCTTGGTGTCAATCCTTGTCGATCGGGAAGAATCCAGATTTGTAGCAAGTGTAGTGGTTCAGTTGGCGAAGGATTAAATTCGCTGTGGCTGATTCCAGTACCAGCACTCATAATCTGTACATCACCGGGATGAATTATCGAGCCAGTACCCAAGCTGTCTTTATGCTCTACTGCACCTTCTAAGACGTATGTGAGGATTTCCATGTCACGATGACCGTGCATAGGAAATCCAGCACCAGGGGCCCCGCGATCGTCGTTGATTACCCGTAGAGAGCGAAATCCCATACGGTTAGGATCGTAAAAACTTCCGAAGGAAAATGTGTGATAACTATCGAGCCAGCCTGTTTGAACGTGACCACGGGCGTTTCTATCATGGATTAGGTGGGTGATTGTATTTTGAGACATAAATTTACCTCGCTGTTTATTAGTTTTAAGTGTCAAAAACTTAAATATTTAATTACTACTAATCACGTAGTTTGTCTTCTGACTTTTAGCAAGTATGACAAATTCCTATCTTTTCTAGGAGAGACTTTGCCAAACTAGTGGAGTGTAGCTGATTACAAATTCCTAATTACTTTTGAACTATTTAAATAATAAAACATACATATAGAAAATGAAAAGTACGCACTTAAAAGTAAGATACTTACCAAAAAGATACTGTTAAATTTTATTTAAATTGTTGACTGGAAGCAGTAGGATATTTTTTATAAAGGAAGTCCCTTATGCATATCTTTTAATATTTAGTTTGTCACAACAAATTATGAGCAAAGTGCTTAAAGTACCTGATAAAAAAGGGTGCGTTAGACTAAAATCTAACGCACCCTAGTACTACTAAATCCAGTATTTTTCAGAAGTGTTTATTTAACACCAGCAGGTATTCTTTGAGTTGGAGTAGTATTAGCTTTGCCATTCTCCGCCTTAATTTCTGCTACTTGCAAATGAGCTTCTAAGAACCAGAGTCGTTTGTCAATGGTGCGGGAAATTTCGGTGTAAAGGTCAGCAGTATCGAGGTCTCCTAATTCATCTGTTTTATCGATCGCTTGCCGCACATGTTTAGCATAGAGTGCATAACGATCTGACAAGGCTGTTACATGATCTTTACCATCCAAAATATCTAAAGGATATTCTGGCAAAATTGAATTACTAGCTGCGGCGCGGGCTGTTCCATAAGCGTATCCACCTAAAGCTGTAACGCGTTCAGCTAACATATCGATGTATCCTTCTAATTCTCCAGCAAGTTCATCAAATAATAGGTGTAGCTGGTAGAAGTCAGTTCCTTTAACGTTCCAGTGCGCTTGCTTTGCTTGGGTTTTCAGATCCGAAGTAGCTGCCACGCTTTGGTTAAGAAGTACCACAATTTGCACTCGCGCTTCGGCAGGAATGTCAATGCGGGTTGGGTACAGACGTGATGTAATAGTGTTGTCGCTCATGGATCTTACGTTAATGCCTTTTATATCCAACTTTACAGAAAATGCCTGGCTGTGCGAAACTCTCTGACGATAGATTGAATTAATGCCTGAATGTGTTAAGATTTATAAATAAGATGTTAACTACGATGATTTTCTATGGTATCGAATGTACCACCGAAAAGGCGTTCGTGAATAACATCGCTGTGCAAAAAGTCATGGGGGAAACCCAGTTCAATTTGACTCACTTCATCTAACCGTTGCAAATGTTCTGGCGAGAGTCGCAGATCTAAAGAAGCTAAGTTATCTTGAAATTGCGTTAATTTACGCGCCCCAACAATTGGAATAATCACCCCGCTTTGAGCGCTTAACCAAGCTAATGCTACTTGTGATGGTGTGTGACCAATTTCTGCTGCAACTTGGCTGACAACTTCAGCGATCGCTAAATTTTTCTCGGAAATCTCTCCTCCCAAAGTCTTGAGTCGCCCTTCGCCGCCTTCTTGAGAAGACTTATTATACTTACCTGTCAGCACACCACCACCCAAGGGTGACCACGGTGTTACTGCTAAATCGAAGGCTTTAGCCATCGGGATTAAATCGCGTTCTGGTGTTCGCTGAATCAGACTATACTCAATTTGCAGGGCGACAAACTGCGTCCATCCTTGGTATTGAGCGATAGTATTTGCTTGGGAAACGATCCAAGCAGGGGCATCAGAAATACCGATGTAAAGTACTTTTCCTTGACGGACGACATCATCAAGCGATCGCAACACTTCCTCAATAGGTGTGGTAAAGTCCCAAGCGTGCAGCCAGAATAAGTCAATATATTCAGTATTCAACCGCTTCAGGCTACCTTCTAGAGACTGGATTAAATTCTTGCGATGATTTCCACTACCATTGGGGTTACCGTTTTTGTCAGTCATCCGCAAGGGAAAGGAATATTTCGTAGCAACTACAAAGCGTTCCCGGTCTTCGGCGATTAATTCACCGACAATTTTTTCACTGCTACCATCGGTATAACCATTGGCGGTGTCAATAAAATTGCCTCCTGCTTCCACAAAAGCATCGAAGACTTTACCGCTTTCGTCTTTGGAAGCACCCCAACCCCAATCTTCACCGAAGGTCATGGTTCCTAAGCAGAGTTCAGAGACTCTTAACCCGCTTTTGCCCAAGAGTTTGTATTTCATGAATATTTTCTCTTTAATGAAAAAACTATGCCGATACTATCCCAAAGGCATGATAACTAGAAATCAGCGGTGATGTCTGACTTAATGCATTAACCTACAAAAATTTATATCAGGTTCGGTTAAAGTTTGCTACTTACCTATTGTCTTCCGATATAAGAAAGTTCAAAAATCTAATTTTCTTCAAATCTCAGTTTTGAACTTCTGATGTAGTCTTCTTCAATCTCAAAAGCTAACCATCTTCTTTCTAGAGTTTCTGCAACTCGACCTGTCATATTAGAACCAGCAAAGGGTTCCAAAACAATATCACCTGGTTCTGTACAAAGATTGATCGCAAACTCTGGTAAAGCTTGTGGGAATCTTGCCGGATGTGGCTTCAAACCTTGTTCTTTGCAACGCCTTTGGTAATAATCATTTGAAGCAGTATTCGAGGCAGAAATTACATTTACAGGCTGGAGTAAATCTTCAGAAAAAGTTTCTTCTACAATAGTGTATTGCCCTATTTCTTCCTGGTATATACCGGAATTTCCATTAGTTATTTTTTTATTAATTAGCTGGCTGAATAAGTAAAGGGGCAAATATGTGCGTCAAGTGTAAGATATATTTATAGGTATAAATTTTACTAAATATAATTAATTGATTTTTATTAACACTTACATAATTTTGAGGAAAACCAAACATTCTCTGAAAAGTTTGATTTTTCAAAGCTAAAGTACTGGTCGTTTACTTTCGAGGATTTCTGTTGCTTTTTGAGCAGATAGTGGTCGGTAGAATAGAAAGCCTTGTACATCCTCACA
The DNA here is from genome assembly GCA_036918135.1 of Nostoc sp. Classification (GTDB taxonomy): domain Bacteria; phylum Cyanobacteriota; class Cyanobacteriia; order Cyanobacteriales; family Nostocaceae; genus Nostoc. The sequence continues at coordinate 62,305 of JBALDB010000007.1, forward strand.
ATTGATAGATTTCAAAAACTCTAATTCCTCTTCGTTTTCTACCCCTTCGGCTGTCAGCCTCAATCCCAAGTTCCGCCCCAAGCTAACTATGGCCTTGATAATATGAGCTACTTTGACATCGTGGGTCAAATCTTGGACGAAAGATTTATCGATTTTCAAATTGTGGAGTGGCAAAAGCTGTAAGCGCGAGAGGGAAGAATGACCAGTACCAAAGTCATCAATGGAGAGATAAACGCCCATTTGCTGTAAATTCTCTAATACGGTTCGAGTGAAGTCTAAATCCTCAATGGCTGTGGTTTCGGTAATTTCTAACTCTAAAAAGTGGGCTTCTAGCCCCGTTTGTTCTAAAATTTTGGCTACAGTCTCTACTAATTGTGGTTGGCGGAATTGCTTAAGAGAAAGATTAACAGCGATAGTTAGGGGTGGTAAGCCTGCATCTTGCCAAGCTTTATTTTGGCTACAGGCTGTTCGCAGCACCCATTCACCAATGGAGACAATTAATCCACTTTGTTCGGCTAGAGGAATGAAAACACTAGGTGCAATCAGTCCCATCTCTGGGTGTTGCCAACGCAACAAAGCCTCCATTCCAGTAATCTCTTTTGTATTAATATTTATACGTGGTTGATAGTACAGAGAAAATTCTTTGCGTTCTAGGGCATAACGCAAGCTTTTCTCTAAAGTCAGGAGTTCGGGATTTTTAGCGCTCAGCGAAGCACTGTAGAATTGGTAGTTATTTCGCCCTTTATCTTTGGCGTGATACAAAGCTGTATCTGCGTGCTGAATTAGTGTTTCAGCGTCAGGGCTATTGATATCAAGCAGCGCAATCCCAAGACTGGCACTGATGTAAAGTTCATGCTCTTGCAGATGGAAGGCATCTTCTAAAGTTTGTAAAATTCTCTGCGCCACTTGGGTTACTTCTTCGATATTATTCACTCGCGGGAGTAAAATAGTGAATTCATCGCCTCCCCAACGGGCTACAGTATCTCCTTTTCTAAGTGAGTCTTTTAATCTTTGAGCGACATTTTGTAATAACTTATCTCCCAGCGTGTGCCCAAGAGTGTCATTGATTACCTTGAAGCGATCCAAGTCGAGGAAAATCACAGCTAAACTTTCCCCGTTGCGAGTTGCATTCGGCAGGGTTTTGCATAGCATCTGGTCAAATAGTAGACGGTTAGGTAATCCTGTGAGCATATCATGGAGGGCTTGATAGCGAATCTTTTCTTCTACCTGCTGGCGCTGGCGTGCGCCAATAATACTGGCAGCCATCGTCAACAGGGTAGATTCTTCGTGCCTTGACCAATGACGCTCAAAAGTGCAGTCTGCCAAGCCAAGGTAACCCCAAAACTCGTTTTCCAGCCGCAGAGGTACTAGAAGCAGGGATTGAATGCCATCTCGAATCAGGAATTGTTGTTCGGCGACGAGAAATGTTTGGGTGAGTCCGCTAATTGACTGCCCATTAGAGAGAACATTGTACCAACGGCTTAATCCAGAAGCTTCATAAGGTTGATTCTGCCAAAGGTGTCCAGTACGTTGAATAAAAGAGCGTGTCCATTCAAACCGCAGGCTCATTACTATTTCTCCTGTGGTTGGATGGGGATGGTTTTGAAAAAGATAAGCACGATCTGCCTTAGCAGCTTCGCCCAAAACAGCTAGAGCTCGCTCAATACCAGTTTCATAATTCATTTCGCTGAGCAAATAATTAGCGGCTTCTGCAACTGCTTGTAACAAGCGATCGCGCTGGTGTAGTTCAGCTGTAGCTTGTTTTTGTTCTGTAACATCCCTAACAATAAAAGTTCTTATTAAATCACTTTCAGGAAGGTAGAGAACCGATTGTTCAAAAACCTCTGTACCTACTTCCACCTCGCGCATAAAAGAATTTTTTTCTAGATTCTTAACTGCGGTTAACAGTCCAGTTAAAATTGGGTGTTGCATTCCAATTTCCCTGAGTTTGGGAAACTTGAGAGTTGCAGCTGGATTGAGATAAGTTACTGTTCCCTCTAAATCCATTTCAATAATTGGATTGGGAATCAGTTCTGGGAAGGATGCTAGGCGAGCAAGAGCAGCTTCACTAGCTGCTTCAAAGGTGGTATCAACAGCTAAGGTTTGAAAAGGATTGGCAGAATTGGCTTGCTCTGATAGAAAATTAGATAAATCTTCAACATCGGATGATACAGAAAATGCTTGTTCTGAAAGATTGGAAATAGCATAATATTGAGCTTGAGCTTGATTATTCCCAAATACAATGAGATCTCCATGCTTAAGGTTGTGAGAGAAGCATCTATCGCCATTCACGAACAAGCCATTGGTACTTCCTTTTCCCTTGTAGTTTCCATCGATAATCTGGAAGCCATATTGGTCAGTTTCTGGAAGAGTTACTCGTAATAAAATTGCATGTTGCATTGATACTGACCGGGAAGCTAAGACAATAGTATTCGCCGAATGCCGTCCTATAGAATAAGTAGCCTCTCTCAGGGGGATAGTTCGCCGCCCTTGCATATCTTGAACGATCAACAGATGGCGTATTTTTTCCCGCTCATTTCCTAGCATAGCTGTTCCTCAAATTCTCATATCTTTAGGTCTTATATCAAGTTCGCTTAATACTTATAATTCAAAATTCTCTGCGTTAGGGCGTCAGCCATAATCATAAGTATTCATCCGAACATGATATTAGTCTGAAAAATACTGCTGCTATAAGTTCAGATTTTTCAGCTTCGCTTTTTGGGAAATTTACTCAACTAAATTTCTCACTATCTGCAATTCAAAATTTGTATGAGGATGCAAACCAATCTTTTTCTTGAGAATTTACCTTCAGGAATGAGATGCCCAATTGTCTAACCAATTTTTCCCGTAGAAGTCCTAGCTGTTTTCTCAAATCATGCATAATTTATTAACTCTGTTCCTTAATCTATATCATCTTTTTTTAGGATACCCAAAATCAAATCAAACACAGAGCTTTATATATAGTATATTTGCGGATTTTTCTTTTAATTTGATGTTAAATTACGAGAAAACCACAGAGTTTTTAACCAGCTTCTATTGCTAGTTAAGTCTAAAAACTTAAAAATCTAAAAGTAAAAAAGCAAAATAAAATATTTAGATATTTATATAATTCAACTATTGATATTAAGTCCGGTTGATTATTTATAATTTTCCTAATCTATGCAGAAATGGAAAAATCCTCTTTCCCCTGTTAATAACTCTCAGCAAAAACTGCGGTCTTAATGATAAGTCTTTCATCGGACACGATATAATACATTGTTTATTCACAGCAGTCATCTTAAGTCACCGTCGTCAGGGACATTGCCTCTACTACGTGTCTCTTAGACGCAAAGCGACTTCTCAGAAAGTAACAAATCTTGATTTTACTTTATAAAAAAATTAGGGCATTGTTCATTCTTTTTTTTATTTTTTACCTCATTTGATAACTAATTTAAAAAGGATTATAGAGTAAGCTAAAATACAAACCGTTTTCTTGTAATGTTCGATCGCTTGACTCAACAGATATTAAAGGAATTCCCCAGTCAAGACGAACAGTCAAGCGTGAGCCTTGTGACCAACGCAACCCCAAACCAACGGCAGCTAGGGTATTAGGGTCGGGATTGTCTATATCAGAACTGTTCCAACCAACACCAAAATCAACAAATGGGACAACCTGCAAGGTACTATCTATCTTCGATAAACGCAGAATCGGTATTTGAATTTCAGCAGAAACAAAAGTGCCATTATCTGTTAAAAGGTAATCTTGACGATAGCCCCGAATGCTATCTTGTCCACCTAATCCAAATTGCTCTATGGGTAAAAGAGTTCTGGATGCTAATTGTGTATTTAAGCGAAGTAACAGTAAAGTTTCAGGAGCTAAAAGGCGTGCCCACTGCGCTTGTCCTTGCCAAGCAAAAAAACGGCTATCAGGAGGATTTGCATTAATCGTGGCATTCAACGCACCAATACCCAAGCTAAATTGAGAGCGGAGGGCAATGACTTCACGGCTGTTGCGAGAAGTCCATTCTTGAAAAAATCGCAACGCAGATACCCTAGTACGTCCTTGATCGTCGGCTCCAGGCGAAATTAAAGATGGGGACACCCCTTCTCTCTGTAAAACCCAGGAGATATCACTCTCCCGTCGGGAGGCTGTTAACCCAAGGGCAAATTCTTGTGTAGGAGTTTGAGTTATTGGCTGACGGAATGTCAATTCGTAATAGCGAGAATCGGAATGGATATCTAGGGAGTCAAAAGGAGGTTCAATGACATTGCTCGATGTGATGCCATAGTAAAAGCTAAGGGTTCCGTTGCGGGGATTGAGCGGTAAGGTGTAGCTGGCGTCTAAGGAGTTACTACCATCAGTATTAGTATAAGCTATACCTAAACTATCTCCCAATCCCAATAAGTTAGCCTCATTCAATTGTAATCGCCGTCGGAAGCTACCAACACTAGGTGCTCGCCCATTATCTAAAACTATTTGGCTACTAAAGGTTTTTGCCTCATTAATCTTGACTTCTAACAGACTCACACCCGTGCGCGACCCCGCTGAGAGTTCAGCAGAGAGGTTTTTAATCAAAGGATTAAGCTGCAAAAGTTGTAATGCCTCTAACAGACGTTGCCGATTCAAAGGTGGTGATGTAGCTATTGCTAGTCTGCTGCGGATATAATTGGGGTTCAACCGCTGAGTACCAGTTATTTGAATGTCTTCTAATTTACCTTCGATTACCTGAATTTTTACGACACCAGATTGGATTGTTTGCGGTGGGATATAGGCACCAGAGGTAATGTAACCATTTTTGACATATAGGTCAGTAATTTTGGAGCGTGCTTGATACACTTGGCTTAGAGAAATCGGTCGTTTAGTAAATTCAGCAGTAGCTTCGGCTAGCTGTTTGGGACTGAAAACTGTGCTACCAATAACTTCAAATCTTTGAACAACAATAGTTTGAGGAAATTTGTCAGGAACTGGTTGCTCTGGTGTGGGAGTTGGGGTAGAGGGCGGAAATAGTTCTGCTGGTGGAGGAAGTGGCTGTGGCGGTTCTGGTGAGGGTAGTGGGGAAGGTGAGGGTAGTGGTTGGATATCCTGTGGTGGTGGGATATCCTGTGGTGGTGGGACTGCTCGTTGCGACAAGATGAAATTACTATTTAGTTGTTTTGTAGGGAAATTACTATTTGGTTGTTTTGTAGGATCGACAGCCTGAGCTTTTAAGGGTATGGAAGCTAAGGTACTGAGGGATATACATATATCCAGTGGTAATAACCACAATATTGCAATATTAATCGAATATTTATCAATCATTGCACTGAAATATTTTTGCTCTAAAATTATGAGACTATACGGGGACTGCTATAGATGTGAATCTTACTTCATCTTTTGCCACTAAAGTTAATATTTTCAGCAAATCTCAATCGAAAAGCTGAATTAAATGTTAATTGCAGATTTAAAAATATTAATAAGTATTATTAAAACTACTATCTAGTAAGCCCCAGCAATGGAAAATAGGTCGAGGCAAAAGCTTTGAATGACCAGTAGTGCTGCTGGCACTATACAGATTAAGAAGGCTAGAAATCGCATCAGGAGTAGAAATTACTGCAATTATTACTAAGCAATCAGTTGACAGCCTCCACCTGCAAGAGGGAAAACAAGCAACCACTGTGATTAAAACATCATACATTATAATTGCTACAAATCAGAAATAAGTAAATAGGGTATGGCGATCGCTTCATAATAGTGCATTGCCCATTAGCTATAGATGCAGAAAAGAAACCTTTTAACCAAAGTATTTTTGGGAGCGATCGCCCTATGTAACTCTAATATAGTAAAGTCCAGTATTACTAACTTCCGAACCAGATGAGGTGATGAGTATTTTATCCCTCAGATTTTAATCCAATAACTGAGCCGCCATACAAGTATAACTTTCACACCCAAATTATTGGCAGCTTTTTAGAAAACAGAATTGACATTGCATTGATATTAAAAGTATGTATTCTGTTGCGATCGCGCAAGTCTAAATTGTATCTGGATCGATGTTTAACTGCCGCAATTTGGCTGCCAAACGTTGTGCTTTTTGTTCTGCTTGTTCTAGTCTTTGCTCTGTCTGTTGTGCTGTTTCTTCAGGTGTTGGTACTATTTGTCCGTTTGGTGTAAAAAACCGTAATAATCCCTGATAAATTCCTAGATATTACCCTAACTGTTGACTCCATAAATGTCCTTGCTCATTTACTTGTAGAGGTTGATATTCTCTATCTACTAAATGAAATCCGGCAAATTCTAATGTATATGGGTCGAACCAAAAATAATCTAAAGTGCGGAAAGTATCTTGATAAATTTCTTTTTTTAAACCTCTGTCTGTCTTCGCCGTTGAGTCAGAAAGTATTTCTAGAATTAAATTTGGATATTTGCCATCTTCTTCCCAAACTACCCAACTTTTACGGGTTTTGCGTTTGCATCCTAAGACTACAAAAAAGTCTGTCCCTGGGAAATATTCTGATTTTAGTTGGCGGTGACTGTAGTAGATAGTCAGGTTTCCAGCTGCATAGAAATCATTTCTATCTCGCCACAGCCATTCTAAACATGTCAAAAGTAAAATTATTTGTCGTAAATGTAGTTCGGTTTCCAACGGAGGCTCATCGCTATATAAATCACCAGGGGGAAAAATAATATCTTCACAGATGCCTTCTTGAGCATCAAATTCTTGAGCTATGGTCATAGAATGGATACGGCATCAATTAGTTATTGATTTATTTTAGCAATCCTTGCAGAACGCCTAAAATAAATTAGAAAAATTATAGAAATGCGTTCGCCATAATTTATTTACACAAATGACGGCGAACGGGAGCAATCGCGTCCTCTTCGAGCCGAACTTTTTCTCTTTGATGCAGACTTTTTGTACTAAAAATACTACTGCGAGGTTATGAATATCATATTGTTAAGCTTGCAAATCGTAGCGATCGCTACTTTTTTTCCAACTATTTTGGTAATAGTTATAGAATATCTCTAAAAATAATCTTGAATATCCATAATGAGTGTTTTCTTCTCAGATGAGGCGATCGCTAGGTTAATTCAGGAAGATGTTCCTTACCTAGATTTGACAACTCACGGACTTGGTATTGGCAAGCAACTTGGTGAAATCGAGTTTTCTACCCGTCATCCAATGACCATTTGCGCGACTGAAGAAGCAGCCAGAGTATTAAAATATTGTGGTGCCGAGGTTCATTATCAAGTGGAAAGTGGTACAGTCTGCCAACAAAAGCAATTAATTCTGCAAGCTAGTGGCAGTGCGATCGCTTTACATAGTGGTTGGAGAGTTGCTTTAAATTTGCTGGAATATACTTCTGGCATCGCTTCACGTACCAGAGTATTAGTAGATAGTGCTTTAGCTGTAAATCCATCTGTTTCGATTGTGACTACTCGTAAATGTTTTCCAGGTACTAGAGCGCTTTCTATCAAAGCAGTTCTAGCTGGCGGGGGCTTTTTTCATCGCTTAGGATTATCCGAAACAGTTCTAATCTTCAACCAACATCTAATATTTATGGGAGGTATAGCAGGGCTAATTGAGCGCATGAATGAACTACGACGACAGTTTCCAGAACAACCTATTTGCGTGGAAGTAGATACACCAACAGATGCTTGGATGGTTGCTCAAGCAGGTGTAGATCTAATTCAGTTTGATAAAATTCCGTTACCAGACCTTGAGCTTCTGGTTTTGAAGTTGAAGCAGCAGTATCCGAACTTAAAATTAGCAGCGGCTGGTGGGATTACCTCTGAAAATATAAAGGATTATACAAGCACTGGTGTAGATATCTTAGTCACAAGTTCACCGTACTTTGGTAAACCGTGCGATATTGCAGTCAAAATGAAGATGGCACAGTAGTGCATTTATTAATTTACTTTGATACTTAGGATTGCGGTTGCAAAAATATAGGAGTTGAATTGTATAGAACAGCGCTTAAGCAATACTTAGAAAGGAAGTAGAGTCTGAGTCTCAATTATAAACAGTTTATTAGCTTGATAGCTAGCCATTTATAGTTTCTAAGGTAAACGGCGATCGCAAGCTTCTTTACAATATTAAGCTCAACTATTTTCAAAAGAAATAAAAATTAATTTTGTTAACATTTGATTACCATATTATTTGGTAATTTACTCAATAAGTTGGTATTATCTTCTATACATTAGACAGATACACTTATCCATTTTGAAAAACGCAAATCTCATAAGAAGTTTGCGGCTAACTTTGGCGTAAAAATTCATTAGTTTTTGATAACTCTTATTGAAAACTAGCTATTTTGTATTGTGTGGTAAGGAGTTGAAAGTTGAACGAGAAATCATTTTTACTTTGTTTCACAATATTTATTGTCAGCTTGCTCAGTTTAGGCGATAAAGATACTAATTTTTAGTAAGTAAACAGCTTTGAGCAAAACTATCTAGTTTTTTCAATATTCAATAGTAAACGGAGAAATGTTTGATGCGTTTTACCCGCCAGATACCCATTGCCTCTTTGATATTATCGACAGTATTTTTATGGCAGCCTACTTTAGCTGATTCCAAAAGGGATATTAACTGGGAACAAGGACAAAAAATATCAGCTGTCTGGAATCAAAATAAGTGTCCTGGAGGTTCTTCGCAAAGTTTTCGCTTGGGTGGAGAAGTGAATAATCCAACCACTTATAACTTGCAAAACCTGAGAAATTTACGAGATGTTTTAAAAAACCAAAATCCACCAGTAGTTACTGAAGTCACTGTGAGCTTTCAAACCGGCTCAGGTCCCCGAACAGAAACATACTATGGAGTTCCACTCTGGGAATTGATTAATAATCCGAAAGCCGGAGGTGGTCTCAAGCCTGGTAATTCTGGGGTAAATACTAAAAACTCTTTTTTGAGGCAATATGTTCTAGTTGATGCCACAGATTGCTATGGTGCAGTCGTAGCTATTGGTGAAATTCAACCTAACTTTGAAGGTAAAACAGTGCTAGTTGCATTTGAAAAAAAAGCTAGTGATGGTACAGTGGTGCCTTTAACAGATGATGGATTTGCTCGTTTAGTAGTTCCAGGTGACAAAGCTGGAGGTCGTTACGTTAGTAATGTGACAAATATCGTTATATTATCGGCTCCTCCTTCTCCTTTGAAACGAAAGTATTTCTAAAAATTTTTCCTCTCAAAGACTCCTACAACAAAGGATTTCCATATCACTTGATGGTAGTTGTCAAGACTACACTACTTTCTCTACCTAGTAAGAAGTTGGAGTGAAGTAAACCTTTGCTCCAAACTTCCCTGCTAGGCGCTGCCAGAACGGGGAAAATCTCTATTTCCACAGTTGCTACAGATGAGAGTAATTTAGGTTGTGGCGATCGCTTCATAGGTGCATCGCCATGCAGAAAATTGTCTCTAGTTATCGTAAGATGAGACAATAGGCAGACTACTTTGAGAGGGGAAGGGATGAGAATCGCTATTGGCAGTGATGAACGCACTAACCTTACCGACATAATACTCGAAGAACTTAAGCGACGTGGATACGAAGTTATACCCTTTGGTTCCCTAGCGGAGAATAATCCAGAAGTTGATTGGCCTATCAGTAGTAGTAAAGTTGCTTTGGCAGTAGCAACCCAGAAAGTAGATGAGGGGATTGTTTTTTGTTGGACTGGTACTGGTGCATCTATTGCAGCTAACAAAGTCTGTGGGATACGTGCTGCTTTGTGCCATGATGCTGAAACGGCACGCGGTGCCCGCATCTGGAATCATGCCAATGTCCTAGTATTAAGTTTACGTGCGACTACAGAAGCGATCGCCAAAGAAATATTAGATGCCTGGTTTAGCACACCCTATTCTGAAGATGACTGGAACTTGCTACAAATCAAGCGAATTGGACAGTTAGAGAAATGAGATGTCGAGGTTGGTAGGCTGATATTATACTGATAGTTGCGTGTTATTTTCTACCTTATTCTTTTTTGTTTGTAAGTTTGAAATAAAAAATTAATATAATCTTTTATACCTGACAAATTTTCATCGATTTTACTTCTCCCGTTTCAACATCTACAGTAAATATTTTATATTCACGTTCATATTTAGTTGCTAAAGAAATAGTTTATTTGAGCAATCTTAGACCACTTAAGGTAACTAAAACTTAGAACCTTCATGGCCAATAACGCCTATTGGTAAGTTAATATTTCCTAGAAAGTTACCCACTAAAAGCAACACAATAAAACCCAATGCTACGACTATATTCTATTTGACTATAAGTTGCGATCGCCTACCCAAATGTATCGCCACAGCAATTTTTTCTAAATTGTCTGCCATCAATACTATATCTGCGGTTTCCAATGCCACATCGCTACCTGCTCCTCCCATCGCTAAACCCACAGTTGCTTGTGCTAAAGCTGGTGCATCATTAATGCCATCGCCTACCATTGTCACAGTTTGATACTTTTGCTGTAAATAACGAATCACATCTAGCTTATCTTCTGGTAAAAGTTGAGCATACACTCGCTCAATTCCTACTGCTTTGGCGACGCTATTAGCAGTTTCTTGATTATCTCCAGTTAACAAAACAATTTGCTCAATTCCGAGTTTTTTTAAGTGAGTAATACTTGCAGCAGTTTGCATTCTCACCTCATCTGCAATGGTAATGATACCCATCACCTCTACCCCTCTGCCCCCCTGCCCCTCTGCTCTGTGTTCTTCTCCTGCTACTCAAACCACAGTCTTACCTTCTTGCTCTAAAAATTGAGCGGTAAAGTTGCCAGTAATATCCCAGCTATAACAATTACTTTGGCATATCCTTTTTCAAAGCGATCAATAAATTTTTGGGAAGGCAGGGCTTGTGTCTGCGCTTGTTCTACCAAATGAATCACGCTACTATTGGGGAGGACAATTATACTACGCTTAGTGAAAACTGAACCAGCCGTACCACTGACGAACAGAGAAAAAATCCTGATACTATTAAAATTAATACTAAAGTTAAATGTTATAATCTCCGCAACAGTTGGGAATAACGAACAGCCCACTCGCTAATAAAAATAACATTTTCTGGCTGGTTGCGACGTAGAGAAAAACTCACCAGAGCGATCGCAACTCCCAAACCTATAACTAAAAATACCAATAATAGTGAAGCTTTAAGCGCTTGAGTTCCAAATTGAACAAGCTCATTCGGATGCGTTAAATCGGGTAATCCAGGAATAGCTTGAGCAGTAAATGACATTGGCGTATTCTTACAGATTTTGGAGAACCAGACCAATAAATTGTCTGAGAAGTTTTTCTACGAGAGTTTGACATGATATCATGTCCGATTGAATACTTACAGCAGTTTGCAAATAAATGAGGTACACAACTGGAGAATTCAATATAGAAATTATTCTTTTCCCTCCAGCATAGCTGCCTTCTGCCTCCTGCCTCAAAACCATTAACTCTGTACTTCATGCAAATCAAAACTGCTGTATGATATCTGTGAGGGTCGATAATGGGTAATGGGTAATGGGGAAGAAAAACATAACTGTTCACCTCTTGCCAATTATCAATTACTAATTACCAAAAAGACCAACCATATTGTAAGTAATTAGCCGAACTTGGTATGATACTTCCATTTTTCTCGGCTAGTCTGCCTAGAAGGAAAAATCAACAAAGGGCTTAAGCCCCTTGTTTTAACCCACGCAGGTAGGTTTTGTTTATCAGACGCGGTTAGAAACCGCCCTTTTAACTTTGATTTGGAATTTTGAATTGTTTATGACTCATCTAAGCGCCGTTGCCATTCAGCTTCCATTTGTGCAGAACGTTCAACTTCCTGTTCTAGTAAATCAGTTTCGGTAGAGTATACTAAGTCTTCATTGCCAATGACTTTTTCATTTGCAAACTGATGTGCAAAGTCAAGCTTTTGCTGCAAAGAACTATCCGCACTTGCTAATAGCCTAGCGCGAGAAAGGCGATCGCGGTTGCGTGCAGCAATTTTTTGATTGCGCCACTGAATCCAAAAATAACGCAATAAAGGTATACCCAAAAAACCGACTCCGTAAGCCAATAGCAGCCAATAAATTCCTTGGACAAAAGCTACCAGTCCGCCTAATTGAGCAGCAGCCGTACCATCTCTCAATAAATTTCCTAGTACTAAAGCACCAACAAAATTGAGTATACCCAAGCCAGCACTGAGCATAATTTGTCCTGAACCTGCGGCACTAAAGCGCCAGGGAAATTCTTCTAAGTAAACTGATATTGAACGACGGCGCTTTTTAGCTGCACTTACCTGCAACTCTGGGAAGTAATATATAATTTGCCCTTGATCGCTGACAGATGGTTGTCCATTAAATCGCGTCAGAACAGGCAGCATATAATCTTCGTAATCTCTTTTATATCCCTCGCCAATGTCATCGAGATACGGAGAAATTTGTTCGGCTACCACTGCGCCTCGGTTACTCCTAATCACTGTAGCAATTTCTTGCCAGCGACGTTCTTCTAAGTTAGCGTTGGGATTACCATCACCAAATAAAAACGAAAACACAGCTTCAAAGAAATTCAAATCGCTTTGTTCTCGTCTTTCATATCGCCGTTGCTGGTAGTGAGTATTATAATCTGGGCTAAAATACCAGAAGAAATCTGGGAAAAAGAAGAATCCACCACCGAAATTACTGCCCCGATTATCGCTATCACGGTCTGAATTGGCAGCGGTAATGATAATAATGATGGTAATAGTTATTAGGGCGATGGAAACAGTTAATAAAATTCCAAAAGAAATACGAATTAGGTAAAACAGAACACTCCAGACTTTTTTCCACCATTCCTGCAATCGTAACTGGAAGTATTTATTACGTAAAATTAAGCGGAAATTTTTTGGAAATAGGTAAACGATATCACCCGAATCTGCTACTTGTAAATGTCCGCCAGCATCAGATGCTAGGGCTAATAACCCTTGATTAGCTTCAGCGACGTTCAATCCTGCCTGAGTTGCCACATCACCGACGGTGACACGGTAACCCAGTTGTTCCACTGCTTGCATGATGGTGGGATTAAGACTCATTCCTCTCCCCTCCTGCGAAAATATATTCTTCTTTTTTAAGTATAAAGTTTTATTTTCAACGACTTGTCAATGCCTGAAATAAACTCACAAATAACTGGACACATAATATGTTAAAATGATTTTCCTTGGTTTAATTAACCAGCAAGTTTTCTGTCTAAATATGGTTCAGTACACTCTCGCTCAAAGTCCAGAAATTATCCTCACTGTCTCTGGAAAAGATTCAGCCAAAGCCCGTGACAAAGCGATGGATCAGTTGATGGAACTGATGGATGCAGGTAAGCTTTCTACGGAACTCGAAGAAGGGTTTGGTCCTCAACAATTGATTGAGGTTAAAGAGTCAAGTATTGATACTGCTAACGGTGAAGATACCATTACCCAAGCTGTTCAGATTCTGAGTAACTTAGCCACGCTCAAACTAAAAGTTCAAGAGTCACGAGCCGAAGCCTTGGAAATTCGGAAAGCAGTTGATGTTCTGTTCACCGATGAGTCAGTGAATGAAGAGGAAATTACTCGACTTAAGGAAGGCTTTAAAGTTCTAAAAAATTTTGCTCAAGCTAATGTGCGTTACCAGGAAGCACGAATTAAAGCAGAAGAAGCTCGGCAGATTTTAGATCGAGCTCTTCATACGCCTGACAAGTAATCCTAGAACAATTAATCTTTATTTATCTAAATCTAAATGCAAAAAGACAGACATAGAAGCCTGTCTTTTGCCTGACTGGGGCGCTAGGATTCGAACCTAGGGATGGCGGGACCAAAACCCGCTGCCTTACCACTTGGCTACGCCCCAACAACTTCACCCTACTTAATATAACAGTTAGTCATGGGTTAATGTCAAGTACTTTAATAGTTAATTTGAAATCGTCAGTTTTTACATGCACAGAGTAGACGACCCTAGCCCCTTTACTGTTGAAAGCTGTATTCTAGATAACATTAGGCTTCTTTGTGGTTCAATATTCAAAAATTCGACTAATACAAGACATCCTATGAACTGCGCTCATAAAGAGCAATGAAAATTTCTTCTCTTTACTCTCTACTCCCCATTACTAATTTTCAACCTAGTCATTCACAAAAAAATTCCACAACTAAGTATAAAAAACGAATATATCTTACTTTTATCTTTGCTTTTTATAACTAAATTTATTCTTATCCAGCGCTTGTTAATCTGTCATCAGAAGTATCTTCAAAAATCAAATAGCAGTCCTATAGATAGGCGATGCGCTTAAAAAAGTTCTGCCTCAAGCATTACACAGGTTTTTATCAAAAAATTAATCAATCTCAATTAATTCGAGTTCAATTTTTTGTCCAGTTAAAAAGTGTAACATCTTAACTATTTTAATCAGTAAAACTATTGAATAGCTACTTTCTGATTTGGTAAGTATCCAATTACTTGTTTTAGTAGAAAACATCGCTTTACCTATAAGCATACCTCTGAACTTTTGAAGGATTGTATAATTAGCAGTTTTGAATACTGTACCACAGTTAGGTGCTATATTATCTTGATGTTCTTTTGCCCAAAGTTGTCTTGAAATTATCGGATTTTCAGTAAATTCTATTCGTTCAAACTGGAAGACTGCACTCAATATCAGTTTTGAGTGCATACCAGTAAATATAGTTTGTCGATAATCTTGTACAATTTGGCTCTTATCAAGTGTTTTTATACATCCATCCTCAAAGAAGGTTACGCTTTCAACAAAGTCGTATATTGTACATCCATATTGCCTTCCTCTACCAGCATTCATTGCTAATGCACCACCAATAGTTGCTGGTACAGACGCAAGATAATAAAAAGAATTCATTGAGTTTTGGTAACAGTACTTTAATACTTCCATAACCGAAATAGAAGAAGAAACTTCTAATTTATTTTCAGCTAGAGGATTTATGTACTTAGGTAGTTTATTTTTTAAAACCAATGATTGAATATTCTTTCTCACAAATAGGGTGTTAGAGCCGTTTCCAATTATGTAAATATTTACTTTATTTTCTTTAGCCAAATTACAGTATTCTTGCAGCTCGTCAACACTAGTAATCTCTCCTACTCGCTCAAAGTGATGTCGAGTTCTATAGTGTGAAAGACTATTTGATGTTAAAGATTTAATCTTTAAATTAGACATATTAATTTTTACTCCTGATTACATTATGCATTACTTTTACTATTCGCTTTTTCTTGTGAAATTGCTTCAATTAAATATTTTTTGGATTCATTGATTTTTGTTTCTAGTATTTTAGATACTGATTCATAATCAATATCAAATATTTCTTTATTAAGTAATTTAGTTTTTTGCTCGACTGAAAATATCCGGTTTTCTAATTGTAAATCAATGAGTAAATCTGTTACTTTATTATTTTTATCACTCCTAACCAATACACTAAAAGGTTTATTAAAAATAATAGAAAATATAGTGCCGTGAAAAGTATTAGTCATGATATAATCTGCTTGGCTATATAGCCCAACCCATTCTCCTGGACTAGCACTTTCTAAATTGATTTGTGCTAATCGATTAGGTTGATCGACTGAAACTATAGTTAGATTTTCAGATTTTGCCAGTAATTTTATAAACTCTTCTTCCTCTGGTTCTATTTCACCATGCATATATAATAAAAGATATTTATCTTGAATTTTTGGAGTAATTTTAATAGTGTTATAATTAATTAGAAAAGTAGGATCTAAAACTTTTCTCGCTTCTCGATCGCATTCCTTATTAATAAGTTTTAAACTATTAGAATCACGAACTAAAATAGTTTGAAATTGATTAATTAGATCGGATATTTGTTTTTGATAACTTCTTAGAGTTACTGTATTACCAAAACTTGCAGCATAACTTATCTTCCGAGTAGTTTGATTGCTAACAAAATCTAAAAAAAAAGCAGAATCAAAACTTCTAATCGAATCTATACACCATACTTGGTCACTGCCACATATTACTACGTCATACTTATCATGATAGTATTGTAAGCCTTTTTGATTGTAAAATTTTTTATGGCTCAATTTCACATGAGAAAGTAAGAATTGTCTCATTTTCCAAGCTCTGGGAATATTGACAAAGACTTTTTTTATATTTTTGAGCGGAATTAAAGGTCTGAGATATATCCATACTATCTTTATCGGTCGATAGTCTATTATTTCAACATCATAGCCTTGGCTATTAAGAAAACTCCACAGCGCACAAGCTTGGAGTGTTGCTCCATAATTATTGACATGGTGAAAAGTTAAAATTCCAATTTTCATCTTTGCTCTCTTTAGATAAACTATAAATTCAATATCAAATCAACGGCTCTTACTAATCGTTCTGGTTATTTCTGCAATCTACAAAACCCACGTAGAACCTTGGTTTTTGTATATCTTTTGATTAAAAAAAATCTGCACAAATACAATAAAAATAGATACTCATGCAACTCAACTAAAAGTTTTTTGATTAACTAACCGATTAAGAGGAAGGAAATAACTATAAAAACCATTTGGTATTTTTAACTTTTTATAGTAGTCAAAATTTCATTTGTAAAACCTTTAGTTTCATAAGTTAAATTTATATTTTGCTATTTTTAGTAGAGGAATTTTAATTAAATTAAAATTAGCTAATTTTTGGAAATCTCAAATTTAATTTCATTATTTAACAATTTTTCTCAAAATACTCTCTATTTTTAGGAATTCTTCTTTACAAGAAGCTTATCACAATATTTTTGTAAAATATAGTCATTCAATAAAATTTTTATAGAAAATTCACTGAAAATTCAGTCTTTTATAATTTTGAATAAAACAGCAATCTCTTTTATTCTAGGGTTTCTTAATCTCCAGTCTCTTGCAGAAAGACCGCTCCAATACGACTTGATGATAGTAGTTGCTTAGTAGCTAACCAGATAAATAGGGGAATAGTTTTAGAATAACGACCACAAAGCCTACGTGGTTCTTGAATCCATCGATATAGCCATTCAAGTCCTAAGTCTCGAATTATCCGGGGTGCGCGCTTGTGAATTCCTGCATAAACTGGGAAAACTCCACCCAGTCCAATCATCACGGCTTGTATTTTGCCTTTATGCTGAGCTATCCAATTTTCTTGTTTTGGACATCCTAGAGATACTAAGACAGCGTTGGCGCCACTAGAGTTAATCTTTTGAATCAAAGCTTCATCTTCGCTTTCAGTCAGGGGACGAAAAGGTAGAGGTTCCATAGCTGCAATCTTCATTTGAGGAAATTCTCGCTCTAACCTTTTTTCCATCCTAGAAAGAATCTCTATTTGGGAACCTAAAAAGAAAATACTGAGATTTTCTATTTGAGATAACTGACACAATGCTAAAAAAATATCCATCCCCGCTACACGATCTTGATAGGACGATCCCATTTTTCGCATCATCCACACAAGAGGCATACCATCAGGAGTAACTATATCTGCATTTCGTAATAGGCTGGCAAACTCTGGATTCCAATGAGCTTCAATCAGCATATGTACATTTGCTACGTATACACTTTTACTCTCACGCTGACTTGCCCACTTCAGTATTATTTGCACTTGGTCGTTAAAGCGTAGAGCTGTAATAGGAAAATCAAGCACTTTTTGAGTAGGTAGAAGCACTCTTGCCATCATAAATAACTCCTGTGTCCAAGAAAAGAATCCATAGATTACCTCGACCATTCTGAATAATAAACTATTCAGATTAGATAACTCCTAGCCTTTTGTAGGCTTGTGTCATCGTTGGAAGTTAACACATGGAGATGCAATTGCCTTCTCAGTACACTTTTGGCTTTCTTGGTAATACTAGAATTATTTGCTGTTGTGTTTTAGTTTACTGGTTTAATCAGGAGATTTCAGACGCTGTTTGACAAAATTCATACTTCCTTCACAATTAATTTTTGATTGATTCATGCAAGCATTACAATTGCGATAAATTACTTTATATTATAGATAATTTGGCGTTAAATTTACTACATTTTATCAATTTAAAGTCAAGAAAAATACCAAAGAGTTAGTTTGATAATTTTAGATGTGAGCATGTATTTCAAAGGTTGGATTGTAATTATTGAGTGGTCAGTGCAATTATAGCTAACTCGCGAGGGCTGTAATTTTTTCTTTATCAATAGTCATTGATAAGGGTTTTAAGCTTGTTGGCATTTCGTAATTTAATTGGGTTTATTCCGACCAACTGACTTATTTCAAAAATAGAATAATGATTTTTTATAGTTTTTTTAGTTATTACAGACTGAATTCAAAGTCTGTATTGACGAATTTATAATTTTTATCTCTTGCTAAAAACAGTAACTAAAAAATAAGGGGAAGATAAGTTTATCTTCCCCCACTCTATGATTTTTGCTCTCACCTGGCTTGTTATCTTCCTTAAGTCTTTGCAGTAACATTTGTCTTTGTTTCTTAAGTTGCCGCTTCCTGGCAGAACCGCCTCTACCTTTATCGTTCCTACCTTCTTTACGGGGAGATTCCCATCTTTTTAGTCGCATAATTTTTAACCTTTTTGATAATAAAAATTGATTTACATATAAAATTATACACTATAGTGTCTAGGCTTGCAAGCAAATATTGAATTATTTTTTCACTAAAGTAATATGCCTTAATACATATAATAACACAAATTTTCGAGTAATTTCTTCTGCTGAATCAAGGGATCGCGTCGTCGAGATACATCACCTAACTAAAAATTTGTGATAAACCTAACATCGAACCAAGCAATACATCCTCTGCCGATCAACTAGCAGGCGATCGCAAAATCTCAACATCTTTTCCTGAGCAGTAAATTTCTACCCCTTGGTTCTCTTGGTCAATTAGCCAACCTAGCTCAACTTTTCAGAAAATCCAAAATCGGTACTACTCCCAAGTAGACACATATCGCAGCACATCCGGAATTTCTCCTTGAGACAAAGGAAACTCTAACACAGTCTCTCTATAACCTAAATACCCAGATTCAGCAAACGATAACAGCATTCGCGAAAGTGCCAGCCAAACCTCTGGTTCGTATTCCCAATCACGATAACGCGAAGCTTGACCAGCAATTGAACGTAGCGCCCAGAAATAAGAATTTCTGACCACAGAACCACCCTTTTTAAACTCTGGCAAATCTTCATGGTGGATAAAAAGTATTTTATTTTCAATTCTGGCTCTCATGAAAATTTTGGATTTGAGATTTTGGATTCGCAATTAAAAGTAAATCTTAAGTAGAGTGGAATAACACTTAATTAAGTAAAAGTTGTTGCTCAGATTCCCGACTTATATAAAAAGTTGGGGAGCTAAATCTAGCTGAAGTAAGTAAATTTTAAGTAAGATGCGTTAGCAGCTCTAATATTGT
The DNA here is from genome assembly GCA_036918135.1 of Nostoc sp. Lineage (GTDB taxonomy): Bacteria > Cyanobacteriota > Cyanobacteriia > Cyanobacteriales > Nostocaceae > Nostoc. Next base: position 81,573 of record JBALDB010000007.1, read on the forward strand.
TGATGATTATAAATAATATAGCGATTTTCATTTGTACACAGGTAGGGTAGCACAGTTGTACTATCCTACTATGTTCATATTTACCTACAAACTTGAGCTTAAACCTACACGAAAAGTAAAACCAGGGCTATATATGCGATTAACTCGCTCATATTGCTCACCTAGTAGATTTTCTAAGTAAACTGTGAGTCCTAAATTGCTAGTTAGAGGTATACGACCAGTGAAATCTAAATTCACAAAAGATGGTGCAAAATCTGTAATTTTGTCACCAGGGTTATTAAAAATAGATCTGCGAGCGCCACTGTTGTAAGTAATATATAAGTTAGCTTGCCAACCTGAATTTTGATAACCAATACCAGTTTGAAGTACAGAGTAAGGAATTAAACCTAACTGTAAACCTCTTTCTGAGCCTGTTTTGATTTGGGCATCTGTATAAGTATAGTTGAGAAAAGTTGACCAGCCAGCAGCAATTTTTAATTGCAATGCAGCTTCTAAACCATTGGTATCTACTAATCCAATGTTTTCCCATCTTCCTGCGATAACTCCCAGGCGATCGCGTATACTACTACCAAAGTAAGTAAACTGTCCAATCAAATTGTGAGAAAATTTGACATCTACTCCCGCAGTCCAAGTGGAGCCCACTTCTGGCTCTAAATTAGGGTTAGGTTCCCAACCATGAACCGTATCATAAACATATAACTGATCTAACCCAGGATTGCGTTGCCCTCCAGCCCAACTTCCACGCACTGCTACTATTGGTGTAACGGCATAACGTAAACCAACACTAGGATTAAGATAATTTCCAAACTCGCTGTCAAAGCTTTGTCGTAGTCCTAAATCTACCAGAAAACTTTCACCAATATTCAAAGTATTGACAGCAAATAAAGCTGTATTGAATAAACTTCTATTTTCAGTTTCGTTATTACCAATTCTACTAGGAATTGTACTTAAAACATCACCATTTAAGTCGGTGTTTTTCAAATCTAAACCCCAACGCAATTTATTATTGGCAGTAATTTTCCATTCATGATCTACTCTGGCTGTGAGTTGTTGTGTATCTAAAACTCCTGTACGATAAAAAGCTCCTGTTGGGCCATAGGTACTGAAATAATCTTGGTTATAACCAATTGAAGTTGTCAGATTAGAACTTTCCCCATTACCGAGCCGAGTTTTCCAAGATAAGCCAATATTTAAACCATCGTGGTCTAATCTGTCTTGCTGAAGAGGAAAACCGAAATAAATTAGACCGCGACGACTGCTGAGTTTAGTAATATCTAAATTTAAAGAATTTTTTTTATCTAAATCTAGACCAATATTACCAAAGTAAGTACTTGTAGCGGTGTCTGCATTCGATAAATACCCTTGGCTATCACGATTTGCTGCACCTACAGGAATGCGATAACGGTTATCTGTAAAGAACCTTTCAAAGCTAAAATTGTATTTTACAGAACTAGCCGATCCACCATAAGTTACTTGTTGATTATTTAAACTTAATGAGCCAAATTCTGTACTACCAGAAAATTTCGGTTGTCCATAACCTTCTTTGGTAATAATATTTACAACTCCCCCAAAGGCTGAGGAACCATACAAAGCCGAAGCTGTTCCGCTATATAATTCTACTCGCTCAATAGCTTCTACAGGAATACTATTTAAATCAGTCCCACCATGATAAGTGTTAACATTATTGTTAATTGGTCTGCCATTAATCAGAAATACAGACTGATTAATTGAGGCTCCCCGGTAGTATGTTCCTGTGTGAGTATCTGCACCATGACCGACATCATTGATAGCAAAACCAGGCATTCTTTTCAAAACATCAGCTAAACTGGTTGCACCTTGCTTTTCAATTTCTTCTTTTTCAATTACGTAAGTTGGTGTAGACTGAGGCAGATTGTCTGGTTCTGCGATCGCTTCTATGTTAATATCTGCATTATCGCTAGGTTCTGACTCGATTACTGGTTGAGTTTCTGGCTCAATTTCATTCTGTGCAGGTTGTTGAGTTAATAATTCAGCATTAGTGATGGGTAGCTTAATTTCACTCAAACTAGGAATATCTGAAATAGCTTCAGTTGATTTAACGGTATTTCTCTGCTTAATTTCAAGATCGTCAGCAAAGCCAGGAAATGCTATCAGTAAACTCGGTAAACCTACTGTTAGCAACAAAAAATCTTTTTTCACCTTTTCTTTCACACCAAGTCAAAATAGTTACCAAGTGTTATTGTTGCTATAGTATTGAAATTGTGTCAAAAGACAGGCTGTCATATTTTCCTGGCTTCAGATTACAGACTGGCTAGAAAATTTTGAAGTCAGATTTTAGTTCTACTTCCAATCTTTATCTGCTTGTGAAAGCACATAAGCAGTTACATCTTCAATCTGCTCGGGTTTTAAACGATTGCCAAAAGCAGGCATGGCATTTTTACCTTTTGTAATTTGGGCAATAATCGCCTCTGCTGAGTACAAACCATATTTTTCCAAAGCCTCTTTCTTCAAGTTTTTATTAGCTTGAACTAAATTCTTGCCGCCTGCATGACAAGAAGCACAATTACCACTAAATACTTTAGCTCCATTAGCAGCATCTGCGGCTAAAGCTGGACTACTAAAGGCAAAGATGAAGATTGCTATACCTAACAATATGACTTTAATAATTTTTTTCATTTCGTGTTCTCTCTGCAATAACGGCTAATTCACTAGAATATCCTCCATAATTGTCAGTTGAGCCGCTGCTATAGTCAAATGACAAGCTGTCAAACTTAACCTTAATATTTTTTAATTACAGATTATTGGCTACCATGCTCATTAATCTCTAGATTATTTATTTTACGTTATTCAATATTTCTCAACTTCCAAACTCGGTAAATTGACGTATATAAGGTTCGTGAAACGCTAAAATAATATCTTGTTTGGGTACTCCCATGTCAACCAATCGATTAGCAATTCCTTCTTCAGTGCCATCATGTTGAATCCATATTTTTCCATCTTTAATATCAAGATGTAAAATACAGCAAAAATCGCGTTTATTTCCCCGCCAGCCAACATAAAGTAATTGATAGTGGTCTTGCTGTTCGTCAAAAATTGTTTGCACCTCATACTCTTCGGCTTTTCGTGACATCGAAGCTCACTTTTGCCGTTCCGAAAGAAGATGTCGAATATATTGCCGATATTTTTCTATAGCCATTGACGAATAACCTCCTCTTCTACATCGTAAATTATCAATCGTAATTGATATTTTGCAACTGCCGATATAATAAATTTACGTTGAAAAAAAGTTTCATAAATCGGTACGCGAACAGCTAAATCCTGAATTGAATTCTTACATAGCCCCTAACTTATTCAGTGCATCTTCTGTAACGCGACAAATTCGCCAATCATCTAATATAGAAGCTCCCATGCTATGGTAAAATGCTTGGGCTGATTCATTCCAATCCAATACGCTCCATTCTAAGCGCCCACAATTGCGTTCTAAAGCTATCTGGGCTATTTTAGTCAGGAGGGCTTTACCAATACCTTGCCTGCGATATTCTGGTAAAACAAATAAATCTTCTAAATAAATTCCTGGCTTGGTCAGAAATGTTGAATAATTATGAAAAAATAGAGCAAAACCAACAGCTTGACCAGCAGACTCTGCTAAAATTGCCTCTATATATCTGTGCGAACCGAATAAATGTTCCTTAAGTTCCAGAGCATTGCCGCTAACAGCGTGAGATAATTTTTCATACTCAGCAAGCCCTTCAATTAATTTAAACAGTACCCTGTAATCCGCTGGCTGGGCAAAACGCACAATTAAATTGCTACTCGAAGTCATTAGTCTATAGTCTGTAGTTCATAGTCTATAGTCTATAGTCAATTGTGCAGTTTTTTTGACCGTGCCAATTTGAGATTCTTTTGGTTAATCCGGGACTAACGTCTTGCTATGCTAATAGCTCTAATGGATAATACAAATCTCAAGTCTCAAACTTTAAATACTTCAAGTTTTATCATATTGAGCGGTGGGTAAATCCAAAATCTATTGACTAATGACTCAACAAAAGCCGAAAAAAGGTACAAAACACCCGGTTTTGCAGTTAGCGATCCCCACGCTCAAAAAACGTTTCCTTATTAGAGCTAATTAGCTCAGGTATCATACCAATTTTGAATTTTAGGTTGCATCTTTGGTATGTTGACACTACAATTTTGATTTTGGATTAAAAGTCTTTACTAAAGACTATTCCATAAATCTTAAACAATAGTATTTATCCTAATTTAGTATTAGGTCTTACTTTTTGAATTAAACTTTTAGATCAACCAACCTTTTAACCGTTTGGCTATGTGGGGACGCCGTAATTTACGCATGGCTTTACTTTGAATTTGTCGCACTCGTTCACGAGAAAGATTGAACATGTTGCCAACTTCTTCTAAAGTACAGGGTTCGCTAGTTGTTAAACCGTAGCGCAGAGAAATTACATCTTTTTCCCGTGGAGTTAATACATCACCCAATACTTCCCAAATCTCCTGACGCATCATATTTTCGTTCATTTTTGCTTCTGGAGATAAGTTATCTTCATCTTCTAATAAATCCATCAATTCTGTGTCTTCTTCTTTACCAACGCGATGGTTAAGAGAAAGTGCTTGACGGCGTAGTTGTTGTAATTGGCGTAGTTGCTGGACACTAATTTCTAGCATTTGTGCCATTTCAGCTTCGGAAGGATTACGACACAGTTTTTGCTTGAGTTCTCGTTGTGCTTTTTTAAGTTTGTTAAGTTTTTCAACAATATGAATCGGTAGCCTAATTGTTCGCGCATCATTAGCGATAGCTCTGGTAATTGCTTGTCTAATCCACCAATAGGCGTAAGTAGAAAACTTATATCCTTTATCTGGATCGAACTTTTCTGTAGCGCGATTTAAACCCATTGCTCCTTCCTGAATTAAATCTAGGAAAGGCACTCCCCGATTCAGATATCGCTTAGCAATAGAAACTACTAATCTTAGGTTCGAGCGAATCATTTTGCGTTTCGCTACTCTACCTTGATATAAGCGACTTTCTAATTGCTTTTCCGTCATTTCTAGCTCAGAAGCTACTTCTAGCTTGCTAGGTTCGTGTCCCAGTTTTAATTCTAAAGCAGCTTGTAATTCTCTAATTTCTTCTATAAACTTGACTCGCCGCGCTAACTCTACCTCTTCATCAGGTTTTAGCAGCGGATAACGCGCCATTTCTTTAAAAAATGCGCCTACAGCATCATCATGTTCGGTTTTATTGTATCCCGAAGGACGAGCCGCCGCCATTTCGTCCCCGTCGCGTTCCTCTGATTCTAGATTTTCTATTACAATTGGAGCTTCTTCATCTGCTACTGCATCTAAACTATCGAGTAATGGTTCTTCACTATCAGCAGCATTCTCCAGTATTTCCATTTTTCCTAATTCAACAATATTCATAGTTTCCTTTAGGGATTGTTGTTTTATTTGGTACATAATTTAGTTACAGCTACTCGTTTGAGGCTTGGTAGTTTTCCCTAATGGATGAATGCACCCTTTATATAGCAAAATATAAACTTCTGCTAATTTTGATTCAGCAATAAAAATCTGTATCTACCTACCAAATATAGGTTCCGGTTAGATGTAACCTATAATTAAACTGGTTTTGACACCCAACAAAACTTCCTATCTAGACTCCCAACAGATATATTCTTCATTTTTTTCTGAATTATCAAATATGTCAAACCCCCTCAAACTTTCTCAACCTTAACAAATTTAAAAATCTCAGCTAACCATCCAGATTTCTTAAACATTCATATATTTTTCTAAATATTTTTTAATCTTTTATGTATTGGAAGTGAGTGGATAAAACGAAAAACTGGTGGTAAGGTTATGCATTGCCGAATTTAATCTACACACATCAATATAAACTACAAGAGTGGCAGCATAAATTCGGGATGTTCTTATTTGTATAAAAGCATCTCATAAGCATAAAGGGTTGAATATCTATCGAGAGGCGGAAAAAGGCTACTCCCTATTTAGTAGATAGAGTAACTGTTGCGATCGGATCTGTCATGGTTTTATTTGTATAGTGGGCACCAAATATTTATTGCATGTATAGTAGATACGAATTTGTCTAGTAGATTACATAAGAGGAAACTTATCAAGTATTATGAAGAATAATAGTATTGAGAAATACCATTTAAATTTAAAAAAGCAAAAAATTAAAGTTGAGTTAGCTAGGTAAATTTTGACCAGCTACGTGAGGAAAATATTTAACTATAAAGTTAGAAAGTATGTATATTAATGACGTAAATTTATCTCCTTTAGTAGTGGCTGAGTCTAGTGAATCATACAACTCAGGTGCAACTGTTAATAGATGGGTTGAAGTACTGGTAGACTGTCCAGGAAATATAGGACTATTTACTTATCGATTACCAGCCCAGTTAGAAATCAAACCAGGGGATATTTTGAGCGTACCATTCGGGGCACAACAATTAGGAGCGATCGCCATTCGGTTACTGGCACAACCAAATATCGATCTAGCACCAGAAAAAATCCGGGAAGTAGAAGATATAGTCAGCGTTGGATTTTTTCCAAGTGCTTACTGGGAATTACTCAATCGAGTCGCAGCATATTACTATACACCCCTAATTCAAACGATCCGGGTTGCTCTGCCACCAGGGTTGCTAGGGCGCTCTCAGCGTCGTATCCGCATCATTAAAAACACACAGGCACAGGAAAATAATTATTTACTTGCATCTCCCAATCCTTTAGCTTTCCTAACTCCAACTGCGCGGCAAATTTGGGAACTTTTACAAGCGCAGCCGACAGGGGACTATAGTCTCGTCTATCTTCAACAAAAAGTCAAATCTGCTTATCGGGGAATTCGCGAGTTGTTGCGATTCGGTTTAGTAGAAAGCTATTTAGAACCGCCACGGCTGACTCGACCAAAGCTACAAAAAGCAGTAACACTCATAGCTTCAACTGACCAAAATTTAACAACTCGCCAACGAGAGATTTTGGAAGTACTCCGACGGAGTGGTGGTGAGTTGTGGCAAAATGAACTACTACAAATTTGCAATGCTAGTTCCTCTATCCTCAAGAATTTGGCACAAAAGGGCTATATCGTCATCGAAGAACGGGAAGTATTGCGAACAGAACAAGGCCCAGCATTAGTAGGCGATGGTGCTAAATCCTTAACTGCTGCCCAAGCTAGCGCCTTAGCAACCATCCAGACACTAAATGGATTCGCTCAAGTTTTGTTGCATGGAGTGACAGGTTCGGGAAAAACCGAAGTATATTTGCAAGCGATCGCACCTCTTTTGAAAGTCGGCAAATCTGCCTTGGTCTTAGTTCCAGAAATTGGACTCACACCGCAGCTAACTGACCGTTTTCGCGCCCGCTTTGGCAATAAAGTCAGCGTTTATCATAGCGCCCTCTCAGACGGTGAACGTTACGACACTTGGCGACAAATGCTCACAGGAGAACCCCAAGTTATAATCGGCACTCGCAGCGCTGTTTTCGCTCCTTTGCCCAACTTGGGTTTAATTATCTTAGATGAAGAACACGACAGCAGTTTTAAGCAAGACTCTCCCATCCCCACCTATCATGCCCGCACCGTCGCCCAGTGGCGAGCAGAGTTAGAAAATTGTCCCCTAATTTTAGGTTCCGCTACCCCTTCCTTGGAAAGTTGGCTGAGTGTCCGAGAGCAGGGGGTAGGCAGAGCAGGGGAAGAATTTATCACTCCTAACTCTTGTACAGACGCGATTAATCGCGTCTCTCTTTACCTCTCCCTTCCCGAACGCATCAACTCCCGCCCTCTACCGCCAGTGGAAATTGTGGATATGCGCCAAGAGTTACAGCAGGGAAATCGTTCTATATTTAGTAGATCCTTACAAGAAGCTTTGCAAGAGCTAAAACAAAGACAGCAACAAGGAATTTTATTTATCCATCGCCGGGGACACAGTACTTTTGTATCTTGTCGTAGTTGTGGCTATGTGTTGGAATGTCCCTACTGTGATGTGTCACTGGCATATCATCACACAGAAGAGGGAGCGCCGCAATTATTGCAGTGTCATTACTGTAACTATAGGCGATCGCATCCCAAATTCTGCCCCGATTGTAGTTCCCCTTACCTCAAATTCTTCGGTAGCGGTACTCAACGAGTGACGCAGGAATTAGCGCGACAATTTCCACAGCTGCGCTTGATTCGTTTTGACAGCGATACCACCCGTAACAAAGGCGCACACCGTACTCTACTTACCCAGTTTGCCAACGGCGAAGCAGATTTATTAGTAGGTACGCAAATGCTTACCAAAGGTTTAGATTTACCACAGGTGACACTTGTGGGCGTTGTCGCCGCCGATGGATTGCTAAATTTATCAGATTATCGCGCCAGCGAACGCGCATTTCAAACCTTGACTCAAGTAGCCGGACGTGCTGGTAGAGGCGACGAGCCGGGTAGAGTGATTGTGCAGACTTATACTTCAGAACATGCGGTAATTGAAGCAGTGCGATCCCATGATTATCAGTCTTTTTCTCAAATAGAATTAGAACAGCGCCAAGCGCTTAATTATCCCCCCTACGGACGGTTAATTTTATTGCGTTTAAGTAGTCTCGATCCGATTCAAGTGCAGAATACAGCCCAAATCATTGCTACAGCTTTAAATGCCCAAGAGGAATTAGAAATATTGGGGCCAGCACAAGCGAGTATTTTACGAGTAGCTAATCGTTATCGCTGGCAGATATTAATTAAATTTGCCCCCGATGCATTGCCACAATTGCCAGATTGGGAAGAAGTGCGATCGCTTTGTCCGCCATCTGTTAGTTTAACAATAGATGTAGACCCATTAAATATTATGTAATTTTTTGGTTAAAAAATAGATAAACAGGGTATAGTTCAACTTCTTAGCGATAGATATTCAAGGGGATTTTTTAGCTGCTAGACGATTCATTACTTGCTCAAACAGCTTGATAAGCAGGTGTGCTGGCAAGAAGCTCTGTATGTAGAAAACTACGTGAAAAATACCAAGGCGTAAAACATTAGCGATCGTCATTTATGATAGTACCGACACCTTGGCTATTAGCAAATGTAGCATTTGCCGCACCATAAAGATTAACAAAAAATGTTTCGTTAGGTTCTACTTTATTATCACCTCTAACACCAATACTGATAACCTTACTGGTTTCACCAGCCTCGAAAATAATTGTCCCCAGCCCAAAATTGTAATCTGAGTCAGAATCTTTGGCAGTGCCATCACTCGTACTGTAATTTACAATTATCCGTTGATAAAATTCATTGGAGAGAGTGACGACAAAATTAGCATTAGTTATCATCCCTGTAGTACCTTCATTGAGCGATACATTGGAAATACTAATCGCGGGTGGAGGGTCATCATTGGTGATAGTAGCTACTCCCAGGCTATCAACAATTGTGGCATTTGTCGCACCCAAGAGATTGACAGAAAATGTTTCGTTGGGTTCAGGTTTGTTATCACCTATAACACCAATGCTAATAGTTTTGCTGGTTTCACCAGGGTTAAAAGTAATTGTCCCATTAGCAGGATTGTAATCAGAGTCAGAAACTTTAGCAGTGCCATCACTCGTGTTGTAATTTACACTAACCTGCTGAAAACTGGGTTGGGAGAGAGTAACAATAAAGTTAGCATTAGTTGTTGTGCCTGTGTTACCTTCAGTTACTAAGACATCTGAAATACTGATAGTTGATTGGTTGTCATCGTTGATAATCGTAGCAACTCCTAAATTATCTGCAATTGTTGCATTTGTCGCACCTAAAAGATTGACAGAAAATGTTTCGTTACTTTCATTTTGATTATCGCCTATGACACCAATGCTCAGAGTTTTACTAGTTTCCCCAGGAGCAAAAATAATTGTCCCATTAGCAGAATTATAATCAGAGTCAGAAACTTTGGCACTGCCATCACTCGTATTGTAATTTACAGTAACTTGCTGATAACTGGGATTAGAAAGAGTGATAGTAAAGTTAGCGTTAGTTGTTGTACCTGTGTTACCTTCAATAACTGAAACATCTGAGATGCTGATAGTTGGTTGGTTGTCATCGTTAATGATGGTAGCAACTCCTAAACTATCTGCAAGTGTCGCATTTGTCGCACCCAAAAGATTGACACCAAATGTCTCATCAGCTTCAAATTTGTTATCACCAATGACACCAATACTAATAATTTTAGTAGTTTCGCCAGGAGCGAAAATAATCGTCCCATTAGCAGAATTATAATCAGAGTCAGAAACTTTGGCACTGCCATTACTCGTATTGTAATTGACAGTAACTTGCTGATAACTGGGATTAGAAAGAGTGATAGTAAAGTTAGCATTAGTTGTTGTGTCTGTGTTACCTTCAACAACTGAAACATCCGAGATGCTGATAGTTGGTTGGTTGTCATCGTTAATGATGGTAGCAACTCCTAAACTATCTGCAAGTGTCGCATTTGTCGCACCCAAAATATTGACACCAAATGTCTCATCAGCTTCAAATTTGTTATCACCAATGACGCCAATACTAATAACTTTACTAGTTTCACCAGGATTAAAAGTAATCGTCCCAGAAACAGAATTGTAATCCAAATCAGAAACTACAGCAGTACCATCATTTGTGTTGTAATTGACAGTAACTTGCTGATAACTAGGATTGGAGAGAGTTATAGTAAAGTTAGCATTAGTTGTCGTGCCTGTGTTGCCTTCAATAACTGAAACATCTAAGATGCTGATAGTTGGTTGGTTGTCATCGTTAATGATGGTAGCAACTCCTAAACTATCTGCAAGTGTCGCATTTGTCGCACCCAAAAGATTGACACCAAATGTCTCATCAGCTTCAAATTTGTTATCACCAATGACGCCAATACTAATAACTTTACTAGTTTCACCAGGATTAAAAGTAATCGTCCCAGAAGCAGAATTGTAATCTGAGTCAGAAACTACAGCAGTACCATCACTTGTGTTGTAATTAACAGTAACTTGCTGATAACTGGGATTAGAGAGAGTTATAGCAAAGTTAGCATTAGTTGTAGTGCCTGTGTTGCCTTCAATAACTGAGATATCCGAAATGCTGATAGCTGGTTGAGTATCATCATTGATGATGGTAGCAACTCCTAAACTATCTGCAAGTGTCGCATTTGTCGCGCCTAAAAGATTAACAGAAAATGTCTCGTCGGTTTCAAATTTGTTATCGCTGATAACACTAATATTAAGGGTTTTGTTAGTTTCACCAGGATTAAAAGTAATCGTCCCAGAAGCAGAATTGTAATCTGAATCAGCAACAGTAGCAGTACCATCACTTGTATTGTAATTGACAGTAACCGTCTGATAACTAGGATTGGAGAGAGTTACAATAAAATTAGCGTTAGTTGTTGTACCTGGATTGCCTTCAGTCAGTGAGACATCCGAAATACTAACAGTTGGTTGATTGTCATCGTTGGTAATGTTTACTATTGCCGAACTGTTAGTAATTGTGGAATTTTCTGGTGCAGCTGTCAGGTTTGGATTACTTAAGGTAAGAATAATATCTTCATTGGTTTCAAATATGTTGTCACCCAAAACATCGACTGTAATTGTCTTTGTCTTTTCTCCAACAGCGAAGTTTAAAGTCCCAGATGCAGTAGTTCCTCCATTTGGAACTTGAATATTGTTATAGTCACTGCCAAAACTTGCCGCACCACTAAAAGCATAATTTATGGTACTAGCTACGCCAATACCACCACTGCGAGTAACCGTGAAAGTAACAGCTTGAGTACCACTATTACCTTCAATTAAACTTGAGGTAGGGGTGGAAATTGCATATTGAATCGAATCATTAGCAGCAATATTTAGAGTACTTTCAGTTATTGTCCCCAAATCAGCCCCTATTAACGTGCCGAAGTTGAGTACAACTGTTTCTGCATTCTCAGGTAAATCGTCTGGGTTAATAGTAAAAGTAATTAGCTTTGTTAAATTTGAGCCTGTTGCCCCAGCAGCAAAAGAGATGGTAGTAGGAGAAAAAGTGTAATCGCTGCCACTAGTAGCAGTGCTAGTATTTTTAATAACAATAGGAACTGTGACAGCCGCTTCAGGAGAGGCATCTAAGGTAACAGGAATTGTTACTATAGTCGCGGTACTATCTTCTATTGTATTGTACGTAGCAGCACCAAAGCTAACTTTTGGCAGCACATATTCAAATGCTCCAATGTCAAGTCTGCCGCTTTCAATACGGTTAAAACCCGTGCCGCGTTGGTCGGTAGTTAAGCCACCGCTATAAGTGGGATTGCCAGCATTCCTGGCAGGACTGTTAAACTCTAAAGCATGAGTTTGTGTAGAACCACCGTAATTTCCTAGCGGTTTCAGTCCAGGGTTAGGGTTAATAATATCTGTACCTGTACCCAAAGTCCCAGATAATTTGCCAGTAATTTTGCCAATCAGGTTGTAAGCATTACCATTGAAGTTGCTACCATAGACATCCGCTCCTTGATTACCTGGGTCAATATTGCCAGCAATAATGCTATTGCTGATGTTCACCGTGCCGCTAGATTTATAAATGCCGCCACCATCACCTTGACCGCTGTTATCACTATCAGCGGTATTCCCAAAGATAGTGCTATTGCTGACTGTGGCATTGCTAGTGTAGATGCCGCCACCATAAGTTTTAGCTGTATTGCTTGAAATAGTGCTATTGCTCAAGGTGAGATTACTACTACTGTAAATGCCGCCACCGTTGCTGTTCGCCGTGTTGCTGGAAATGGTGCTATTGCTGATTGTGGCGCTACTGCTGTAGATACCGCCACCGTTGCTGTTCGCCGTGTTGCTGGAAATAGTGCTATTGCTAAGTATGACACTACTGCTGTAAATTGCGGCACCAGCGTTGGCGGTGTTGCTGGAAATGATGCTATTGCTGAGTGTGACACTACTGTTGCTGTATATCCCACCACCATCGTTATTTCCTGCATTTCCCCCAGTTATCTTCAACCCATCAATAGACAGGGAGGCACTAGCACTAAAAACACGGGAAGTATTGTTACCACTGATGGTGAGTTTATTAGCCCCAGTTCCTTGAATTATCACTCCTTCAGTAATATTCAACTCCCCAGAAGTCAAGGTAATGGTGTCGGGGGTAGCATCACCGAATATCCCAGTCGTATCAAAGATGATTGTCTCAATCCCTGGATCGTTATTGGCATTGATAATAGCTTGCCTTAACGAGCCAGCACCGCTGTCATTGGTGTTAGTGACTATATAAGTGGTGTTATCTACTTTGACAGATACATCGTCGATCGCTAAACCATGATCGTTGCCTCCATCATCTATGTCTTCCCAACGCAGTATAATTTCTTCACCGTTAGCTATTGGGGTAGCTAGGGTAATTGTTACAGGTATAATCACAACTCGATTCGCGCTTTGATTACCGTTTAAGGCAGCTACGGTTGCACTTGCAATTGGCCCAGTGAAATCTAGCGATGTGACGGGCGTCCATGTTCCTGTTGTCAAACTTGTGAGAGTTGACCCAGTTTGATAACTAAATTTCAGCTGTTGCGGTGATATATTATTACCATTACGCCATTGTTCACCCGTGTAACCTACTAGCAACTGAGTAATTGGTGAACCTGTGTTGTTTTGGAGGCGTAACCCATAATAAATAGTTCCTGTACTAGCAGAAGCTATAGAACCAAGTGCCCGATCTAGAGCAGTGGTACTAGTACCAAAACTGTACAATCCACCTGTATTATTAGTGCCACTACCAGCGTTGTAAGTTGTTCTTGTAGCATACCAACCTGAAATAGTTGAATCATCGACCCAAGGCACAGATGTTCCGAAACTAGCTAACGAGTTAAAGTTTTGAGAGTATGTGCCAGTAAAACTAGCTGGCAAAATAGATTTGTAAGCCTGTATTACTTCCGGTTGAAATGCTAGGGAAGCCTCAATTTTCCCTGTCTTCACCTCTAAATCCCAATCGCCACCTAAAGCTGTACTTCCTGTTTTATTACTGGAAGCGGCAACATCTGCCCCAGTAATTCGGCTAAGAATTTGCACAAATTTCGTGCCTTCACCGTTGGCTACATCACAGCCATAAAGTAGGATATCAGCGTTATCAGTTAAAACACTTGCCCACTTTCGTAATTGATTTGCATAACTATTGAGGTTAGTAAGGCTAAGGTAAGTTGACCCCAATTGCAAACTCCCCTCACTGCCGTGGGAGACAATGTGAACTGATTGAACTGAGTTAGGTTTACATCCTGCCAGAAACTCACTGATTTGGGTTAAACCGTCTCGACTATGGTCAAGGATAACGACTTCACTACCAGGTGCGATCCCAGCGACTAAGCTTTGATAATCAATAACTTCACTATCTATAAAAACAATATTTCTGCTTACTTCTAGTAAGTTTTCAATAGAATTAGTTTGGTTGTTAATATGACTATTTTTTGGCTGTTTGCTCATATATTTTCTTCTTTAAAAAAACTAGATTTTGATGAAAAAATTATCAAATATAAGCATTATTACAAAGCTATTTTCTGCTTATTTAGCTGGTGTTACTTGGAACATAGATATAAAACTCTAATTCATATCTAAGCGTTGTGCTGAAGCTGATTAGAATTACACGCTCATAGTGCGTAGCATTTTGTAGACAGGGTTGATAGTTTTTTAGAGCAACTTAGCAGGGATCGGTTTAATACATTGAGAACTCATACCAAATCATAGATTTTATGATGCTTCTTTTGTGGGATATTACGTATTACATAAAGAGTAATTGTGATTCCTGAATTTAGAATTATTCAATTAATTTTATAGAATTAAAAAATTGAGAAACCCGATTTATTTAGATAAACCGGGTATAGTTGCTCTATCACCACCGTGGTATATTAGTAAGTGATAAAATAGTTAGCGTTTAAAGTGGATGCCGTAATTCCACTTAACACAGCAAGACTTTCGTTAGTGGAAGTAACCTTAATTAAGGTATCTTTGCCGCTCTGAGTAATAGACAAACCTGAATAGCTCAACCCACCTGATAAAGCAATCAAATCTTCACTAGTGTTGAAGTCTTTAATGGTATCTCTACCTTCACCTTTGGCAAGCACAAAGATATCATTACCTGCACCCCCTGTAAGAATATCAGTACCCAAACCGCCGTAAAGTTGGTCATTTCCTGCTCCACCAACAATTACATCATTACCAGCAAAGCCAAAAATCAAGTCGTCTGAGCTAGTTCCCTGCAAGGAGGTATCAGCCTTAGCTGAACCCGTAATAATGCTGTTAACTTGGTTGCCATTTTTTATGTTAACGACATCAACATCACTGGGGTTGAGATTGTTATATTTAGCATCACTACTAACCGCTGCGCTAGTAATAATTTGGTAAGCAGTGTTGTCATCTGCAACACCATCATTAACACCTGTAACCACAATTGTTTGGGGTGTATTCCAGTTAGCTGTGGTAAAGGTAACGCTACCAACTGAAACAGTACCTTCATTCGGATTAGAACTACTCAAACTTAAGCTGACATCAGCAGTGGGTTGGCTAGTAAGTTGAATACTGAAGTTAGCACTACCACCTGCTTCGCTAGTTACTAGTGCGGTTGTGGGAGAGATAGTAAAACCCGCTATATCGTCGTCAGTAATAGTACCATTAGCTTGGTTATCAGCAATGGTGGCATTGGTGGGATTAGTCAGATTGACAAAAAAGCGCTCGCTTGATTCAACAACGAAATCATCAATAATTGGTACGGTAATTATTTGACTAGTAACTCCAGGGTTGAAAGTCAGGGTTCCTGTGACTGGGGTGTAATCACCAGGTGCGATCGCAGTATCATTACTAGTGTTGTAATCGACTGTAATGACGTTATTGCTAGCGTTGGAGAGTTTGACGGTAAAAGCAAGACTGCTGCTATCTTCACTGCCGCTTTTATCTGCGATGGAGATACTGGGTGCATTGTCATCATCAACTATAGTGACTGTACCTGGAGCGATCGCAGTTGTTTGGTTGGGATAACTTAGGTTGAGATTAACAGTTTCGTCAGCTTCAGTGATTTTATCACCCACAACATTTAAGGTAATAGCCTTTGTTGTATCACCAGCAGCGAATTTTAAAGTCCCAGATGAACTACCTGTGACACCTGCAACTTTAACGCTATTGTAATCACTGTTAAAAGTTGCTGTCCCATCCAGAGCATAATTTACACTAGTGGCAACAGTAGTATCACCACTGCGAGTCACGGTGAAGGTGACTGTTTTGCTACCACTATTACCTTCAGTTACAGTTGGGGTAGCAGTTGAAATAGCGTAATTGACATTAGCACTAGGAGCAAAGTTACTGTCTCCAATGTGATTTAATGGTTGTCCGGCAAAGCTTCCAGATGATGTTTTAGTACCAGTACCTAATGTCAAATTTGGCGCTGTGCCAGTGATTACACTTGCCACCCAATCCGAGGCTGTTGAACCTGTGGTATCACCTGAACGGCCTACATATCCTGGTATAAACGAGGTATTAACAACTGTGGCATTCGTTGGAATTGAACCGCCAGCACCTTTTCTAAATACAATCGAGCCATAAGCTTTGTCTGTAGTTCCGCCATCTAAAACTGAAACTGAATCGAGTACACTCCAATTTGAGTAAGTACTACCATCAGCAATACCATCGTTATTTGAGTCAATATCATTAGTAAGGGTGGGTGCAGTGGCAGTTTGAATCAGGAAGAAGCTAACAGATCCACTTTCGATATCGTTTGCACCCATGTGACCAATTGAACTTGAGGCTCCGTTCCCCCATCCGGCTCCAGTTCCAGTATTAGTTACTACATTTGCACCAGGTTTAGCTGTATAAGTACTGCCTTTTTGCAGTAGAACCAAAAATCCATTACTACCAAACTGCTTACCAGACAAATCAAAAATATCCTGAACAGCGCCAGGATTAGGGGAGCCAGTATCACCTTCAATTCCAACTAAATAAGTTCCAGCTGCTAGAGTTGTACCGGGAGTGCCACGCAGTTCGATATATTCTTTGGGGCTGTCTGTAGCTGGAGGATCGAAAAGAATTTCGTTGATTACTGTCGGTACAGGAATCACCTGATCGTCGTTAATGATGTTTACTTGAGTTGAACTGGTAGTAATTGTGGAACTTGCTGGCGCAGCTGTGAGATTGGGGTTACTTAAAGTAACAATAATGTTTTCATCAGATTCAATTGTTTTGTCACCCAAAACATTGACTGTAATTGTCTTTGTTGTTTCCCCAACTGCAAAGCTTAAAGTCCCCGATGAAGCAGTTCCACCATTCGTAACTTGAATATTGTTATAGTCACTGCCAAAACTTGCTGTACCGCTAAAAGCATAATCTACCGTACTCGCCACCCCAATACCACCACTGCGGGTGACGGTAAAGCTAACAGATTTTGTACCGCTATTACCTTCAGTCAAAGTTGGGGTATTAGTGGAAATTGCGTATTGAATCGCATCGTTAGCAGCAATATTGAGAGTGGTTTGAGTAATTGTCCCACCAACAGCCCCTGTCAATGTGCCGAAGTTGAGTACAACCGTTTCCGCATTTTCAGGTAGATCATCTGGGTTAATGGTGAAAGTTACTAGTTGGGTTAAATTTGAATCTGTTGCTCCACTGGCAAAGGTGAGACTAGTAGGGGAAAAAGTGTAATCGTTGCCACTAGTAGCGGTACTAGCGTTGTTGATGACAATAGGAACTGTGACATTAGTGTTGGGAGTGGCGTCTAAAGTAACAGCGATAGTTACCACAGTGGCAGTACTACCTTCTGTAGTGTTATAGCTAGCAGCACCAAAGTTAACTTTTGGAGGTATATAGCCACCACTGGAAGTTGTATTCAGTAGCACTGAAACGTTATTAGAGCCTGAATTAGCCACTACTAAGTCAAAATCATTGTCTTTGTCGAAATCCCCGACTGCCAAGGAATTCGGAGTGTTTCCAACGCCAAAATTAGTAGCAGTATTAAAACCACCACTACCATTGCCCAAAAGTATTGAAACATTGTCTGAGTCGGCGTTAGCCACCGCTAAGTCAGAGTTCCCGTCATTGTTTAAGTCTCCCACTGTCACAGAATAAGGACTGCTTCCGACGCTAAAATTGCTGGCACCTCCAAAACCACCACTACCATTGCCCAACAGCACTGAAACATTGTTGGAGGAATTGTTAGCCACGGCTAAGTCAGAGTTGCCGTCTTTGTTGAAGTCTCCCACTGTTATGGAAAAGGGAGTGCTTCCCACACCAAAGTTAGTGGCAGTACCAAAGCCACCACTCCCATTGCCCAACAGCACTGAAATACTATTGGAGCCTGCATTTGCTACCGCTAAGTCTGACTTACCGTCTTTGTTGAAGTCCCCCACTGTCACAGAATAGGGATAGTCTCCCACACCAAAGTTAGTGGCAGTACTAAAGCCACCACTGCCATTGCCCAACAGTACTGAAATGTTGTTGGAGTTAGAGTTAGCTACCGCTAAATCAGAGTTGCCGTCATTGTTGAAATCTCCCACTGTCACGGAATAAGGACTGCTTCCCACACCAAAGTTAGTGGCAGTACCAAAGCTACCACTGCCATTACCCAACAATACTGAAATACTGTTGGAATCTGCATTAGCGACGGCTAAGTCAAAGTTACCGTCTTTGTTGAAATCTCCAACTGTCACGGAAATGGGACTGTTTCCCACACCAAAGTTAGTGGCAGCCCCAAAACCACCACTGCCATTGCCCAACAGGACTGAAACGTTGTTGGAGTTAATGTTAGCTACGGCTAAGTCAGAGTTACCGTCTTTGTTAAAATCCCCAACTGTCACGGAAGGGGGATTGCTTGCAACGCTAAAGTTGGTGGCAGGTGCAAATAATGAGGGTAAAATTGAGCGGTAAGCTTTCGTTACCTCTGGTGTCAAGGCTAAGTCTGACTCAATGGAGCCAATCTTCACTTCTAAATCCCAATCACCACCTAATTCGGCATTACCTGTGATGTCATCAGAAGCAGCCACATCTGCGCCTGTGATTTGGCTTAGACGCTGTACAAAAGTTCGATCTCCTGATGCCACGTTGCAACCGAAAACCAGAATATCAGCATCATTAGTTAAATAATCTCTCCACTGTTGCAACTGATTGCTGTAGGAGTTCAAATTATTGGCATTGAGTTGAGTTGACCCTAGTTGCAAACTACCTTCGCTGCCGTGGGAGATAATTTGAACTGATTGGTATTTGCCACCTTGCAAAGCTTGAGTGATTTGTTCTACTCCATCCTTAGTGGAGTCAAGGATTACTACACTAGTGCCTGGTTTGATGCCAGCAATCAAACTTTCGTAGTCGATAACTCCTGCATCGATAAAGACAATATTTTGATTTGCCATTTGTAGTTCCTCTGTAAGTTACTTGGATTTAGAAGTTTGTGTTCTGGTAGTTGCACAATGATTGTTAATAGTAGATAAAATTTGGCAACTCAAAATTGATGACTTTAGTCACCCAGCAATAAGCAGGAAGCAAATGCTTAAACATTCGCTTCCATCAATAAATAAAATAGGTAATTTAACCTCTTTTTATTTAGGTAAAACAAAAAAGTCTGATATCATAACTCAGTACAAAATTAGGCTAAAAATATAATAATTACTACAGTATTATTACTGTAATAACAAAGGTGTGTTAAAAATAAATGGTCTAAAACTTATATTTGATTATGTAAAATACACTTAGTGGCATAGCAAGACTAAAATGTTGCATTATGGTTTTCTTGTGGGATGGGTGTCCTTACCCGTCCGGGCAGGCAAGATACCCACTCCACAAGAACTAAATTATATGCACAACTTCTGTTGATGCCATTTGATTTGCCAGTGTACACTTTATTAGTATTTTTTGAGCGATCGCCCATGATAGATGTCAAGAAACATTTCTGTTTTTGAGCACGCTAAACTATTTGAATATCTAAATTGGGTGAAAAACCAATAGGCTTATTTTCAAGAATGGCAAATCTAGAATCTTGGAAGAACAAAGAACCATTTAGGGGATCGTAACTAAAGTCACTGCTTGAAGTAGTACCAAACCCTGCTTGAGAAACCTGGATTTTGTCACCTTCAACAGCCTTGAAGTCTTTAATAATGTCAACACCTTCTAATACATTGGTAAAAACAAATTTATCTGCACCTAGTCCACCAGTAAGAGTATCGTTGCCATTTCCACCAGAGAGTGTGTCATTGCCACTCCCACCAGAAAGTGTATCGTTACCGCCATTGCCAAATAATAAATTATCTTGCCTATCTCCAACAATAGTGTCACTTTGATTTGTACCTTTGACATTATCAAAGTTTATAAATGTGAACTTAGCTGTATTTCCGCCAGGAAGATTATTTATTACAAAACTTTGAGTTTCAAGGTTTGCGTTGACTGATGCATCTCCAATTGAAAAGAGTGCTGAAGGAGCAATTGAGGCGTCTATAGTGTTATTTACAGCACTAGGATCGACAACAAGCTTTTCAAATTCGCCAAGTAAATCTGTACCTAGTCCGCCACCTTTTTTAAGAGTTCCATCAATAAAAATGGTAGAGCTTACGCCTATTGTGCTGTAATCAGCCGTATCAATACCACTTCCACCAAGTAAGGTATCGTTGCCTGCACTGCCTCTAATAATATCATTGCCACCCTTGCCAAATAATTGATTATCCTGAGCATCACCAGTAATAGTATCATTTTGTTTTGTACCAATTACATTTACAAAATTCTCCACCTTAACTATTATTGGCGGCGAACCTACAACTCTAATTTCTAGTCTTTGTTGAGACAAGTTAGCTACTATTGATACATTGTTGTTATCAGTCGTAGCATTAATGATGTTAACTTGTCCGGTAGCACCAATAACGCCTTCAACAAAATCTTTAAAGGTGTCAGTTCCAATAGCACCTTTTTGAATAACCACTGGTCGGATTGTTATAGGTTGTCTTAAAGCGCTGTAGTCAACAACATCCTTACCATTTCCACCCTTTATAGTATCATTACCTGCACTGCCGATAAATCTGTCATTCCCGTCAGTTCCGCTTAAAGCATCATTTCCATCAGAGCCTCTTATTATTGCCATAATCTTGTTTTGCTTCTATTTAAATAACTGCTGTATAGTAACTTGTTATCAACTAGATTATTTTTAATAAATATTACAGATCGTGGCTCAGAGGTGTTTATCAAACTCGTTTGCTGCTTGTTGAATTACACATAGCAGTTATTTCTGATTTAGGAGTGATTCCAAACTTTAATAACGATATTTTAGATGTAAAAAAGGTAACGAAAAGCATACTCATCTATGGTGAGCGTCTTGCCCGTCTGTAACGTCTGTAACCAAAAGCAGACAACATATCCACCCAGCAAGAGGCAAAAATCAAGAGATTAAAAAATTTCACTTGCCAATCGTAGCGATCGCACCTTTTACAATAGAAGTAGTTAGCATAGCTAATTACTGCTGGAGGTACTCAAATATGGGGCAGCTAAAGTCCGCCGAGGAAATGCCTGGTACTTATGGCTTGCCCTATTTGGGCGAGACTTGGGAAATATTGCGCGATTTAGAATTGTATATATGGCGACGATTCCATCAGTATGGTTCAGTTTTTAAGACCAAGGTGATGGGATATAAACGTGCTTATTTAATTGGCCCTGATGCTAATCGGCTGGTGCTGATAGAACAAGCAGAACATATGTCATCGCGGATGGGCTGGTATTTCCTGGAACCCACATTTGGCAACAATATTTTATTACAAGATGGGGAAGAACATCGGCTAACTCGTCGCTTAATGTATCCAGCATTTCACGGAAAAGCGATCGCTACATACTTCGACACAATTCAAAATATAGTAGAAGACTTCCTCAAAGATTGGGGAGAACGAGGAACAATTTCTTTAAATTCTACTTTTCGCCAATTAACCTTGATAGTTGCAACTCGCCTGTTTTTGGGAAGTCAAAATCAAAGCGAAGTAGAACAAACTAGTCGGTGGTTTACACAATTAATTGATAGCAGTCTGGCAATACTAAAATGGAATGTCCCTTTTACTTTATATGGTCGCGGTCAAAATGCCAGGAGTAAATTAATAGCTTTTTTGAATCAAGCGATCGCCCAACGTATCGAAAACGGTAATTTAGAAGAATCAAAAGATGTTTTGGGATTACTGTTAGCAGCTGTTGATGAAGACGGCAATAAGTTGAGCCAAGCACAGGTAATTAACGAAGCATTACTACTGCTGTTTGCTGGACATGAAACCACAGCTTCCTTGCTCAGTTGGGTAATATTTGAATTAGGTCATCGTCCAGAATGGCGAGAGCGACTGCGTAAAGAACAGTTAGCAGTTGTGGGAAATAATCCTCTAACCCTGTCTCACCTCAAACAATTTCCACAGTTAACCAACGTCCTCAAAGAAACAGAACGCCTTTATCCCCCAGTGTATGCCTATAATCGTGGTGTCCTCAAAGATATTGAATATGCAGGCTATCGTATTCCCGCTGGTTGGTTTGTGACGATTTCCCCAATGCTGACTCACCGTCTACCAGAACTATACACCGATCCCGATCGCTTTGACCCCGACCGCTTTGCACGACCTCGTGAAGAAGATAAAAAGCATCCTTTTGCACTAATCGGTTTTGGTAACGGTTCTCACAGTTGCTTAGGCATGGAATTTGCCCAAATGGAAATGAAAATCGTGCTTTCTGTGCTGCTTCGCCATTACGATTGGACAGTAAAACCGGATTATTCTACAGTTACTCCCTATTGTAAAGCTTCTAAAGTTAAAGACACTTTACAAGCATATATTGAGCCTTTGGGGATAAAGCATTCTTCGCAGAATCAAACATAAAACTAGCGACCGCCAAAGTATTTTAAGTGTGGAGAATTTACCCATCTGACAAAATTGGGCGATCGCATTTTTCAATCTAGATAGCTGCTATGTTCTTGCCCACGGCGCTCCTGCATAATGAACAAGGTTGTTATTCTGTTCGAGTTGATTCAGTTCAGGAGTTGAAGAAATCAGTTGGTTTGTAAAATTTAACGTAGAATTTTCTACTTCATTCACAACTTCTATCAACTCAGGTACCGTTTCTTGGTATCCTTGAGTAACATTTGTTCTGAGAAAATCTTCTGTATCATCCGCCGCTATGGTTATCCATTGCTGAATTCCATACTTAGAAACCTGTTGCTGTTCGTGGGTTTCAAAGTCTCCAAAGTTGAGATTCGCAAAATTACCAACAGGTGGGCCGTTTTTAATCGCTTCTCGGTTATCGAACATATTTGTAGCCAATGTACGCATAACCTGCATATACCTGCCTTCCAGTGTAATGTGTACATTGTTTACTGCTGTATATTGGGCACGGTCAAAGTTTTGGTTATCATCAGTAGCCGTTTCTACCCGTTGTCGTCTACCCTGAACACCGCCAAATACAATATCATTTGGTAATTGATTTGTATGGATGCTTTCGGGATCGGTGGTAGTACTGCGGGAGAGATGCACGTAATCAGAAGCACTGATTGAGTCTATAATCTGCATATTCTTTTGCCATTGCTGTCCGTGTTGTCCATATAAAGTCGTTTGTCTCTCGGCTCTTTGTACAACAGGTGCACTATTAGACATATCGTGGTAAGCTGCTGATGGGGTTTCGTTGGGTAGGTGTTGCGGTAACTGCTGCGATGGTAAAGGCGATCGCTGAACTGTCTGGCCATTTTGCTGCACCACATGCGTCAACTCATGCGCCAACAACTCCTGACCGCTGCGACTCTCAGGATTATATTCCCCTTGCCCAAAGAATACATCCTGCCCAGTCGTAAAAGCACGCGCCTGAATTGACCGATTTAACTGGTTAGATTCACTATCCGTGTGAACCTTCACCCCACTAAAATCTGCACCAAACGCCTGTTCCATCGGTGCCCGGATATTGTCCGCCATCGGCTGTCCACTACCCTTTGCTTGGCTAATCGACGTTTCCAACTCAGGTGCAGCAGCCATCCCAGCCTCAGCTTGACGCTGTACCAGAGGTTTCATTTGCAATTCTTCTTCATCCTCTGGCAGCTCTTGACGTTGCAGTGTGCTAATGTCCAGAGGTTTCATTTGCAATTCTTCTTCATCCTCTGGTATCTCTTGGCGTTGCAGTGTGCTAATGTCCAGAGGTTTCATTTGCAATTCTTCTTCATCCTCTGGTATCTCTTGGCGTTGCAGTGTGCTAGCGTCCAGAGGTTTCATTTGCAATTCTTCTTCCTCTGGTAATGCTTCTGGTTGGATAGACTGGCGATTTCCAGGCTGCGCCATTCTTTGCATTACCTGCTGTGCTACGCTATCCGCTTCCTGTTCGTAAATATCTCCAGGCTGGCTAATTGAAAGTTTTGTTTGGCAACGCAGTGGTATGCGACTTATATCGTGAGTAACTGGTTTATGGAGTGGTTGTATTTCAGGAACCGCTTGGCGTGAAATTGCCGACGACTCCAAGCCAAAGCTGCGTATCGGGTGTTTGAGGGATGGGATTGAGAAACCTGTAGTTTTTTTCTCTCGGCTGAAGTGTTCTCTCATTTTCTTCTCCAGATGCCGAAGCAGTAGCTAGATAAATAATTTTACTGTTAAGTAGGTCAACATTAAAAAATGTAAGATATAACCTTCGCAATTACTTCACTTGGCTTTGTTTTGCTCGTAATCACATTTTACATTTAATTAGGTTGATACCAATTTTCTGTAAAGCTGCATATTATTTTAACCCCTCCCAACCTCTCCTTGGTAAGGGGAGGTGGCGCAGGCGGTGGGGTTCTTTCTATGCGTCTTCATGAAGAATTGGTATGAGCTACTTACTAACATCTAAAATACTGCGATCGCACTTTTAACACAATCAATCAAAAGTCTAAATCCAGGTAATCTCAACTCCAATCATTTAGGACTGCTATATGTTGAAATTAACTCTCTAACGTGTTCTGCGGAATCTTGTTGTAGTGCTGATGCCGCGAGCGCCTGACTTTCATCTAAACTTAACTGATGAATCGCTTGTTTGATTGCAGGTATACTTTGGGGATTGACGCTCAATTCATCCAGCCCCAAACCCAATAAAATTGCTGTCGCTAAAGGATCTGCTGCCAATTCGCCACATAATCCGACACAAATCCCCCCTGCATGGGCAGCTTGGACAGTTTGCTGCACCATCCTTAACACTGCTGGATGTAGCGCATCAACTAAATTTGCCACGCGTGGGTTAGTGCGATCGCCTGCCATCATATACTGACTCAAGTCATTGGTGCCGATACTAAAAAAGTCTACTTCAGCAGCTAACTGCTCGGCGGTCGCCACTGCTGAGGGCACTTCTACCATAATCCCCACTTTCATCGCTGCATCGAAGGGGATACCAGCTTCATGTAGTTCAGCTTGCACTTCACCCAGAATTACTTTCGCCGCACGCACCTCGGTTACAGTAGCTATCATCGGCAACATAATTTTAATTTGATGTCCGACACTAGCTCTCAAAATTGCCCGCAACTGAGTTTTGAAAAGTTCTGGGTGACTCAAGCAAAAACGAATTCCCCGCCAACCTAAGAATGGGTTGGCTTCAGGAAACCCTACCCTGAGATATGGAAGTGGTTTATCGCCCCCAATATCCAAAGTCCGAATCATCAGCGGACGATTATCTAAAACTTCAGCCATCGCTTGATACACTCTTAATTGTTCTTCTTCAGTCGGGGCGCTGGTTCTGTCTAAATACAAAAACTCGGTGCGGAGTAGTCCCACACCTTCGGCACCGTTAGCGACAGCAACTTGCACATCACTGATACTACCAATATTGGCAAAAACGTCAACTTGGCGACCATCACGAGTAATTGCTGGCTGGTGTGCCGTGGTTTGTGCTTGCTGTTGGGCAGTTTGCCAAGCTTCTCGCTTTGCTTGAAGCTGTTCTCGGATATGTGAGTTTGGTTCTACCCAAGCTTTGCCGCTTTCACCATCGAGTGCCATGAGCGTACCATCTGCCAAGTGCAACACCTGGGCATCTACTCCCAAAACTGCGGGAATACCCAAGGTGCGAGCGATAATTGCACTGTGGGAAGTGGCACTACCAGAAGTTGTACAAATTCCCAGCACCTTTGTCCGGTCTAGTCCAGCGGTATCTGAAGGCGTTAAATCGCTGGCTACTAAAATCGCTGGTTCTTGAAGATGCAAGTCAGCAGGGGTATTCCCAGTTAGTAACCGCATTACCCGAAGCCCCACATCCACAACATCGTCAACTCGCTCTTGCAAATAAGAGTCCTCAAGTGTGCGGTAGGAAGACACCACTCGATCTACTACAGCTTGCCAAGCAGCTTCGGCATTAATTTGGTGTTCTAAGATATACCCATGAGCCGTTTCTAAAAGTACTGGATCTTCTAAAAATAGCAATTGGGCATCAAAGATAGCGGCTTCAGCATCACCAATTTGCAAAGATGCTTGAGAGAATACCGCCTGAATTTCTTGTCGGGCAATTTGAATTGCTGCGTGTAAGCGTTGCCACTCTGCTTCTACATCGTCTACGTTGTATTGCGTAAATGAAATCTGAGTGGGTTGATAATGAGCAACAGGTGCGATCGCTACTCCCCCAGAAGCCGGAATTCCCGAAAGTTCGCCGCTAGTTGCCGGGGTAACTTCGTGTTGCCAAACTGCTGGATAATTAACAGCAGTATTATCTTCACCAAAGTTAGTGGCAAACAATACTTGCAATGCCGCCAGTGCTGCATCTGCATCAGAGCCGCTAGCAGTAATCAGCAATTCGTGTCCTTGACGCACGCCCAAAGTTGTGACTTGGTTAATACTGTCACCTCGGACTAATTGAGTATTTCTAGTTAAATTCTGTACCAATATTTGAGATTGAAACCGGGCTGCGGTTGCCACAAACTGAGCTGCGGGACGAGCGTGTAATCCTAAGCGATTGCTGACAATTAGATGGATTTCTCTAGGAAAAGATTCTAGATGCGATGCTGGGATGTTGCTATCCCCAACTGACAACGGACTACTAACTCCACTCAATTGAGTTGCTTTCGCTACTAATGCACCCCGTGCTTCTGCCAGAACTTGCTGAATATTTCTACCAGCGGCCGCAGCCACCACAGCAGCGATCGCACCTTCTACTAGAGGCGCTTCACACAAATATACTTTTTGCCGCTGTGCTGCTGAAAGAAACTCCAGTGCCATTTCTGCACTCAGCAAAGCACTACCCAAATCCATTAACACCAAAACACCATCATCACAGAAAACAGCGGCGATCGCCTCACTTACCTGGATGGCATCTGTACCCAATGGATTTTCGGGATCTTCAATACCTGCTGCAATAGCGATCGGCACTTCACCATGAACCATCTGGATGGCGAGTTCCCGCACACCGAGAGCTAGTTGTTTACTGTGAGAAACTATGACAATTCCGACCACTGCCACACCGCCAATCTAATTGAAAGGTTTGTGATTAGCCAGTTATCCATTTCATTTTCCCATTTTGCTACAATTACAACTGCCCGAAAATATTCCCGTCTTTGGAGCTAGAAACCCGAATAAAATAGCCCTCTTTTACAGAAATACCTGGTGTCCACTCATAAACCCCATCGCTAGCAGTACGAGAAGAAATGTTTTGGATAAGTTTGTTCCCATAGTACAACTTAATCGAGACATCGCCATCAAGATTGTCTCGCCACAATATTAAATAAGGCTGAATCTTTGTTTGCAAGCACTTTACTCCCTGGCTGACTGAGCAAGATTTTTGGCACAACCTGATTTTTAGTTTTCTTACGGAATTCTAAATAATCAGGTAGGTGTCAGAAAGCAGGATTTTCTTGCAGATTAGACAGTTGGGGAACAATAATATTTCCTCTGTTCGCCGAAACATTACCGACCTTTACAGATATCATAAGTATTCAATCGGACATGATATAACAGGATGTTTGGAAAGTCGCAAACTATACTAATAACCTCTCTTCAAACCTCTCAGACAAATGCAGAGACGCTTTAAAACCCCCCTTACCTACTTTTTAAGGGGGGTAGGGGGGTTAAGTTTGTCAAGCTTTAATGTTACCAAAAATACTTTTGAAACAACCTTCAAGAGGTTGTTTTAAAAGTGTTTAGCTGTCACTTTAGGCACTTTTAGATCCCCCGTAACCTCCATAAAAAGCAGGGAACCAGAATCAAAGTCTCCGTTTTGAAGGGAGATTTAGAGGAATCTAAAACTTTTGATACTGACAAGAATACTATTCAAATATCCTTTTAGACGACAGCCGAAGAGATACCAACAACAATGTTATTATTGGTCAAATCAAGCCCAGCTGATAGCTTCGCAAACTGGATTTGTGCGGCCCCACCTAGACCATCTATATCAAAGTACAATGCACCAGTAGTGTCGTTGTAGATAAACCTATTACTAGAACTAGTCGCTGTTGAACCAATTACCAACTGATCGGCCGCAATCGGACCTGCTTGTGGTGTTACGACATTAATGCCGAAAATAGCAGGAGAGACATTGATAACATCATCTTGAACCGAGAAGTCTGTAATAGTGTCAACATCTCCTACCGTGATGGCACTGAAAAGAAATCTATCAGCACCAAGGCCACCGGTGAGAATGTCGGTGCCCAAGCCGCCAGTCAGTTGGTCGTCGCCAGCCTCGCCAAACAGATTGTCGTTGCCAGTGTCGCCAAACAGAATGTCATTCTGAGCGCCGCCAAATAGAGCGTCATTGCCGTCATTGCCACTTACAAGGTCATCACCATCGCCGCCAAATAAAGCGTCGTTGCCGTCATTGCCAAACAGAACGTCGTTGCCTACATCGCCATTCAGAGCGTCATTGCCATCGCCGCCACTGAGAACGTCAATATCATTGCCGCCATTTAGAATGTCATTGCCATCGCCGCCATTTAAAAGGTCAATACCATCGCCGCCATCTAGCTGATCGTCACCAGCGTTGCCATTCAGCGCATCGTCACCGTCGTTACCAAACAAAATATCTCTGTCAGAGCCACCAAACAGAGCATCATTGCCGTCATTACCACTCAGAAAGCTTCCGCCAGCCCCGACACTTAGAATGTCGTTACCATCGCCACCAATCAGAGCGTTTCTACCATCGCCGCCACTGAGAGTATCGTCGCCTTCGGCACCATTCAAAAAGTCGTTGCCAGTGTCGCCAGATATAATGTCACTTTCAATAGTCCCAATCAAAGCGTCGTTGCCTATGGTACCAATGATTGTAGCCATATCGGTGGTTTCTCCTTGGTTAAATTGTTCTAGTAGAAATCCTCTTTATAGAGGAAGGGGAGGAAAACAGATGTGAGTTGACATGCTCCCTACTTTATGAAGAGAGGATTTTTCAATTCAACAATGCCCTCCTATTTGTTTAGTGGGTATTTCTATAAGTTGTTTATGCAACATAAGACCAAAAAGTTTTCCAGAACACTTGTCAGCCCTTTCTTTTCCCTTCTCACACATCCGGCGAAATCAGCTTCTAGAGAACTTTTCAAGTTACCTCTGTTCTAGATGAACTTAAAAGCGATGTCTAAGACAAGCCGATGCAGCGTCTACGCTTATGGCCATAATGAAAAGTTCCAATAACGCCGCCTCAAACCCCGATTATTTCATCGATTCACGATCCAGGCTATCAGGTAAAACGGTTGAACACCATTTGGATGGACGGAGGATACCGAGGCGAAGAATTTATGCGTTGTCAGGCTATTAGCATGATTTTTAACAATATCCTCTTACTGATGTTTTTAGATATTAATGAAGGTATAAAAAATAGAGCTAAACAAGCTCAATATCACGTTGAGCCTTTTATATTTAATTAGGTTCACTTACTTAATAGCCATAAATACGACTTTGTGTCGCACAAAGCACAGTCAGTCGAATCTTTAGCTAAGTGTGAATAATTTTGGTCTTCTGCTGCATAAATAGTTTATAGAAATACCCACTAAATAAATAGGAGGGCATTGTTGAATTCAAAAATCTTGTGTTCATATCTATTAAGCAGTAAGTTATTGAGATAAGTAGGTCGGTGTGAATATTTATCGTTGGGATAAGGTAGAAGGTAGGAGGCAGGAGGTGAGTCTGCGCCGTCTTGGGGTCTCCCCAAGTGAAGCATTTGGCGTGGTTTACCCTATGAGTGACTGACGTTGGCGACGAAGGAGCGTCACCCGAAGGGCACTAGGCAAGAAGGTTTGAATCTATTTAATTTTTCTTAACATAGTTTGGTTTTTCCGCATCGTTCTACTTACTAGCATCTTCAGTTAGAAATACGCACATTTTATGAGAATCTCGACTATCTATGACCAATTAACCGCAAAATGCATCTCATGGCTGCAAAAAGAAGGGATGACAGAGCTATTAGAAATAATATCAAGACATTCAAACAGTTCTTTAAGTTAGTTGTTTCAGATGAGTAATAGTAGAGTGATAGAATCACCAATCAATGAGATAACATCTTTGCAGTCCGCAAAAATATACTTAGCCCTTGAGGCAGTTGCAAGTATATAAATTATCGGAGGTTTCAAATGGAATCTATAGCGATTATAGGTATTGGCTGTCGTTTTCCGGGCGCTAGAGATCCTGAAGCCTTTTGGAACCTGATGCGGAATGCTGTGGATGCTATTACTGAGGTGCCACCAGATCGATGGGATATTAATGCCTTCTACGATCCGAAGCCAGCTACACCGGGAAAAATGAATACCCGCTTTGGCGGTTTCCTAGAGCAGGTAGATCGGTTCGATGCCAGCTTCTTTAAAATTTCTCCGCGTGAGGCGGAGCGAATGGATCCCCAGCAACGGCTAATTTTGGAAGTAGCCTGGGAAGCTCTAGAAAATGCCGGACTAGTGCCAAACATGTTAGCTGAAAGCCAAACAGGGGTTTTCATCGGAATGAGCAGCTATGATTATGGTGTTTTGCTAGATAAAAAAAATTTCGACCAGATAAACGCCTACAATGGTACGGGCAATACCTTTAGTATTGCTGCTAATCGCTTATCATATATACTAAATCTACGCGGCCCAAGTATAGCTATAGACACTGCTTGTTCCTCGTCACTGGTCGCAGTACATTACGCTTGCCAAAGTTTGCAGACTGGAGAGTCTGAGCTTTGCTTGGTTGGGGGTGTGAACCTGGTAATATCACCACACCTGAATATTACTTTCTCTCAAGCAGGCATGATGTCAGCTGATGGACGTTGTAAGACTTTTGACGCTAAGGCTGATGGTTATGTCAGGGGTGAAGGTTGTGGTGTGGTCGTCCTCAAACGTCTTTCAGAGGCTCTTAAAGATAAAGACAATATTCTTGCGATTATCAAAGGCTGTGCAGTTAACCAAGATGGTTTTACTAATGGACTGACAGCTCCTAATAGTCTTTCTCAACAGACCGTTATCCATCAAGCTTTAAAAAATGCTGGAGTTGCACCAGCGCAAATTAGCTATGTTGAAACCCACGGTACTGGCACTCCTTTGGGAGATCCCCTTGAGGTTAAAGCCCTAAAGGCTGTACTGACGGAGGGTCGTTCCCTAGACCAACTTTGTTGGATTGGCTCAGTTAAAACTAATATTGGCCATTTAGAAGCTGCTGCGGGAATTGCTGGATTGATTAAGGTGGTGCTTTCACTGCAACATCAACAGATAACACCTCACTTGCATTTGCAGCAACTAAATCCATATATTTCTTTCAAAGGAACTCCTTTCTCTATTCCAACTGAACATCAATCTTGGATGGCTGGTACAGAGAGGCGTTTAGCTGGTGTCAGTTCGTTTGGCTTCGGTGGTACCAATTGCCACGTAATTCTTGAAGAAGCACCTGCTGTGACTAGGGTAGCGAGCGATATTGAACGTAAAGTACATTTGCTTACACTTTCGGGAAAAAGTGAGAAGGCTTTACAGGAATTGGCACAAAGTTATGCAGATTTTGTGGTGTCTCATCTAGAAGCATCATTGGCAGATATTTGCTTTACTGCTAATGTCGGACGATCGCATTTCAACCACCGTTTGGCAATTGTCACTGAATCTACCAATCAATTGCACGAGCAACTGACTGCTTTTACTACTGGCAAACAGGCATCTGGAGTTATCGCTGGAACTGTGGAGACGAGGAATCGCCCTAAGATAGCGTTTCTCTTCACCGGGCAAGGCTCTCAGTATTATGATATGGGACGCCAGCTCTATGAAACTCAACCCACTTTCCGCAAAATATTGCAGCAATGCGATCGCCTCTTAAAACCTTATTTAGAGCATTCACTGCTTGAAATACTGTATGGTACTTCTGGGACAGCTTATCTGTTAAATGAAACTGTTTATACCCAACCAGCCCTGTTTGCCTTAGAATATGCTCTTGCACAGTTGTGGCGTTCTTGGGGAATTGTACCAGATGCTGTCATCGGTCACAGTGTAGGTGAATATGTTGCTGCGTGTGTAGCTGGGGTGTTCAGCTTAGAAGATGGGCTTCGGCTGATTGTAGAACGCAGTCGATTAATGCAGTCTTTGCCAGAAAACGGTGAAATGGTAGTAGTGTTTGCCCAACTTGAAAAAGTGGCTAACATTATTAACCAGTATGAGGGTCAAGTAGCGATCGCTGCTATTAACGGATCTAACAACATTGTGATTTCGGGTGTGAGAGAATACGTGCAGTCGGCAGTTGAGCAGTTTCAGTCCCAAGGGATTACTGTAAAGCCAATACATGTTTCTCATGCCTTCCACTCACCACTAATGGAGCCGATTCTTGAAAAATTTGAGTTGAAGGCAGCAACAGTAAAGTTTCAAGCTCCACAAATTGCTTTAATCTCTAACCTAACAGGTCAATTTTTCCACTCAGGAGAAATCCCAGATGCAAGTTATTGGTGTCGCCACCTGCGAGAACCAGTACAATTTGCGGCGGGAATGGACACCTTGGCACAACAAGGTTATAAAGTGTTTCTCGAACTTGGCCCTCGCCCTACTTTATCAGCTATGGGTAAGCGATGCTTACCGAATGTAAAAAGTACTTGGCTACCTTCATTACAGCCAGGGCAAGATGACTGGCTGGTTTTATTGAACAGCTTAGGGATATTGGAGATTCAAGGAGTGGAAGTCAATTGGCTAGGATATGACCGCGACTACCAACGACATAAAATTTCTTTGCCCACTTATCCTTTTCAGCGTCAGCGTTATTGGTTCGAGTCTGACGAAGAGAAAAATATCAATTCTATGGATTTGAAAAACTCAGATACACAGCAGCTTAACAATACTCTAAAAACTAAATCTAAAGATAAAATATCATCTCAATTACGTATCCTTGTCGCTAAGTTACTGCAAATAGACGCGTCTGAAATTGATGTTTATGCAGCTTTTCTAGAAATGGGTGCAGACTCTATTGTCTTGGTTGAAGCTGTTAGAACTATTGAAAACACCTTTGGAATCAAGGTGACTATTCGCCAGCTGTTTGAAGAGTTAACAAATATTGATAATCTTGCAAGTTACATAGAGCAAAATCAGCCCCTTGCGATCGCACAATCCTTAGAGCCTGAAATAGCTGAAAATCAGCCCCACCAATCTATCCAGGAAAAAGCTTCCGAACCAGCGATTGCAGCTAGCACATTACCCCAACTTCCACAACCAGCGCTACCGACTTTGACTAAGCAGTTTACATCTGTGGGTGACGAGTCGGTAAATAGAACACCAATAGTTGAGACTGGACTTGAGCGAATTATGGCTCAACAACTACAGCTGGCGTCTCAAGTCATATCTCAACAATTGCAGTTATTACAAAATCGTGTTGTATCATCCACAGATGAGTCACAAGTAGCATTCTCCAAGCCAATCAGTCCAGCAAATGATTCGGTTAATAGAAATGGCAGCCTGCAACAAGCAAAGTCTATAACTGCACCCATTGAACAAATATCAGCCAAAAAGCAACCGCCAGGATCTCAAACAACAAATTCTCATGCTCTAACAGTAGGAGTAGGCGCAGAGGGACTAAATCCTCGACAACAGCAGCACCTAGAGGAATTGATTGCACGCTACACAAAGCGCACACAAAAGTCAAAACGAGCAAAGCAATCTTATCACCATGTCCTGTCTGACAGCAGAGCCGCCGCTGGATTCCGGCCATCAATTAAAGAAATAGTTTATCCGATTGTTTGCGATCGCTCTGTTGGTTGTAGATTTTGGGATGTGGACGGTAATGAATATGTGGACATCACAATGGGGTTTGGCGTGCATCTGTTTGGTCACAATCCGCCCTTTGTGATAGAAGCTTTACAAGAGCAAATAAAACTTGGTATGCAAGTTGGCCCCCAACCAAGTTTAGTAGGCGAAGTAGCAGAGTTGTTTTGCGAACTGACAGGTTTAGAGCGCGTCACCTTTTGCCAGTCAGGTACAGAAGCAGTGATGACATCACTGCGTTTAGCACGAACGGCGACAGGACGGACAAAAGTTGCCTTGTTTTCAGGTTCTTTTCACGGTCATTTTGACGGGGTTTTAGCCAGAACACAAGCATCACACGAGCGGGTTTCTGTACCGGTGGCTCCCGGTGTAACGCCACACATGGTTGAAGATGTTGTGGTACTCGATTATGGCGATCGTAGTGCATTAGAATACATCGAAGCTCATGCTCATGAATTAGCTGCGGTTTTGGTTGAACCCGTACAAAGTCGGCGACCCGATTTACAACCCCAAGAGTTTTTACAGCAGTTGAGGCAACTGACCGCAAAAGCAGGTACCATTTTGATTTTCGATGAAATCATCACTGGCTTTCGCATTCATCCAGGCGGCGCACAGTCACACTTTGGTGTGAAAGCGGACTTAGCAACTTACAGTAAAATTCTTGGTGGTGGTTTGCCGTTTGCAGCAGTAGCAGGTAAAGCTACCTTAATGAATGGAATCGATGGTGGTCAGTGGAATTACGGTGACGATTCGTATCCTGAAGCCGAAAGGACATTTTTTGCAGGTACTTTTAACAAACATCCTTTGGCTTTAGCAGCTGCAAGAGCGGTACTTAAGCATCTTAAAAACCAGGGATCGGTTCTTCAAGAGCAATTAAATCAACGCACAGCAAAGTTAGCTCAAACACTCAATAGCTTTTTTGAACAAGAGCGTGTACCCATTCAAGTAGTTTATTTTGGTTCGCTGTTCCGCTTTAGCTTTAAGAAAAACTTGGATCTGTTTTTCTACCACTTGATTGAGAAAGGTGTTTACGTTTGGGAAGGGCGTACTTGTTTTCTGTCTACAGCCCATACAGATACCGATATTCAGTATGTAATTCAGGCTGTGAAAGAGAGCATAGCCCAAATGCAAGCAGCAGGTTTTTTACCCGAACCTTCATCCAACTCGAATGCAACAGCAAGCAATTCAACGAATTTCTTGGCTAAAAGTTCCACTTTAGAAGCTGCGCCTTCAGGAGGTATCGTAGAACCTGGGTTTTGGGGAAGAAAAACTCATAAACCCAATCTTAATTTCAGTCAAAATACGGCAATAAGAGCAAAGCGAGATACCAGCCAAGGAATTGCCTTTAGCCTGTATTATTTCGGCAACTATGAGCCTGAATTCGACCCTAACAAATATGACCTGCTATTTGCAGGGGCAAAATTTGCCGATGAGCAGGGTTTTACAGCTTTGTGGATACCCGAACGTCACTTTCATCCCTTTGGGGGATTTTCACCTAATCCATCAGTGTTAGGAGCTGCACTTGCCAGAGAAACGAAGCGTATCCAAATACGTGCTGGTAGTGTTGTCCTGCCGATACATCACCCAATTCGAGTTGCAGAAGAATGGTCAATAGTTGACAATTTATCGAAAGGCAGAGTCGGAATTTCCTTTGCCTCCGGTTGGCATGTAAATGATTTTGTGTTTGCACCAGAATCTTATGGTAAACATCGGGAACTGATGTTTCAACAAATTAAAACAGTACAAAAACTGTGGCGGGGTGAGTCACTTCCAGTTCGAGATGGTGCAGGAAGTGACATCAATGTCAAGCTGTTTCCCATGCCAATGCAGCCTGATATGCCAATTTGGGTTACAATCGTCAACAATCCAGACACCTATATCAGAGCAGGTGAAATAGGTGCGGGTGTTTTAACCAACTTAATGGGGCAGACCATTGAAGATTTAGCCCATAATATAGCTCTTTATCGCCAGTCTTTGGCTAACCACGGTTACGACCCAGAATCAGGTAATGTAACAGTTTTACTACATACATTTGTGGGAGACAACGTTGATATTGTTCGCCAGAAAGCTCGTCAACCTTTTTACAATTATCTCCAATCAACTGTTGGACTTTTTCAAAATCTAGTCAAAAGTCAAGGGTTGAAAGTCAATATAGACAACGTTTCTGAGGATGATACTAATTACATTCTCTCAAAAGCTTATGAGCGTTACGTGCAAACGAGTGCTTTGATTGGAACTCCTTCTTCTTGTTCGCCTATTATTAATCAGTTAATAGAAATTGGTGTTGATGAAATTGCCTGTTTTGTTGATTTTGGAGTCGATAGCGATTCTGTTTTAGATGGGTTTCATCATTTAAATTTGCTAAAAGAAAAATATAAAAAACAACACGATGTTCCAAAAGTCCCTAATTCCAATGAAGTAGTATTTGATGCAGTTGAACACATAATCCCCTTAACAGAAGCACAAAAACAACTCTGGGTTTTAGCACAAACTTCAGAAGAAGCATCGAGTGCATATAACGTTTCTATAAATCTGCAATTACGGGGTTCGTTAAATTTAACAGTACTACATCAAGCAATAGAGAAAATTGTAGAGCGTCACGAGAGTTTGCGAACAACTATCGGTTGCCAAGGAGATTTTCAGCAGATACTACCATTGTTGAAAGTCGAGCTTCCTTACATTAACTTCTCAAATGTTGCTAGTTGTGAGCGTGAATCTAAAGTAACTGAGTGGTTTAAACAAGAAAGCCTAAAACCTTTTGACCTAACTCAAGGGCCTCTGTTCCGTTGTTACGTTCTGAAATTAGAAGAACAGTTGCATCTACTGGTGATGACAGCTCATCACATTGTCGTCGATGGCTGGTCAATGAACGTTATCTTGGAAGAATTAGGTGCATTGTATTCAAAAGAGTGTCAGGGAGAAGTTTATCAACTCCTGCCACCGATGCAATTTAGAGAATACATTAATTGGCAGGAACAGCAAAGTTACACTGAGGAAATGGTAGCCCATGAATCCTATTGGCTGGAAAATGCCAGTTCAACTCCTGTTTTAACTCTGCCAACAGACCGTCCTCGTCCTCCAATAAAAACCTATAGGGGTAGTAGGCAAACACTACGGCTGAATGCAAGCCTTTATCGTCAAGTCAAACAATTCAGCACAAAGAAGGGTTGCACCCCCTTTATGACTCTTTTGTCTGCATATACGGCTTTTTTGCACCGATTGACAAGCCAAGACAATATTATAGTAGGTATTTCTTCTGCTGGGCGGTCTTATGTTGGTAGTGAAAAGCTGGTTGGTTACTGTGCTCACCCACTACCAATAAGAAGTTGTGTTACTGAATTAACATTTTCGGAATATCTTTGCAAGATGAAGGATATCTTGTTAAAAGCTTACGAACATCAAGATTATCCTTTCGCTTGGTTGCTTAGACAGCTAAAATTAGGTCGGGATGCCAGCCACTCTCCTCTAATTGCAACCATATTTAACTTCGAGCGACCTGTAGCTGTGCCAAAAATGTTGGGACTGGAAACAGAGATTTTCGCTCCACCTATCAGTTTTACTGGCTTTGATATCAGCTTTAATATTATTGAGAGCGGCGACGAGCTGATATTGAATTGTGAGTACAACACAGATTTATTCGATGCTGCGACAATTAGCCGCATACTAGGTTATTTCCAGACCTTGGTAGAGGGGATTATCACCGATCCCGAACAACGCCTTTTTGAATTGCCTCTGCTGAGTGAAGCTGAACAACATCAGTTACTTGTGGAGTGGAACAATACTCAAGCAGATTATCCCCAAGACAAGTGTATTCATCAGTTGTTTGAGGCTCAGGTAGAACGTACACCAAATGCGATCGCTCTGGAAATAGCAGACCAGCAGTTGACTTATAGGGAATTGAATTGCCGTGCTAATCAACTCGCTCACCACTTACAATCTCTAGGAGTCGAACCAGAGGTGTTAGTAGGCATTTATGTAGAGCGCTCTATTGAAATGGTTGTGGGACTGTTAGGGATTCTCAAAGCAGGTGGGGCTTACGTGCCAATAGACCCAACTTATCCAACAGAGCGCGTAGCTTATATGCTTGCAGATGCACAGCTACCAGTGCTGTTGACTCAAAATAAGTTGCTGGCTGAATTACCCGAATATCAGGCTTCTGTAGTTTGCTTGGATACAAACTGGGAAATTATTCAGACCCAGAGTCAAGAAAATTTAGTAAGTACTGTTCAACCTCACAACTTGGCTTACATCATTTACACTTCTGGGTCTACTGGAAACCCGAAAGGCACAATGATTGTCCATCAAGGACTGGTAAATTATCTTAACTGGTGTATACAGGAGTATGCAGTTGCCCAGGGAAATGGCGCTCCAGTGCAGTCTTCAATTGCGTTTGACGCAACCATTACCAGTATCTTCTCTCCTTTACTAGTAGGACAAAAAGTATTACTCCTTCCCGAAAAGCAGGAAATTGAAGCCCTCAGCGCTGCTTTACGTTCTCACAGAAATTTCAGCCTAGTGAAAATTACCCCAGCACATTTAGAGTTGCTGAATCAATTACTACCCGCCAATGAGCTGAGCGAGCAGACAAGAGCGTTGATTATCGGTGGCGAAGCACTGTTAGGTAAGAACCTTTCATTCTGGCAGAATTACGCACCTAATACCAGAATCATCAACGAATACGGGCCGACAGAAACTGTGGTGGGATGTTGCGTTTACGAGGTGACAGCACAAAGCTCCCTAGCAGGTAGAGTTTTGATTGGTCGGGCGATCGCCAATACCCAACTTTATATACTAGATCGGTATCTCCAACCAGTTCCCATCGGTGTTCCAGGTGAGTTATACATCGGTGGTGCTGGTTTGGCGCGGGGCTATCTCAACGCAAGAGAGTTAACCGCCGCTAAATTTATCGCCAACCCCTTCAGCCACGAAGAGGGGACACGGCTGTACAAAACTGGAGATTTAGCCCGGTATTTGCGCGATGGCAACATTGAGTATCTCGGTCGAATTGATAACCAGGTAAAGATTCGCGGCTTTCGTATAGAGTTGGAAGAAATTGAAGCAGTATTGTCTAAGCATTTGAAAGTGCAACAGGCAGTGGTCATAGTCCGAGAAGACCAACCGGGTGACAAGCACTTAGTAGCATATATCGTCTCAAACCAGCATCAAGTCCCTACCACCAATGAACTGCGCGGCTTCCTCAAAGAAAAACTGCCCGACTACATGGTGCCGTCAGTTTTTGTCATGCAGTCGGTTTTGCCTTTAACACCTAACGGTAAAGTAGACCGCAACGCTTTACCAACACCTGATTTATCTACGAGTGGTTTGTCAGAAAGCTTCGTTGCACCTAGTACTCCTACAGAGGAGATATTAGCTCAACTTTGGATGGAAGTTCTGGGACGAAAACAAGTAGGGATCTACGACAACTTTTTTGATATCGGTGGTCACTCACTCTTGATAATTCAAGTAGGGAGCAAAGTTCGAGAAATCTTCAATAGCAATATCTCAGTCACTGACTTATTTAAGTATCCAACTATTAGTGCTTTGGCTCAATATTTAAGTCAAGAAAATAATCTAGAACCACCTGCTTCTTCAATCGATGAGCTTGCTAGAAAGCAAAGAGAAGCTATCAAAAAACAAAAGCAATTGATGAAGCAAAAGAGGAAGACAAATGTCTAATTGGGAAACTCAGGATTCTTTAGAACCTATAGCAATAATTGGCATGACTGGTCGTTTTCCGGGAGCTAACAACATTGAGAAATTTTGGCAAAATTTAGTTAACGGTGTAGAGTCAATTACATTCTTCACGGATGAAGAACTCATTGCTTCAGGTGTAGATCCGGCTTTGGTAAGTTCCTCCAATTATGTCAAAGCCAAGGGGGTGTTAGAAGACATTGAAATGTTTGACGCTCTATTCTTTGGCTTTACACCTAAGGAAGCTGAATTGATGGATCCGCAGCACCGCCTCTTCTTAGAGTGTGCTTGGGAAGCTCTGGAAAATGCTGGTTATGACTCTGAAGCATACGACGGTCGAATTGGTGTTTACGCTGGCGCTGGTCTAAATGTTTACTTGATAAGAAACTTAGCTTCAAACCCGAACCAAGTTGAATCGGTGGGCGATTTACAAATCTCAATCGGCAATGATAAGGATTATGTGCCAACACGCGTCTCCTACAAGTTGAACTTGACAGGGCCAAGTGTTAACGTTAACACTGCCTGTTCTACTTCGTTGGTAGCTGTTCAAATGGCCTGCCAAAGCTTGTTAAATTACCAGTGTGATATGGCATTGGCTGGTGGTGTTTCAATATACGTTCCACAGAAAGAAGGCTATTTGTATCACGAGGGCGGAATTGCCTCTCCAGATGGCCACTGTCGGGCTTTTGATGCTCGTGCCCAGGGAAGTATCGATGGCAATGGTGTAGGCATTGTTGTACTCAAGAGGTTAGAGGATGCTTTGGCAGATAGTGACTACATTTATGCAGTTATTAGAGGTTCTGCTATCAATAACGATGGTTCGTTGAAAGTGGGCTACACTGCTCCAAGTCAGACTGGTCAAGCAGCAGTGATTTCAGAGGCTTTATCAATAGCAGGAATTGAAGCACAAGACATTACATATGTAGAAACCCACGGAACTGGAACACCTCTTGGAGATCCGATTGAAATTGCAGCACTGACTCAAGCTTTTCGCAGGAGTACTCAGAAAAAGGACTTTTGTGCTATCGGTTCCGTAAAAACAAATATCGGACATTTGGATGCCGCCGCCGGAGTCACAGGTATCATTAAAACTGCCCTAGCGCTAAAACATAAGTTACTTCCGCCTAGCTTAAATTTTAAAGAACCATCGCCTAATATTGATTTTGCAAATAGCCCTTTCTACGTCAATACAACACTTTCCGAATGGAAAACAAATGGTACTCCTCGACGTGCAGGAGTCAGTTCCTTTGGAATTGGAGGAACTAATGTCCATGTCGTTCTTGAAGAAGCTCCTGTCGAACAGACGCGAATGACATCAGCTGAATCTCGTCCCTGGCAGTTATTAGTGCTATCGGCAAAAACTAGCTCAGCATTGGAAACTGCTACAAAAAATCTGGTGAGTTATCTTCAACAGCATCCCGATATAAACTTCGCTGATGTAGCTCACACATTACAAGTTGGACGACGGACTTTTAATCATCGCAAAACTGTTGTTTGCCGCGATCGCGAAGATGCGATAGTTGCACTTCAAGATCCAAAACGAGTTCTCACAACTAACCAGGAAATTCAACAGCGTTCTGTGGCTTTTATGTTCTCTGGATTGGGAACTCATTACGTTAATATGGCTTGGGAACTTTATCAACTTGAGCCGACATTTCAAGAGCAGGTTGACCGCTGTTGCCAACTTCTTAAGCCTCATATTGGTCTTGATTTGCGAAATGTACTGTATCCCCACAAACAAAAAGTAGATACTGATTTCCCAGAACACAAATCGTCGTCTACAGGTCTCGATTTGCGAAAAATGTTAGCTCGTGGGGAGCGACAAGCAGATGTAGAGACGTTGCGGGCAACTTCTTTACTGAACCAAACTTTTCTCACTCAACCAGCCATCTTTGTGATTGAATACGCTCTGGCTAAGTTGTGGATCTCGTGGGGGATTTATCCCAAAACGATGATTGGCTATAGCATTGGTGAATATGTAGCAGCAACTCTAGCAGAAGTTTTGTCTCTGGAAGAGGCTTTAACCCTGGTAGCCAAAAGAGCGCAAATGATTCAAGAATTGCCAGGTGGGGCAATGCTTGCCGTTCCTCTTTCAGAAAAGGATGTGCAGCCCCTGTTGAGCGAGGAACTCTCTCTATCTGCAATCAACGGTTTATCTGCGTGTGTGATTGCGGGTTCCGTAGATGCTGTAGAAAAATTAGAACAGCAGTTGACTAAGAAGGGATTAGCGTGTCGGCGCTTGGAAACATCTCACGCATTTCACTCTCAAATGATGGAGGCGATCGCACCTGCCTTTTGCGAATTAGTTAAGACATTCAACCTCCAGCCCCCCAAAATTCCCTATTTATCAAACGTTACAGGAACTTGGATTACAGATGAGCAAGCCACAGATCCAAGTTATTGGGTACAGCACCTGTGTCAGGCTGTGCGCTTTGCAGATGGAGTGCAACAGTTGTGGAAAAAGCACCAGCCAATTCTATTAGAAGTCGGCCCCGGACAAACATTAAGTAGTTTGGCACTACAATGTATAAAAAGTGAAAATGCAACCAATCAAACTGTACTGCCTTCACTAAAGCATTCTTACGAACAACAGCCAGATTTGGCATTCTTGCTCAACACTTTGGGTAGGCTGACTTTAGCAGGAGTTCAAATCGATTGGTCTGGATTTTATGCCCATGAGCAGCCCCGTCGTCTGCCTTTACCAACATATCCTTTTGAGCGTCAGCGTTATTGGATAGAAGCCCAACAACAATTAGACGATGCTCACAGATACCGAGCATTACTGGGCAAAAAGCCAGATGCAGCTGATTGGTTTTATCTACCTTTCTGGAAACCATCTGTGCCACCAGTTATCTGTGAACGGGAAAATTTAATAGAGGAATCAACTTGGCTGGTGTTTGCTGATGATTGCGGTTTAGCTGCCCAACTCGTAAAACGATTAGAGCAGGACAATCAAGATGTGATTACTGTAAAGGTAGGTTCGGCGTTTACTCAGCAGGGCGATAGTGTATATACCCTCAATCCTCAACAACCAGAAGATTATGATGCTTTAATTTGTCGGATTTTAGCTCAAGAAAAGATTCCAAAAACAATTGTTCATTTGTGGAGTGTTACAAACAATGATTCAAAAAGATTGGGACTTGAGGAAGTTGACACCCAAGATTTAGGGCTATATAGCCTGATCTTTCTAGCGCAGGCATTGGGAAAAAATAGCGTTAACGATCGGATTCAACTTACAGTTGTCTCAAATAATCTGCAAGCTGTCACCACACAAGAGGCACTATGTCCACAAAAAGCAACTTTAATCGGAGCTGTTAAAGTAATTCCGCAAGAATACTTGAATTTCATCTGCCGTAGTAT
The DNA here is from genome assembly GCA_036918135.1 of Nostoc sp. GTDB lineage: Bacteria > Cyanobacteriota > Cyanobacteriia > Cyanobacteriales > Nostocaceae > Nostoc. The sequence goes on from JBALDB010000007.1 coordinate 124,675, forward strand.
TGATATTGTTGTTCCCGAATCAGGAAGTCCTCGTGAATGCGAGCTTATAGAGCGTTTATTAACCGAAGCTCAAGCAGAATCATCTGAGGCAGTTGTCGCTTATCGTGGTTCTCATCGCTGGGTACAAACAGTTGAGCCAGTCCGACTAAATAAGTCCAGCAAAGCAAAATTTCGGTTGAAGGAAGGAGGAGTATATTTAATTACAGGTGGTCTGGGAGGCGCTGGATTTACGCTAGCAGAACATTTAGCAAAGACTGTACAAGCTAAATTAATTTTGTTAGGTCGTTCAGTTCCAGTATCAGATGAGTGGGTTGAATGGCTTGCTACTCATGGTGAAGATAATGATATCAGTCGCAAGATTCGGAAAGTTCAAAAACTCGAACAGTTTGGAGCGGAGGTTTTAGTTGTCAGCGCTGATGTCGCTAATGAAGAACAAATGCAAACAGCGATCGCCAAAGCTCAAGAGCGGTTTGGACAGATAAATGGTGTTATCCATACCGCAGGACTTGCTGATTATGCAGGTGTGATTCAAAGAAGAACAAAAGAGATGACAGAAAGCATTTTGGCACCAAAGCTCAGAGGTACATTAATAATCGATAAACTTTTAGGACATACTAATCTAGATTTTTTCATTCTTTTCTCATCTTTAAGTACCACTTTATATAAAACAAAATTTGGTCAGGTAGGCTATAGCGCTGGTAATGAATTTTTAGACGCATTTTCTTACTATAAAGCCTCTCAAAACACCACATTTACAGTTAGTATTAACTGGGATGATTGGCAAGAAGTTGGGATGGCAGTAGAGGCATTAAAACAGGCTGTTGAAAGGAACTACGGTATTCTTGAAGAACAATACCTCGAAAATGCGTTGCTCCCATCAGAGGGCGTAGATGTATTCATGCGTGTTTTGGAAAATATCTGTCCTCGAATTGTAGTGTCAACTGAAGACTTAAAGGTTAAGCTGGAATTACATAATTCCTTATCAGCAATTGATTTTGAAACTTTAGGAAAAGTCGATTTATCTCAAACGGTATACCCACGACCTAATTTAAATAATGCCTATGTTGCTCCTGGCAATCGGATGCAACAAACTATTGCTGATATTTGGCAACAATTGCTTGGGATTGAACAAATAGGCATTTACGATAACTTCTTTGAATTAGGAGGACATTCATTACTAGGCACTCAAGTCATTTCTCGGATACGCGAAGCCCTCCAAGTAGAACTGTCCTTGCACAACTTATTTGAAAAAACAACTATAGCTGGTTTGGCTGCACTAGTAGAGAAAAATTATTTAACTATTCAAAAATTGCAAGCTACTACTAGTGATATTTTGGGCGAGCGAGAGGAGATAGAAGTATGAATATTCAAGAGTTTTTGTCATATCTTCGCAACCTAGACGTTAAGCTTTGGGTCGATAGCGTAACCACATCAACCCCAGAGGCTCGCCTGCGCTGTAATGCCCCTAAAGGAACACTCACACCAGATTTGCGTGCTGAACTAACTCAGCGCAAAGCTGAAATTATTCAGTTTTTGTTTGAAGAAAATAGGCTGAAGGAGGTTAGAAATACGATTAAAGAAAGCTTGATAAATATATGTTTTTTATGTGGCGATCGCAATCTTCCCTTAGTTATTTCACCTACAATAGATAAAGTCAATTTAGTTATTTGGGCTGAGAAAAATCAAGATTTAATTCAGAACAATTTACTGAATTATGGAGCCATACTTTTTAGAAATTTTAATGTAAGTGGAGTAGAAGAGTTTGAGCAGTTTATTAAAGTAACTTCTCAAGGAGAACTGTTAGATTACACCTATCGCTCAACACCACGTACTCAAGTAAGCGGAAAAATCTACACATCGACTGAATACCCTGCCGATCAATCAATTCCTCTTCATAATGAGAATGCTTATTCCTGTGTCTGGCCAATGAAAATCGGGTTTTTCTGTGTTGAAACCGCCGAACAAGGCGGAGAAACACCAATCGCCGACAGTCGGAAGGTTTTTCAGAGTTTGGATAGTACCATCAAAGACCAATTCATCCAGAAGAAGGTGATGTATGTCCGTAACTATGGCGAACTAGATTTGTCTTGGCAAAATGTTTTTCAGACGACAAATAAATTGGAGGTAGAAAATTATTGTCGTCAGTCAGGTATTGAATTTGAATGGAGTAGCAATCATTTAAGAACTCGCCAAGTTTGCCAAGCTGTTGCCAAACATCCCTCTACAAAAGAGATGGTGTGGTTTAACCAAGCTCATTTGTTTCACGTTTCAAGTTTTAAACCAGAAATACGTGAAGCATTACTTTCATTTTATAAAGAGGATGAACTTCCTCGGAATGCCTATTACGGTGATGGTTCGCCAATTGAAAGCTCTGTATTAGATGAAATTCGTGAGATATATCAGCAGGAAACGGTTACTTTCTCATGGCAGGAGGGAGATATATTGCTGCTGGACAATATGTTAGCTGCACATGGACGTATGCCATTTGTAGGTAAAAGAAAGATTGTAGTAGGTATGGCAGAACCTAGCAAATTTTGAGTTGGTCGTTGATAATTTATTATGAAAAGTATTGACGAATTTTTATCCTATCTTAGCGACTTAGACATCAAGCTTTCGGTCGATGGAGAGAGCCTACGCTGTAATGCTCCTAAAGGAACACTAACATTAGATATACGTACTCAACTAGCTGAACGCAAAGCCGAAATTATTGCGTTTTTGCATAAAGCTAATTTCACCTCTTCCACTTTTGAACTCATTCGACCGATTCCCAGAGATACTGACCTTCCTCTTTCCTTTGGACAACAAAGATTGTGGTTTATCGACCAGCTAGAAGGGGCAAATGCTACCTACAATGAATTTTTCGCTCTCAACATGAAGGGTTCGCTGCAATTGACATGTCTGGAGCAAAGCTTGACCGAAATTGTACGGCGGCACGAAGTTTTGCGTACTACCTTCCCAGTAGTGAACGGTTATCCGGTACAGGCGATCGCTCAACCTACTACCGTGACTCTTCCAGTAATTGATTTGCAGGATTTACCAGAATTTGAGCAGTCAGTTGTTGTCCAAAGATTGGCTACTCAAGAAGCTCAACGTCCTTTCAATCTAACCACCGGGCCATTGCTGCGATTGACGCTGCTACAACTAAATGAAGCAGAATATGTGCTGCTAGTGAATCTACATCATATTGTGACTGATGGTTGGTCTATTGGAGTGCTAATTCAAGAGCTGGGCGTACTGTATAGGAATGCGATCGCTGACGTTTCTACAACCCTGCCAGAACTAGGTATCCAATACGCCGATTTTGCTGTATGGCAGCGCCAGTGGTTACAGGGATTGGTGTTAGAAACCCAGTTAGCTTACTGGCAAAAGCAATTGAATGGTATTTCCGTGCTGAATCTCCCCACCGACCGACCAAGGCCGGCAGTTCCAACATCCAAGGGAGCGAAAAAATTTTTAGAACTACCGCAATCTTTGAGTCAACAGCTCGAGGAATTTAGCCACCAACAAGGCGTTACCTTGTTCATGACAATGCTGGCTGCATTCCAGACATTGCTCTATCGCTACACACAGCAAGAGGACATTGTAATCGGTTCACCCATTGCCAATCGCAACCGCAGCGAGATAGAAGGGGTAATTGGCTTTTTTGTCAATAGTTTGGTGTTGCGTGCCGATTTATCAGGGAACCCAACATTTCGGGAACTGCTGAGTCGAGTACGAGAAGTAACTTTGGGAGCTTATGCCCATCAGGATTTGCCCTTTGAGAAGCTGGTAGAAGAACTACATCCAGAGCGAGAGTTGAGTCGCCATCCACTGTTTCAAGTAACGCTCGCTCTCCAAAATACTCCACCATCAGTTTTAGAGCTACCGGGGCTAACGCTCTCGCTGTTTGATTTGAATATCATAACTGCCAAGCTAGATTTGGAGTTTCATTTGTGGCAAGACTGGGAAAGTCTTAAAGGACAAGTGGTGTACAGCACGGATTTATTCGACGAGAGTACGATTAGCCGAATGCTGGAACATTTCCAAACACTGCTAGAAAGCATTGTTGCTAATCCAGACCAACGCCTAAGAGACTTACCTGTACTGACTGCACGAGAACAGCAGCAGTTATTAATTGATTGGAATAAAACCAAAAAAGACTACCCACACAACAAGTGTTTTCATCAGTTGTTTGAAGCCCAAGTAGAGCAAACTCCGGATGCGATCGCCCTAGTCTTTGAAGACCAACAATTAACCTATCGCCAACTAAATATTCAAGCTAACCAACTGGCACGCCACCTGCAAGAATTGGGGGTAGTCCCAGAAGTTTTAGTTGGTATTTGCTTAGAGCGTTCTGTAGAAGCGATCGTCGGACTGTTAGCCATCCTCAAGGCGGGTGGAGCATACCTTCCTTTAGATCCGAGCCTACCTCAAGAGCGCCTTAGCTTTATGCTAGAAGACGCTCAAGTATCTATTTTGCTAACTCATTCCTCCCTTACCAAGGTAGGTTGGCAGGATATCGAGAATGAATTTTCTTTAGTTTGCTTGAACCAAGATAAACAGACTATTGCACAACACAGCCAGGAAAACCCAATCAGCTGCGTCACATCTGACAACCTTGCTTACGTCATTTACACCTCTGGCTCCACAGGAAAGCCTAAAGGTGTTTTAATCGAACACCGAGGGTTGTGCAACTTGGCTCAAGCTCAGATTCAGACTTTCAACCTCAACCAAAGTAACCGCATTCTGCAATTCGCATCCTTAAGCTTCGATGCTTCAATCTTCGAGATTGTCATGGCATTGCAAACAGGCGCAACTCTCTACTTAGCAAACAAAGAATCTCTTTTACCAGGACAAGCTTTAATCCAACTGTTGCAGCAACAAGCTATTACTCATGTGACGCTTCCGCCTGCTGTTTTAGCAGTCTTAGCACTCGCAGAAATTCCTACACTGCAAACTATCATTAGTGCAGGCGAATTCTGTTCTCATGAAATTGTCAAACGCTGGTGGCTACCCAGTCGCCGATTTTTTAACGCTTACGGGCCGACTGAAGCAACTATTTGGTCAACTGTTGTAGAAATTAACGATCCTACTAGTGAAACATCCATTGGTTGCCCGATTGCTAACACTCAAATTTATATATTAGATGAACATTTACAGCTTGTACCAATCGGTATTATAGGCGAATTATACATTGGTGGAGATGGACTGGCTAGAGGCTACCTCAACCGCCCGGAGTTAACAGCCGAAAAATTCATCCCTAACCCGTTTCAAAGAGGCAGGGGACAGAGAGCAGGGGAAGCAGGGGGCAAGGGGGAAGAAGACCAATCCTTTAATTCCGAACGCCTTTATAAAACTGGCGACTTGGCACGTTATTTACCAAATGGCAATATTGAGTTCCTCGGTCGTATTAATGACCAAGTGAAGATTCGTGGCTTCCGTATAGAGCTAGGAGAAATTGAAGCAGTACTGAGTCAATACCTAGCTGTCCAGGAAGCGGTGGTGATTGTGCGAGAAGACACTCCTGGTGACAAACGCCTAGTGGCATATATTGTCGCTAGCCAGCAGCTTACCACCAATGAACTGCACAGTTTTCTCAAGGAAAAACTACCCGACTACATGCTACCTTCTGCTTTCGTGATGCTGGAGTTTCTGCCTTTGACTCCCAACAAAAAGGTAGACCGCCGCGCTCTACCTGCACCAGAGACTCATAAAAGTCCAGAAGTTGGTTCCCTTCAACCCCGCACCCCCACTGAAGAAGTACTAGTTAACATTTGGACAGATCTATTAGGAATTGAAGCAGATATTCATGACGACTTCTTTGACATCGGCGGACATTCCTTACTGGCTATCCAACTGCTCTCACGCGTGCAAAGCATTTTTCAAGTAGAATTACCGTTGCCTAGCTTGTTTGATGAGCCAACGATCGCTGCACTAGCTCGTAACATAGAATCTCGTCATGCTCAGTTCCCACAGCTACCGCCCCTAGTACCGAGACCGGATGGATGTAAATTGCCGTTATCCTTTGCTCAACAGCGACTGTGGTTCCTGAATCAATTAGATCCTGAAAGTCCCTTGTACAATATGCACGCAGCAGTGCGTTTAACAGGTTCGCTGAATCATATTGTGTTGCAGCAAAGCTTGACCGAAATCGTCCACCGTCACGAAGTGTTGCGAACCACCATAGCTGCACAAAATGGAAAACCGATTTTGGCGATCGCTCCCTTTTTAGAGTTCAGTTTACCAATAGTGAACTTGTCGGAGTTACCAGAATCAAAGCGCTTAGAACAAATGCAGCAATTAGCCACTCAAGAAGCACAGCAACCCTTTTCATTAGAGCAGGGGCCACTACTGCGATCGACACTGCTGCAACTGTCAAACACAGAACACCTACTGCTGATGACGATACATCACATAGTATCTGACGGTTGGTCTATTGGAATACTGATCCAGGAAGTGGCAGCGCTATACGATGCCTTCTTACAGGGTCAACCCTCTCCGTTGACAAAATTGCCTATTCAGTACGCGGATTTTGCCCTGTGGCAACGCCAATGCTTAGAATCTGAGGCGCTAGCAACGCAGCTTGTTTATTGGCAGAAGCAGTTAAGCGATTTGCCGATGTTGGAACTGCCTACAGATTTTCCACGGCCAGCAGTTCAGACCTTTAGGGGAAGAACTCAAACAAAAATGTTTTCCCCTGTTTTATCCCAATCCCTCAAGGCTCTCAGTCGGCAAGAAGGGGTGACACTATTTATGACACTGCTGGCTGGTTTTCAAACCCTACTTCACTGGTATACATCTCAGGATGACATTGTTGTAGGTACTGATGTCGCCAATCGCAACCGTATGCAGACAGAATCATTGATTGGGTTATTTGTCAACCAACTCGTATTACGCACAAATCTATCTGGAAATCCTACATTTCGGGAATTACTCGCAAGGGTACGTGAGGTAACTCTTGAAGCTTATGCCCACCAAGACCTACCATTTGACAAGCTTGTAGAAACCCTGAACCCAAAACGAGACTTAAAGCGTAACCCATTATTTCAAGTTATGTTTGGCTTCCAGAATTCCCCAATGCCAGCACTTGAGCTTTCAGGTCTAACTTTGAACCTCTTAGAAATTGACAATGAGACATCTGTGTTCGATCTGAGTCTGTACATGATGGAAACCGAACAAGAATTAGTTGGGTTGTGTAGGTACAATACAGATTTATTTGAGCAAACTACGATTAGCAAAATTTTGCGACATTTAGTCACAATTTTAGACAATGCAGTGGCACAGCCCGATATCAAAGTAAGTACCCTCAAAGAAATCCTAATAGAAGCGGATAAACAAGAAGAAATCACAAAACAAAAAGAATTCAAAGAAGTTAGTCGAAGAAAGTTAAAAAACGTTCAGCCAAAACTAGTTACTTAATCCAAATTTAAATTAAAAATATGAATATGAATCTCGAAGAATCGGCCGATTCCATCAGGCAATTATGGTCAGATAGACGTAAAATTGTTAAACCAATAGATATCAACAACCTTAAACAAGGATTGATTGAAGTATCTCAACTGCCAGGACAAACACTGCCACTGGTGATTAAAGCTAATGTAAATAAAATCAATCTTGATGCTTGGGCAAAAAACAATCAGCAATGGTTAGAAACACAGTTATTCAAGCATGGAGCAATTCTTTTTCGCAACTTTGATATTGATACAGTAATTAAATTTGAACAGTTCACTAAAATTATTTCTGGAGAACTCTTAGAGTATTCAGAACGTTCATCACCCCGGAGTCAGATAAGCGGTCATGTCTATACCTCAACTGACTACCCAGCAAACCAAAGTATTTTTCCACATAATGAGCATTCATATTGCCAGACATGGCCGATGAAACTCTTCTTTTGCTGCATTACACCTGCACAGCAAGGAGGAGAAACACCCATCGCTGACTGTCGCAAAGTTTTACAACGTATTGACCCAAAGATTGTAGAACGCTTTATTTCTAAAAATTGGATGTACGTCCGTAATTATAATGATGGATTTGGTCTTGCTTGGCAAACTGTCTTTCAAACCACCGACAAGTCAAAGGTTGAGGAGTACTGCCGTTCTAATGACATTGAGTTTGAATGGAAAGATGGCAAGCGCTTGAGAACCCGTCAAGTTCGCCCAGTTATCACCCGTCATCCTCAAACTGGTGAAATGGTCTGGTTTAATCACGCAACTTTTTTTCATGTGTCAACTTTAGAACCGACAATGCGTGATGCATTGCTAGCAGAGTTTAAAGAAGAAGATTTACCGAACAATACCTACTATGGTGATGGTTCTGTGATTGAACCTTCAGTTTTAGACGAGCTTCGACAAACATATTTGCAAGAGACAGTTGCTTTACCCTGGCAGCAAGGAGATATTTTAATGCTGGACAACATGCTAACAGCACATTCACGCAAACCGTTTTCAGGAGCGAGAAAAATTTTGTTTGCAATGACTGAACCTTGTAGTCGCCAAAATATCTAACGAATGGTATTACAGATATGCAAAATAAAATTCAAGGTTATCGACTTTCCCCTCAACAAGAGCGTCTGTGGCTGTTGCAGCAAACAGATGGAAGCTTGTCTTATCGCGTTCATTCTGCCATCCTTATAGAAGGAAATCTCAAGATTTCAGCTTTAAAAGCAGCCTTAGAAAATGTTATAAATCAGCATGAAATCCTTCGCACAACCTTTTATTGCTTGCCGGAAATGGCAATTCCAGTTCAGGTTATAGCCGATAAATATATCCCATCAATTGATGGATACGATTTGAGCCGTTTAAAGTTTCAAGAACAAGAGATTGAGATAGAAGCACTTTTTGCTGAGGGAAACAAACTAGATATTGACTTTGAACAAGACTCTTTATTGCATATATCTTTGGTAACTTTGTCGCCATGTAAGCATATATTGCTGCTTAACTTACCAGCTATTTGTGCGGATATAGTAACGCTAAATAATTTGATACTTGACATCAGCCGTTTCTATACAGCTTGCTTGGATGGCGAGAAGCTTTCTGACGAACCATTACAATATATTGTTGTTTCTGAATGGCTAAATGAATTACTTGAGTCAGAAGATGGAAAAATCGCTAGAGAGTATTGGCACAAGCAGGATATCTCTGATGTTTTTACTTTCAAACTGCCTTGGGAAAATCATTCACAAACACAAACATTTGAACCGCAATTTTTTGATTTACTAGTTCGTCCCAATTTATTATCTCAACTTAGAGCGATCGCATTACAATATAATACTTCTATTTCAGAAATTTTACTAACTTGCTGGCTAATTCTGCTCTGGCGGCTGACTGGTCAGTCAAACATTGTTGTCGGAACTGGCTGTGATGGCAGGACAGATGAAGAGTTAAAAGAAGCTTTTGGGTTACTGACTAAATATCTACCACTTCGTTGTCATTTAGAAAAAAGTTTCCGATTTAGTGAACTTTTAAAGCAGGTTCAGGAATTGCAGCGTGAGATTTACCAATGGCAGGAGTGCTTTAGCTGGCAACAAATTCAGACATTGGCTAAAAATAACACGAAATCTGACTTTTTTCCAATTTGTTTTGATTTTGAAAAACGACCTGGTAAATATTATAGTGCTGATATTGAATTTTCTATTTATAAACTGTATGCCTGTATTGATAAATTCAAAGTAAAGCTTTCTTGTATTGAACAAGATGATTCTTTAACTACAAAGTTTCAATACGATTCTAATTTATTTTATCTAGAAGATATCAAACGTCTAGCCGGACAATTTCATCAACTTTTAGAAAGTATTATTAATAATCCGAACGCTGAGATTGATGCACTAGAAATTTTGACTGATGCCGAACGACAGCAACTATTAGTTGATAACAATACTAATGATGATATAGATAAATGTATTCATCATCTGGTAGAACAACAGTGTCAGCGCACACCTAACTCAGTTGCGGTGGTTTTTGAAGCAGAACAGCTAACCTACCTAGAACTAAATCAGCAAGCTAATCGAGTCGCTCACTACTTACAGACATTAGGTGTAAAACCAGAGGTACGTGTAGGTATTTGCATGAAGCGATCGCTTGCAATGGTGATTGGATTATTGGGCATTTTGAAAGCGGGTGGAGCATATGTGCCATTAGATCCTGGGTATCCTCAAGAACGCTTAGATTTCATGCTCAAGGATTGCCAAATAGAGGTACTGTTGACTCAGCAGTCATTGGTAGCACATTTTGAACATCAGGGACAAACAGTTTATTTAGATAGCGATTGGGCAGTCATCAGTAGCCAGAGTAGTAATAACCCTGCTTGTGAGGTAAGTCCTAACAATCTAGCTTATATAATTTATACTTCTGGTTCAACAGGACAACCCAAGGGTGTGATGATTCCTCACCGCGCCCTCTGCAATCACATGCTATGGATGCAGTCAACTTGGCCCCTAAGTGCAACAGATTCAGTCTTGCAGAAAACGCCATTCAGTTTCGACGCTTCAGTTTGGGAGTTTTATGCACCACTGTTAACTGGAGCAAGGCTAATTATGGCTCAACCAGAGGGACACAAAGACACTGCTTATTTGGTGAAAGCAATTAAGGAACATCAAGTCACAATATTACAACTCGTTCCTTCAATGTTGCCAGCACTTTTATTAGAACCGGAATTGGAGCAGTGTCATAGTCTGCGACACGTATACTGTGGGGGGGAAGTTCTCAACGCTGAAGTTTATCAACAATTTCAAAACAAACTTAGCGCCCAATTGCATAATCTTTACGGCCCCACAGAAGCCTGTATTGACGCAACTGCATGGACTTGTAAACCAGAGAGTAAAAGGCAGACGCTTCCTATTGGATATCCGATCGCCAACATGCAAATTTATCTGCTCGATGCTAAAGAGCAACTTCTGCCTATTGGTGTAGCAGGTGAGTTGTACATTGGCGGAGCAGGTTTAGCACGAGGCTACTTCAACCGCCCAGAACTGACCGCCCAAAAGTTTATTCCCAATCCCTTTAGTAGCGAACCAGGTTCTCGATTGTATAAAACAGGTGACTTAGCCCGCTATCTACCTGATGGCATCGAGTTCTTGGGTAGGATCGACGAGCAAGTTAAAATTCGTGGCTTCCGAATTGAGCTAGGGGAAGTTGAAGTAGTTATGCACCAACACCCTGCTGTGCAGCAAGCTGTAGTTGTTGTCCGTGAAGATGTTCCTGGCAACAAGCGCCTTGTAGCTTATCTAACAGTTAAGTCAGAAACAGTTTTCTCGACTCAAGAATTACAAGAGTTTCTCAAACAGAAGTTGCCAGATTACATGGTTCCCTCAAGCTTTGTAGTGCTGAAAGCTCTACCACTAACTCCCAATGGTAAAATTAACCGTCATGCCCTGCCAGCACCTGATGTAGTCCAATCTCAACACAGAGATTATGTAGCACCGCGCACTTCAGTAGAAGAGGCGATCGCCAGTATCTGGACAGAAGTTTTGGGACGAAAGGTAGGTATTCACGACAATTTCTTTGAATTGGGTGGGGATTCCATTCTCAGCATTCAAGTTGTCGCCCGTGCTAATCAGGCGGGTATAGTACTTACACCCAAGCAGATATTTCAGTACCAGACAATTGCTGAATTAGCAGAGGTAGCAGGTAATACCCAAATAACCGTATTTCAGGGTTTAGTGACTGGGCAAGCCCTACTTACACCGATTCAACAATGGTTCTTTGAACAGCAGTTTCAACAACCAAACCACTGGAACCAAGCGATTCTACTGGAGGTACATTCACCTTTAGATGTAGCTCTCCTAGAGCAAGCGGTGCAGCAATTGTTAGTACATCACGATGCCCTACGCCTACAATTTGTGCATTCGTTCTCTGGTTTAGAACAAGTTCATACTCTGCCAGATGCATCACGTAGATATGTCCAGGTAGTGGATTTGTCAAGCCTACCTCAGACAGAACAAACGATAGCGATCGCCACAGTTGCTAACCAATTACAAACTAGTTTAAATTTAGAATCTGGATTGTTAGTTCAGGTAGCGCTGTTTGACCTTGGGCTTGAGCGGCATCAGCGCTTACTATTTATCATCCATCACCTTGTCATAGATGGCGTTTCCTGGCGGATTTTGCTTGAGGATCTACAAACAGCTTATCAGCAGCTAGATGCTGGACAGGCAATTGTGTTGCCACGGAAGACAACATCCTTCCAAGATTGGTCACAGCGCTTGCACGCATATGCACAAACAGCAACATTAAAGTCAGAACTTGACTACTGGTTGAATTTAGATTGGTCTAGTATTACCGCTCTCCCGATAGACTATCCACAAGGTAAAAACTTTAACATTGAGACAAATGCTAATAGTGTCTCAGTGAAGCTAGCACCCCAACAAACACAAGCGTTGTTACAGAATGTGCCACAAGCTTATAATACTCAAATCAACGATGTATTACTAGCGGCGCTGGTGCAAGCGTTTGCTCAGTGGACTGGAAATTATTGTTTGTTAATCGATCTAGAAGGTCACGGGCGAGAAGAAATTTTACCAGCCGTGGATCTATCACGTACAGTCGGTTGGTTTACTACTGTCTTCCCTGTGCTATTGGAACTAAAACAAACAACTGATTCTGGAGAAGCCTTGAAGTTGGTTAAAGAGCAACTACGCCGCATTCCCAACAACGGCATTGGCTATGGCATTCTGAAATACCTCACCCAAGACACAACAATTACCAAGAAACTGCAAGCCCTTCCCCAGGCTGAGGTGAGTTTTAACTACCTGGGTCAGTTGGATAGAGTATTGTTACCAGGGATGTTGCAACCAGCTACAGAGTCTACTGGGTCTGCACATAGTCCCGATGCTCGTCGGAGTTATCTACTGGATGTCAGCGCAGCAGTGATTGGTGGCTCGTTAGAACTGAATTGGACTTACAGCACAGCAGTTCATCGCCCAGAAACGATTGCAAGTTTAGCTCAAAATTATCTCCAGGCACTGCATACACTTATTGCTCATTGCGAGTCAAAAGAAGCAGGAGGATACACTCCTTCCGATTTTCCCGCAGCAAAGCTCAGTCAAAAAGATATTGATAGCTTAATTGCCACAATTAGCCAAACTGAAGGGAGAAAGTAAAAATGAAACTTGAGAATCTTGAAGATATCTATGAACTTTCTCCCATGCAGCAAGGGATGCTTTTTCACAGCCTTTCTGCTCCTGAGTCTGGAGAGTATATTGAGCTTCTGAGCTGCGTTTTCAAGGGAAATTTAGATATATCGGCATTTAAATTAGCTTGGCAACAGGTAGTAGAGCGGCATCCTGTTTGGCGTACTTGCTTCCACTGGGAGAATCTGGCAAAGCCAATTCAAGTGGTAAAGCGACAGGTAAACCTGCCTTGGGAGCAGCACGACTGGCGAGAACTGTCAACTTCCCAGCAGCAAGAGCAACTAGAAGCTTTACTGGAAGCAGAGCAGAAACGGGGCTTTGTACTTTCCCAAGCACCGCTGATGCGCCTTTACTTGATTGAGTTAGAGAAAGAATCCTACCAATTTATTTGGACTCACCATCATTTGCTAGTAGATGGCTGGTCAGTGTCTTTAGTGTTCAAGGAAGTTTTTGCCTTTTATCAAGCATTCAGTCGCAATCAAGACTTACACTTAGAGCTTAGCCGTCCTTATAGGGACTATATCGCTTGGTTGCAAGAGCAGGATTTGGCTAGTGCTGAGACGTTTTGGCGACAAACGCTCAAAGACTTTACAGCACCAACTCCTTTAGGTGTCGATACAGTAGTACCAAGTCGGTTCAATCAGACAAAGACCTACGAACATCAGCAACTCCAGCTATCAACAGCTATGACGGCAGCACTTTCCACACTTGCCCGACAGCATCAACTGACTTTAAACACTATCATTCAAGGAGCTTGGGCTTTACTTCTGTGGCGGTACAGCGCTCAGACAGATGTCGTGTTTGGGGCGACTGTCTCCGGTCGCCCATCAACCTTACTTGGGGTGGAATCGATGGTGGGGCTATTTATTAATACCTTACCTGTACGAGTGCAAGTGTCACCCGAAACAGAGCTGATATCTTGGCTAAAGCAGTTGCAGGCGCAACAAGTAGAACTGCGACAGTATGAGTACAGCCCACTCGTACAGGTGCAGGGGTGGAGTGAGGTTCCACGAGGATTGCCTTTGTTTGAGAGCATCATAGTTTTTGAGAACTACCCGGTAGATGCTTCTTTAGAACAACATAGTAGCGATATAGACATTATTGATATACGCGGTATTGAGTTAACAAATTATCCACTCACTCTCGTGGTCGGCCCTAGCAGAGAATTATTTTTCAGATTCAGTTACGATTCCCGCTTTGAGGCTACTACAATCACGCGGATGCTAGGACATTTCCAGACAATGCTTGAAGGTATGACGATGCCTCAGCAACGCCTGATGGACTTGCCACTGTTAACCGCAGCAGAACGCCAGCAGTTGTTAGTAGAGTGGAATAACCAAAAGGCATATCCTGATGAGAAATGCATTCATCAACTATTTGAAGCCCAGGTAGAGCTTACCCCTAATGCAGTAGCGGTGGTTTGTGAAGACCAAATGCTCACCTACTCCGAGCTAAACTCCCGTGCCAATTGTCTGGCACACTGCTTACGCTCTTTAGGAGTCAAGCAAGAAACTTTAGTAGGCATTTGTACTACGCGATCGCTCTCGATGATTGTGGGAATTCTCGGTATCCTCAAAGCGGGTGGAGCCTACGTACCCCTAGACCCAGCTTATCCCAAAGACCGCCTAGCGTGGATACTCGAAGATTCACAGATATCAGTGCTGCTTACTCAACAGCAGCAAATAGCAGAATTACCGCCACATCAAGCGCAGGTTGTCTGTTTGGATACTGACGCTCTAGTAAATTTCCAAAACGTAACAAACCCTTCAGTTCCAATTACAGCCAATAATCTAGCCTATGCAATCTACACTTCCGGCTCTACAGGCAAACCGAAAGGAATTGCGATCGCACATTACAGCGCAGTCACTTTTCTCAATTGGGCAATCCAACTATTGCCGCACAAAGAATTTGCTGGTGTTTTGGCATCGACTTCTATCTGCTTTGACATTTCGATTTTCGAGTTGTTTGCTCCTTTAAGCTGTGGTGGCAAAGTGATTTTAGTCGATAATATATTGCATCTACCTGCAATAGCCGCTAGTCAACAAGTCACCCTCATCAATACAGTTCCTGCGGCAATGACAGAGTTATTGCAAGTTAACGATGTTCCAACTTCAGTGTCCACGGTTTGCTTGGGAGGCGAACCCGTGTCAAATCAACTTGTACAGCAGCTTTATCAAAAGAATAATATTCAACAGGTTTTTAATCTTTACGGCCCTACTGAAGACACCGTCTACTCCACATTTGCATTAGTCGAGAAAGGAGCTACTTCTTCCCCAGCCATTGGTCGTCCGATTGCGAATACACAAATTTACATTCTTGACCGTTATTTCCAGCCTGTACCTGTAGGTGTTGTAGGCGAACTTTACATTAGCGGTGCTGGTTTAGCTAGAGGATATCTTCGCCAACCCGAACTAACCGCCCAAAAGTTTATTCCCAATCCCTTTCTAAGAGGCAGGGAGCAGGGAGCAGGGGGCAGGGGGGAAGAAGACCAATTCTCTGATTTTGAACGCCTTTATAAAACTGGGGATTTAGCTCGGTATTTGCACGATGGCAACATTCAATTTCTGGGTCGAAGCGATCGCCAAATTAAAATTCGTGGTTTCCGTATTGAACTGGGAGAAATTGAGGCAGTACTAGGTCAACATCCTGCTGTACGGCAGACTATAGTCACAGATTGGCAGGAATCGGGCGATCGCTTGACAAATTCTCCAAACAATCCTCGCATTGTGGCTTATGTCGTTTTCAACCAAGAGGAAATCTCAACTCACGAGTTACGCGGCTTCCTCCAAGAAAAACTGCCCAATTACATGATACCTAGTCATTTTGTAGTGCTAAAGACACTACCGCTCACACCCAATGGCAAGGTTAACCGCCGCGCATTGCCTGCGCCAGAAATTCGCCCAGACCTCGAAATTGCTTATGTAATGCCGCAAACGAAGTTAGAACAAACAATCGCAACTGTTTGGCAAAAAGCTCTTAATTTAGAAAAAGTAGGTATACACGATAACTTTTTTGAATTAGGCGGTCATTCATTACTTATTATTCAGATTCATAGCCAATTGCGTGAAGTATTACAAACAGATTTTCCAATGCTCGAATTATTGAGATATCCAACTATCAGTTCTCTAGTAGATTACTTCAGTCGAATTAAAAATCAATCAACATCTTCTCAAAAAACTGATACGCAATCTGAAAAACTCAAATATGGCAAAGCTCGACTTAAACAACGCCGCGAACAAATACAGTTAAAAGATTGACCGAAAACAAAAAAGATACCAGCACCATTATTTATTTGTGGGGTTCTCCCCCTGCCCCCTTTCCTGTTTTTGACCGCATGACTGTCTTCTGCTAATTAATATAAGGAGTTAGAGCAATAATGGATAATCCAGTAGCCTTTACTCACAACACTGGTTTAGAAATAGCAGTCATCGGTATGGCTGGTACTTTTCCTGGGTCTAAAAATATTGATGAATTTTGGCACAATCTCCAGAAAGGAGTAGAGACAATTTCTTTTTTCACTGATGAGGAATTAGTGGCTTCTGGAATAGATCCAGATGTATTGAGTAAACCAAACTATGTTAAAGCATACGGAGCATTAAAGGATATAGAATTTTTTGACGCTTCATTTTTTGATTTCGATCGCAAAGAAGCAGAAATTACCGATCCGCAGCATCGTTTCTTTTTAGAATGCGCTTGGTCAGCCTTGGAAAATGCTGGCTATGACTCTTTATCTTACAAAGGTTCAATTGGTATTTACGCTGGTGCCAGTCTTAGCCCCTATTTACTCAACCTTTATGCAAATCAAAATATTATCAATTCATTTGGTGATTTAGAACTTGCAATTGGCAATGACAAAGATTTTCTCACTACACGCGTTTCTTACAAGCTGAATTTAGAAGGCCCCAGTTATACAGTTCAAGCTGCTTGCTCAACCTCATTAGTTGCTGTGCATTTAGCCTGCCAAAGCTTGCTAAGTGGTGAGTGTGATATGGCTTTGGCTGGTGGCGTTTCCATAACTTTGTACCGAAAAGAAGGCTATTTTTATCAACAAGGGGGAGTTGGTTCTCCAGATGGACATTGCCGTGCCTTTGATGCTAAAGCACAGGGAACAATCGGTGGCGATGGTGTCGGTATTGTAGTATTAAAACGATTGGAAGATGCTCTGGCAGATAAAGACAATATCTATGCTGTTATCAAAGGTTCCGCAGTTAATAACGATGGTTCGTTTAAACTAAGCTATACAGCTCCTCGTATAGATGCTCAAGCGAAGGTGATTAGAGCAGCTCAACTTACGGCTGAGGTTGAACCTGAGACAATTACATATATTGAGGCTCACGGAACAGCAACTCCTTTAGGAGATCCTATGGAAGTAGCAGCCTTAAAACAAGCGTTCTCGCTGCATACAGACAAAAAAGGCTTTTGCGCTCTTGGTTCGGTAAAAACTAATGTCGGTCATTTAGATACGGCAGCCGGTGTTGCAGGCTTAATCAAAACTATCCTTGCCCTGAAATATAAGTTATTGCCACCAAGCTTGCACTTTGAAGAACCATCACCTCAAATTGACTTTGCTAATAGCGCCTTCTACGTAAATACCGAGCTATCACAATGGAAGCTTGATAAAGGTCTTCGGCGTGCAGGGGTTAGTTCTTTTGGGATTGGCGGTACTAATGCACATGTAATTTTAGAAGAAGCACCTGTATTTGAGCAGGGAGCAGGGAGCAGGGAGCAAGGGAGAAATTATCACTTGTTGGTACTTTCTGCTAAGACAAGCTCGGCACTGGAAAATATTGCAGTCAATTTAGCTACTCACCTCAAGCAAAACCCGACATTAAATCTGGCTGATGTGGCTCACACACTCCAAGTAGGTCGCCGCGCTTTCAACCATCGCCGGATATTACTTTGCCGAGATTTAGATGATGCAGTGCGGGGACTAGATTCTGCAAATCCTCAACAATTGACCAACTTTCAAGAGCCTTGTCATCGACCTATCGTATTTATCTTTCCTGGGGACGAGGTGTTAGATGTAAATACAACTTTGGAGTTATATCAACATGAGCCAATATTTCGCTACTGGGTTGATTCTTGTTCTGAAATAATAGAATCTTATCAGGAACTAGATTTACGTAAAATACTCTATCCCAACCTAGAACAGGCCCAAAAAGCTGCACATTTGTTACAACATCAAATTACCCAGCTAGCATTGTTTGTGATTGAATACGCTTTAGCGCAGCTATGGCTGTCTTGGGGCGTGCGCCCTGAATCTATGGTTGGTTACGGTACTGGGGAGTATGTAGCTGCCTGTCTTTCTGGTGTATTTTCCTTAGAAGATGCCATAGTACAAGTAGCTGCTCGCGGGCAATTGTTGCAGAAGATGCCATTGGGAGCAACCTTTTATCTTCCACTTCTAGAGTACTATATTGAGCAAGTCGAAAAAATTGAATTGAATTCGCCTCAAATTCCTTTTATTTCTAATGCAACAGGAACTTGGATTACTGCAACTGAAGCAACAGACCCAAGCTACTGGTCAAAGCATCTCAAGCAAACAGCAAGCTTTGCAAACGGCATTGCTGAGTTAATCAAACCAAATTACATTTTGTTAGAGGTTGGTTATGGAAAAACATCGAGCGTAGCTTACAGGCATCTAGAAAATACTACGGCTTTGAGTTCGCTTCCCGATTCAAAAGACCAATCGGATATAGCATTCTTGTTGAAGACGTTAGGGCAACTCTGGCTTTTGGGAGTTCAAGTAGACTGGTCTGGTTTTTATGCCCACGAGCAACGTCACCGGATTCCGTTGCCAACTTATCCTTTCGAGCGTCAACGTTATTGGATTGACCAACAACCAAACTCTGTACCTGTTACTAAACAAGAAATACATAAAAAATCAAATATTGCAGATTGGTTTTACATTCCTTTATGGAAACAATCTAAACTTATTGAAACTTTTGCAGAAGAAAAGACACAAGCTCAAAAGACTTGTTGGCTGGTTTTTGTTGATGGGTGTGGGTTGGGAAAACAATTAGCAAAACGACTCGAACAACAAAATCATCATGCGATCGCAGTGATGGAGGGAGAGCAGTTTGCTAGACTCAGCGATGGTGCATATACAATCAATCCCCAGCAACCAGATAACTATGAAGCCTTAATCCAAGAACTACGCCAATTAAATCGCATACCAGACGCGATCGCTCATTTATGGAATGTAACACCGGATGAGCGATCGTACTCACCGCAGTACTTTGAAAACAGCCAGTATTTAGGCTTTTACAGCCTACTATTTTTAGCTCAAGCGTTAGACAAACAAAATATAACTCATCCTCTACAAATTATTACAGTAACGAATAATTTGCATGAGGTGACAGGTGAAGAAAGTTTAATTCCAGAAAAAGCAACTTTACTAGGGCCATGTAAAGTTATTGGGCAGGAATATCCGAATATAGTTTGCCGAAGTGTTGATGTTGTTATTCCTGCTGCAACTGAAAACGAAAAGTTTGTAGACAATTTCCTAGAAGAATTTACAGCTAAAACCGATGACTTAATAATTGCATATCGTGGTAATCATCGCTGGATTCAAAATTGGGAACCAGTCCAGCTAGATGCAGTTATTGAAGAAAAAATCAAGTTGAGAGAAGGAGGAGTTTATTTAATAACTGGTGGTTTAGGACGTATTGGCTTTATTTTAGCAGAATACTTAGCCAAGACATTCAAAGCCAAGTTAATATTGCTAGGACGCTCCAGTATCCCTAATAAAGAAAATTGGTCGGAATGGATAGCGACTCACGGTAATGAGAACACAACAAGTCGTAAGATTCAGAAAGTACAAACTTTGTCAGAATTAGGTGCTGAGGTTTTGGTCATTAGTGCTGATGTTGCTAACTTAGAACAAATGCAAGTAGCAATAACTCAGGCATCTGAACGCTTTGGCGAAATCAATGGTGTAATTCATGCAGCGGGAATTGTCGAAGATAATGCACTTCACCTGATTCAAGAAACAGGTAAAGCTGAATCGGAAATACATTTTCAGCCTAAAGTGCATGGTTTATTTGTTCTAGAAAAAGTTTTGCACGGGAAAGAAATTGATTTTTGTCTTTTACTATCCTCTATATCCTGCATTTTAGGAGGATTAGGATTTGTAGCCTATTCGGCGGCAAACCTTTTTATGGATGCTTTCGCTAATAAACAAAATCAAACAAAAACTATACCTTGGATTAGCTTAAATTGGGACGGTTGGCTACTCGAAAAAGAACAACAGCTAGATACAGACAATAAATCAACTTTGGCCGAATTATTTATTACACCTACAGAAAGTTTAGAAGTCTTTAAACGCGTTCTCTCCGTAAAAAAGCTAACTCAAATTGCTACTTCACTTGGAGATTTACAAGATAGAATTAATCAGTGGATCAAGCTGGAATCAATACGAAATTCTGAACCTACACAAGATACAGAAAGTTCAATAAAGAAAGATTCACGCCCACTGCGCCCAAGAGCAAATTTGCCAACTGCTTATGTCGCTCCCCGTACTCCTGTTGAACTCGCGGTTGCCAATATATGGCAACAACTCTTAGGTGTTGAGCGTGTAGGAATTCATGACAACTACTTTGAATTGGGGGGTCACTCCCTGATAGCTGTGCGTCTGATGGCTCAGATTCAGCGAAAATTTAGTCAGAATCTGCCTTTAGCTACTCTATTCCAAGCTCCTACAGTTGAAAAGCTAGCTAGTACTCTCCAGCAAACAGTAGATTCTCGACCTTGGTCTCCTTTGGTAGAAATTCAGCCTCGTGGTTCAAAGCGACCTTTGTTTTGCTTACCAGGGGGCGGTGGAAATGTGCTTTACTTTTACGATTTAGCAAATTATCTAGGATTAGACCAACCATTCTACGGTTTACAAGCACCAGGTCTTGATGGAAAAACCGCAGCACACGCACGCATTCAAGATATGGCAGTTGACTACATCAAAGCTATACAAGTTGTGCAACCAGAAGGCCCATACCTTCTGGGAGGTCATTCTTTTGGCGGTCGTGTGGCTTTTGAAATCGCCCTACAGTTGCAACAGCAAGGTCAAGAGGTTGCCCTGCTGGCGATTTTTGACACTTTTGCACCAATTCCTGACAACATTGTGGAAATCTATAAGGATGATACTCAATACTTAATTGAGATGATAAATATGGTAGAAGGATTTTTTAGCAAGAATTTATTTATATCAGAAGATACTCTGAGAACGTTAACGCCAGATGAGCAGTTAAACTACTTTTTTGAGCGGTTAAAAATTGCTGACATCTTACCTCCACAGGCTACTTTAGAACAAGTAAATGGGTTTTTAGAAGTTTATAAAGCTAACACTAAAGCTCATTATGCTTATATGCCACAGGAAGTTTATCGCAATCAAATTACTGTTTTTCAGGCAAAAGAAGAGGTCTGCAATAATCCATTGATGGGTTGGGATAAGTACTCTTTAAAATCAGTAGAGACTTATGAAGTCCCAGGCGAACACATTACGATGTTAGCAGAACCTCATGTTCGGGTTTTGGCAAAACATTTAAAAGTTTGTCTCGAACAAGCACAGGCAAATGGTTGAAGAAAATTATGCCAAACAAAACCTTAACCTTCAGGGAATTTGGGTTTTCATCTCCATCTGGTTTGGACAATTGGTATCAGTCATTGGCTCTGGTGTGACTGACTTTGCACTAGGTATATGGGTGTACCAGCAGACAGGATCGGTGACACAGTTAGCTTTTATTTCTTTGTCAACAACTCTACCGTCTGTAATAATTTCTCCACTAGCGGGTGTGTTTGTAGATCGCTGGAACCGTCGATGGATAATGCTTATCAGCGATTTGGTTGCAGGTTTAACGACAGGCTTGCTGGCGCTGATGCTCTTTGTCGGCAACCTTGAAATCTGGCATATTTATTTAGCGACAGCTGTTCATTCCATCTGTGCTAGCTTCCAAGCACCAGCTTATATGACAGCTATGACATTGTTGGTTCCCAAGCAACAACTGACTAGAGTCAATGGTCTAGTTCATCTTGGACAATCTATGACTCGGTTGATATGCCCGATACTAGCAGGTTTATTGATAGCGATCGTTAAAATTCAGGGCATTCTTCTGTTCGACTTAGCTACCTTTGTCTTTGCCTTACTCATACTGTTATACATTCGATTCCCCAAATCTGAGATTGCAGATCGTGCAAATGTTACGACAAAAAACTCGCTATTAATTGAAGTTGTAGAGGGTTGGAAATACATCAAAGCCAAACCAGGAATTTTAGGGTTAATGGTATTTATAGGTGTTATCAACTTTATGTTTGGCACAGTTGAAGTACTAGGTGTCCCTTTAATACTTTCGTTTGCTTCAGCTACAGTGGTAGGAATTTTAACATCTGTTGGTGGTAGTGGTATGTTGTTCGGTAGTTTAGCTGTGAGTATTTGGGGAGGATCGCAACGCAGCATCAACAATTTGTTTTGTTTTATGTTGTTGAACGGGCTGTGTATTGCAGTTATTGGGCTAAAACCTAATGTTTGGCTTATTGGTGTCGCCGCCTTTCTCTTCTTTTTCGGCTTGCCAATTATTAACAGCTCAATTTATGTCATCCTTCAAAGAAAAGTCATGCTCAATATTCAGGGAAGAGTCTTCGCTTTGACAGGAATGATTTCTATGTCTTGCCTACCCCTTGCTTATCTGCTTGCAGGGCCTTTAGCCGACCATGTTTTCAAGCCCCTAATGGCTCCAGGTGGTCTATTGGCTGGAAGCTTGGGACAAGTTATCGGTGTCGGATCGGGACGCGGTATTGGTCTGATGTTTATAGTTATGGGAGTGTTGACTGCGATCGCCACAATTGTTGCTTACCAATATCGTCCTCTTAGATTTATAGAGAAAGATTTACCAGATATATAGACTCTTGCTTTCTAGAAATAAACACATCATTCATAAAAATCTTAGGAGACAACCATGAATACAAATGAACAAGACACAACAATTTACAAAGTAGTTATAAATCACGAACAGCAGTATTCTATCTGGCCTGCCGAACGAGAAAATGCTCTTGGCTGGCACGATGCAGGTAAAAGCGGTTCTAAGGAAGAATGTTTAGCATACATTAAGGAAGTATGGACTGACATGAGACCGTTGAGCCTGCAGAAGACAATGGAGGAGTCAGCACGTAAGGCATACTCGTAGCTTCAATCATCGTAGGGCGGGCAATACCTACAACCTAGAAATAAGGATTTTAGTGGGTAAGCAGTGTCCACCCTACAAAAATAGATACTATTCAAGCTAATTATTTTTTCTGTTGAAATATACCCTCACAATAAATTATGGAAATTCAAGTCGTAGGCGTCATTGGTGCAGGTGTTATGGGGATAGGAGTATCACAAAGCCTAGCCCAAACTGGTCATAATGTAATTCTTTTAGATATTTCTGACAAAATTTTAGAACATGCAAAACAGGAAATAAAAAATAATCTTCGTTTCCAACAGCTTTTTACAAAAAATAAGCAAGTAAACCAACCAGACGATATTTTAAATAAAATTACGTTTTCTACAGATTATCAATTACTTGAAAAAGCAGAGTTTGTTATAGAAAATGCTACAGAAAAGTGGCAAATTAAAAAGAATATATACGAAAAAATAGATTTAATTTGTCCGCCAGAAACCGTTTTTGCTGCTAATACATCTGCTATACCCATTACTCGCATTGCTTCAGTAACAAAGCGTGCTTCTAAAGTTATTGGGATGCATTTTATGAATCCCGTACCAATGAAGCCTGCGGTTGAAACTATTCGTGGTTATCACACCAGTAATGAGACTATTGAAATAGCTAAAAAATTATTAGCTCAGATGGAAAAAGAATGTATTTTGGTCAATGACTCTCCAGGCTTTGTATCGAATCGCGTCTTGATGTTAACCATTAATGAAGCTATTTTTATTTTACAAGAACAAGTAGCATCAGTGGAAGAAGTAGATAAAATTTTTAAAACTTGTTTTGGACATAAAATGGGCCCGTTAGAAACTGCTGACTTGATAGGATTAGATACGATTCTTTTCTCTATCGAAGTTCTGTATGAAAGTTTCAATGATAGTAAGTATCGACCATGTTCTTTACTTAAGAAAATGGTTGACGCTGGATTACATGGACGCAAAAGTGGACAAGGTTTTTATACATACAATTAAAAAATTTAAAATTTCATTAGTGTTTTCAGGAGGTTGACAATGAAAGAAGCGAAAACCAAAATCAAAAATTTTCTAACTCAGTCTTTTGGTCATCATGAATTCCAAGAAGACGAAGATATATTTTCTCTAGGGTTTGTGAATTCAATGTTTGCTATGCAGCTAGTTCTATTTTTAGAGAAAGAGTTTCAAATAACGATTGAAAATGAAGACCTGGAATTTGAAAATTTCAGAAGTATAAATGCCATGAGCAGCTTTCTAGAAAAAAAGCTGGCTATTTCTGCACAAAATTGAAGCAAAAATATTTGTTAACACTAAAGTGACAGGAATGCAAATAGAATTAACTCCTCAGCAAAAAGAGGCTAAAGCTAAATTCCAAGCCTTCACAGATGAAGAGATTGTCCCTTATGCAGATAGGGCTGACCGAGAAGAACGGACTTCGAGAGAACTGATTCAAAGAATAGCTCAACAAGGTTATCTAGGTGCAATTGTGCCTCAAGAAAGAGGCGGCAGTAGTATGGATATGATAACTTACGGCCTGCTTAATGAAGAAATCGGACGGGGATGTTCTTCAGTACGAAGCTTGCTTACAGTTCACTCTATGGTTGCTCATGCCATCCTCAAGTGGGGCAGCAAGTTTCAAAAAGAGCATTGGATTCCTAAAATGGCATCTGGTGAAGCGATCGCTGCTTTTGGTTTAAGCGAACCTAATGTAGGCAGTGATGCTAAAAAAGTGGAAACGACAGCAACAGTTTCTCAAGAGTTTTATGTTTTAAATGGGCAAAAGAAGTGGATTACCTATGGACAAATTGCTGATATTTTTTTGATATTTGCTCAGTGTGAAGGTAAACCCACTGCTTTTTTAGTTGAAAAAAACACACCAGGGCTTTTGGTTAAACCAATTTTTGGCATGTTGGGTACTAGAGCCTCTATGTTAGCAGAATTGCATTTAAATAATTGTCGAGTTCCACGAGAAAACCTTGTATGTAAAGAGGGTTTTGGTTTTTCTCATGTAGCATCTTCTGCCTTAGATTCTGGCAGGTACAGTGTAGCTTGGGGCTGTATAGGTATTGCTCAAGCTTGTCTTGAAGCCTGCATCCAGTATACAAGCCAAAGGAAGCAGTTTGATGTTTATTTGAAAGACCATCAATTAATTCGACAAATGGTGACTGAGGCGATCGTTAATGTGAAAGCAGCGAGACTATTGTGTTACCAAGCAGGCTATTTAAAAGACATTGGCGATCCTAAATCGATTATGGAAACCTCAATTGCTAAGTATTTTGCTTCTACAACCGCGACTAAAGTAGCAAGCGATGCTGTACAGATTCATGGTGGTCATGGTTGTAGTAGTGAATCCTCTGTTCAGAGGTATTTTCGAGACGCCAAAATCATGGAAATTATTGAAGGGAGTACTCAGATTCAACAGATTACCATTGCTGAGTATGGTTATCAACAATATATGTTTTCACCTACTCGGACTTAGTGTTTAAATTAGTAACAATAATTGAAAAAGATGATTAATTTAAGTGCTGAGCAAGCCAAAGATAAACAAGAATTAAAAAAAACTATTAAGTGTGTTGTTTGGGATCTTGATAACACCCTATGGCATGGTGTCTTACTAGAAGATGAGCAAGTTTTCTTAGATAATAATGTTATCGAGATAATCAAAACTTTAGATAATCGAGGAATCTTACAATCTGTAGCTAGTAGAAACGAATATAACAAAGCAATGTTGAAGCTAGAAGAGTTGGGATTACATGAGTATTTTATATATTCTCAAATTAATTGGAATTCAAAATCTGACTCTATTCAAAAAATCGCTAAATCAATCAATATTGGAATGGATGTAATAGCTTTTATTGATGACCAACTATTTGAGTTAGAAGAGGTCAATTTTTCACTACCTGACGTTCTCTGCATCAATACAGCTAACCTCGAACAGTTACTAGATATGCCACAAATGAATCCTCGTTTTATTACAAAGGATTCTCAGAATAGAAGACTTATGTACCTCAGTGATATAAAACGCAATCGGGTAGAAGAAGAATTTATTGGTTCTAAAGAAGAGTTTTTAGCTACTTTAAAGATGTGCTTTACCATCTCTTCTGCTAAAGAGGAGGATTTACAACGAGCCGAAGAATTAACAGTACGCACAAACCAATTAAATACAACTGGCTATACATACTCTTACGAAGAACTCAACCATTTTTGTCACTCAAATAAGCATAAGCTACTAATTGCTAGTTTGGATGATAAGTATGGAAGTTATGGAAAAGTTGGATTAGCTCTTATTGAATGTCAAGATACTATCTGGACAATAAAACTCTTGCTGATGTCCTGCCGCGTTATGTCTAGAGGCGTAGGTACGATTATGCTCAATCATATTATTCGTATAGCAAATAATCAAAATGTTAAATTGTGTGCTGAGTTTATCTCAAATGATAGAAATCGGATGATGTATATCACTTATAAATTTGCCGGATTTAAAGAACTTAATACTCAAAATAATCTGCTTATTTTTGATGATAACTTCAAGCATATATATTCTTTTCCTGATTATATAAATATACAAATAATAAGTTAATTTAAACATTATAAAGAGGTAATAATGAACAGTTCTTTAATTTTTAATAGCAACAAACCATCAAATTCTTCTACACCGTGGCATTTGCTGGTGCTGTCTGGGAAAACAGAATCAGGCTTAGAGACAGCAACTGATAATCTAGCTGAGTTTTTAAACCAAAATTTGGAAATTAACCTTAGTGATTTAGCTTATACTCTCCAAGTTGATTGTCAAGGATTTAATTACCGTCGGATACTAGTGTGTTGCGATCGCCAAGATGCAGCGTGCACGCTAGCAACCAGAGACCCCAAACGTGTTTTTACCAGCAGCATCCCAGAAACTAACAATCAATCTGTAGTTTTCATGTTTCCTGGTTTAGGAGAGCAATATGTCAACATGGCTTTACAGCTTTATCAGTTTGAGCCAAATTTTCGCAAACATATAGCTTGTTGCTCAGAACTCCTCAAACCTCATTTAGGTTTTGACTTGCGAGATGTACTTTATCCTAATAAAGAAGCCAAGCTTGAGCAAACAAACAATCTAGCTTCAGTAATGTCTTCCCAGAAGCTAGATTTACGAAGGATGCTGCAACGCGATTCGACTCCAGTAGATGTTAATGCTGAAAAACTAAATCAAACCTATATTGCTCAACCAGGCTTGTTTGTCATTGAGTATGCGCTAGCCCAGATGTGGATGGGATGGGGAATACAACCTCAAGCGCTCATTGGTTACAGCATTGGTGAGTATGTGGCGGCTTGTATAGCCGGGGTTTTATCTCTGGAGGAGGCTTTAACTTTAGTTGCTAAAAGAGGTCAACTCATTCAACAATTACCCAATGGGGCAATGTTGGCTGTCTCTCTTTCAGAAATGGAACTACAGCCAATGCTTGCAAAGAATCTTAGCCTGTCTGCCATTAATGGGCCTGAGCTATGTGTGGTCGCAGGTTCTATAGAGTCTGTAGCCCAATTAGAGCAGCAATTGCTGACAACTGAAGTTGGCTGTCGGAAATTGCAGACTACCCATGCTTTTCATTCATCAATGATGGAGGCGATCGTAGAGCCGTTCATCGAACTTGTTAAAACCTTTGACCTGAAAGCTCCAAAAATTCCATACATATCTAATGTTACAGGAACCTGGATAACAGCAGAAGAAGCAACAGATCCAAGCTATTGGAGTAGACATTTATGCCAAACCGTGCGTTTTGCTGATGGGATTGAAACATTGTGGCAAGTGCTGCATCAAATTTTGTTAGAGGTAGGGCCAGGTCAAACTCTGGGTAGTATGGCCTTGCAACACCCGGCTAGCACAAATGTGTCTGAACGGTTAGTACTCTCCTCGTTACCAAATTTCTATAACCAACAATCGGATCTAGCTTTCTCGCTTAACACACTCGCTCAACTTTGGCTGGCAGGAGTATCAGTGAATTGGTCTATTTATGCAGATCGGCATTGTTGTAAACTTCATTTGCCCACCTATTCTTTTGACGAGCAATCAGAAAATAATCAAGATTCAATTACAAATGTTTTACCATTTCAACAAGAATCAAATCAAATAGCACAACAACGCCAGCGATTGAATTTACAAAATAGCTATGTTGCTCCTAAATATGACACTGAGCAAAAGATTGCTGATATTTGGCAAAAAATTTTCAAGATTGAGCAAGTGGGTATTGATGATAATTTTTTCAGTCTAGGAGGTCACTCTTTAGTGGCTATCAAAATTATTTCTCAGTTAAGTAAAGTTTTTCAAATTAAATTGCCTTTGAGTGTTATATTCACAAATCCAACTATAGCCGAATTAGCATTAATTATTGAAGAACAAATTCTACCAAAGACAGAAACTATAAATCAAGAGAATGTAGGACGTTTAACACCGACTATCTCTGATGTAGAAATTACACATAAATCTATTAATTTGCTTCACTATAAATTGCCAAATAGCAGGAAAATTATACATCAAAATAAAGCTGAGACAGACCACTTCTATGAAGATATTTTTGAACATAAAGTGTATGCTAAACACGGTATTCAGCTTCACCAAGGAGCTTGTATATTTGATGTAGGAGCTAACATAGGTCTTTTTACACTTTTTGTTGACCAAGAATGTAGTCAAGCTACAATTTATGCTTTTGAACCTTCTCCTCCTACATTTGAAATCTTGAAAACTAATACATCTTTATGTCAGGCTAAAGTTAAGCTATTTAATTGTGGTTTAAGTAATAGAACAACGAAAGAAAATTTTACTTTTTATCCTAATAGTTCTGGAATGTCATCTTTTTATGGAGATAAACAAGAAGAAAAAGCAGTATTAAAAACAATTATGCTTAACCAAAATAAAACAGGAATGACTGAGATGGAGCAAGTCATGGAATATTCCGAAGAATTGTTAGAAGAAAGATTTAAGAATCAAACTTTTGAATGTCAACTAAATACTCTTTCTGAAATTATCCGAGAAGAAAATATTGCACATATAGATTTGCTGAAAATAGATGTGCAGAAAAGTGAGTTAGATGTTCTTCTAGGAATCAATCAAGATGACTGGAAAAAAATTAAACAAATTGTGCTTGAAGTACATAATGAAGCCGAACGATTGTCTCAGGTGACTGCTTTACTGCAACAACATGGTTATAGCGTCTTGGTAGAGCAAGACAACCTTTACAAAGGTACTAACATATATAATCTGTATGCTATTCAGCATTAAGAAAGTCATGAATAAATAATCAATATATTTACCTTTTTTGTAAAACTCTAGCTAGATTCAAATGAAAAAAACTTTAGAATATAGACCTTGGCATCTATTAGTACTTTCGGCAGAAACAAGCTCTACTTTAGAAACTATGACAGCAAATCTGATTGAGCGCTTAAAACAATCAACTAATCGGAATCTTGCTGATATCGCTTACTCCTATCAATATCAAAAAGCTTTTAAGCATCGCCGGATGCTTGTTTGCGATACCATTGATAATGCTGTGACTGCCCTAGAAACACTCGATTCCAAAAAAGTTTTTACACGCTTCCAAGAGTCCGAAAATCGGCCTGTTGTGTTTATGTTTCCAGGGCAGGGAGCGCAGTATGTAAATATGGGCTTGGAACTTTACCAAACTGAGAAGACGTTTAGAGAACAAGTCGATATCTGCTCGCAATTTTTAAAGCCTCACTTAGACCTTGACATTCGCAACATAATATATCCAGATGAAACACAAATAAACATTGCCACGCAGCAACTTCAACAAACATTAATTGCACAATCAGCGCTCTTTGCGATCGAGTATGCTTTAGCTAAGTTGTGGTCAGAGTGGGGCGTGCGTCCCCAAGCAATGATAGGTCATAGCATTGGCGAATACGTTGCAGCGTGTCTGGCTGGCGTTTTCTCCCTGGAAGATGCATTAAATTTGGTGGCGGCGCGTGGACGACTTATGCAGGAACTACCCGGTGGTGCCATGCTTGCGGTTGAGCTTTCAGAGAAGGAAGTTCTGCCACTTTTAGGCAAGACTCTTTCCCTAGCTGCAATTAACGAACCAAACCTTTGCATTGTTTCAGGTTCCACAAAAGTTTTAGAGGAATTAAATGACCGACTAAGCGAGAAGGATGTGATTTGTCTTTTTTTAGAAGCTTCCCATGCTCCTCACTCACAAGAAATGGATTCTATAATAGAGCCATTTAAATCTTATTTAGAAAAAATAACTCTTAGACCACCTCAAATACCATATATTTCTAACGTCACCGGGACTTGGATTACAACGGAGCAAGCAACAGACCCGAACTATTGGGCTAAACATATGCGCCAAACTGTGCGCTTTTCAGAAGGTTTGGAAGAACTCTTTAAAAAACCAGAGCGGATATTGCTGCAAGTAGGCCCGGGGCGGACGCTGAGTGCTATGGCAGTGCAGCATCCAGAGCGTGCTACTGGACAAATCGTGCTTTCTTCGTTAAGCCACCCGTATGAAGAAGAATCAGATGTTGGATTCATACTTAACATCTTAGGTCAGCTCTGTCTTGAAGGAGTAAGTAGAATATTTTAAAACTCAAAGCTAGTAACGAATTATGCCAGTCATCTGAGCATAATACAGATCATGGGAATATAGATTGATATTGCAGCGAGAAATAAAATCCATTATCTTGCAGCGAGTCTCCCCGATCGCTCACTCCAACTAATGGAATACCGTAATCTAAACCCACATCCAAACCACGGGTAACTTGCCATTCTACTCCCAAACCCACGCCTGCAATCAAATTCGGATCTGGATCGGCATCACGGTTATTCCACCCACCGCCAATATCAAAAAATGATTTAATTTGTAGGGTTCTGGGATTAGCAGTGACAGGAACGCGGAGTTCGACAGAACTGGCAACACCGTTGTCAGATACCAGTTGGTTTTGGCGATAGCCCCTAACTGTGTCTACACCACCAATACTAAACCTCTCCAATGATAAAAGAGAATCTGGAGTTAACTGGGTGTTGATGCGAGTTAGCAGTAAGACTCTCGGAGATAACTGTTGCACCCACTGAAACTGTCCTAGCCAGGAAAAGAAGCGTCCATCAGTGCCTATGTCATTAACGGTTGCATCAAAAGCATTAATGCCGAAGTTGAATTGCGATCGCCCTGCTAGTACTCGTGTTCTACTCCGATTTACCCAGTCTTGGTAAAATCGAATAACAGTAACTCTGGATTTACCGTCTTCGGGTCCTTCTGAAAAGGAAAAGGGAATCACATCTTGGAGGAAGGTTTGGCTGCGACGTACATCCAACGCTACACCAACAGCAAACTCAGTTTGAGGAGATTGGACTAAAGGTTGGCGCAAACCTAGAGAAAAAGTTTCTGATTCGCTGCGAATACCTAAATCTTGGAAAGGTTCTTCGACAATATTACTGTCGTAGTTGCTGTAGCTGAAATTGAGAGTGCCGTTGCGTGGAAGAAGCGGTAAGGTATAACTGAAATTGTAGAGGTTGAGTCCTTCAGTACGTCCGTATTCAGCACTAAGGCGATCGCCAAAGCCCAATAAGTTATTGTGAGTAGCAAAGATACTACCCCCAATTGAACCGACGCTAGGAGATTGGTTGTTAGCAATGATAATGCCTGTATAAAATGCAGGAGCTTCTTGCAAGTCTACTCGTAAGATATTGCGACCAGAAGTACTGCCTGCAACTAACTCAGCATTGATCCGCTCTAGAAGTGGGTCAAGCTGCAACAGTTGCAGTCCTTCTTCTAAGCGTTGAAGCTTTAAAGGAGACTTTGTGGCATTGCCTAGACGACGCAGTACGTATCTTTTTTGCAAGCGAGTTAACCCATTTATTTCTATTCGTTCTAGTTCTCCCTCTACAACTTGAATTCGGACAATGCCGCTGTCAAGAGCTTGGTTGTTGGGCAGAAATGCACCGGAAGTGACGTAACCGTTTTTGAAGTAAAGTTCTGTGATGCCAGAGCGCAAAGAAATTAAGTCTTCAAAAGTAACTTGCCGATTTTCATATTTTTTGATTAGCTGATTAATTTCGTCTTTAAGAACCGTATTGCCCAAGACTTCGATTTTTTTAACGTAAAAGCTGATGTTTGTCGGAGAAAGAGGTGGAGTGGGTTGAGGAGTGGGAGATATTTGGAGATTAGGTGGTGCTGGCGATTGACTTGGAGTAGAGGGAATAGGTACAAGAGGTTCAACTGGTTTGGGAATAGTCTCTTCAATACGTTCTCGTATAGTTGGGGGAATGGTGACTCCAGAGGGGGGAGACGATTGTGCGATTAAAAAGTCAGGATTTGGAGAAACAATTGTCGAAATTTGCGAGTTGAAAGTGTGGTTAAGCAAGAGATCGCTGCTTAGGGCAAAGTTTTTATTAGAAGTGGCGATCGCTCCCATACATCCCAACAAGCATGCTACACTCAATTGTTTAATGCATACTGTAAAGCAAAATTGTAAGTATTCACTCCAGCACACAATCTTAACCCCACGTTTTACAGTAGACCTGTTGCAAAATTATTTTATGGTAATATGAAGGGTTTTTAACCTTGTATCAACCCACTTACGAAGTACGAATGAACAAAACGACTGTCAAATCGAGAGTTCAAACGTTTGGTTGGGGACTGACAAATAAAACAATAACCGATCGTTGTGTAAGCAGGGGGCAAGGTATGACAATGTTTGGTTTCCGTTATAAGAGTCGGTCTATGCCCAATCACGATCGTAAATCTATTCAGCGTCGATTCCTGGGGATTCTATTTCTTTGCAGCCTAACCTTTTGTTTATGGCTGAGCCATGTGCCATTCTTGACTTGGCAGCAAGAGTTAGGGGAAGTAGTACACGCACAAACGGATGATGCTAGTAGATTGGTGGAGCAAGGTGTTCAAAGTTACCAGAAAGAAAAGTTGCAAGATGCAATTAAATATTGGCAAGAAGCTTTAAATATTTATCAAAAGAATAACAACCGCCCAAAGGAAGCGCTTGTCTTAGAGAATTTGGCAAGGGCATATCAACAAATAGATCGATTGGGTAAGTCCATTGCTCATTGGGATAAAGTTATCGCCTACTATCGCCAAATTGGGGATGTGCAGCAGGTGGGGCGTATGCTTACAGAAGAATCTCAAATATACAATAGCTTGGGGCAACCTAGAAAGGCGATCGCTCTTTTATGTGGTGTATTTCAAGAAGATCGGCAAGAGGAACCACAGAAAAAATGTTTGCCAGAAAGTGGATTGCAGATTGCTCGGTTTTCACAAGACCAAATAGGGGAAGTAGGTGCGTTGGGAAGTCTTGGAGAAGCTTACCGTCTAGTGGGTTACTACGACCGAGCTATTAAGTATCTTGAAAGTGCTGAAAAGATTGCTCCTAAGGGTTATGACTTTTTAGTACTCAATAGTTTGGGCAATGCCTATGTTAGTCGAGCGCAACTTTGGGAACTGCGTGCTGAGTCTGCTAAACAAAGTCAGATTCCAAAAGCTGATGAATTTGAATGGCAATCTAAAAGTGATTACCAGGCAGCTTTAAATAAATTTCAGTCTAGTTTTGAAAAAGCTGGCGAACAAAGTAACCAATTTGCTCAAATAAGAGTGCTTGTAAATTTAATTCAATTTTATTACCGCACCAAATCTGAGCAAACCAAGGTTGATAAAGCAGTAGAAAAAGCTTTAGCTCTATTAGAAAAATTACCATTATCTACAACTAAAGTTTATATAGCAATAGATTTGGCGAATCTCCCAGTTGCAGGAACTCATGTTACTTCGCCCTTAACTCAATGTTTGCCAAAGCGACAACTACCAGATGCACAAGCACTACTTAAGGATGCAGTAAAATTTGCTCAAAATCTCCAAGATTCTCGCTCAGAGTCATTTGCCAATGGGGCATTGGGTCATTTTTATGAATGTCGGCAGGAATATGAGCAAGCCCTAAAATTAACTCGCGAAGCGCTTTGGCAAGCTGACCAAAATTTACTGGCAAAAGATAGCCTTTATTTATGGCAGTGGCAAACTGGACGGATTTTTCAAGCGCAGGAGAAAAAGTTTGAGGCTGTTAGAGCTTATCAGCAAGCTTATTCCACTTTAGAGGAAATTCGCAGCGATATTCTAGAAGCTGATAAAGATTTACAACTTGATTTTCGGGATGTCGTTGAGCCTTTATACCGTGAACTAACTCAATTAACACTAGAATTAGCTTCGCTCTCATCCTTTGATGCCAAAACTCGTAATCAGCAGCTAACTAATGCCTTGGAAACTATAGATTCTTTGAAATTAGCAGAATTACAAAATTACTTTGGTAATGATTGTGTGATAGCAGCTATTAATAACTTAAAAAATGTTGAGGAACTATTAAAAGAAGATACTGCTGTTTTTAGCTCTATCATCTTTGATAATCGCACCGCCATACTACTCAGTCTACCAAATGGCAATAAGCAGCTTGAATGGATAGATGAGAAACGTAATGTTCTCGAAGAAGAAATCAAGAATTTTCGTCAATTACTTATAGATGGAGTTAAAACAATTAATGATGATGATATTAAGCAGAAAGCACAATATTTGTATGGTAAACTTTTAGGTAAATTTAAATTAACTACTGATTTTAATCCTAATAAAATTAAGACTCTTGTTTTCATTCAAGATAGTTTTTTACGTACTATTCCAATGGCTGCGCTTTATGATGGCAAGGAATATTTGATTGAAAAGTATGCTATTGCTACTACTGCTAGTTTGCGTTTGACAGCACCTAAAAAACTGAATTGGCAAGAAAATAGAGCTTTAATCTTAGGTGTAACTAGAGAGGCCAAAATCGATGAAAAGGACTATCCGATTTTGCCAAACGTGACTTCAGAAATTGAGGAAGTTAAAAAACTATTCCCTGGTAGTAAATTGTTTATTAATAACAATTTTAACCGTAATAACTTAGAAAAAGAACTTAGTAAAACCGTTTATCCGATTATTCATATTTCTACTCACGCTCAGTTCGGCACGATTGCAGAAGATACTTTTCTAGTGGCTGGAAATAACAGCAAACTCACTATTAAGCAGCTAGAAAGTGACCTCCAGCGAGTCAATAGTGGTTCTAACTCGGTAGAATTGCTGACGCTGACTGCTTGTCAAACTGCTGTAGGAGATGACCGTGCTACTCTTGGTTTAGCTGGTGTCGCTTTACAAGTTGGGGTAAAAAGTGCCTTGGCAACTCTATGGTCTGTCAATGATGAATCTACGTTTGACTTAATATCTGCATTTTATACTAACCTCCGCAACTTGGGTGTCAGTAAAGCAGAAGCCTTGCGTCAGGCTCAAATTAAACTGATTAACGCTAAGAAAATACAAGAAATTAATGACCAATATGATAACCCTGCTTATTGGGCACCGTTTATCCTCATTGGTAACTGGCTTTAACAGCTTTTTGCGTAATTATTCACTCCCTTTTGCAAAATTACTGAAATCCTTGATTTCTCATTGAGTAGTAGGGGAGAGTGTGGACAGTTACTTTTTTGCAGTTAGGGATTACTAAAAAATAAATTATCAAATCTTATTTTGTAGGGTGCGTTAACGAAGTAACGCACCATTTTTCTA
This sequence comes from Nostoc sp., assembly GCA_036918135.1. Taxonomy (GTDB): domain Bacteria; phylum Cyanobacteriota; class Cyanobacteriia; order Cyanobacteriales; family Nostocaceae; genus Nostoc. The sequence goes on from JBALDB010000007.1 coordinate 160,529, forward strand.
ATCTGTCAAGATCATTCAGACGTATAACACACCCTATAGGTTGGATATTTTTCGCCTACGTTAGTATAAACTTCAGTCCCTTAGGAATGAGTAGATTGTCGAGATTTTCTCTTGGTTCTGCTCTACTCACGACTGGGTTTTACTTTGCTCGGTTTGCGATCGCCTTTAAATTCTTAATTCTTTGCTGAAGTTCTGGTTCCTTAAATTGTCCTTGTTCCTCCGACTGCGTTAGGGATTCCACCAAAGTTGAACCAACTTGTCCGAGTTCGCCTTTTGGAGCCAAATTGAGAGCTTCCTGTAGTGCTTCATACCATAAACCTTGCTTGGCGTAAATATCTGCTTTTTGAGAACTGTTTGTTATTTTTGATAGGTTAGTTTTAATATCTGATGACATCTCGACAACCATAAATTCTGCCCTTCTAACTAAAGTCCCATTTGGTGGACAAGAAATGGAGACTTGCCAAAGATATTTTTTTTGCATGGCTAATCCTGGTTGGTTTTCTGGAAGAGAATACTTGTTAATTCCTGAGAAAGCTTGTAAACTAATTGGAGCGCCTAGTTGTTTGGGTTCACCATTCGGCTCAAACTCAAAAAGTCTAAACTCTGTGTTATGAGGGCTGTATAAAAACCAAACAAAGGTAGGATGCCCAGAAGCAGTATGCCCGACGTAAGTTGTAGGGGAAAGAATTGTTAAGGATATTTGTTCTTCTGGGCATCCTCTGGCACCTGCGGACTTAGTATAATCACTAGCAGGTTTCTGAGTTTGAGGAGGTATATACTTAGCTATGGCTGGAGAGCCAAACGCTAATAAGCTTAGCAGCAAACTTATATTTAGTTTGCGATTGATACGTTTGATAAGCAACCACAAGATTTGAGTATTCATGTCTCCCCTACGTGTATTGTTCTCGGTTAAATCGACTTTGAATAAACTACAAACTAATAAATAAAGATTTAGTAAAAATCTAGATGGAATTTTCAAAAAGACTTGATAAAAGAATTTTGACAGGATAAAAGAGTTACGTAGACCTCTTGTATAAATGCGTAAATTGTCATTTTGAGCGGAATGAAACATTTAGTGAGATTCTTCTCTGCACTGCGTTTTGCTCAAAATGACATTCCTGACTTTTTGACTTTTATAAAAAGTCTTATATTTAAGACTATCTAAGTTTTAAGTATTTAGTGAAATAGTGACAGTTTAATTTCCAATTTTTGGCAAAAAGCACTAATAAAGCCTGGTAATAATTTTTACCGTAAAATGTGATGTTATGATAAGTAGCTTGTGCAATTGGCTCTGGAAGCCAAGTTTGATTGGTATGTTCGGTATATCGGTGTTGCAGATATTCGGATTAACAATATTTGAACAAGCCAGTGCTCAAATCACACCAGATACGACATTGGGAGCGGAAAGTTCTGTCGTAACACCTAATTTGGTGATTCGTGGTTTGACGAGCGATCGCATTGATGGAGGAGCAATTCGTGGGGCTAACCTGTTCCATAGCTTCTTGGAATTTAACGTGGGGGAAGGAAAAGGAGTTTATTTTACCAACCCTCAAGGAGTAGAGAACATTCTTAGCCGGGTGACAGGGGCTAACAGCTCTGAGATTTTAGGGAAGCTAGGTGTATTAGGTAATGCCAACTTATTTTTGATAAATCCGTCGGGGATTGTCTTTGGAGAAAATGCCAGTTTGGATGTTGAAGGTTCGTTTGTCGCTACGACTGCTTCTGCAATCTCTTTAGGCGATCGGGGTTATTTTAGTGCTACCCAACCACAACAAAGTAATTTACTTTCTGTCAGTCCTGGAGCGCTGTTTTTTAATCAAGTCCTCTCACAACCAGGAAACATCATCAATCCGATTGAGCTACTTGGAGCGAATTTACAGGTAAATTCTGGTCAGACTTTGGCATTAATTGGCGGCAATGTAAGTATGCAGGGTGGACAGTTGTTCGCTAGCGGTGGTCGAGTTGAATTAGGAGGATTAGCTGCACCAGGAATAGTAGAGATGAAAATTGATAGTCTTGGGAAGATCCAAAACTTTAGTTTTCCTCTAGAAGTGCAGCGAGCTGATGTGACACTTACCAATGGAGCACAAGTGGTAGTGACAGCAGCAGGAGGGGGAGGTATTGGTATCAATACTCAAAACCTAAATATTTTCGGTAGAAGCACTCTAAATGCAGGCATCACGAACAATGCAGGAACAGTAGACACAGTTGCAGGCGATATTGATGTTGATGCGACTGGGGCAGTTACCCTTAAAGAGTCGAGTGTGATTCAAAATATCATCAATTCCGGAGCGACTGGTAATGCAGGCAAAATTAATGTAGTCGCTGACTCACTTAACTTACTAACAGGTTCCCAATTGTTTAGCACTACTCTTGGAAAAGGCAGTGGGGGCGACGTTAATATTCGTGTTGGAAACACAGTTAGCTTTGATTCGGCAGGTAACAATTCCAGCGCGAGCGGGATTATCAGTTCAATAGCCCAGACAGCAGAAGGCAATGCAGGCAACATTAATATCACCACAGGATCGTTAGTGGTAAGCAATGGCGCTCAATTAAATACAATCACCTTTGGTAAAGGGAATGCTGGTACGGTGAATATTAACGCTGCCAATACGGTTACCTTTGATGGAGCGAATGGTGGTGCTAGTGGCATACTTAGTGCCGTAGGAACAACGGGAAAAGGCAAGGGAGGTGATATTGATATCACAGCTGCGTCAGTAGCAGTCACCAATGGCGCACAACTAAATGCCCTCACTAGAAACGAGGGAGATGCAGGGAACGTCAAAATTACTGCCCAAGATACGGTTCTCATTGATGGAGAAAATCCAAATTCCAAGAACGATCCTTACGCAGGTGCAAGTTCTATATTCACCTCAGTGGGAATTGATGATTATGGCAAGCAAGCAATAGGCAATGGGGGTAACATCGACATTACAACTGGGTCACTGTCGATGACTAATGGTGGGCAACTCAATGCCATTACTAGAGGGATGGGAAATGCAGGCAACATCAATATCAATGCTCGCGACAGCATTACTATTGATGGAGAAAGAAGGATCAGCTCAACTAGAGCTGCCAGTTCAATATTCACCTCCGTGGATGGTAATGAATATAGTGGTTACCCTAACTTAGGAACAGCAAAAGGGAACGGGGGCGCGATCGCGATTACCACTGGGTCACTTTCAATTACCGGAGGTGCGGCCCTAAATACATTGACCAAAGGGCAGGGGAATGCAGGTAATCTGACCATCAATGCTCGCAATCCGATTACCCTAGATGGAGAGAATAGCAACGGAGGTGCTAGTGGGATATATAGCTCGGTCGATGCAAATTTGTATACCGAGCAGCCACGAGCAGTAGGCAATGGGGGCGATGTAAAAATCACAACTGGGTCGCTTTCGATCGCCAGGGGTGCTGGAGTGTTTGCCACCACTGCTGGACAGGGAAATGCGGGTAACGTAGATATCAATGCCTACGATACAGTTGCTATTGATGGAGAAAATAGCAAAGGAGGCTCTAGTGGGATATTCACTTCAGTCGATGCAAATTTGGATAATAAAAAGCCACAAGCAATAGGCAATGGCGGTAATATCACAATTGAGACTGGGAAACTTTCACTGAGCAATGGTGGTGGAGTGTTTGCCACCACTGCTGGACAGGGAAATGCAGGGAACGTAGATGTCAATGCCGACGATACAGTTGCCATTGATGGAGAAAATAGCAAAGGAGGCTCTAGTGGAATATTCACTTCGGTAGATGCAAATTTGGATAGCGATCGCCAAGCAGCAATAGGCAATGGTGGCAACATCAGCATTAGTACTGATTTACTGTCTGCGACCAATGGCGGTGGATTGTTTGCTAGCACTGGTGGGCAAGGGGATGCAGGTAACGTAAATATCAATGCCCGTCAAGTCTTATTCGATGGGTTGTCAAGTAATGGCGACTCTACTGGCATATTTAGCGATGTGAAAGCAACTGCTGTGGGCAACGGTAGAAATATTAATATTAGAGCCAGTAAATTGACTGTTAGTAATGGTGCGAGGCTTTCTGCAAGTAGTGAGGGAGATGGACTAGCAGGTGACATTGAGATTGATGCTGACGTTATCGATATCTTAGGAAGCGTTCCCACTAGTGGTTTATTTGTAAGTACTTCTGGTCAAGGAAAAGGAGGTAATATTACAATCAATAGTAACTCGCTGACGCTAAACAATAGTGAAATGAGTGCCCGTTCCCAAGGGACGGAAGATGCCGGTCGCATAAATATTAAAGTTGATAAGCGTATAAGCATGACTGGCAGTAATATCACTACTGCTGCTGAACAATCTGCTGGTGGTGCTATTGCCATTACAGCAAGGGACATCGACTTGTTTAGTGATAGCGACATCACAACCAATGTTTTCAGTGGTGCAGGTGGTGGTGGTGACATTACTCTGACTGCCAACTCTATTATCGCTTTTAATGACAGCGATATCCTTGCATTTGCTCAAGATGGTAAAGGTGGTAATATCAGCCTCAACACTCCTGCGTTCTTTGGTCAAAATTACAAACCTGCTGCTTCTGGTACTGACCCCAACACCTTAAATAGGAACAACAAAGTTGATGTTAATGCCAGTGGTGCAGCGTTTGGTGTGATTACCTTACCTGATACTAGCTTTATCCAAAATAGTCTCAATGAGTTACCGCAAAACCCAATCGATACCAGCAACTTAATTGCCAATAGTTGCATTGCGCGCAGTTCTCGTCAGCAACAAGGAACTTTCGCGATCGCAGGTTCTGGTGGCTTACCTTCTCGTCCAGGAGATACTTTTATGTCACAATATACTTTTGGTACTGTGCGTACAAATAACGCCTCCCCATCCACCAGCCCTACTCGTCGTTCTTGGCAAAAAGGCGAGCCGATTGTAGAACCACAGGGTGTGTATCGTCTGCCTTCTGGTCAGCTTGTTTTGAGTCGAGAATGTTCTGATTAGGTAGTTTAAAAAAAGATTTAAAGGGATTTCTCAGGCAACCTTTACTACTTCTTAAACACCAAGTTAATTTACATAAAGTACCTCGGGTAGAAACAGATTCTCGCTTAAAGCTACCTTTTAATTTTTTGGCAAGATTTCTAGCCTGCTTTGTTCCTTTATTTTCTAAATTTGAATAGATCCCGCATCCATTGTCTTTAATGCTAAGAGCATATCTGCCTTGATTTTCTTTGCCAATGGCTTCAATGCGTTTGGCTCCTAACGCGTGTTTGCCAACATTGCATAAAGCTTCTTCCAAAAATTGGCAGAGTTCTTGCTTGTGTTCGGTACTCAAGTATTCTTCCTCAATCGGGTCAAATGAGCGGGTTTTCTCCTTGAGATATTGAAAATGAGGAAGGTCTCGTTTTAGTGTACTGGTATAAACTTCATAGAATAGTTCGTGAATTGGAAGTTTTAAATCTAGTTTTAAGTCACTCCCTAGAAGAAGGCTGTTTTCCTGATTTAGGGCTTCTAACTTTAGGTGTTCGCCTATTGCCCGAATTTCTTGGTCAATCTCTTTAAGTTGCCAGTGTAATTTCTCCTGGGGAAAATCCTTCTCTTGAACACATCTTAAGGCATTTGCTAGTGTTTGCAAGGGTCCATTATGAATATAATTAAATGCGTGGTCGATGGTGCGTTGGCGTTCATCAATTTGAGACTGCAATGCCCGATCGCGTTCATAAAAAGCAAAAGCACTCAAACCTACACTGTTAATACTTAAAATTAATAAACTTGGTGCCACGGGAGTCCACCAACCCCATACCAGAAGCAGATAACTCCCTCCAGCTAAGGAAAGACTAGTCACACCAACAGCAAACAAATTTTTCAGGACGGATTGAGTTAGCCGCCCGATGATAATGGGGATCAAACCCCAAACAACTATCCATAGATATTCCCACTCATCTGACCAAACTTTTAACAATGGTCGTCCATCCAAAACTGCGCTAATAATTTGGGAACAAGCATGAGCGTGAAATTTAACTCCAAAAATCTGACCATTAGGTTTCAAACCAGCAACTGCTTGTGTATTAATAAAGTCAGGAATACTAGGGGCAGTTATACCTATCAAAACAATGCGATCGTGTAACCAGTTCGGTTTAAATTTATTCTTTTTAATATCATTAAGAGATATAACTCGAAATGGTTCTTTTCCACTCCTCCAATTAAGTAGTGTCTGAACCCCACCTGCATCTATTCCTACATATCCCCCACTATTTGAGGATATGCGGGGGATTTCAACTGAGTCAAACCGCATAGTCTCAGGGTCACGAATCCCGTTTTCCAAAGTAATATTTTCACGAGATAAATAAATTTCTCCTAGACGCAAAGGTAGAGAAAACTTATAGTCTTCACCATTCAATCGTGTACCAAGAAGAATACGCCTGGAATTGCCATCATTATCTGATATAACATCTGAGAAACCAACTTCCTTATTAGGCAAATTTGGTGGTGGAGCATATTGAGGAGGTAAGACTTTTTCAATAGTAATTAAATTTTTACTTTGTTTAAATACATTAACCAGTTCTTTATGACCTGGTTCAATAGATATATTTTTAACAATATCTAAACCAATAACTCTAGGTTGATAATTCTGTACTTTTCTAATAAGTGTCGCAATTTCTTTATCTGGTATAGGATAAATTTTTGTATTCGCGATATCTTCTTCATTAATGCCAATAATAGTAATTCTATCATCCATAGTTTCAGCAGGACGGAGACGGAGAAAGGTATCAAAAACCATCCACTCTAGAGGCTGAAGTAACCCATATAAACGAGCGACGATCACAATTGCTAAGATCCCAAATCCTGGTAATGCTCCTATACGCCAAATAGCAATTTCTTTTTTAATTTTTCTCCAAATAACCGTACTAAAACCTTCAGCCATCAATCATGAACTCCTAACTCCTAATTAGTCAATTAGTCCTTCTTCTCTAGCACGGATTGTCGTTTGAATTCGCATATTCTTGCCTTCTTGTCTGCAATCTTCAGGATAAACACCCAGTACATCTTGGATTTTAGTCCAGTATGAACGGACAGTTCGTTCATGTATATGAATTCGTTCAGCAATAGTTTTATCTTGTAATCCTTCTTCAAACGCTAGCTTCAAAACTTCTAGCCACTCTGGCTTAAATTCCAATGCTGTTTTGATATCTTTTGTATGGGTTATACCTTGTAGCGCCAAGTTAACCCTATTTAAGATTTCCTGTTCAGAAAGGCCTTTATTAGCAATGACAAAGCCCCCTTGATGGTTATCAATTTCATGTTTAATACGCACTAATGCCTTAATATAACTGCTTTGGACTACAAGATTGAGTGTAGGATACTTCTTCATTAAGGTTTTTAGTAGTTGAATACCTGTATCAATTTGAGCCATCATTCCAGACTTCTCTGGAATGGACAGATCTATAACTACTAGGTCAAGCTGACAGTTTGCTACTATATCAAAGGCTTCTTGTGCGGCTTGAGCTTTGAAAAATTCCGCATCTGGATACTCCTGTCGTAGTAATTCAAGACTTCCACTCAGGATTAATTGGTGGTCGTCCACTACGAGAATCTTTTGCTTCCCTTGCTTTAGTAAATCTTGACTGCTCATGACTTCCTTAAGCTTAATTTATACTATAGTCTTTTATTGAAGTTTCAATTTTTGGCTTTCGGATGCCAAAATTTAAAGAGTATTCGCTAAAGTTATAGTAACTTTTGATACATACTTATTATTACTAGTTTACTTTTTAATACATTTACTTATTGTATGAAAGACAAATTTAGTAGTACATACAGAAAAGTGTATTTTTTGCAGCCGAGTTTGATATTCAATAGATCATAAAAGTTAGTAGATAGCTTAAGTGATGTTTTTTATCTTGTTAATAACAATACCTTCGCCAAAAACAGAGGTAGTCTAGCTTTTCCCTAAATAGCCCAAGACAAGCCCATGCCTGACTATTATGCAAAAGCTTCAAACCCCAGTCCAGACACACAGGATACTATAAATGTACACTGTCGTAATTGAAACCTAAGCTCAATTCTAATTCGACACGAGAACGAGTGTCTGCGGCATCAAACAAAGCTAAGTCAGTGTTAGAAAATCTACAACTATTCTTTTACACTTTTGACTACTCAAGGCGTTTTATCTGCATGGATATTTGGCTAGTCTGTTTTATTCACTCTTTGAGGGAGTTAATACTTTTATCTACTATACTATCTATTCTTTCATTTGTGGTTACTAAAGTCCCAAACCCAATTTCTATTTCACTCAGTTTCCACAACTGTTATTGTTGTTTTCATCGGGCAAATGTCCATGATTTTTTATCCATCCTAAAAAAGCTTGCACTCTGATTCCTATATCTTGGACTGGGACTATATCTGGCGACCGATCTGTTATTCGTACTTTCCCACACTGGGAGCGAATGCATATGTATCGATAATATATCTATTTGACCAAACTTCTTTCTAGTTTTATCTGGATGTTCTGGTTGTTCTCATGGCTTCCGTTTTGGAGTCTCGCCCTCCAGATGATTATCTTCTTGTTTCTTTTCTGATTTTTGAGAATATCTCCAGATGGTGGTTTGGATAATGTAAAGCTATTTAAATCTCTACGTTATTAATACACAATCAACTGCAATTTCTAGTGAGTCAGAAATATGAAAAAACGTCAAAGTATAGTCCAAAAATTTTCCACATTTATTAGTTTTCAAAGTGTAAAAAAAAGTTTTAAATCCAAATGGATAACAGAGCCAAAATTGGAACGTAATATCAAACAACAAGTACAAAAATATCCAGAAAAGACAGCAGAATTATGGGCACTTGAATTTTTAAAAGTTTTGCAAAGTCAATATCAAGAAGAAGAAAAAATTGAAGCCACCCGAAAACAGAAAAACAACAGACAATTGGTTGATACATTATCCTCTATACATTCCCCAGTCATTACTCAATATTCCTCTACCAGTCAGCATTTAAAAGCAGAAAAGTATCTGTCAGCTTACTTACAAGAAGCATGTTATCAGGCTGCACAAAATATACAAAAGCAATTTAAATCAATTCAGTATAAATATTCGTTTGAAGATTTATTTCAAATCGGTAATTTATTTGTTAATCAACCAGCAAAACTCTTCCGTAGTTTTAAATTAGAATATCAACATAGTAGCTTAGAAAACTATGCTAAAACCGCAATTTTTCGCTTCATTGGCAATACAATTTATACTCAAGATATAGAGGCGAAGCGAGAAAAGTTTTCTGATTATGGATTGTTGAGGGATTTAAATAACAAAGAATTAAAAGAAGCTTTAGCATCAAAAGGAATAAATACTAACCAAATTGATTCATCTTGCTTAGCTAGACAATGTTTTAATGCAGTTTGTCAACCTCAAAAAACACAAAGTAGCCGTAGTTTAGAATCTCCTAGTCAGGAAGATTTAACTCAAATTGCCTGCTGCTACAATCAGCGACACAATCAATTAAACTTGCCAACGGTACTAGTAGCTGACTCAAAGAAAATTCAAGAAATGCTATTAACCTGCATTCAGGCTGCGCGTGACTATCGTACTAAACGTATTCTAACTCTAGAAAATGATGACGTTATTTCTGACCCCATGCCTACTCCTTGGGATACTGTGACTCAAATAGAAGAAAGAGAGCAAATAGAATTCTTAGTCTCCAAAATATTTATAACTATACCAGAAAGTGGTCAAACAATGCTAAAACTTTGGTTAGGATTAAACTTAACCCAAGCAGAGATAGCAACAGTATTAAAGCAGAAATATCCAAAATTACAAAAACAGTATCAAGTGGCTCGTGAGTTGGGAAAATATAGTAGAAATTTATTAAAAGAATTTCTTCAGGAGTATCATCAACTAAATCCGGAAATATTTTTGCATAATGACAAAGATATAAAACTAATTCAAGAATCATTATATGAATGTTTACAGTCATACTGTCAACGTTTGCTATACACAGAGCTAAAACAATTTAGCCACCAATATTATAGTGAAAACAATTTTTTGATATTCACCAATTTAATACACAATAAACAACTAAAATCCGAACAAAAAAGTCAGTTTATAGAAAGAAAACAAGATTTTTTACAAGCTTTTGAAAAGCAACTTGAAAAAAAACTGAACTTATCTCCTGAGTCTTTAAAATTTGTCAACAGGAAAATAGCGAGTATTGTGGGCAAATGGTTACAATCCTCAGTTAACTAGAGTACTGTGTAATATGAAATTTTAGTTCGCGATCGCAAGGAGTACTTGTAGTCACAGTTTTAACCTCACGGGTTTGATATGTCGTCTTATTTAAACGAGGTTACATTGTTTTAAGAGCTTCATACCGTTGGATTACTCTAATTGCATATCTTAGTAGAGTATTGCCGCCAGAAAATCAGCTTATATCTTGATTAATCATTCATAACAGCCATAAATGAGACTTCGTGTCATACAAAGCCCAGTCACTCAAATCTTTGGCTAAGCGTGAATAATTTAAGTTTTCTCTTGCATAAATAGTTTATAGAAATACCCACTAAATAAACAGGAGGGCATTGTTGAATTTCAACTATACTTACAACTATTCATAGACTATTGGGAAATGGGTGGATATTAGCAAAGGAGAATGGCATGACCAATCATATATATGATTCAACTGACACGCCACCTAATTTTACAACTGTAGTTGATTTACTACGCTATAGAGCCATCTATCAGCCTCAGCAAACCGCTTATACGTTTTTAGTAGACGGAGAGACACAAGAAGTTAGTATCACTTATCAAGAGTTAGATCTGCAATCACAAAATATTGCAGCATATCTACAGTTTCTAGGTGCTAGAGGCGAACGGGCATTACTTCTTTTCCACCCTGGTCTAGAATATATTGTTGCCTTTTTTGCCTGTTTATATGCTGGCGTTGTAGCTGTTCCGGCTTATCCACCCAGGCGTAATCAAAAGATGTCGCGACTAAAGGCGATTATTGCAGATGCCCAGCCGAAGGTGCTACTCACCACTGAAGCTTTACTGACTAATATCAATCAGTTTACTTCTGAGCCAGAATTAGCCAGATTGCGCTGTTTGGCAATCGACAAAATTGAAGAACATCAGGCATCATGGCAGAAAACAGCTTTGGAAAGCAGTACCCTAGCTTTTCTGCAATACACTTCTGGTTCTACGGGAACACCGAAAGGAGTAATGGTAAGTCATGGCAATTTACTGCACAATTCGGCTTTAATTTATAAGTGTTTTGAGCATACCCTCAACAGCAAGGGAGTTATATGGCTGCCTCCTTACCATGATATGGGGTTGATTGGTGGAGTGTTACAGCCCCTCTATGGAGGATTCCCGGTCATACTTATGTCGCCGGAAAATTTCCTACAAAAGCCTTTGCGCTGGCTGACGGCAATTTCTCACTATAAAGCTACTACCAGCGGCGGCCCTAATTTTGCTTACGAACTATGCGCCAACAAGATTACGGACGAACAGAAGGCAACTCTCGACCTCAGTAGCTGGCAAGTGGCTTTCAACGGAGCCGAACAAATCCGTGCCGAAACTCAGGAGCGTTTTGCAGCAGCTTTTGCAGGCTATGGCTTTCGCTCCAGTGCCTTTTACCCCTGCTACGGGATGGCAGAAACGACTTTGATTGTTTCTGGTGGTCTCAAGGAAGCGGAGCCAGTGTTGGAAATTATCAATAGAGATGCTCTCGAACAAAAACGGGTTGTTCCAGCCAGTCAAGAAAATTATCAAGCCCAAAAGCTAGTTAGCTGCGGTCACTTACTGGAGCAACAAATTATTATTGCCCATCCTGAGACTTTGACCTGTTGTTTGCCTAATGAAGTGGGTGAGATTTGGGTATCGGGTTCCAGCGTTGCTCAGGGGTACTGGAATCTTCCTGAAGAAACGCAACGTACTTTTCAAGCCTACTTAGCAGACACCAAAGCTGGGCCATTTTTGCGTACGGGAGACTTGGGATTCTTAAAGGATGGTGAGTTGTTCGTCACCGGTCGGCTCAAAGACTTAATTATTATCCGAGGTCGTAACCACTATCCCCAAGACATTGAACTGACAGTAGAACGGAGCCATCCGGCATTACGACAGGGTTATGGGGCGGCGTTTTCAGTCGATGTGGATGGAGAAGAGCGACTGGTGATTGCTTTTGAGGTAGAGCGTAGTTATCTCCGAAATCTGGATGTCAATGAAGTGGTCATGGCGATCCGCGAAGCAGTGAGGCAACAGCACGAAATTTTAGTTTATGCAATATTGCTACTCAAGACAGGGAGCATCCCAAAAACTTCTAGTGGCAAGATTCAGCGCCATGCTTGCCGGAGTGGTTTTCAAGCTGTCAGCCTAGATGTAGTGGCGGATTGGACTGAGAATCCTCAAAGCAAAGTAGAGCAGCATCTACAGCCGGAAGTAAAATACTTGTCAGAGCAGGTGCAAGCTCCGGAACAAAAAACTCAATTAAATGGAAACAATTTTGGAGAGCGATCGCATTTACCATTGGCTCCAACTGAACAAACCATTCAGCATTGGTTGGTTACTCAAATAGCTAACCAGCTAAACGTTCACTCTGATGAGATAGATATTCAAGAACCCTTTGTTCGCTATGGTTTGGATTCAGCGGTGGTACTCGGACTGTGCGATGATTTGGCACAATGGCTTGGATATAATTTAGAACCCACTATCTTCTGGGACTACCCTAATATAGAAACTCTTGCCCGGTACTTAGTTAAAAACAGCAGTCTTTCACTAAATAACCCAAGTTGCTAGTTATGCATTTAGGCGATCGCTAAGACTGATAAAGCAATGACTAGAAGGCAGTTCTTGCTGGAGGCAGAAGGTAAAACCCTCAACAACAAAAGGTTTCGCTAATTTTGATTTTACATTTTATTATGTCCGCTTACTTAAAATTCTCTTTGTAGAAAAATTTATGAGGAGAATATAGTCACTTATAAGGAGTTTTTAAAGCATAGAAACATTTATTTTTGCTCCCACCATAAAACAAGCTTTTTTAGAATGAATATTTTATAAAATTTAAAATTATTTAAGTCAAACTCTATCAAGCCGTAAGACTAATTCGCCAAAATAAAGCAACAGATTCAAAAGAAAGAAACCCTTACTAAATAACACTTTCTTAATTTGAATTTAGAAGTGAAAAGCGAAGGTTGATAACTGCAACTTGGGTTAAGTACTGATGTCAGTAGGTAACATGGAGGGAGTTGATATGAAGCCAATTGACAATGAGTCCAAAGATATGTTCAGCAGTGGGGAACGTAAAACTAGTTTCGCCAGAACAGCCACATTTAATCCCTTCCTTCCTGAGTTTCGTGTCGATCCCTATCCCTTCTACCACCGCCTCCGCTCCGAAGACCCTATTCATATGAGCTTTATGGGTGTGTGGGTTATTACTCGCTATAGTGATGCCATAGCGGTTCTGCGTGATTCTCGTTTTAGCGCTGATATGCGACGTTGGGGAAAGTATCAAGACATCAGGTTTCGCGAAAAGCAAGGACAAATCAGCCAACTTGGACAAACTAACAGTAAGTGGATTCTCTTTTTAGATCCGCCCGACCATACCCGACTGCAAAGGCTAGTAATTAAGGCTTTCACGCCCCAGGTGGTTGAGGGCTTGCGTCCTTACATCCAACAGGTGGTCAACGAAAAGCTCAATCGAGTTCAAAGTTTTGGGGTAATGGACATCGTTGCCGATCTCGCCCAACCATTGCCTGTCACGGTAATTGCTAAAATGCTGGGCATACCAACTGAAGATCGCGATCGGCTTAGGCAATGGTCAAACGATCTAGCCTCTTGCTTAGATCCGATGATGTCAGTAGATATTTTTGAACATCTCAATCAGGTTGTTTTAGAGTTTACTAATTACCTCCGCAGCCTAGTTGCCCAACGGCGTCAGTATAGGCAGGATGACCTGATCGGCGCTCTAATTGCAGTTAGGGAAGAGAGTGACAAACTAAGCGAAGATGAGCTTTTAGCTACATGCATACTATTATTTGCTGCTGGTCAAGAAACTACAGTAAAACTGATTAGTAATGGTATGCTTGCGTTACTGCGTCACCCCGATCAAATGGAAAAGCTCAAACAAGAGCCGACGCTGATCCAAGATGCTGTTGAAGAACTGTTACGCTACGATAGCCCGGTGCAGATTACTGTCCGAACAGCGATTGAAAACGTCGAAATTGAGAATAAGATAATTCAAAAGGGTCAGCAAGTTCTTGTCTGCACGGGAGCAGCAAATCGAGATCCAGTTCAGTTTCCTGACCCCGATAAACTCGATATCACTCGACCAAAGAGCCGTCATCTTAGCTTTAGCTACGGTATCCACGCCTGTTTGGGAGCTACGCTTGCACGCGTCCAGGCACAGATTGCTATCAATACGCTCATTCAAAGAATGCCTGACTTGAAACTCCAGACAAACACACTCGAGTGGCAAGAAAAAATCATTCTACGCGGACTAAAGGCTCTCCCTGTATCCTTCAAGATGTGAACTAAGAACGCTAGTCACTGAATTAAGAACCAAACTTCAGGATGTATAGCAGAAGGCAGGAGGCTTTAGCGCGGAGGCAGGAGGTAAAACTATTGCTAACTCCAGTATTCACCCTTTCAAAATGTCCTAAAGAGTGTGACTACGGCTATAGAACAGAGCGATGAAGCAATGGAACATTTTAACGTGAGTTCGATAGGTAATATGAACCAACCGATGTATCTCAAACCTAACGTCATCGTCGAGCCACTAGTCAATCAGTGGTATGCTTGGTCACATTTGATTTCTCCGGCGACGGCGGCGATGTACATCGCTAATTCCCATCTGCCGATTATGCAATCCTTCATTACTGCACCCCAAGTACATCGGGATGCCTTGAAAAATCGAGGGATGATTGGCGGCCCCTTTATCAACTATGATGTTAGTCGGGTGGGGGAAATCCAGCTATTACTGGAAAAAACCCAAAAGCAACAAGCACAAATGCTAACTCTAGCCCAGGCAATCCCAGACTTGGATAAGCTGATAGCAGAAAATACTACTGGTGCTTCCTTAGAACCTTTATACGAACGAATTCCTCCACCATTGCGGGGATATGTAGAACTGGTACAGGACAGTAACAATCACCCCTCGATTCGCTTCATTGAAGGGTTATTATACCGTAGTTATTACTATAATCCTGCTAATCAATCGGTTAATTTATACTTAGGTAAGGGAGATACTCGTGCTTTTGTCCTCAGTACACCCCGCTTGCCTGCTGAAGATAGTTTACACCTGCAAATTCCCTTTAGCGATCGCCGCCTAGACCAACTATTCAGTCTGCGTTACAACCCGCTTCCCTATAAGGAAATCCGAGACATTCTAGAGATTAACCACCAACAAGATCCCCTATTTTCTGAATTTTTCACTACTACACCTCCTACCCAAGAACCTCACTACGATGGCGAGGCGGTGAGAATTCGCTACTTTGGTCATGCCTGTGTTTTAATTGAAACCCAATCTGTAAATATTTTATGCGACCCTCTAATTAGCTATCGCCAAGCATCAGGCATTGAGCGCTACACTTACAACGACCTTCCCCAGGTGATAGACTACGTTTTGCTCACCCATAATCATCAAGACCATGTAATGTTGGAAACCCTCTTGCAGTTACGCCATAAAATTAAAACTGTGGTTGTACCGAAAAGCAATAAGGGAATCCTCATCGACCCTTCTTTGAAGTTGATGCTGCAACAAATTGGGTTTGAGAATGTCCAAGAGATTGATGAACTGGAAATTATCAACATCGCCGATGGTTATATTGCCGGGTTGCCGTTTTTAGGAGAACATGGAGACTTAAATATTGGTGCAAAAGCCGCTTACCTTGTCAACCTCAAGGGACGCTCAATTTTATGTGCTGCGGATTCTAACAATATCGATCCTCAACTATATATACATCTGCATCAAATTTTTGGTGATATTGATGTGCTGTTCATTGGTATGGAATGCGATGGTGCTAGTTATAACTGGGCATACGGGGCATTATTAACTCAACAAGTTCCTCGAAAAATTGCCCAAACTAGGCGATTAGATGGTTCAAATGCTCAACGTGCGATCGCGCTAGTTAAACAATTCCATCCCCAACAAGTGTATGTTTATGCTATGGGTCAGGAACCCTGGCTGACGTTTATTACTTCCATTGTCTACACCCCAGAGTCAAAGCCGATTGTTGAGTCTAACCAATTGGTGGGGTATTGTCACACTCAAGAAATTATTAGTAAACGCCTCTTCGGTTGTGAAGAGATTTTTTTAGCACCTGAAATTACTGGTGAATCTAAGTCTTTAATCCCTGGTTCCCAATCCAGGAATTTCTCACTCAATTACAGCGTTTAGATATTCGCATTTAGCTTGATGATGCCAACGACTAGGGCAAACGCACCTAATGTCTGAAACCATTGCTGAACAACGCGTCCAAGCTCCCTTTACCACTACGTACTGATTAATATCTTGGGCTTATACTATTTCACGAAATATGTGATACAAATAATTGATCTTTAATTCTTTCCCCCTGCTCCCCTGCTGCCTATTTGCATCAATTTTAAAGTGAAAGTGAAACGGTATTACTTATAGTGGTCGTCATTACTGCTGTAAATGTGAGCGAACTAGCACCAGCAAAACAAGTTTTGTTTAAACTCGATCGAGTACGCGCGAGCATGGGTAGATTGATATAGAAATATCGATCCGAGCAATGCTGGCAACAGGCGCGACATCTTAAGAAATTGCACAAGTTATTGCTAAGATAGGCTGATATTATTTTGTTGTAAAGTATTCAAGCAACCTTAGTTGTAGTATAGCTTTGCTTTTATATTGTTAATGGTATAAGAGATGACGCGTCAATTTGAATACAGCACTCTTGCCCATCCTCAGGATATTGAGCAGCTTGGGCCTCTCCTTGACCAGTGTTTTGTCAACGCACTTGGTAAGGAGGGAGCTTACATGAAGCGGGTTGGGGTAGAGAATTTTCGGATTATTCGTGAGTCAGAGAATTTAGTTGGTGGATTGGCAACTCTCGATATGGCTCAGTGGTGGGGTGGTGAGCGTGTACCAATGACGGGAATTGCCGTAGTGGGTATTGCTCCAGAATACCGTGGTTCGGGAGCAGCGATCGCTCTCATGCAGCACACCCTTAAGGAACTTTATGCTAGGGGTATACCGCTCTCTGCTCTTTACCCAGCTGTGCAAAGCCTTTATCGAAAAGTCGGGTATGAGCAAGGGGGTAGCTGGTACATTTGGGAAGTTGCAACTAATACTATTGGGCTACGGGAGCAATCCCTACCTTTGCAACCAGTAGTTCCGATAAATCATCAAGTCTTTCACGAACTATATCAGCAGCAGGCGAGACTGATGCATGGATATGTAGACCGACATCCCGCAATCTGGCAGCAATTAATCCAACCAGATGAAAAGGAAACAGTCTATGCCTATTTCATTGGTACAAAAGACCAACCCCAAGGTTACATCATCTTCACTCAACAACGAACACCAGAAGGTGAAATCCTCTTTGTTAGAGATTGGGTACTGAGAACAGTTGCCGCTACACAAACTTTCTGGTCTTTTCTAGCCAGCAATCGCTCTCAAATTCAGCGGGTGCGTTGGAAGAGTTCTGCAATTGATACTCTAACATTGGTGTTACCAGAGCAAACTGCTAAAATATCGACTCAGTTTCGCTGGATGCTGCGGGTAGTAGATGTAGTTAAGGCATTGTCCATGCGGGGTTATCCATCGGCAATTCAAGCCGAGCTGCACCTAGATATTCAAGATAATTTGCTAGATGCAAACAATGGTAAATTTATCCTTTCTGTTGCCAATGGACGCGGTGAAGTTACAAAAGGCGGAAAAGGTGAGTTGCAGCTAGATGTGCGAGAACTAGCACCACTATATACAAGTTTGTTCGCTCCCCACCACCTGCAAATGGCGGGAAAACTGCATGGGACAGAAGCAGCTATTTCAGCAGCTACAGAAATATTTGCAGCTAGCTCTCCTTCGGTGGCTGATTTCTTTTAAAGAGAGTTACAAATCAAAAATACTTCAACTTTTCTTATGGGGCGGGCAAAATGTCCGCTCTTGTTTACGGCTGAAACGCCCACTTCACAAGTAGTAGTAATAATTTATTTTTAGTAATCCTTAAGTTGGAAACATAATTAATCTTTAGGTCGTCGTTCCGCTAGATTAACAATTTCTGTTGTTATCAATCCACATCACAAACAAGACTGTCAGCGATTTACTTTTAATAAGTAATGATGATTTATCGTGCTTATCTAATCCTAAATATCATTTTAAAAAATAACTCAACGGGATTTATGACTTTTTCTCCGGAAGTTCAGCACAGTCATCAGAAAACAATCTAAGTAAACCTGATTAGTTCCTCCTTACTTGCACACACAATCACAACATGAAATCACATCTACTAGCGATTGGTTTAAGTAGTTTAGTTATAGTTGCAGGACAAGCTAAAGCCTCACAATTACAGTCTTGGTATTTTGATTCTAGCCAAAACCAATTAGACTTGACTACCACTTCAGGAATACAACCAAAAGCTTTTTTATTAGATAATCCTAGCCGATTAGTAATTGACTTACCTGAAACTAATTTTAATTCTGATAGTGTCAAACAAAGTTTTGGTAATGCGGTAAGAGAAATTCGCATCGGCAAACCAGACTCTCAAACAACTCGTTTTGTCGTAGAATTAGCTCCTGGTTATAATGTTAATTCACAAAATATATCAATTAAAGGAGATTCTCCTTCTCATTGGATTGTTAAATTCAATTCATTTAACCGTCAAAATAATCCTATTGTTGGGGAGAATAGAGAAGATATTGCCATAAAATCTACAGATGCATCTACATTTGCTGGAGTTGTAAATCTTGGTCAAGAGATGGTTGGCATTAGTTCTCAAATTCGTACCTTGTTAGCGAGTTATAAATCATTAAACCCCGGAATATTTTTCTTAGATTTAGATACAGGAAACTATATAGATATTAATGGTGAAAAAAGATTTGCTGCTGCAAGTACAATTAAATTCCCCTTGTTAGTGGCTCTTTTCCAAGAAATAGACGCTGGGAGAATAAAACTCACAGATAAACTAGTGATGCGGCGCGATTTAAGGGTTGGTGAAGCTGGAACCATGCAATACAAACCTATTGGAACTAAATTTAGCGTCTTGGAAACTGCTACCTTGATGATGACAATCAGCGATAATACTGCAACAAATATGGTTCTCGATCGCTTGGGTGGTGCAGCAAAAGTTAGCCAACGTTTTCGTAGCTGGGGACTGCAAAATACAGCAGTTCGGAATTTACTTCCAGACATTCCTGGCACAAATACAACTAGTTCTAAAGATTTAGTGAGATTGGCGGCGTTAGTTTCTAACAATCGTTTGCTGTCCCTAAACAGCCGCGATCGAGTTTTAGACATTATGCGCCATGTCAAAACCAATAGTTTGCTACCCGCTGGTATTGGTCAAGGAGCTACCATCGCCCACAAAACTGGTACATTGAGATTTATCATTGGTGATGCGGGTATTATTAAAATGCCCAACGGCAAAAGCTATTTAGCAGGTGTTTTGGTACAAAGACCAAACTACGATCCCAAAGCTGGAGATTTTGTGCGTGAAGTTTCGCGTAGAGTCTATAATTACCTAGACCAAACCAAAGTTAGTAACATAGAACCTCAAAAAGGCGATGCCTCCGGCTGGCTACGCCTACGCACTCGTTAGTAATAAAGTAGGGGCGTACACCGTGTACGCCCCTAGTTATGTATCTATATCAGGTGTTTGGTGAAATGGTATTAATTTAGAAAATTTCGGATAGCACTACCACCATTCCTACCAACAGCAGGAATTTCTAATAGACTATCTGTGGCTTTGCCAGTACCGTCGTCGGTAACATGTGTAGAGTTACCTGGATGTCCGTTGGGGACAAACAATTGCGGGTGGTCAAAAGGCGCTTTCTCATACCGAACTCGCTCATCAGTTAGTCCCTTTAAAAAGGCGACCAATTGCTGCTTTTCTTCTGGTGAGAGATTCAGGGGGGGAAGAGCTCCAAAGTCACCACCGCGATTATAAAAATCAATCACTTGCTCTAAAGTCGCCTGACCTCCATTGTGGAAGTAAGGAGCAGTGAGTTCCACGTTACGTAACCCAGGTGCTTTGAAAGCTCCGTCTGCAAACACAGTTTCACTGGGATTCAACGGTGGATTGAGGGTAGGAGGGTTTTCGCCAAGGAGAACCTGAAATTTCGCTAACTGAGCGACTCGTGCTTCTGAGAGCGGATTACCTTGGCCGTTACCAAACAAACCGTCATTACCACCCAAGCCGAGGTCGTCCGTGGTAGGTCTAACACCAATCTTAAAAAAGCCAGTATCTTCAGGGCCGTTTGGAGGGAACGGCGCACGTTTGATGCGTCCTTCTTTATTGACATTAGTCACTGAAGCAGCGGTTAATTCCGAGCCAATGTGACAACCGATGCACAAAGCTTTGCCCTCAAACAGTTGTTTACCTAGTTGCTGCTGTTGGCTGAGAGCAGTGGTGTTGCCTTCCAAGAAGCGATCGTAGGGCGTATCATTGGCAATAAGTGTAGACTCGTACAACTGAATTGCCAGCCCGAAGAATAGCGAGAAGTTGTACTCCATTAATGTGTACTCATTAGTCTCCAAGGAGCGATCGGGCTTTTTGACAAAAGTCCGTCTACCTTCAGAATCAACTTGGATCAGTCGATTAGACCTCCACCACTCAGGCTTGAAAGCATCTTTAATCATCTGATCGTAGGTTCTATCTTTGAGTCCAGGTTTAGGCCATCTGCTATCTCTACCCAAAACACTGTCTTGTGGATGCACAACTTGTTCCCCTAAAGGTCTCAAGGGAAATAACTTTTTCGCAAGTTTTCGCGGCAGCTTTTTACCTCTACCAGCGCTCAGAGATGTTCTGTCAATTCGCCCGAACTTATCACCAATTTCTTGAAAAGTCCGACCATCAGCAGATACCTCAAAGGAACTGAGTGGTGGGCCGACCGCTTGAGAAGCCAAAGACGAATTATTTAGGCTGACTTTCACAAACTTGAGCTGATTTAGAGTTTCTGCCTTGACAACAGAAGCATTAGGGTCTCTCAAACCAAAAGGATTCACTCCATTAAAGATGTTCTGCGCCCTTCCGTCCCAGAAGTTGCGGAAGTTAAATACTGCGTTAATCACACTTGGGGTGTTACGAGCCTGAACGCGGCGCACATTTACACCTCCGACGTTAAACACCGGATCTGGCTCAGTTTTTACTTGGTCTTGTGCGCTACCAGGTGTAACATCAACAAACTTATTATTGGTCACCCCTTGGGAAGAACTGACATCGTTGCGATCGGATATAACGCTAGCAGGATTATTAGGGTCTGATAGCTTGTGGAAGGGAAAATCCTCTGGCTTGAGTTGGTAATTAGGTAAACCACCAACGTCAAAAACTGTATCTGGATTCTGTGTACCATCAGCGTTAACCCGCAAAAGCCCAGGAGCTATCTGATTTTTGGATCTATTGTCAGCTCCAGCATGGAAGTGACAACTAGCACAGGAAGTCACGCCGTCGCTACCAACCTGCATATCCCAAAAAAGAGCCTTTCCTAACTTGATGGCGGCTACTTTGTCTTTTACAAAGTCTCCAAGATTGTCAGGCTGTGGAACCGAGACGTTCTTGAGTGAAGCCGGCGATGCGGTAATCTGTGCTGATACGCTATTTCCAGCTATTACTGCTGCGGTAATCATGGCAGCAATTACTATAGTTTTGGAACTCGATTTCAGAGGTTTAAGCTTGCCAGCTCTGTATCTTTGCCTTTGGGGCTTGATGCCAACGGCTAATTTAGATGGTGGAGTTGCTCTCGAAAATTTCTGATGGTTAAAATGCGGTAATTTCAGGTCAGAGGCTAAGCTTTGGACTGCTTGCTCAAGATTGGTGACCAGAAATTTGAGTAAACATCGACCATTTGAGGTGAGTAGTAAATAAATTGGTAAACTGGCTAAAACCAGCACCAATACTATTACGGCTATAAACCCCATAATTTTTTGCTATAAAATAATACTGCAATAAATTATACATTTGGTAAAAAGCCTGAAATTTATTGTTTACGTAAAATCATTAAAAATTTTTTGTAAATAAAAAGACTAGAGAAGAAAAATAAATTAACAGTAAGAGGTAATTTTTAATACATATAATTTAGCTAAAATAGCGACTAATGTACTTATAGAGCAAGAGTTTTAAAAAATTTAAATATGTAAAATAGATATGTTTGAGCTTCTTATCAGCCACACTTTGGCAAGCATATTTAAATGTCATTACATCAAAGTTCTGGTCGCTGGCGTTTAGGATTAGCTTTATCGCTATTAACAGTCTTATTATGGGGAATTTTACCTATTACTTTGACAATAACTCTACAAGCACTTGATGTTTATACAGTTATTTGGTTTCGCTTTTTAGTATCATTCGTACTACTTTTTATATATTTAGGAATACGTGGTAAATTGCCGAAATTAGAACAATTGCGTTCTAATTCAGGAAAGTTATTAGCGATCGCTACACTTTTCTTAGCAATTAATTACTTCTTATTCATGCAAGGTTTAGCATTAACATCACCAGCTAATGCTGAAGTTCTGATTCAATTAGCTGCTGTTTTATTAGGTTTGGGCGGTTTAGTAATTTTTAAAGAACGTTATCGGCTATATCAATGGATTGGTGTAAGTGTACTAACTTGGGGTTACTTTTTATTCTTTAAGGAGCAGCTAACAAATTTAATTACAGTGCATAATACCTATATACTTGGTAGCGTTTTGATTGTGCTAGGGGCAGCAGCATGGGCTATTTATGCTTTGGCACAAAAGCAATTATTACAATTTTTCTCTTCTGCGAGCATTATGCTAATTATTTACGCAGGCTGTGCTTTATTATTCACTCCTTTAGCTAGAGTAAAATCAATTTTTACACTTGATACTTTGCACTTAGGAATGTTGATTTTTTGTGCTTTGAATACTCTAATCGCTTACGGTGCTTTTGCTGAATCATTAGAACATTGGGAAGCATCACGAGTGAGTGCAGTATTAGCTTTAGCTCCGATTGTGACATTAATATCAGTTGCCGTTGTATCAGCGATCGCACCTGATTTGATTCCACCAGAACGCTTGACTTTTCTAGGAATATTAGGAGCGGCTTTAGTAGTCACAGGTTCAGTGGCGATCGCTTTGGGAAAAACTAATTGAAAAAGTCAGAATTCAGAATGTAAAAAATCAATATAGATTTGCCTATTTTGAATAGTAATCATACTTAAGTAATTTCAAAAAAATAAATTACGCAAAATTATTTCCACGTTTGTAAGGGTACAAGCTCTTACAAATGTAAAATGGGATATTTTTTTAACTAGAAGTCTCTTTCTCAGATTAATCCTCAATTTTACTTAGAAGATTTCTGAGAATAAATAATAATTATTTTTAAAAGCTTTAATATTTCTATCTAGCAAAATTGTGGCATATTCAAAGTTACAACATGAATACTGAGGCAGAAGATTTTTTAATTTGCTATGATTTTCTAGTGAAGGCAAACTACTGAAGTCATTCTTTTGTTAAATCGATACTTTACCCACAAGTTTGACTCTGTAGCAATCTAACTTGTTAAACTTATAGCCAACAAAAATGTTTGAAGAAGAATTACGAAGTCAGAATTCAGCAGTTATCATCAATCAGTAATGATTAAAAATACACTAGTATAGGACGGCAAAAATCTAGCTACCATCTTAATTAGGTAGATAGATAAGAGGCTTCAGCCCCTTATTAAAGGTAGGCAAACTTATGCCATAGTGTACTAGTTTATCGTTGACTAGGCTAATGCGCCTATATATTGCACAAACTCCGTATAGACTGTCATTAGTCATTTGTATTTCTAAGGATAGAGGACTTTTGACAAAGGACAACCCTCACTAGTTAATGTGCAATTTTTTTTGCATAACAGCTTATCAAATGAATGATTTTGTATAGGTTTTAAACCAATTTGTTCAGACGCTCGTGGACTCGCTACTGCTGCGCTATCTGTAACTCATACATAAATCATCCTGAATTCTGAGTTGGAAATTATGAATTCTTTTTCAAGAAAGTTGAGGCTAATAATTTTTAGTCAACCGAGCAGGGCGCCCGAATAACTACCAAAGCCAACACTTGACAAAACCAGACTACCGAAACAGTTGAGCGATGAATAGTTTGTTTGGTAATTGGGCCAGCACCCTGAGAAGAAATTCCCTATTGCTGGTTCTTTCAATGGTGCTGCCAACGTTTGGAATTAATAATTCTGTCTTGGCGGCAGAGCGTATTTATGCATCTTATTCGGCTCTAGAGCTTTCGATTTCAGTGACAGCTTTAGAAAACTACGCCAAAACAGGTATAACTGATGGTGATTTAGCAGCATATCAACAATATTTACCTGTTGAAAAGCTTCAAGAATTGCGACGGATTTTACTCAATCGAGTCAAAGTTAGTCCAGCAGTAGTTTCCCAACTTCTCTACACACCCCAAGGAGAATTTTTACTGCATAGATTGGCGCAAGTGATTAAAACCAAATCCGATCGGCCAGAACCAGGATTTGATGCTTTGCGATCAGCGCTAATTTTAGCCTCTGGTGAACCGGAAGGCTTAACATTTTTAAATGTATTGCGTAAATATCCTAGTGCTAGTATTCACCTTGATGTAGCGCAGACTTTGGGAATAGCTACAGAACTGGATAAACTTATTAATCAAACCCATCGAGCGATCGCAGCAGTTTCCCAAAAGTCAGAAATAGAGGCTACTGCTATCCAACAACCCAATTTATCACAACTACCTAATTTACAAGCTCCAGGAAAGTTTAAGTCACAAAAATATACCTTGAAGTTTTTCGACTCAACACGCAATCGACTTTTATTAACTGATGTTTACATTCCGAAAACTCAAACATCTACACCTGTAATTGTAATTTCTCATGGCTTGGGTTTAGACAGCAGCAACTTTCAATATTTAGCCACTCATTTAGCTTCATACGGATTTACTGTAGCTGTTCCCAATCATCCTGGTAGCGATACAAAACAATTACGCTCCCTATTGAATAAACACGCCAATGAACTATCACAAGCAAGTGAATTTAAAGACCGACCTTTAGATATTACATTCATCCTAAATCAATTGGAAAAAGCTAACCAATCTGATTCACGGTTTAAAAATCGCTTAAATGTGCAAGACGTTGGTGTATTTGGTCAATCTTTGGGAGGCTATACAGCCTTGGCCTTGGCAGGCGCTAAAATTAACTTTAAGCAGTTAAAACAAGACTGTCAGCTAGCAAGACTAGAAAAAACCTGGAATATGTCTTTACTGCTCCAGTGTCGTGCTTTGGAATTAAATATTAATAACTCTGGCAAGGATTATAACTTGCGGGATAAGAGAGTCAAAGCAGCGATCGCAGTTAATCCAATTACCAGTTCTATTTTTGGCCAAACTGGCTTAAATCAAATAAAAACTCCAGTGATGATTGTCAGCAGTAGTGATGATACTGTTGCACCAGCTTTATCCGAGCAAATTTTACCTTTCTCTTGGTTAGCGAATTCATCAAAGTATCTTGTCATGCTTGTAGGTGCTACTCACTTTTCCACCATTGGTAACGCTAGCCCTGCAAATCAGCAAGTACCATTACCCGCTGAGATGATTGGCGATGCTTCCCAAGCGCGTCGTTACATGAATGTTCTAAGTTTACCTTTCTTCCAAACTTATGTTGCAGGAAAGTCACAATACATTCCTTATCTCAACGCCAGCTACACTCAAAGCATTTCTAGTAAATCTCTTGGTTTGAGCCTGGTTAAGTCATTTAATACAACTGAGTTAGCACAAGTATTAGATATTAAAGGAGGTAAACCCTTAAAAAAAAAGTTCCCAACACCATAGTCAGCTTCGGATTTTGGATGTTGGATATAGGTGTTTCATTACTGAATGTAATGATTTTTATTTGATTTTGCAATAAATTTTAATTACTAATAATCCAAGTTGCTAGTTATGGATTCAAGCGATCGCATTCGCTAGTAAATTTGTATTTCATAGCCTGCAACTTGAATTATTATCCAATGTCCAACTTTTGACTACCTCAGATATCCATTGCAGAACATGGTTTTTGAGTTGAGGCGATCCTTCGACAAAACTACAGAGAGTATTTTACCGTACAACCTCAGCAGAATATTTACTGAGATTAATTTTCTTGTGACAGCTTTGTTTGTAACTGCTCGCTATTTATCTCATTGTTTATCTGGCTACAGATTAAGTCAGAGACTTCTGTGGAAAGTAGCTAAATTTTTGACGCGATAATCGCAATAAATACAGCAAGACCTAATGCTCTGCGAAAATAATTAACACCTTGAAATAATTCCAGCCACGCCCAAGTAAATATGGAGCCATTTGCCAGTACGTCTAAGACTACATTAATTTTGCCACTTGTAAAAACTAGAGTTAATAAACTAGCTACTGCCCAAAGAATAATTGGTGGGTTTGGCGGCTGAGCTATAACAATTTTGCCCTCACTGTCACGAAACGTTTGATCGAATAATGTATTTTCCATTCTTTGAAATTCCTAGTTAGCTAAAAATCAATAACTTACCAAAATTACCAGGTGGTCTTTTGAAAGTAAACTGATATTTATTTAATAGCATTAAAACATTGAATTAAGTCTCTTTCCAAGTATCTAATTGCTGAGATCAAAAGCGAGAAACATATTCATATATGAGTAGATAAAGAGGTATACTTACACAAAGACCAATACATAGGACTCCTATTTGGAGCTATTGTAACAAAAGTATGACTGTTGACTGTAAACAGTGGGATATTTTTTTATTTGTTAGTCCCTTAAGGGCTTAAAACAAAGAATAAATTCTTAAGTTTTTGCAGCTACATTAGGGGAAAGCACCATAAATTATGAATTACAAAACTTGCTTCTCGCCTTTGGCGAGTATTACGAATTAGTAATTATTCAGTCAATACGGTATTAGCGGCAATTTGTTGGACTCGTCCGGCAGCAATTAACCATTCGATATCGCGATTGTGCAACTCTGCAAAGATAATCAGCGCGCTTCTCTCAGTTGTGGCTTACTTAAAATTACCGTACTGCATCCGAGTCGATCATTTACTCAAGCCTATTCGCTAACAAGGAACTGGTAAATCTAATGTAACTGCGAATATTGCAACTGCGATCGCTCGTGCAGGATAGCGTGTTGGAATCATAGATACGGATATTCAATCACCAGGAATTCACGTTCCTTTTGGCTTGGACGAAAACCGTCAGTATGATAGCCCAACACCTCAGCGAAAGTAGCAAGCCGATAAATCAGCCATTTCAACTGGGGAAAAGAGGCGATTGCTAACTAATAAGTAGCTCAACCTAATTAAATCTGAAATGTCTGCGCTTTATAACGATAGTATTATCATTTCAGCAACAAATAACAATCAAAATCTGTATATGTACTAAAATGCTCTCAGGAGCTATTTCTCCGAATAAAGCAGAATTATTGCAAAATTTCACCATGATGAATAACTGGTTTGATACAGCTCGATTGGGGATGTTTATTCATTGGGGACATAGTTCTCAACAAGGATGTGAGTTATCTTGGCCGTTAGTTGGAGGTGTATTCAGCCTGCCTTTTTGCAAAAATATTCCAGTTGAGAAATATCACTACACAGCTAATACTTTCAATCCACAGCAATACAATCCTCAAGAGTGGGCAGATTTAGCAAAAAGTCTAGGAATGAAATATGCCATATTAACAGCCAAGCATCATAATGGTTTTGCCCTATTCCATACCCAAGAATCAGACTTTTCAATTGCATCTGCACTTTACAAAAAAGATATTGTACGTGAATTTATCGCAGCGATGCGCTCTGTAGGATTACGTATTGGTCTTTATTTTTCACTTAGTGACTGGCATCATCTTGACTATCCGGCTTTTACAGAGGCAGATAAACCTTATCGCTTCGATCGACTACCTCAACCTACAGCGCAACAATGGGAGCGATATATCCAATTTATGTTCAATCAGATACGAGAATTATTGACCAACTATGGTCAAATCGATATCATTTGGTTTGACGGAAGTTGGGAACGCACTCCAGAGCAATGGCAGGCTCAAAAATTAGTGAAAATGATTCGTGATTTACAACCGAATATTCTCATTAACGATCGCCTACCTAATTGTGGAGACTTTGAAACTCCTGAGCAGTTTATTCCCCCTCAACCACTCGATCGTCCTTGGGAAACCTGTCTGACTATTAATGAAAGTTGGGGATATAATTCAGATGATTGCAACTTCAAATCCTCTCGTCAATTAATTCATACCCTTTGCGAAGTAGCAGGCAAAGGAGGCAATCTCTTGCTTAATGTTAGTCCAATGGGTAATGGACAAATCCCTCCTGAGCAGTTAGAGCGTCTCAAAGATATAGCAGATTGGATGTCTCTTCATTCTGAAAGTATACTTGATACAACCCCAGGATTAGAACCGTGGCAATTTTATGGCCCCTCAACTCGTAAGGGCAATCGCATTTATCTACACCTATTAATGAAACCTTACGAAACAATATCAGTTAGGGGTATACCAATCAAACAAGTAAAATCGGTGTTTGTTCTTGCTGATGGCATAGCACTAAGCTACACAAGTCGCTGTGCAATTATAGATTCTATCCTCAATTCTAATCCTTTAGGAGAATTAACAATTGATGTACCTGAATCAGTAATTAATCCATACGTTACAGTAATTTGTATTGATATTGATTCTTGAGTAATTAATGTAAATTACAGCGAGCTGGCAAATATTCTATCTGACGTTTTTCAATGTTGACCTACTTATCAATTCAAACTCCAACCAAATTTTAAAAGAATTTCTTCCCCAGTCCCCAGTACCTAGTCCCTAGTACCAGCCCTTTCAAGGTGTTGTGTTATGGGCTGATTTATTGTTTGGTTTAGGGAGGTGGAAATACTGGGGGAAGACAAAAATGCTGCTAGGTGAGGTGTTTGATAATTTTGTTCAAAAAAGTCCAGTATTTGTGATGGTTCGTGGACTTTTAGAGAAAGTACTTTGTCCACACAGACTCGATGAACTATTTGAGTGCAGTGCAAAGACCCAGTACACCCGCGAGTTACTGTTCTCTACATTGGTCAATTTAATCAGCCTTGTGGTTTGCGGAATTCACCCATCAGTACATGCCGCACATCAGGCATTAGCTGAGGAGATTGGGGTTTGAGTCACTTCGGTCTACAATAAACTCAATGGTGTCGAGCCGACTGTCAGTGCAAAGCTAGTCAGAGAAATAGCCAGTCAACTAGAAGCCACGATTCGACATCTTAACGCCACACTGCCCGATTTGCTACCAGGTTATCGAGTCAAGATTCTTGATGGCAATGCGTTCCCCGAAGGGGTTGTCGAAGACATCGCAGCTTCTGGTTACGATTACGATTACGATAGTCAGGTTTATAGTAGGACATCTAGCGATAATACCCTTAACGAGTGTGCAGGTAGCGATCGCTTGATTGTTGAATCTTCATCAGGTGATAATTTACTGGATGGCGGGGATGGAAATGATACTCTTATATCCCTTGATTCCATTGGTAAAAACACCCTCAAAGGTGGTAACGGCAATGATACTCTCACTGGTGGCAAAGGAAATGATAGCCTTTATGGGGGAGGCGGTATTGATACCTTTGTTTTCAATAGTTTTAATCAAGGCAGCGATCGCATTTATGATTTCAACGCTACTAATGAAGTGATTCAGGTATCAGCTGCTGGTTTTGGTGGTGGTTTATCACCAGGTGTACTTAAGACAAGTCAGTTTAAAATCGGTACATCTGCAACCACAACTAGTCAGCGATTTATTTATAACAATACTACAGGTGCATTGTTCTTTGACTCTGATGGTAGTGCAGGTGCGTTTACTCAGGTACAGTTTGCACAACTTACTGCTGGCTTGTCACTAACCAACAACAATTTTGTGATTGTTTGAAGGTAATTAGGGTTTCACCCCAAACAGCAAGCAAGATAATAAACCTTGAAAATGCGAGGTACTATTCTAAACACCTCGCATTACATTCATCTATGCGTTTGTAATCAAGGGCAAGCGATCGCAATTTTAACTTAGATACAATTTATTTTTCTTGTGATGTGTACCCTGCCTCACATATCGCAGCGTTCAACAAGCAAAACATCTATTTTTTCTTTATTCAGAGAATATTTGCTTACTGGTTTGTACAAATTCTTTGACTTTCAAAAGATAAAGTATACATCAAGTTCAGTAGTTATATATATTTTTTAATAAACAATCTCAAGAAGATGCAAAGATATTTATCTAAATCTAGATATCTAAGTAAATATTCGCTATTGAGTTAGTTATGATGTTATTTAGATATTTCCTTTTTTGAAGCCAAATACCCAAGGGCGAAGGACAAAGATTCTTTTCCCTGTAGCCCCATCAAGTGTTCCCTATTTTCTAACTAGTGAGACTTACGCATTGACAAAACAACTAAATTATGAGTTGTGGATTTGCGACATTCAAGCTTGATTTTTCAACTGTTTTTTAGCAATGTCTATGGCAGATGTTTGCCTATAGGACTGATGAAGAATAATTGAAATTTGCTTGAAACTCGTTTTTTGTGAATCTACAAGCTGATGAATTTTAGACGCCCTTAAGACTTGGATAGTCGCATTAGATAAGTAATACTTACAAGTTAATTTAAAGGAGAATATATATCAAAAATTTATAACCTTCAAAAGTGAGAAAAGTATATCGAAAGCCTCAACTTTCGGCGAATTTTTGTGCCTTCAAACACTAAAATTTGAAAACTCAAAGTTACTGCCAAACATCTATTAAGGAAGGAGAAAGTAATGACATCTACTATTATTGGAACCAATGGAAATGACACCCTAGATGGCACTAACGACGACGCCAACATAATTAACGGTAAAGCTGGCAATGATATCATCACAGCTGGTTCTGACAACGACACTTTAACGGGTGGGGGCGGCAAAGATACATTTGTTTTTTATGGCTCAAACGACGGCACTGATATAATCACTGATTTCGGTGGCGTAGGTAAAGGAACAAATCTAACAGCAGCAGTAATTGCGGAAGTCGATACTATCCAATTTACTGCTAACTATTTTGAATTGACTGTGCGAAATTTGCTACTCACCCAAAATGGTAGCAATCTAGAAATTAGTTTTGAAAGGGGATATAACACAAAAATCATCCTGCAAAACTTCAAACTAGAAAACTTAGGTAATCTGAAAGCTTCTGGTACAAGACCAGCGATTGGTAATATCCTGTTTGCTGGGGAAACTAGCATTACCGACAGTTTTAATGTCCTAGATGCCAACTCTACTGATACAAGCATTGGTATCAAGAACACGGTAACCTTCCTCAATGACCTGAATAACAACATTACAGGTTTAGACAACTCAGATGATGTGGTGAATGGTCAGGGGGGCAATGACAAAATAAATGGTTTAAGTGGTGACGATTTGCTGCGGGGTGGTACAGGCAACGATACTCTGGTTGGTGGTCTGGGTAATGATACCCTTGATGCTTCCTATTCTTCTGGAAATAATATTCTCATAGGGGATGCAGGGGATGACTACCTTGATATTAGCTATTCTACTGGCAACAATACGGTTTCAGGACAAGATGGCAATGATTACTTTTATACCTATCAAGTTCAGGGTAGCAACATCCTAAATGGAGGGGATGGCAATGACACGTTCAGTTTATTTGTCCCATATACTGCTCCCTCTTCCTTAGCAACTCAAACGGTAGACGGAGGGACAGGTGACGATTTGTTAACCGTCGATTCCAATAATGCGACTGAGGCAATCACTTCGACTTTCAATCATGCTACTAATACTGGCTCAATTAAAGCAGGCACATATCAGATTAACTATAAGAATATTGAACGATTAGATATCTCAGGCACATACTACAATGATTACATTGTGGGGAGCAATGGCAACGATACCATCAGAATTAGTAGTGGCAACGACACTTTAACGGGTAGCGGTGGCAAGGATACATTTGTTTATGGATACGACGGCACTGATATAATCACTGATTTCGGTGGCGTAGGTAAAGGAACAAACCCGACAGCAGCAGTCATTGCTGAAGTGGATACCATTGAATTTTATGGTTCAGGCTTAACTGTCCGAAATCTATTGCTTACCCAGAATGGCAGCAATCTGGAAATCACCTTTGAAGGGGTGGCTGATAAGAAACTTATTCTAAAAAATTTCAAACTAGAAGATTTGGAGAACCTCAAAGCTTCTGGAACAAAACCAGCGATTGGTAATATCTTATTTGGTGGGGAAACTAGCATCACTGATAGCTTTAATGTCCTGGATGCTGACTCTACTGATACAAACATTGGCATCAAGAACACAGTCACCTTCCTCAATGACCTAGACAACAACATTACGGGTTTAGACGACTCGAATGATGTGGTGAATGGTCAGGGAGGTAATGACAAAATCGACGGCAAAAGTGGTGACGACTTGTTGCGAGGTGGTGCAGGCAATGATACTCTCATTGGTGGTGTGGGGAATGATACTCTCGTTGATGATACTGGCAATAACTCCCTTGTTGGTGGTATTGGTAACGATACTTTGAATGTTGACTCTTCAACAGGCAAGAATACCCTCGATGGTGGTGCTAATGATGATACATTGTATGCTCGGGGTTCAAAAGGCAATAACTTACTCTCTGGCGGCAATGGCAATGATTTTCTTAACGCCTCTTACCTGTCTACTGACTACGGATACAACTTTATTGGCTCCTCAGGCAATAACACCCTCAATGGTAGCATTGGTAATGATACATTGCTTGCTGAATCTCCAGAAGGTAATAACTTACTCTCTGGCGACGATGGCAATGATTATCTCTCCAGCTCTGGCTATGATGGATATAGAGTATACTTTAATTTTTCCTCCTCAGGCAATAACACCCTCAACGGTGGTGCTGGTGACGATATATTGAATGCTGAGATTTCAACAGGCAATAACCTACTCTCTGGTGACGATGGCAACGATATTCTCTCCAGTTCTGGCTTTGTCACCAATACCAGCGGTGGAGATTATTACGCTCCTTCCTCAGGTAATAATACCCTCGACGGTGGCGTTGGTGATGATTACTTGAATGCTGCGATTTCAACAGGCAATAACTTACTCTCTGGTGGCGACGGTAATGATTCCTTTTATGTAAGCACCTCATCCCCAGATACTGTCCGCTCTTATTTAGTGACTCAAACGGTAGATGGGGGTAAAGATGACGATTTGTTGATAGTTGATTACAGCGATGCTACTGGAGGAATCACAACAACGTTTAATGCTACTAACATTGGCTCAATGACAGCAGGCAAGTATCGAGTTACTTATAAGAATATTGAAAGATTAAATATCATCTTAGATACAGCCTACGATGATAACATTTTGGGCAGCAATGGCAACGATACTCTCTCTGTGGGCAGTGGTGGCAAAGATACGATTGATGGGGGTAAGGGTGATGATTTGCTGTCTGCCGATTACTACAATGCTAGTGAAGGAATCACAACGACATTCAATGCCAGTAATAACATTGGCTCAATCACAGTGGGTATGTCTCGGGTCGGCTACAAGAATATTGAAAGATTAAATATTTCAGGTACATACCACAATGACTTGATTGTGGGAAGTAATGGCAACGATACTCTCTCTGTGGGCAGTGGTGGCAATGACACAATAGATGGGGGTAAGGGTGACGATTTGCTGTCCGTCGATTACAGCTATGCTATTGGAGGAATCACAACAACATTTAATGCCACTACTAACATTGGCTTGATGACAGCTGGCGAATACCGGGTTAGCTACAAGAATATCGAAAGATTAAATGTCTCAGGTACAAACTATGATGACTTGATTGTGGGGAGTAATGGCAACGATACGCTCTCCACAGGCAGTGGTGGCAATGACACAATAGATGGGGGTAAGGGTGACGATTTGTTATCCGTCGATTTTGGAAATGCTACCACAGGAATCACAACGACATTCAATGCTACTACAAACAAGGGAGAAATTACGGCGGGTACGAGACTAGTTAAGTACCAGAATATGGAAGGATTAAATATTTTAGGTTCCTACTACGATGACTTGATTGTGGGGAATAATGGCAATGATACCCTCGACGGTAGTAGTGGCAATGATACCCTCAAAGGTGGTAATGGTAATGATGTCCTCACAGGTGGCAGGGGTAATGATAGCCTTTATGGGGGAGGCGGTACTGATACCTTTATCTTCGATAATTTTGGTGAAGGCGTTGAGCGCATTTATGACTTTAACGCCACTAATGAAGTGATTCAAGTCTCGATTACTGATTTTGGTGGCGACTTATCACCAGGTGTACTTAAGACAAGTCAGTTTACAATCGGAGCATCTGCAACCACAACTAGTCAGCGATTTATTTATAACTCGACTACAGGTGGATTGTTCTTTGACTCTGATGGTAGTGCAGGTGCGTTTACTCAGGTACAGTTCGCACAATTATCTGCTGGCTTGTCACTAACCAACAACAATTTTGTACTTTTTTATCCTTATTAGCACTTGATCACTTTAAGCAGAGAAAATAGGAAACTTTCAGAATGCGAGTTGCTATTTAAGGCATCTCGCATTCAACTCATCAATGTAATGATAAAATCTCTCTCTAGATAAAATATATCCTCATCCATTTGGCTTATTCTTCTCATTCTGTAAGTATAGTCTGGTGTAGGTATTGCTGCTATCAAAAAATAAAATATATATTGTTTTCTGATTCTTTAGAGTATCTATCTTTTACTTTTTGTAGAGAATTATCTATGAAATATTAAGACTATATAAAAAATAATTTTAGGATAAAAATTATTAGTAAATAGGTTTACTAATATGTAAAGATTTTTAGTAAAAATCAATCACTTAGTAGATATTATGTATATTAATGATGAGCAGGTTATTTGAATGTTTTGTTTGGTTTATTTATACCCAGGAATTTGTTTCTTGTTTTTCGGCTAGATGACTACGGATAATAATCGATAACAAAGACATAAATATCTGTTTATTTATCTGTTTTTGAGGCTAGTAAGACTTACGCATTGACAAAAGGACTAAATTATAGTTTTTGTATTTAGGAGATTCAAGCCTGATTTTTCAACTAGTTTCAGTAATATCTATGGTAAATACTTGCCTGCATGACTGATGAATGATGAATCAAATCATCTTGAAATCAGTTTTTTGTGAATCCACACACTGACGAATTTGTACAATGCCTAAGACTTAGATAATCCTCTATATTTGGATCGGTAATAGTTGCAAGTCAATCAAAATGAGAATATTTATAAAAAACTTGTAACGGTCAAAAGTGAGATTTAAGTACGCCGAAAGCATCAACTTTCAATATATCTTTCTGAGCCAAACAGAACTAGAAACTGAGAACTGAACTTACTCAAAAAATCGATTCAGGTAAGAAAAAGTTATGGCAAATATCATTGGAACCGACGGTTACGATAGCCTACTAGGCACTAAGAGCGCCGACACAATTAACGGTAAAGCTGGCGACGACACTTTAACTGGTGGCGGTGGCAAGGATAAATTTATTTACAACTTGGGTGACGGTATTGATACAATCACTGATTTTTGTGGAGTAGGTAAAGGCACAAACCCAACACCAGGTGTTATTGCCGAAGTTGATACAATTCAATTTATTGGTGCTGGTTTGACTGCACGAAATTTGTTACTGACACAGGATGGCACAGATTTGGAAATCGCCTTTGAAGGGGTGGTTGATACAAAAGTCATCTTGAAAAACTTCAAACTAGAAGACTTAGAGAACTTGAAAGCTTCTGGTAGTACGCCAGCCATTGGTAATATTATCTTTGATGGCCAAAGTAGCATTGTTGATAATTTTAATGTTCTGGATGCCAACTCTACTGATACGACCATCGGTATTAAGAACACTGTCACCTTCCTCAATGACCTTGCCAACAACATTAAGGGTTTAGATAACTCAAATGATGTAATCAATGGTCAAGGGGGTAACGACAAAATCGAGGGCTTAAGTGGTGACGACTTGCTGCGGGGTGGTGCAGGTAATAACCTGCTTGATGGTGGCAATGATAATGATACTCTTTCCATCTCTGGCTACGGAGATGAGGTGTACGACTCTCGCTTGTCTGGCAAAAACACCCTCAATGGTGGTGCTGGTGATGATACCTTGAGTGCTAGTGGTTCAACAGGCGATAACCTGCTCTCCGGAGGCAATGACAATGATTCTCTCTCTATCTCTGGTTACTATACCTTTGTATATGCCAACAATATATACGACTCTCTCTCACTAGGAAAAAACACTCTCAACGGTGGTGCTGGTAACGATAACTTGAGTGCTAGTGGTTCAACAGGTAATAACCTGCTTTCTGGAGATGATGGTAATGATTCTCTGACTATTTCTGGGTACTACAACGGAGATGGCTACGACGAATACAACTCTCGCTCTTCAGGAAATAACACCCTTAACGGTGGTGTTGGTGATGATACCTTGAGTGCTAGCGGTTCAACAGGTAATAACCTGCTTTCTGGAGGGGATGGCAATGATTCTCTCTCCATTTCTGGTTACTACGAGTACACTCCCGACGACAACCCGTATGAGCCTCGCAACCTTTCCAACACATACGATTCTCGCTCTTCTGGCAATAACACCCTCAGCGGTGGTGTAGGTAACGATAACTTGAGTGCTAGCGGTTCGACAGGCAGTAATCTTTTAGATGGTGGCGATGGTAATGATACTCTCATAGCTTCTAATGCCACTGGTAAGAACACCCTCAAAGGTGGTAATGGCAATGATACCCTTACAGGTGGCAAAAGTAATGATAGCCTTTATGGAGGAGGCGGTATTGATACCTTTGTTTTCAATAGTTTTAATGAAGGTGTTGATAGAATTTTTGATTTCAATACCACTAATGAAGTGATTCGGGTATCAGCTGCTGGTTTTGGTGGCGGTTTATCGGCAGGTGTCTTAAAAGCTAGTCAATTTACAATCGGAGCATCTGCAACCACTGGCACTCAAAGGTTTATTTATAATTCGGCTACGGGTGGATTATTCTTTGACCAGGATGGTAGTGGAGGTGCGTTTGCCAAGGTCCAATTTGCACAACTTACTGCTGGTTTGTCATTAACCAACACAAATTTTGTGGTTGTTTAATCTGAGTAGAAAAAATTACAACCCATTGGATTACGAGGTATCTAAAGGGGATGTAAGAGACAATAAAAATACTTTTTTATCTCTCACATCCCTCTTTTCCTTAATAAGACAATTTTGAAATACTCAATATGATATTTTAGTCTCCCGAACAAGTCACTTAAGTTTTTTGTGAGCAGCCAAAATAATTTTCTCTGTTTCTTCCCAGTTAATACATTTGTCAGTTACAGAAACACCATATCTTAATTCTTCTTTTTTACCAGTAATTGGTTGATTACCTTCATATAAATTTGATTCGAGCATCATGCCAACTATTGATGTATTGCCATCCAATATTTGCTCAATAACATTTTCTAAGACAGCAGACTGTAGTTTGTAGTCTTTATTTGTATTGCCGTGGCTACAATCGATGACAATTCTTGGTGGTAAATTTGCCTCTTTTAATTTCTTTTCTACGAGGCTGACGCTGACTGGATCAAAGTTGGGCTGACTACCACCTCTTAAAATAACGTGACCATAGGCATTACCTTTGGTTTGAAATACGCTGACTTGTCCGTTTTGATTAATTCCTAGAAAATTATGAGGGTTTCCAGCTGATTGTAGGGCATTCAAAGCTACTTGAATATTGCCGTCAGTACCGTTTTTAAAACCCACAGGCATAGAAAGTCCGCTGGCCATTTCGCGATGAGTTTGTGATTCGGTTGTGCGCGCCCCAATGGCAGACCATGTAATCAGTTCGCTAATATATTGAGGGATAATTGGATCTAGCGCTTCTGTGGCAGCAGGTAGTCCCAATTCTGTAATTTTTAATAACAGTTCGCGTGCAATTAATAAACCATTTTCTACATGAAAAGAATCATCCATGTCTGGGTCATTAATTAATCCTTTCCAGCCTACGGTTGTTCTGGGTTTTTCAAAGTAGACTCGCATAATTAGTAGCAGCTTATCTTGGACTCGCTCTGCTAATGATTTCAATCTTTGGGAATATTCGATCGCTGCTTTGGGATCGTGGATCGAACAGGGGCCAACTACTATGAATTTTCGGCGATCGCGAAAATCCAAAATCCCTTCTATTTCTTCTCTATAACTTAAAACTGTTTGTTCGGCTAATTGAGTTAATGGTAACCTTGATTTAATTTCTTTGGGAGTTAAGAGAACCCGATGGTTGTCGATGTTTGCATTAAACAATTTGTGGTTGTGCATGTAGATTTTCTCTTAATTTATGCTATTCTCTTTCTCAGTGCAACTTAATATACACAGGCTTAATCAAAAATACAAGATATTAGATATTTCACCATTCAAAAATTTATAATTAAACTTGATTTTAGTCAAGTAATTACTATTAAGAATATTTGAGTTATTGCGATATTGCTGTTTTCAATTGAGTAAAATCTAAATAAATGCACAGTTGGGGATTGATGTCAAGG
Source organism: Nostoc sp. (assembly GCA_036918135.1). Lineage (GTDB taxonomy): Bacteria > Cyanobacteriota > Cyanobacteriia > Cyanobacteriales > Nostocaceae > Nostoc. Next base: position 199,218 of record JBALDB010000007.1, read on the forward strand.
TAAGCCAAAACATCAGAGAAAATGTTGTTTCCAGGTTATAGCAGGAAAATATTGTTTCTTGAAGTACTATCACTATTATTGCAGATAGAGGCTTTGATATCGTGTCCAATTGCAAACCAATCACTACGGCTGACACCAACAAAAGTCTCAAACGCTTCGGTGACTAGTTTTGAATCCGATTAAGAAATATTGTTTTTGCTTGATTGATTATGTATATAAAGGTGCTATCTGCTTCGATTAATGACAAACCACTCATCCAACAGATGATGGAGCTTTATCAGTATGACTTTTCAGAATTTGAAAATCAAGACCTCAACGAGCATGGTTATTTTGGATACCCATATTTAGATTATTACTGGATCGAAGGCGATCGCTATCCGTTCATTGTGCGAGTAGGTGGAAAGCTTGCTGGATTTGTTTTAGTGAATCAGTTCACATATATTCCAGACAGTCAATATTCTATGGCAGAGTTTTTTATTTTACGAAAATACAGGCAACAAGGAATTGGTAAGTTGGTTGCTTATCAAGTCTTCGACCGATTTTGTGGTAAGTGGGAGATTTATCAAATTAACACAAATACAGTCGCTCAAAAATTTTGGCGCAGTGTGATTGCAGAGTACACAACAGGAAAATTTAGAGAAATTGCGATCGACGATCGCGATCGCCAAGGAACGATTCAATATTTTGACAACACCTTAAAATGTTCCTTGAATAATTCCGCCATCTACTTGCAGCATGACTCCATTTACAAATGAGGCTGCTGGTGAACTCAAAAATACCGCAACATTGGCAAACTCTTCTGGTGTCCCCATGCGGCCTAAAGGAACTTTTGCATTGATTTTGGCAATTTCTGCTTCTTTTGTTTCACCAGTTTTAGTAATCTGGGCATTGATTAATTCTTCGACTCGTTCTGTATATGTCCAACCTGGTAAAATGCTGTTGACGCGAATTTTATCGTTACCCAGTTCTTGGCTGAGAGTTTTAGTTAAACCAATCACAGCTAAGCGAAGGGAATTAGACAATACAAGATTTTGAACTGGTTGTTTGGTTGAGGTTGAAGTGATGGTTAGAATTGCTGCTGCTGTTGACTGGCGTAAGTGAGGTAAAGCGTATTTTGCTAAGCGGATTGCACTTAGTAAAGTTAAATTGAGTGAAGTTTCCCAAGTTGCTAAATCGATATCATCAAAAGTGCCAGCAGGTGGGCCTCCGGCGTTAGTAACGAGGATATCCAACCCGCCTAATTTTTCTACTGTGGTATCGATTGTCCGCTCAATATCTGCTTGACTGGTAACATCTGCACGCAGAGATAGCACTTGCGTACCTGTTTCGTTGGCAATCTCCGCAGCAGTTTTGTCAATTAACTCACTGCGGGCGCAAATAGCAACTTTTGCACCCTCACGGGCAAATTGCCTTGCTGTAGCTTTGCCTAAACCTTTACTAGCAGCTGTTACTAAGGCGACTTTGCCACGGAGTTGCAAATCCATAATTTTGATGTTTTTTGTTTACAGTAACTTGAAGCCCAAGTTATTTAGAACTTCCCGCAAGCGATCGCGTCCTCTCAATGACTCGACAGTTGCGACGCGTCCGGCTGAGTGTTCTGACCAATCGCCAGCGACATTCATCTTTTGTTCAGTATAGAACTCTTTGACGATCTCGTTGTAGTGAGCGATCGCTTCGTCTTGTTCTGCCAATTTATAAGTTTCGCGGTGTAGCACAGCTGATTGTGGTAACCGTGGTTTAATTGCAGCAGCCACTTCTGGATTTGCATAGCCTACACACAACCCAAATACAGCATAAACAGAGTCAGGCAAATTCAATATTTCTGCTACCTCTTGGGGGCGGTTGCGGATTCCACCGATATATACTGTTCCCAAACCCAGGGACTCAGCTGCTACTGTGGCATTTTGCGCCGCTAATGTAGCATCAACTGTTGACATGACAAACATTTCCAAATATTCCAAACCGTCATGAGATATGCCGCGACTGTCAGCAACATGAGTTAGACGCGCTAAATCTGCTAACCACACTAAAAATAAAGGTGCTTGTCGAATGTGTGCTTGATCCCCTGCTAGCTTGGATAACTCATCTTTGCGTTGTTGATTTTCGACTGCTACTACACTCCAAGTTTGCAAATTCGAGGAAGTAGATGCAGATTGAGCGGTTGCAACTAGCAACTCCAGGGTTCCTGCTGGTAATGGGTCGGATAGATAAGCACGAATCGAACGGTGAGATAATAGTGATGTCAGAGAATCATTCCAGGCAATTTCCAGATTGAAAGGAATTTCACCGTAACGCGATCGCAGTAATTCTATGGGATTAGTCATAATTAATTCCCCGATTCCAAATTTCAAAATTGTCAGTTGTTTTTTCAGTCATAATTCAGAACTCAGAAGGAGCCGATGCAGTCTTGGGGTTTCACGCTACTTCCTACAACTATTAGAACCAACAAAGGCGGAGTGGCTCCTCAAATGAAGTAACTGGTATTGATAATTTATAATTGTGGGTTTGGCATGATTTACCACAAAAAAAGGTAATTTAAAAGTTAGATTTTTTTGATATTCTAACTTCTGACTTCTGAATTCTTATTCCTGATTCTAGACTATTTTTTTGGTAAAAATGCAGCATATTGTTCTTTTGTCAATACAGCATCCTTCACATTCACCTGTTTGGGAATTAACTTCAATTTATAATAGATATCTGCAACACCTTGTTGTAAATTTATCAGATTATCATCAATTGCTACAAGACCAAAAGTCCGCCTGTTAACTGCTTTTCTCATCGTTTCTAGGTCAATTCCTAATGCAGGTGCTAGAGTTTTTGCAACTTCTTCTCTATTCTGTTTAGACCATTCTTCTAAATTTTTAATTTCCTCTAGTATTGCTTTTACCGTTTGAGAATTTTCAGTAACAAATTTGCGGCTCATTAAATAATATCCTCCCTGTTTATTAATTCCTGTACCATCAATCAAAACTCTTGCTTTAGTTGCCTCTTGAGCTGCTGCATAGAAGGGATCCCAAATCACCCAGGCATCTACACTACCTTTAACAAATGCAGCACGGGCATCGGCTGGTGCCAAATATTTAGGTTCAATGTCAGTATATTTCAATCCTGCTTTTTCTAAAGCTTGGACTAACAATAAGTGAGCGCTAGATCCTTTTTGAAAAGCAATTTTTTTACCTTTGAGGTCAGTAAGTTTTTGAATTGATGAATTCTGAGAAACAAGAATTGCTGAACTGGCTGGAGTAGCAGCAGTACCAACAAGATAAATTAGTGATGCTCCTGCTGCTTGAGCAAATATTGGTGGTGATTCTCCTACAGGACCGATATCAATACTACCGACATTCATTGCTTCTAGAAGTTGGGGCCCTGCTTGAAATTCAGTCCACTGTACAGTTATACCTTCTGGTGCTAAACGCTTTTCTAAAACACCCTTGGTTCTGAGTAAAATATTTGATTTTTGATAACCAAATTTTACTACTGTTGCTTTATTGTTAGTAGAATTAGTTACGGATACAGAGGTAGTACTGGCAGTAGGAGAAGTAACTGTTGGTATTGATGAGCAGGCAGCAAACAGCAAACTCAAACATAACCCTGTAACGAAAGCTCCGGCAATTGGTATAGAGCAAGAGAATAATTTTTGTTGGTTCTTAAATAGGATATTTCTCAATTGGATCGATGATATCCACTTTCTAATCAAGGGGCGAAAAATTAAACTAATCATCAAAATAATTTCTCCGAGCTATAAATACTATAAACCTATATGTTTACCGTAGTATATATCAATAACTCTTTCTATATTGCCTCCTTCTACGTAGGTAAGAAATATTTTTGACTGTTTAAAAACTCGTAATAACTGCTGTATCCGGGTGGTTTTGCCCACACTTGAAAAAGTTAATCAATTATCACTTTTATATAACAGATTATTTAAGGTTGTGTTGCAAAAACTTGTTGAGGAGAAAAATTCTAGATAAATTAGAACAAATTAGGCAGTAATACTGAAGATTTGAGCAACAAATTTCATTTGAGTAATAATGTCTCCTTTTTCAACTCCCTACTCGTTTTTACAACACAACTCGAAAAATACAATCCTAATCGAGCAAATCAGGTTCTTCCCGCACAATCCTTTCGTAAAGTGGCTGGAAGCTAAACCACCCACTTGTAGGCGCTCCCACTTGAGTGTGTGTTAAACGGGCTGTTTCGTGTTGAATAATACTGGGTCTACCTGCGGCTTCTGCCAACAATTGCGCTTGGCACGATCGCTCAAGGCTAATGTACCAGAAAGCGGCTTCATCTACGGTATGTCCCACAGTTAAAATGCCGTGGTTACGCAGGATGATAGCTTTATTTTCCCTTAAAGCTTGTGCAAGTCGCTTGCCTTCACAGGTATCTAATACTCCTGTATAATCTTCATCAAATAAAGCATGGTCTTCATAAAAGGCACAAGAATCTTGAGTCAAAGGGTCAAGCAGACGACCCAAACTCGACCAAGCTTTGCCATAAATTGAATGAGCGTGTGCAGCTGCAATCACATCAGGTCGAGCCTCATGAATCTGAGAATGGATAACGAAGGCAGCTTGATTGACCTGAGCATCGCCTTTCACCACCTCACCTTCTTTATTAACCAAGATCAGGTCAGAAACTTTGATATGACCGAAGTATGTGCCCAATGGATTGATCCAGAAATGATCTGTAAACTCCGGATCGCGTACTGTAATATGACCTGCAATGCCTTCACAGAAGCCGAAGCGACAAAACAAGCGAAAAGCGGCGGCGAGGCGTTGCTTGCGATGCAGACGTTCATCTTCAACTTGCTCGAATACAGGGGGTTGCGGTCTATCGTAGTTGGGCATATTCTTTATCCTCCTCTTTGCAGGGAGCATTGGAATATCCACAGCGAAAAGATGGTAACCATTGCTGTTGGGCAAGTAGCTCTTGAAAATAGGGTTCTAATATAGCCAGAGTTTGTGTACTAACACCAATAGCACCTTCCGTAATTTTACGTACTGTTGCTACGAGCGATGCCTGCGGCAACGCGAAGCGCGAACGCAGTTCTGGGCTTTCAATAAACCATTGGTCTTCTGGTAATGGTTCTAAAATAGTATCGTTCGTCATCTATATTCCTCATTAATTTAAGTAAGTCGGCATCAATAATACGTCGTTGCTTACTTAATCTTTATTTAAATACTTTCGTTTTATTGTGCCAAGCTAATGACGAAATTTTTTACTTTTGGCGATCGTAGTACTATATTTTTACTTTTTATTTTTAATATTAGGGTGAATTTTGAACCCAAGTTGCTCAAGTTTTAAATGAGAAAACGGCTCCTTGAGAATGATAGTAAACGGATATCGCTGGAATACGGCAGCTTTACCTTGTGACAATAGCAGCCTAGCACGGCTGATACGTACTGGGTATAACGGTTGTTGGTTGGCGTCGAGAATGAGAACTTTGGTCATGTATTAAATTCCTTAGCGTCTTCTGAAGTTTGGTAATTTCATCACAGTTAGGTGTGACAAGTGCTTGCCATCCTTGATTCTTAATTACCTAGATAAGAATGAAAGTCTAGAATTAAACTCCAGCACTCTCGTCTTAATTGCCCATTGAGCTATAGTATTAATTAATTAAAATACGATAATTCGGTCGGGTAAGTGTAGTTTATAAAAACAGAACGTATCACATACAAATTAAAAAAGCAAGTCATCGAAGAGGACTTTTAAGAAGTCACCAGCGCCCTAAGCCAATGCTAGTGATATCATGTTCATATCATGTCCAGTTGAATACTTATGATATCTGTGAGGGTTGGTAATGGATAATGGGTAATGGGGAATAAAAATACAGTTTAACTTTTCCCTCTTCCCCAATTCCCAATGACCTATTACCAATTACCAGCAACACCAACATATTGTAAGTAATTAGCCGAACTTGATATCACTCAAATAACCGTCATTGCGATCGTAGGGAAGCAATCCCAAAAACGTTGTGATTGCGTCGTTTAAATCGCTTAGGACATATTACGGGTTATTTACCGGACATCATAGTGACTTCTCTTTTGGGACTGACGAATAAAAATATCCCCCTGCTTACACTCAACAGTCATCAGTCAGCTACTCGGCTGACTCACATCAAGACAAGCTTGCACAAAGTCTTGAACTACGCTGTTTAAAGAATCTCGTCGCCACGCCACAGCTAGCACACTGGGGCTGACATCCTCAACTCGGCGGAAAGTTTGCCCGGACAACGTGTAAACTTGTGTGCTGCTTTCCGAAACTAGTGCTATTCCTTGATTATTAATCACCGCCTCCATTGCTTCATTAGTATTATTTACTTCCGTGCCAAAAATGATTGGATGTCCGTCACGCTCATTTTTTGCTAACCAGTAATCTCGCCATATTCCTGTTTCAGCGGGCACTGTAATAAACGGTTCATTAACCAAATCAGCTATCTGCAAGACTTCGCGCTGCGCCAGTGGATGCTCAGATGATAAAGCAACCCATCTTGGCTCAACCAATAATATTTCAGTGAATAATTTTTCTTGTTTGGGAACTGGTAACCATAATAAAGCAACATCAGTATTGCCAGAGAGTAGTCCAGCCGTAGGATCTGAGAACTCAAAGAAACGAATCGCCACCTTCCATCCTGGTTGTAGGGCTTGAAAGCGTGAAAGGATAGATTTTGTTAATTCATTGCCAATCCGACAAATAAAACCAACCCGCAATGTCTGCGTTTCCCTTGCTGCTACTTCTCGCAGCTTTAATAAAGTAAACTGCCAATCTCCGATTAGTCCTGCGGCTAAAGGCAAGAGTGCTTCACCAGCAGCAGTCAGTTTCACTTCTCGACTATTACGGCGCAGTAATTCAATGCCCAATTCCCGCTCTAGTTGGCGAATTTGCTTAGATAATGCTGGTTGTGAGATATATAACCGTTCAGCAGCACGGGTGAAGTTCAACTCTTCAGCCACGGCAACAAAGTAACGAAGCAAGCGTAAATCTGCATCCATGCTGTTTAATAGTTTTTATTTATTCTTTTTGGTTATAGCAGTATATCTTGGACTTTTGAGAGAGTTTGCGATAAAAACTTTTAATGAGTCAGGGATTGGGGATCGGGGATTGAAGACTGGAAATTGGGGACTGAGAATTGGGCACAATATGCTCCAGGTGCAAAGTTCTGGAGAAATACTTGCTGCAATTCTTCTACTCTCTGCTTGCCATTCCCCAGCCCCTATTCCCCAATCCCCAGCCCCCAATCCCAATCCCTAGCCTATGTTTGTCAACACTTTTATCAGACGCCCAGTTCTGACTACTGTCTGTACATTCATCATTTTGCTGCTAGGAAGCATTTGTATTCCTATCCTGCCGATTTCTCAGCTACCAGATCTGGCCCCGGTGCAAATCACTGTTAGCTCGAATAATATTGGTGCAGATGCTCAAACAACAGAAAGCACTGTTACTAACATTATTGAGCGACAAATTAATGGGGTTAAAGATGTATCTTATATATCTTCTAATACGGGTAATGATGGTTCAAGCAATATAACTGTTTCCTTCCCAACTAATGTTAATAGCGATATTGCTCAAGTAAACGTTCAAAATAAAGAAGCTCTCTCCGATCCTCAATTGCCGGATACCGTTCAACGAACTGGTGTGACTGTTGAAACGGCATCAAGTAGTCTGCTTCTAGTTTTTGGGTTCTTCTCAGATAATAATGAATATGACAACATTTTTATTAGTAATTATGTTGACCTATTTATTCTCGACCAGATTAAACGAATTCCTGGTGTAGGAAAAGCCACTATTTTTGGAGAACGCAAATATGCAATGCGTCTTTGGCTCGATCCTAACAAGCTTGCTCAACATCAACTAACTCCTCAAGATGTGACAACTGCCCTGCAAGAACAAAATATTCAGGTGGGTGCAGGGGCAATTGGTAAGGAACCAGCACCAGATAATCAAAGCTTTGAATTTGCTTTACGAGCAAGTAGTCGATTCAAAGATGCGGCTGAATTTGAGGAGATGGTGTTGAAGGTGGGTCAAAGTGGCACTGCTAACACTAACACCCTAGTTAAAGTCAAAGATGTCGGTCGAGTTGAGCTAGGAGCAGAGAACTATCTTGCTGATGCCAAATTTACTATCCCAGGAGATGCTCCCAAGCCTGCTGTGGGTTTAGGAATATATCAACTTCCAGGCAGTAATGCCTTGCAAGTTGCTCATGCTGTTGAAGAACAAATCGCAACGCTAGCAAAGAGTTTTCCACCAGGACTTAAAGCCGAGTTGGCATTTGATACGACGCCATTTGTGGAAATTTCTTTAGAAGAGGTGCTACACACCCTAGTTGAGGCGATTGTGCTAGTGGTCTTGGTAATTTTTATTTTTTTGCAAGACTGGCGCACCACAATCATTCCCACTGTTGCGATCCCCGTGTCCTTGATTGGGACATGTGCGGCTCTTTTGGTTTTAGGATTTCAAATTAATACACTGACTTTATTTGGTTTCGTTCTGGCGATCGGTATTGTCGTTGATGATGCAATCATTGTGGTGGAAGCTGTTGCAGTCAAACTGGAACAGGGCTTGAAGCCGTTTGATGCAGCAGTGGAAGCGATGAAAGAGTTGACGGGAGCAATCATTGCTACTTCACTTGTACTGATGGCAGTATTCATTCCAGTTGCATTCATTCCGGGCACTACTGGGATTGTCTATAAACAATTTGCCTTAACCATTGCTTGTTCGATTGGAATTTCGACTTTCAATGCTTTAAGCTTCTCTCCCAGTATGGCAGCGATCCTGATGCGCCCAGCTCGGACTCCACGCGGGCCTTTAGGCTGGTTTTTTACACAGTTTAATCGAGGATTTGGCTGGTTCACGCGCCGCTACGTCAGGTTTGTGAGCTATCTTACCCATATCAAGACAGTTGTAATTGGAGTTTTTATCGCTGGTTTACTGGCAACGGTTTTCATGTACAAAACAGTGCCTACCGGATTTATTCCAGAGGAAGACCAAGGCTACTTCTTTGTAATTGTCCAAGGGCCTGACGGGGTTTCTTTGAGATACACAGAATCCGTGATGAACCAGGTTGTCAAGGAAATTACAGCGCTTCCCCAAGTGAGAGCTAGTTTTATGATTAGTGGTTTTGGTTTCGATGGCAACGCTTCTAATTTAGGCATTGCCTTCGCTAACTTGAAACCTTGGAAAGAGAGAGCCGAACAATCTCAATCTGTTTATGGCATACTTCAGGGGCTAAACAAAAAGCTGTCTACAATTACCGAAGCTAGAGCGATCGCTGTAAATGCTCCTCCAGTTAGAGGGTTAAGTACTACGGGTGGTTTTGAGTTTATCATTCAAGACCGCACGGGCAGTGCGCCAATTGAAACTTTGGTTGATACCACTCAAAAGTTCATTGCCGCAGCAAATAAAAACCCTGCTCTCCAACGAGTCTTTACTCAGTTCACCGCAGACACTCCCCAATTTGAAATCCAGGTAAACCGCAATCAAGCCAAAGCTCTGAATGTGGAGATTAATGATGTCTTTGGGGCATTGCAATCTTACTTGGGGTCACAATATGTGAATGACTTTGTTCAAGGACAGCGACAGTACCGGGTATATGTCCAAGCAGATGGAGTTTTCCGGTCAAATCCTGATGATATTGGCAAGTTATATGTTCGCTCATCAACTGGGGTGATGATTCCCTTGAGTAATTTGGTAAAAGTTAATCCCTTTGTGGGGCCGAAAACAATCTCGCATTATAACTTGTATCGCTCAATCAAAGTCCAAGGCGCTCCTGCTCCTGGTGCGAGTTCTGGACAAGCGATTAAAGCGATGGAGCAACTAGCAGCAGAGGTTTTACCCCAAGGATTTGGCTACGAGTGGACAGGGACTTATCTCCAAGAAAAGACATCTGGAGGAGCTACCGGACTGATTTTTGCTTTAGCGATCGCGATTGTATTTTTGGTGCTGTCAGCTCAGTATGAAAGCTACATTGACCCAATTATCATTTTGTTGACGGTTCCCCTGGCAGTTTTGGGAGCAATGACAGCGATTTGGTTGCGATCGAATATTTTCATGGCAGGTAGCCTGTTTCCCAAAGTAGTAGATGATATTTATTGCCAGGTAGGTCTAGTGACTTTAATTGGTCTAGCCGCCAAGAACGCGATTTTAGTTGTGGAATTTGCCAATCAGCTGCACGAGCAGGGCATGAGCTACACGCGGGCAGCGGTAAAAGCTGGACAAGAACGTTTGCGACCGATTTTAATGACTTCCTTTGCAGCGCTGCTAGGATTTTTGCCCTTGGTGATTTCTGAAGGAGCTGGAGCAAGTAGCCGTTGGTCTTTGGGGACAGCACTGTTTGGGGGGCTACTGCTTTCGACATTCTTGAGTTTGTTCTTAGTGCCAATTCTCTATATTCTGGTTAAGAGTTTGGCTGAAGCGATATTTTCTCGTCGGCGAGGCGGAGGCTCAAATCCTCCAGATTCTCCAAATGGAACTTCGGATGGACATAGAGCTTTGCCTGCTGGTTCAATTCAGCCAGAAACACAATTGCGATCGCAGCAGGATGGAGGAATTGTCTAAAAGGGACTGGGGAGCAGTCATCGAAGAGGACAAGGTGACAAGATGATTCTTGGGAGAACTTGCAACAAGTCTTTCCCCCGTTCGCAAGAGCGTTAGTGACTTGTGTTTTTGTTTCTCCCTCCCCTTGTCCTTTTAAGCGTTCAGCCAAACATCAGATTACTGTTTTATGACTCCGAGTGAAGAAAAATCAAATACAAAATCACTAAACCTACGTAAAGTTAGAGGTTTGGGCATTAAATTTTATATAAAACCTAAAATATTGATTCTTGCGTAAACTATTTTGCAACAGGGATTCCAGAATATTCTCTTAGAGAGAGTCATGGAGCGATATTAGTTATGTCTAAATATTGGTTTGCAAGGTGATACTTCTGTATCAGAATATATTTATCGCAAATTTTTTTCAATTGGTATTAGTTATGGACTCAAAAATCCTTAATTAATTACAGCCACAATTGAAGTGATAAAGCAAACCATTATTACTGCTGCAATGCCACAATTAATTACAAATCGTACTGAAAAAGAAATTGCTGAACAAGCAACAATTCAAAGCTTTTTTAATTGTTACCTGCGAGAAACTGGGACGGGCAAAAGTATAAAAGCCAATACTCAAGTAATAGACAATGCCATAAATGAGGTATTTACTCGTACCAAAGCTGAGGTATTAATCTGCTGTTACTTAGAGCGTCAAAATATCCAAATATTGGCTGGTTTACGCTATTATTCACTAACTGGACGCCATTTATTTTACTTTCCAATTTATTATCAGGTAGTAGGAAAAACTGCTCTTTTAGAAGTTGATTACATTACCTTAATTGCTCTGCTGACAAAAGAATTGGCATCGGCTGATGGTGGCAATGGGCATGAGGACGAATTGCTACGGCGAGTAGTACAAAGCTGTTGGAATATAGAACAGTTTGTTCGGCAGCGGCGACAGGATGCTGATATTCTTTATGCTTTCAAAAGTAATTTTATTGAAACCGAACAAGCACTAGTTTTTGGGCATCCTTTACACCCAACACCAAAAAGCCATCAAGGTTTTACACAGAATGAATTAGCTACTTATTCTCCAGAATTGAAAGGACGTTTTCCTCTGCACTACTTTCGCGCCCATCAGTCGATAGTGCAGTCTGGTTCAGCATTGCCACAAACAGCTATAGAACTAATTAAAGCAGAACTATTGGCAGATACCTGGGTGGATGAAAATTTCAAAATTAACTACTGCCGCCAAGATGAATATGCTTTGTTACCGATGCATCCTTGGCAGGCAAATTTTCTCTGCCATCAAGCAGTAGTGCAGCAGCTACTAAATCAAGGATTACTGCAAGATTTGGGGTTACAGGGGCGAGCTTTTATGCCTACTTCTTCAATTCGCACTGTTTATCATCCTGATGCAAGGTTCATGCTCAAGCTGTCTTTAAACGTTAAGATTACTAACTCGATGCGGGCTATCTCGTATAAAGAGTTAAAACGAGCGGTAGAACTTTATCAATTGTTGAATACTGAAGTTGGTAACCAACTAAGCGATCGCTTCCCACAATTTCATATTATCCGAGAGCCTGCCTACATCACTTTGAAAATAGACGGCGAACCAAGTAGTGGCTTCGCTTCGCTATTGCGAGAAAATGTTTTCCCAGCCAATCCTGCCACTGATGCAACTTGTTTAATATCCCTATGTCAAGATGCTATGTTTAATCATGGTTCGCGCTTGACAAATATTATCAACTTACTCGCAGAGCGCGAACAACGTACCACAAATGAGGTTAGCCGCGATTGGTTTCGCCGTTACCTAACAATTTCCTTAGAGCCGATTCTTTGGCTTTACTTCACCTATGGCATAGGCTTAGAAGCGCATCAACAAAATAGTGTTTTACAACTACAAGATGGTTATCCTTACCGCTTCTTTTTCCGTGATAATCAAGATTATTATTGTCACCCAGCTTTTCGGGAACATTTAGATAGCATCCTCCCTGGCTTTAGCAACAGAAGCCATACAGTGTGTAAAAATGCTGTTGCTGCTGACGAACGCTTGGGTTACTACTTTTTCAACAATAATTTGTTGGGGCTGATTAATGCTTTTGGGGTGGGAGGCTTGGTGGATGAGCAAGTACTTTTAGCAGAAGTAAAAATTGCTTTAGACAAATATGCACATATAGAGCAAGATAGCTCGAAACTCCTGCATCAGCTTCGTCAGCCGCAATGGCGTTGCAAAGCTAATCTCTTATCCCGCTTTCATGACATTGATGAAATGCATAGTTCTTTAGCCACCCACTCGATTTATGTTACTATCGACAATCCCTTCATCTAGGACTAGTATCTGACTTTTTAAAATTACTCGTATAGATAGGGAATACAAAAGTAAAGAATTAGAGCTGTACGGATTTATTCAGAAATTAAACCGAATTTGTATATTTTGATTTTGCTCTGAAAAATGGCTACAAAAATAACCGTCTATACTATGAACATTAAAGCAAAACCGCATAACAGTTTAGCCATCTTCAAGGTAGCTTAGTATTAATCGAGGAAACCGTGAAGCGTGAGTTTATGACAAGTACCGTTCAATCCCCTTACAGCAGCGAACAAATTGCCGCTTGGTTACGTGGACTGCTTACCATTGCTTGGGCTGATGGTAATTTTGATGAGCAGGAACAGCAAATAATTGCCAGTATCACTAAACATGAATTAGCTCCTAAGATTCAATGGGACTCACTAGAGATTATTACGCCTGAGGAATTAGCCGCAGTGTTGGGTAAAGGTACAGCAGCAGAAAATTTCTTAAGGACAGCGGTGATGGTAGCGATCGCAGATGGTACTTATTCTCCCAGTGAAGATGGAGTTCTGCAACAGTTTTGCCAAGCTTTAGAACAGCCAGAGAGTTTACTCCAAGCCCTGCGTTATACCCTAGAACATCCACAGCAAATTACCCCCGCCATCCCTGCAACTGGGCTTACAAAACGCCAAATTCATGCACTACATCATGTGCGCGACTGGCTCGATCGATTAGATATCCAAGACCCAAGAGTAGCCCGCTTTTTGTGTAAAATGATTCCCTCCCAGTGCCCCTTTGAACGCGATGTCACCCTGTTTAAACGTAAGATTGTGCATATACCTCCGATGTGTAAAATTAACCCATTATATGAACAACTGGTAGGCTTGCGTTTCCGCGCTCTCTCCTATTTGGCAGATAAATGCGGTGAAGATATTTCACCATATATTTAGTCATTGGTCATTAGTCATTAACTTAGGTAGCATAATCTCAAGTAGGAGGTTTCAAGAATTACGGGTTTATCAATTGGCAATATTCCAAATGACCAATACTTCTCTACGAGAGGCTGCGCCAACGGCTTACCTCGGCTTTGCTCGGCACAAGTCGCTCAGTACAAGTGATTAATGACTAATGACTAATGACTAACTATGCAATTTATCGACCAAGCAGAAATTGAAGTTGCAGCTGGCAAGGGCGGCGATGGTATTGTCGCCTTCCGGCGCGAGAAGTACGTGCCGGCTGGTGGCCCCTCTGGTGGGAACGGAGGGCGAGGTGGTTCGGTAATTTTTGTTGCCGAGCAAAACCTGCAAACGTTGCTGGACTTCAGATACAATCATCGCTTTCAAGGCGAAAACGGTACTCGTGGAGGCCCAAATAATTGTACTGGGGCTAATGGCAAAGATTTGATAGTTGAAGTTCCCTGTGGTACAGCCGTTTATAATGCCGAAACAAGCGAATTGTTAGGCGATTTAATTGAGCCTCAGCAAACTTTGCTTGTTGCTCAAGGTGGTAAAGGTGGACTGGGAAATCAGCATTTTTTAAGCAACCGTAACCGTGCCCCCGAATACGCTCTCCCAGGATTACCAGGAGAAATAAAGCAGTTACGTCTGGAGTTGAAACTTTTGGCAGAAGTCGGGATTATTGGCTTACCAAATGCTGGTAAATCGACTTTAATTTCATCTTTATCAGCCGCACGCCCAAAAATTGCAGACTACCCGTTCACTACCTTGATCCCTAATTTGGGTGTAGTCAGAAAACCTACTGGCGATGGTACTGTTTTCGCTGACATTCCCGGATTAATAGAAGGAGCTGCCCAAGGGGCTGGACTAGGACACGATTTTTTGCGTCATATCGAGCGCACACGGGTGCTACTGCACTTAATTGATGCCACTAGTGATGATGTGGTTAGAGATTATAATACAATTCAACAAGAATTAAAAGCTTATGGAAGAGGTTTAGCAGAGCGATCGCAAATTGTGGCGTTGAATAAAGTTGATGCAGTCGATCGCGAAACTGTCGATTTGGAGGCATTAGCTACCCAACTAAATCATCTCTCCTATGCCCCGGTTTTTTTGATTTCAGCAGTTACCCGCATCGGTTTAGAGCCAATGTTACAGCAAATCTGGGAAATTCTTGAGCAAATCAAACCTGCTCAAGAATTAGAGGTATAGAAAATTACTAATTCATAATGAGTTGGTAATTGGTAATTGCTAAAAGGTGAACATTAGTAATTGGTAATTGGTATTTGGTAATTGGAAAGAGGTGAACAGTTGTGTTTTTTACCATTACCAATTAGCCATTACCCATTCCCCATTACCCATCACCTATTCCCGATTACACATTAGCCGATTAAGTACGAATTATATTGATATACCCTGGTTTAAGGGAATTCCAATTATGAACTCAGCTCCTTGTCCTGGTTGCGAAATACATTGTAAGGAACCACTATGTCTTTCTGTAACAATTTGGTAGCTGATAGCAAGTCCCATTCCCGTACCTTTGCCGATGGGCTTAGTAGTAAAAAACGGATCGAAAATCTGTTTTTGTACATCTTTTTGTATTCCCAATCCGTTGTCGGCAATTCTAATCGTTACCTGATTTTGCTCCAATAATTCGGTACGAATGCGAATCTTGAGAATTGGGCATGGGACGGGCAAACAGGGCATTGAGAGTGTGGGAGGGGTGGGAAGCTTTTTTATAATCTCCCCATTCCCTACTCGCTGTTCTAAAGCATCGATCGCATTTGTCAAAATGTTCATAAATACTTGGTTTAACTGCCCAGCGTAACATTCAACTAAAGGTAGTTTGCCGTATTCTTTGATTACTTCAATTTTTGGGCGGTGGTCGTTAGCCTTGAAGCGGTTTTGCAAAATCATCAAAGTACTATCGATCCCCTCATGGATGTCAACTGCTTTCATTTCAGCTTCATCTAAGCGGGAAAAAGTTCGCAGAGAAAGTACAATCTCGCGAATCCTGTTTGCACCAATGTTCATGGAGTTGAGTGTTTGCGGCAAATCTAACTTCAAAAAGTCGAGTTCGATCGCTTCTACAAAATTCTGAATTTCTTGCACGGGTTGAGGATAGTATTTTTCGTAGAGTTCCAAAAGTGAAAGTAAATCTTGGGTGTATTCATTGGCAGGGTTGAGGTTACCATAGATAAAATTCACTGGGTTATTAATTTCGTGTGCTACTCCTGCAACTAATTGACCCAAGCTCGACATCTTTTCACTTTGAATCAACTGAATTTGGGTGCATTGAAGTTCGTCGAGTGCTTGTTGGAGTTCTTCGGCTTGTTGTCGTAGTTGTTCTTCTGACTCTAGTAAGGCTTGTTTTGCTCGTCTGCGTTCTGTGATATCCAATACCATCGAAGCAACGCCAATTACCTGACCATCAGCATCTACTAAGGGGTTGTTATACCACTCACAGACCATTGTCTTACCATCTTTAGTGACGTTCTCGTTAACACTAAAACTGCCTCCTTTTTGTGTTAATAAGGCAGTAGCAATCTCATTGACGTGTTTTCTGACATTTTCCGGAATTATAATCTCAAAAGAATTTCCTAGCATTTCCTCTGGGCTGTATCCAAAGATTTTTTCTGCTGCCCGATTCCATGTTTGAATTTCAAAGTTGGTATTCCATTCAATAATGGCTAAAGGTGTTTGTTCAATCAGCAAGGCCAGTCTTTGCTGTGAAGCTTTCAGTTCTGTTTCTGCTTGCTTATATTCGGTAATGTCGCGAAAATACAAAATCCTACCGTAATAGTCTTCTACGGCTTCATATCTACATACAGGCGCACAATAGCGGTCAAAAGTTTTTCCACATTTGAGTAAAATTTCATCACGGATACTTTCTTGTGGATGTTGATAAAGAAACTCCACTTTAGACAGAAATTCCTCTGGATTGATTAATTGGTCTAGTACCCATCCCAGCAGTTGGCGATCGTCGCCTGTTTGGATAATTTGTGGCGGAATTTGCCATAATTGACAAAATTTCTGATTATATGATGCAACTTGACGATTTTCATCAATAATTAAAATTGCGTCAATCGAAGCTTCTTGCTGGGCTTGCAGCACAGCATTAATACGGTATAAATCTTGCTCTATTTGTTGACGTTCACCCAATTTGGCTTGCTGTTGGCTATCCTTGAGTAAGTAACTATCTGTCAAATCCTGGTAATGCCGACGTTCTGATTCTGCTGTTTGATAAGCTCCTGCTAGTTCTTTGTTTTGTTGGCGCAGTTCTTCGACGGTTTCCCGAAGTGCCTCACAAGTTTGTATTAGTTCTGTTATATCAATAATATTACTGAGACAACGGTCTTTATTAGTTTTATCTTCTAAAATAAAGTCTCGAATACTACCTACCAAAAATTTATTACTAGTTTCATCTTCAAAGCAAGACTTTTTTGTATAAATGAGATGAGTTCTACCCTCAGCATCAGTACAAATATGCTGATTTTTCTCAAAAATATTTGTAGTAAAAATTAGTTCATCTTTTTCCCAAAAAATATCAGCTTCTGTTTGAGGAAAAAAATCATAATCTGACTTGCCAATTAATTCTTCTCGGCTGTGACCCAGGAAATCACAGTAGCTATCGTTGATTAGTACCCAGCGATGTTGACGGTCTTTGATAAAAATTGGGTCAGGTATGCTATTAAGCATCTGATGCAGAAACACCAAAGAGAAGTTTTGTTGCTGAGTGTTTTGTTTTTGCGCGCGATTATTTAGGAATCTAGGATGGTTCATACCCGAATTTATGTCTAATATCAAGCTAAAAAAAGCTGCTTAGCTAACTAAGTGTCAGGATGAGTATTATTTATTATTCCCAGACTAATACCAGTTCTCTAAGAAGCTGCATAGAATAAAGCTTCATGAAATAGAGCTTCGAGGATGAAATCATAACTTGTCAAAGAGGAGATTAATTCAGAAGACATTTGAGCCAATTCCAATTGAACTCGCTGACGTAGCTGCTTCAAAGAAGAAAAATTTTCACCTTTCCATTGACGTTTAATATGCTGCCACAATCGTTCAATAGGATTCAGTTGAGGGCTATGAGCAGGCTGAAATATTGGGATAAGATTGTCAGGCCAGATTAATGCTAACGCTTGATGGGCACAAGCCCGATCCATTTGAATCAGTGCCATATCCTTGCCCAATTCTAATGAGAGGGCATCTAAAAACTTCTGAAAAGTCTCACTATTAAGATGATCGTACTCCTGATAAAACTGCCAACCGACAAATGGCTCAACTACTCCATATAGCCAGAATGCTTCACGTGGCCATTGCACTGATACTTTCGGTTTCACACCGCGAGCCGTAATCACTCGCCCTGTTTCGGTTTTCAGACCAATTCGAGTTTCATCTTGGCATAAGTAACGCAATCGCTTACCGTTACCCAGCAAATTTTGTAGAGCTAGTAAGGCAAAGGGAATGTTTTTTTAAACAGGCTCACTGCCTGTTCATCCTGTTCCTTACTTACTGGTCGAGGCACTTTTAGTGTCGCCTTGAGTTCATAGCGCACCCAACGGTAAACCGTTTTATATTTGACTTGTATATTAAATTTCTGCTCTAGCCATTCAACAATCTGTCCATAGCTGCTAAATCCCTGTGGACATTGAAGTTTCTCCTTGAACTCAGATAAAACCTCTCCTTGAATCTTTGGCATTGCTCCAGGTGCAACGTTGACCTCCAGTAACTTTGCCAATCCCCCTTGTCGATACTTTTGCAACCACCGTGTGACGGTTGAGGCATCTCTACCCAATATGCGGCTCAATTCCTTATGCTGTGTAACTTGTCCTGTTTTTAGCCACCAAATCATTTGTAAGCGTTCTTTGTCGATCGCAGTGCGAGCATTTTTCAGGCTTTTGGACAAATACTCTGTACTCTCGCTTATTTCTAGATTAAAGGGACGTGCCATCGTTTACCTCTAGTCTTGATTCTTTCCTGCTCTCTATTTTATTGTTCTATGCAGCCTCACATAGAATTGGTATCAAAAGGGGGCTAATAATAATTAGCTCTATTAAGCTTTTAGAGAAATGGTATTAAAACTTGGAAGTTGAGCTTCTGAGGGTGAACGTTGAACTTCTGAGGGTGAAAGTTGAGCTTCTGAAGGTGAACGTTGAACTTCTGAGGGTGAACGTTGAGCTTCTGAAGGTGAAAGTTGAGCTTCTGAAGGTGAACGTTGAGCTTTTGAAAGTGAACGTTGAGCTTCTGAAGGTGAAAGTTGAACTTCTGAAGGTGAAAGTTGAGCTTCTGAAGGTGAAAGTTGAGCCTCTGAGGGTGAAATTTCAAATTTTAACTTCCTCTCCCTCCTACCCAATTTCCATTACCCCTTATCCCCAGCACGGGCCCCACCTTCCCCAATCCCCAATTTAATAAACCCCAGTCCATGAGCGTAACATCGGAATAATGTAAGAAATAGGTGCTTTTTCTCCAACTTTGACTTGAACAGAAGTAGTTGTGCCAGAGGATATTTTAACGGCTCCTCCATCAGAAGATGACCATTTGTAGCCACTAATTGATGTATTATTTTCTTCTAGTTGCACAAGGGCTTGTACTTTTCCTTCACCTTTACCTGCAAGAGAAGCGGCAATTTCTTTGTTACCAATTAGCGCCGTTATATCTTGTGTAGTTACTGGAAAAGAAGAGATATTTGCAACGGTTCCGACAATACCACCTTCGCGTTCGCGTTTGGCAAAGCTGGGAGTCACTTGTACAGCCATCCCCGACTTGATTTGCTTGCCATCTTTATTTGCGAAGTAAACAAGACTCATCAGTTTTGAATTTGGCTGTTCAGCTTCGATTGACCCCAAGCGAGTACCCGGATTCATCATTTGACCGGGAACAACGCTCAGTTCGAGAATGTGACCGTTATATTTGCTGATGATTCTACTTTCTTGAGATAATTGCAATTCTAATTGGGCAATTCGGCGTTTGACTTCTCGAATTTGATTGGCTTTGTCAATTGTTTGCTTGAGGTCTTGTTCTTGTAATTTAGTATTTTGAGTATTCAGGTCTTTTATTTTGGTTTTAATTTCGTCAATTTTATTAAGATTCTCTAGATATTCTCGTTGTGTATTGGTTTCTTGAATTTCTAGATCCTTGAGTTGCACATCAATCTCAGATAGTTCTGCTTGAGTATTGAAATATTCCTGTTCAGCTTGCACAACCATGTCTTGGCTGATAACATGATTCTCAAAAAGCTGTCGACGATTATCAACCCGTCCTTGTAAGGTTTTGAGTAAGTAGTTAATTTGCTGTTTGCGAGAATTGATACTTTGACGTTTTTGGGCGATCGCTCTTAAAGTTTGGTCGCGTAATTTGGGCGCACTTTGCTCTCGACGCAGATTATTTTCTAAATCTATTTTCTGCTGTCCAAGAGTGATGATTTGTTGCTCAATTAGCAATTTTTGAAATCTCTCAGTTTCTTGATTTTGAGTTTGCAATTGTTGCAACTTTATTTGCTCTTGCTGTAATTGCTGCTTCAACACCGATTGGTCGATAATACCCAGTACATCACCTTGTTTAATACTATCCCCCGGCTTCACCTTGAGAGTTAGTAACGGCCCGGAACTAGGTGCTTGAAATTCCACCACATGGTGCGGTTTAATCAAGATACCTTGACCTGTGACAGTGAGGGGAATTTTACCAAACACACTCCAAACCCCAGCCACAGCAACCACAAAACTCATTGCAGATAAACTCAGCCAAGCTTGAGGCTTGACCACATTGATTGCTCGATCCAGTTGTTCTGGTGAAGATAAGCGATCTAGTGCTTCTTGGCGGAAAATATGGCTGTGTTTGAGTTGCATTGTTCTCCTGGTTCCTGACAGCGCTTAGAGCTTCAAGTCTTCTAGACTTTTAAGATTAAAGTGCGATCGGGGAGAACTAGGGGAGATTTCAGCAAAATAGTCCTGCCTCGTAATTGGAGTTTAGACTAAAGCATGACAAAATGACCCAGCAGTAGTAAGTTTACAAGTTACACATCTGGAAGTAGAAAAACTAAAACGTCAAGCAGATTGTAGTTGTTCTTTCAGCTTATTAGTACTCTTTTTGACTGTCGGAAAACGAATTCTACGCAGACGTGCTTTGCCAGCTTTGACACTGATATCTAGAGTTGCTGTTCTTGCTGGACAGAACACATACCCAAAGCAGAAAATTGGATCGAAAGGAGAAATCACCATGACCCTGACAATGACACCCACTATTACCGCCTTTGAACGGTCGCCTGATGGCGGCAAGGGACTGGCGCGTGACATGCGCGTTCGCTGGGCGCTCGAAGAAGTCGGTCAACCTTACAACGTTCGTCTTGTTTCGTTCAGTGAGATGAAGCAACCCGCGCACCTTGCGCTTCATCCTTTCGGGCAAATTCCAACCTACGAGTCAGGCGATCTCGCCCTGTTCGAGTCGGGGGCGATCGTGTTTCATATCGCGGAGGGTCATACAGGGCTGTTGCCAGACGATGCGAATAGTCGAGCGCGAGCGATCGCATGGATGTTTGCCGCACTTAACACGATGGAGCCGCCAATTGTTGATTGGGGAATCACCACGTTATTAGAGCGCGATCGGGCCTGGTACGAGCAGCGCTTGGGTGTTGTCGAAGGTCGCGTCCGTAATCGGCTTTTAGAACTTTCCAGTCACCTTGGAGATGCCGACTGGCTTGATGGCGCATTCAGCGCAGGCGACCTGATGATGGTGTCAGTGCTGCTCAGATTGAAAAACTCAGGTATGCTCTTTGACTATCCGAATCTCTCTACCTATCTTGCCCGTGGCGAAGCGCGGCCCGCCTTCAAGCGTGCTTTCGCCGCTCAATTAGCGGTTTTCACTCTTCAGCAACCAACTGGCTGACTAGCGCAAAAGACTGATGCCAGATCGCCTCTCGTAAAGAAGGGCTTGCCGCAGCGAAAAGTCAAAGCGGCGGTTCCCGCCGATCTGAACTTATCAAGACAGGCTACCGCAAAGGACGCAAAGGAAAGGAATAGGCTCATTCCCACAACAGTACTGAAGGTAAATCATCGCTGGCTAACCTCAAAAACTCGTAGCCAATTCCCGCTATACCTCGGAAGAAACTGGGGTGGAATACTGAACTAGGTAAATTAACGAACATTTGGTATGCTCCAGTTCGTTTTGCTTTAGCTATGACATTTGTGGCATTCTGGAGGGCAATTTGACGCCAATCAGAGCGAGAATAGCATTGCGCCCCGACTAACAGGGTTTCAATTCGACCCAAATTGCCACAGCACAGGTGGTCACTGGCTTCTAATCCATAGTTCTGGGTGGTTTGCAGAGCAATTTCAATCTCGCGTTCAATTGAGGGAATTTCCCCAAGTCTAACGCAACCTAAACGCCCCAATCCTATCCCGGCTGCACCATGACACCACACAACCGGGAAGCTTGGTGGCTGATTGGGTTCCAGGCTGCGAAAATCAGGCCAGTTGGCATGGGATTCACTAAAGACGCTGCGCTCATACTCGATGCCTTCGAGTGCTGCTTCGTAGTAAACTACATTTTGAGTCACACTGTAGAGTTGCAGCAAAGCATAGGCAATTCCTGCTGCTCCGTGGGAGAACCCAGTTAAGGGCTTTTCGCTTAGGGTCTGCCAAGCTTTGGGAGAACCTTCGTAGCTGATTCGATGCTTGAGTAAATGCTCTCCACAGGCGATCGCTTTTTCTAAAACGATTGCATTCCCTGTTACTCTATGCAGGGACAACAGCCCTAGAATGGCTCCGCCTGCTCCGCTCATGATATCTAGCTTTTGATCGGCAGCAATCAACTCTGGCGTCATCCACTGGGCTAAGGCTTGAGCATCTGGCAACAGCGTCTCATCCTTGAGGAATTGGCTGACTTTCACCAAACCATAAATTATCGAACCCAAACCCGTCCCGCCACCAATACCCATGAGGCGAGCCATAATTTGCCGAGATTCTAAGTTCAGAGTATGGATTTGCCGACGCAACGGTTGCAGTGCCTTTAATGCCAAATCGCCAGAACGGGAGTCATTAGTTACCTGAGTGAGGGCGGCGAGAAACAAGGCAACACCAGTGCGTCCGTCATAAAGACTGTTGCCTAAAACTTGCAATCGGAATCGTTCTGCTTCATGCACATAACCTAAGCCGATCCAGTTGACACTGCCATCGGGATCTGGTATAGCTGTTGTTTCTAGCTCAGTGGCGATCGCATTGGCTTCGGCAATTAAGTCTGCCGAGCTTAGCAATGGTAACGATTCGGCATTCCATTGCTGAATGTCTTGGGTAGGAGTTTGTGCTACCTTAGCATGGAATGAGCCTTGAATAATCGCCGTTTGTCGAGCTAGGTCAATTTCATCCATTGCCTGCAACTGATTCAAGGCGTGTTGGTAACTCGGTTGCTTAAAGTATTGCGGAATGGATCGATCGTCGCTTGTACTCAGTTCATCACTAGCAGCATTCGCCGTGAAAAACGGAATATCTAATTGTTCCATTGCTCGCAGTTCTGCACTCAAAATCGGCAAAGCATTGGGTTTGTCTTGAGCAACCAAAAAGGCACGACTGAGGCGATCCAATTCGATGCTATAATCTACGCCATGTTTGAGATAATCGGGTGATAAAGTTTTTTGCGAGATCGCACTGTAGATGCGAGTGTTGCGGAAGACAAAGCGGACTTGCTGGTGCTGCATTGCAGTTAACGGACTTCCAGGAACCAGTAATATGTGCTTATGCATCATCAAAAAGCGATACATCACCTCGAATCCAGCAGTAATTTGTGCTTGATAATCGCTGGCTGACAAAGCTATCTCATTTAAGCGCGGCACATTTTTCCCTACAGGCCTGGTGACAGACTCGTAATGCATCTGCATATCGTCGGTATTGACGTGCAGCCATTTGGGTAGTTTATGAGGAACTTTTTGAGAATCTGTACTACCCAATCCACTAACATCATAGGCAATGCAGCGATCGCTACTAAAGTCCCAACGGGGTAAAAGCCCAGTGCGTAACACAGATTCCCAGAATTGCTGTTCTGCGGTTGTTTCAGACTCTGCGGCATTTGGTGAGTTTTCAATCAAATTCGCTTCATGGTGCAGCAACGTTTCCATATCTACTAATACCAGATGTTCGCCATTAGCAATTAAGTTTTCATGGTGACAATCTGTTCCCCGCAAAGCGTAAAGTACACACAACAACATTCCAGCTCGCTGATAAAAACGTTCTACAGCGGCTGCATCTTTACAAGGTTGATGTGTAATATATTCTACCCAACCGTAGTTATCTCGGTTCAATACTTGAATAACTTTGAAATCTAAAAGCTGACTGTGTTGATTGCACCAATCTAAAAATTGGTTATAAGCAACTTCTAATCCTAAATCTTTAGGTTTATATACGAGTTTGAGTCCAGACTCAAAAGTGAGCAAAATAACTGTTCGTCCACGCTTGTGTGGGTCAGAAAGGGAAGTTTGGATTTCGCTAACTTTGCTTAGACTATTATTTGTAGAGCTAAAGATTCGCTGAATATCTGCTTTATCTTCAGCCAGACGTTGGATAAATTCGGTGGCAGACTCTACCCAAAAATTGACGGCTGTTGCTACTAATCGACCGAGTACTGGATATTTATTAAGTAGAGTCAACAATCCATCTTCTAGGAGTTGATTGACAAACTTATTATAGTGAGTTTTATTGTTGCTCTTTTGTGTTGCTACTCCTAGTAAGTTGAGCAAGTTTTTCCCAAATGGACGAACTTGAGAAAATTCAAAATTCAGCGTCTTGGTACAAAATCCTGCCAATTGCTGTAGCAAACTGCGCTCTAATTCGCGGTAAGCAGCTTTTGAAAGGACTGATAAAGGTAAGCTGTTTTCAGTTAGTTGCCCAGAACCAAGTCGAGTTAAAAGTTGCTGTCTGGCAACTGCGATCGCAGGTAGCAAGATATCTTCAAAGGGAATCGGATTTTCTGGATTAATTGGTAAATCTATTTCCAGTGCAGGCTCAAATTCCCTTGCCATTTGCATAATTTGCTGCAAAGTTTCTGCCCATGCTGGCAATGGTGCTTGCTGATTCCAGTCGATGCTTCCCAAGCGAGGGCGAATGGTATCAAGGTCTAAGCTTTGCCATTGTAAGCGTTTATGTAAAGTGTTCCAGTCGCCTACGATTTGACACCAGCGATCGAGCCGAAGCTGAATTTCTCTTTCATTAACCGAATTAATGTCAATTACAAATCGTTCTGTATCGAGGCGTTCCCAGAAAAAACTGGCGTTGGCAACGATAGTTGTTAATGCTTTAGAGGATGAGATATCTCGTTTGGCGATGACTGGATTTTTCATAATGCTGGCTTGACAAGAGCAGAAAAGCAGAGGTGTGGAAGTGCAGAGGAGCAGAGGGATAGGAGTTAGTTTATTTCTTCCCCTTCCCCTTCTCCTTACATCTAATCTCAATCAATAATATTGTTAGCTAAGTGCTGAAATATCAACATTGACCATTACCCTTGGGACAATCGGTACAACATGACATGTGGCTGTGACCAGTGTTAGCCATCCCTCCACTAACGCTCAGTAATTCTTCTTCACTCAGTTCGCCGAATTCCATAGATGTTAACTCATTCAGTACTTGAGACACGCTTTCGACTGTAAAGTTATAACCTTTTTCTGCACTGGCAACTAACAGTAGTTTGATGGCTTCTGCTTCGTTAGCTGCTGCTGTTAATTTTTGTTGTAGTTGA
This sequence comes from Nostoc sp., assembly GCA_036918135.1. GTDB lineage: Bacteria > Cyanobacteriota > Cyanobacteriia > Cyanobacteriales > Nostocaceae > Nostoc. The sequence goes on from JBALDB010000007.1 coordinate 224,718, forward strand.
GCGTTTTCAAGTAATTCTTTGATTTGTTGTAGCATTTCCGTATCCTCTGTTTTGTTTGACTTAGTGCAGAGTTGTGCTTGTTTTGTGCGGTATTCTCTGCTTTGATGATTTGAATTTAGAAAGTAATAGGGTGAAACTAGGGGAGATAGTTGCAATTAGAGAAAATTTTTAGACAATTTAATTGAAGCCTTGGGTACTAGGAAAATAGGAATTGGATTAGTTTTAAGTTCTCACTCTTTCCCTTCCCCTTACATCTAGTCTCAATGAATAATATTGTTGGCTAAGTGCCGAAATTTCAACACTGACCATTACCCTTGGGACAATCGGTACAACATGACATGTGGACGTGACCAGTGTTAGCCATCATCCCGCCGCTAACACTGAGTAATTCCTCTTCGCTGAGTTCGTTGGAATCTACAAAGGTCAACTCTGCTAACATTTGAGACAGGTTTTCGACTGTGAAGTTATAACCTTTTTCTGCACTAGCGATCGCTACTAGTTTGATGGCTTCTGCTTGGGTAGCTGCTGCTGTTAATTTTTGTTGTAGTTGAGCGTTTTCAAGTAATTCTTTAATTTGTTGTAGCATTTCCGTATCCTCTGTTTTGTTTGACTTAGTGCAGAGTTGCGCTTGTTTTGTGCGGTCTTCTCTGCTTTGATGATTTGAATTTAGAGAGTAATAGGGGAGAACTAGGGGAAATACTTACAACTAGAGAAAAATTTTTTAGAACCCCGCTTCCATTCCTCTCTCAGATGTTGCACCATTCTCAAGAAGACGTATTTTAGGCATTTTGGCGATCGCATCGCCCCGCCCAAAATTCGAGTTAACAGAAAAAGTCCACGCAAGCGTGGACTCTTGCTTGAGCCAACTGAGCAAAGTTTCAGTCCGTTGAAACGGACTTCGTTCTGTTAGCCCGTAATTCATTGCAGGGCGGGCTGATGCCAGAGGTGCAAGATTTCAGGATATGGCAGTGAAACTATTCTTAATAGATTAGCTGTTAATAAATGTTAAAGTATGAATTTTATGTATTGACAAATTTACTTTATTGTATATATTCAATATTTTTGCGATCGGAATACGATCCTTATGTATTTTACTTTGGACGAAAAGTGGGAGAATGTCTCCTAAGAAATAGTACTTACAAATAATGATAATCACTATGATACCAGTCACGAATAGGTTACATGCGCTTGGCTTCTAGAGCGCACTGGAGCCAAAAAACTCCTCAACCGAGTTTCATTATATGGACAGTCGCACCAATCGCTTACATACGATTTAGATGGATGGTAGGGATCGAGGAGAAGACTTTATGCGTTAGGTGATGGATGTGTAACGGTGGATTGTTGAGGTCGTCAAGAAACCTTTTGCTATTTCTGGATAAGTTTTAATAACACAAATGTGTAATTAATCAGGAGAACATTCTCACGACTTGTGGATCTTAGCACCTGCTACCGTAGAGGCTTCTTTTAGAGGTTTAGACGATACAGGGAGGCACGATCCGGAGGAAATAAGTGATGGAGAGGATGATGATGATGATGCTCCTACTTGGTTCTAATTCATCTGGACTACCGTCTTTTTCTCGTTCGTCGTGGTTTTGTGTCGTGTTGCGTGTTTGACGGCGACGACGCAAAATAAGTTCAATTAAAGTCAACGACTCTCTCAACAAAGCCGTTGACATTAATTTTGTATTGAGCAGCCCCACAAGAAATATATAATTTCAGATTATCCAAGCTAGATACGGTTTATCTTGTTTTTGTATCAGACAGAGAAAGACCTCTAGTGTGACTACGCTGGCATCAATTGCTGGATGCGCTGTGGTTCTTCTCCTAGCCAATCTGGATTTTGGGCAGTGCTGTCGAAAATTGATGAAGTTTTAAATGGCTCAAACTCTCCGCGTGATGCTGCTTGTGCCGTTTTTGCTAAGAGCGATCGCACTTGCTGTTCGTTCATTGGCTGGAATGTTTGCACTGCTGTAAAGGCTTGCTCTAAAATCTCCATGCTGTCAATTCCGGTAATTACAACCGATGTTGGCAGATTCAGAGCATACTGTAAACATTCAATTGCCGTTACAGTATTGGAGCGCAAAAGTATACCGTTTGCTAAACTTTTCATTCCCAGAACGCCGATATTTTGTTTAACCAGTTCTGGCACAACTAGTTTCTCAAAGCTGCGGTAATGTGCATCCATTACATTTAGTGGCATCTGCACTGAATCAAATTTAAACTCCTGACTGGCTGCAACTTCCAACATGTGGAGATGCACATGAGGGTCTTTGTGTCCGGTGAAGCCAATATATCGCAGTTTGCCAGCTTCCCGTGCTTCAATAAAGGCAGCATTCGCCCCTTCTGGGTCGAAAACTCGATGCGGATCTTCGTAGCGAATAATTTCGTGGTGCTGAACGAGATCGATACAATCTACTTGCAAACGTCGAAGTGATTCGTCTATCTGTTTTGCTGCTGCTTTCTTAGAGCGACCATCAATTTTGGTCATCAGAAATACTTTGTCTCGGTAGCCATCGCGTAGTGCTTTCCCCATGCGAATTTCGCTGACTCCGTCGTTGTAATCCCAACTATTATCCAAAAAAGTAATGCCGCGATCGATTGCTGTGCGAACAATCCGGATACCCAGTTGCTCATCAACGTTCTTCAAACCGATGTGCCAACCACCAAGTCCGATGGCAGAAACTTTCTCTCCTGTACTACCAAGAACTCGATACAGCATTTCTGAATTTGACGTAGTTCCGGACATCTGTTCTCCTTGTATATCAGCTACTACTTTAGTGCATACAGCTGCGTTGCTAATTTAAATATCAAGAAAATCTCACAAAATCTTTCTTGAGATACACTTTTCAACTCAACGAGGCAGGATTTTCATTGGTAGTTAGTATTTCTTCCTGACTCTGCATTGCCTGGTTTTTTGAAAGTTAAAAAAATTAGCAAATTACGAATGATAACTGACAACAAACGCGAACTTTGTCACAATGAGTTCGTCGATAATTGTTATTAGTTAAGAAAGCAAATTTGAAGGAGTCGGACTCTGAAAGACTTTGAATTCAAAGGTGTTGAAAAACTTATTGGGCCAATAGCGGCGCTTCTTGGGTTTGTCTGTTTGTTGCAGTGGTATATTCAAGGAGAATTGCGATCGCCCTCCGATCCAATCTTTGAAGTTAGACAGCCACCTTTGGTGATGAAGCAGGGTGACCCTTACATCCGCGCTTTAATGCGAACTATCTCCGCAAGTGAGGCAAATAGTAACCGTCCATATTCTCTGTTGTATGGTGGACAACAAGTTAGCGACCTCAGCCGACATCCTGAGATATGTGTCGCAATTCTCACAGGCCCTAACATAGGTAATTGTTCCACTGCTGCTGGTAGATATCAAATAATTAATACTACCTGGTATCGTATAGCTCCTCGTTATCACCCGAACCCAATGCGGTTGATGTTTTGGGTTAATTATAGTTTTGAACCAGAGTATCAAGACATAGTAGTTTACCGTTGGTTAGATGATTCAAAAGTTTGGGGAACTAATATTTCTCAACTCTTGCGTCAGGGAAAATTAAATGATGTTTTGCGCCGACTTTCTCCTACTTGGACAAGTTTAGGATATGGCATAGAAACTAACTCTATTAGTAGCTCTTTGCCTAAAATTTATCAGAAAATGTTGCAAGAGGAATTAAATGCAGCAAAGCAACCACCAACCCCAAATTTGAGTTCATCTCCAACTCCTTCTAATAAACAAAAGCAGCCAAAAAAGTAGCAAAGTACCATCTTATAGCAATACTTGAATCATTAGTGAATGACAAGATTCGTAACCTTCTAAAAAGTTGCTTTCTGTGAGTGTTAAGCGCTTATCAAGTATCTAACACTCACAGTTTGCTAAACCATGATTTTGTAGTTGTAATATAACTTAACTTTGTTTTCTGCGATCGCCTGTAGCTGATTTAGATAATCAGGCTTATTGAGTAATCAAAATATCTTCTTTCTCCGTAGTTAATTAAACCTTTGTTATATTTAAAACATTAAATACCAGGACAAACAATAATAGTATTAAATTCTAAAATACTAGGCATGTGTAAGTCAATTGACTTTTAGTTTCAACTATTTCTCATAAAATTTTATGAAGAGTTAGTTACAATTCACGGTGTACAACTTTGACAACTGTCCACAAAAGTGTTGCACGTCTCAAGCTCATGATAATATTATTTTACAGTCGAGAGATATTATTTTATACATTGAGTTAAACCATGCTGAAACAGCTAGTCAGGTGTGCTACTTCCAAAAAAACAAAACATTATTTAATCTCTCACCAGAATCAGTAAAAACCATACTGTACAAAGTACAGAGCTTTTATAATTCTGGTTATAGAAGCTATTAATTAGCTAAAAAAGCTCTTTTTTAGTAAACATTCTGAATAGGAAGGTAATTTAAAAACCTTCTTAACAATGGCAAAAAATTAGCTCTTTGATATAAAAAAATTGACAATATGTCAGTTGTTTTTCGTATATCTAAAAATATCGAAAAGCAGATTTTGTCTTGTCAAAAAACTTTAATATTGTGTGTTTTCCTTAGATGATGTTTGTGTCTATTCACGTGGAGTTATCTATATAAAATCATCCTATTTAATTTATGAAAACCTAGCTAACCTTTGATTGTACTGATTTGAGATTTGAGATTAAATCACACCCCTAATGGGTAGAACAAATCCTTTCATCCCAAATTTCAAATCATCACTAGATGACTCACTAACGCTACGCTATCAAGTCCCATACCTTGTGGTCTATTGGAATCCAAAAGACGCTTGGGGACTTGCTAATGCTACGCGGCAATTTTGTCTTGAGAAGCTTTAATGCCTTCTGTTGTCTACCAGACCTTACCGTAGCTTGCTTCTTTGTAGGAGTAAGGCAAGCGCCTTTGGCTCTACGTAGGAAATCTGCGCTCAAACCTTTCGCCAAATCCGAATTAATTGACCAGATGAAGCAAACACTTAAATTTAGTAAATGATTTAACACTACTAAATCGATCTGATTTAATAACGACTTAATTATTGACAACGTAAGTAAAAGTAACAGGTAAAACATGAATACTATTATTCGTTTGTTTGGAGCGTTTGTTTTCCAAGTGTCTGCGTTGGCTGCAATGTCTAATATTGCAATGTCTGATGACAAGCCTATACGTGTTAACACTCAACAGACCCCTGTCGTTCCTCAACAGAAAATAACCCAGAGGATTTGCTCTCTAGACCCGATTGAAGATTTATTACCTCCACCACAAACCAAGGCAACTAATTCTTTGCTTTCTTACCTTGCTGAACAAGGTTTTACACAAAATAAAGAGGGTTCGTGGGTTTGTTATGCGAACGACCCTAAACAAGAAGGGCGTTACTTTACTATTTTTAAAGTTAAACAAGTTGATAACAGGCTCGTAGCAAGTTCTTTTTTAGATGAGGGTAGTCTGATTCAAGGTCAGGAAAATCGCAGCTTGGACTTTTTTATGATGGTGATTGAGCATCACATGAATACTAGCCAAGAGAACCGTCAAGGTATACGTCGATATTTAGAAGCCTTCGTTTCCCTAGTCAAAGAAGGGAAGATTAAACCCACACGTCGTGGGTTTCTTTTTGACCAGCCAAACCGGGCATTAGTCTTGTATCACACACTCTCATCAGGAAATCTCAAAGGTACTGGAATCACAATCAATATTTATTTACCTAAGAGTTGAAGTGAGGAGTGGGGACACTTCGTTGAGCTTCAGTGCATCGCTGGGGACTGGGGAAGAGTTTTCCTAACCTAATACCCAATCCCCAATACCTAATACCCAATACCCAATCCTCATTTAGTGGAGGTACATCTTGCCTAAATCAATTGTTCAAAAAATTGTGACGCTCAAAGCAGTTCACATCGCAACCATTGCATTTTCATCTGTTGCAGTAGCACTCGCTAACTGTCAGTCTGCTTCTGCACAGTTAAATATAGGCCGCTATGGTATTCAACGAGGACTTGAGTCTGAGTATCTCCAGTACCAAATCAATAACCAGAATCTAAGTCAGATGCGAGTAATTCCTGCATGTAATGTGGGATTTGGTTTGACTTGCAATAAAACTGGAACGGTAATCCAGCGATTAGTTGACCTAAATGGTGGAACTAGTTATCAAAATCTACTGATACGAGCAGCTGGTGGGGAAAAAAACTTCCAGAATTTTGCCAGCTTTTACGGTAACAATCCCAATCTTTCTGCGGTACCTTTCGCCTCATTCTGGAAAAACCAATCCTCCACAATCATGGATGGATCTCAATACCTTATGGGACAACCTTTAGGTCGTAACCCAGTAGAAGGACTCGGACTTGTAACCAAGCAGTTTTATTGGGCACCATACTCAGGAGTCAATAACTCGCTTAGCCTCCGAAATGGATTACTAAACTTGAAATTGTCATACGGACGACTGCTGTTTGAGGAGGCCTCAAAAATTTCCAACATTAAGCAGCAGATTGAGTCTCTAGGGATGTCACCAGAAATGACAAAATTTTATTTAGATAAAATCTCTAGAGGCTTGGATGCGTTAAATTCTGGTAATGGGAACCAACTCCAAAACAGGATTTTTGAAGTACTATCATTTCCATACTCCGAAGACGGTGGGGAATTTGGACGCCCTAATAACGCGATTCCCGAAGAATTCAATCAGCTTTTAGGAGAAGATATCCCAGGAAATATTTTGCTGGGTGATAATCCAGTACCATTGGACGCAGAAGCAGTAAGCCTCGATACTTCCCCTGCTTCTGTAGGAGATGTCATCGTACAAGACAATCCTAATTCCTTTCCACTCTGGCCAATAGTTGGAGTTGCGGGTCTTGGTTTAATTCTGCTTCTACTACTAGGTGGCGATAATTCTTCAGGTCAGCCATCTATTTCTTCTACAAGTCCACCTTTGTCTCCCACCACCACAAGTCCACCTTTGTCTCTCACCAACAAAGGAGAATGCGACCTGACTCCCAATAGTAACGGCTCCGATAGCACACAAATTATTGAAATTCCGTGTACTATCAATCCTCAAACCCCTACCGAAGTGAAGAAGGTAGTAGAGCCATCCACGATCAAAGCTTTTGTATTGCTAATCGTTTTATTATGGATAGTCGGTTATAAACAGCGAGCTTTAAAAATTCGTAATTCGTAATTCTTACAGCAATTTTCTTTTATTTGAACTATATCTGTAGGGGCATGAATAATAGCGATCGCATTTCACTAACAGACTCAGTACAGCGTTCCTACTGAGTCTTTATCGCGATCGCTAGAAATATTTTTATTGTTGCGATGAAGGTTGCGCTCGCCTATTAACCTGCGGCCAATTCACTACATTCCACCAATTATTTAAATACTCAGGACGACGATTGCGATATTTCAAGTAATAAGCATGTTCCCAGACATCATTGCCCAAAATCGGATATAAACCGTCCATAATCGGGTTATCCTGATTGGCTGTAGTTACAATCTGAAGTTGATTTTGAGGGTTACGTACTAGCCAAACCCAGCCACTACCAAAGCGAGCTGCACCAGCTGCATTAAACTGTTTTTTAAAGGCATCAAAACTGCCAAAAGTTTGATTAATTTGTTGAGCGATCGCTCCCGATGGTTGTCCACCACCTTGGGGACTCATCAGTTGCCAAAAAATTGTATGATTGAGGTGACCACCAGCGTTATTACGTACTTTTGTGCGAATATCTTCAGGTACGCTGTTTAAATCCAGCAGTAAACTTTCAACACTTCTTTTTTGCAAATTTGGATACTGCTTCAATGCATCATTTAAGTTGTTGACGTAGCTAGCATGGTGCGCGTCATGATGCAATTTCATTGTTTCAGTATCAATTGCTTTTGCTAGTGCCCCATAACCATAAGGTAATGGTGGTAGTTGTGCGGGAGAAGCACTTAGCGCCCGATTTGGATAAGCTACAGAAAGAAGCGACCTATTAGTTGCTGATGTTGTTGAAGATTGTGCCTCAGCTATAGGTACTGGATTGTGAGAGATTAGCACCATTGTCAACACAATTGTTGTGAGAACAAAAATTATTGTTTCTCGCCAAAATTTTATCATAAATTATTGCCTCAAAATGAATATTAGTAATTTGTAATCTAATGATTGAGTATTGTCTGACACCTCAATCAATCTAGATATTATGTCTTATACCATATCTGTCTAATTACTGGACAAAAAAATTTTCGTTTACCAATAAAGGTCGCATTGGTTAGAATCCAAAATATTGATAAAAATCAGCGTTCAATGACCTTTTTCTCTTATAAAAATTTAAGTTTATATATTAAAATTTTCTAAAATTATTTATTAACAATAAATTATAATTAAAATAATTTTATTGCTTCGTCTCAACTCTATTTATATATAGGTAAAAAGCCAATTAAATTATTCACAATTAATAACTTAATTCTTAATTACAATTTATTCATAAGTTCTAGATTAAAATGTTACCTATCTTTTCAGGTAATTCACCCTCCAATACTCAATCAAATATAATTAATAATTGCTAAAGCAATTGAGCCACTTAAGGGACTCTAAAACCCCACCTTAAGCAAAAACTTTCTTGCAAATAAGCTGCTAATGTAAAATGATTGCATTCAAAATAAAAAAGAATAAGCTAAGGTTAAGGTAAACAAACTTAATGTTGGCGGAAAAATAGCATTTAATTCTGAAAACAACGGCAGCGATCGCCGCTTTTTTAAAGCATCAATTACTATACTAAAAGTAATCTAAAAATAATCGAAAAACTGATATTGGTAATTAACCAACTCAGGAGAATCTCAAGTATGATTATTTTTAAAATTATTTTTATGAATTCATCAACCCACTCTATCCTAAATTTGAGTAATAAATATTACTTTTAATTTACGTACTTCCAATGTAGAGCAAATTTATGAATTTTATCCATAATTATAACATAATAATACTAATTAATTAGGTTAATTTATAACTTCTTCCCTGAGATATATAACTAGAAATAATAAGCAAAACTCTTGACAGATATAGCTAAATTTTTATTTTGCTAAACATATAATTAAAACCTAGTAAATATAAAATTTTAACTTTCACCTAATGTACTCAAAACTCTTTATTAATTTTCAGTTAATTAAAATACAAGTGAATAAGCCTAATCCATCAATACACTTGCTTACCTACTTTTTTGATATATAAGTAATTTAATAGGGATAATATGGAGGATGTTTGAAATAAGAATTTAGAAATAACTCTGAGCGTTAGCTACCCTGGGGTAATGCCTAAATGCGAATAGGGGCAGGTGCGGACTCGTGTAGGTATTGAAGTTTCAAAGAGTTAGAATTTTCCAAAATGAAAGCACTAAACGCCATAGTAAAAGATGAAGAATATGTATGATAATCAAATTCTGCAAACAACTGTAGCAGCTAATAAAAATTTACATCAAGTAATTCCTAGTGAAATAAAAAAACAGCAAACGCCAACAAAAGAGTTGACTATCCCAGATTTAGCTATATCTTTATCACCCCTTGGATTTATTGTCGGCTGGGTAGTTTTTCTGACGATGCTACAAAAAATCCAGTCACTCTTAAATTCTAAAGTAGCATTTCCCATCACTATTTCACACAAAGTTCCTTGTAAAAATTGTCGATTTTATTCAAATAATAATTATCTAAAATGTGCAGTCAACCCTTCTATTGTTCTCACTGAAGAAGCGATGAACTGTTCTGAATATTCCCCAAATAAAAGAAAATTTTCGCCAAAAAAACTCTTGAAGTAGAAGAATATTTACAGTGAAATGATGTTAGTTTTCTTCTATGAGTTTTTAAATACTAATAGACCTGGTTTGGAATTAGATTTTCCAAGCAGGTCTAATGTGTTTCTTTGATGTGTTGCGGGAGCAAAAAACGCGCCCTTTGTTTGGGCGCTTATACTGATAATGCTTAGAAGTTGTAGCCGACTCCTAATTGCAATCCAACATCAGTCTCATCTAAAAAAGCAGCATTTACACCACCTGTAAATGTGAATCGAGAACCTAGAGGAACGTCTATACCACCAGTCAGTAATAATCCAATATCAGTATCATCATTAGCTTCAATAGCTACGCCTGCGCCTACATAAGGAGATATACTGAAGGTTCGTTGACCTACCGAACCTGCTGCGCGTGGAGTGAAATCTAAGGTCAAAGGAACCAGAAATACTGTATCGTCCCCAAACAATACTGATGGTCGTACTGATAAGTAGTTTGTCAGACCAAGTTTGCCGAAGACTGCAAAGTTACCTTCACCTACAGCATCGCCGCCGGTTAAACCAATGTTACCGCCAACTCCGATATAGCTTCTGCCACCACGAGTAGCTCTACCTACAGATGTTCCACCATTATTTCCTCCTCCTTGCGACGGCTGATTTAACTGACTGATGTTAATATCAGGCGGGATGAGGACTTGGTTAATTGCATATATAACACCGTTACTGGCTGGGACATCCGCCTGGATGACTCTAGCATTATTGACTGCAACTTGATTGTTAGTGCGATCGATTTGAATATTTACAGGTCTGTCTTCAATGGTTCTGAGTTCGCCGTTTGTGAGTTGACTAGAAGTTACCGCACCAGGAACTACATGATAACTCAAAATCTTAACCAATGCTTCTCTGTTCTGTGGTTGCTGTAATTGTTCTAGAGTAGCAGCAGGTAGAGCAGCAAATGCTTGATCGGTGGGGGCAAAAACTGTATAAGGGCCGGGTTGTTGAAGAGTGTCTGCTAAACCGGCTGTTTTCAATAAAGAAGTCAGAGTTGTAAAAGAACTACTGGATGCAGCCAGAGAAACAATGTCTTTACCTGTTTGAGTACCACCAGCTCCGCCGACAATATACTGAGTGGCTGGCAGATTGCTAGCAATGGGTTGTATTCGTCCCTGTCTGACTAAAGCTTGATATAAAAGTGCAGCTGCTTCAGCACGAGTTAGGGCTTGCTGGGGATTGAGTTGTTTAATATCTGGGTAATTGACAACAAGATTAGCTTGTGTTGCTGCTGCTACGCTATTAACGGCATAATTCGGGATAGCTGAGGCGTCAGTGTAGTAGTTACTAAGAGTACTTGTATCGCTAGCAGATAAACCTAAGCCATTGCTGATTGCAACAAGCGCTTCTACCTTGGGTATTTGTTGATTTGGTCTAAATACATTTCCAGGATAACCTGATAAAAACCCTATTTCGTAGGCATTCTGAATTGCTGAAGCTGCCCAGTAGCCAGCAGGAACATCACTAAATCCACCCGCACTTAATTGGCGAACTCGGTTTTGGTTACCGAAAGCTTTTTGAATTAAGGCAGCAAATTCAGCACGAGTTACAGATTGATTCGGTCTAAAGCTACCATCAGGAAAGCCACTAATTACATTATTGTTAGCTAAAGCTTGAATAAATGGACTTGCCCAATAATCTGAAGTAACATCTGACAAGTTAACAGTTGAAGTTGGTGATGGCGTATCTGATGGAGCTGGTGTAGTAGATGGAGTTGGTGTATCAGATGGAGTTGGTGTAGTAGATGGAGTGGTACTTGGAACAGTATCTTGAGATAAAGCTGGTGTAGAAATTACAATAGGACTTACTGTAGCAGTTGTCATTCCCAGAACTAGTAAAGCAACCCTTAGTGATGACCCACGAAACACACTAGACATTACAATATCCTCCAGGAAAAAAAGTGACTGTAGAAGGCAGAATTCAAAAGCCAAAAGACAAAATAAACATCAATTGAATATTACTTTCATCTTTTTACTTTTTGCTTTTTATGGGATTTTTCAGAACCGCAGATAACACTAAGGATAAAAAGAGATACTGTGGTCATCTGATAGATTGCAATCATAAAGGCATCTGTAAAAATTCAGCGATTTCATCAAGCAGAGAATCGCATTTAAGTAATATAATTAGCTTTTAATATCCCTAACTTGATAATCGCTGAAAAAGGTTAATTCAGTCAAGCTTAATGCATCATTAGATTTATTAATATTTAAGAAAAATACCTCTTAACGATACAGGTAATATTTTTCAGCTATTACCTAAATTACGCAACTAACTAATGGCTGTAATTTGGGGTAAAATTTTCACTCTTTAGATAGTTGTCGCTCATGCTAAATTTAACAATTTTAGAGTGAAAATCAGCGATCGCAATTAAAATTTTCGACCCTGATTAATCTCAGATTTTTCACTAGCGATTAAAGACAAACTAGGTCTTAAAGCCAACTATAGTAATCAGCTTTGATTTTAGAATTTATTTGGGTGGTGCGCTTGGCTCAGCATAAGCGCAATAGGCAGGGAGTCACACTGCTCCCAACAGGGGCTTGCCACACAGTTGATACAACAAGGGCAACTAGGGTGGACTAACTTTCCATGAGTAATGCAAACAAGCGTTTTGAAACCATAATAAATACAAATAGGCTGCGATTCTGACTTGTGATTTGTGCTATACCTTATTGACTAATCGTGCTTAGAGGAGTCAGGCATAATTGCTTCTTGAAAATTGACACCGCTCAAGTTAGCTCCTCTCAAATCGGCTCCTCTGAGGTTTGCTTTTCTCAGATTTGCCCCTGCCAAATTCGCTCGTCTGAGGTTAGTCCAACTTAAATCTGCTTGGCTCAAGTCAGCCTCATTCAAATTAGCAGACAATAAATATGCACCACTCAGGTGAGCCTTGGTCAAATTAGCTTTATATAAGTCAGTTTTATAAAGATAAGCCCCCAACATTTCCGCCCCGTATAAGCTGGCCTCGCCCAAATCAGCCGCAATCAAGTTAGCTTCAATGAGGTTGGCAAAACAGAGGTTAGCCCGAATCAGTTTCGCTGCATCTAAATCCGCATCTCTTAAGTTAGCGCCTTTTAAATCAGTGCCAATGAAATTAGCATGAGCGATCGTAGCACCTGTGAGATTCGCCTCGCTCAAGTCAGCACCAATCAAATTAGCATCACTCAGATCTGCCTGTGAAAGTATAGCACCGCTCAAGTTAGCAACACTCAAATTAGCAGCAGTGAGATTAGCTTCAATCAGCAAGGCTTTGTAGAGGTTTGCGCCACTGAGTTCAGCATTGCTGAGGTTTGCTCGCACAAGTAAACCATTAGCTAAATCTACCTTGCTCAAGTTTACCCCTTGGAGGTTTGCACCTCTAAGGTTATCTCCTTGAAGGTTCGCGGTGCTGAGGTCAGGTTGAATCTGGGGATTTTTCTTTCTCCACTCAGTCCATGTAACCGCACCTGCTTTGAGTAAAACCAGATGCTCTTGATTTGCCATTTTCTCTCCTTTATCAACTGAGTGCTTTACTTAGTGCTGAGTGAGATGGGGAAGTGTGGGGAGTGTGGGGAGTGTGGGGACAGAGGGGAGAGGGGGGATAAGGAAGTGTGGGAAGTGTGGGGGGAAAAGGGGGAGAAGGAAGTGTGGGGAGTGTGGGGGGACAAGGGGGAAAGATTTTTTCTCACACCTCCCAATCCTCCCAATCCTCCCAATCCTCCCCATCCTCCCCATCCTCCCCATCCTCCCCATCTTCCCCATTCCCCATCCTCCCACACCTCGCATTCACCACTCTTCATTCCTGACGTCCACTTTCACGATTTCGACCAGGTATACTTTCAATGGCGGCTAAGGCTCCGGCTGCACCTGCTAAAATATCTCGTTCTTCTCCACCTAAGTAAAGTCGTCCAAAACTGCCTACAGCTTGCACCTCAAGAATATTAATCGCCGCCGCTTTCTCTGCTTCATTCGCAGCTAAGGCGGCGTAAGCGGCTGGCTCAACCTCTAATACATATAAGGTTTGCCCTGCTAATAGAAGCTGTCCCCGGCGCGTGCGATTGATAAGTTGTGTTTGGTAAGCATCAATGTTGCGGATAATTTGACTAGAAACAACACGCGGTTTGAGACATTCATCTCTTCGGACTCCCAGTGTTGCCAAAATGGCTTGACCGGCAGCTCGCGTTTCGCCTTGGGAGCCAGAATGAACTTCTAATAGACCATACAGGCGTTCTACTACTTGTACTCCCGGACGCACAGAAGCAGCTTTTAGGGCTACATCCGTAATTTTATTAATTTCGATGCCGGGTGAGATTTCAATCCACAGCGATGTATCTCCTGGTAATGGTAAGAAACCTTGGGCTACTGTTCCCATATATGCTGCATGTTGAGGTTGCAGGCTGTCGAGAAACACAAAACTGCGTAGTTCTATTCCCAAGATTTTGCTCTCCAATCATGAGGTAAAAGTTATCTATTGCACGATATCAGCGCCTAACTTGTGGTATTTTAGCCACAAATGAAGGATAGAAAAACACAAAATAGAAAAATTTTGCTGTCGATAAATCTTACACCCAAGAAGTACCTGATAATAAAAACCGCCTTGATAATTGTACAAGTTTTATCAGACAAAATAAGTAGAAATAGCAAGAGGAAAGTTCAATGAACTTTCCCCTCTACCTTGAAGATGTTGGCACTCAAACTGACATTTAGAAACACATCAACTACTGTTGTGTTGTATCCAAGTAAGAACTACTAGATTTTGCAGATTGCCTACTTCGTGGCGATCGCTATTGCTTTCTCCACAGCTTCCAAGGCAGTGTTTACTTCGGCTTCTGTGACAATCAACGGTGGTACAAATCGGATGACTTTTGGCCCGGCTGGTACAAGCAATAAACCCTCGTTGATGGCAGCATTAACCACATCGGCTGCGGTTAGTGCAACGTCAGCTCGCAATTCTAAACCATTGATTAGACCCCAACCCCGAACTTCGATAATATGATGAGGATATTTAGCGGCGATCGCTTTTAATCCAGTTCGTAACTGTTCGCCTCTATCTTGGACATTCTGCAAGATATTTTCTCGGTCTAATGTCTGGCAAACACTCAGTGCTACACCACACACAAAAGGATTTCCACCAAAAGTACTAGCGTGTTCTCCTGGTTGAAAAACATCGCAGAATTTTTTACTGATCATCGCACCGATGGGGATACCGCCACCCAAGCCTTTAGCACTGGTGAAGATATCCGGTTCGACACCCAAATGTTCGTAACCCCATAGCTTACCACTGCGACCCATGCCAACTTGCACTTCATCAAAAATCAGTAAAATTCCGGTTTCGTCGCAAATCTGCCGTAGCTTTTTGAAATAAGCAATGTCTCCCGGACGCACACCGCCTTCTCCTTGCAATGGCTCAATCAAAATCGCCCCTACACGATAATCGCCTTCATCCAACTCGCTAATCGCCAGTTCTAGAGAGTTAATATCGTTGTAATTTACGTAATGAAATCCAGGCATCAAGGGATCGAAGTACTTTTGATACTTTGGCTGTCCAGTGGCGGTAATGGTTGCTAAAGTCCGTCCGTGGAAACTGGCATTGGCGGTTAAGATAATCGGTTTTTCAATGTCTAATACCGTGTGGGCGTATTTTCGGGCTAGTTTAATTGCCGCTTCGTTAGCTTCAGCTCCAGAGTTGCAGAAAAAAACGCGATCGGCACAGGAATGTTCTACAATCCATTTTGCCAATTCACCTTGTTCGGGAATATAGTACAAATTAGAGACGTGATGCAGCTTTTGGATTTGCTGCGTCACCGCTTCTACCATCGCTGGGTGGGCATGTCCTAAAGTACAAGTGGCAATTCCCGCCACAAAATCCAGATATTCCCGGCCCTGTGTATCCCAAACCCGACACCCAGCACCTCGTTCTAGGGCTAAGGGAAACCGTCCATAGGTAGACATGACAGCTGCATCGAAGCTATCTGCATCAAACTGACTAGATGTTAAAGACCCTGAATCTGGGGGGATGGTGGTTTGTTCAACTAGAGTTTGTAAGCTCACTACCGCTCCTCCTGGAAGTTTTTCATTATATAGTTATTTACTAGTTTCCTAGAAATCCCAAAAAATTACTTTTTATTTTCCTAAAGCCCGATCGCTTCGTGATTCCCCCATGCTTTTTGATGACTGTTGACGGTTGACAGTTAACCGTTAGCGGTCAACACCATGAGTGACTTTACAATTTATAAAGTGTAACAGCTTTAACGGGTGCGTAGCATTTTACGCCAGCTTTGAGTGTGTATCGGCTTTTTGGTCGATAATTTAGCTAGTATGCTGATACTAACGCACTAGCTGTCATCAAAGAAGAGAGTGCGATCGCTACAATTCTGCTATTTGAAAAAACTATGGACAAAAAGGATGTACCTGAAACTAAATTTATCTACGGGGTTTTCCCTTTGTTTCTTTGTCCTCTTTGCTCATTAAACTAAATACTATAAAGTTAGTACAAAACTCAAAAATATAGGCCCAAAGTACTATTTATACGCCATTCTCAACTCTTGAGCAAAAATATCAACGTATCCAAAAGGAACTAATGGCAGGAGCGATCGCTCTTGGTGGTGTTTTCCTTTTTGGTACTTTGTGGTATCGAATTATAGAGGGCTGGTCATGGGAAGATGCAGCTTACATGACCGTCATCACCTTAGCTACTGTGGGGTATGGAGAAACACACCCGCTCGGTAACCGAGGACGGTTGTTTACAATTGCCCTGATTTTGTTGGGTGTAGTCAATATCGGTTACATTGTCAACAGATTTACAGAAGCGATCATTCAAGGCTATTTTCAACAAGGAATTCGACTACAACAGCAGAGGCGATTAATGGAATCCCTGTCAGAACACTACATTATCTGTGGCTTTAGTCGGACTGGTCGTCAAATTGCCAAGGAATTTCGGGCAGAAGGTGTAGCTTTTGTAGTGATTGATTCGGAGGTAGAATCTGTGCAAAGGGCACAAGTAGAAGGTTACACAGTATACCAAGGTGATGCAACGCTAGATGATACGCTTTTGAAAGTTGGTATTGAAAGGGCGATTTGCTTGGTTGCAGCGTTGCCTTCTGATGCAGAAAATTTATACACAGTTTTGTCAGCGAAAACACTGAATCCAGAAATTCGGGCGATCGCTCGCGCAAGTACAGAAGAAGCTTTGTTGAAATTACAACGTGGTGGTGCAGATGAAGTGATATCCCCCTATATTACTGGAGGGAAGCGGATGGCTGCTGCGGCTCTCAGACCGCAAGTTTTGGACTTTGTAGACGGGATTTTGGCAGGCTCAGACCGCCAGTTATATATGGAAGAATTTTTACTCGAACCAGCTTCTTGTCCTTTTGTCGGTCAAACTTTGCAAAAAGCGAGATTGCGATCGCAAACTGGGGCATTAGTTCTGGCAATTCGCCGCCTTGATGGTACTTTAATCGGTGGTCCCACCGGCGATACGATGTTAATGTCTCAAGACCGCCTAATCTGTATGGGTACAGCTGAGCAGTTGCGTGACCTCAACAAAATTCTCGGCCCAATTAATTCCAAGCAATTGCGGCGACCGAAAAATAGCTGATTATATGTTTATTTTTGCTTTTTTATACCAATTTTATATAAAGATAATATAGTGGGATTGCATAAGTTAATGGTATCAAATCGTATTTTAGCTTAAGATTTTAGATATTAAATATCCCGTAACCACTGCAAAATACTAACTTTACTTTCTACCAAGCCCTTATATGCTAGAGCTTCTAGCGTCATAGACTCAATTGCAGTACAAAGTTTAGAATTTAATATTGAATCTTTTTTAACTTCAGCACAATCTCTAAAGTAAGTACGAATAGTAAATAGCGCTGCTTCATACTCTGGTATACCCCAAATTACCTGTCGTTCAATTCGCAGATAAAGCCTGGGGTCTTGCAAATCAAAGTTTCTACCTTGCCATTGGCTAACTGACACGCCAGGTGGTGGTTCGGGATGATGGTTGAGGCGGGTATCGGTACTCAAACCCCAAGCAAAGCGTACCATCGGCTTGTGGGTAATCATTGTATTAGCGATCGCATTCCCTCGCAGATTTATTTTTTCCATACCCGCTACTGGTGCATGTATTTTGGCAAAATCATGACCAATTTTCTCTTCGACTGACCAGTGGTTGGGATAGCACAGATGAACTGCACTCAACCAATTGCTACCATCATCATAACGGCAGATAATTGCTAGGTCTTCCTGCACCTGTGCTGCTAAACCATCAAGAGTAGAAGCATAAACTGGAACAACTCGGCTACCTTCAACTTGTTGTAATTGCAACTGTGCATCTAAATAAAGTGTTTCTTTGGTAAGTTGACTGTAAAATTTTAGGGTGTTATCTATTGACTTTTGGCACTCAAAATATTGTGGGTGTTCTTGGGTGAGGCGATTAATTATTAAACCAGCGATTGCACTTGCCACAGCCTTAGAATAATTACAAGTTTGGTAGTACTTGCTCAACCGTTCCCCACGGGCTAAAAGCTTAGCTTGACGGTAGTGGGTGAAATTATCATCAATTTGAAATACCTGTCCATCAACCTGAGTGTTACCCAAACAGCAGCCAAAAGGCATCATCCCAGGCTTAACCTCGTAACGTCCACTCATCAGGGGAAAGTAGCAAGCCGCATTTTCAGAAGCTTCCACTGTCCTAACTTCTTGGAAAAAGTTGTTTTCAGACACAGATTCTATGATACTTGTTTTTTATTCTTTTCATTTCCAATACATCTGAAAGGATGAGGGAGATGGGGAGATAGAGAGACGCAAGCACACGGGAACACGGGGAATGACCAATGACTAATAACTAATAATCAATTTCTTTCCACCCATGTATCATAGCTATATTTTTAATAACCCATTCAATTACAATTGGAGGAGCTTCTGATATCAAAATGCTAGGATAAACTGCTGCGCCCCATTCGGGATGAATCAACACATGGCATTGATTTTTAATCACTGGATAATTAAGTAAAGCTTGAACAACTGCTGCGTCGTCGTGAGGAATTGCTCCGGGATGGGATAACAAAGGATAGCCTGTACGAGGGTCGATTAAGTCTGTTAAATAACCGCGATCGCGCAGATTAAATGCTAAATCGCAGCCAAAAATCATAAACTTTTCTCGCAAACGTTGTTTCTCTATCTCTACTTCTGCCGTTTTTTCGACTAATTGATAACGCGATTGCTGTAAGACAATCACTACTCGTAAAAATGGCTGCCGTTTCCAATCTGGTAATATCCGTTCGCAGTTGGCACAGATATATTGACTGGGGGGATGAATTGTAATTTGAACCGCTTGTCCCGTTTCGCCAACTAAATAAATGGGATAGCCTTGCTCCGAAGTGTAAACTTTGGGATAGTTCACTAAATTGATTCGGTTTTTGCAAGTTTTTTAATTTAATCTCCGGTATAGATGATAACTCTTAATAGTTCAGAAAAATCATCACAGTTATATAATAGATTCGTTTCGCTGGGAGTAGTTGAGAATAATTTGATATTTTTAATCTGATTTTTCTACTTTCTTAACCTGTTTTAATCGGATTTGCTGGGTTGATTTTTAGTATGATTTAGGTTGTGGAAAAATAAATCAACGAAGGATTGCAATTTCATACCAGTATGTGCGCCTAATGCCATAAAGAAGTCGAAAACAGAGCGATCGCTTCTAGTACAGGTGATGTCTAAATCAGATTGTCATCAATTAATTAAGTTTTAAAGAATTGACTGGCACCTCATCCCAAGAATCAACTATGCGTAATTGCGCTACCCAACCTGCTGCTTTTTGCGCCTGTGTCAAATTATTCTCAAAGGAATGATGACAATCTTTGGCTTGAGATTCGTCACAACAAGCAATACAAGCATGAATCATCCCAGACGGATCGATTTGCTCATTTACCCAAATAGTCATTAAATATTCCCTCAAAAACTTTATTTTAAAATAATAAATCTTCTGCAAGTTTTAATCTACATATGTATTAAATGTAAAAGGCTTGGCTGTCATCATTCCTAATTGTGGCAATCCCTCGACTATCAGCGATCGCCGCATTCGCCGTACTATAGAGGTTAACAAAAAATGTCTCGTTGGCTTCTACTTTGTTATCACCTCTGACACCAAAGCTAATAGTTTTCAGGGTTTCGCCAGGATTGAAAACAATTGTTCCCAATCCAGAATTGTAATCAGAATCAGAAAGGGCAGTACCATCACTACTGTTGTAATAGACAATAACCTGCTGATAGCTGGGATTGGAGAGAGTTATGGCAAAGTTAGCATTAGTTATCATGCCTGTGTTGCCTTCGGTGACTGATACATCTGAAATACTGATACTGGGTATTTGATTAATGTCATCATTGAGGATGGTGGCAATTCCCAGGTTATCAGCAATTGTGCCATTTGCAGCACCATAGAGAGTAGTAGCAAACGTCTCGTTAGCTTCAAATTTCCGATCGCCTTTGACTGCAACGCTGATAGTTTTAAGAGTTTGATCAGGATTGAAAACGATCGTTCCTAGTGCAGAATCGTAATCCAAATCAGAAATTTCGGCTGTGCGATCGCTCGTATTATAATTCACACTCACCGTTTGATAGCTGGCATTGGAAAGAGTGACGAGGAAATTGGCATTACTTGTTGTACTGATATCACCTTCAATGGTAGAGGCATCAGAAATTGTGATAGTGGGTTGCTTGTCATCATTGATAATCTCTAGTGCCGCTGAACTATTAGTAATTACAGAACTTTCTGGCGCATCTGTAAGATTAGGGTTACTCAGGGTAACAGTAATATCATCATTTAGTTCAAATTTTTTGTCGCCTAAAATATCAACTGTAATTGTCTTTGTCTTTTCCCCTACTGCAAATTCTAAAGTCCCAGATAAGTCACGATCTATAAATTCACTAATTGGACTAACTTCTCCACTCCTAATAAGAATGTTGTTATAGTCACTGTCAAAAATTGCCGTACCGCTAAAAGCATAATTTACAGTACTTGCCACACCAATACCACCGCTTCGGGTGACGGTGAAGGTAGCAACTTTAGTACCACTGTCACCTTCTGTGATGCTTGGAATAGTAGAAATTGCATATTGAATTGGATCGTTAGCAGCAATATTTAGAGTAGTTTGAGTTATTGTTCCCGCCTCAGCCCCAGTCAATGTGCCGAAGTTGACTATTACCGTTTCAGTATTCTCTGGTAAATCATCTGGTTGAATGGTGAAAGTAAGCAGTTGGGTTAAATTTGAACCAGTTGCCCCAGCCGCAAAAGTAAGGGTAGTGGGGGAAATAGTATAATCGAGGTTTTGAGTAGCTGTGCTGCTACTGTTGATGACTATGGGAATAGTGGCATCAAATCTGGGAATCCGATTTAAAGTGACGGGGATAGTTACTGTAATAGCGGTGCTACCTTCTGTGACGTTGTAGGTAGCAGCACCAAAGTTGACTTTCGGAACTACATATTCAAATGCTCCGATGTCAATTCTACCGTACTCAATCCGATTAAAACCTGTGCCACTTTGGTCAGTAGTTAAGCTACCACTGTAATTGGGATCGCCGGCATTTAAAGCTGGACTGTTAGATTCTAAGGCATGAGTCTGGGTGGAACCACCGTAATTTCCTAGCGGTTTTAGTCCAGGGTTAGAGTTAACAATATCTGTACCTGTTCCCAGCGTACTAAATAATACGTTAAGTCCAGTCAAGTTGCCAATTAAATTGTAACCATTACTGTCGAAGTTCAGACCAAATACATCATTGCCTAAATTCAGTAGTCTAGCGCTGTTAGCTGCAACGATGGTATTGCTGAGGGTGGCATTAGTACCGAAGATACCGCCGCCGGTATCTGCGGTGTTATTAGCAATAGTGCTATTGTTGACAGTGAGATTGGTACTGGAGATACCACCACCAGCTGCGATCGCTGTATTTCCAGAAACGGTACTATTGATGAAAGTGGCATCAGTACTAAAAATACCACCGCCGTTAGCCAGCGCTGTGTTCCCAGAAATTGTACTATTCCTGACGGTGAGATTGAGACTGAGGATACCACCGCCGTTGGCTAGAGCTTTGTTTCCAGAAATTGTACTGTTGCTAACATTCACACTGCTAGTGCTGAAGATACCGCCGCCGCCTACAGCAGCATTTCCGCCAGTTATTTTTAACCCATCAATTGATAGGGGTGCAGTAGCCGTAAAAACGCGTGAAGTATTATTGCCGCTGATGGTAAGTTTATTAGCTCCAGTTCCTTGAATGATAACTTCCTCAGTCACATTTAATTCCCCAGAGGTGAGGGTAATGATGTCAGGAGTAGCATCACCGAAGACTCCAGTCGTATCAAAGACAATTGTCTCAATTCCTGGATCGTTATTGGCATCGATAATAGCTTGTCTTAATGAGCCAGCACCGCTATCATTTGTGTTGGTTACTACGTAGGTGGTCTTGTCTACTTGGACAAAAACATCATCAATTGCTAAGCCATGATCGTTGCCTGAATCATCAACATCTTGCCAACGTAATATAATCTCTTCACCAACAGCTATTGGGGTAGCTAGATTAATTAGGATAGATGTTTTGACACTTTGATTTATAGCTAAATTTCCATTCAGAGCAGTTGGCAGCGCAAGTGCAATTGGCCCAGTAAAATCTAGTGATGTGACAGGCGTCCATGTTCCTGCGGTCAAACTTGTAAGAGTTGACCCGGTTTGATAACTAAAATTCAGTTTTTGTTGAGATGTATTACCACCATTACGCCATTGCTCACCGGTGTAACTTACTCTCAACTGACTAATTGCTGAATCTGTATTGTTTTTGAGGCGCAATCCATAATAAATAGTTCCTGTAGTCCCAGAAGCTACGGAACCAAGTGCGCGCTCTGTTGATGTTGAACCAAAACTATACAATGCACCTGTATTAGAACTACCGTCTCCAGCGTTATAAGTTGTTCTTGTCGCATACCAGCCCGAAATAGTTGAATCATTAGTCCAAGAAATAGATGTTCCGGAATTAGCTAAGGAGTTGAAGTTTTGAGAGTAGGAAGTACCAGTAAAACTAGCTGGGAAAATAGATTTGTAAGCCTGCATTACCTCAGATGTAAATGCTAGGGAAGCTTCTATTTCTCCTGTCTTTACCTCTAAATCCCAATCACCATCTAAATCTGCACTTCCTGTTAAATCGCTGGAAGCAGCAACATCTGCCTCTGTAATTTGGCTCAGAAGTTGCACAAATTTTGTGCCTTCACCGCTAGCTATATCACAGCCATAAAGCAGGATGTCTGCATCATCAGTTAAAGCATTTGTCCACTTTTTTAACTGATTTGCATAGCTATTCAGGTTGGTGAGGTTGAGGTAAGTTGACCCCAGTTGCAAACTTCCTGCACCACCGTGAGAAACAATGTGAACTGATTGAACTGAGTTGGATTTACGCCCTGCTAGAAACTCGGTAATTTGCGTTAAACCATCTTCATTGGGGTCAAGGATAACAACTTGATTGCCAAGTGCAATCCCAGCTACCAGGCTTTGGTAATCGGCAACTGCTGTATCTATAAAAACAATATTTGTACTTGCCTCTTGTAAGTTTACAGCAAAATTATTTTGGGATTGAGCGCGATTATCTAATTTTTTTATCATAATTTTGGTTATCTTTTTTTAACTCTTAATTAAAAAATAGTTATACCAATTTAATTAATGATTGCAACATATCGTTGGATGGAGACGCGATGAATCACGTCTCTACAAATGGTCTGTTTGTCACATTCTTTTTTCCAATTGGTATTATTGCTTTAAAAACTGGAAATTAGAGCATTATGCGTTCCCAAGTAAAGAGTAAGTAAATGTTGAGCCATTCACTTATATCTCAAATTTAATTGACAATAAAATCTATTCTTAATTAGGATAAAACCGCAAGATTTTTAATCCTTTTATAACTAAATATGCCTCATAAAAACTCAGCTATGTTTTAGCGATCGCTGTTAAGTCTAATAGCAAGTTATACTCATTTAAGCGCAAAAGCAACTGTATTTACACTTAAATGCGCTTCAGCATATAGCCCGATGTGAATGAATTTAATTAATCAACAATTCTGGTGCGACTAATCCTTTTTGGATGGCTAAGACTGCGGCTTGAGTGCGATCGCGTACTTCTAGTTTCTGCAAAATTGCATGGACATGAACCCGCACTGTACCAGGGGCAATGTAGAGAATTTCAGCAATTTCTTGATTGCTTTTGCCAGCTGCTACCAGTGCTAAAATTTCTTGTTCGCGCTTTGTTAAGGGATTTTCTACGGGTTCGTCAGTTTTTGTAGGTAGTACTGCCGGAGAATTACCCTCAAAAGCTGCTCTAATTTCTGTTGTTGCCGTTCGATCCCACCAAGAAGCCCCAGCTGCAACCGATCGCACTGCTAATATCAGAGAATCGGCGGGAATACCTTTGAGGCAGTAACCTTGTGCGCCAGCAGCAATTAACCGTGAAATCAGGGGTTTTTCGGAACGAGATGTTAAAACGAGAATTGGTAAAGTCGGATGCTTTTGCTTGATTTGCCGACAAGCCTCAATCCCACCAATTCCTGGCAAACCGATATCCAGCAAAACCAAATCCAGAGGATAGTGATTAGCTAATTCTACAGCTTGTTCTCCATCTTCTGCCTCTGCAACAATCTCCAAACTAGTTTCTTGTTGCAACCGCATCCGCAGCCCAAGCCGAAATAATTCATCATCTTCAACGAGTAAGATTTTAGTCATTTGTCATTGGTCATTGGTCATTGGTCATTGTCTCCCCATCTACCGATTGGTGAGCGTACTCTTACGGAGAAGCAAGGCTGGGCGTAGCGTCTCGTAGAGAAGTCGAACCACATCCCCCTCATCTCCCTGGTGGCGGACAGGCAGGAAGTCGGAAACCAAACACTGCACCTCGTGGTGAGCGATTTTCTGCCCAAATTGTACCTCCATGAGCTGTAATTATTTGCCTGGTTAAATAAAGCCCTAGTCCCGATCCTAATAGATGGCGATCGCTATGTCCTTGATAAAATCTTTCAAATAAGTGGGGTAACTCTTCTTCGTTAAAGCCGGAACCAGTATCGAGTATTTTTACCACTTGCTCGTTAGAATAACTTTCAAGTACTACTTCCACTTTACCGCCACGGGGAGTATGGTTAATGCCATTACTTAATAGATTGGTGAAAACTCGCCCCAGTTGCAAGGAATCACCATTTACCCAAACAAAGCTGCGAAAATCTGATTCGCCATAGTGCAGAGATATATAAACCTGACGTGTTTTTGCTAGTTCTGTTAGGGTGGCTATTATCTCTTCTGCTACAGTTACTAAGTTAACAGGTGATATCTGTAGTTTCAGCCCTTCGGCATCATTGCGGTAGACATCTAAAAGAGTTTGAACTAATTGCAGTGTGCTGCGATGACTACGAGCCATTGTTTGCAATACTTTTGATTGCATTGATGTGACTTGACCAAATTGCTCATTTTGAAAATATTGTAGGGTTTCAATTGCTCCTAGTAGGGGTGTTTTCAAATCATGAGTGAGGGTAGAAATAAAATCTTCACGCATTGCAGCTAGTTGTTCTTGGGAGCGTAATTGTGCTTGAGTGTAAGCGATCGCTTCTTTATTGTGGCGGTTGCGTTCGCTTAAAGTCGCAGTTACCACTAGTGCCACGACTGCAATTAATCTGTTTGCCAACGTTGGAGGATTAATTATTTCTCCTCCTGGGACAAACAAATTTAATAATGTTAATCCTGTAGCTGCAAGGGTGACACCGAATACTGCTCTTTGATTTAATCGAGAATCTGCTAACAAAATCGTCCCTGTGTAGAGATAACCAAATACGTACTCAGGCGGTGTCATGTATTCTAATGCTATGACTACAGCAAAGGCGATCGCTATTAGCAAATATGTCTCACTACGCTTATTCAGTGCTTGTTTAATCGTCAATAATTGACTTAACATAATTCTTATTCATCAAAAATTATAATAATAAAAATAAACCAGCAAATTATATAAACTTTTAATATATTTTTTATCTAGTATTTTCAATTACTTTTTAAATTATTTGCTCGCGTTCAACAGAATAAACTCAGTCTTATTAATTTAAGAATACGTTTTTTCTCCTATCAGATATTACTTTTATATTTTTTCTGAGTTTGAAACTCAATATTTATAAACTAGAATTTACCACTAATTTAGGATATTTAATAAATTAAATAGTCATAGTTAGTTTTATTATTTTAAATATTTTAACTTCAGAATTATGAATTATAATTCATCATGAAGGTAGTTATATTTCCACGCTAAAAAACCTGTAAACATAGCTACCTTCTGCTTTCAAGATAACTGTCTTACTTGTGATAAAGACTTGTTCAAGAAGTTATACCATTTTTCTATGAAGCTGCACTTAATACTATAGCTAATTAAGCTTACGCAAAGGCGTAACGCGTAAAGTAGCAATATTTTATTTAGTGCATGGTTACAGAGAATTGGTATTAATCTTCAGACTCTTCAGAGATAGGCTCAGATTCACTTTCAACTTCTGTTTTAACTTTGGTTGGAGGTTTAACAGGTTTTGGCCCACGCATTAGCGCCGGATTAACAGGTTGTTTGTTTTCATCTGCAAAGGAGCCTTTTTTTCCTTTACCAGACGAGCGATTACGATTTTGCTTTGAGCTTTTGGGATTGGATTCAACAGGAGGTGTGGAATCCAAATTTTCCAAATTGTTGTCAGTACTTGGTTGAGACTGACGTTCTGATTTTTTGATTGGGCGTTCTACCATAGTTTATTTTGAAAAATTTACAGAAATCAACTACTTGAAAAAGCATTCACAACAAATCAGCAATTAATTTACTAAATGTAGTAATGAGTGCGTTATCAATAGCGTAACGTACTCTATTACCACTACTCAACAAAATTAGGTCGTGCCTGTTGCATTGATTTAAACTTTGACTCTAAAACTGGCCAATTTTCCTGCTCAATTAAGTTAGTCAACTCGTCGAGGTTGTGGCGATACTGATGCAGCGACAACAGCAGTGCTTGGCGATTATACCGTGCCATCGCGACCCCCAACTCTGGATTCCCACCACCCACACGGCTGGTATCCCGAAAACCTGAACTAGCCAGCTTTTGGGCTAATTGCAGAACCTCTGAGTCAGTTTCACTCAAACAAGCAGCAATCAACGAAGAACTGACCATCACGGGTAAATGAGAAATCCAACTCACAGCCCTGTCATGTTGTTCTGGTTGACAATGGTAAATATTCGTCCCCAGCGATCGCACAATTTCTTCGACAATTGTAATTGCAGTGGTTGGTGTTGTGGTTAAGGGTGTTAGTACATAAGGTTTACCAACAAATAAATGCCGCTGTGCAGCTTCTATCCCACTATCTGCTGTTCCCGCCATTGGATGACCACCGATAAAATTATCCCAAAGCGGAGAAATAGCTTTGACTATTTGTACTTTCGCCGAACCGACATCAGTCACAACTGTAGTGGAAGACAAATAAGGAATTAATTGTGTAAATTGGGGCACAATAAGTGCTAAAGGCGTACAAATAAATACAACTTCTGCGTCTGCTAACAGGCTCAGCTCGACTGATGCCCGATCGACACAGCCAAGGGCAACTGCCTTTTTGCAGGTGGATTCACGGCGACTAACTCCCAATATATGATGTCCTTGCGATCGCAAATCGAAACCCAAAGATCCGCCAATCAGTCCCAGTCCGAAAATTCCAATATTCATTGTTTAATTTTGACATTTCATTTTTTACGACTTTACAACTATATAAAGTTGGCATCCCAGAGGTAGCATCAATGAGTGTAGAGGAATTGCTGGAACAATACGCGGTAGGAGTCTTAAACTTTAGTGGAATTGAACTGTCTGAAGCCAATCTGAGCGGGGCTAAACTCAGTGGCGTGAATCTGAGCAATGCTAATTTAAGTGTAGTTAATTTCAGTGGTGCAAATCTCAGTGAAGCTAACTTGAGCAACGCCAAATTGAATGTAGCAAGATTGAGTGGTGTAAATCTATGTAGCGCCATCCTAAACAACGCCAGTCTCAACGTAGCGAATTTAATTCGAGCAGATCTCAGTCGCGCTCAACTCAGGGGAGCTTCGCTAATCCGCGCTGAGTTAATTCGTGCTGACCTCAGTCGTGCCGATTTGTTCGAGGCTAACCTCACTAGTGCCGATCTGCGAGAGGGGACTCTGCGCCAAACGAATCTCCGTAACGCTAACTTGAGTGAAGCTGTGTTGAGAGGCGCTTCTCTGACAGGAGCTAACTTAGAAATGGCTAACTTAAACGCTACTGATTTGAGTCGTTCTGATATTACGGGCGCAAATTTGCGAGATGCCGAACTCAGACAGGCAAATCTCAGCCATGCTAACCTCAGCGGTGCCGATTTGAGTGGGGCGAACCTGCGGTGGGCAGATTTGAGCGGGGCGAACCTCCGGTGGGCAGATTTGAGCGGCGCAAAATTGAGCGGGGCAAATTTAATTGGCGCAGATTTAAGCAATGCCAATTTAACGAATACCAGTTTAGTACATGCGAATTTAACCCAAGCCAAATTGATTAGAGCAGAATGGATTGGTGCTGACTTAACTGGTGCGACTCTAACCGGTGCAAAACTTTACGCCACATCCAGATTTGGTTTAAAAACCGAAGGTATGACTTGTGAATGGGTTGACCTTAGCCCCAGTGGCGATCGCTCGATTATCCAAAAATTCCATTCCGAAGATTCGCGAGATTTTTTTAACGAAACACCACCAACAATTCGTATTATTGTTGATGCAGCTTTAGAACACGAAGCTAACTTTGCCCTTGCTGGCGCTTACTACCAAATTGCTCAGGAATATCGGGGACTAAAACAACCTCCTAGCATGGAAAGTGGGCGTCGTCGGACTATTTTTACCTTTCGTGTAGATAGCGACGAAGCATTATTTCCCACTGCTTATATTGCAATTCTTCCCTTTTTAGATGCGGCATCTACCCAAAAAAATATTTCTCAAATGGTGGAAATGATTAACACTGAAGTTGTTACGAATTCAGATTTAACATTTCTCAAGTCGCCGCATATGCTCAAACAATTAAATATATTTCTAGAGCAAGTTATCAGTAAAGCTACAATCATCAAAGAAATGAAAAAAAATATCGAAGTAGCTGCTAAGTTAAATTTTTGTAAAGCTCCAACCCAAATAATTTTAACAAATTCCAGTGCCCAGACTTTGATTGTGTATGACAATCCTAACTTTGGGAAAAAATTTATTAATCGGTCTTCTATTAATCCTTCAGTTTATGATGATATATCCAACGAATCAACCAAATATATATTACCTTCGTTAAATATGGTTATAGATTTTTTCAAAGGGTTTCACTATATTAGTCATTAGTTATTAGGCATAAAGCATGAAACATGAGATATTAAGGACTGACCAATAACAAATGACTAATGACTAATAACTAATAACCAATGACAAATTGGAGGAAAAATGCGCGATTCATTTAATAGAATGATTGGTCGGACTCGCTATGTAGTCTTTCGCCTGTTTCTGCACTTAGGAGGAGGTGAGGTAGCACCAATTTTAGGAGTATTAAATAGTGCTGGTCGGGATGCGATCGATGCCGATGGCGACTTAGAAGTTTTGGGAGAAGGATTGGTAGAAATCTGCGAGACTCTACTGCGATATGATGAATATTGGCTTTCGGCTTCTAATCAAGGTGACATATTTTGGGACGAAGGTGAAGCAGCAGATTACGTAGATGAATTATTTACTGACTCCGCCCAAAGATATCTTAGTCAACCAGATTTCAGTTCTGCCTCTGGATTTGATGAACCTTTATCTGCGCCTGTAACTCGCAACGTAATTGTGATGATTACAGTAGCTTATAAAGGAGAAGTACCAGACTTGGAAACTGACCTTTCTAACGTTCAGGCGCTCAAGGAAGGTTTGAAAGCCTTAATCAGTTTGCATAACCAAGATAGATTGCAGGAAATTTATGTGCATTTCGCACCAGCGCAGTTAGGCGATGAACTCACTAGCGATCAGATGTTGCAACATTACCCAGAATTAATTCCTTTGTAATTTGTTGGGTAGTTTCTACTTACTGCTGAATCGAGAAATTGTTAAGCTCGGAGATAGGACAATAATGCAATGATCATGACGATAGTACGTAAATTTACAGCCGTTTTTTTAGCACTGAGTTTATGTGTGACAACTGTTGCTTGCGGAGGTGGAGAGCGAGGGAATCCTCCGGCTAAGAACGTTAGCCAAACCTCGACTGCCACCAAATTGAGTGATGGTCAGTATCAAATCCAACAAGTTACTTATGACGATGCAACTGGGGAGTACAGCCTGTTTTTACTCAACAACACACCCCCAACCTTTGCAACTGAAAATTTGCAAATGGCACGGCTAACTGATGACGAAATTAAGCAGGGTAAAAAAACTTATCTGAAGGTAGAAAATGGACAGCCAATTTTATATCTCACAGAAGATTTTAAAATTGCCTACGTCCACAACGTTACCGAAAACAGAACCAATCCCGAAACAGGAAGACAAGAAACGGTTGTAGTCCGTCAGGAAAATAGCTTCTGGACACCGTTTGCTGGGTCTGTGGCTGGTAGCTTGGCGGGTCAAGCGATTGGTAGTCTATTGTTTAGACCTCAGTACTATGTGCCCCCTGTCTATCAACCAGGAGGATTCCTGACTGGCTACGGTGGATATGGCAGCAACTATAACCAAGCAGTTCAAAGCTATCGAACTCGCTATAACGAACCACCCGCAGCGGTAAGAAATCGTACTGCTTTCCGCACTACAGGGAATATTAGAAGGTCATATCCTGATAGTTCAATACGTACTACACCGCGTACAAATACTGGTAGCCGTTCAACAGGTTCCGGTTATGGCGGCGGCGTCTTAAGACGCTCTGGTAGCTCTACAAGGACTAGAACCAGTCCTAGTAGTGGCAGTTTTGGTAGTGGCCGTAGTTCAGCGCCCCGGCGCTCGACTGGTTTTGGTAGCAGACGGCGCTAAACATAGTTAGCAGTTTTGAGTGCTGAGGTTGAGTTGAATTAAATACTAGATAATAAAAAGGCAAAAGTAAAACATTTTTGCCTTTTTATCTTATTAATATACTACTTAGTCCTTAGCAAAAATATGTACGATACTTTTAATAGAATTATTGGTCGAACTCGCTATGTGGTCTCTCGCTTATTTTTGCATTTAGGGGGGAGTGGGGTAGCACCAATTTTGAGAGTATTAAATAGTGCTGGAGAGGATGCAATTGAGGCTGATGGTGACTTAGAAGTTTTAGGAGAAATATTGGTAGAACTCTGTCAAACCTTGTTGCAATATGATGAATACTGGCTTTCAGTTGCTAATGAAGGAGATGTATTTTGGGATGAAGGCGAAGCGGGAGATTACGTAAATGAATTATTTAGTGACTCTGCTCAAAGATATCTCAGCCAACCAGATTACAGTTCTGCCTCTGGATTTAATGAACCTTTATCTGTATCTATAACCCACAACCTAATTGTGATAATTGTAGTAGCTTATGAGGGAGAAGTACCAGAATTGGAAACTGACCTTTCTAACGTTCAAGCGTTAAAGGAAGGTTTAAAATACTTAATCAATTTCGACTACAAACATAAATTCAGGGCAATTCAAGTACATTTCTCGCCAGCACAGTTAGGCGATGAACTCACTAACGATCAGTTATTGCAATATTATCCGGAATTAGTTTCTCTTCAGACTACTAAATCTGAATCTACATTATCTAAGCCATCTCCTCAAGCTATTAATGAAGCTATCGAAGTTTTCTTCTCCTATGCCCCTGAAGACGAAGCTTTGCTGGAAGAACTAGTTAAGCATCTTTCAATTTTACAACGCCAGCAAGTAATTAACGCTTGGTACGATCGCCAAATCAGTCCAGGAGCAGAAACGAATGCTGAGATTGATGAACACTTCAATACAGCTCGGATAATTTTGCTGCTGATTAGTGCTGATTTTTTACGTTCTGATGATTGCTATAGTACTATTGAACGGGCAATGAAACGTCACAAAACCGATGATGCCCGTGTTATTCCTGTAATTCTCCGACCAGTTGATTATAAAGGCGCAGCATTTACCAACCTCCAACCTCTGCCTGTAGATGGTAAGCCTGTTACCCAATGGACAAATCTTGATGCAGCCTTTGCTAATGTGGCTACAGGCATCCGAAAAGTAGTCGAGGAATTAGCCTCAAAAAATTCATAGAAGGTTCGCGGTTAGATGTTAACGATACGCCTACCTAAAAGCAATATTTTGCAATCTGCTGTATAAGCTCAGATACACACCTACATATTTTAATTTAGCAAATCAGGGCAAAATCCACGTTCCTAAAGATAATTTATTTAGGAATAAATATTTAATAAAAAGTCTGTGCTAATAATAGCTTTAACAACTGAAAGTTTAGTCAAAATTAATACAAATAATTAAGTAAAATTATTGAAAAAGTTTGTGGCGATCGCTAACACTTTTTTCCTAACAAATACATCTTTTTCATTATCAGTAGTTGTAGAAAAAATCAAAAACAAGACCCAACCAAAGATATCAATGGTACTTGCTCAATCAGGAGAACGATTTTGAGGAAACAAGTAGGCGATCGCAGCGTAACCAGATATAGTGAGTAAACTAACCAAAAAACCAGCCAGAACAAAATTAGGCATACAATCAAAAATACAAAATCAGCGTTATCTTCTATACAATATCTAAATCTCGCGTCTTCAAAAATCAAGATTTTAGATACTTCCAACCTAGCAATCAGGTATGACATAGCCGTGACTAGCTGATGTCAATTTCTTGTATTTCATGTGTTTGACTCAAGCTAAAGGCAGAAAAAAACGAAACGTACTACCAATTCCCAACTCGCTTTCTACTTGAATCTGACCGCCTTGTAATTCAATCAAACGCCGGGAAATCGTTAAGCCAATACCAGTACCTCCGGAATGGCGATCGCGCGATTGGTCAGCTCGCCAGAAGCGCTCAAACACATGGGGCAAATTTTCTCTTTCGATACCAATACCTGTATCTCTAACCGCAATCCAAAGTTTAGATGCTTCAATCTCAACACGAATAGTAATTGAGCCTTCGTTGGTGTAACGCACTGCATTACCAAGCAGATTAACCAACACCTGTTCTGTGCGATCGATATCTGCCAATACAGGAGGCAGTACAGAGGGACATTCCAAGTACAGAACTGGCCCATCTTCCAACAACTGGTCAGTAAATTTCTCTACTAAGGACTCTAACAACGGACGCAAATTTATCCGCTGTATATTAATTGGCAGATAACCAGCTTCCGCCTTCGACAGTTCTTGTAAATCATT
This sequence comes from Nostoc sp., assembly GCA_036918135.1. GTDB lineage: Bacteria > Cyanobacteriota > Cyanobacteriia > Cyanobacteriales > Nostocaceae > Nostoc. The sequence goes on from JBALDB010000007.1 coordinate 257,864, forward strand.
CACCAACCGCTCTAAGCGCCTAGTTTCTTTCGCTAAACGTCGATAAATTTCTGGAGACGCTTCAATTTCCCCATCAGCCAGTTCTTCCAAATAACCGCGCACAACTGTTAACGGTGTCCGTAGTTCATGGGTCATGTCTCCAATCACTTCTCGTCGTCGCACTTCCACCCCTTCTAAACTAGCTGCCATCCGGTTGAAACTAGCACCTAATCCATTAAGTTCTGGAATATCAGACATAGGTAATCGTGCATCCATCTGACCAGCAGCAAATTTTTGGGTGATTTGTTCCATCTCGGTCAACCGCCGCATAATCCTTCTAGACACCCAGTAACTCAATCCTCCAGCAGCTGTACTACCGACTAAAACTGACCAAACGGTGCTTCGCTGCCAAGCAATTTCAAATCCTGCTACCAATTCAGTACGGACATCAATTAAATCAAACCCCTGATTTTCCAGTCGTTCCAAATGCAAGACAAACAATCGAGGGGAAGAAATTCTGCTGATAATGACTAGACTAGCTACTCCCACTATCATTACTACTAAGTGAGAAAAAAATAGTCGTCCTCTCAGCCCCATCTTCATAACACTCACCCTCGCCTCACTGGAAGTAAAAAGTTAAAAGGAAAAACAAAGAAAAATCCAGATTTCTTTTTACTTAGTTATTTTTACTTTTTACTTGTTAACCCATCGCCGAGTCTTCAAACTTATAGCCAACCCCTACAACAGTTTTAATAAAAGTGGGATTTGCCGGATCGGGTTCAATCTTTTTTCGCAACCGAGCTACATGAGTATCCACCACACGTTCATCACCAAAAAAGTTATCTCCCCAAAGTTTGTCAATTAGTTGGGTACGATTCCAAACTCGACCGGGATTACTGACAAAGGTGGTCAGCAAATTAAATTCTAGAGTAGTTAAATCCAGAATTTCTGGTTGCTGAGAATTCATCTGCCGACTAGCAGTGCGCTGATCTACATCTACTATAAAGTGTTGGGTACGACTGACTTGGTGTTGTCCCCCTTGACGGAGACTACGCCGCAATAGCGCCCGTACCCTGGCTACTAACTCTCTGGGGCTAAAGGGCTTTACCATGTAATCGTCAGCACCAGTAGACAAACCAATCACGCGATCGATTTCTTCGCCTTTAGCGGTGAGCATCAAAATATAAGGATCTTTTGCACCTGGTTTTTGGCGAATTCTGGCACAAACTTCCAGCCCATCCAAACCAGGAATCATTAAATCTAGAATGATTAGATCGGGTGTTTGCTCTTGAAACATCCGTAAAGCATTGATGCCATCACGACTAATACGGCAGAAAAATCCTTCTTTTTCTAAAGAGAGTTGGATTAAATGAGCAATTTCTGCTTCATCTTCAACTATTAAAATATCCATCTAAATTAGCATCGAATGAAATACGCAGATTTAATCAGACAGCCAGACAAAGGCAAAGACCTGTCGCAAGTTGTCTTTTTGTCCTCCGAAGTTTGGAGCAAAAAAAGCCTTTGCTCCAACTTCTGTTTTTGTCTGGGCTACTCCCCACATCTTCTTACTTTAAAAGTTTGAATTTGTCGGGGTTCGGTAACTATAACCAAGATTAGAATCTTTTTGAATGTATGTTTTAATACTATCTAGGTCAATAAAGCAGTCAGCAACATCAATTAAGCTTTCGCTAGTCGTCGTTTGTAGACTAACGACTTCCACCCTAACTCCCATTCTGCTGACTGCGTTCACAGCATAAGCTAAATCTCCATCTCCACTAACTAATACCGCAGTATCATAGTAAGGAGCTAGAGTGATCATATCTACAGCAATTTCTACGTTCAGATTTGATTTTTTAAAATTATCTGCTGAAACAACCAGATCTTTTGCGACTACACGATAGCCATTACGACGCATCCACAGTAGAAAACCCTGTTGCTTCTCATTTGTGAGATCGACCCCAGTATAGAAAAAAGCACGTAAAAGTCTCGAACCGTTAGTTAAATGACAAAGTAATTTAACGTAGTCAATTTCTATGCCGAGTTGTAAAGCTGTATGAAATAGGCTTAAGCCATCAATAAAAATAGCAACTCGACCGCGATTCAAGGTATTAAAAATGGAACTATCAGGTGCAGTATCTCGCATCTTAGTATCTTTACCTTTGATAGCAGTATCGCTCAAGTTTTGCCCTTGCCAGTGTGGTTTAGCTTTGAGTATTTTAGGTTCATTTAATTCATTTCTTTGTTTGCTAAAATTAGTTATAATCATTGATACCTCTGAATTTAAAATCTGAAAAGGGTTTTAGGTAAATTGTATATAGTATAGTCTCTGCTGATTTATAACCCTAGCAGGAAATTGACTGAAGTAACTAGATCCAAATAAAGTTAACCGCTCCTGAATAAAGTCGAAAGTACTTTGAGCGCAAGTTTTTCACTAGCTCAGGGTAGATTGAATGAGATATTACCTGTGCCCACAGATATGCTAGTATTTACCCACTGTAACTGCAAGAGTTAAAATAGAAATAGCTTCCCATAAGGTTATAAGCCCGAATAAGGGTAGTTGAGTGCGATTTATCTTTTTTATTTTACCTCTGTATTTTAATGACCTACAGTCTGGAACTTAATGAATTTTTATTCAATAAAGGTTGGCTCAAGCTGAGTATGCCCAAATTTGAACAGAGTTTCAGTAAAAATAATGTAATGTGCGATCGCCTGCAAAATAAAAGTTAGAGCGAGCTATTTACCTAATCTTTAATACAACTTTTATTAAAATTCATCTTCCTCAAAGAGTTATCAGTAGTTAGTACTATAAAACACTAACAACTGATAACTCCAAATCCAATCTTCCGACTTATTTAATAAGTCAGAAAGCCAACATTAGCGTTGAGCTAACTTTTTGTTCGATGTGTAGTAAACCTTACTACCAGTATCGGGTACAAAATGGCAGTTCACGCATGAATTCCATAATGATTTCCAAATTGGTTCCTCTGATTTATGGAAATACTCACCCATTACTGGTTTTATCGCCTCAGTCGCCTTCAGTAAATTGTAGTGGGGGATGTTAAGGAATATGTGGTGAGCAACATGAGTACCAATATCATGATGGATATGATTAATCAAACCATAATCACGGTCAACACTCGAAATCGCACCTTTTAAAAAAGTCCAATCTTCTCCACGATACCAAGGAATATCTGGTTCAGTGTGGTGCAAGAATGTGACTAAATCGAGCCAAATTACGAACACAATGTAAGGTGCAGCGTAATACTTCAGTAACCACATCCAACCCCATAGATAGGTCAGGAAGGCCAGCAAACCTACCATACCAATCCAAAGAACAGTACTAGTAATTACATCCAATTTTTCTGATGGTTTAAACAGTGGGCTACTGGGTAAAAAGTGAGAACCTTGCTTATTAGGAGAACGCTGAAATAAATACACAGGATAAGCCAATAGAAAAGCATAATATCGACCTATCTTTTGTACTAGTGGCATCTCCTTATACTGTGATTCACTTACAGGATACCAGCTTTCGTCATTATCGATATTACCAGTATTTTTGTGATGAGTTCTATGACTGATTCGCCAACCATGATAAGGAACAAGTATGGGAGTGTGAGCAAGATGTCCAATCAAATCATTCAACCATTTCTGCTTAGAAAAAGATTGGTGTCCGCAGTCGTGTCCGACTACAAACAAAGCCCAAAACATCGTTCCTTGCATTAACCAGAAAATTGGAAAGAAAAACCAAGAATCCAGCTGATAAGCAACTGCATAGAGCAAACCAATAATCAGGATGTCACGAAAGAAGTAAAAAAGTGATTTTGTCACATTTGGCTGAAAACATTCAGCAGGGATTGCAGCTTTTAAATCCTGAAGAGTAAAAGGCAGTTTGGTAGTATGCCCAGATGATTCACAACTGTGAGGAGCGTTGAGTGTGATGATATTTGATTGCACTAGATTCTTTATGTTGTAGAAATCGGAAGTTTATTTAAGGCAAGATCGTCTTACCAAGCAAGGCAAAAGAAACATCAAGTCAATACTTCTTTTGATTTCACTAGTATGCCCACGATACTACTTCTCTTAACATCTAAGAGAATAATTTATCGCAATTTACCTAACAATTTTAGTGAGTCAAGAATTGCCAGATTTTATTTAAACACGCACAAAGATAAACGCTCTCGTTGGTTTTAAGAGCGTCAATCAAGTTAGAAACCTTGTTTATCGTTCTGCGTAATATTCGTTAAAAGTCTGATAACCGACATCGGTTTTGTAAAGTTGACATTGGTCTGTAATTTGTTTCATTAAAGACCAAGAAAACTGACATTCATCATGCAAATAAGGCTGCCAATTTTCTTTGATGCTGCTATAAGCTAGCCGCAAATTATAAGAAGGAATAGCGGTGGAAATATGATGAGGGACATGAACATTGATATCGTGGCAGAGAATTTCTACCCAACGGGGATAATCGCAATGAACAGTACCAAATAACTGAGCTAGAGCCTCATTCCACTTGTTTGCTGCAACAAAAGGAACATCTGAAGCAGTATGGTGAACGATGGTAAAAGTACTCATCCAAAAGTGGTACACCAGCCAAGGCACTAGCCAAAACTTGACAAATCCCCAGATACCTGTAGTGGCGATTAGGAGCGGGAAAGCGATCGCAGCAAACAATACTACCACAGCTACAGAAAGCTTGACACTCGATTGGTCTTTGGTTTTGAAATTCCGCCAATCAAAATGCACAACTGCCCAATGTCCAATGGAACCTACCCACCAGAAGCGTTTGCGAATGAACAACTCAAAAGCAGACTGTTGAATTTTATCCCAACTTTCAAACACTTCTGGGCTGATTGGATGCCAAGCATTGTCCTCATCGATTTTGTTGGTATGAGTATGGTGATAATTATGCTTAATCCGCCAACTGTGAAAAGGATAAATTAACGGCATCATAAAAAAGTGCCCGACCAAATCATTTACCCAACGACGTTTGGCAAATGATCTATGACCACAATCATGGCCGATTACAAAAAAACCTGTTAAAGCAGTACCGGTAAAAATCCAAGCTAGAGGTAAAAGAAACCAAGGAGTGACACTCAGACTGTAGTAGCCCAAAGCAACTGCCAATACACTGAGTATTACTTGTGTCCAAGCCTTACGACGGCTTTGCACAAAACATTCCCGTGGCAGGGTTTTGATAATATCTTTAAGCCTGAAGTCAGAATTCGCAGGCTCGTCACTTAGTTTCTGGCTCTTAATTATTGATGTAGTCATGAACACCTGAAATACAACAAACTCCTCCACCAAGTCATCAAAAATAACTTGCCGCAAAGTTGCTTAATATTAGCGTCTCGGATTATAGCAACCTAACCTATACAAGCGCACCCGTAAATAGCTTTTTAAAAAGTTAGGAGTTAGAAATGATAAGTTATGACTTAAAAAAGTAGACATCCTAACTCCTAACCGGAGCTTTTAAAGTCTCCAGCGAGGCTTCTAACTAATTTTCGTTGGAGCCAACTTCACATTAGTAGCCAGACCAAGTGCTTGTAGTAATTGGATTGTCATCCAAGTTAAATCAATTTCCCACCATTCCAGCCCATGACGAGCGGAATATTGAAAAGCATGGTGATTATTATGCCAGCCTTCACCGAAAACTAGTACGGCTACCCACCAGCAGTTAGTTGAGCGATCGCCAGAATTATGGCTTTGATAGCCAAATTTATGAGTAGCACTGTTTACTAACCAAGTGCAATGATAAACCCAGACAATGCGAACAAAAATTCCCCAAACAACAAACGACCAGCCACCCAGAAGTAGCAGTACTAAACCCAGAGCAATCTGGATAAAGATAAAATATTTCTGTAAAAACTGATAAACTGGATCTCCTGCAATGTCTTTGGTAAAGCGAGGAATTTCAGCTTGAGCGGGTGATTGATAAATCAGCCAACCGATGTGGCTCCACCAGAAGCCTTTGTTGGAATCATGGGGATCGGGTTCAGTATCTGAGTGCAAATGATGGATACGATGTGTCCCTATCCATTCGATTGGTCCTCCTTGACAGGCGAGTGTCCCGAAAAAGACCAAAACATACTCCAACCATTTAGGAGTCTGAAAACTGCGATGGGTAACAAGGCGGTGAAATCCTAAGGTAATTCCTAAACCACCAGTCACCCAGTACAGAAAGAAAGCCACACCAACTGCTTTCCAGCTAAAGTTACTAGGAACAAAGGCAAATAAAGCACCGATGTGCAGACCAATGAAAAACAGGGTATTAACCCAGTTGATTTGAGGTTTAGTTAAGGTAGCGATTGTCATGCAGTAACCTGAATTGGAATTGTTTGGCCGAATCTGCGCGATCTGAAAATCCGCATATTTATAATTTTTTGTGAACGAGGAATTAATGAACAGCTTGGAACAGCTGCGGCAAGCACAACACGCACTGTTAGAAATTTTTTCTGGTATTGACACTCAGGTCAAGCATAATCTTAAAAGAGTGCTAGATGCGTTTCGTAATTACCGTGTAGGCGCACACCATTTTGCTGGTGTCAGCGGTTATGGTCACGATGATTTAGGACGAGAAACTTTAGATAAAGTTTTTGCCGAAGTTATGGGTTCCGAAGCCGCAATCGTGCGAGTGCAGTTTGTTTCCGGAACTCATGCGATCGCTTGTGCTTTGTTTGGTGTACTCCGTCCTGGAGACGAAATGTTAGCAGTAGTTGGCTCTCCTTACGATACGCTCGAAGAAGTCATTGGTTTACGGGGTGAAAGTCAAGGTTCCCTTATAGAGTTTGGCATAAAATACCGCCAATTAGAGCTAACACCCCAAGGAACTATAGATTGGCAAGCTTTAACTACTAGTGTGGCTGATAACACGCGTTTAGTCTTAATTCAACGCTCTTGTGGCTATTCTTGGCGTCCTAGTTTATCAATTGCCGATATTGAAAAAATTATTCGTGTAGTTAAACAGCAAAACCCCAACACCGTTTGCTTTGTGGATAACTGCTACGGCGAATTCATCGAAACCAGGGAACCCACAGCTGTAGGTGCTGATTTAATCGCAGGGTCATTGATTAAAAATCCTGGCGGTACGATTGTCAGCGCTGGTGGTTATGTCGCTGGTCGCGCCGACTTAGTGGAAGCTGCCGCCTGTCGCCTGACTGCTCCCGGTATCGGTAGTTATGGCGGTGCTACCTTTGACCAAAATCGCCTGTTGTTCCAAGGACTATTTCTGGCTCCACAGATGGTGGGAGAGGCGATGAAAGGGACGTACTTAACTGGTTATGTATTTGATAAACTTGGCTATCCAGTCAATCCCGCACCTCTAGCACCCCGTGGAGATGTGATTCAGGCAATTAAACTCGGTTCTGCCGAAAAGCTAATTGCCTTCTGTAAAGCCATACAACAACATTCTCCCATCGGTTCCTATCTCGACCCCGTTCCCGATGAAATGCCGGGGTACGAGAGCCAGGTAGTGATGGCTGGGGGGACGTTTATTGAGGGGAGTACCTTAGAATTATCGGCAGATGGGCCAATGCGTGAGCCGTATGTCGTTTATTGCCAAGGGGGGACTCATTGGACTCATGTGGCGATCGCATTGGAGGCGGCGATCGATGCAGTAGGGAGGGCTTGATGGAGATTATATAACTATAGTGCAAACAATACAAGCGCGGGATATCAGTCTTTACGAACTAGAAGAAAAATTTGGCTTGCAATCGGTGAAAAATGATGATTTTTTCACAGAACTGACAGAAAATTTGCCGTCACTAAGTGATGGCGAAAAATTATCTTTAGAACGAGTAAAAAACAATTATTTCAACTTAACTAAACGCCGTCCAATGTCAGAAGAAGCAGTAAAGATGATAGTGTTGTCTCCACTGCTTGATTTAGCTGGTTTTTATCAACCTCATTTTGAGATTGAAACAGAAACTTCAACTGAAATTTCTGCTGTAGATGAAAGCGTTATCGTTAAAGGCAATATTGATGTTTTAGTCCTAAACAAAAGATTTTGGGTACTAGTTATTGAATCTAAAAGCACTAAATTTGATGTGATAACCGCACTACCCCAAGCACTTGCTTATATGCTTGATGCTCGTAATATTGAACAACCAATTTTTGGGTTAATTGTTAACGGGAGAGAGTTTGTTTTTGTCAAGCTAGTTCAGCAATAAAAGCCAAAATATGCTCGTTCTTATGCATTATCAATTGAACGCGATGCAGAATTCCAGCAGGTACTAAGTGTCTTGAAACACATTGGTCAATTAATTGTGTTGTAGTCATAATTCAGAATACTCTATCCATAAAGAGATAGAGTTTTACACTTATTAGAGCAGAAAGCCCATCGGCTTCTAGCCGTGGGATGAATGAGTATAAATTTTCTTACTGTCAGACCTTTTTAAATTTTGGATCTTCAATCTTCAATCGAAAATTTAAAATCTAAAATTCGGTCATATCACTCAGGTAACTCATACTGCTCAACAATACGCTTAGCATACTCCGGAACATGTTCCTCTAACTTCTCAGGGTGATTCCGCTTCACATACAAATAATTGCGAGTAAAGTGAGAATCAATAGAAAACCGCGCATATTCCAAACCTTTAGGGCCAATTTTCTCAATCACCACACCCATCAATTTTGCAGCCCACATCGGCAAAGTCACCCCTTTATCGTAGGCGGGAATGCTTTGCTGTACAGCTTCTTTACGATTTCCTTTAGACATTACCGATTGAGTATCTAACTGGTCTTTTACCAAATCCAGCATTTCTTTGCCAGTGTCATTTCTAACTACAATCCACTGCCAACCGAAGGGTGCGCCCATGTAGCCAATGACTAAATCTGCTAGGGAGTTGACGTAATCAAAGCAACTCATACAAGATGGGGCAAAGACATCTTTAAGTTTATTAGTCTTCAAGCCAAAGAAAGGCACGGTTTCTGTTGAGCCATCTTCATGTTTGAAGTGAACCCGAAAATCTTGCATGAATTCATAATGTACAACTGTGTCAGGCGATCGGCTAGTAGTTTCTAAGAATTTTTGCAGCCCAGCGCGGTTAACATTATCTACGCAAGGCGTACCCAAGACATACAATTTTTCTAAACCAAGTTGTTTTTCTACAGCTCGTAATGCCTGAATTTGACAACCAACCCCAATTACTAATAGCCGCTTCATCCCGGATTTTTCTATTTGTTCCAACACCGAAAGATTAGGTGAAAGTGTTGGTTTGTTTACTCTGGCTGCAAGTATTTCTTCTGGAGTGCGGGCGATGATGGGCATCGGTTGAAAGCGGTCTTCTTTGGTATTTTGTACGCAGACAACGCCTTCAACTAAGCTGCGATTGAGCATTTCAATGGCAATACTGCTGACGATACCCGTCCATTGTGCGCCTGCAATTGGTTGCTGTTTTCGTGCCGCCATCATGTCTTGATGAACACCAAAGTATAGCTCATCAGGATTATCGAGATTGCGCGATCGCCTATGCGCTTGTTCTTCAAGTTCGCCTATTTGCTGATTAAGAAAAGCGCAGGCTTCCTTGACATAGTGAATATAGTATGTATCGCACAGTCCGCACTCGCTACATAGTTCTTTAGCAGGACGGCGGCTAGTAGGTTTTAAGGCTCTGGCTTTTTTATGCTTGCTAGAATCAACTGAGGTCATATAAATTTTTTGTTTTATCACTCTTATTACAATACCTTCAGTAGCTATGAACTTCACGATAGAGATTGAACAAGAAGAAGATGGACGCTTCCTAGCAGAAGCGATCGGTTTAACACCTAAAGATTTGTGATAAAAGTTTGAATTTTATATAAATAAGCTTCGTGAATTTAAGTATTGTCACTTTTTCTGCTTTAGGAAAAGTTAATTAAAGTTTTAAGTAAAAGTACAAATGCAGTTTAGAAAAAACTTCTGTTAGTTTTTTGATAACTACAGTAAGTGGAAGTAAATAAGGCAATGGCTAAAAAATATAAGGAAAATGATGCTCAAGAAGCAGCAGCATTCGCAGCAGGTGGAGCAGTTACAGGTGCAGGAGTAGCTGCAACAGTTGGAGCTATGGGCTTAACAGTTGGAGGAACGGCTGTCGCTATTGGTGCAGCACCAGTTGTGGCAGCTGGTGCAGTTGTGGGATTGGCAGCTTACAGTTTAAAGAAACTTTTTGAATAAAGTATAGACGGTAAATATAAATGGATAACCACGATAAAAATATTTTAGGTGCAATAGCAGGAGCAGTAGGTGCTACTGGTGTTGCTGGAGCAGTTGAAATAGGAATTCCTGTTGCTGCTCCTGGAATATTAGGCGCTATAGGATTAACTACTACAGCCACCATTGCTGTTCCAGCAGGATTTGTTGTAGGAGTTGTAGGTGGTGTCGGCTACGTAGGCTACAAAGTGCATAAGCACTTTAATGGCACAGACAGCAACAAACGCTTGCCTGGTATTTAATGGATGACTTTAAGTAAGCGTCCTAATCCACTCCAAAAACTGGTACGGGGTGTGATTCGGGATTTGATTAATCAAGCTAACAGTCAAAAGGCTGACAAACCTGCAAAGCAGAAAGCTAAAAAACTTGCTATCGCCAAATCCCAATCTCAACCCAAGCAGAAAACAAAAAAGCGATCGCGCCACATTCCTCTATCAATTCGTTTCGCAGTTCTGCAAAGAGATAGTCACAAATGCGTTTCCTGTGGCAAAAGTCCGCCAGAAGTGATCCTAGAGGTTGACCATAAAAAACCTTTCTCTAAAGGAGGCGGTAACGATATGAGTAACTTGCAAACGCTATGTTTTGAGTGTAATCGTGGCAAGGGCGCGAGTAGCTAGATATAAAGAGTAAAATATTTCCTCCAATTTGATAAATAGCCCTGCGGTAGATTTACCAAGGGGCTTTCATTATTTAATGATTTCAACGATTGTTTTCGCATTAGCAAAAATTTACTAATTCTCAACTTTAACTAACTTAAATTCAACGATTAGGAACGAAAAAAAGTGGTAGAAAACTCTAAAACAGGTGCGGCATTCATCGCTGGCGGAAGTATAGTAGGTGCTGGTGTTTCCGTAACGGTAGGCGGGATGGGATTAGCCGGAGGATTTGGCGCAGTTGGCATTGGGACAACTCCTGTAGTTGGTGCTGGTGCTGTGGCTGGTGCAGCTGCTTATGGTGCATTCAAAGCGATCGCACAGGGAGATACTGCTGCTTTTGGTGCAATGGGAGTTGGTGCAGTCGGCGGTGCTGGTGTTTATAGCGTCGTTGGTAGTATGGGTTTAGTCGCACCGAAAGTAGGGCTGGCATTTGGTATTGGTGCAGTACCGATGGCGGGAGTTGGTGTAGTGGTAGGACTCGCCGCCTACGGTATTGCCAGGGTATTAGACGAATCTGAAATTAAAGAAACTCCAGCACAGCTTTTTGAGCGAATAGAAGAAAAAGTCTTGCAGATGGACTACTATTCGGCAGCAGTGATGGAATTAGAAGCATTTTTATCTGGTGAGGATCTCAACCAAAAATTTGCGGCTTTGGAAGTTGAGGATGAGTTACAAGCACTTAAGGCTCAATTAAAGAAAAAATCAGAATTTGTTAGCCCTAAACCTTCTATTGGTAACATTGAACAAGAAACAATATCTGTGACAACTCAGTTACCTGAAACTTGGAGATATGTACGCACATTCAAGGGTCACTTAGCAGGTGTTAATGCGATCGCTATTAGTCCTGATGGTACTACCTTAGTCAGTGCCAGTGATGACAGACAAGTTAATCTGTGGAACTTGAAAACTGGAAAATGGCTTTACACTTTTTCTGGACAAGCAGAGGCAGTTTTATCTGTTGCTATCAGTCCAGATGGACAGCAAATTGCAAGTGGCAGTGTTGACCGCAAAATCAGCACTTGGCAGATGAATACAAGAAAATTTCTACATACATTATTTTATTTAAATTCTCCCTACAGTCATAATGGCTTTGTTAATTCAGTTGTCTATAGCCCTGATGGTAAAATCTTAGCTAGTGGTAGTGCTGATAAAACTATTAGAATTTGGGGACGCTACACGGGAACTCTAAAACGCACCTTGAATGGACATTCAGATGCAGTTTTGTCTCTCACTATCAGTCCCGATGGCGCAACTCTTGCAAGTGGTAGTGCTGATAAAACTATCAGACTTTGGGATTTAAAAACTTGCCAACAGCGCTGCATTATCACTGAACATTCAGCAGCAGTCAATACAGTTGTCATTAGTCTTGATAGTCAAACTTTGATTAGTGGTAGCTCAGACGCTACAATTAAACTGTGGAATCTCCATACTGGAGAATTACTCAGCACTTTTATTGGACACTCAACCGCAGTTTTGTCTATTGCCATTAGCCCCGATGGAAAAATCCTCGCTAGTGCTAGCAAAGACGGTATTATCAAACTTTGGAATCTACACGCTGGGAAACTACTGCAAACTCTTTCTGGGTGTAGTCCTGTTGCTTTCAATGCCGATGGCAAAACGCTGGTAAGTGGCGGTAATGGTGGGAGCATCAAAATTTGGAGTTACATACAAAGCAGTTACTTGAGATTCGACGCTGTACTATCAGGAGAATGGTGGGAAATATTGGGCGTGAATCCAAGTGATGATGCCAACCTTGTCAAACTTGCTTATTGCCAATTAGCAAGATTATATCATCCTGATGTCAACACTTGCACGACTGCAAAAGCCTCAATGCAAGCAATTAATCAAGCTTATAAAGAATTTCAAAAGCAATTGAACGCTGACAATTATATAAACTTTGATAAATAAGCTACTAACAAAATTAAGCAGACAGTCTAATGAGAAGCCAGTCAGTATCTAGGCATCTCTCCCGCCTCGTGCATGAGACTTAAATTTTCATTCTATTTACTTTGCTTTTTTTAGCTTTACTTCCCTAAGCACCTTATATTATCTATCAATAGGTAATATATATTCAGAAGTATTCATAAATTAAATTTTTTAACCATTCATCTTGCATATTATGACAAAAGGTTATAAATTATTATATTATAGGGGAATAATCTGAGTCTTTTAGCGTCAAAAACTAATTTTGATTAAGTAAGGATACTGTAACTAGTTTAAACTTCACCCGAACCTGAAACAGCACTGAAGATATATTTTTGTCTGGTAAAGCAAAGATTGCGGACATAAAGACACAAAGGTAAATTATCTAAAAATATATCTGATGTGACTGTTTGAAAATCAAATTACTGCTTACAGTGAAGAATAATCGAAATTCACCGAAAGAATAATTGATTAGAAGCTAATTAACTATCAATAAAGTTGCATAATTATCAGCAGCTTTTTTCATTGTTATTTAAGGATTTTGCAAAATTCAATTTGCTATTCAAAAATTTATCTTTGTTATGTTAAGAATAGCAAAAGGAATTAATGAAGACGCATCTACCATAAATTCACAGTAGAAATGGAGTTATTCTGGCGATGCACTCGAATGAATTAAAAATTACTGAAAATTCAAAAGAAGTAACAGAAGCTTATCAAGCACTAGAAAAGACAATTATCTACTATCAAGGACGCCCTGTTGGCACGGTAGCCGCTTATGATTTATCTGTAGAGGCTCTTAACTATGACCAGTGCTTTATTCGAGATTTTGTTTCTTCAGCTTTAATTTTTTTGCTCCAAGGTAGAGCAGATATTGTTCGGAATTTCTTAGAAGAAACCTTAAAGTTACAGCCTAAAGAAAAAGCGTTAGAAGCCTATAAGCCTGGTCGAGGATTAATCCCAGCTAGCTTTAAAGTGCTATCAGAAAATGGACAAGAATATTTAGAAGCAGACTTTGGCGAACATGCGATCGCCAGAGTCACACCAGTTGATTCTTGTCTATGGTGGATTATTTTGTTACGTGCTTATGTAGTCACCACAGAAGATTTTTCTCTTGCCTATCAACCTGAATTCCAAAATGGTATCAGGTTAATCATGGAAATTTGCTTGGCGAATCGTTTTGATATGTACCCAACGCTATTAGTTCCAGATGGCGCTTGCATGATTGACCGTCGTATGGGTATCTATGGGCATCCTTTAGAACTGCAAGTTCTCTTTTACACAGCATTACGTGCATCACGCGAACTATTAATTTGTCAAGGTAATCAAGATATTGTCGTCGCTATTGATAACCGCCTACCTCTTTTATGCGCTCACATTCGTCAACATTATTGGATAGATATTAATCGCCTGAATGCAGTTTATCGCTTCAAAAGTGAAGAATATGGTAAAGCTGCTGTGAATTTATTCAATATATATGTAGACTCAATTCCTTATTATGAATTAGACAAATGGCTGCCGAAAAAAGGCGGTTATCTTGCAGGTAATGTTGGGCCGTCGCAGCTAGATACTCGCTTCTTTGCACTGGGAAACTTGATGGCAATCATTTCAGACTTAGCTACTGAAGAACAGTCACAAGCGATTATGACTCTCATTGAGAAACGATGGGACGACTTAGTGGGAGATATGCCGATGAAAATCTGTTTTCCAGCTTTAGAAAATGAAGAGTACAGAATTGTCACTGGATGCGATCCGAAAAATATACCTTGGTCGTATCATAATGCGGGTAGTTGGCCAGTCTTAATGTGGATGTTGGCAGCAGCAGCAATAAAAACCAACAAAACAAGTCTGGCACAAAGAGCTATTGAAATTGCTCAAGCAAGGCTGTGTAAAGATGAATGGCCAGAGTATTACGACGGTAAGAAAGGGCGACTAATTGGCAAACAAGCTAGGAAATATCAAACTTGGACAATTACCGGATTCTTATTAGCAAAAGAACTGATAGCTAACCCCTCTTGTTTACCATTAATTACTTTTGGAAAATTACCATCAGAAGTGGTTTCGAGAGCATGTGAATTGGAAATTGCTAGTGTAGATCCGTATATGCCTCGATAAGAAGTTAGAAGTTATTCAATTTTAGATTTGAGATTTTTTCTGGAATCCAAAATTCCAAATATAAAATTGGTAAAGTCAGGAGTTAGAATACAAAAGCTTCGTAACTCCTGATTTATGTTTACATGACAAACGCTCGTCAACTAGCTTTTATCGCCCTGCGAAATGTTCACAAAGGGGCTTATGTTGATGTTGCTCTAGATAGAGTGCTGCAAAAAGTTAATTTGATTGATAGCGATCGCCGCCTAGTGACAGAATTAATTTATGGCACTGTCAGAAGGCAGCGCACCCTGGATACTCTGATTGACCAACTTGCCCAAAAGAAATCTCACCAACAACCAAAAGACCTCCGCACCATCCTACATCTAGGCTTATACCAACTGCGCTATCAAGAGCGTATTCCCGCTTCAGCTGCTGTTAATACCACCGTCCAACTAGCTAAAGAAAACGGTTTTTCTGGACTCACAGGTTTTGTTAATGGTCTATTGCGCCAGTATCTCAGAAAGGCAGGGGAGCAGGGGGGCAGGGGGGCAGGGGGAGAAAATACTTTGTTATCTCTTCATACTGACCCGCTACAACTTCCAGAAAACCCAGTGGAACGCTTGGGTATTTTACACAGTTTTCCTGATTGGATTATTCAAGTTTGGTTAGAACAACTGGGTTTGGTTGAGACTGAACAACTATGTGAATGGATGAACCAATCCCCAACTATTGACTTGCGTATCAACCCACTTCGCACTTCAATCGAGCAAGTTGAGTCAGCTTTGCAATCTGCTGGTGTTTTGGTGAGGCGCGTTCGTCATTTGCCGCAAGCGCTACGATTAATCGGTAATGCTGGGTCAATTCAAAAATTACCTGGTTTCCAAGAAGGTTGGTGGACTGTACAAGATAGCAGTGCCCAATTGGTAAGTCATTTGCTTGACCCCAAACCAGGTGAGGTGGTGATTGATGCTTGTGCTGCACCAGGGGGTAAAACAACTCACATTGCTGAGTTAATGCAAGATAAAGGAAAAATTTGGGCTTGCGATCGCACTTCTTCTCGTCTTCGCAAACTCCAAGAAAATTCTCAACGGCTAAATTTACAATCTATTCAAATTTGCACTGGTGACAGCCGCCATTTTACCCAATTTTACAACACCGCAGACCGCGTATTACTCGATGCTCCATGTTCTGGCTTGGGAACTATGCATCGTCACGCTGATGGTCGTTGGCGACAAACACCAGAATCTGTCCGGGAACTTTCGATGCTCCAAAAAGAACTACTAGGACATACATCTAATTTTGTCAAGCCCGGTGGTATACTAGTTTATGCTACCTGTACGCTACATCCAGCAGAAAACGAAGAAGTAATTTTAGAATTTTTAGCTGAGTCACCTAATTGGCAAATTGAGTCTCCAAATAGCTTTGAGTTCCCTGATTCTGCACATACTACACCTGAAGGCTCTTTCAAAGTCTGGCCTCATCGGCAGGACATGGATGGTTTTTTTATGGTGCGCTTAAGAAAAACCAACGATTCCGAGTGAATACTGTTTGGGATTGTACGATTTGGTGGAAGCCTGAATCTACCAGAGGGGGCAACAATGGTTACCCATTCCAATGTGAAAAACTTAGTTAAGATTCTGATTGGAGCCGCTTGGCTCGATGGCAGAATCCAACCAGAGGAACGGCAATATCTCCGCGAAATAGCTCAAGCAAAAGGTTTGGCTAACGACCCAGAAATTAAGCCTTGGCTATACGAATTGGTTCCTGTACAGCCAAAAGAGTGTTATGAGTGGGTCAGGGAGTATTTAGGCGATCGCCCTAGCCTGCAAGACTGTGAAAATTTAATTGAAGCCATTAGTGGCTTGATTTACAGCGACGGCGAAGTAGCGATCGAAGAAGCTAAACTTCTGACCGAATTGCAGGACATCACCAAGCCGAATCAATCAAATCAATCGGCTCACACTCAACTTCTTAAACAAATTCAAAAGCTTTACCGCCGTTGGGTTGAAGTTCAAAACTAACGAGGAATTAAGAGTTCTGAGTTGAGAATTTTTACTCACTAGTGAGCGAGAAGTTTTTAGCGGCAACTGATTGGCATAAACGTCTTGTAGTCAGGGGATCGCAGTCTTGGCGGTTCTCGTCAATTGTGACCCCCCAAACCCAAAGGGCAAAGAAGCGCCCGAGTTTTCCCAAGGAGAGACGCCAAGGGCTAACCATAACTCAGACTCAGCACTATTACTTTGTTGATGACTCCGGTTCACCCACACCTGGAGTTTCTTCTTTTTCAATCTTAGGTACAAAATCAGGACGCTCTTTACTTTCCCAACCTGCGGGGCGTTTTGAGTTGTACCAAGCAATTGAACCAATAGTTACAGCAGCAACAAAACCAACGACATATACTAAGGTAAAAGCATAGGGAAAATTATTAGCATTAGCTGCGCCTTCTGCTGCTGTTTGCATCAATAAATGCATGGGTATATTCTCCAAGGTTAGGTAACAGTTTTAAACACAATATAAAATCAGCTTATCACCTAACATCCCCCTGTAGTTTGAGCAACTTCATATTGCAGAGGGAAAAGTAAGTAAGGGGCGTGGGGATGAAGGAGATGTGGTTCAACTTCGCGGTAGTTGACTGTAGTCGAAACTCACCAACTGAAAGACAACTTGCAATAAGTCTTTCTTCGGAAGTTTCGATTGCCAAAAGCCCACTGGTGACTTCTGTTTTTGTGCCTCATCTTCTTGTTTCCCCGTATCTTCGTCTTGTGTCCTCTTCCCTATGCTGTATGCTCAATTTATTCCTGAGAAGGTTTAAGTCTATCCCGCCAGGATGGTTGTGATGATGAATCAGAACCGGAATTATTTGCACGAGGCAAGGAGCGGCGACTTCTTCGAGATGGGGGAGAATCTGATTCTACTCTTCGAGGTCGAGGAGAATCTGATTCTACTCTTCTAGAGCGCCGCTGTGGAGTAGATGACTCCTGTGAAGAGTTACTCGAACTTGAACTTGATTCTTCACTGCTGTGATCGCGTCTTCTCCGTCTTGGGGTATAGTCGTTACTTGATTGCTGTTCTTCTTGTTGATAATATCTTCTCCTGCTTCTACGCCTCCTAGACGAGCCGCTATCTTCGGAATTTCTAGAAGTAGTTTCCTGCTGTGATTCATCATCATCATCATCAGCAATAGAACGATTCAGGACTTGTTTGGGCTTGATTGACTGGGCTTTGATGCTGCCTTTGCGACCTTCTAATTTGGGTCGTTTGGGAAACTTTTCTACTGGCATTCCTTCCACCGCTTTTTCCATAAACTCATGCCAGGTATAAGCGGCGCTACCACTGCTGCCATCTGTGGGATGGTTGTTATCGTTACCTAGCCAAACTCCGGTCACAAGTTGGGGAATGTAACCAATGAACCACAAATCGCGGGCTTCATCGGAAGTGCCGGTCTTGCCAGCAACAGGTCTATTATCTAATTGAGCGGCACCACCAGTTCCTTCTTCTACGACGTTGCGTAGCATCCAGGTCATGATGGCAGCACTGTCAGCATCAAGGGCGCGTTTGGATTTGAAATTAGCTGACCAAATCACTTTTCCTTCACGGTTGATGATGCGGCTGATACCATGAGGCTCTGTATGCAATCCTTGGGTGGCAAAACTACCGTAGGCGCTGGTCAATTCTAGGAGATTCACTTCATTCGAGCCGAGAGCTAGGGAATAAGTCGGCTTAAGTTCAGATTTAATCCCCATATCATGGGCAAGTTTAATTGTTGGGGCAAAGCCTACGTCAATCAATACCTTTACCGCAATTATATTAATCGAACGGGTGAGAGCATCTCTCATGCTCATTGAGCCGTGGAAGTTTTTCCCATAGTTTTTCGGTTCGTAGCCATCTACGACAAAGGGTGCATCCTCGTAGCTATCGTAGGGGCTTTTGCCAGTAGCGATCGCAGTTGCATAGACAAATCCTTTAAATGTCGATCCTGGCTGCCGCTGTGCTTGGGTAACGCGATTAAACTGGTTTTTGCCAAAGTCTTTTCCCCCGACCATTGCCTTAATATCACCATTGCGGGGATCGATAGCAACCATTGACGCTTCTTTAAAGTTCTCCCAACTTCCTTGATTTCGCAAGGTTTTAGCAACTGCTTCTTCTGCTACTTTCTGCCAGGTCGGGTTCAAGGTCGTCTCCACTACTAAACCTCCACCAGACAACACATCAGCAGAAACGTACTTCGGCAATTCTTTCTGGATGTAGGTAGTAAAGTAGGGTGACTCTACTTCCAGTCGCTTGGGTAAACTGGTTTTGAGCGTCAACGGTTCTTGGACGGCTGCTTGCCTTTGCTGTGGTGTAATAAATTTTTCTTCCTGCATCCGCTGCAATACCAAGTCCCGCCGCTGTTTGGCAGCTTCGGGATTCTTGTCTGGGGCGTACAAGCTTGGTGCAGGAGCCAATCCCGCAATCGTTGCCATTTCTGCTAAAGAAAGTTGATCTGGGGATTTACTAAAGTATACCCAAGAGGCATCTGTGACACCGTAAGCACCACCTCCCAAATAAACCAGATTCAGATAACGCTCTAAAATCTGATCTTTGGTTAATTCTGACTCTATTTTTTGTGCTAAACGGATTTCTTTGAGTTTGCGCCAGATTGTCTGCTCTTGTTTCAAAAACAGAATCCGAGCTAGTTGTTGCGTGATAGTGCTACCACCTTCTACCACACCTTGCGATCGCAAATTACTCAAACTTGCTCTGAGAATCCCTTGAGGATCGACTCCGTTATGTTGCTGGAATCTTCTATCTTCTGAGGCTATGAAAGCTTTTTTTAAATTATCTGGTATTTGCTCGAGCTTTAGCTGTTCTCTGGTCGCTTCACCTTGTTGTTGTAGTATGCTACCATCCGCAGCTTTAATAGTCAGTGTTTGCTCTCTAACTACAGCATTCAGCTCGGCTTTATCTGGCAAAGTCCGATCTATTACACTGATGCCATAGATCGAGGCAACTATCCCACCACCTACGCCCAAACCTGCCCAAAACCAGATGCGACGATAGATTGGTTTATTGCCAGTTGCCCGATTAGCCCTAATTCTTGATGGTAAGATTTTCATTTTGCTCAGTAACTACCTCGCCTGCGCCACATGTGCTGGTGGTAAGCTTTCATTTGTTGTGGATTCCTCATGTTGATGATGATTACCAGGCCGCAATCGCGGTTCCTCGTTAGAGTCACTCAAATTAGTTGGTCTTGGCTTGAACCAGCAGGTCAACTTCCCCACATCAGTTCCTCGATCGAAGTAGTAACTACTTAACCACCATCAATAAGCTTTGGGGTTATAGCACCACGTTGTGTTAGTATAATATCCCATAAATAATTAACTCAATTCACTATCAATAAGAATTCCGAATCGCAATTAAATAAGTATAATTTTATACTAATATTATATAGATAGAGTAAGTATAAGGATTCGGATATTAAACCTTTTGATTCGTATTCATCATGAGAATTTCTAAATAAAAATATCCAATTCTGATTATGGGGTGAACCGGAAAGTCCGCCCTTGTGGACGGGCAAGACGCCTACCCGATACACACTAGTAATTTATTTGTCATCCCTCAATGGTAATAACTGACTAATGAACTATTATTGAAAAAATAATGTTTTTTCGCTTTAATGAATTGAGTTTTTTAAAAGTAGTGCAAGATTGATTCGATATTAGGAATATCAAAACTATTGACATTTATCACAACAGGTACGGCAAAGTATCAGCAAGAACCAGAAAAAGGCTTGCCTTGGATAAAGCGTGCCAAAAGCGCCGTTGCCCTTGGTAGTAATCTGGGAGATTCACAGGTAATATTAGAAGCAGCGATCGCAACTTTAGCCCAAACCCCAGGCATTTTTTTAGAAGCTAAATCCAATTGGTATAAAACTAAAGCCGTAGGGCCACCACAACCAGATTATTTAAATGGGTGCGTTACATTACAAGTAGAAATACTACCCCAAGAGTTATTAGAAAATTTATTAGCAATTGAACAGCAATTTGGGCGCGTGCGTCAAGAACGCTGGGGGCCACGATCCCTAGATTTGGATTTGTTATTATATGATGACTTAATTGTGGATACACCAAATCTGCAAATTCCCCATCCGAGAATGCGGGATCGAGCTTTTGTATTAGTTCCGCTTGCAGAAATTGCCTCAGATTGGGTAGAACCTATTTCTGGGTGTGTTATTAAAGAACTGCTCGAAGAGGTAAACTGTTCTGATGTACATTTAATTGATGGGCAATTATAATCACCATCCATCAACGTACAGGAAGGCTGATTTTACCTCTGTATTTACAGATAATCAGATTTTTTACTATGCCATTAGGTAGAGAATTACCACAACTGTTGAAACAACGCTTGTTTTACAAAGGACGCAAGTTTGATTTTGAAGTCAATCGCCTGCGTTTACCTAATAAAGCGGAAGGAGAATGGGAGTGTATTCGTCATCCAGGTGGCGCTTTAGCTGTACCAATGACGCCAGAAGGTAAACTAGTACTCGTGCGCCAGTATCGTTTTGCAGTTCAGGGACGGATATTAGAATTTCCAGCCGGAACTGTGGAATACAATGAAGATCCTTTAGAGACGGTACAGCGGGAAATTGAGGAAGAAACTGGGTACAGCGCTCAAAAATGGCACAAATTAGGAGAATTTTTCCTAGCGCCTGGTTATTCTGATGAAATTATTTATGCTTTTCTAGCTCAAGATTTACAAAAGCTGGAAACACCTCAACATCAAGATGAAGACGAGGATATCGAAACTGTATTTTTGACGCCTGAGGAATTAGAAAAAGCTATTCTTCAAGGAGAGTTAGTAGATGCTAAATCAATTTCTAGCTTTTTTCTGGCACGTCCATTTTTAATGTAATACCAATATGCTGCTAGAGTTAGCGATCGCAGATGCCTACGGTGCAGGCTTTGAATATGCTGACGAAATGATTGTTAACAACGATTTGAGTCGATACGTGCAGCACCCGCGTTTTCGACTCATTCCTGGCAGCTACACCGACGATACTCAGATGAGTATTGCTATTGCTGAAGTAATTGTCGCTCAAGCACCCTGGACACCAGAAGTTTTAGCCGAAAGCTTTGTTAGAGCCTTCAAACGCGACCCTAGAGAAGGATATGCGAGAAACTTTTACCATTTTTTGGTAGAAATCCAAAATGGAGCAGAATTTCTCACTAAAATTCGCCCTGACAGTGACAAAAGCGGGGCGGCAATGCGTGCAGCACCCATTGGCATTTATCCAACACCAGAAAAAGTGATTGAGGCGACAACAATTCAAGCCGCAATTACTCACAACACACCAGATGGCATCAATGCTGCTGTTGCTGCTGCTCTGATGTCACATTATTTTATCTATCGACTGGGAGCAAAAAGTAAATTAGCAGAGTTTTTAGAAAGTTATGTATCTGGGCAGTGGTCTAAACCGTGGCGCGGTGAAGTGAAATCTAAAGGGTGGATGAGTGTTAGAGCAGCGATTACTGCGGTAATGCGAAATGACAGCACTAGCCGACTTTTACAAGATTGTATCGCTTTTACCGGGGATGTGGATACAGTGGCGGCGATCGCACTGGCCGCAGGTTCTTGTAGCGAAGAAATTACCCAAGATATCCCCCAACATCTCGTTACAGGCTTAGAAAATGGAGCTTACGGTCGAGATTACCTGATTCGGCTAGATCGGCAACTGATGAATTTGGTCATTTCAGGGCAAATTTAGCTTTTAAAATACTACGGCTTTTCGATGCTATTATAGTACTTTGAGTAAATATTCAAGCTACTCTAACCTTGATTCTATTCGTTATAAGGTAGTGAAGTATACAAGAATAGCTTACCTAGTGGACTGTATCAAGTGCGGCAAGCCACGGTTAAGAGCTAACCCAAGCAAATTTTTTCACCTTTTATATTTATCAATTCATATATTAGTATTTTGTTATATAAAATTTAAACTTTATCTTGTCGAATGCATTAACGACTCACTTAAAATTTATTATTTATTGACAATACTGTTCTTTGGTGTTGGCCAAAGCGAAATAGAAATTGAGTTAGAGCCGTTATAAGAGCATGACGACAAGAAGCATACAACTTCTAAAGTCTGTATGCAAGATGCATAAATGTTTCAGTCAAATGAAAAAAAATTCAAACTTCAACCGTGCTGGTAAACTGACTGCTCTTTTGTTTTTGATAACTCTCTTGCTCACGCCTTGTGTAATTATAAATGCAGGTGAACGTGGCGTATTGATGAAATTTGGTGAAGTCCAAAGCCAAATATTAGGAGAAGGAATTCATTTGATTATTCCTGTTTACAATACTGTGAAAAAATTGAGCGTCAGAGTACAAAAACAACAAATTTCTACTGAAGCTTCTTCTAAAGATTTACAAAATGTTTTCACAGACGTAGCTCTAAATTGGCATATTATTCCCCAAGAAGCAAATGCAATTTTTCAAGAAATTGGAGATGAGCAAAATGTTATTGACCGAATTATTAATCCAGCAGTTGAAGAAGTATTAAAAGCAGTAATGGCAAAATATACTGCTGAAGAAATTATTACTAAGCGCAAAGAGGTTAAAGCTGAAGTAGACGATGCACTCACTACCAGGCTGAATAGCTATCACGTTGCAATTAATGATATTTCTCTAGTTTATATTCATTTTTCAGAAGAATTTAGTGAAGCAGTGGAGGCAAAGCAAATTGCTGAACAAGAAGCAAAACAAGCCTCTTTTATTGCTTTAAAAGCAACAAAACAAGCTGAGGCCAAAGTGAATTTAGCAAGAGGAGAGGCTGAAGCACACAGATTATTACGCGATGGGTTGACTCCAGAAATATTGCAGAGGCAAGCAATCGAAAAATGGAATGGTAAGCTGCCATTAATTGTAAGTAAAGAAACTCCCAAATTATTAAATTTGAGTGAATTGTTAAAAATCGATGAAAATTGAGTTGATTTTTCATAAAAATAGTAAAATTCAAAATTCAAGAATTAAGAAGTCAGAATTGAGAACAAATCCAGTATGATTAGTATATCGAACCTGTCTTCAAAATCAGGAGTAGGGGAAGAAACATTTTTCATGTTTGGTTGTAGGATTTTCTGATGATTGACTCTCTTGAAAATAAAGAGTAGAGACTGAGGATAGGGGTATAGCGCATTGCTAAACCTTACAGCGTCTAAAAGGGAAGAGATTTTTCTGATGTAATTTCTTATAGCACTCATATTTGATTGCGTGAAACACACGTAGTCCGAAGACTTTAGCGCATTAGAACTCTGTTTTAATGCACCCTACATATACTTAGATTTTTTCAAGCAATTAAATCGGATTGGTATAGATGTTTTTCTATATTCACAATAGATAGTAGCGAGCAAGGAAGAGATATTTTTTCTTTGGTTGTACTTTCCTAGCTGTGCTTGGCGCTAACTTTGTTCATTTTGTCTGACCTTTAATTTATGGTTTCTTATTTAGTTTTATTTGAGAAATTCTTGGTAATTAAAAATTAATTCAACCACTGATATGGTTACTCAAAAAATCAAAATTTTATTAGTTGATGATAACTCAGAGAATTTAGATTTTTTATTAAATATCCTTCAAGAACAAGGTTATCAGGTGGAAAGTCTGATTTTTGGACAACTAGTAATTAATAGAGCGCTTGTTTCTCCTCCTGATTTGATTTTGCTAAATGCAATGATGCCAGATATGGATAGTTATCAAATTTGTCATTATTTGAAAGCTAACCAGAAAACTCAAAATATTCCGATAATTTTTTTTGGCACTTCCGAGAAATTATCCCAAATTAATATCTTTGATTTCAGCGAGATTGATTATATTACTCAACCAATCAAAACTAAAGAAGTTTTATTACGCATACAAAATCAACTGACTATCCAAAGATTAAAAAAAGAGATTCAAGAACGTCAAAGACTTGCAGTTGAGTTAAATATTTACAACAGACAAATAAAAGAGATTTTTCCAGAAGTTAGCCTTAACAAAGCTTTAATAAGCGATCGCCTTTTTGTGGATGCTAAAAATCAAGATATTACTGAGCGCAAGCAAGCAGAAGAAGATGTAGAACTGATTTATAAAAAATTTTGCCAGCTTGTTGAGCAGGAGTACAATTCTTACGAATATCGCTGGTTACACGCTGATGGAACTTATCACTGGTTCTACGAAAAGATGAGGTTAATTCGTGACGAAGCTGGTAACCCAATAGAATGCGTTGGTTACTGGGCAGATATTAGCGATGTCTACGACGAGCTTCGCTTACGCAAGCTGGCAGAATTGGCTTTACAGGAAGGTAGACAGCGATATCAGCTTTTAGCAGAAGCTTCGCCAGCTTGTATTTTTTATACTGATGCTGATGGTGATGTATTATATTTTAATCAACGCTGGAGTGAAATTACTGGATGCAAGATTGAAGAATCTCTGGGCAGAGGTTGGGTAAATGCCGTGCATCCAGATGACCGCGAGCAGCTGTTACTGGCATGGAATCGCGTGATAACGACTGGAATCAAACATAATTACGAACATCGTTACTTGCGCGATGATGGCACAATCGTCTGGGTAATTTGTCAGGCTTTGCCGGAATTTGCAGACGATGGAGAAATTAAAGGCTACATCGGTATGATTACAGATATTACCGAAAGAAAATTGGCAGAAGAAGCCCTGCGCGAGAGTGCAGAACGGGAAAGAGCGATCGCCCAAGTGATTCAAAGGATGCGCCAAACACTCGATTTAGAGACTATATTCGCGGCGACAACCCAAGAATTACGGCAAGTACTCAATTGCGATCGCGTAGCTGTCTATCGTTTCGATCCCAACTGGAGTGGCAAATTTATCTCTGAGTCAGTAGCAGAGGGTTGGATTTCTCTGCTCGAAGAACAAAAAAATGATTCTCATTTGACAGAAGATATCTTAGAGGATGGCCGTTGTTTAATAAAAATCTTGCATCGCGCAGATAACCAAGAGCAAGATGCTTTCTTTGAAGGTGTATACACAGAAGATGCAAGTTTTTGCTGCATTCCTGATATTTACAACGCTGAGTTTCATCCTTGTTATATCAAACTCTTAGAACGCTTTCAGGCAAAAGCTTATATCATTGTTCCTATTTTATTTGGTAATCAGCTTTGGGGGTTACTGGCGAGTTATCAAAATTCCGCTCTGCGCCAATGGAAATCAGAAGAAGTCAACATCGTAGTTCAAATTAGCAATCAGTTAGCAGTTGCTTTACAGCAGGCACAACTGCTCGCACAAATGCAAAAGCAGTCACAAGCACTGCAAGAAGCTGCGATTGCTGCTGATGCTGCCAACCGCGCCAAAAGCGAATTCCTCGCCAACATGAGCCACGAACTGCGTACTCCACTCAACGCCATCCTTGGTTTTACCCAACTCATGAGCCACGATGGTGCTTTATCTACCGAACATCAACAAAACCTAACAATCATCAATCGTGCTGGCGAACACCTTCTCAACTTAATTAACGACATTCTGGAAATGTCTAAAATCGAAGCTGGCAGAATCACATTGAATCTTAGCAGTTTTGACTTAATTCGCCTCTTGCAAAACCTCGAAGAGATGTTGCGTTTCCGCGCCACCTCCAAAGGATTAGAATTGGTATTTGAATATACATCTGAGCTTCCCCAATTCGTCCAAGCTGACGAAAGTAAATTGCGTCAAGTCTTGCTAAACCTCTTGGGAAATGCAATCAAATTTACCGATACTGGTAGGGTGACGTTACGAGTGAGGATGGGGAGTGGCACAGAAGACACAAAGACACGGGAACGCTCTGACGCAAAGACAATAAACCTCTTTGTATCCTCTTTCCAATCCTTAATCTTCGAGATTCAAGATACTGGTTGCGGTATTGCCCCAGAAGAAATTAACCTGCTGTTTCAAGCTTTTGGGCAAACTGAAACCGGAAGGAAATCGCAACAGGGAACAGGACTAGGTTTAGCAATTAGCCGCAAATATGTGCAACTAATGGGAGGAGATATTAATGTTACCAGCACTGTTGGCAAAGGAAGTAAATTTACCTTTGATATTAAAATTAGTCTCGCCGCAGCCAGTGAAGTACATACCAAGCAAACTAAACGGCGAATTTTGAGTTTAGCGCCTGCTCAAAATAAATACCGCATCTTAGTAGTTGATGACGCTACAGATAGCCGTTTAGTACTAATAAAAATTCTCACAGCCATCGGTTTTATAGTGGAAGAAGCTGCAAATGGTGAAGAAGCGATCGCCCTTTGGCAACAATGGCAACCACACCTGATCTTAATGGATATGCGGATGCCAATTATGGACGGCTACGAAGCCACAAAAATTATTAAAGCCACAGAAGATACCATAATCTCAAATCTCAAATCCAAAATCCAAATTCGGAAGACTATAATTATTGCCTTAACTGCTCATGCCTTTGAGGAACAACGAGAGGCAATGAGCAAAGCAGGTTGCGATGATTTTATTAACAAGCCCTTTCGTAAAGAAGAACTACTAGAAAAATTGAGCGAATATTTAGGAGTTCAATATATTTATCAAGAAGAGACTTATCAGATAGGCAACCCAAACCAAGAGGGAGCAGAAACAATGTTGACGCTTACAGATATAGCTCCTTTGTTATCTGTAATGTCACCTGAATGGGTGAAACAAATATACAATGCCGCAGCTCAATGCAGCGATGACCTAATTTTAGAATTGATTGAGCAAATACCAGTTGAAAATGCTGCACTACAAAAATTTATTACAGATTTAGCTCAAAATTTTCTGTTTGAGAAAATTATGGAATTGACCAGTATTGTATAAAGTAAAAAGATTAACTAAGTCGTTCAAAAATGAATAAAATTGAGACTGGTTTTTTTGTCTTTGGGTGGCAGGGTTCTATTAACTTCAGCAAACGGTAATTTTTGAGATGAAACTCACGAATCCATGATTCGATTGTTCTGAAATACCAGGGAGCAGGATGAAATGACTCTAATCCTATTCCTTGCCAAGAAGTCTCTCGCCATCCATCGGAGTATGGAGAGTCATCGCAAATTATTAGAGGATGAAGTGTTTGAATGATTATTTTTCCTTTATTTGCTAACAAACTCTTACCTGCTTGGGCTATCTCGCCAAGAGCGCATTCCCCAAGAAGTGAAAAGTTGCAGATGAAGCAGTCAAACTGGTTAATGCTGCCAAATTTCTGTAACGGCAGATCGGAGTAAGAAGATACAACAAAGCGAATATCGCCAAGACATCTTGCTGATTCGATAAGCTCGGTAATGCCATCAACTCCCCAACCATCAAATCCACGACAGAAGAGTTCGCGGCACAGCCACCCTTCCCCACAGCCAATGTCTAAGAAGGTTCGCGGTTCAAGTTCAACTACGGCTTCTATAATCGCTCTGTCTGTGACCAAAGCACGGCTTTCAAGAAGCTGATTACGAACTACACGCGTCCACGGTTTGGCATTCGCTGCCCATGAATGAAGAATTCTTTGTTCGTTTATGTCCATAATTAAGATGCGTTAGCCTCAGCTTTGCCGTTAGGCATGGCTTTGCTGCACACGTAGATTCTTTCAGCTAATATTACACTTGATATTAAGTTCGGCTAATTACTTATAATATATTGGTATTTTTGGTAATAGGTAATAGGTAATAGGTAATTGGGGATTGGGAAAAAGCGAATTGAGAAAAAGGAAATAAATAACTGACGATTACCGATTACCCATTTTGATAGTCCCAAAAATAGATATATTTTTGAAAAGTTGAAGCAAACTTGTAACAGCAACTTTAACTATTTGATAATGGTGTAGCAATGTGGCTGAAATATGGTGTAGATAAAGATGGAATCTTGATATGTATTCAAGATATCCCTAAAGGTAAGACTTTACTTAAATGTCCTTACTGTCATGGAGAGTTAATTGCTAAAAAAGGTCAGGTGAAAGAGCATCATTTTGCTCATAATCAGGAAACCTGCCGCCCTGTAGCTAACCGAGAATTTCCGACTTTGCCACTGTATGATAATTTCAATATTTGTCTATCTGGGAAGGATTTACAACAATTGAAACTGCTTTGGCAGGAGTACGGAATCAAAAATTATCCTATCAGTTCCTACTTAGTTTCTTCTGGGTTAATCAAAGCAGGAATATTGAGAAAAAATGTATACTTAAAACCAATCGAATATGAATTTACTAATTTGGGTAAAATTCCTGTTGGAGCGTTAGAGTTAACACATTTTAATGAAGTGCAGTCGCCGCTATTACTCAAGAAACTGCTGAAGTTTGAGCTAGTTGCAAAACATGCTCTCCACAAAAACGCTCCAGATTTACCATATCGTCTGACTGATTTAAAACTGTACTGCGCTCAACTTCAACGTATTTTATCCTCTAACCTGTATTTTTTAGAGATTCAAGCAGATAAAGAAATTATTTACAAAATAGGCGTAACTCAAAGGGCTGTTGGACAACGAGTAGCAGAAGTAAAAATGGATTTACTGGCACACTACCAAACTGTTGCTATTCAGGTATTTGGAAGTTGGAAACACCGGGGGAATATTGAACTATATTTCAAACACCGCTATCGGGACTTTAATTATCCTATTGGAAGTTTAACTGAATATTATAAATTCAATACTAAGGATATCGAAATTGTCATGGATGACCTGCAAAAAATCAAACCTAAAGTACTTTCGCAAGAGGAAATAAATATTTTGAATGACAAATTTAGTTTAACTCAAGTTGCTGTTTAGCATTTATGAATTCAACTCACCAAATTTAGGACTCCACCATCCTTTTTGTGTAGAAAAATAAGCTACATCCCGATGTTTGTTGTCCTGACGGGATTGGGAGTCAGAACAGCGTAGCATTGTTTTGTTCTCTCCCTCCTTAACGTAACTGTATTCCTCTAATGGTTTTTTACATACTGGACAAGAAAATGAAGTTAGCTTAGCTGGGGGTTTTGCAATAGTTCCCTTAGATACTTTGTTTCGCGGTAGTTCCCAAGTTTTGTTAAGGTCACTCCAAAAAAGTACGACGTTTTCACAACCGCTAATACATTTGAGGAAGTACTTTTTTTTAAGCTTGCTGCTCTTAATTTTGGCTAGA
The DNA here is from genome assembly GCA_036918135.1 of Nostoc sp. GTDB lineage: Bacteria > Cyanobacteriota > Cyanobacteriia > Cyanobacteriales > Nostocaceae > Nostoc. The sequence continues at coordinate 287,790 of JBALDB010000007.1, forward strand.
AAATTTTTGCATTCAGGGCAGCGAGTTTTGGCAGTTTCATATTTGCGCTCTCGTGCTGGTAAAGCTTTGTTTGGAGATGCAGTACTCACAACCACAGTTTTGGCTTTTGCTAAAGCTGGCGCAAAATATTCTTGATTCCAACTACTTAGGTATTGTTGCCAGCCCTGTTTGCCAACTGCGATCGCATCTAGAGCATCTTCCATCTTAGCTGTGAATTCTGCCTCTAATAGATCCGGTAATGCTTTTTGTAAGAATGCATCAACTTCTAACCCCAAAGCCGTTGGTTGGAGATGCTCCTTTGTCAACTGCACATAATCCCGTTTCTTCAAGGTGGCGACGGTGGGAGCGTAGGTACTGGGGCGACCAATACCTTTGCGTTCCATCAATTGCACTAGTTTCGGTTCGCTGTACCGAGGTGGGGGTTGTGTTTGTTTCTTCTCATGCTGTGCATCTTTTAAGGTGAGTATTTGTCCTTGTTGTAACTGGGGTATTACTGTATCTTTACTGAGATTATTCCAGTAGCGGGCATAGCCGTAAAATTCAATTACTTGTCCGTTACAAAGCCACAGCAGATTTCCAGATTGAGTAATTACTTGAGTTTTACGGAGTTGGGCTGCACGACATTGAGAAGCAATCGCCCGTTTCCAAATCATTACATAAAGATTGAATTCATCAGCTGGGAGTTCTTCTCGTAACTGGGCTGAAGGACGAAAAATATCTGTTGGGCGGATAGCTTCATGTGCTTCTTGAGCAGATTTAGCACTGCGATGTTTGGCTAAAAATTGTGGTACATTCTGCGGGTCATTTTGCTCCAACCACTGACGCGCAGCAGCACAAAATTCCGGACTTAACATTACCGAATCTGTTCGCATATAGGTAATTAACCCAGCTTCGTAAAGCTTTTGGGCAACTTGCATCGTTTTATCTGGAGAAAACCTCAGCTTAGAACCGGCTGCTTGTTGCAGGGTAGAGGTGGTGAATGGAGGAGGTGGTTGGCGCTGAACTATTTTTCCTTCAACTTTAATCACCTGATGGGGATGGCGGTGTGCTTCTTCAACTAACCTAGTTGCTTGTGCTTCAGACAGAACACGTTTGCTCTCTGGTACTTGTGTAGTATTTACTGCGGCATCATCATCAGTTTCGGTTTTTTCTGGTGTATCTGAGTCAGAATTCGCCGTCCCTTTATAGAAAGCGCGAAATCCTTCGGCGTAATCTACCCAGACACTCCAGTAGTCCTGGGGTACAAATATTTGAATCTCTTTTTCGCGTTGACAAATCAAGTGTAATGTGGCGCTTTGAACTCGGCCGACGCTTTTTGCTCCATTGTTTAACGCCCAAACTAGAGGACTTCCCTTGTAGCCCACTAACTTATCAAGACAATCGCGGCACAGTCCCGCACCTATTAAGTTTAAATTTAGTTTTCTGGGTTTGGCGATCGCTTCTCGAACAGCTGATGCTGTAATTTCAGTATAAATTACTCGTTTTGGTTCTTTTAATCCCAGTACTTCCTTGATATGCCAAGCGATTGTTTCTCCCTCGCGGTCTGGGTCGGTAGCGATGACAACTTCATCAACCTGTTTGAGTGCGGCTTTTAGTTGCTGAATGGTTTCTTTGGCTCGTTGGTCGCGGGGAATATAATTGCACTTAACTCTACTGTCATCCATACTGAAGCCCAATGAATCTTCACCTTCATCGCTCAGTTCGCGGATATGACCACAACTAGCTAGAACTTTCCATTCTGAACCCAGTATTTGACTGAGTTTTTTGACTTTTCCGGGAGATTCGACAACAAGAAGGCGTTTGGGCATAGCACCTGTGCTGAATAGTGCTTTATATTTGGACGAGCGATCGCATTAAACAATTGTATAGTTCATTTTAGTATAAAAGTACTATGATAATTAGTTTTAATAATTTACAAAGCACATTTAGTTTAGAAACTGACAAATAAAAAAATATCTCACTGTTGACATTCAACACTTATCAGTCAACAATCATCAACTTCAAACAAAATAAGTAGATAGACATGATTAAATCTAAGATGTCATTGCCAGCGAAGCGAAGCAATCGCAAAGTCTCTGGGATTGCTTCGCTTCGCTCGTAATGACAGAAGATATTATATTTATTTATATCCATCAACTTAATTTATTTCTTGGAGTTACCTTAATATCTAAGATTATCAATCAGCAGCAGCATAATCAGGCAATGCTATCAGTTCAGAACTCACAGCATTGAGATAATTTTGGTCGTCCAAAACTTGTGGTTGCAATTTCTTTGCATTTACCGCAGCTGTAACCAAATCTTTTGCCAGAATTTTGCTACTAAGAGTTTTAAGTACTAGTGTTCCACCACTCGGAATCCCATCTTGCAAAAGACCCCCTTGGTAAGCATAAGAAACAAGGTCGAATGGTTCCAAGTAATTAATGCTACTAGAATTACTGGATAATTTGTTCGAGTTCATGACTATTGGTTGATTATTAGTTGTAACTATTTGTGCGTTACTAATTGCAGGCGTAAGAGTAATTGCAGCAAGAGCTACCAAAGAATCTATCAAAATAGAAAATTTCATAAGGTAATCCTAAATTCAAGTAAAACGTTATTAGTTTTAGTAAGTTTTAGTAGTCTAAAAATAAAAAGGGGAGAATTAGGGTAAAAAAATAAATATTCTTCTGTCTTGAGTGGGCAGCGTGTTACGGAGGATTTTGCAAGAGGTCTATTAATCCGAAACGAAGATGTTGCAAAAAAGCCCGGTTACTCTAATAACCAGGCTTTTAGCTATTTTAATTAATCAAAGAAGGTAGACTAATTGGCTAACGACCAATTAAGCAGTAGGTTGTTCTAAATTAACTTTGACAACTTTGTTCCTTTCTTTATCGGCTTTAGGCAGCGTCAGATTCAAAATACCGTCTTTGTATTCAGCAGTCACTTTAGTATTTTCAACCCTAGCGGATAGAGGAATTATACGTTTAAATTGACCGTAGTAAAATTCGCTCTTAACAGCACCTTTTTGTTCGGTTTTAGTTTCAGATTTACGTTCACCGCTAATGTGGACAGCATCTTCAGTGACTTGAATATCCAAGTCTTTAGCTGACATTCCCGGTAGTTCTAGCTTTAGATGAATAGTATCTTCAGTTTCTTGCAGTTCTGCGGCCGGAACTCTAACTAAGTTCCTTTCAAAGGAACCAGATGGTGCTATAGTCTCTTCAAACAAGTTATTAATTTGACGTTGGAGAGTGTCAATTTCTCTCCAAGGATTCCAACGAACTAGTGTCATAACTCTTCCTCAGATTAATTAGCTATCTGTTTAATTGTTTTTGCACTTGGCTTTGTGCTTACTTTTAATATTATGTCTTGTTTAAAATGCTGTAAATTCGGTTATTCTCACCTAATAAATCAGGATTACCGCACCAAATTAAGTAGGAAAAAACATTACGGTTTACTTTAATTTTCAGTTCGGTAAACCGAAAGCAAGGAACTCTTGTCAAAGTTGCTACAGCTAGTGGTGAGAGTAAAACCCATACAGTCGGATTAAGTTGACATTAATAGATGTATTGGATAGTCTACAACCGCATACCCAAATAGAAGAGTGTAAGCTTAGCCCTCCCTTGAACATTGCCTTTTGGCTGGCGCTAGCTTATAACATTCATGAAGAAAAGGGTTCGGTAATAAATTATTTACTGTTCTATGAAATTAACCTTGTTAAGTTACTCAGCAGGTGCAGTTATCACCTGATATTGTGACATGCAACAGGAGTATAGAAATGTTGCTCAGGCTTTCTTCAGAATCTCCTCTATTTATTCTCTTAATCATTATTAGTTTTCTAGTAATCACTTTGTCAACTTGGTTATCATCTCAACCATTTGCTTTTAAACCATTTGGGTTGAACGATATTATCCAAATACTGACAATACCATTATTTATATCTTTGTTATTAGAGCGGTCTTTAGAAGTTTTTATAACTACTTGGCGTAGCCCATTTGTAGAAAACTTAGATATTGAAATTCAGCGCCAAAAACTTCTCATTGATGAAAAGCTCAAACTAGCAAAAGAACAAAAGCAACCAAGTACAAGCTCTGATTTATCATCTAATGTAACTAGTATTTTACCACCGGAAGGAATGAGTTTAGAACAGCAAATTATTCAAAATTTTATTCAAAGCCAAGAACAAGTATTATTAGTAATTCAACCAGAACTTGATGATTTAAATACCAAAGAACGCCAAAGAGCAGCTTATAAGGCTGATACACGAACAATTGCTCTGTGGACATCACTTGTATTCGGTCTTTTAATTAGTGCAATCGGTATTCGTTCAATCGAACCATTGGTAGTTCTTGATTTAAATAATCAAACCCAAGTAGTTATTTTCCGTTCTTTGGATGCCTTATTAACAGGAGGTTTAATTGCCGGAGGTAGTGAGGGAATTCATCAGATTATCCAGGTTTTTATCAACTTTATGGAAGCTACATCTAAACAAATTAAAGACAAGGGATTGTCATAAAAGGGACTGGGGTAGATAAAATGCGATCGCCTAATTTTAGCTTTAGAGTCAGATTTAAGGAAAAGCAGTTTTTCGGATGCTACGCCAATTCATTAAGCTGACGCTCTAAAATACAATTATTTGTGGATTCTCCTGAGCCGATATAGAGTTTGTCTAAGGCAAACTAGCTCTATAACCCTCTGATAGGAGTCAACTTATGGTTCGTAAAAGACAAATATCTCGCGTTCTCGAAAAAGCTGAGTTAAGAGCCGCTGGATTGCAAAAAATCGATCCAAATTTAGATTTAGGGAATGGTATCAGTTTAAAAAACTTCACAGAACAAATTGAGAAGTTACGCAGTGAAATTGATGCCTATAACAAAGCTTTAGAGCTGATTGAAACTTTACAAGTTGAAATTAAAGAATTAGAAAAAGAATTGAATAGTATCAGCGGGAGAATGCTGCTAGGAGTTGCTGTTAAGTACGGTAAAGACAGCTGCGAATATATGATGGCGGGTGGTGTTCGTACAAGCGATCGCATCCGTAAAAGCAGGAAAACTCGTTTGAAACGAATTGCACAGAAAAAATCAGCACAGAGTAATCAAACCGTTTAGTATCATTATATTGTTTTAAGCAATTTCTAGGGGTGTATAGCTATACACCCCTATATTTTTTTGTAAAATACAATACATCAACTTAAGTTTAGTAGCAAAGGAACCAAAAAGTATGACCGTTTATAGTCCTCAAGTAATCCGTCATATATTGATTGGACTGGGATATTTAGCTCCTGAAATCGATCCGAATCCCGATCCTCAATTTGCTCCTTGGAAGCGGAATAATAACTCCTTAACAGACGATCCTACGGAAGAAGCGATTAAAAAGTTTCAAAAACAATATCCACAAAAACTTGTGGTTAATGGTAACGCTGATGTTGAAACTAGAGAAGTGATGGAGGATATAATCAAAGGGCTTCAGAATAGATTGAAGTTTCACGGTTTTGCAACCAATGCTGAAATTCCTTCAGATCAGCCTTTTTATGGCCCAGCTACTTATAAAGCTGTGAAAAAATTTCAGAAATCTCAAGGTCTAACTGAAAACGGTATTGCCAATATTGAACAGCGTCAAATTCTACAGCAACCGACTCTGACACCAAATAAACCCCAACCTCCGACGCAACTCAAGCTGAGAGATTTATGGTTGCAATTCAAAAAGAATCCGCAAAATCCTTCTTATATTGCAGCGCTAAATAACTTACAACAAAATCTACCCAAGGATATTTTGCAGAAAGTTACTAATAAATGGAGGGGAACAAACGACCAAAACCCCGAACTTGTTAAGCTGACAAATGTGTTCACTTATTATGATGACAACAATCCAAACCAGCGCGATGCACTAGATTACTTACAAAGTCAGATAACACCAGCCATCTATAAAGAATTTATTGCTCTCTGGAATAAGAAGTAAATAATATGGTGCGTTATAGCTTTAGTTATAACGCACCATATTATATTGATAAATTAACTGTAAAATAGATAAGATTTAGGTATCCATGAAAAATGCGATCGCTCATCAAACCGCATTCTTATTTATCTGCTCTCTGCTACTGATAGCCTGTGGCAAAACTGGCAATCCTCATCAAAATTCTACAAATAATCCCACAACAAATACATCTGATGTTATTCCCATTGGCATCGCTTTTGCCCAAACAAGTAATGTGGCATTACTTGGTCAAGAGGGAACTGATGGAGTAAAAATTGCCCAAAAGTATTTTAATGACAAAGGAGGCATCAATGGGAAATCAATTAAATTAGTATTTCAAGATACTGGAGGCGACGAAGCTGGAGCTATTAATGCTTTTCAAACTTTAATTAATCAAGATAAAGTCGTGGGCATAATTGGCCCTACCCTATCACAACAAGCTTTTAGTGCCGACCCTGTAGCAGAACGTAATAAACTCCCAGTTCTAGGAGCATCAAATACTGCAAATGGGATTCCGGAAATTGGTGATTATGTTGCTCGTGTTTCTTCATCTGTCGCTGTGGTTGCTCCTTATTCTGTGAAAGCTGCACTCCAGCAAAATCCTCAAATTAAAAGAGTAGCCGTATTCTACGCTCAAAATGATGCTTTCAATAAATCAGAAACAGAAATTTTTCAGAAAACAGTTAAAGATTTAGGATTGAATTTAGTCACAGTCCAAAAATTTCAAACTACAGATACCGACTTTCAAGCTCAAGCCAGCGATGCTATTAATTTAAAACCTGATTTGGCGATTATATCCGGGTTAGCTGTAGATGGAGGTAATTTAGTTAAACAATTACGAGAACTTGGTTATAAAGGATTAATTATTGGTGGCAATGGTTTTAATACATCGCATATATTTTCTGTGTGCAGAGCATTTTGTGAAGGTGTGATTGTTGCTCAAGCTTATAGTCCTGTATATCCTAGTGAAATTAATACGGCATTTCGCAAAGCTTACCTTGAACAATATCAAAGAGAACCACCCCAAGTTAGCGCTCAAGCTTTTGCAGCGATGCAGGTATATGTAGAAGCTCTGCAATCTTTAGATAAAAAAAGCAAAATTAACAAATTAAGTCTGACACAGTTGCGTACACAATTGAATCAAGAATTATTAAAAGGAACATATCAAACTCCTCTGGGTGAAATTGCTTTTACACCAGCGGGTGATGTGATTCAAAAAGAGTTTTATGTTGCCCAATTGAAGATGGAGCCAAACGGTGTTAAGGGTAAATTTTCATTTTTAAATATCAAATAAACATCTTGCTTGCTTGTAATCATGGGCAGACGAGACGCCCACCCCACAACATTAGATGATTTATTTCTTGGAAATTTCTCAAATGCAATCATCAACTAGCAAAGCATCAAACAGTCTGTAAAACCGCAGATTTCAGCTGACGTTGACTCGTGACAACCATCTCAATGGGACGGTCTGGGCCTGTTACTAAACCACGGCGTTTGGGTCGCACTTCACGATTATTAACTAACTTTAATTCTCGGCTGGTAAGAATTTTGGCAAGTGCTAACTTCATTTCCAATTGAGCAAATGCTAGACCAATACAGCGCCTTGCACCACCACCAAAGGGCAAATATTCATAAGCAGAAAATTGACGTTCTAAAAAACGTTCTGGCTTAAATTGCTGAGGTTGTGGGTAAATGTCTTCCCGGTGGTGGGTTAAATAAATCGAACCAAGGATGATTGTATCGGGTTCGAGTTTGTAATTGCCCAGCGAGAAAGGTGTTCTGACTACTCTAGGAAAGGTGAGTATACCGACTGGGTAAATCCGTAATGTTTCGCAGCAAACGGCGTTGAGATAAGGTAATTTAAAAATGGTACTGGGGTCTGGGTTATTGTCTAAGCTATCTAATTCTTGGAGTAGCTTTTGACGTACTGATGGTAGTTTGTGAATCCAGTAGAATGCCCATGCTAAGGCTGTAGCTGTGGTTTCGTGACCGGCGACTAACAAAGTCATCAATTCATCGCGCAACTCTTCATCGGTCATGGGTTGACCAGTTTCATCTCTAGCAGCCATGAGTAAGCTGAGAATATCTGTGCGTGATGAATCTGGTTGTTTTCGACGTTCTCGAATTTCCTCGTAGATGAGTTGGTCGGCTTCCTGCTGACGGCGCAGTTGTTTTCCCCAAAAGTTAATCGGGCCAAAATCTCTTTGCAAAGCAGGGAAATAAAGCAAAGCCACAATTAATCGAGAACTGCCTTTTTCTAAAAGATCCCCTAAAAAGTGCTGTAGTTTTTCGGCGCGAGTTCCTTCATGTAACCCAAACACAGCTTGCATAATTACTCGCAGGGTAATGGCTTGGGTAACAGACCGAATATTAAAAGGTTTACCTATTGGGTATTGGCTGATAACTTGCTCGGTGACATCAGTAATCACCTGGCTATAGTTTCGCATTCTTTCGCCGTGAAAAGGAGGCATTAGCAACTGGCGTTGGCGTTGGTGTTCTGCGCCGCTGATAGTAATTACAGAATGCTTACCTACCAAAGATTCAAATATCTGATTTAGATCGCCAGGCGCTTCCAATTCCTTGGTATCATTTGTCAAAATTTGCTGTTGCGCTTGGGGGTTGCTGACAATTACTATAGGAGGCAGATTTTTGTCTAATCTGAGAGTAAAAATCTCTCCATACCTTTTGGCGCAAGCTTCCATAAATGACATCGGATTAGCTATCCAGCGTACCATCTGTGAAATTGCTGGGATTTGCGGCCCATTTGGTAACTTCATAAAATTTTTTTACTACTTAAATATGTTTTATAGTACTTAAACTAACTTAAATTTTGGTTAGCGAACCATTTAAAGTACTTATCCTGACGTTGCCAAAAAGCAATAAACTGTTACAACATCAAAGATGTAGAATTTTTATTGAATTCAACGAGCATCTACAGTTTCATTTCATCGTCATAAGGTACTCAGCATGACTGCAATCACCCCGAAGGCTTCTTCAGCGCTTGCCAATTTTTCTGAAGGAATTCAATATTTTGGTGAAGCACTACCAGATTTTGAAACTTATGGTGCAACACCTGCTATAGAATCCGGCAATGTAGCGATCGCATCTCCCACAGATCCGACAGCAGCATATCAAACTTTACTGGCTGCCGATGCCCTACGCTATCTAACTTTGCAAGTTACTGCTAGCAAAGCCTCTGGGCATCCCGGCGGATTTGCTAGCCAAGCAGAAGCTTATGCATCTCTTGTCATGCTGGGATACAAGAACATTATCACGGAAGTCGGACACCACGCCCCCGGATTTTATAGCGCCATGTTCTTGGATCGTTCGCTAGAGGACATGGGAATTTTTACAGTCCAACAGTTGCGCGATCGCTTTCGAGAAAAGCACGGACTTTTAGGACACCTTTCTGGTTACATACCTGGTATTCTCGCACCTGCGGGGCCTTTGGGACAAGGGCAACACTTTGCAATGGCGGCTGCAAAACTGCACCTCGATAAGTTATTTCCCTTCACAGTTGGCGATGGTGGATTGGGCGAACCTTATATTGTAAGTGCGATCGCACATTTCCATACTGCTTATCCTGCTGTCACCAATTTCTTGCCGATACTGGTATGGAATGGTTATAGCCAAGAACACCACAGCATGGTTTCCCTGAAAACCAACCCAGAAATGCAAGCATATTGGCAAGGTAACGGTTTTGATGAAATCGTATTAGTGGATGCTAAGGATTTCGACGATAAAAACCAACCAGGGGATTACGTTGATAGTACTGCCTTTTCCTTTGAAAAGCGCCTAGAATTTACCCAAGCAGTACTTTCGGGTGTAGATAAAGCAGCGCGATCGGCACTGGATGGCAAGCTGACTGTTTTTATTATTAAACAACTTAAAGGTGCAGGAGTCCACGCGCGGGGTGCAAAATCTCACAATCTTTATCCCAAAGATACGCTAAATGCGCCGCATATTGTAAGTGCATTGCAAACTCGTGCTTTATCTGCCGAGGCTTGGCAATTAGTCAGAACAAACGCCGAACGTGCAGGCGGTGGCCCCGCAGCCAAAACAGTGGTAACAGAATTTGAATTTTCATTACCAGATTTAGGCGAATTACCTTTAGAAGAATACGCAGTAGGTGGCGAACATAAAGTTTCTACAACCGCAATGGGACGATTGGTAGGAATAGTTGGACAGAAAGACAAAAATTTTCTCGTCACCAACGCCGATGGCAACGAAGCATCGGGAATTGCTAATATCAACCAAGCATTAAAAATTATCCACCCCACAACCGACGATGTATATAACCAAGCACCAAACGGGCAAGTTTACGAACCTTTGAGCGAAGATGCTTGTGCGGGTTTAGCAGCTGGTTTGTCCTTAATGGGTGCGAGAACTTTGTGGTGTTCTTACGAATCTTTTGCCATCAACGGATTACCAATTTGGCAAACTGTAATCCAAGCAATGGCAGAATTGCGGCGTCCAACTCCCTCGACTATTACTTTATTCACAGCTGGTGCATTAGAGCAAGGGCGTAACGGTTGGACTCACCAACGTCCAGAAATTGAAGCTTACTTTGCTTCATTAATGCGAAATGGAAATGTTTTCCCATTATTTCCTCCCGATGCTAACAGTATCCAAGTTTGTTATGACTGGGCATTGCAAACTAAAAATAAGGGAATTGTGATTACTGCAAGTAAATCGCCATTGCCAATTCGCACCACTTTAGAACAAAGTCGCCAAGGGTTAGAAGATGGTGCGGTGGTATTACATGAAGTCGCTGGAGATCAACAAGTTGTATTTGCTGTGATTGGCGATATGACATTAATGCCAGTATTTGAGGCGGCTGCTTTCTTAGAAAATGAAGGTATCGGTGCGAAGATAGTTTCTGTGATTAACCCCAGACGTTTATATCGTCCTCATGATACTGCTTGGGATACCTGTTCTCAACCGGATGGTGATTTCTTAGATGATGCGAAATTTGCCCAATTATTTGATGGCGATGCATTAATTGGCGTCACAGGTGGTGCAGGGGCGATGCTAGAGCCGATTTTGTTACGCAGTAAAGCCAACCGCGATACTTTTTGCTGGAAACGTGGCGAAACTACAGCCAGTGCAGGAGAGTTGATGGCGTTTAATGGATTGACTGCTGAGGCGCTGACAAAAAGAGCGATCGCGTTAGTGCATTAAAACTGCGATCGTCTTTCATTTTACCGCGAATATACGTATAGGAACGCTGAAAAGTTGCGGTACGTATATTTGCGTTTTATTATGAAAACTTCTAAGCTCGACTTTGAGATTAGTTCATAAAATAAATGTGGTTAGATCTGCTGAAATTCTTTAAGAATAACAGGTTTCCATGTCGCAAAAGCTGTTATTCAAGTTGCAAAAGCGGCTATTCATGTCACAAAAGCTGTTATTCAAGTTACAAAAGCTGCTATTCAAGTCATAAAAGCTAGTTTATGAGTTCAAAACTTGATTTATATCATGTTTACCTAAAGTGGTAAAAATATACTATAAGTTAAATCTTCAATATCTTACTCTACCTCAAATGCAATCATGACTACAGATGCAGAATATCAAACAAGAATTATCACCTATGAATGGGATGATTTAATGATATTATGGGCAGAAATTAAAGCAAAAAATACTTCAAATTTTTGGGATCGAGGTAAAGCATTAGAATATTTAGTTTTACGCGCTTTCCAACTTGATGGTGCTGAGGTAGCTTGGCCTTATACTGTAAAAATTAAAGATACAATAGTAGAACAAATTGACGGAGTGGTATATACAGACAGCCTAGCCTGTTTAATCGAATCTAAGGATGAAACTAAAGAAGTTAATATTGAACCTATAGCAAAGTTACGAAATCAACTACTACGAAGACCAGCCACAACTATTGGTAGTGTGTTTAGTCGGAGTGGATTTACAGAAGCAGCAGTAACATTAACTGGATTTGTAGCACCTCAAACTATTTTATTATGGGGAGGAAAAGAAATTGAATATTTATTAATAAATAAATGTATATGTAAATTTCTAGTTAAAAAATATCGTATTTTTGTTCAAAATTGTATCCCTAATTACGACATTACAACGGAGATTTTTCCATGACACTAGCATATATGATTACAGAAGGTGATACAGATATAGAAATTTTCCAGAAATTACTGCCGAAAAATCTGAGTCAAGATATCCAATTTATAGCAGGTGAAGGTTCTTACAGAGCGCGTTCTTTAGCTAGTTCACTGCTTGCTACTCGGAAAAAACCTGTTGCTCTTGTTTTAGATGCAGATACAGATAACAAATCTCAAATATCTGAAAAACATGATTTAATTAATTATGTACTAAATCAGGCATCATCTGGAATTACTTATCAAGTTTTTATAGCAGTTCCTGAATTGGAAATTGTATTTTTAGAAGATAAATTATTAATTGAGAAAATAGCAAAACGCCAATTCAATGATTTAGAATGGCAGTTAGCTCAAAGAAATCCTAAAGATTTTTTAAAGACAGTATTCGGAAATAATAAGCAAATAAATTCAAGAATATTTAAAAATATAAATGAAAAAGAAATTAATATATTACAACAACATCCATTAATACAAGAAATTATTAATTTCTTATTATCGCTGATTCCGTCTTCTATTTCCATGACATAAAATGGCAAAAACTGCCATAATGTAGAAAAATAGATTTAGGAAATAAGCCTTGTGAAAAGTATAAATATTTCCTTACCTGACACTATGCGAGCTTATGTAGAAGAACAGGTAGCTCAAGGTGGTTACAGTAGTGTCAGCGAATATTTTCGTGAATTAGTGCGACAACATCAAAAACAGAGAGCTAGAGAACGTCTTGAAACAATGCTTCTGGAAAGATTAAACTCTGGAAATACAACAGAAATGACTGTTCAAGATTAGGAAAATATCCGTTAAACAATCCGGGAAAGAATTAACAAACATCAAGGTACAGTTTAGCCGTGATGTTTGAAGTAAAAAAAGACCTTAAGTTATCCCTAACTTAAAAGACTTAGCAACGTACATAACATAGGATAACTTAGATGTTTGAGACCGCTTTTTAACAGCAGCCAAAGTAACATTTAAACAATTAGCAAAAACCCCGGCTAAAAGCTTAGAACTATAATTTATTCTACAAATTATCACTTTTTTAGTTTGCAACCTTTGAAAATTAAGAAAATCCATGCACTTAAAAAGAAATTATTTATAATCTATATTCAAGTCTGATTGTAAGCGATCGCCCAATAACCAACTATCATATACTTAAGATTTCATACAAGGATATGATTCCACAAACTCTAGACAAAATCACTACCATCGAAGAACAGCGGTTTCTCTTACCTGGTCATTATACTTGGGAAGAATTTGAGAAACTTGAAGCCTTAATAGTAGATGCGCCAGGTTTGCGGATAACTTATCTTGATGGGTGTGTGGAATTAATGACTCTTGGCGAACAACATGAAATTATAAAAAAAGTAATTGCTATATTGCTGGAAGCTTATCTATTTGAATATAGTATAAATTTTATTCCTATAGGCAGTGCTACTCGTCGGGCTAAAGAAAAGGGTGCTTCATTTGAACCTGATGAATCTTATTATTTAGGGGAAAAGAAAGAAAATCCTGATTTGGCAATTGAAGTCAATATTACTAGTGGCAGTATAGATAAACTAGAAAAGTATAGGCGGTTTAAAATTACTGAAGTCTGGTTTTGGGAAAATAATCAGATATCTGTATATCACCTAACTAATGATAACTATGAGCAAATTTCTCAAAGCCAATTACTACCAAATTTAGATATAAATTTATTAATACGTTGTGTTTTAATGCCCTCGATAATCGAAGCTAGAACAGAGTTGCTCAAAGGAATTCGGCAGTAATATTTTCAGGTAAATATTGAGGAATTAGCGATTCAGCTTAAAACGTTAGCTTTTCCCATTTTTCTTATGACTCAGATGTTGAGATTAATTGCTCAATCACCGACCTATCTAAGCTTGTGACCGTCGCCACCTGTTCTGTTGTCATCCCACCCGCCAGTAAGTTGCGTGCTGTTTGTAATAACTGCAACTCTGCTTTGTCCGCTCGCTGACGTTCTTGTTCTGCTCGCTGGTTTTCGTATTCTTCGGGTGTTGGTAGTAATTCTCCCTCCAAAGTCGCCCAGCGTAACCAAGTAGCATCAATTCCTTTATAATTCCCTTGCCAACGCTGCAAGGCTAAGCCTAAAGATTCACTCACCAATTGATTGCGATCGCTGACAGCTAAAGGTTGGTAAACTCTCTGTTGGATAGAAAAACCCGCCCAATCATCCGGGTTAAACGGGTCGTACCAAAAATATTCTGGCACGCGCATTTGATTTTGATAAATCAGCTTTTTCTCGTTTTTGTCTGCGGCGGTTGTACTTTCACTAAGCAACTCAATCACAACATCCGGTGCTTTTTCTTCCTCCCAAACCACCCAACTTTTGCGTTCGCCTTTCGGGACACCCAACACTACAAAAAAGTCTGGGCCTTTAAAGTCTTTATTTCGCACCTGCGCCAGACTGTAATAGACAAACATATTACCGCCAACAAACCCATCTTCTCGCTGTGACAACCAAGGGATTAAGCCATCTATCAGCAAGTCCATAGCGGCTTTATGCCGTGCGCTTTCCATTGGCACACCATCATCATAGGGGAGTTCTGTTTGGCTGGGTGGAATTTCAATCAGGGGTGCAGGTAGGATGGTTTCTGACATAGCTGTTCACAGGGTAGCTCGCAGCGAATATGTCTATGGTACTAGAAACAATCGACAAGTTAGCGATCGCCCAATTTCTCTTTTAGTAATCAAATGTATTTGTATACTGTAAAATTAAACAATTAGTTAGGCAAACTTCCGCTACAGTCTACTAGCTATGGCATCAAACTAAAGGCAACATAATTTCAAATTTAGTCCCCATACCTGGTTGAGAAGATAAATTTAATTTTCCGCCGTGTTTCACAGTTATAATTCGATAACTTACTGCTAAGCTAGTTTCTTTACCATTTTTTGTTTCTAATGAAAAAGACTCTAGAATTTGCTGTTGTAATTCTTGAGACATTCCAGGGCCGTTGTCAGCAATGCGAATTAATATCCAGCGAGAATCTGGTGCATTTGGTTTGCTTGGTTTCTGTGAAATAACTTCTGTAGTAATCTCAATTTTGGGTTTTTGAATAGTCTTTATATCTTCTAGATGCAACTGCTGTCTCACTGCTTCATTGAGTAAAGTATCCACCGCTTCGCTTAAAATATTGATTAAAACTTGGTTTAACTGCCCTATAAAGCAATATACTGGCGGCAATTGTCCGTAAAATTTGACGATTTCAATTTCTCCTTGAATCCGGCTATTAATTAATAAAATAAGATTATCTATACAGGCATGTAAATCTATAGGTTTCGGATAAAGTTCATCGAGATGACAAAAATTTTGTAAACTGGTAACAAGTTTTTTTAATCTTTCTGCTCCAGTGCGGATACTAGCAAGTGCTTGTAATAAATCTTCTTCTAAAAAATCAAATTCAATCTCTTCTTTAATTTGACTAATTGTCTGGGAAGCTGAAGGTAACTCTTTATCGTAAGCCGCTATTAATTTAAGTAAGTCTTGGCTGTAATTTGAGACATAAGTTATGTTACCCCAAATAAAACCCACAGGGTCTAAAATTTCATGTACTACCCCATCTACCAAACGCCCCAGATTCGCCATTTTATCGTTTTGAATCATTTGGGCTTGGCTGCGTTCGTATCGCACGAAATTTTTGATTCCACGAATTTGCCAAGAAATAAAATTTAATTCCTGCACATCTAATATTTTGTAAGCACCGCAAACAGTTTGCACTACAATTGGTTCTGCTAACAATTCTGGCGATCGCTTTAAACTAAGTTGCATCGCACTTAAAATCAATGTCGTATCAGCAAGCAGCAAAATCGGTGTCCGTGCATAGCCGTAAAGAAGGCCTAATGGTTGCTGAACAAATAATTCTTGTCCATAAGGGCGAATCAAAAATTCTAATAGTCGCTGCCGCGAAATCATTCCCACAAACTTTCCCTGTTCTACCAAAATTACTCCTGGTAACAGCGGATGTTTTTCCAAAAAACTAGCTACTTCCATCCCAGTGCAGCTAATTTCCACCGAGAAGTTGTACATTGGTAGTTCTTGGAGGGTTGAATCTAAACTCAGATCGCGATCGCTACCCTCAGACAAAAATGGCGGTGAGATTTGACAACTGAATTCTTCTGGCACTAGACACCCTAATTTTGACGACACAAGTCAACAATAAGCTAATATCTTAGCCTCTGTCATTAATCAAAAGGGAGTAGGCAGTAGGGAATCAGCCTCTTCGAGTTGAATGGAAGTTTTTTGTTGCAATCAAATAGGAGTTCTAATAGTTGCCAACAAGACAAATTTTTCTAAAAATCAGCTTTGTTTGCGTAATGATACCATTGACAAAAATCTTTGCAACAAATAAATCGGCTGTAGATGCGTATGGCTGTACGCCCCTACCCATACTATCTGTCACATTCTTATTTCAATTGGTATAACAATGAACCATAAGTAAAACAGGAAGTGTGGGAGCAGACTTTTCACAGCAAGTTCTAAAACCTCTGTCACCACAGGGGGTGGCTGAGTAGGTGTAGGGAAAAGAAGAAAGCCTTACTACACCCCATACTCTCCACTCTCCCATTTTTGGTATCTGCTAAACTTTGCTCTTGCATTTTTAAAGTTTTTGTAGTAGAACAACCAAAGCTCAAATCACATTTTGGTAAAACTAGCCATAGCTATTGGTCATTGGTTATTGGTCATTAGTCATTAGTTACAACCAACAAAGGACAAATCACCAAGAACGACTGACAAAGGATAGACGATTAAGAGCGATCCCCAAATGTTGAATAACTGTAAATCCTTAATGAAAATATAGCTTAGCTAATATCTGATTTCGGGAAATTACTGTAAGTATGAACATAGGGAAAATTAAAATCATCTATGCAGCTACTTGCTCCCTGTAATCGGAACAATTTCTGAACTTAGACAATCTTATGAATGGTCATCGTCAGTAAATGCACTCAGGTAAATATCAGTATCTCCTTGAAATATAAGGCTTGTAGCGTTTAAGGGCTAGTTAAAACCGGATGACAATTTGTCATCCAAACAAACTTTAATTTCCCGAATTGCTTTTGATCCCCATTTCGATAGAATGACTAGGCAGAATCCTAAAACTCAAAACCGCTTTTGACAGCGACGCCCATGAATCAACTCAACAATGGTTTTACGCTATTTCTAAGTCTGCTAGTCGAGGCGATGCCTTTTTTGCTTCTTGGGGTTTTATTCTCCAGTTTGCTGCTGTTTTTCGTTGATGAGCGCAAATTGGTAGAAAAAATGCCCAAAAATCCGCTGTTGGGTGCTTTAGTTGGCAGTGCGATCGGCTTTTTATTTCCGGTGTGTGAGTGCGGGAATGTACCAGTAGCGCGGCGGTTCCTAATTCAAGGAGTACCCACACCAGTAGCAATTGGTTTTTTGCTAGCAGCACCAACAATTAACCCAGTTGTAATTTGGGCAACTTGGACAGCGTTTCGCGATCAGCCAGAAATAGTAGTATTACGGGTTGTATTTTCCCTATTGATTGCCACAATTGTTGGCTTTGTTTTCAGTTTTCAAAAGGACTTAAATCCTATAATCCAACCTGCGATCGCTCGGTATATGAAGTTTAATCCTCCCGCGCCGCCTGAAACCAAACGGCGTGGTAAAGGTTATCAAGTAGAACAGTCAGCAGCAGTACCGAATATCTTGCAATCAGGGACTTATATTTTAGGAGGAAAAGCAGGTTTCCCAATGCGGATAGATGCGAATTTAATACCGCCGACTATCATCTCTACTCCAAGTAAACCCCTTGCAGATAAATTGCGTCTAGTGGTAGATAACAGCATTCAAGAATTGCGGGAACTAGGCGGAGTCATGGTTTTAGGAAGTGCGATCGCCGCAGCTATTCAAGTCCTAGCGCCGCGTGAATTAATTCTCAGTTTGGGTGCTGGGCCAATTAGTTCAATTGTAGTCATGCTGATATTAGCAGCAGTCGTGTCAATTTGTTCTACAGTTGATTCTTTCTTTGCCCTGTCTTTTGCTTCGACTTTTAGCAGTGGTTCATTATTGGCATTTCTCGTATTTGGCCCCATGATTGACATCAAAGGTGTTGGTTTGATGTTATCAATTTTTAAGCCCAAAGCAGTCTTTTACTTATTTGCCTTAGCAGCACAATTAACATTTGTGTTGACCCTTTTCCTCAACTTACACGTATTTTAAATATTCTTTGTTATTAGTCATTTGTCCGTTATCTTTTGTTCTTTATTGTTTGTAATCAATGACCAATGACTAATGACTAATGACCAATGACTAATGACTAATGATCAATGACCAATAAAAATCCCAAACCTCAAATCCTACATCTCTTACTCCCTTGGCTGGATGCTCTGGCGATTACAGCTTGGGGCATTTTGATGTTGAGATATTGGCTAACTAACAAGCTGAACCTGTTGATTCACCCAAATTACATTTGGTTTGTAGTTGTGACTGGTATCAGTTTGATAATTTTTGGTTTCTTCAAAATGCTGGAACTTTGGCACCGGCGTCGTCGTGATGTCATACCAAACACCCAGCATATTAGTTTATTTCCTCCTGGTTGGGGTAGTGCCTTGTTGTTGATTACAGCAATTTTGGGTTTCATCTTTACACCCCAAGTTTTTGCTAGTGACAATGCACTGCAAAGAGGTGTGACGGCAGATTTACTGGGAACCACACGCGTTAAACCCCAAGCCTTTCGGGCAACTGTACGTCCAGAGGAGCGATCGCTTGTAGAGTGGGTACGCACCCTAAATGTTTATCCAGAACCCGATACATATACAGGACAAAAAGTCAAGGTACAGGGATTTGTCATCCACCCGCCAGATTTGGGAAAAGAATATTTGTTCTTAGCACGATTTGTCTTAACTTGCTGTGCAGCAGACGCTTATCCTGTAGGATTACCTGTAAAACTTCCAAATAATCAACAGGCTTACTCTGCTGATACCTGGTTGGAAGTAGAAGGACAAATGGTAACAGCAAATTTGTCAGGAAAACGTCAACTTACGATTGCTGCTAATTCTCTGAAAAAGATTCCTCAACCACAGAATCCTTATAGTTATTAGTCATTTGTGATTAATCCTCTCTTACAAAGTTCTGTTCGGAGGAAACCTCCGCTCAGACTTTGCGCTTTGTCATTTGTCATTTGCTAATGCTCTATGCTCCATGCTCAATAACCAATGACTAAATCAAAAGCATTTATTCAACCACTGGATCGGATAGCGATCGCACTGATGCTATTACTGAGTGTACTGATTGGGTTGATGATATTGCAAGGTGATATAGTAACAGCTCGCGTCCGAGATTTTACTTGGCAAAATCAACAAATTGGTGCAGAAGATAACTCCTTCGCCCTCACCTTTAGCCGCCCAATGGACAGCAAAAGCGTAGAGGATAACTTGAAAATTGAGCCGCCTCTAGCAGGTAAATTCAGTTGGGCAGGGCGGCGAATGGTTTATACATTGCTCACACCAGCACCCTATGGCACAAATTATAAAGTGCAGTTACAGGGAGCCAAAGATAAGTTTGCTGAGCTTGAAGGCAAAAATCGGACGATCCAGACTTTTGTCGGCAACTTCCGTACACGCGATCGCGTTATTCTTTACATCGGAACCGAGCATGAAGAACAAGGAAAGTTAATTCTTTACAACTTAACTCAAGAACAAAAAAGGATACTTACCCCCAAAGACTTAATAGTATTAGACTTTGAGTCATTTCCAGATGGGGAGAAAATTTTATTCTCGGCTCGCACCAGTAATAACCAAGACTTACTTTCAGCCCAACTGTACACAGTAACAACAGGCGTTTCTAGCAAATCTGGGCAACAAGCAGAACCAGCAAGCAAAGTAGACCTGATTTTAGATAGTAAAGATTATCAAAACCTGAAATTTGACTTATCACCCGATGGACAAACTATTGTCATTCAACGGGGAAACAAAGCTAATCCTGGCGACTTTGGACTCTGGTTTATGCCAGCAAGTAATGACGGTTCCGGAGAAAAGCCCACCCCCAAACGTTTAAAAAGCCAACCAGGGGGTGACTTTATGATTACCCCAGATAGTAAAGCTGTAGCAGTTGCCCAAGGACAGGGAGCAGCAATTTTACCACTCCAAGGAGATGCCAGTAAACCCTTAGATTTTCTGCCGCAGTTTGGCTTAGTGCAGGCTTTCTCCAAAGATGGTTCTCAAGCCGCAATGGTAAAATTTAATACAGATTACACGCGAGATTTGTTTTTAGTTACAAACCAAGGTGTGCAGAAACAACTAGTAAAAACAACAGGCTCAATTGTCAGCTGTCAATTTGATACCGCCTCACCCACCCTTTATTGCTTGCTAACACAGTTAGTATCTAAAGAACAATACATAGAACAACCTTATGTAGTGGCAATTGACCTAAAAACCGGGCAACAAAAACCACTGTTATTACTGCCTGTCGATCAGCGAAACGTGCAAATGAGTTTATCTGCTGACGGTTTAGGCTTGTTATTTGACCAAATAGTACCGCAGAAAAACCCACCTACAACATTACCTACAAACACTTTGAAAACTGATGATGGAGATACCATTGCAACCAGTAGCTTATGGTTAATGCCTCTATTGCCGATCGCCGACGCTGCAACTGTCGAAATTAAACCAGAACAACTCCCCTTAGCTGGATTTCATCCCCGTTGGCTACCTTGAGAATTCGTAATACTGGCCTTTGGCGAGTATTACGAATTACGAATTAATAATTATTTGTTGGTAATTTGTCCAAGCTTCCCAAAAAATATAAATTGATAGTATTCCTAAGAAGATACGCAGGACTAAACTTACAGTAAAATCTGGTAGTTTTGGCAGAGTGCGAGTACTCATCTGAACGCCTACAAGACCTCCAAATCCCAAAATTATACCCTGAATAAATAGAATATTTCCCTCTAATGTATGTCCTGTACAAGCAGCTAAAGCAGTGATTACAATCACGCCTAAACTAGTCTGAATTGCTACTTTAATTTCTTCTCCTAATAGCAAAATTTGCAGTGGTACCATAATCGTACCGCCACCTAAGCCAAATAAACCTGCTAAAATTCCTGCTGCTCCTCCAGTGCCAATTTTAGAAAGTAATGGGTTAAATATTGGTGCGGTATCCTCTTTTTCTTTCAAGGATAGTTGTTTGCGAAGGTCTATTAAATAAATATTAGCAAGTAATATGATACCAAATGTATAAAGTATTATATATGATGGAATTTTATTAGCGAAATATACACCTATTCCAGTAGTTAAAAAAGCTGGAATTCCTAAATAAAATACTCGTTTAAAGTCAAAATAGCCCATCCACCAATTCTGTATACTTCCAGAAATTGAAGTAATTACAATAGCAAGGCTACTAGTAGCGATCGCCTGAACGGGAGTATAACCTAGCGTGACTAAAAGAGGAATCGTAATAATACCCCCACCTATTCCTAAAAGTCCAGCTATCACTCCAGATATTAAACCCCCAGCGATTAAAATCAACCAACTAAAATCATTCATAAACAATTCTTTCTCTACAAAACTGATAGTTCCGAGGGGGAGTTAGGAATTCTTCCCTCTACCCCCCACTTCTCATACTCACCCTACTCTCACCGGATGACTAACAACGCCTCCATAGAGCAATCCAGTATCATTCCACGGAACTGTACTCGGTTGTGTGTTACCTAAATTGTCTGTAGCACGAGCTTGCAGAAAATATTCCCCAGGAAGTGGGTTCCATTCGATATCCCAACGTACCCATGCAAATGGAAAGTTTGGTTCTCTCAGTCGTGCAAATTGCCAACTTCTACCACCATCTAGGCTAACTTCCACACGTACAATTTTTCCTTTGCCAGACCAAGAACGCCCACGCAGTAAGTAACTTCCCGGAGAAAGTCTGGCTGGCCAAGCCAATTCAAAGGCGCTCTTCACATTTTGGTACGTAATTAGTTTACCTTTATACGGTGCAATCGCTGGGTAGTCTGCACCAATCAGCACCATTTGCTCCGTCACCCACGGAGTGTATATCGGCGTTTCGGAAACTTCAATCCGCTCGATCCATTTAACGTTAGCGTTTCCTCCCCAACCAGGAAATAAGACACGGCATGGCCGACCGTGATCTGGAGGTAATGGTTCTCCATTCATTGCATAGACGACGAGCGAGTTATCTGCTAATGCCTTGGTAATCGGAACTACACTGCTAAACTTGGACTTTTTAGTTCCCTTTGAATCCAGCGAATCCAAATCTGCACCCTGAACGAGTACATCTTTTGCTGTAGATTTCAGCCCAGCTCGCTCTAATAATAATCCAAGTGGCACACCAGTCCACTCAGCTACACCAATAGCCCCAAGCCTCCACCGCGTTCCAGAAAGTGGTGTATTGTAAGCTTCTTCAAAAAAGCGCCGACCGTTGGCAGCACATTCAATAGCACAAGTGACCGAAATCGATGGCATCGCAATGATTTCATCGTAAGTGAACTCACAAGGGGTAGAAACGCCAGTTCCGTGAATCTGCAAACGCCATGTAGATGGGTCAAAGGGAGGAGGGGTACTGCGGTTGTGAACATAAAACCAATCGTTTGGTACTATATAGCCACGCCCATACATTGCTTCCCAGTTCATCTCTAATGTGCCTTTGCTATGAGAGATATACCCTGGTGGCAATGGCTTAAGTATTTTACTTTCTTTGGTTTTAACACCTGCCTGACTATAAGCAGGTGCAGGTTTAGCCAACCCCCCAATGGCTGTTGCACCAACCATAGTGGCTAGTATTTGCAAAAAACGCTGGCGCGAAATACCTGCATCTGTGCTTTTTTGCCAAATGTACTCTTCAATCCGTGCTTTAAGATAATCCTCCTTGTCATTTGTCATTTGTTATTTGTCCTTTGTCATTTGTTATTTGTTATAGCCGTAGTCACACCGTTTAGGACATAATGACTAAGCGTGAATGCTAGTAACAGTAATAGTTTTACCTCCTGCCTCCTGCTATAACAGTCAACTGTCAACAATCAACAGACTATCTGTCTATCACTGTCCAAACACCAGTAATTTCGTCTTGTGTGTAGTAAGGCAAATAGTAATCAAATCCGTTTTTAGCTATTTGAGCGATCGCATCAATAAAACGATCGCAATCTTGCAATTTATTATATACAGCAAAGCTGGCTCGGATAATACAAGGAATGTTGCGCGTAATTCCTTTTTCTACTTCCTTGGCAATCTCCAAGTCTTGCTCTTCTGAAATATTCTTCAGTTTACGAATGTATTCGTATGTGCAGAAAGCTCCAGCCCGAACCCCAATACCGTATTCTTGTGCCAGAATCTCTGCTACTAAACGTCCGTCAAACCCATCAATATCAAAGGGAATAACATGGGCTAAATTATCTCCTGGAATATGTACTTTCACACCAGGAATACTTTGAAGTCGTGTATATGTAAATTCAACTAGAGAGTGCTCGTACTGAGCAATGCGCTCGCGTCCCAGTGCTTCAATAATTTGAATCGCTTTAGCAATGGCGATCGCACCCATTGCATTTGGTGTTCCAGGATCGTGCGCCCGTTCTGTGTAAAAACGCTTGATTTCTAAATTTCTGGTGATATAAGGCAGGTTTCCACCGCCGATTTGATAAGGGTAAGAGCTATCAAAAAATTCCTTAGGCCCCAGTAAAACCCCGGTTCCATAAGGTGCATACATTTTGTGTCCAGAGAAAGCTACAAAATCTAAATGACATGGGTCATCATCTGGACGCATATCTACTCGTTCGTGCTGAATTAATTGACACACGTCAGCAAACATCTTTGCACCATACCGATGTGCTAAAGCTGCGATTTCGTAAATCGGAGGTCTATAGCCTGTAATTGTTGAGGCACCTGTAATAGTAACTAACTTGATTTGCTCAGCTTTCGGGCGATTTTGGTGTGCCTTGAAGATATTTTCAATTTCAGTCAGACTGACACTTCCATCTGGCTGGGTTCTGTATTGCACAACTTCGTCTCTAGTTACCCAAGGCAACAAGTTTGATGAATGTTCAATATCAGAGACTAAGATTTTTCCAGGTATTTTTGCCCAAAGTGTAGCGGCTCCATTAATTGCTTCTGTTGTATTTTTCCCAAAGATTACATAGTTCTGTGAAGATGACCCCACAAAGTCCCGAATGATGTTCCGACTAGCGTCATATTCTCGTGTAGTGATGATGGATTTGTGCCCAGAACCTCGATGCACGCTGCCATAAGTGTCAAGCATTTCATCTATATACTGCTTGAGAGTTGCAAAGGGAGTGGTTGTTGCTCCATTATCCAGGTTCACGTACTTAATATAGTTTCCATTCAAGGTTTTCACCCTGAAAGATAGAGACTCATCTGTGAATAAGGGTCTAATTTCTTTGTTCCAAAAACTATCAAAATTTTCTTGAAATAGCGATAAATGAGCAGTTACTTGATTGTTCTTTGCATTGAACGTAAATATATCAGTCATTTTTCACACCCCTATTTTAAATTTTTTATTTTTGGATAAGCCTAATATCACAAAGGTTTCTCCTGCAAACTCATCAGATTGCATCCAGGAATTTTAGTGTTTTAAATTACTTAATTGCTCAGAGAAATACTAGTGATTCCAACTATTGTTTAATAAATAATTAAAAAACGTAACCAGTATTTATACTTATTTAAATACTAATTTTATTTCTTTTTTATACATTGTAATAAATGTAGTTTTGTATTTAAGTATACTTGATTTAATTTTTCTATAGTTATTAAATAAACTTCACAAATTGAAACCAAACTGATACGAAAATCTTCTTACCAACTAAACCTAAAATTCTTACCAGGAATATGTTTCTCGTTAAAAAACCTGCTACTAAATTGAGATTGTCCTTCAAAAAAGTTTTATATTCATACTTAGTTTTTTTAGTACTCAATTAGACTTAATTATTTCAGTATTTATACTTTAATGTTATAATTTCATAACATAATTGTTTTTATAGAAACTCTTAGTTGTTTACTCCATCCAATAGCGATGCCTACGGCGGCAAGCTACACCGAGAATTAAAAAATTAAATTGAATAGTAGATGTTTATATAGGCATCTGTCTTAGGTAAAAAATAAATCAATACAAAACTATATCTTAAAACATATTTAAATATATATCTTCAGATAGATGTAATTAAAAAAGTAGAATTATACGTTTACCAAGGTTTCCAGCATGAAAAACTAAATCAAGCAATAGAATTTAGTTTTGAAGTATAGGCTTTGGCGTTTTTCCCTCATGTTTCCCACTTCCCAACCTCTACTCTTCTTGACGGGAAAGAGGCTCATAGTGTTATAACGGCATCAGTCTAGATACAAAATGAGTAATAACCGATTGATAACTAATTACTCGTGCTTAGAGAGAGTTAAACTTAGCTTCTAGAGCAAACCGCGATCGACTGTGTTCGGTCGGCAATGCTAACACCAGCAGTGCTGAATATTTTTAAGCGGGTGGGTCAAGAGTGATGAATCAAGCTGACACCTCAAACAAGGGGGCTGTGATGGAATCTCTAAATTCTGCTAGTTCGCCACAATCAAAGCAGGCGAATTGTCCCTTTTACTCAGTTATGCCTAATGACGATATGGCAATTTCAAAACTGCCACTACTCATGCCGGCTGAAGATACACAATTTTCAGAAGATAGTACCCAGCAAGACTGGGTTGCAGAGCCTGAAAGCGGCAAACAAGCACTTCTTGACTCAGAATTTCAGAAGCTGCTGGCATTGAATGAAGAATTGGGTGCAGCTAATAATAACCTGTATGAACAAGTAGAGCAGCTAAAAGACAATCTAGCTGAGTCTGAAAAAGTTTTGCAGTGGCAGAAAACGCGTTCTAGCGTTACTGAGTCGATGCTCAACCAACAAACTCAGGAACTAGCCGCTGCTCAAGAACAGATTAAGTCGCTATTTCAACAATTAGAAACTGCTGTACAAACTGTTCAACGCCAAGAAGTTTTCATTGAAACCCATAAAGCACAGCTACAAATTAGCCAACAACGCCTCGCCCAGCTAGAACGGGAATGTACGTTGCTACACACAACTAATAATGAAAAGTCTCAAAAGTTATTGCAATCAGAAAATGCTTGTCGGGAATTACGTACTAGACTCATGCGCCAACAACGCCAGACCTTGCAATTTAAAGCGGCTCTGGAGAAATGTCTAGACACACCTGTTCCTGGTTATGACTCTCTAGATGATACTGCAAAACATCCCAAAGACATCACTTCCACACAAGGAAGATTTTCTCGAAAAGCTCGGTCTTTGTTTCCTAATGCACAGCCAATTAAACCTTGGTCAGCAGAGCCAGAATCCTTGAGTGATAATCTAGATAATTCTTGGGGAGAACCGTCACCACCACTTCCATTTCAAAGAAATCAACCCACGCCGACTTCCTCATCTTCTTGGAATAGGTCAGTTAAAGAAGACACGCCAACACCAGCGCAACCTCTTTCCTCACCTGAAATTGATGATTCCGCAGATGCAGCAGAAACTGTTTCACCTTTAGAGTCACCAAACTTAGATCAGCAATTAGATAGTCTCATCCAAATGTTTTTCACCTCCCAGCCTGCATCTGCATCACCAGCAGTTGCGGCAAAAATAGATGTGGATAGTAATGTAGGTGATGCGCCTGTCTGGGAAACTTTAGCAACAGTTCTAGAGAATGAAGAGGAAGTAGAAAATCCACAACAGCAGTTGGAGGTAGAAATTAACCCCCCTACAACTACCTCCACCGCATCTGGCACCAAGATATTTGTTGAAGAAACTGAAGACTATTGGTCAGAAGTTCCACAATTAACACAGTTGGATTTGTCTGCATCATTAGGTGATAATGCCGATGATGCCAATTCACCCTCACCCGTGGTTTATCCCCAGCGTCCGCCCAAAGGACGTAAGTCATTAGCATCTGTGGAACTGCCGAATTTTCGCCCCAAGGAGAAATAGTTAGTTGTCATTAGTCATTTGTCAGTTGTCCTCTTTTACAAAGTTCTGATCCAAGGAAGCCTTGGCTCAGACTTTGCACTTTGTCATTTGTTAGTTGTTATTAAGCAATGACCAATGACTAATGACTAATGACTAAATTTCTGAATTATGGCTTCTGAGTTAGTTTTTGCTACTTGAGTAGCCGATCGCGGTTTGCCTGTGGCGATCGCATAATTAATTACTAACAGCCGTAACCACAATCCCGGATTTCGGGGTTCTAGCCAAGAACCTACCCCGCTCAAAAACTGCGGGAACCACGGACTCAGTAAAGCACTAACCAAGGCATGACGAGAAAAGTTAAAATAACTGCCCAGCCATCGGCCTAAATCCTTAGGCCCAGCAAGTTCCCAAATCCATAAAAGCAAGGCTGGATTTTTCTTTGCTGCTTTGAGTGCTAGGCGGTTAAAGGTTAACCAATCAAATCTGTCTTTAATGAAGTTATCTGCCACCTGTTGAGGTTCGTCTGCTAACAGTCCAAAGAAGGTATTGAGCATGGCATTTACCCGCTGTGGTGGTAAAAATTTCCCTGTAGGTACCATCATGCCTTTGGAAAATAGCCATGTGACTGAAACGTTACTTTGGTAAGCACGAATTTGGTTTAAGTGTGCCAAACTCAATAAGTCATGCTTGAGAGCAGTATCTAATAGCGTTGTTAAGCGCTCTAAGTTACGAACCAGCGAACCAAAACCTGTGAAAACCAAAGGAGATTGGAGTGATGCAGCATCACCGATCGCAATCAAGCGATCGAAGGCTACTGTGCGATCGCTACTCCCGACACTAAAATGCCCCGGTATATACCCAAATGTCGGCTTTTTCCAGACCAATTTATCCATATCGCATCTGCGATACTCTGGCAAAATTGTGAAAAAGTCCTCGTACATCTCCAGCAAGGAACCGGGATTTTCAGTATTGACTTGGTGGTAATGAAATAAGTAAATCGTCAGCTCCTCATCTGCGCCGGGAAACAATTCCCAAATTAGCTGTCTGCCGCGCGAAATATCCCCATGACTGTTTAGGACATCTCCATATTCACAATCCCATACCTGTGGTTCAAATCCGCTTTCAATTGCCGCTCCCACAGTCGGACACACGCTGTCAAAGGCACGATCGCTATTCAATTGCCAAGCAATGGGGGACGCTGTTCCCATCGCATCTACTAGTAGCCGCCCACCTACTTGTTTTTCAATTTCACTAGGTAAATGCTTGACTTTTATTACTACTTGTGATTCATTAATATCTGCACGGATAAACTCTGTTTCATCCCAAATTTCTCCGCCTGCGGCTTGCAGCTTTTGCCCACATAGTTGCAGCAACCTTTCGGAATCTAAGCCTAAATTTAGGACTGTGGGTGTATGCAGCACTGGCGATCGCAGTTTACTTGGATTATTGCCATCAAAAAACTTATTAAATCCATCTTTGTATTCTCTAGCAATGATGGTTTCTAACTCTGCGGGGGTGATTAAATCCAAGTTAAGCAAACTTTGAATTTCATCGCGGGAAATATTCCATTCTCGATTCATTCGCCCAAAGGGCATTCGTTCCACCAGCAAGATTTTATATCCAAGTTTTGCCATTACTGCTGCATGGATGACACCCAGTGCGCCACCGATGTAAATCAGGTCGTATTGAGGATTAGGTATTGGAGATTGGCTATTGGGATTTCCTCCTCCCCAGTTCCCAGTATTAGAAAACACCACCTGTCGCGGCTGCTGTGGATTCTGTACCCCTTCGCGCCATCGCTGTTCCCACCAGTAGGCACGCTTGAGGTCATATTCACCGTTGGGCATTTTCTGAAAATATTTGACGGTGAGAGGGTAGTAAGGGGCAAGGGCTACAAAAATCGATTGCTGAGATAAATCAATAGCTGGCGGTTGGGGGTAATGATGCCCAAAACGGCTTCTGATTTCTTTTTTCAGGTGTTGCAGGATTTCTTTCTCTTGGGGGAAGGGTTGTTGTGCCCAACGAAACACTTTTAAATAGGTAGTTCGTTGCACTGACCATACAAATACAGAAAGTTCTGTAGGCAAGTTTTCGGAAATTGCGTCACCAACAGTTGTAGTAGCGGTAGTGATTTTGAGACGGAAGCCTTCTGAAGTCAGCACTTTTTCCCCATGTCTTGGTTGAAAATCTGTTTGCAACCAGTTACGCACAGCAGCGATATCCGCAGTTGGAACTTCTAAATAAAGGATTTCTTTCATCTTTTCCTGACATCTCTAAACAATCTATTCACAAAGACAGATTTTATGAAGGCACATAATAGGGTAAACTCCGCCCTATTAGTTACGTAAAGATTCAGTGAAGAAATTTTAAGATTTTGTCAAATTTATTGTTCATTTTGTAAAAGTGTAAACCCACGCCATGAATTATCCCATTCCAGACAGTCCCCAGGAAATTGTAGCTCTACGACAACAGCCGATTGATGAAGAATTAGTTGCCAGTGCGATCGCTGGAGTTATTAAAATTGTCCGCGCTCAGGGTCAATCTTTGGAAGAATTAACTGCTCAGCTGCTAGCGGAAGATCCACTGCTAGACCAGCAACAACGTCGGTGGTTGAGCCAATTAGTTGCCCAAGCTTGGGAAAAGTTCTCGTAGAATGAATGCGATCCGCAATTGTGCATTTAAATATTGGAATATTGGCAATACCTGCGGTGGTCACTGAGCTTCTCGCTCTGAGCGACACGAAGGGTGTCAAAGTGCGGGCTGCGCCTGAGCATTTTCCCCAAATGAGAATGATTATTTTTATGAAATAGATGATTGGGCTGCTAAGTAGAAAGACTAAATTAAACCTAACTTGAGATTATCAGGTTTCGACTGCGCTCAACCCCCTTCTAGTCAGGCTCTTGAGCATTGAGCGAACTTGTACTGACTTGTGCCGACTAAAGCCGAGGTAGCGTAGTCGAAGTAGTCGAAATGCATCTTCTAAATAATTGTGTCTACCTACTTATTTTGGCATTCACGGTACATAACTGACTAAATTAACCATATCAGCGATGGACAGTGATATTGCTGCTTTAAAAGGCAAAAATCAAAAAGCTGATTAAGAAGTAAAACGTTCGATCGCAAATCAAGCTTTGGAATCTAGTCAAAAATTTCATTTTGCAAGGGTAAAGTGACGATGAACGTTGTCCCAACATTGATTTGGCTTTTGAGTGCGATCGTTCCACCATATTGCTCAACTGCCTGTTTAACAATTGTCAGCCCTAATCCGGTTCCTGGAATTTTGCCTACGTTACTAGCACGATAAAAGGATTCAAATAATCGTTCTTGGTCTGCTGAAGCAATGCCGATGCCCTCATCCTGCACTTGAAATATTACGGCTTCGGATTTACATTGCAGTCTCACTTGAATGGTGCTATCAGGGGCAGAGTATTTAATAGCATTAGATAATAAATTGGTTAAAATGTGCCGCAGTAAGGCTTCATCTATCTCAACTGTCACACATTCGTCTTCGCAATAAAATTTAATCGTGTGATTACTGCCTGTACTGAATTTGATTTCTTCGATTAGCTTGCGGCAAAAAGGCTCAAGTGCAAGTTTAACGGGATTAGACACCAGAGGAGCAGCTTCAGATTTTCCCAGGATTAAAACATCATCCAGCAAGGCAATCATTCGGGCAACAGCAGCTAGGATGCGTCTGAAAAAGTCATCTCGCTGTTCTGGAAGCAAGTTACGCTCTTGCAGTAAACGAGTGAAACCGGAAATTGTACTTAAGGGGCTACGAAATTCATGGGAAACTATTGAGACAAAGCGCGATTTTAGTTCTCTAAGTTCGCGTTCTTGCTCTAGTGCAGTCTGAAGCTCTAGTGAGAGCCGCCGCGATCGCAACAGCATTTCCACTCTTGCCTGCAACTCTAACTTTTCCAGCGGTTTTGTAATTAGCTCATCGATAGTTTGCCACAAATGCCGTGTTAATAGTTTTACGTCAGTACGTAGAGTAATTAGCAAAAAGGGCAAAAAAACGGGTTGCTCTTGGTATTTTCTTGCTTGCACCCATTCCCAAAGGCGATCGAGTGCTGGGCCGTCAAGAATGCATAAATCAAATGGTTGATCTAAAAGCGGTACGGCTTTTCCTGCTTGGACAATTGAGTCGGCGATCGCAACCTCATAATATATACTCAGCCACTCTGCTAACAGGCGACGATTCTCAAATTGCTCTATAACTATTAAAATTCGACTCATCGCTCATTCTCTTGCTCATTGGCAATGCTGTCGCCAAGGTTTTTCACTAGCTCTGGCTAAATCAACATAGCTACGCTATCACAATTCATCCGCAAGTATTTCAGGCACTCCAGTCAACACACCTCGCAACTTTGTCAGTGGCCTGCCGACTTTAATTCCGTAGCGACTAATTTCAAATTCGCGCAAGGTTTTCTCAAAGTCTGTCATCCGCTTCTTGAGAACGCCAATCGTTCGCCGGAGTTCGCCTTGTATTTCTAAGTAGCGCAGAAATATAATCGTGTCTGCCAAATAGCTAATTCCAATTTCTGTAACTCTAAATTCTCCTGTAATCGTTTCAATTTCGTTGATTAGCAGCACAGCAACACCCATGTTTTGCAGATACTTACATAGCGAATGGATGTGGCTAATCAAGTCTTTTCCGCGCACCGAAAGCCGATAGCCGGATACACTATCGATCATCACAATTCGCGCCTGTTGTTGCTCTACTTCCTGACGCACGAGGTTAGCAAATTCATCGGGTGTATAATACAGCGGCTCTACTTGCACAACTGAAAGTGTCCCCTTATCCTGCATCGCACCAACCGCAATGTTGATACCTTCAGCACGGCGCAGCAGCGTTTCTTTTCTTTCCTCAAAGGTGTAAATCACCGAACGTTCGCCCCGTCCGGCGGCTTCTTTCATAAACTGAAGTCCCAACGTGCTTTTACCCACGCCGCTGGGGCCGCTAATGATAGTAATCGTGCTGCGTTCAATGCCACCGTGCAGTAACTCATCGATTTCCGGGATGCCAGAGGAGATTACTTGAGTATTAAAATCTTCTTGTGCATAATCTTGAGGTACTAACCGAGGAAACAGATGCACTCCCGTACTAGTTAAGCGGATTGCATGATGTCCATGTTGAAAGTTACTCCCCCGAAACTTAGAAATACAGAGTGTGCGCTCATCTTGACTAAACTTCAGATTGATTACTCCATCACTCATAAACTGTAAATCATCGTCGGGCGCTTCTTCACTGCTCTCTGATGTGAATAGAACAGTTGTACTTTGCTCTACTAAAAATCTTAGAAACGACAGCACTTGTTTGCGAAACTGAAACGTATCGCTCGCCAGGTAACGAAACTGCGTCATCGAATCAATAAAAATGCGTTGTGGCTTGAGGGCTTCTACCTGCTCTACAATCCGCCGGGTTGTGGGTTCACGTTCCACCTCAGCTGGTGAGAAAATATCGTAAGTCTGAACTTGGGCGAAAAATTCAGGTGTAGGGCTAAGGTCAAGAAAAGTGACACCTTCTAGGTCAAATCCCAGCCCAAGGGCAGTTCGCCTGAGTTGGGTGACGGTTTCTCCCAAGGTAACGAACAAAACCTGTTCGCCGTTTGTTGCCCCTGTTATTAAGAAATGCATTCCCAGTGTTGTTTTGCCGACTCCCGGCCCACCCCGAATTAAATAGGTGCGATTTGGAACATAACCGCCACAGAGAACTTCGTCTAAACCCGAAATTCCCGAAGACAAACGATTTTCAGACATTTGCGAACAGTCTTCCTTTCCCTATTAACTAACTCAAGCCCAGAATGGCATATTATTTGTGCTGCATAGGTTTTAAGTGCTAATTTTGATATGAAAAATTTCGGCTTGTACTGGCTTAGAAAGTACACTTTTTTGCAGCATAAATTTTAACCAAGCAGGAGCTTGAAAGTTCAAGCTTGAATTCACCGAGAATTAGGATATCATCAACCATAACCCTACAAACCTAGATTTTCTTGTGATTAATTTACAAGTATTTATACTTATAATTAATTACACAAAAGGGAAGAAGAAAATCCTATCTGTATTAAGGAAATAAAAGTAAGCTTTTAAGCAACAAACAATTAGTTCCCCTTCCCCTGATTACTTACTCTTAAACACTTATTTGCACTGGCTACATCAAAACTACGATCGCCTAAAGGTGTTGTACGAGAATGGAAGGCGATCGCTTCCCATTCTCATCGGAAAGTGTAAATTTTCCCCACACTAAATAGCGTTATTTGTCAAGTAGAAGCTTTCACCGCTGCTTGGGCTTGTGAGTGCAACAACAAACCATATTCCAAGCCCTCCACCACCGCTTGATAGGAAGCTTCCAAAATGTTAGTGGAAACCCCTACAGTTGTCCAGCGTTGACGACCATCGCCAGATTCTACGAATACGCGGGTTTTCGCCGCAGTACCCGCATGTCCGTTGAGAATCCGCACTTTGTAGTCTGTCAAATCAAAAGTTGCAATTTGAGGATAAAAGTTCACCAAAGCCTTGCGTAAAGCGGCATCCAACGCTGCAACCGGGCCGTTACCTTCCGCTGCCTCCAGAATATTCTTACCGTCAACAGCGATTTTGATTGTTGCTAGGGCGTTAGTAGTTTCTTTGCCCTCAATCAAATCACAATGGACTTGAAAACCTTTGACTTCAAAAAACTTTTGGCGTCTTCCCAAAGCTTCATGCATCAACAGTGCAAAACTAGCCTCTGCTGCTTCAAATTGAAATCCTTCACTCTCCAAATCTTTGAGACGCTGAAGAATTTGCTTAGCCTCTGCCTTTAATCGATCCAATTCAATGCCAAAACTGCGGGCTTTGGCTAAAACATTGCTCAGTCCCGACTGTTCAGAAATCACGATGCGGCGACGATTCCCTACTCGTTCCGGTTGCATGTGTTCGTAAGTCAGAGGATTACGTTCCACAGCAGATACATGAATACCACCTTTGTGTGCAAAAGCCGAACGTCCTACAAAGGGAGCGTGTTCATCAGGAGCAAGATTAACCACCTCACTCACAAAACGACTCGCTTCTGTAAGTTGTCTTAGCTGGTCTTCTGTGATACAACTGTAACCCAGTTTCAGTTGTAAATTAGGAATTAAAGAACAGAGGTTAGCATTACCGCAACGTTCGCCGTAACCGTTAATTGTACCTTGTACCATCTTTGCCCCTGCCATCACAGCTGCTAGGGCATTAGCAACCGCCATTTCCGAATCGTTATGAGTGTGAATTCCGATTTGGGGCATTGTCCTTTCTCTTTTCTGATTTGTCATTGTTTCTTGACTAATGACGCCAGTTGCTTCTCCTAACGGAGACGCTGCGCGAACAACGGAGGGAACCTCCGCAACGCACTGGCTCACTAATGACAAATGACTAATGACATCTTGAACAATTTGGCTAACTTCGTGGGGTAAAGTGCCGCCATTGGTATCACACAGGACTAGCCATTCAGCACCAGATGCGATCGCAGCCTCTAATGTCTGTAAAGCATAACCTGGATTGTGCTTATAGCCATCAAACCAATGTTCGGCATCGTAAATCGCGCGACGCCCTTGAGAACGGAGGTACTCAATTGTGTCACGAATCATTGCCAAATTTTCTTCCAACGTCGTCTTGAGTCCGGCTGTGACATGTAAATCCCAAGACTTGCCAAAAATTGTCACCCAGCGAGTTCCCGCAGCCAGAATCGCTTGTAGCATCGGTTCTTCTGCCGCACAAGTGTTAGGGCGTCGAGTCGAACAGAAAGCAACAACTTCTGCATGTTTGAGCGGATCTTCTCTCAGTTGCCAGAAAAATTGTACATCCTTAGGATTGGCACCAGGCCAACCGCCTTCAATAAAGGGAATTCCCAGTTGATCGAGTCTTCTGGCAATGCGTAACTTATCTTCTATCGATACAGATAGCCCCTCGCGCTGAGTGCCATCCCGTAATGTAGTGTCATAGAGCCAAAGTTGAGGTGAGGAAATTGTAGTCATAAAACTCGGGCCGACGAGACAACTTTCGAGGCAATATGTCAATATACAACAAAAAGTCAGTTTGGCAATTTAAAAAATGCCTAAGGTATTAGCTCAAGGTAAAACAATTGAGTGCGAGCAAGCAATCTCCGCAAAATTTTGCAGCAAAATAGTATTGACCTCTACAATGACGGTGCTAAGGTAATAAACTGTCGAGTTATTGCCAGTTACAATAACTGCACGGTTAAAGTAGAGGGCGAAGTCTCAGCAGCGAATTGACCCAAGCAACACGTCGTTAGCTTCCTCCCCATTTTCCAACAACAGACCTACGTAAGAAACCGTAAAACGCAGGCTTTAGACGACGTGAATGTGATAAAAGTTTGATGGATTTTGGGGACAAGGTTCTCGAAAAGTGTGGACACCAAAAGGTTAAAAAGGAGTAAAACAAGATGGGTAGATGGACACCCCTAATATTAATGGCTGGAGGTCTAGCCATTTTACTTGGTACATTACTAGGCATTAACTTTCCGATGGGCGTACAAACCGCCAATAATCCCAGCGGCAAAAAATCAGAAGTTCTGCCAGCTAATATTAATGTTAATAGCAGTGCTGGCAGCCAGAACGATGAAACTGCAACTGACGAAACTCCCACAACTCAAACAAATCAAAATAAACGCTCGATTGTAGCCCCAAGGCCTGATAACAGGAGCAGCGTTGCCCAGAATCCTACCAACGACTCAACCTCATCTCCTGACAATACAACAGACTCTAATACAGACTCTTCCACAAGCGATAGCTCATCAAGTGATTCAAATCCCAGCGAACCAATTCGAGCCTTGTGGTAAAGGTTGCTAGTATTGTTTGGCAGAATTGGTAATTTGTAATACTCGCCTCCAGCGAGAAGCAAATTACGTAATTCGTAATTACCGTTGCATAAGCGTTTTAGACATTTCAAATGGTTGGTTTATTTACGCGCCCGCTTTACTAGTCTTTAGTTATTCCTTTATTAGTTATGATTTATTAGTCATGCACTAATGCTCGATGGCTAATGAGCAATGACTAAATGACTAATGACTAGTGAAATTGTAATTATTGGTGGCGGCGTTATCGGTTTAGCGATCGCCATTGAACTCAAACTACGGGGGACAAATGTCACCGTGGTTTGTCGTGATTTCCAGGCTGCTGCTACCCACGCTGCCGCTGGGATGTTGGCACCAGATGCCGAAAAAATCCCGAACGAGGCAATGCGTTCTTTGTGTTGGCGATCGCGTGCTTTATATGCCGACTGGACGCGTAAACTGGAAGAATTGACTGGCCTAAATACCAACTATTGGCCTTGCGGTATCCTCACACCTATTTTTCAAGAGGCACAGGGGCAGGGAATAGGCGGCAAGGGGGAAAATGAAAAATTACCTCTTTCCCCTCTGCTCCCTGCTTCCCGCCCCCCTGCCTCCTATTCCCCCTCATACTGGTTAGACAAAGAAGCAATTCATCAATATCAGCCAGGATTGGGAGCCGAAGTAGTTGGTGGCTGGTGGTATCCCGAAGATGCCCAAGTCGATAATAAGACTCTAGCTCAAGTACTGCGGACAGCAGCCGAATCTATTGGTGTTGAACTTAAAGACGGCGTTATAGTAGAAGCATTTTTACAGCAACAGGGACAAGTTGTTGGCATCCAAACGAATAGTGGAGTAATTCGCGCCGCCCATTATGTTTTAGCTTCAGGTGCTTGGGCGAATGAGTTGTTACCATTACCCGTGCGTCCTCGAAAAGGACAAATATTGAGTGTAAAAATACCGGAATTTGTACCGGAATTGCCGTTGCAGCGGATTTTGTTTGGGGAAGATATTTACATTGTACCCAGACGCGATCGCTCGCTGATTATTGGGGCAACAAGCGAAGATGTTGGTTTTACACCCCACAACACCCCAGACGGCATTCAAACATTACTCCAAGCGGCCATCCGGCTGTATCCGCAATTAAAACATTATCCCATACTCCAATTCTGGTGGGGATTTCGCCCAGCCAGTGCCGACGAATTACCCATTCTCGGCAGTAGCTATTGTAAAAATTTAACCTTTGCCACTGGTCATTACCGTAACGGGATTCTACTTGCACCCGTAACAGCAGCATTGATTGCTGATTTCATCTTGGAACAAAAATCTGACCCCCTACTTGCTGATTTTCATTATTCGCGCTTCCAGCCCCAGCCATCTACCCGCACCCCCATGCTCACTCACTCTGCCAATTTCTCCAACGGACACCTTACCCCCCCACTCCCCACAGACGCAATTAATCGCGTCTCTACCGACTCGCCATTAATTATCGCAGGCAAAACCTTCCAATCCCGCTTGATGACGGGAACTGGTAAGTATCGCAGCATTGAACAAATGCAACAAAGTATCGCCGCCAGTGATTGCGAAATTGTTACCGTAGCAGTCCGACGAGTACAAACTAAAGCCCCTGGACACGAAGGTTTAGCAGAAGCTTTAGATTGGACAAAAATCTGGATGTTGCCCAACACCGCAGGTTGTCAAACTGCCGATGAGGCGATTCGGGTGGCGCGTTTGGGGCGAGAAATGGCGAAATTATTGGGACAGGAAGATAATAACTTTGTTAAGTTAGAAGTCATACCCGATCCTAAATATTTACTTCCAGACCCCATTGGCACACTAGAAGCAGCAGAACAACTAGTTAAAGAAGGTTTTGCAGTATTGCCCTATATCAACGCTGACCCGATGTTAGCCAAACGCTTGGAAGATGTAGGCTGTGCTACGGTGATGCCTTTAGCGTCGCCAATTGGTTCTGGACAAGGGCTAAAAACAACCGCCAATATCCAAATCATCATCGAAAATGCAAGTATACCTGTGGTGGTAGATGCTGGGATTGGTTCACCCTCCCAAGCC
The DNA here is from genome assembly GCA_036918135.1 of Nostoc sp. Classification (GTDB taxonomy): domain Bacteria; phylum Cyanobacteriota; class Cyanobacteriia; order Cyanobacteriales; family Nostocaceae; genus Nostoc. The sequence continues at coordinate 325,676 of JBALDB010000007.1, forward strand.
GCTCAGGCAATGGAATTGGGAGCAGACGCTTTGTTGATTAATAGTGCGATCGCTCTAGCTCAAAACCCCGCAGCAATGGCTCGTGCCATGAATTTAGCAACAGTTGCCGGTCGTTTGGCATACCTTGCTGGCAGAATGCCCATTAAAGATTACGCCAGTGCTAGTTCGCCTCTGACTGGGACGATTACTAATTAGGGAATGGGGACTGGGAAATAATTCTTTTAACTCTTAATATCCAGTGGGCAATCCCTAATACCCAATCCCCAATGTAACGATTTGTCTAGCATTTTTTGAGCAAAACTCGTATTTATGTAACATTAAATGAAGAATAAAGATAAAGGAATTGATTCATGCCCTATACAACCGAAGAAGGCGGCCGCCTGAATAATTTTGCCAAGGAACCGAAGATTTATCAAGCAGAACCTGCTACGGAAGGCCAAAAGCGAACCTATATTTTTGTAGGAATCGCGGCTGCTGCTTTGGTTGGTGGCTTGATTTCAGTCGCTTTCTTGGTTTCCTAAAACTGTTGAGCGTAAAATATTTTAATAAAATTTCATTTTTGTAGTTTTTCAGGTTCCGATTTCAGGAGGAGCCTGCTTTTTTATTTTTTGTTAGAATTAATTTAATCAGTAAGTATAATTACATACCTTCTTATTCTACCAAACCTAAAAAGTTCAACTTATACCAAATTGGAGAAGTAGTGTTATTGGTAATTCCACTGAACAGCTTTGTAATTAAGAATTTTAATCAAAAATTGCAAATCTGTCTTAGAAAGTGATGCTCCTACCTCGAATAGAGCTGCGCTAATAAATCGCTGCAAGTCTTAGCTTTGACGCCAGAAGATTCCGATGCAAGGCGCTGAGGTAGCACTGGCTCAACTTTTCATAAAATGCAAAATTATTCTCAGCAGCACAACATTCACTTAGAAATCATTGCTGATAATGAAATTTTTAGCTAACTTCGATCGACCTATAAAGGTGATATATACTGTCTTTTGGCTCTTTAGCCGCCATGAGTGTGAATGATACTGTACATAACGATAATTTTACTTGGAATCGACAAGTATACCAACGCTTAAAACTTGCCTTAAGTCTTGGTTTGCGGCGACAACTTTTTTTTGCAATATGTGATGATTTACATTTAAGAAATCAAGTAGCAGCCCGTTTGCATTCTACATTGGCTTATCCTGTGGGACAAGTGCTATATCAACCATCAAATGCTCAAGAAAATAGCACTCCAGCTTATCCACGATTAGTGACGTTGCGTTTAAATTTAAACGATCCCAATCCCATAGTTCAAATCAATCAATGGGTGGCCAATTATCCACCGCCAATTGTTGGGGCATCAAAAGATACTCCAGGAAGAGTTTCTCCAATACCAGCATTTCAGATTGTAGGCGTGGAGCAGTTAACTAAGCAACCAGTAGCAACGCAGCGTTTATTCTTGCATTATCTCCGTTTAAGCGAGCAATATTTCTCCACACAAGAATCCAGTCGATTTCTAGAATCTAACTTGCTGTTGTGGATACCGCGTCCTTGGTTGTCTGCCATCCAACAATCAGCACCACAGTTTTGGCGTTACCGTACTGGGGTATTTGTGTTTGCTGGAGAACCTACACCAGCAACTCAGAATTCAAGATATCCAGAACGTTTTTCTAATTCTAGAAGTTTGGATGTAGGGAATCTTGAGCAGTCGATTTCAGATGAATCTGTTACCCAAGCAGAATTCAAAACAACAGCTAGTGAATTAAAGTTTGAGAAGAATTCCAATTTTTCACCACAGACACCAGAAAATAATGTACACAAAATCCAGTCAGATAGCGCATCAATCATCGATTTATCGAAGATTGTGTCACAACAGGAATTTACTATTAGATCTGGCAGTGGAAACGAGCAGCAATTACTATCTTCTTTATCTCATATTAGCAGTGAGTTAACAGAGTTAGTATTAGCAACAATCAACACAAAGATTACTCAAGATATAGAGGATGACTGGCAACCGCAGCAGATTTTGTTAGAAATTGAAGAATTACATTCACAACAACTTCCTGGGGAAATACTGGCAGAAGCTTATCATCGCTTGGGTAACTTATACCGCCTTCGGATTGAGCAAGGAGAATCAACCTTAGAAAATTTGATGGTAGCAATTATTGCTTATCAAGAGGCAATTAGCTATAACGAAACTTCACCGCAACTCCCAGATATTTTGAATGACTTGGGTACACTTTATTGGATGTTATACCGCACACCACCGAATTCTGAAGAAGGACAAACTTATATAGAACAAGCAATAGAATTTTATCAGTTGGCGTTAAATACAATCTCACCCCAGACACATCCAGAAACTTACGCCCGCGTGCAAAACAACTTAGGGACAGCTTATGGTGATTTAGCCCGTTTTTCTCAGCCATCTGAGAATTGGCAACAAGCAGTTTTAGCTTACAGCGAAGCACTCAATTACCGTACAGCTGATATGGATTCATTAAAGTATGCTGCTTGCCAAAATAATTTGGGAACTGCTTACTGGCATTTGGGACAATATAATCAACCGATTGTGCATTTAAAGAAAGCGATCGCCGCTTACAACGAAGCACTTGTACGCTACAATCCCCAAGAGGAACCGCTCAAGTATGGCATGATTCAAAACAACATTGGTACTGCTTATTGGAATTTGGCACAATACGAACAACCTGCTGAAAATTTACAACTAGCTATTGATGTTTATAACGAAGCTCTGAAATATCGTACTCCAGCTAACGTTCCTAGTGCCTGTGCTGCCACACAAAATAATTTGGGTACTGCCTATTGGCATTTAGCAAATCTATCTCAAACACCAAAAGAAGCACGGCAAAAATATCTGCAACTATGCATCAGTGCTTACGAAGAAGCTATAGCTTTGGCTCATTCACTAAGCAGTAACTCTTTAAGTTTTGACTTATTTGCCTCTCATAATAACTTGGGACTGGCACACTATCAGCTAGTAATAGATAAATCTTTTAATGCCGATAAAGTAACACGTTCTCAACATCTAGAAGTAGCATTAGAACATCATTTGCAAGCTCTAAATGGATTCAGTAAACAACCAGAAGTTTATCAAACAACCTTCGGTTATATGGTAAAAACTATTCGTGCTTTTCATAATGAATTAGGAATACAAGGACAAAATCTCGCTTTATCGAAAGTTCCAAGTCAGTTGTTACCAGAAATTTTGTCAAAGTTGTAGTTTAGTCAACTATAGCAGGAGGCAGGGGACAGCTATGCTGTTCTTGCTGGAGGTAAAAACTATTACTCTTCCTGACATTCATACTTTTAAAAAGTCCTAACCTGTATGACTACGGCTATATATATTCCAAGTCAGACATAACAACTTTTCTTGTAACGCCTAATACCGTCTCCAAATTTAATTAATCCTTTTTCTTACCAATTCTGGAATTTGAGAAGGGCGTTCAGCTACAGGAACTTGTACTTCTTTCAAAGCAGCTAATTTACTTTGGGCTGTACCAAAATTAGGATCGCGTCCGATAAATGTTGCTAAAGTCCCAGTTTGACGCCAACTTTTTCCTGGTGGTGCTTGTCTGCCTGCGATATAGCCAATTACTGGTTTATCAATGGCCTCAGCAATGTACCGCGCCGCCGCTTCTTCACTACCACCGCCGGGTTGACCGACTAAAACGATCGCTTGTGTAGTTTCATCTTCATCGAGAATTTGCAGCCATTGCAAAAACGAGGAACCGACGATTGCATCACTACCAATACTGACACTAATTGACTGCCCCAAACCAGCTTTTGTTAATTCATAAGCGACTTCGTAGGTGAGGGTACTGCTACGACTGACGATCCCCACTGGCCCTGGTGTATAAAACTCGCTAGGTTGAGTTCCCAAAAGAATTTTTCCAGGTACAATAATCCCCGGACTATTTGGCCCTACTACCAAAGTTTCACATGCCTCGGCTTTGCGGAGTAATTGCACCATATCCAAAGGTGGCACGCCAGCGGTGATAATGATAATTTGGCGAATCTGAGATGCGATCGCTTCTAATGCCGCATCCAAAACATCGTAAGGATCTACACAGATAATTGTCGTGTCAATCGCGCCAAATTCTTGTACTACCTCCTCTACTAAGTCAAATACTGGCAGTTCGTGCATTTCCTGTCCGCCGCATCCAGGATTGACACCAGCTACCAAATTCGTGCCGTAAGCTTTCATTTGAGTAACATGAGTACCTGATATAAATTCACAAAAGCCTTGAATTAAGACTTTACTCTCTGGCGTTATGTTCATAATAAATTACCGTAAGCTTGGCAAGCCAGTGAGTCGAGCCACTGGGCATACAACGATATGTATACAGTATTGTATTAATTGAGTTTTACTGAAATTTATTACTTTTCATATTTCATTTGCAAATTTATCTCCACTACTAAAAAGTAATACTAATTTAACCAAATAAGCCTACAGAATTAAAAGTAGGAAATTTAGATAGCATTTGACAAATCTTAATTTTTAATTATATCGCGCTTTGTGCTTCCCATTTACACTTGCGTTGCCGAGCATAATGCATTACAAATTAGTAGTTCTTGGTGGCTACTTCTTATTAGTATTTGGTTTAGCGATCCGAACTGCAACTTTCACCGCTTCATCTAAATTTTCTACCACAGCAAGAGTATTGCTGTTAGTTTTAAGTGTTGCTAAATAATTTTTAGTTGGATTTAACTCAGAACCAGCAATGCGGATAACTAAGGATGGAAAATCCACATTTTGGTGTTTACTACCATTAGAGCGTCCAACTTGTAATTTGAATTCATTATTGTCTGGTTGGACAAATTTGGCTATAACTTGGGTTACTTCCTCAGCTTGAGGAATGCTACCTAAGAAGTTAATTAGTATGACTTCGATGCTTTTGTCAGCAGCCAAAATTTTTAAACCTGTTTCTAGGCGATCGCAAAAGGTAGTTGGTGTGGTATCTGTAAGGAAAGCATGGCGTAGATTCAAACAAACACCTGGTTTACCGCCAGCATTAGACACTAAATCCAAAGTTGCCATAACTGAACCAGTACCATTACCTAAAATCCCGATTTTTCCGTGCATTTGCACGCCTTCCCAGTCGCCCAAAATACCGTTGATTTCAGTACTTGGATGACGGCTGATAATTTTTGCTGCCATTTGGGCAATATCTGGATGACGCTTGATCGAGCGTTCATTTACCCTGACTTTACCATTGAGAGCCATAACTTCACCATTAGGATTGACTGCCAAGGGATTAATTTCGACTAAATCCAGGTCTTTTTGCACAAATAATTGATACATCTTCTGGACAACGCTGCTTACCGACTGCATCAGCATCCCCTGCAAGCCCATTTTCAAAGCGAGTCGTCGGGCATAAAATGGAGAAAATTCTTGTTCGACAACGACATAGTGCATTTTTTCTCCAGCGGATTCCCAATCAATGTTTGCTTCATTGCAACCTAAAAGCACTGGTCGGCAAACTGCGGTGTCTAAAACCACTGCTAGATAAAATTCCTGGTTGGCGTCGTATTGGGATTCTGCTAGGACAACTTCCGGCAACTCCCCCCATATTGGTAAACTAAAGATATTTTGAGCAGCAGCGATCGCATCGATAGTTGTTTCGGCAAACCTGACTCCACCTGCTTTTGCCCGTTCTGCTCCATGTACTTGAGATTTCAGTACAATTGGAAAGCGAATTTTTAAACGTTTTAAATCTGTAGGATGGTCAATTCGTTGCGAAGGCAATACAGGAATGCCTATTTTCCCAAACCATTCTTTCACTTGATACTCTAATAAATCCATTGATACACCTTGTATTTGCACTTTCCAACCTGAGGGTTAGTACTGTCTAAATATTTGACAGCACTTTGATTACATAATTAAACTTTTGGCAGCTATAAAAACTTATTTTTCACGTATCAATTTTATCGAATTCAGCAGATGAGGCAAATTAATTTTCCTACCCACAAGACGTAATTAATCTCCTCAGTAGACTTCCCAGCATAGAAGATAACTAGCATTCCTGTCAAAAACCTCTGACATAGCCATATTTCCTTAACCTGTGGATAATTTTGCCATAATTTGTCTGCAAATATAATCTTGCCAAAGAGTAAGTAAGTCGGAGTAAATATTTATCATTAAGATCGGGCAGAGAGCAGAGAACAGAGAGCAGAAGGCAAAAGGCAGAAGAGAAGAGGGTTTTAGTTGATTTAATTTTTCGTTACATACTTTGGTCTATTTACACTGTTCTACTTAGCTGTTGTGAATTTAATTGTCATAAAATTAGGCAGTGAAAATGCTCAAAAATTTTATTATTCCCGTTTTTTCTGAAAAAATATATACCTGTGGATAGATTATCTAATTTTGTATCTACTAGCTTGAAAATGTAGCCATACGAACAATTACTAATATTTAAATTTTTGGTTAAAAGTCAGAATTTGTGTTAAAAAGTTGTTCGATTATATTTTCAGGCTGTGATTGGTTAAACTGTGCATCTTTATTCAACAAATCCAAAAAGTTCATTTCATCTCCTTAAAAATAATCAAAACAATATAGAAGTTCAGTACGAAAGTTTTATGAAAGTAGCAGTCCAGCAGGAAGATTTACAGCTTTTAGCTAAAACTTTGCAGGAACAATTGCTCGTAGAAGTCTCATCAAATGGAGCCTTTGAAGTTAAATGTGCCGTCAATAAAGACGAGCTAATGATTTTAACTCAACACCCATCAAGTGTAATAGTTGATGCTCAAGTTATCTTTGCAGTCATCGAGGATGTACTTCAGTCCTTAGCATCCTACAGAGAGCAACGAGTGCAATGTTTCCTCAGAGTTTTTGGCGAACAACTTCCTTATAGCAAATGTTTTTTAGCTCTCAAGCAAAGAACGGGATGGGAAGACGAGGAGATGGGAATTTGGGGAGTTCAAGGAGTAAGGGGAGTAGGGGAAGATGAGGAAGTGGGGAAAGATGAGGGAGCAATATCTTCCTTGTCTGCTTTGTCCGCCTACTCCTCATCCTCTTCATCCGCCTCATCAGCTCTGACCTATTTACCATCAATTGATGAAACTGAACAAGAAGAAGTATTCGACCCATTTGCAGATGCGCCGAATTTAGCGGCTTCTAAACCAGCACGCCTCAAACCTCTATTCGTAGGTGTAGCCTTGGTGGGAATTGTCGTTTTAGGCATTGGCGGTTATTTACTGACTCGCCCTTGTGTGATGTCTGAGTGCAAAGAAATACAAGTTGCTGAGCAATTAAAAACAGAATCCCCGGAATTGATGCGCCGCGCCAAGTCAGAAAAAGAATTAGTAGCAGTGCAGCAGCAACTTGTAGCGGCTAGCACAGCCTTGAACGTAATTCCTAGTTGGTCGCCGCGTTACCAGGTATCGGAAGAACTCAAAGCAAATTTATCTGGGCGGTCAGAAAAAATCGACCAGGTAGTTAAGGCTTTGCAGACCGCATCTTTAGCGGCAGAAAAAATTAAAACTCCCGCAGATAGTTTAGAAGAAATACAAGCTAGACAACAATTATGGCGACAGGCGATCGCACCACTAGAGGCTATAACTCCTAATAGCGAACTGTATGCTCTAGTACAAGCAAAATTATTTAGCTATCGTATCAGTTTGCACGCTGTGAATCAGCAGATACTAATTGAAGAAAAATGGCTGAAAAAACTAGCAGCAGCAAAAGCTGTAGCTGATACAGCCGAGAACCGACAAGCTAGTGCTAAATCCTTGAAGGATTGGCAAAAAGTGGAGTCTAACTGGCAGATAGTTATTAATGCCTTGAGAGTGATTCCCCAGACTAGCCCCACATATCAACAAGCCCAAAAGTTGTTGTTAGATTATAAACCTAAGTTAGTAGCAGCACGCGAGCGCACTATTAAAGAACAATTAGCTGCTAGAACCTACCAACAAGCTGTTAGTAGCGCCAACCAAGCCAAAGTCTATCAGCAACAAAACCAATGGCAAGCAGCAGCAACATACTGGGAGCAGGCTTTGGAAACTGCTAAAAAAGTTTCCCAAGATAGCTTGTACTACACTCAGGCTCAGTCCCTAATCGAACCCTACTCAACAGCCCTCAAACAAGTACAAGAAAAACTACAAGTTGTTAGTAGTTTGCAACAAACCCGTACTGACTTAGGTAAAACCTGTGTTAATGGAATTCGGATTTGCACTTTTAGCATGGATAATGTAGGAATTATTGTGCGGTTAACTCCTGAGTACGACCAATTAAGACAAAATACCTTAGCTAATCCTAATTCACAGAATTTGGATACTGCTGTTAACTTTAGCAATCACTTACAAATCCTACGAGAAGCCCTAGCTGTAATTAGTGACAATGCCAATTTGTCCCTTTCCCTTTATGATTCCCAAGGTCAGGTAATTTATACACGGACTTTAGGAGAATAGAAAAGTTAGGAGTAGAAACGCAATCTGCAACACAAAGAAATTTATGAATAAAATGATGTTAGAAAAGTCATAAAATAAAACATCATTTGATATATATAGTATGGAGCAACAAACTGTTCGCACAACATTGACCCTCCCAAAGGATTTGTTAGAGGCAACGGATAAAGCCGTTCAGGCAGGAAAAGCCAAAAGCCGCAACGAGTTTGTAATACAGGCATTACGGCGTGAACTCGCTACTCAAAAACGGGCACAAATTGATCTAGCCTTAGCAGAAATGGCAAGTGACGTAGAGTATCAAGCCGAAGTTTTGCAGATGGAGGCAGAATTTGCTCCGGCTCAGTGGGAAGCTTTGAGGTTAGAGGAAATTTCCGAATGAGACGGGGTGAAGTCTACGATGCCCGTCTAGAGCCAACTGAAGGATCGGAACAGGGTGGAACCCGTCCAATCATTATTGTCAGCCGGGATGTGATTAATGCTGCCAGTCCTGTGATTCTAGCAGTTCCCTGTACAACCTATCGGTCGAGTAAACGAATCTATCCTACACAAGTGTTGCTCCAGCCACCTGAGGGTGGATTAACTCATGATTCGCTGGCAATGACAGATCAGATTCGGGTACTCTCAAAATCCCGCTTATTACGTTTGCGCGGAACACTTTCAGCAGTAGCAATCGCTCAACTCAACCGTTCGCTATTAATTGCCCTCGATTTACCAGGGCAAGATGATGAAATACTCTTAGATATTAACGCTTCACCTGATTAACTGCGCGGTGGAGTTAAAAAACTGACGACACAATCCCTTAGTCAACAAAACTGTTGTCAGTAAGTTAGCAAAAGCAACCATGAAAGTAATTAAAATTTCGTAGGACACAGCATCCAAAGGTTTGACACCAGCGAGTAATTGTCCGGTGGTAATTCCTGGTATTGCCACCATACCTATAAGTATCATTTGATTGAGAGTTGGAATCAATGCGACCCTAATGGCGTCTTTGCGGTACTGGCTAACAGCTTGCTCTGGTGTTGCACCTAAGCTCAAATGGGTTTCTATTTCTAGATGGCTGGAATTAATCGTAGTGACAAGGCGTTCCCCAGCGATCGCCGCTGCGTTCATGGCATTACCTATGACTATCCCTGCTAAGGGAATCACATACTGTGGTTGATACCATCTGTCTGGTTGAAGAATCAAGAAGTTGGTATAAAGCACTGTCAAGGCGCTACTGATGAAAATTGCACCCCATACCAAAGGCAATACATAAGGAATTTTTTGACTGATGCGATTTCGTGCGACAATCGCCGTAATCGTCAGCATGATTGCTAATATCGCTAAAACTGCCCAACCATTGTTCCAAGCAAAGATGAAATCTAAAATGTATCCCAATACAAGTAGTTGTAAGATGGTTCTTCCAGTAGCAAGGGCTAAGTTCAACTCTAGTCCTAATTTTTCCCAGCTAGATACACCAATGGCGATCGCCATTAATCCTAAAGCAATAGCTAAATCCACGAAATCTAGCTCGATTGGCTCCTGCATGGGTTTTTTATCTCCTGGTATTTTATTCTCAAAGCAGCACGTACAAGAGGAACTTTGATTCAACGTGTTGGCTCTTGGTTGATATATGTCACCTTCAGCAATTTAAAATTCAAAATGGTACAACTTTAACATGGCAACCACTTAGTAAGACTACTTTCTTGTAAATTAAATGTGCGGTTGAATACACCACAATTCCAGCAAAAACCCTAAGAGATGCGTAATTTGGGCGATAGTCTTTTGACAGCTCTTTGATTAACAATTCAATCTGCAAAAATTGACTCTCGAAGTGCATCCTTTGTATCTTCCGATAAAATAATAAGAACTCATGATCCAAAGCGTAAATCCCGTCCCTGCTTTTGATATCAAGCAGCAATATACCAGCATTGAAGCAGAAGTAAGTGCAGCAGTTTTAGAAGTTCTAGCTTCTGGTCGTTATATCGGCGGCCCCTTAGTCGAAGGCTTTGAGCAACAGTTTGCCGCGTATCATGGTGTTAGTCAATGTATAGCTTGTAATTCTGGTACTGATGCGCTTTATTTAGCTCTACGAGTGTTGGGAATTGGTGCAGGCGATGAAGTGATTACAACCCCTTTCACTTTTATCGCTACTGCTGAAGTGATTAGCGCCGTGGGTGCAAAACCTGTTTTTGTTGATATTGATACTACTACGTTTAACTTAGATGTAGAGCAAATAACAGCAGCAATTACACCAAAAACCAAAGCGATTATCCCGGTTCACCTATTTGGGCAACCAGTGGATATGACATCATTGATGGCAATCGCTCTTTCTCACAATTTATCAGTAATTGAAGATTGCGCTCAATCTACAGGCGCAATTTGGACAGAGCAAAAAGTCGGCAGCATTGGACATATTGGTTGCTTTAGTTTCTACCCTACCAAAAATCTTGGTGGTTGCGGGGATGGCGGAGCAATAACGACTAACGATCCAGCGATCGCCACAAAACTGCGAATCCTACGGGATCATGGAAGTAAAATTCGATATTTACACGAGGAAATAGGTGTAAATAGCCGCTTGGATGCTCTACAAGCGGCTATTTTGCAAATTAAGCTGCGTTATTTGGATATTTGGAATGAACGGCGGCAAGAAATTGCCAATTATTACTATCAGTTCCTCAGTCAAGTTCCAGGGATTGTCCCACCCCAAGAATTACCTGAGGGTATTGGGGTATGGAATCAATACACTATTCGCATCTCAGGTGAAGGACGAAATGGTGCCAGCGCCAAATATCGAGATTGGGTACGTAACCAATTGCAAGAGCAAGGCGTCAGTTCAATGGTTTACTACCCCTACCCTTTACACTTGCAGCCAGTTTATCAAAATCTGGGCTATCAAATTGGAGACTTCCCAGTGGCAGAGCAAGCTTGCCATGAAGTTATATCCTTGCCTATGTTCCCAGAACTGACACAACAACAGCAAGACCAAGTGATTTATGCGCTTAAAGAAGTTATGAGTTAAAAGTTAGGAATTGGGAGTGTAGGAGTTTGGAGTTTTGAATTAACAAGTTTCTTCAACTCCTAACTCCTAACTCACCGCTCCTAACTTCTAACTGTATTTGCAGTTGCTAACGCTTCCACCAAACCACGCACAGCAGCAATCATTGCTACTTCGCTATTGAGTTGGTTAATGGCGGAACCAACGCCAACGCCAGCAGCACCAGCAGCGATCGCTAATGGTGCAGTAACGCTAGAAATGCCTGAAGCACACAATACTGGTACTGTTACTGCACGAGATATCTCATAAGCTGCTGCCAAGCTAGGCGCAGCTTTTTCAATTAATCCTAGAGTTCCAGGGTGAACTGGATTACTGCTAGTACCACCTTCGGTTTGGATAATATCTGCTCCAGCTTTCACCAGTTCCTCTGCTAGTTGTACCTGTCGATCTAGTTCCAGGATGTGAGGAACGGTGACAGATAAGGTAATTTCCCCAAACAGAGCGCGGGTTTGCTTAGTCAAGGCTAGCACTTCTGAAGCCTCAAAACGGCGTCCTTGAGCATAGAAAGAATCGAAATTCCCGATTTCAATTAAATCAGCACCAGCTGCCACAGCTGGAACAAATTTCTCTGGTTCTACTGCTGATACACAAACTGGCAGTTTTGTCAAATTTTTAGCTAACTGAACTAGGGCAGGATCGGCAGCGATATCGACGAAAGTAGCACCGCCAAATTCAGCAGCTTTGACAGTAGCAGCGACGCTAGTGGCATCGAAATTATTTAAGCCAGCGATCGCTTTGAGAACGCGGCGGTCAGTAAATGCACGTTGGAGTATGGAATGCATCGTCATGGTTCGGCTTTGAAGCTACGAAAATTAGGTATATTCTACCGTTCTTGATGATAGAGAGCCTCAATTACGATCACAATTGCCAAATTTTGATAGTTCGAGCGCAAACTGCCGTTGAATACAGCATAATAATATGTATTTATTTACAGCATTTAGTTATTTCAATTTTTCTCCAAAAAATTTGATTATGAACCAGATATAATATTTGATACTAAAGCACACTTAGTTAATTATTTATACAAATTTCAATTCTCTATTTTTCAGCTTGTAAGCTCTAGTTAAATAATTAATTTAAGCTGGAAAAAGTTAACTATTTAATTCCACTGATGAAGAACTTTCATAATTCAGAAATCAAACACTTTAAGATATATAAATTTGCCCCAGCTTGTGAGAACGAGCAAGTAGTCTTTGGTGCTATGCGACCTGGATACACTAATAAAATGGTTGATAATTGGATAGAATTCATGAAACACCAAGGTGTCAAGCGAGTTTGTTGCCTTCTTCCGAAGCAAGAACTAGCTTCTTACTGGGATCTGCTCGGAACATATAGACAGGAATTTGGTAATCAACTAGTTTGTTGGGCACCGATCGCAGATTTCCATTTATCCGATCTAGAAACCCTCACACAGAAAATACTTCCTTTTTTAATAGAAGCAGATCGGCAAAATGAGAAAGTCGTTGTCCACTGTTCTGGTGGCATAGGACGTACTGGACATGTATTAGCGGCATGGCTAGTTAGTGTCCGAGGGTTATCAAATAAAACTGCAATCAATGCTGTTAAAAAAACTGGTAGAAATCCTCATGAAGCGGCGATCGCTGCTATATTTAGAGGCAAAAATCCTCTAAAAGTCGTAAAAGACCTTGACATACTTTTAAATAATTGCCGTCTAGCAGTCCGCCGCGAGTAGCAAAAGTTATCTTCACCAACAGCTAAAATATAACGTCAGAGTTAAAATAAATTGATTTTATTAAAGACAACTATTTGGACTGTATAATATCTAATCAATTCTGAATTTTGATATCCTAAAATTCAACATATTCTTGACTATGAACGCGCCAGATTTGACATAACGGTTGATTATTTACAAAGCTTCAAACCAGTGTTACCACTTGAGCAAAAAACCTATATAAAAGAAATTCTATAAAAAATAAGCTAAAAATTATTTCATTCGAGGTATTTATAACAATGATTTTAGATAAAGTAGTTCCTTTTGGCAGGTCAATGGATGAATATATAAAAATATTCAATTTAACAAATGCAGATTTAAATAAAAGAATTATTGGAATTGGGGATGGCCCAGCAAGTTTTAATGCTGAAATGACACATCAGGGTAAAAGTGTAGTTTCTGTCGATCCACTCTACCAATTTTCTAGCAATGAAATATTGCAAAGGTTTAATGAAGTAGTAGATAATATCATTAACCAAGTCAAGGCTACACCGAATGATTTGGTATGGAGCTATCATAAATCTCCAGATGACTTGCGACAAAATCGAGTAAAAGTTATTCAAAAATTTCTGTCTGATTATGATAATGGCAAACAGAATAACAGATATATATTTGGGGAATTGCCAAATTTAGTATATCCTAATCAAAAATTTGACATAGCCCTTTGTTCGCATTTATTGTTTTTATATTCAAACCATCTGGATTATGATTTTCACTTAAATTCAGTGGCTGAAATGCTGCGTATTGCTGAAGAAATCAGAATATTTCCCTTGATGACTTTAATGTCAAAGCCTTCGCAATATTTAGATAATATAGTTAAATATTATAGTGAAAAAGGTTACAAGATAAATATTGAAAAAGTTGAATATGAACTACAACCAGGTGGAAATCAGATGTTGAAGATAACCAAATTCTCAAAATAATTACTAATTCATAATCACACTCAATAGCTCGTTAAGGCTGCCCTAACGTAATTCGTAATTATTATCCCATAATCAAGTGCATAGTAAGATTGCGAATGCGAGTGCATCTAGTCAAATAAGTTCAAAAATCAAAGCAGACTGCTATAGACAAGTAAGGATACAATGGCATTCAGTGTTGGTATTCTTTTTCGCCCTATGCTGCCAGTCATTTATTCCGACGAATTTTTAGATCATAAGACTGGAAAATACCATCCGGAAAAACCAGAACGGTTGACGGCGATCGCTAACGCTCTAAAAGCAGCTACATTTGCAGATAAAATTGCATGGCGATCGCCTACACCAGCACCAGAACAGCCAGAGTTAATGTCTTTGTTAGTTAAGGCTCACAGCCCAGCCTACATCAAAAAAGTCTGGGAAATTGCCTCTAGTGGCGGCGGCCCTTTGGACGGAGATACGCCAGTTTCAGAGCGCAGTTATGATGTGGCATTGTTGGCGGTGAGTGCTTGGTTAGATGGAGTTGAGGCTGTATTAAAATCGGGTAATCCGGCTTTTGTACTGGCACGTCCACCAGGACACCATGCCGAAAGTAGTGCAGGTATGGGCTTTTGTTTATTTTCTAACGCCGCGATCGCTGCTTTTTTTGCCCTCCAACAACCCGAAATTAACCGCGTCGCCATTCTCGATTGGGATGTACATCACGGTAATGGTACTCAAGCGATCGTTGAAACCGAGCAACAAATTGCCTATTGTTCCCTACATCAGTATCCATGCTATCCCGGTACTGGCAGAGCAACAGAACGCGGCTTTCACAATAATGTGTTGAATTTACCAATACCTCCTGGTAGTGATATTGCAGTCTATCAGCCGTTGTTTGAAAAAAAAGTAGTGCCATTTTTAGCTAACTTTAATCCAGATTTACTGATTGTCAGCGCTGGTTATGATGCCAATGCGGCAGATCCTTTGGCAAGTATCAACTTGCAATCAGAAGATTATGGTTTGTTTACCGATTATTGTCTGGGACTAACTCGTAAAATTCTCTTTGGCTTAGAAGGTGGCTACGATTTTGATGCACTTTCTCAATCTGTTCTAGCCACGATTGAACGTTGTTTACTTTAACCCGACCTGAATCGCAACATTTCTTTACATTGAGCGGGCGCGATCGCCCGTTAACAGTTTTCACTGGCTTGAGAACAAATAACGTCTTTTTATTTGATAACAATTTTGGGACTTTGTTTTTTCTGAGTGTAACCTCGGAATGATTGATTGACTGCCTTTTGTATATGCACTGAGATAGATGCATATAAGTAGTAATTTTTTCAGTAAATTTTCTCAAATATTTTCTGGGAATTTCACAAGATAGGCTTGAAAAATAAGCTGTTTGTGAATATTTAGTTTTTTGGCTATTTTTAATTTTATTGACAAATTTAACAACGATATTTACGTAAATTTCAAGTGTCACAAATTTTGTTATAATTTCAGCCTCAGTAATTTCTTTTACAAATGCTCTCGAAAATTCATTAAATCTTCAAGAATAAAAAGTTTGAGCAGTCTTCTGAAAGAGCTAAAGTTTTGTTAAGATGCAATTGCTAGCACTTTTTGCACGAAATTCACCTATCACTATGTGGAGAATTAAAAAGTATTAGCGGTACAAAGTTAAGAAGGTGAAGCAATGACCACCTATATTTTTTTCGACGAAGCCCTACGAATGCTGACCAACGCTTTTTTGATATCAGCAATACTGTTAATAGCAGCTTCTGGTATAGGCTTGGCAGTAATTGAAACAATAGAAAAGACGGGAGAACGCTAACACAGATACCAGTGTACTTATTGCCAAAAACCATTGGGTGCAAGTGTTCGCTGTGAAACAATTTTGGGAACACTAAACCATAAAAGTCTCACAGCGTTGCAGTATTACCTGGAAGTCCAGCAAATACACAGGTAACTGTATCGCTTTTGAGACCTTAAATAAGGAGCTACTACAATGGATATATTCGATGCTGTGTTGGTTACAGAAAGTCAAACCCAACCAGTACTAAATCCAGCGGAAGCTTTTGCTGTTATAGTCTTGACGGCAACAGCCCCAGACGGTTACCTTTCCGTCGAGCAAGCAGATTCTATCACTTGTGCGTTATCTCGAATGAAACTTTTTAAAAGCTATCCTTATGAGATGATAAAGAGTCTGTTCGATAAAATCTTATCTATTTTCCAGGGGGATCATTTTAATACTTTATTTAATGCTGCCAAAGATTCTCTATCTCAAGATTTGCGCGAAACAGCTTTTGCAGTAGCCACAGATTTAGTCTTGGCTGAAGGTATAGTAGCCGAAGAAGAAAAAAACTTTTTAAATGATTTATATCAAGCTTTAGGCGTTTCCAGGGAGATAGCAATACAAATTATGCAAGTAATCTTGATTAAAAATCGGGGATAGGACAATAGAAAATATTTCCAACTTTAATTATATAAAATATAAATAGCTAATAAACTATGCTAAAGAAGTTCAGCTTTTTTGGCATTAATTTTTTGATTGTTCGCACTGTTCTCACCTTAACTTATTTAATAAATCGGCAATCTCACTTTTTACAAATGATTTAGAACTCCAATAGCAATTTGATTTGATTGCGTGAAGAAAATACTCTACAACTTCAGGCAAGTGACAAGAGTTAACAGGCAATTAATTTTTTCTTATTGACTATTGCCTACATTATCAAAAACTGTCAGATTCACAAATTGGTTGTTAGTTTATACAATATTATTCGACAACCGATCGCGAATGATTTGAAGTTGCTCTTGAGTCTTAATTGGAGCTCGTGGTATTGGTAATTCAGTATTAGGCCAGGTAGGTAAATCATTGCAGGGACATGACGAAGGTGGCATTCCAAGATTTTTTATAGGTATCGGCATTGTGCAGCGACAGCAAGACTGCATATCCCATGCGGATGTCAGTAATTCGCTAATGGTTTGCTCTGTACCTTCCAAATAACAGTCATCAGATTCGAGAGAGAGAATTTTCTCCCAGCATTGTTCAAACTCTCCACTATAGCGATCGCCATCTAGCACTCGTTGAGGCAAAATAGTTGCCTTGCCGTTGCCTACGATTACTCTTTTACCGAGTTGAAACCAGTATGCAAGATATGCTTTAACTTCTTGTTTGGTAGCCATAGCATAATTTTAGATTTTAATGAGGATATTTCGGAGGTTGAATGTTTAATTTGGAATTAAAACTTTGGCGTCGGCAATGGTGAACCAAGAAGACTAAGATTGAGAACATGACCGCCAGTGATTAAATAAACAGTATCACATAAAGCACCTAGCTGTCGCACTAGAGAACCCAGGCGATCGCGGAACGTTCTGCCAGTGGGATAAGCTGGCACTACACCCCAACCCACTTCTTCTGCTACAAACAGCATATCAGCAGCCACCAGATCCACTGTCTCTAATAACTCTGTAAGAATATTTTCCCAAGCTTGGTTGTCTTGTTCTAGAAGATTAGCTACCCAAGTTCCTAAAGAATCAACTAAAACACTGGTATGGGGTTTGGCATCAGCAAGGGTAGCAGACAGTTCCACAGGTACAGATACAGTTACCCAGTCTTGAGGACGACGTTTTTGGTGTTCTAAAATGCGTTTGTGCCATTCTGGATCGTTTGGGTTATCAGTAGCTGTTGCCACGTAAATAACTGGTTTACCCGATTGCATGGCCAGAGTCTCTGCCCATTCACTTTTACCACATCTGGCTGGCCCTGTTACTAAAATGACTTTACCCAAATTTTTTCCTAAGTATTTTCACAATATGGTTATGCATTGCAGTTTATCATCACAGCAGTGCTTAGTGTTGAATGTTGAGTACCCAATGCTCAATCCCTATTAAAGGCAGTTTTTTATTTCATAAGTTAAGATTTTTGATTCTAAATAACTTTTAAAAGATAAAATTAGCACCAGCATCATTGAAAATTAATAATTACAGTAGATTTTAAGTTGTTGAAGTAAACAAACTAAGTCTGGTAGCTGGGGATAAAGCCTGTTTTACTTCTGACTTGGATAATTCACCAATTCTGCTGTATCTTTCATGTCGAGATTCAAATCCCACTGATAACCAAATAGCACACTATAGGATATGTTTATGAAACCAGGCTTAAAACGTATTGAAGCAACTTTACATGATTTAGGGACTCGTGGCACTGATGCTGTGGAAGCAGGAGATTCAACCAAACGGCCTTTCTCTTTTAGAATCAGCGTCAATGCTAACGAACCGACAAAAAGCACACACCAGACTCTATCTTCTGAGGATGGTGAAGTCAAAGCACAAGGACAAACAGCCGACCTTAGCGTCGATACTGAACAAAATTTATTTCGCCAGCATGATTCTGTGCAAACCTTTCAAACAGAAGAGAACGGTGGCAAAACACCCAGCCTACCCAAGTTCAAAACTCCCAGCATTAGTAGCCATCGCCACGGAGCAAATCCCGGCTTAGCGATGAATCTACTGCAAGAAATTCAGGAAAGCGTCGCTGCTTGGCAAATAGAACTACAAAATATTTTGCAGCAAATCCAAGATATTTATTTAGAAGGGCCAATTGTCAATGGCTGGTTAGAATCCAATGCTCAGGAACCAGAACTAGGAGGAACTGCAACACTCCGCCATGCAGAAATTGACCGCTTAATGAACTACGTGGAAGAAATTTGTGCCAATGGTGGAAAAGTATCCTATCAATCGTCTAGTACTAGCTATCGCCTCTGCGGTGTAGACGATTCTGGTAAAGTTTGGTCGCGCCCATGTCCAGCGGATCAGGTTCCTAATGTTAGCATAGCGATCGCTCGTTACCAAAAGTTACGTCAACTGCTAGGGCGTAAGCAAACTTTGGAAACCCGTCTGGCTCAACTGGCTCAAAGTCTTGTAGTTTTACATAGTCATATTCAACAAACATGAAGTTTTAAAGATTTTTTCCGAAAAAACTCGGTTGGTGGGTAGATAAATTTTGGTTTAGATTAACAAAGAGCAAATGTGCATTAGATTTAATATTTTAATCTCTAATCCCAAATCTCAAATTCCAAATTTAAATCTATGCCAGATATCCAAATCTCTGCCATTATCTGTACCCATAATCGAGATGCCTACTTAGGGGCTGCGATTGATAGTCTTTTAGCGCAGGATTTTGCTGCTAATTTTGAAGTTGTAGTAGTTGATAATGGGTCTAGCGATCGCACCCAGGAAGTAGTAGAACAAAGAATTGACAATCCTCGCTTGAAGTATGTCTTTGAACCCACCATCGGTTTATCCGTTGCCCGCAACACAGGTGCTAAAGTAGCTAGTGCTGATATTCTGGCTTATCTGGATGACGATGCCGTTGCGAGCAAGGGCTGGCTGCAAATTTTATATTTTGCCTATTACAATAACTCTAAACTAGCGATCGCAGGTGGCAAAGTCACTCTCCTCTGGCCTGAAGGAATCCAACAACCACGGTGGCTATCTCCAGGACTAGCTGCAAATCTGGGTGCATACGACTTGGGTGACAGTACCATCTACATAGAGCAACCCGGCTCAACACCGAGAGGCTTAAATTACTCTATCCGTCGCAGTTTCTTAAAAGAAATTGGTGGTTTCGATCCTCATCTTGGTCGAGTGGGGAAAAATCTCTTATCTAACGAAGAACTACAAATGACCGAATTTGCCTTACAACGTGGTTGGCAAGTCGCTTATCTTCCCGAAGCACTAGTCGCTCACAATGTTGCTCCAGAACGCCTCCAACGCTCTTGGTTTTTAAACCGAGGCTGGTGGCAAGGTATTAGTGAGTGCTATCGAGAACAACTCGCTGGCAAAGCTGGTATCGCTCAATTGCAACGAGGCAGCGAACGATTTTTACGTGGCTTGTATAAGGCATTGCAATATTTCTTTGACCCAGCAGAACGGTTTGATAAACTTGTGTATGCTTACGGTCAGATTGGCTATTTAAATGCCGCTATTCAAGGTCTTTTATCGACATCAAATAAGAAGTAATCAATATCATAAATTATACTCAATATGTCATCTAAAATACCAGTTTCCGTATTAATTCCGGCGAAAAACGAACAAGTCAACTTGCCAGCTTGTCTCGCTAGCCTCAGCAAAGCAGATGAAATATTTGTAGTCGATTCTCAAAGTACCGATAATAGTGTTGAGATTGCTAAAAGTTATGGTGCAAATGTCGTCCAATTTAAGTTTAATGGACATTGGCCTAAAAAGAAAAATTGGTCTTTAGATAATCTCCCTTTTCGTAACGAATGGGTACTAATTGTAGATTGTGATGAACGCATCCCCCCCGAACTTTGGGAAGAAATAGAACAAGCAATTCGTCAGGATGAATATGCAGGTTATTATCTCAATCGCCGAGTATTTTTCTTAGGAAAATGGATTCGTTATGGTGGGAAATATCCCGATTGGAATTTACGTTTATTTAAACATCAAAAAGGACGCTACGAAAACCTACATACCGAAGATATTCCCAACACTGGCGACAACGAAGTTCACGAACATGTAATTTTACAGGGTAAAGTTGGGTATCTCAAAAATGATATGCTTCACGAAGACTTCCGTGACCTTTATCACTGGTTAGAACGACATAACCGTTATTCAAATTGGGAAGCTCGCGTTTATTATAATATTCTTACAGGTCAGGATGATAGCGGCACTATCGGCGCGAATTTATTTGGTGATGCAGTGCAACGCAAGCGCTTTTTGAAAAAAGTATGGGTACATTTGCCATTTAAACCGATTTTACGATTTGTTTTATTTTATTTTATTCAACGCGGTTTTTTGGATGGCAAAGCAGGATATATATATGCACGTTTGCTGAGTCAATATGAATATCAAATAGGGGTTAAACTTTACGAATTACGTAACTGTGGTGGTCATCTAAATACTGCAACTACACCAAAGCAAGCAGATGGGGAGATGAGGGAGATGAGGGAAATGAGGGAGATGAGGGAGATAGGGTGATGGGGAGATAAGGAGACAAGGGGACAAGGGGACAGGAAGAATAATAACTCCTCAGTCAACAGTCAACACTGCCCGTTTATTCCATGCCCAATGACTAATGACTAATGACTAATGACTAATGATAAACCTTTCGTAGATTTACGTAAATATGACCAATCTTGGTTCGATCGCGGGCGTCCAGGTTGGTATATTTTATTATGGTGGGTTGTACAAGCGATCGCCTTTCCGCTGACTCCTCAACCGTTAAATATTCTACGTTGTACTCTACTACGATTATTTGGCGCTCGTATTGGTAAAGGCGTATTAATTCGACCCACCGCCCGTTTTACTTACCCTTGGAAAATTACTATAGGCAATTACAGTTGGATTGGAGATAACGTAGTTTTATACAGCCTCGATCGAATTAACATCGGCGAACACTGCATAATTTCCCAAAAAAGTTATCTCTGTACTGGTAGTCATGATATCCAAGACCCTGCCTTTGGTTTGAAAACAGCGACTATCACCATTGAAAATGGCGCATGGGTGGCGACAGATTGTTTCGTTGGGCCGGGAGTAAAAATTGGGGCTAATGCTGTGATTGGCGCTCGTAGTAGTGTTTTTACTAATATGCCCTCTGGGCAAGTTTGCTGGGGAAGCCCCTGTCGTCCAAATAAAGTCCGGATAAAACTCGATTGAGGTTGATGAGTAATGACTGTTGACTGTTGAGAGTGGAATATTTTTTTATTTGTCAGTTCCTTACAAGTAATATTTGAAGTCATTAGTCATTGGTCATTGGTCATTTGTCAGAGCGTCCCCCTATTTCCCAGTCCCTATACGCAATGAGTGATAATATGTTTTTATGGCTGCTCTAATCCTTGCTATTGATGAACAAATTATTGGATGAAACGCTGTCAATCAAAGTTGCTGAACGCATAAACAGCAGAGCTAGCACTCCGTTTGATAATGCTTACAAAGCAGCATTGTCCACTGAGGGAGCAAAATACGTTCAAGGATTTTTAACTTTTGTTGGAAAGCCATACAGACCGATTGAACACAGTTGGATTGAGCTAGGCGATGGTTCCAGCAATGACTCTCCAGTACGCATTGTCGATCCTACATTACCCCACCTGAAAAAAAATCCTCAACAACTTTGGTATTTTGCTGCACAAAAGCTAACAGTGAAAAAACTCAAAGCCATCATTGAAGAATCAAAAGAAGATTATCCGGAAGACGATCCGTTACCTATTTATGGAGACCCACCTTATGAATATTACGGTGACGTGATGTTAGGTGGTCAAGACTATTTAGCAGCATATCAAGCAGCAGAAGCTAAGTGTAAAGAAATCAACGAACTCAACCCTGAAAGGAACTAACAAAAGTCAATTAAATAATTCGTAATTCTGAATTATTTAATATGATTTTCCATCGCTACCAAAATATTCCCGATAACCACAAATTTGGTTTCCACGTACATCAAAGGAAACCGCTACCCGATTTTTGTAAGGCTGTCCAAACAAAGGTCCCTCATCTCGAAATTCAAAAACAGCCGTTGTTTCATTGCTAGTAACATTGTCTAGATTAGTCAACTTCAAACCAGGACTGAAAGATTCAGAAACATACTCAAAAAATTCTCTTGCTCGTTCTTTTCCCGTATTTAAACCGTGAAATTTTCCCATAGGAAACCAAAGAGTAAAATCTTCTGTGAGCATATCTAATAAGGCTTCCCACTCTCCTGTTGCCATACCATGCGTCAGATTCTCAAATGCCTGCCGAGCAACTTTTAAAGTATTTTCTGACTCTTGTGTCATTTTGATTTGCCTTTAATATTTAAGTTTTATACAATTTTGCTTTTTAAGTTATAAATTTACTACTATTAGTAAGTTTTGCTAATTCATATTGGAAAAATTATACATAATTTAATTAATCGTAAAAGTATTTATGTAGTAGAAAGTTAGTTAATTGCCAAATTAAGGAGATGCATGATGTCTAAGCGCGAAGCCATTATTCCAAAAGGGATGGAAATTCTTTTTGAAAAGTTTCATTATTGTCCTGGGATCAAAATTGGCAATACCTTATATATTTCCGGACAGGTAGGCAGAGATCAGAATTTGCAAGTTGTTAAGGGAATAGAAGCTCAGTTTGTTCAAGCTTTTGAGAATGTTAATCAAGTGCTAAAAGCAGGAGGAGCTACATTCGATAATGTAGTTGAAATGATTACATACCATGTCACTGGAGCAGGACTAGGCGAATTCCAAACAGAAGCAGTATCACCTCATATCATTCCATTTTTGCCAATCTTTATGCAGGTAAAAGACCGCTATTTTACCAACAACTTTCCTACTTGGACTGGACTGGGAGTAACGGGGCTATCTACCCCAGGACTAATTGTTGAAATTAAGTGTACAGCAATTATTGATAGCTAAAATCTGACAACTACTTTACCGCAATTTTGACCACTAAGCAAATATTCGACAGCAGCCGGAATTGATTCTATGCCGTTAAACTGAGTTGGGTCAATAGCAACTTTTACCTTGTCGGTGTAGAACAAATTTAATAGGCGATCGCGTGCCTCTACCATATATTCTTTATAATGAGGCATGAGAAAACCTCTCACAGAAGCTGCTTTCCAAAATAGCTGGTGATAAATTCGTGGTTGTGTAATTTGTTCGCGATTCTTTGCGTATTCAGAAATAAAACCAACCACTACTAACCGACCCCGCACTGCCAAGTTTTCAACGCAGGTATCAAATACGTCTTTGCCTACACACTCAAAAATGAGATTAATCCCGTTAGGATATTCTTGCTTGAGGACTTGATTGAGGTTTTCTGTGCGATAGTTGATAGTGCGATCGCACCCTAATTCTCTCAATAACTTTGCCTTCGCCTCAGAACTACAAGTACCAATCACATGATTACCTGCAAGTTTTGCCAGTTGCACCGCAATATGACCAGTTCCCCCTGCTGCTGCTGTCACTAAAACTACTTCATTACTTTTCATCTCTCCCAGTTGTTCCAATGCAACTAAAGCTGATACACCTGTAGGCATTAGTGTTAGCAACTCTGGCGTTGCTTGGCGTACCTTCACAGCTAAGTTTGCGTCGATAACTTGATATTCTCGATAACCACCACGTACAGTAGTTACTACAGCATCACCTATTTGAAAATCTTTAACATTTTCACCCATAGCGATAACTTCTCCCACAGCTTCCACACCTAAATCAAAGGGAGGCATTAAGTTGATATAGGGAACCTCCCCACGACAAAGTAAGGTATCAAAGCCACCGTTAATACCAGCAAACTTGTTTTGAATTAAAAGTTCACTAGCAGCAGGTTCGGAAATAGGAATTTCAACAATTTCAACGGCAGATTTAAAATCTTGGTTAAGTTGCTTTGCTATTAATTTTTTGTAAGTTTTTGGGTTCATTCCAAATTTTAGGTTTAGCTTATTCATCAATTATTATTTTTAATGTCAGTCAGTATTGGACTTTGACAAAAAAGCTGTGTTCCTGTAAATATTGACTTTGTTAGCGAATTGCGATCGCTATCCTCAAAGCTTTGAGATGTCGTAGCGTCTCACCCCAGAAATTGGAGTTCATATGAATTAGCCAACAAAGTCCTGATATTTGCCAACCAGCTTCTTTTTACCCAAAGTCCAAAAAGTGCCTGAGATAGAAACAACAATTTTTAAATTTTTGAGTAATATATGCTACTCTTTTGCCAAAGGATTATACCAGCGATCGCTCGGCAAGAGCAGTTTATCTGACTCAGGCGGGCCCCATGTATTTGGCTCATACTCGTAAACAGGTGTAACGTTATCGAGAATTGCCTGGACAATTCGCCATTCCTCTTCTACAGTATCTTCCCTTACAGACAAGGTGGGATCGCCCCGCATAGCATCACCCAATAAACGTTCATAGGGTTCCATCTCGTTGCCACCTCCGTAAAATGACAACAGTTCAACCGCAGAGCCGCTCATGTCTTCTCCAGGGATTTTGGCACGAGTACCCAATGCCACAATTACCTCCGGCTCTAGTAAAAAACGAACATAATTAGTGTTTTCTTTTCCTTCCTCATGGAACACATCTAGAGGTGGACACTTGAGCTTGACCATTACCTCAGTAGTTTTAACAGGCAAGTTCTTCCCAGCCCTGATGTAAATAGGAACTCCTGACCACCGCCACGTATTAATAAAGAACCGCACGGCAACAAAAGTTTCTACTTGGGAATCAGGAGAAACACCTTCTTCGTTGCGGTAGCCGCAAAATTGACCGCGAATAATATCATCGGGTTGCAGTGAAGGTATAGCTTTGAGAATACGCTCTTTTTCATCCCGGATGGCATCAAAAGCCGTACTGCCAGGAGCATCCATGCATACTGAAGCCAATACTTGCAGCATATGGTTTTCCACTACATCCCGAATCGCACCAGTCTCCTCATAGAAGCGCCCCCGTCCTTGAATGCCAAAGTTCTCTGCCATAATTATCTGGATGCTTTCAACATAGTTGCGATTCCAGATTGGTTCCAGAAAAGAGTTGGCAAACCGAAAATAGAGTAAATTCAGCAGTGGTTCTTTACCCAGGTAATGGTCGATGCGATAGATGGATGATTCGGGAAAAACTGATGTCACAATTTTATTTAATTCGCGTGCTGATTCTAAATCCCGTCCAAATGGTTTTTCAATTACCACCCGAGCATTTTTAGCACAGCCTGATTTGCCCAATCCTGTCACGACTTGTGCAAACAGGCTCGGTGGAATTGCCAGATAGTAAAGGGGATGAGTTGCATCACCAAGGGCTTGACGTAATTTCTCGTAAGTTTCTGGTTTGTTGTAGTCACCTGAAAGGTACTGGAGTTGTGAGGAAAGTTTCTCAAATGCGACTCGATCTACACCACCATGATGTTCTAGGCTATCACGTACCCTTTCCCTAAGTTGATCTGTTGTCCAAGATCGTCCAGCAACGCCAATCACTGGGACATTGAGATTACCCCGCCGTGCCATTGCCTGAAGGCTGGGGAAGATTTTCTTGTAGGCCAGGTCGCCTGTCGCCCCAAAAAATACCAGTGCATCTGAATCAGGAGTTTCCATGACTAACCTCTTTAGGAATTAGCTTTTTCATGATGACCGCTCATATCGTTACTTTGCAGCCTTAAATTGTGAAAAATCACCAGATACTAGGACTTACTCTTACTCACCTTAAGTAAGTATTGGTAATATTTTTAATATTTAAATAATTTTCCCTCAATTGAGTAAAATTTGCTATTTTGTTTCCTCTGAATCCCTGCCATATACGTCGTCTGGACTACTTTACTCAGACAGTGTGGAGATAAAATTAAGCTTATAAAGCTTTATCCCACTCTAACTGATGAGCTAAACCATACTTGATAAAATCTTCTTCTTTAGCTTTATCGCTTTTACCAAAAACACCTAAGCTGTAAGGATTATCTTGCATACGTTGTGTGACTTGCTCTTTTTCAAATTGGATAACTTCTTCTCTAGATTTATCCGGTTTAAAAAAGTCTATAACCAATACAGTTCTGTCATAATTCGTGTAATTATGTGGACAGTGTGGATAGCTGTGATCTAAAACTAAAAATTTTCCTTCATGCCAATAAAGCTGCTCATGACATATTTTCATAGCCACATCTCCCTCTGGTACAATCAATCCTAAATAACCACGATTCATATGAGGGTTATAGTTCACATGTAGCTTGATATCCAAGCCTGGATGGAATGTACCGAAATACACATTTCTGATGATTTCATCATCACTAAAGTTAACTTTTTCTATTACTTTAGCCAAATTTGAGAAATATTTTTTTCTTAATATAAGTGCTTTTTCTGAGGCATTATCTGCTCCGTAATCAGGATATTGTATTTGATGGATTTGAATATATTTTTCGATAAAAAGACCTTGAAATAAAATACCAAAAGCACTGTATTTGGAATTTCCCTTCGTTTTAATTGTCTTATTTTTAGGGCCGAGAATATCGAAAGTAAATTTTAACTCCTCATTAGATGCATTTTTAACAAAATGTGTAAACTCATCCCTAATCACTTGCCAATTATCTTGAAAACTTTTGAGAAAAGGAAATTGCTCTGGGTTTAGATGATATTCGTTAAACGTTTCCATTGTCTTTTCTCCTGAAGATAATTTCATAAAAAACCGTTATATAATGATGGGATTTGGTCTTCGTCCTGATTCGATGTTGGAATTCCGGACTATACTCATTTTAGTGTGAGGTCTACTGTGTCTGAAACTCCCGTATTAGATCGAGTTATCAAAAATGTGCAGGTAGTTCGTCCCCATCAAGATGCGATTGAACTACTTGATTTGGGAATTAAGGATGGAAAATTTGCTCAAATTGCTCCAAATATTAGTCCAGACACAGGTAAAGAGGTATTTGATGGCAAAAACTTGTTGGGCTTTCCTGGGGTTGTGGATGCCCATATGCACATTGGTATCTATCAACCCCTTGACAAAGATGCTGTAACTGAAAGCAAAGCAGCGGCAATGGGAGGCGTGACTACTAGCTTAAATTACATTCGTACAGGGCAATATTATCTCAATAAAGGTGGTTCTTATCAAGATTTTTTTCCAGAGGTGTTAGCGTTATCCGCAGGCAATTTTTTTGTAGATTACAGCTATCACGTTGCACCTATAGCTAGCCAGCATATCGAGGAAATACCTCTTTTGTTTGAGGAATACGGGATATCTTCGTTTAAAATCTTCATGTTTTATGGTGGATATGGGTTGCATGGTTTGTCAGACCAGCAAAACCTGTTTTTAATGATTAATAAAGAGGAACGTTACGATTTCGCCCATTTTGAGTTTATTATGCGTGGTCTAACTCGCTTGATGGCAGAACATCCAGAAGCGCGAGATACTATCAGTTTGAGTTTGCACTGCGAAGTTGCAGAAATTCTCAATGCCTATACCAAAATAGTTGAAAACGATTCTAGTCTTAGCGGACTACACGCCTATAGTGCAGCACGTCCCCCTCATTCCGAAGGGTTAGCAATTTGCATTGCTGCTTATTTGGCACACGAAACTAACTGTGTAAATATTAATTTGTTGCACTTGAGTTCGCGTAAGGCAATGGAAGCAGCTTTGACTATGCAAACTGCTTTTCCTCATATTAATTTTCGGCGAGAGGTTACTGTCGGACATTTATTATTAGATGTCGATACTCCCAACACAATTTGGGCAAAAGTAAATCCTCCTATCCGTCCCCGTGCTGATGTGGAATATTTATGGCAAGCAGTATTGAACCATCAAGTAGATTGGATAGTTAGCGACCATGCTTGCTGTTCTGCGGAACAAAAAAGAAGTTCAAAAGAACCGAATAATATTTGGTTAGCGAAGTCTGGTTTTGGCGGTACAGAATATTTACTTTCTGGGGTGTTTAGTGAAGGTAGTAAGCGAGGGATGTCTTACAATCACATGGCTAAGTTGCTATCTTGGAACCCATCGCGGCGGTTTGGTTTGTTAGAGAAAGGCGATATTGCCATTGGCTATGATGCAGATTTGGTGTTAGTAGACCCTAATGAAACTTTTGTAGTAAGTGCGACTGAGTCGGAGTCACAACAAGGTTATACACCTTTTGAAGGAGTAGAGTTAACTGGACGGGTGAAGAGTACTTTTTTACGGGGAAATCTTATTTACAACAACGGACAGGTTTTGGGTTCGCCAACTGGACGTTATTTAAAAAGAGCATAGAGTTTTAAACATTTGTATTATCCAGAAACTCTATAATTACCTTTGATATTTCTTCAGGTATTTGGTTCATCATGCAGATGGTTCCATCTGACAAATCTACAGCCTTAGCGTGAGGAATCGCTTGCGATAAAAAATATCGGTCTTTTGCCAGTGCTAAACCTAATTTCTGAAATTCTTCTACATCCTCAATTCCCCAAACTAAAAGTGTTGGACACTTAATTGAAGTAAACCTTTCTGCCGCATCCATGCAGTAATTCCCTACTGCCCAAACTGCGTATAAAGGATAGCCAAAGCATTTCAAATCATCTAAAACCCAACGATGATTCAAATCAGCAGAACCCACGTATCTGGAACGAGCTAACCATCTCTCCATTAGGTGAGAACCATCTTCTTTAATAACAAAACCTTGCTGAAATCGTCTCATTAAATCTGCTTTTCCAGCTTCACCAAAACCAGCGACATTAAACAAAATTAAATTATTCACCCGTTCCGGATAAGCTGCGGCCACTTCTCCAGAAACAAAAGCGCCCGTGTGGTTTCCCAAGATGTTTGTTTTTTTAATACCTAACTCGTCTAACAGGGCAATAACAGTTTTAGCGTAGTCCTCCACTGAATAAAGTTTTGGTGGTTTATCAGAATCACCAAAACCCATGAAATCCATCGCTATCACGCGGTACTTTTTTATCAAAATAGACATTAATTCACGATATTCATCACTACTGCGGGGGTTCATATGCAGTAGTAACAAAGGCTCTCCTTCACCGCCGATACGATAAAGAATCTGTCCATCTTCAGTGTCTAAAAAAGCTCGCTTGATTGGTTTATTCATAGTAGCCTGATAAATTTAGGATTTGTGTCAGTTTCCATTCAACTTCTTGAGCAAATTACTTTTTCTGTGCTATATTTTGCAGCCATTCAATCAGAGGTCTTAATGTTCCTGGCAATGCTGCCTCGCTGACAGTCACCGTATGCTGCTTACCATTACCATTATCTTCCACTGTTAATTTATATTGAAAGCGATCGCTCTGGGGATTAGGCGAGGTAATTTGTTCGGGTAGCCTAAATAAATCAGCAGCTTCCACTAGTCTGTTAAGGGTGTTAGCTTCATTTGCTGGAAGTTGGGCTGTATCAACGGTTGTTTTCTTACTAATTCCAGCAAAGCCGCCTGTGCGTTCAAACGATATCCGCATTTTTTTGCTGTTTGTTGTGTTATTTAGCTGGGAGAAATGCAAAGAATGAGAGATGAGAATTCTCACCTCCCAGTTTAGCAACAACAAATAGCACAGCTAAAAGTAAACTTAGGAGTTAAAGTTTTTTCTCAACTCCTCACTCTTGTACAGACGCGATTAATCGCGTCTCTACTAAATAACCCCTACCTTTTGCCAAGCGTTCTGCACGACTTTCTGCTCATTACTGTCATTACCGTAGAGTTCGCCAGCAATTTGAATCGTGACATTGGCAGCTTTTTTAAAGTCTGCTTTGGCACGCAGGCGATCGCGTAAAGCTATGTACCATATTTTACCAACTTTTTCCCAGGCATAGCCGCCAATCTCACTAGCCGCTAAATAAAAGGCATAGTTAGGGATGCCTGAGTTGATATGTACCCCACCGTTATCATCAGTACCAGTATATTTATCTTTCATGTGGGCAGGTTGGGGGTCTTTACCCAGTACTGAATCATCGTATGCTGTTCCCGGTGCTTTCATCGAGCGGAGGGCAATACCTTTGACAGTTGGGGCCAAAAGACCTTCTCCAATCAGCCAGTCTGCCTCTTGTGCAGTTTGATTTTTGACTTTTTGTTTGACCAACGAGCCAAAAACATCAGAAAAGGATTCATTTAATGCCCCTGATTCGCCATAATACAGTAACCCCGCTTCATACTGAGTGACACCATGAGTTAGCTCGTGTCCAATTACATCAATTGATGCAGTAAAGCGTTGAAACAGTTCTCCGTCGCCATCACCATAAACCATTTGGTCGCCGTTCCAAAAGGCGTTATCGTATTTGACGCCATAATGCACGGTAGAGTCTAAACGCAGACCTTTGTCATCAACGGAATTGCGATCGAATATCTCATGAAACAAGTCATAAGTAGCACCAGCAGCATCATAAGCTTCATTTACTGCTATATCACTGCTGGGAGGATCTCCTTCAGCACGTACTAGCGTGCCAGGAAGTTGCTGCCCACTTTTAGCATCGTAAATGGTGCGGCGCTTCTCACCCGGAGAAGGTGCAAACGAAATATTACCTACGATGTTTCTCCGTCCTAGAAATTGTGCCGAAATATTTAATGTGTGAAAAGCCCAACTCCGCTGCTGGGGATTTCCATTCACAACGACATTTTCCAGTATGTGTGGCGGAACAATACAACAAATTGGGCATCTAGAGTAAAGTGGATGCTCATGCTTAAACCGGGCTGATTTCTTTTTATTTCGAGCCATCCAAGATATTCTCCTTTTGAAACTAAGTGATGGCAAGTGGCTTTAACCCCACTTTTGAAAAAAGCAGAAAAATGAATCCAAATCCTGTGCCCCTGGTGTCTTTTTGTTAGTAAATTTTCTACTTTATATTTTCAGATAAGTCTGTTGAGTATACATAGTACCCTTATGGGGTACTTTTGCTAAAGAAACAAGTTCCTTGTCTAATCTCCTAAGTCAAGTTAAAAAGTTTCACTTAGCACTCAGAACTCTAAATTCCGCACTCTTTCTAGACCTAATGCGTTTATATAATAGTTCTTCTCAAGGAAAATAATATTATTTATTGCCATTTTGTTACTATCTGACTTTTATTTGATTATTGCAAAGCTATGTAGAACTTGAAGAGTCTTGTTAACTGTTGCTTATTGCTTACCTATCCTAATTCACTCCGCGAAGCCCACTACGCAAATAAGTTCAAAAATTAAAGCTGATTGCTATATTATTACTTAAGATTTTGTAAATAATAAAATTCCCGACTTCTTTAAAAAGTCAGGAATTTTAACTTTTTATTAATTCTAAATCTGGGCATCCAAAATCTAAAGTTTTTACAGCCAGCCACCAAACACGGTTAAACCGTAATATTTCCAAGGTACTGCCACTGTCTTAAACCCAGCTGTAGTTAACATCTGTAAATGGGCATCTAAAGTAGCTACCTGGTTTTGACTGGAGTAACCTTGAGTACTACTGGTGCCGCGTTTAGCCCGAATCTCTGTCAAATTAATTCCTTCTTGAACTGCCCATTCCTCACGCGCCGCCTGGTAAACTTCTGCTAAGGCTGCTGATTCTGGTAAAGTAGGGTCTGCATTCCAAAAACAGCCGTCTTGAGTCAGACTAGCAGCAATTAGCTCAAATAACTTTAATTTCATCTCATCTTGGAGATGATGAATTGCTAAGGATGAAACACAGCCATCAAATTCCCTACCAATATTAAACTTCTCAGGATTATTTGCCCAGTCACCGAAGTCTGCTTCTATACCAGTCCACCGTTGTTGATATCCTGCAGCTGCGATTTTCTCTTGGGCAAATCGTAGCATTCGAGGCGAGTAATCTAAGGCAATTACTTCAGTATCTGGACGACTATTGAGTATTTTGAGACTGAGTTCGCCTGTACCACAACCTAATTCTAAAATACGCCGACTTGTCGAAGGCAGACAACGGTTAATTACCTCTAACATCTCATCGTATCGCGGTAACAGTTGGCGAATACCTGTGTCAAAATCAGCAGTGTTAGCGAATACTTCTCCAGGAAATACATTTTGCATGAACCTATCCTACTAAAAAATAGCAAATCGATTACAACACCTCAATCTGTTGAATAATCTGCATTGTTTCCACACTGACTGTGCAGACTCTTTGTAGTAAATCTATTACCTCTTCCTTGTAATCTGCAAAGCGATATGTATTGAATTTTTCAGCTATTGTAGGGTCTTTAGGTTTCTTCTCTTTATATTGATTTAAAATCCATTCTAAAGCACAACGGTTGCCAAGGCGATATTCCCAAGCAATTTTGGGGACACCTTCTAGAGTGGTAACATCATCTAAAATAATGGTTCCATTGGCTGCATCAGCTTTAAGTTTCGCCTTTGGTATCCTATTTGTAGCGAGAGGTAAATCAATTCGTTTTAAAGGATAGGGTTCGACAGTTTCATAATTAATATGCAAATCCATCAACTGTTTACCCCAGTTAACCCATTGGTGAAAGTCATCATAGAAGGGTAGCCGGGGAAATTCTCGTTTTAGGTTGAGTTCGTATTTGGTGCGATATATGGGATTGTGCAAAACAGCGTAGGTGTAGTGAAAGATATCTAATTTGGTAATTGTCGAGTCCTTATAATGGGTTTGGAATTCTGCTAATCCCCAGTTAGTGATGTTGTCGGTGTGTTTTCCATCTTTGTCATAGCGGTAGAGTGGAAGACATTGAGAACCACCATTAGTTAAGACATCAGGTATATATTTAATACCAATACAAAAATCAGCCGCATCAACACCTGATTTTATCCAAATTGCCTTATTTTCAGAATTAAAAGTTGGAAAAATTTGAGGCAATTGATAAGTTCTTCCATTAAAATGCTTATCAAAATAAAGATATTTTTTTATAAATGGTCTATATGTACTTGTAACTATCGAATATTCATTAAACTTTTGCTGATACCCAGCTCTAAATATCTGTTTAATTCCGCATTCCCCTTAATATCAAACCCCAATTCCTCAGAAGTTCTCCGTTTGCGCTCATATACATCTACAAAGAACTTCATCCGGTTTTCTAATTGCGACTTGGAAAAATCATACACCCATTCGTCACGTTGAGTTTTAACACCTGAAGAAAATAATTGAAATATTGCTTGCTTTCCTTGACCAGCTTTGACATCTTTACTGATAAGAGGAATAAGGCAATCAAAGTCATTATCCGATAAATTAATCCAGTTACTTTTTTCATCTGGATTAATGTGTAAAAATGAAATTTTCTCAAATGGTGTGCTAGCTAAGAAATTCAGCTTCGCTTCGGCTGAATCTTCTGCTACTTTTGTATAAAAAATTAGACAAGGAACTTTAGTTTTCCCTCGCTTCTTTACCATAAAGCTGATAGCTGTACCAACCTTTACTCCAAAAACACTGCCAGATTTATCTCCTGTGCGGATATTTCCACCTAAATCGATAATATAAATTTCGCTAAATTCATCTGAAACAACTTTTCTAAATCCGTCAAATGTCTTACTATCGATAAACGAAGAATTAGTAATTAATGCCACTATACCATTTTGACTGAGGCGGTCTGATGCCCATCGCAGAAATCGCACATACATATCGTAAAGCACAATTTGATTTTGTGCTGTACCAAACTTGATGTATGTTTCCTTAATGCGCTTATCTATTTCTGGATAGGCAAGATTTGCATTACGATCGTTAAAATTCTCTTGCTTGGCATTATATGGGGGATTGGCCATAATGACAGAAATATCAGTTTCATTTTGTTGCTTGATTCTTTCTGTATTTTCTACACTCAATTGTATTTTTTGTATCTCTTAATAAACTTAGATAAATAAGATAATCAGAAACTAGAGGATGTTGAGTTATCTGACTTTGTAACCACAATTTAGTTGGTTAAGCGATCGCTTTTACCTTGATGATGAAAGAAGCGAATCAGCATTGAAATTGTAATCAACTGACTTTTCACTAACCTCCATCTTGTGTCAGTTGCGAACTTGACATCAAATGAACTAAGCTAGCTATAGCGCAAGGGGCTTCGCGCTGACAGTCTTTGGTTGGGCAAAAGATGGATTTTAGTCAGACTTTAATTGCAAAAAGTGATGCCATTGTCGATCGATGGGTAGAAGCAGTTTACGAAGATGAACAAATTGAGGCTACTCAAGAACTTACTTTCAACGCTGTACGGAATAGCTTACCCCGCATTTTGAAAGCATTAGGAACAGTACTTTCTGAATCTACAACCAGCGATTTACAGACAGTAGTAGATGCAAGTTTAGAACACGGTACACTTCGTGCAGAACAAGGATTTGAACCAGAGGAAATTGCGCGAGAGTATCGTTTACTCCGGTTTGTAATTTTTTCGTTTTTAGAAGAAGATTTATTGCAAGGATCTGCACAAGAAGTGCTAAGGGCTGTTCGCCTGATTGATACAGTAATTGATGAAGCGATCGCTCGATGCTTCAATAGTTATACTCAAGGACGATTACAAGAACTTAAACAACTCCAAAGTCAGTTGCGGTTGACTAACCAAGAGCTAACTCGTTTAGTTCGCGCTACTAAAGAAAACCTCTCTCATTTGGCTCACGAGTTGAAGACGCCTTTGACTTCAATCATCGGTTACGCAGACTTATTCCTGCGCCAGCAGCGTCAACAACCAGAACTCAAAGACACCTATGCAAATCTTGAAAGTATCGAGCGAGTTCTCAAGAGTGGTAGACTTCTTGTCCGGTTGATTAACGATACTCTGGAAATTTCACGTTATGATGCC
Source organism: Nostoc sp. (assembly GCA_036918135.1). GTDB lineage: Bacteria > Cyanobacteriota > Cyanobacteriia > Cyanobacteriales > Nostocaceae > Nostoc. Next base: position 360,898 of record JBALDB010000007.1, read on the forward strand.
GGACAGATGAAATTGCAGCCTGCTCAAACCGATGTGCGTAGTTTAATCAACTCTATTTTAGAGATGATTGAGCCACTAGCGGCTGCTAAAGAATTATCCTTGGTTGTTGAATGCGATCGCGCCCCAAGTCAAGTTAACACAGATCCTCTTCGGCTTCAGCAAATTCTGACAAATCTGCTGAGTAATGCAATTCGCTACACAGAATCTGGTTCAATTCATTTGGAGTGCTGGACACTATCTCCACAGCAGTGGGCTATCTCCGTTACTGATAGTGGTATTGGTATTTCTTTGGATGCTCAAGCAAAAATCTTCAATCCCTATTTTCGTGAAGTAACCGAGCCAAAAGTGCAAAATTCTGATGGTACGGGGTTAGGTTTAGCAATAGTGTCCCGCTTGGTTCAATTAATGCATGGTGAAATTAAAGTAGATTCACAGTTGGGCAAAGGGTCTACATTTACAGTCATTTTGCCATTAGAAGCGATTGCTCAGGTATAATTGTCGCTTTGGGGGAATTTATAGCAGGAGGCACGATAGCGCAGCGTTAGCGAGTCTGCGAGCGTCGGCAGAAGGCAGGAGGTAAAACTATTGCTGTTCCTAACATTCACGCTTGTGATTATGTCCTAAAGGGTGTGACTACGGCTATAAAACTTAAGAGTAAAATCGCAATTTAAAGTAGTGCGTTAAAGTAATGTAACGCACCCTATCAATTATAGGAACATACTATAATTTTCTACTCTTACTACTCATTAATTTGACCAACGCGGCGGATATTCAAAATGTCGCTCATTTTCTTAATTTGAATAAATACTTGCTCTAGTTGAGAGCGATCGCGTATATCTATTCCTAAATCCATCAATGCAGGTTGACCAATTGCAGTTTTCACTTGGGCATGGCGGACATTGATTCCCTGGTCACTCAACCGTGATAATATGTCTTTTAGCACTCCTACGCGGTCAAGTGCTTCAATTTGAATATCCACTGGGTAAGTTTGCACACGACCGCTGTTTTCGGCTGCTGGATTCCACCTAACTGGTACTAGGCGCTCATACTCGACATCTTCCAGATTATGGCAGCCTTGACGATGAATTGAAATCCCCCTACCTCGCGTCACTACACCAATAATTGCTTCGCCAGGAATTGGGGTACAACACTTAGCTAAATGATACACCAAACCTTCTACTCCAATAATCGGCGAATCTGGCGAGCGAGAGATATTTGGAGGCGCATCTCGCAAAGCTTTTGCTGTAGATGCTGGTTCTTTAGGAAGAAATAGGGCTACAGTTGTAACTGGTTGTTGTGCCTTTACCACTTCTCGCCAACGATTTAGTACTAAATTCAACGTCACTTCGCCGTAACCCAAACCAGCCAGTAAATCTTCCACACTGTGGTAGTTACACTTTTCAGTGACAATCTGCATTGCATCGGACTTTAAAAGACTATCAAAACCAGTTTTACCAAGTTCCTTTTCTAATAATTCTCGTCCACGGGCGACATTTTCTTCCCGGCGCGATCGCTTGTACCATTGTTTAATTCTATACTTCGCTGCTGAAGTTCTCACAAAATTCAACCAATCCAAACTCGGATGGCAGTTCTTTTGCGTAAGAATCTCCACAATATCGCCATTGTGCAGCCGCGTTGACAGAGGTACCATTCGTCCATTCACCCGTGCCCCTGAACAGTGATTTCCCACTTCTGTATGAATGCGATAAGCAAAATCTATGCTTGTAGATCCAGGACTTAAAGGCACAACATCCCCCTTAGGGGTGAAGACATAGACATCATCTTCAAATAAATTATCTTTGACACTATCAAGATATTCTTGAGCGTCCTTGAGATCCGTTTGCCATTCCAGCAGTTGCCGCAACCAAGTAAACTTGTCATCTGTTGCTGTCAAATGGCTAATGCTAGAACCTCCTGTTTCTTTATACTTCCAATGAGCGGCAATCCCGTACTCGGCGATATGATGCATTTCTATCGTCCGAATTTGGACTTCCAAAGGACGACCAGTCAAACCAATTACTCCAGTATGCAATGACTGGTAACGATTAGGTTTTGGCAGTCCAATATAGTCTTTAAATCTTCCAGGAATTGGGCGAAAAGCATCATGAACTATAGCCAACGCTCGATAGCATTCTTCATTGGTTTGAACAATAATCCGCAGAGCTGCTAAATCATAAATTTCATGAAATTCCTTTTGCTGTCGCTGCATTTTTTGGTAAATACTATAAAGATGCTTGGGGCGACCGCTAATATCTTGGCAGTGAATTCCAGCTTGCTGCAAACGCTCCCGTAAAATATCTGTAGATTTGACTAGCTTCTCTTCTCGTGCCGTGCGTTTTTCAGAAACATGCTGCTGAATTTCTCGGAAAGCTTCTGGTTCCAAATATTTAAAAGCCAAATCCTCTAATTCCCACTTAATTCGCCAGATACCCAAGCGATTAGCTAAAGGTGCAAAGATATCTCGTGTTTCCTGGGCACTACGGCGGCGGCTGGCTTCGGACATGTATTGTAAGGTTCGCATATTATGCAAACGGTCTGCCAACTTCACCACAATCACTCGAATATCTTGCGCCATTGCCAAAAACATCCGCCGGAAATTTTCGGCTTGGCTTTCGGTTTTGCTGGTGAAATTGATTTTAGAAAGCTTGGTGACACCTTCAACCAATTGACGCACTTCTGGGCCGAAGTGTTCTTCGATTTCTTCAATAGTAACTTCTGTATCTTCAACTACATCATGAAGAAATCCAGCTGCTATCATAGCAGGACTACCGCCCAAGTCCCGCAGCAATCCAGCCACAGCAATGGGATGAGCAATGTATGGTTCTCCTGATTTGCGGTATTGACCTTGATGCAGTTGGTAAGCAAATTCAAATGCTCGACCAATTAAGACTGCATCATTATGCCTGCGGTCATCTTCCGACTGGTCGCTAGTTGTACATGACTCCTTTAAACATTTCTTTAACCATTCCGGAATGGCAAGATCAACTGATGAATTAATAGCTATGCTGCTCATAGAATTGGGTCTTAAGGGACTCGGTAGATAAATCAGAGATAGACAAAACTGGCAGCATTACCATCAGCAGATGTTATTGCCACCAGATGGGTGGAAAAAACAGTGTCAGGATGGTTCTGCAATTGGCGACGCTAATCATCCAGTGTAAGTTTAAAGAATTGTAAACTTAAAAATCGATTAATTGCAAACAAAGCCTCAAATCGTGATTTGAGGCTTTTAGTGCCGAGCGGGGGGTAAGAAAGTTTATTGTATAAGAAAAATTAGTTGACATTTATATTATCTTAACTAGCACTGGATGTCTTTATACCGTGAGAAATATCAGGCACTAGTAACCTTACTAGAGCAATTACGCTCCGATGCCACAACTACCCAAATAGATGTACCCGAACTGCGGCGGCGTGTAGCCTCCTTGCAGCAACTGTTTGTAAAGGAAATTGTACCTTTGGCTGATGTTGGCGTTGGCGAAGCCTCTTTGCAAGGAAAAGACCCGCGAGTGCAGTCTTATCAAACGGAGATCGGTAAGCAGCTGCGCTTGTTGGAAATAGATGTAATGTTTTTCCAAGGAGCGCGGCAAGCATCTACTGTAGAAACGAGACTGCAAACGATTAGCAATCGCTTGACAATTCTCATCCAATACTGTGATGCCATTTTGCAACCAGAAGCGGAGGGAGAAAAATAACAATTGTTCACCTTTTTCTCTAATTAGTACATCATCTCATTTAGGATGATTCCTGAAAAGTTATTTTGGCAACAAGTTGGAAATAGGCATTGGTAGTGTTGACTATTGACTGTTAAGCCTCACCAAAGATGCTCCACCTCTGGTGAGGAGTTATTATTCTCTGCTGTGCCCTTCATCTTTTTTATCCCTAATCCCCACTCCCTTTAACAGAAGATTCATCGTGCGGCGCATGTACGCTTCTACCGGCTCGGTAGTGGGTTTGAAAATCAGTGCATAATACAGTGACCCACTGATCAGGTCGATAATTAAGTCTATATCAGCCTGGTTATGAATTTCCCCTCTAGATTTAGCACGCTCAAGTATTTTTGCAAAAGCTTCACGTCGAAGTTTTGTATATTTTGTCCAGTAAACTTTGGCAAACTCAGGATTGCTAGATGCTGTGCTGACAATCAATGCCAGTGTTTGCCGACCAAGAGGACTATTTATTTTTTTGGTAGCATTTTTAATGACGATATCCATGTCTCCCCAAAAGCTGCCAGTATCGGGAATCGCTAAATCATCTCTGAGACTTTCTATTGCCTCTGCAACTAGTTCTTCTTTGGAAGTGTAACGCCGATAAATGGTGGTTTTACCAACTCCAGCACGAGCAGCGATCGCTTCTATACTCATGCTTTGATATCCCACCTCTGCAAGCAAGTCTAAGGTTGCTTGCAAAATAGCTTGGTCAGCGTGGATGCTACGTGGGCGTCCTGAGGGGCTGTTGATTTGATTACTCATAAAAATATCATCCCCAAGCAATATTATCTTGACAATTCACTTCTAGCTTTAGGCACACAGCATAACTACGTCGGCGTAAATAATTATCGTTGCTATAAGGCAAGGAGTAGGAGGCAGGGGGCAGGGAAAAAAAGGGTTTGAGCTTTATTTATTTTCTTTACACAGTTTAGTTTTATTGTACTGACTTACTTAATACATGAGGGTATTAAATCAGCCCTGTAATCTACTTTTTTGCACTAAAAGGCCAGCAGTGACCATCCATCTTTAGTATCAGTATTTCTGTTGCTTTTTATGCAATCCTCCCTTGACCGTTTTAATATGATACGCTACGGTAGCGTATATATAGGATATCTCATTTTTGCTTTGGGGATTGCTCTGACAATCTGTGAAATACTACTTATAACAATGGCTACTAATATTAAAAATTCTACCTTTGACCAATTTGGTTATGTCCAGGGGCCTTTAAAGTGGGCGATCGCTTTTACGGCCGCCCTTGGTGCTATGTTGGAAGTAATTGATACCAGTATTGTCAATGTTGCCTTGACCGATATCCAAGCCAGTCTGGGTGCAACTGTCACTGAAGTGGGTTGGGTGGTGACTGGATATGGGATCGCTAACGTTGTTTTAATTCCCTTATCTGCATGGTTGGGAGATTACTTTGGGCGCAAAACCTACTTTATCTTCTCTTTAATTGGCTTTACTATTGCTTCGGTTTTATGCGGGTTAGCATTCAATTTACCGATGCTGGTGATTTCTCGAATTCTTCAAGGTTTATGTGGTGGCGGGTTGCTAGCTAAAGCCCAAGCAATTTTGTTCGAGACTTTTCCACCTGCGGAACAGGGTTTAGCTCAAGCAGTTTTTGGGGTGGGTGTAATTGCTGGGCCAGCCATCGGCCCAACTTTAGGCGGATTTTTGGTAGATGGTTTGGGCTGGCGCTGGATTTTCTTTGTTAATATTCCCTTCGGAATTGTTGCAGTGACCATGTCTTTGGTATTTTTGCCGAAAGACAAAGACAAGAGCCAAACACAAAGCAAAGTCGTCGATTGGTTCGGGATTGGGTTTTTGGTGATTGCGATCGGTTGTATGCAAACTCTGTTAGAGGAAGGAGAGAAGGATGACTGGTTTTCCTCTGATTTTATTACTGGCTTGGCTGTGGCTAGCGCCATCGGATTGGGATTATTTATTTGGCAGGAATTGAGAATAGCCCATCCTGCCGTTGATTTGCGAGTTTTGCGTCATCGTTCTTTAGCTGCTGGAAGTGTTTTATCTGCATTGGTGGGGATGGGGCTTTATGGCACACTCTTTGCCGTACCGATATTTGCTCAGAGCATACTACAGTTTACGGCAACGCAGACAGGACTATTGTTAGCGCCTGGTGCTTTGGCATCGGCGATCGTCATGGTTCTATTAGGCAAACTCTCGAGCATAATCGATGCCAGAATATTAATTTCAATGGGCGCTGTCGGATCGTCTGGAGTCATGTTTCAACTAGCAGCAATTACTCCACAAACCGGCACAGATGATTTATTTTGGCCATTGGTATGGCGTGGGGCTTTTACTGTATTAATGTTTCTTCCCTTAAGTCTGGCAACTTTAGGGCCGCTACCCAAGCAAGATATTTCGGCTGGCTCTGGGTTCTATAACCTTACCCGACAACTAGGTGGTAGCATCGGCATTGCCCTACTCACGACTCTCCTTGACCGACGAGAAGCTTTTCATCGAGCCATCCTGGTAACAAAACTGACTCCTTATGACTCAGAAACTAATCAGCGCCTTGATGTACTCAACGGGGTACTCCAAAGCCAAGGTATGGATGCAACAACAGCTCAACAACAAGCACTAGCTTTATTAAATCAAATAGTAGATACCCAAGCTGCTGTTATGTCTTACGCAGATTGCTTTCGAGTGGTAGGTATTGCGTTCCTTTGCTCGTTACCTCTGTTATTATTCCTGGGTAAAGGCGGCGCAGCAGCAAAAGCGCCAATAGGTCATTAGTGCCAGACCTGTAAAAAAATCTAAAAACCCTACTCAGTTTTGAGCAGGGCTATGTAAAGTTTTGTTATTAAAATTAGAATTTTTTATTTTAGAAAAGGTTCGCTATCGCGATCACACTAACGCTGGTTAACGCGATTAAAGCGCCCATAATTATAGATTCACTCAGTGGATTGCGAAATTTTGAATTATTCATTTAAGTAAAAGTCCTTTTGGTTAACTGTTTCTTAACCATATCAAAATCAGTATATATATCCATAAAAACCCTGTAAAACTTAAATTAGCGTAAAGTTTCTTCATAAAGACTGTAGTTTTTACTTATTTAATGCTTAATAGTAGCATTGGGCACATGGGCAAACCTATAAAAGCAGAATAACTCCTAACTTGAAGAAACAAGACAGGAGGCAGAAGGAAAGAGGATTTGACTTGTTTATTTCATTCATAGCGGGTGGTGTGCCGCTTGTACGCCTGCTCCTAACCGCAGCTAACGAAAACGTTTTTAGCAAGGCTCCTCATTCCCCACAGTGTAGTAATTTCCGAATACCATAATTACCTGATCTCCTAGCGGAATACGCGCCTTTATAGAGTAAAATAAATCTTAATCAAGGTAGAAAATATTTCAACAGAAAATTACCATGACAGTTTCCACAGCATCTAAAAACGAAACGATCGCTTTTGACTTAGAAAAATTAAACCAGGAATTTGAAACTGCCACCCCCAAACAAATCTTGGCATGGTCTATAGAAAATATCCCCACAGGACTGGTGCAAACCAGCGCCTTTAATGTGGATGACATGGTAATTACCCATATTCTTTACAGCGAACTCAAGTTTCCGGTTCCTGTGATATTTCTCAATACGCTCTACCACTTTGATGAAACCCTAGAATTAGTTGCTAAAGCCAAACAAATATACAATCTGGATCTAAAAACTTACAAAACTCTAGACGCAGACAGCCCCGAAGCTTTTGAAGCCAAGTATGGCAATGCACTCTGGGACAAGGATATTCTCAAATTCCACGAAATTACCAAAGTTGAACCATTACAAAGGGGTTTAGACGAGCTCAACAGCGTCGCTTGGATCACTGGACGCCGCCGCGACCAAGCAGTAACCCGTGCTAATATGCCCATATTTGAATTAGACGGCAAGAATCGTTTGAAAGTAAATCCCATAGCTGCCTGGACACGCAAAGACAGCTGGCTTTACGTGGCTGAACACGGAGTCATCTACAATCCCTTACACGACCAAGGTTATCCCAGCATCGGCGACAAACCCATCACCACCAAAGTAGCAGATGGCGAAGACGAACGTGCTGGACGCTGGCGGGGAAGTGATAAAACAGAATGTGGAATTCATATTTAGTTATTAGTCTATTAGTCATTTGTCATTAGTATTAAACAAAGAGATAAGTCTGAGATTGGGCTTTGTGAGATTAGAACTTCAAAGACAAATGACTAAAGACAAAGGACAAATATGATCAAAATCCTCCACCTTTCCGACATCCACATGGGAAGCGGCTTTTCCCACGGACGAATTAATCCCGCAACTGGATTAAATACACGATTGGAGGATTTTGTCAATACATTATCTCGATGTATTGACCGAGCGATCGCAGATCCCGTAGATTTGGTGATATTCGGTGGCGATGCTTTTCCAGATGCCACACCACCACCTTACGTACAACAAGCTTTTGCTAGCCAGTTTCGCCGTCTGGTAGATGCCAATATTCCGACAGTGCTGTTAGTGGGGAATCACGACCAACATTCCCAAGGACTAGGAGGAGCGAGTTTATGTATTTACCGCACCTTGGGAGTGCCTGGTTTTATTGTCGGTGATACATTAACCACACACTCCATAGAAACCGTCAATGGCAAAGTGCAAGTAATTACGCTTCCTTGGCTGACTCGTTCCACGTTGATGACTCGTCAAGAAACTGAGGGTTTGTCTTTAGCGGAAGTCAACCAACTGTTAACGGAACGCTTGCAAGTTGTTATAGAAGGCGAAATTCGCCGTCTTGACCCCGACGTGCCAACTGTACTTTTGGCTCACTTGATGGCTGACAATGCTACCTTGGGAGCAGAACGCTACTTGGCAGTGGGTAAAGGCTTTACTCTACCGCTATCTTTATTGACGCGACCTTGTTTTGATTATGTAGCCTTAGGACATGTCCATCGTCATCAAAATTTGAATAAATCTAATAACCCCCCAGTGATTTATCCAGGTAGTATTGAGCGGGTAGATTTTAGTGAAGAAAAAGAAGACAAAGGCTATGTAATGATTGAACTGGAGCGGGGTAAAGCAGAGTGGGAATTCTGTCCGTTACTAGTTCGGGATTTTTGCACAATTGAAGTGGATGTCTCCAAAGCAGACGATCCTCAAGCGGTATTAATCAAAGCGATCGCCAAGTATGACATTGAAGATGCTGTAGTGCGGCTGATTTATAAACTCCGCTCTGAGCAGATGGATTTAATTGAAAGTTCCTCTCTACATACTGCTTTGAGTCCAGCTCACACCTACACTATCCAAGCAGAATTAGTGAGTCAATTAGCCAGGCCTCGAATTCCGGAATTGAGTGCGAGTAGTAGCATTGACCCAATGGAAGCCTTGAAAACTTACTTGAACAATCGGGAAGACCTGAAAGACATCGCAGCATCAATGCTAGAAGCTGCACAAAAGTTGCTAGCAGATGATGTGGAAGTTTGGCTAGAAGCAGCAACTAATGAATGAGGTTTATTGACTGCTGAGGGTTAACAGTTAACCGTCAAGTGTCAACAGGAAAAGATGTAGAAGTTAAATGTGTAACAGCTTAGTTCTTTATGTCCAAGCACGGAAAAACGTACTATCTTCCCAAATACTAGCAGTTTGCCCTGCGATCGCTTTCAATTCTTGCTCTTTGAGGGGTACAAAAGCACGTGCTATCTTGACATTATTCTCTAGTTGTGCAGTTGTCTCTGCGGCAATTATACAACAATGCACTCCAGGCTGAGACATTGTATATCCCAAAGCTTGTTGCATACCTGTTAATCCACCTGATTTAAATAGGCGACCATAAGCCGGGACTTTCATGGCAATTACACCCACATTTTTTTGTTGAGCAACTGGTAGAACTACCGGGATAAATGGACGTGGGTGGTGTTTGTCAGCAGCATTCACAGGAATCAGTGTGGTGTGGAAAGGATAGCGACGCAACCCTTCGGCAATTATCTGAGGATCGTGATGTCCGGTAATACCTGCGAAGCGGACGAGTTTTTGTTGTATGGCTTCTTCTAAAGCTCGAATTGCGCCAGCTGGACTAAAGATGGTATCGAGTTCTTCAACAAAAGAGACGTGATGTAATTGCCACAAATCGAGGTAATCTGTATTCAGACGTTTGAGCGATCGCTCTAATTCTCGCCATGCACCATCCCGGTCTCTTCGATCGGTTTTGCTGGCCAGAAACAGCTTTGAACGATGGGGTGGTAGCACTTTGCCTAGATAATCTTCACTAGGCCCATAACTTGCAGCAGTATCAAAGTAGCGAATCCCAAGTTCTAGCGCTTTTTGAATAATTTTGGCAGCATCAGCTTCTCTTCCTTCCCAGGATAGCGGCGTTTGTCCTGCTCCTCCCAAGCCGAATATAGGCACATTTACTTCCGTGCGTCCCAACACTCGTTCTGGCATCGTTGCTGGTGGTGTCACGGTATTGATAGTATTTTGTTGTGTGGTAGTGTTAGTAGTATTTTGCTGTAAAGCGTTAGTGGCCACAATACCACTGGTAACAGCAACACTGGTAATTAGAAAATTACGCCGCGTCTTTGCTTCTGTCATGATTGGCTTTGGGGACAAAATTACTTTTATTGTAAAATCTTAGCTAGGAAAAATTAATTTCAGACAATAAATCTATCCTGGGATTAGTTTTGTGAATAATTTCATACTCAAAAAGCGATGGCTACGCCAACGCCAAAGGCGAACGCACTTGTATTTTTAGTTTAGCTTTCAGGGGCGATCGCTTTACTTCTTGCTAACAGTATTTTTCTGAGCGTAGTTAAGATTTTTTTGATATTCTCTGATTTTTTGTTGGGCTATTGGATAATTTGGGCTAGAAAATGACACATTTTTCATAAGTGCGATCGCTTCTTGCCATTCACTCACAACAGTCTTCCATTCATCTAGAGATTTTGCTGATTGAGTGAGGTTAGCTGCATTAATTGCTTTATTTACCGCCTCTCTGAATGTATCAGTTTGGGGTGTAATTACTGTTGCCAATGGAGTTGGTAATAAATTTTGAGAGGGTAAATAAATTTCTGATTTTTCTTTGATGATAATGGTTGCCAATAAATATATTCCTATCCCAACTAAAAAAATTAAAATAATTCTTAAAAGTTGATTATTAATTTTTTTAACTGATTTACGATTTGTTTGATATATTGACAATACAGTAAAGTGCTGTTTTTTCCCTTTTTTGATTTGAGTTAGACCCATATCACCACGCAGTTTATCGACTTCTAAATCTGTGCGATCGACACTGTATTTTTTTTCCTTCTGTTGAAAATTTATCAGAAAACTTTTTATTTGAGGAAGCAGACATTTTCTGGCTAATAGTTCTAATTGGTAGAGATATGCCGCAGTTATAATCCAAATTATGAACCAGTCTTTATTTAAAAAATTATTAGTTTCAATACTATAAAAAATTTCTTTTGCTACACGTCCAGTTAAATGCCCAGTACAACCATAGAAGTATTCCGAAATTTTATAATACGATTTGCAATTAAAAAAAGCTAATTCAGAAAATATACTCAAGATTATTAAAAATGATATTCCTATCACAAATGTGCCGTAAAACCCTGACCATAAACTTTTCAAACTAGGCATCCATTTAGCCAATTTACGATCTGATTTATCTTTTTGCCAAATAAACCAAAAAATATGGTAAATAAATGCTAGAAAAAATGATGGTATTAATAAGCCAAATAAAACAGAGAATATTAATAATCCCGGAATGTTTCCCAAAACTGATAGCAATACTCCAAGTAATCCAAAGACTATCAAACGTGTACCAGGAAATGCTATCGGAACTAGAACAATAGCCCTGAACCAAGAACTAGGATAAGGAAACCAAATAGGCCATATTTGAGAGAGGGTTCTGGATTTTTCTTGTTTAGTCGCTTCTGAAACACTAGAATGTTTTTTAATCTCGTTATTCTCAAGAGTCAAATTGAAATAATCTATCCAAGCTGCTGAAGTTTCTCCGAGTTTTTTTCCACATATCTTTATAGATTTAATAGATGAAATATCTAACTTGATTATTAATTTACGAATCAAAGTAACTGATGATTCTTGTTCGGGTACTTGAGAAGATTCCAGCATTATCTGTAAACAGCCATCTTTAAATAAGACTTTAGCAGTAATACCTTTTGGTTGCAAAAGATAATTGGTTACTGAAGCGATCGCTTGTGTATCTCCCTGTTTAGCAAGTTCTAAAAGATTCGGTTGTGTCATAACTAATAAATGCGAAAATCTGATAAATTATCATTTATCTTAGAATTCCCCATTTACAGGTGAAAGCAACACAATATATTCATAAAACTTCTAACTATATATTGAATTCTTATATATTTTTATTAATTTTATTGCAATTAAACTCTTTTTTTAAATTTATGCTAAAAAACTGAAGACTAACGCTCTTTTGAAATTATACAATTTTCATTACTAATACTTACTTTTTCAATAAAAACATCATGACAAGAGTAAAGAATATCATTTATAATTTTATTAGCAATACTTTCAAAATCTTGACTTTTTAATTCACGGGCAATATCACCACTTAAGTTAATAGAAACAGTTAAATTTTGAGGATTACTGCTAGACTGTTGATTATCCTCTAATTCTGGGTGAGCTTCTGTTATTCCTAAATCAAAATCTTTAATCCAAGCATAAAAAATTTTACCGTTTTGCTGTCCGTAAACCTTTACTTTTTGAACAGACGCAGCCCCTAATTTAGTTAATCCTTTACGGACAAATGCGACCAAGGTTTGCTGATTTGGTACTTCAGCAGATTCTAGTATTACCTCCAAGTAAGCATCCTTGAAGGCAACTTTTGCAGTAATCCCTTTGGGTTGTAGATGGCGGTTCATCAGAGATGCGATCGCCTCTACATCTCCCTGTTTTGCAAGTTCCACAATATTTAGCTGAGTCATAGCTAGTAAAAGAAAAAACCTGAGAAAATAAACTTATATTCTCAGGATTCCCTTTTAAGGGGCTTAAATAACATTGCCAAAAATTACTATTTATTTTCTGTACTTGCCAAATTGGTAGGATTAATATTAATTAATGGTACTGAGCCGTTACCACCAATCACCATTGGAAAACGACCATCCCATTTTTCTATTGCTTGCTTCTGCAATAATTCTGGAGTTAAAGTTAACCTCTGTAATCTTTGCGCTTCTGCTTGACCTTTAGCACGATTAATTTCTGCTTGAGCTTCTTGAGTTGCCTTTTGGGCAATAAATCCAGCCTGTTTGGCCTCTTGTTCTGCTATTTGTTTGGATTCAATAGCTTTACCAAACTCTGGAGAAAAGGCAAAGTCTACTAAAGAAACATCATCTACTATTAAACTATATGCTGCCAAACGAGTTTTCAGAGTATTATCAATTTCTTCTTTAAGTTCAGTTCTCTTAGTAATAATTTCTTCAGCTGTTTTCTTAGATGTTGCTGCTTTCAAAACTTCAGATACAGCTGGAGTGATGATTCCTGTAATAATTTGCTCTTGCTCCCCAACTTGTTGAAAAACTTTATTGACTCGGTTCGGCTCGATATGCCAGTTAACAGCGATTTGTGTTGTGAGTTTCTGGAGGTCTTTAGAAGCAGCATCAGATTGAAAAGTATTTTGCTGCACGCGCACACTCAATCTTTTGACTGATGTCACAATCGGTAGAATTGGGTGAATACCTTCATCTAAAACTCGATCCTGGACTTTACCAAATTTCATAATAACGCCCCGTTCGCCTGCATTCACAATAGTAAAAGGGCGGATAATTATTGCCAGAATTAATAAACTTATTCCTCCAACAAGATAAAAGCTATATTTCAAGTTATTGCTAGGAATCCGGCTATTGTTACGCATATTTGTTCTGGTAAATTAAGTGATATAGTCGTTTGGCTATACCTTCCCAATAAATGATACAAGTTGAATAAATAATCTAATTTGTAGATACACCGCTGTCACTAACAATTTCGGAAAAAATACTTTTTCAAATCAATTTAAAATATGAAGATTTATCAACATCATACTTGGCCTTCGACAGTGGACGAAGCCATAGCTATCCAAGAACAGTTGCGAAATCAGGTAATTACATCGGATCGACTGCAAGAACCCGTGCAGTACGTTGCTGGAGTGGATATGGGTTTTGAAGCTGATGGCACCATTAGCCGTGCAGCTGTAGCAGTACTGAGTTTTCCTGATTTGCAAATAATTGAGACAAGCCTAGCGCACCGTCCTACAACCTTTCCTTATATTCCTGGTTTCCTTTCATTTCGGGAAATTCCCGCTGTCCTAGATGCTTTAGAGAAGATTAAAACAACACCAGATCTAATTCTGTGCGACGGCCAGGGAATTGCCCATCCTCGGAGATTTGGTATAGCAAGCCATTTGGGGTTACTTGTGGATATACCGTCAATTGGTGTAGCTAAATCATTGTTAATCGGTAAGCATGAAGAATTGCCAGAAACCAGAGGTAGCTGGCGATCGCTAATCCATCAAGGTGAAATAATTGGAGCAGTTTTGCGATCGCGCACAGGAGTAAAACCCTTGTACATCTCCAGTGGCCATCGAATCAGTCTACCTACAGCAATTGAGTATGTATTACGCTGCACGCCGAAATATCGCTTGCCAGAAACTACACGCATTGCTGATAAATTAGCATCAGCAAGATAAAGGTTATTGAAGTTTTTTTTAAATACTTGCTTGCACCTAGTAAATCATGTTAGGAATCGCACAGAAACAAGTTGAAGTAACTAAATACCAATTAAGAAGTTAGAACAATGAACGCACTAACTTTACAGTGGCACGATGCAGGTGAAGGTAAAACTGAGAACATTTACGAGCAACAACCAAGTAAAAATCCTGGTACTGTCCGCATCGGTCGCGATCCTCAGCGGTGCGATATTGTTCTGAATAATCCTACTGTATCTGGTTTGCATATTGAAATATTTTTTCATAACCAGCAACAGCGCTTTTACGTTAGGAACTTGCGATCGCAAAATCCCCCCCTAGTCGATGGACGGCAACTAGTCCAAGGTGAAATGCCTTTAACTGACGGCACTATTATCTCTTTAGGACAAATACAACTCAAAGTTACTGGTGTTTCCAACAACATTCCGGCAACAATTTTAGTGCCACCGCAACCCCCAGCGGTCAACCCCAAACCAGTGAATAGCGGACATCACCATCATCACCATTCACTAACACCCCCCACACCACCGCCAGGAGTTTATGGCTTAGAATGTCCCAAATGTCACAAAGTTTCCCCGCCAGAGTATCTGCAAATTGGCTGTCCTTGGTGTGGGACTTCTTTGGCTGCGGCTGTGAGTGTGTTAGTAGCACCGGGTAGTTAGGGGGATGGGAGTGTGGGGAGTGTGGGGAGTCAGAGATAAGAATTAATAACCAATGCCCAATGACAAATGACAAATGACAAATGACAAATGACTAATCAGCTACAAATCCAATTAAGTTGGGAAGATCCAGCAACTGGAGAACGACGAGAACCAATGTTGAGTATACCGATCGCCTTTGGTCGGGAATTTGCCCGGTTACCTGCTGAAGTAGCAGGACAGCGGGTTTCAAGGATGCTGCTCAATAGTAATGAAGTTTCTCGCTACCATGCCCTAGTTGACTGGGAACTCAATCATTTGGTGGTGATTGACCAAGGCAGCGTTAACGGTGTCTATGTCAACGGTATACAACAAAAGCGCAGTGTTCTGACTAATGGCGATACGTTGCAAATTGGCCCCTATGTGATTACAGTCAAGTTTGCACCTAGTTTTACCGAACCAGATACCAGCCCCCCTTCAACGATTCGCTTTAACCCAAATACCAATACTCCAGACCCCAGTTTGCCTGTAGTTCAGCCTGGAATCTCCGCAGGCACCAATTTTCCGCCACCAGTTTTTCAAGCAGAAAAAGTTCCCGTGCAAGCGCTTTATGCTACTGGACTGCCAGTGGATGAATTTGATTATCTAGCGATCGGGGCGGGACTGGGTAACTTTATTTGGGTTGATTTGCTGCGAATTAGTGGTGTGCGTGCTGACAAGATTGTAGCTGTAGGATTAGAAGCCGAACCTTATGCCCGTTATAAGCGCCTGTGTCTGAACTCCCAAATTCCTTTATATGAAAGACTGCGCTCAAATTCTGATTCTTGTCCTGATAATATTTGGGGCTGGCCTAGTTATGCCTTGCGCGAAGCTTGGAATGACTTCACCAAGGGACAAATAAATTCAGCATTGAAATATTTATGGCAGGTGTTTGCTGAACCAACATTTGCCGAAACTTATACACCGCGTGCCGCTAACGTCTTCAATTCTATAGACAGAGAGGCCAAGCGCATTGGCTGGAACCAAATTTATCGCTATGGGCGAGTTCGGGCAATTCGCAAAACAGATGATGGCAGGTATTGCGTAGCCTATTCTCGCGCCCCAGGAAATTACGCTTTTTTAGTTAGTCGTTATTTACATTTAGCTACTGGATATCCGGCAATTCAGTTTCTCCCAGATTTGCAAGCTTATAGAGAAAAATATCAAGACTTTAAATCTGTTGTGAATGCTTACGAAGCACACGATGGCGTTTATCAGCAACTAGAGCAACAGGGTGGTACAGTATTGATTCGGGGACGGGGAATTGTGGCTTCGCGGATTGTACAGCGGATTTATGAAGCCAGAAAGCGAAATCGGAATATTTCAGTTTTGCATTTAATGCGATCGCCTAAACCCCAAGGCAACAAATTTCAAAATGCCCAGCGCGTAGTCAAAAATCATTACGAATTTCAACCCTTTAACTGGCCGAAAGCTTGTTGGGGCGGCGAACTCCGGGCAATGTTAGAAAAAGCTAGCCCCGATGAACGCAAAAGCTTACTAGCAGACTGGGGTGGTACCACCACTGCCGACAGACATGATTGGCAGGACATTACTGCCCAAGGTTTAAGCGAAGGCTGGTATCAAATTACCTTCGGTGAAGTGCTGAATGTGGAACGAGATCCCCAAAACCGGACTATTACCCATATCCGAGAAAAAAGCTTTGGGGAAATGAAGTTGATGGCTGACTTTATTATTGATGCTACTGGACTGGATGCCAAAGTAAATGCTAGTCCCCTACTAGAAGATTTTGTCAAACATTACAACTTACCACTGAATCACCTGGGGCGATTGGGTGTAGCGAACAATTTTGAATTAGTAGAAATGCGTAGCGACAGAGGACAGGTGTATGCAGCAGGGGCGATTACCCTTGGTGGCCCTTATGCCGCAGTTGATAGTTTTTTAGGTTTGCAATACGCTGCATTAGTCGCCGTTGATGGACTCGCCGCCGCCCGTGCGCCTGGAGTTCATCGGTTGAATTTTTTTAGATCCTTTGGGCAGTGGTTGAAGTGGGCGTCAAATCAGTCACCTTAGTATAACGGGGCAGGAGGCAGGGGGAATACAGTATTTATCTAACTGTTTTGAGTACTAAACTTGAAACTTGAGGGGTAAAGGTGCAACTTCGAGGATTAAAGGTGCAACTTCGAGGTTCAGAGGCTCAACGTTCAAGTTCAAAGGTGCAACTTCGAGGTTCAGAGGCTCAACGTTCAAGTTCAAAGGTGCAACTTCGAGGTTCAGAAGCTCAACGTTGGAGTTCAAAGGTGCAACTTCGAGGTTCAGAAGCTCAACGTTGGAGTTCAAAGGCTCAACGTTCGGGTTCAAAGGCTCAACGCTGAAGTTCAAAGGCTCAACGTTCGAGTTCAGAGGCTCAAAGGCTCAAATTACAGGCGATACCATCAGCCCACCTGGGATTTAAATCGTAGGCTAACAGCAGAAGTCAGTTAAAACTGACTCAAATTATCGCTGTAGCCACACCCTTTAGGACAAAATGGCAAGCGTGAATTACTAGGAATAATAATAGTTCTACCTCCTGCCTCCTGCCTTCTATCTCCTGCCTCCAGCCATAACTAAAATTTAGTCCGTTTGAACGGACTTAAGCTATTAGCCTTGGAATTGATTCTGAGGCGGGATAACAACGAAGTGAAGAATTTGCCTTTAGCAGTTTCTTTACTTGGTTTTTTTGTTTGTTGGACGTACTAAAGTTTTAACTAAACCCGTAATTGCAACAATCACAGAGGCAATTCCGGCGATGGATACTGAAGTCAAAATTGCCACTGCAAGGATGATTTCGCTGGGACTGTCCCCGTTTCGCATCCAAGTAGATGGATTTTCTACTAATGTTGGTGAGGCGGGGATTAATTGCGAAGTTTGGGTGATTTGATTAGCGTTGACTGGAGTTGTTAAGACAGTTTTCATGGCTGAACCTCTTCTAAATGTTTGTATACAAATGGTATTCCTGCTAAAAGAAGAGGAGATTCCATAGAAATCGAGACAAAGTAGAACGAAAGTAGAAATGAAGTAGAATCGAGAAGAAATCTCACAAGCTGTCTATGGAATGGGCTGATTTTTTAGCCACTGAAGCTGCTACTAATAGCTTATCCCCAGAGCAAACGGCAGCTTTGGTAGAGCGTTTAAAGACTGAAAACTCAGGAAAGAGTGAGGCGAAACTTGCCAGCGAATTAAACATTGGTGCGGCTGCTTTCAAAAAGCGGATGGCTGAGGTA
The DNA here is from genome assembly GCA_036918135.1 of Nostoc sp. Taxonomy (GTDB): domain Bacteria; phylum Cyanobacteriota; class Cyanobacteriia; order Cyanobacteriales; family Nostocaceae; genus Nostoc. The sequence continues at coordinate 379,186 of JBALDB010000007.1, forward strand.
TATGACAAGTTCGCGAAGAGTTATCCTCAATTAGCCACTTCTAACAGTCGCGGTAAGCTGGAAAAGTTACGGGCTTGCCTGATAAACAAATATAATGGCGGGCAAGATGTACAACCGACAATTAAAGAAATTCATCAAAATATTCCCCCTGCTGTTCCATTTGAAAAATTTGTGGGACGTGAGGCGGAATTAGAAGAACTGCATTCCTCATTACAAACATCTCGGCAAGTTGCAATTGTAGCTGTGGGGGGTATGGGTGGAGTCGGGAAAACAGAACTCGCTACCCAATATGCCAAAAAGCATTTGCAGAAATATCAAGGTGGAGTTTGCTGGTTATCAGCACAGGGAATAGATATCGGAATTCAAATTCTCAGATTTGCGGAATTAAAATTTAAACTCATTGCACCGGATGAGTGGGAATTAGCAGATAGGCTGAGATACTGCTGGCAGAATTGGCAACAAGGTGAAGTGCTGCTGGTGTTTGATGATGTCACCGACTACAAAAAACAGGTTCAGCCTTATTTACCACCAGAATCATCCCGGTTTAAAGTATTGCTGACAACCCGCTTGGGGTTTGATAGAACTTTGCTGCAATTGCCTTTGGATGTTCTCAAACCATTGGCGGCGATGAAATTATTAAAATCGCTGGTTGATAGACAACGGCTGAAAAGCGAGGCTTGGGTTGCAAGAAAAATTTGTAAATTCTTGGGATACTTACCTTTGGCGTTGGAGTTAGTGGGGCGATATCTGGATACAATGCCAGATTTATCTCTGGAAAAACTGCTGAAGCGGCTAGAGAAAAAGCGACTGGAACACGAAGCAGTAGCTAATGCTAACCCATTAATGCGTTATGAATATGGTGTGGCAGAAGCTTTTTCATTGAGTTGGGAACAGTTGGATGAAAATGCACAACGCTTAGGCTGTAGGCTGAGTTTGTATGCTTTGGCTGATATTTCTTTTTTTGTTGAGGCGGTAGAAGATGAAGATGCACAAGAACTCACGGAGAAAGCTATAGCCCAGTTGCGGAAACTGCATTTAATACAATGGCAAAGTAAAGGAATTTATCGTCTACATCCACTGATTCGGCAATTTTTCCAAATGAAGTTGGATGAGTCAAGTGAGGCCCATAAGGTAAAAACTGCTTTTGTAGCGGACATGGTAAAGGTAGCAAAGCAAATTCCTGATCAGCCTAACCTTGAAGATATTTTCAACCTCACTCCATGTATCCCTCACCTTGCAGAAGTTGCAACCCACCTATCCCAATATCTCAGCAGCGAGGATTTAATTTGGACTTTCACAGGCTTAGGCTGGTTTTATAAAGGCCAAGGACTTTATCAGCAAGCAGAACCTTGGTTGCAGCAGTGTGAAAAAGTCACTAAAAATCGTCTTGGTTTAGAACATCCCGATGTTGCCACTAGCCTGAACAATCTTGCAGTACTCTACTTTTCTACAGGACGCTACAGCCAAGCCGAACCCCTGTTACAGCAAGCTTTGTCACTGAGAAAACGCTTACTGGGAGAAGAACATCCCGATGTCGCCATTAGCCTGAACAATCTCGCAGCACTTTACTCTTCTACAGGACGCTACAGCGAAGCTGAACCCCTGTTACAGCAAGCTTTGTCACTGACAAAACGCTTACTGGGAGATGAACATCCCGATGTTGCCACTAGCCTGAACAATCTCGCATTACTCTACTTTTCTACAAAACGCTACAGCCAAGCCGAACCCCTGTATCAGCAAGCTTTGTCACTGACAAAACGCTTACCGGGAGATGAACATCTCCATGTTGCCACTAGCCTGAACAATCTCGCATTACTCTACTCTTTTACAGGACGCTACAGCCAAGCCGAATCCCTGTTACAGCAAGCTTTGTCACTGAGAAAACGCTTACTCGGAGAAGAACATCCCGATGTTGCCAATAGCCTGAATAATCTCGCAGGACTCTACTTTTCTACAGAAAGCTACAGCCAAGCCGAACCTTTGTATCAGCAAGCTTTGTCACTGAGAAAACGCTTACTCGGAGAAGAACATCCCGATGTTGCCAATACCCTGAATAATCTCGCAAGACTCTACGATTCTACAGAACGCTACAGCGAAGCTGAACCTCTGTATCAGCAAGCTTTGTCACTGAATAAACGCTTACTGGGAGATGAACATCCCGATGTTGCCAATACCCTGAATAATCTCGCAGGACTCTACCGTTCTACAGGACGCTACAGCGAAGCTGAACCTCTGTATCAGCAAGCTTTGTCACTGAATAAACGCTTACTGGAGAAGAACATCCCGATGTCGCCATTAGCCTGAACAATCTGGCAGGACTCTACCGTTCTACAGGACGCTACAGCCAAGCCGAACCTTTGTGTCTGCAAGCTTTGGAACTTCAAAAACGCTTACTGGGAGACAACCATCCCGATGTCGCCACTAGCCTGAACAATCTCGCAGAACTCTACCGTTCTACAGGACGCTACAGCCAAGCCGAACCTTTGTATCAGCAAGCTTTGGAACTTCAAAAACGCTTACTGGGAGACAACCATCCCGATGTCGCCACTAGCATGAACAATCTCGCAGCACTCTACTTTTCTACAGAAAGCTACAGCCAAGCCGAACCTTTGTATCAGCAAGCTTTGGAACTTCAAAAACGCTTAGTGGGAGACAACCATCCCGATGTCGCTGCTAGCATGAACAATCTCGCAGCACTCTACGATTCTACAGGACGCTACAGCGAAGCCGAACCTCTGTATCTGCAAGCTTTGTCACTGAAAAAACGCTTAGTGGGAGACAACCATCCCGATGTCGCTGCTAGCATGAACAATCTCGCAGTACTCTACGATTCTACAGGACGCTACAGTGAAGCTGAACCCCTGTATCAGCAAGCTTTGACAATTTGTGAACGTACTTTAGGTGTAGGTCATCCCGATACAATCATGGTGCGGGGAAATTATGAAAGGTTTTTAAGAGAAGCATATCGCTAACGATCGCCCCCTTTCTCCCAAAACTACACCAAATTGATGCCACACAACAGTTGTAGTTTAAAGTTTAAAAGCGATCGCCCATCAATTGTAACTTCAAGGGGCAACGCTTTCTCTTGTCTCTTGCTTCGCGTCTTTTGCGGTTCGATTCTCATGCCCCCTCATATCCAAAGTACAGTAAAAAATAGAGCGTAGGCTTACCCCGTCGTAGACATCGCTTAGTCGTTTTGAGTCCCAAATGCCAAATTTGAGGTTCAGAAGCTCAACTTTCACCCTCAGAAGCTCAACTTTCACCTTCTGAGGCTCAACTTTCATCTTCAGAAGCTCAACTTTCACCTTCAGAAGCTCAACTTTCATCTTCAGAAGCTCAACTTTCACCTTCAGAAGCTCAACTTTCACCTTCAGAAGCTCAACTTTCACCCTCAGAAGCTCAACTTTCACCTTCAGAAGCTCAACTTTCACCTTCAGAAGCTCAACTAGCGATGGCTAAAGTCAGTCACTGCTTTTAAATCATTTCTGTGCAATGTATCTTTACCTCAAACAAAGGAGATTTTAAAATCGAGACAAAGTAGAATCAAAAATAAATTACACAAACTATTTATGCAATGGGCTAATTTTCTAGCCAAAGAAGCAGCTACTAATGGCCTATCTCTGGAGCAAACGGCAGCTTTTGTAAACTATTTTCAGACTGAAAACTTAGGTAAAAGAGAAGCTAAACTTGCCAGCGAATTAAACGTTGATATTGCTGCTTTCACAAAATGGATGGGCGAACTATATGACAAGTTCGCCCAGAATTCTCCTGAATTAGCTATTTCCAACAGTCAGGGCAAACTTGAAAAGTTACAAGCTCACCTGAAGGCGAAATATAATAGCGATTTGGATGTCCTCAAACCATTGGCGGCGATGAAATTATTAAAATCGCTGGTGGTTCGAGAACGACTGCAACAAGAAGCTTGGGTTGCGAGAAGAATTTGTAAGTTTTTGGGATACTTGCCTTTAGCGTTAGAGTTAGTGGGGCGATATCTCGATAAAATGCCAGATTTATCTCTGAAAACACTGCTCAAGCGGTTAGAAAAAAAGCGAGAGGAACGTCAAGCAGTAGTCAATGCTAACTTATTGATACCTTATAAATATGCTGTAGCTGAAGTTTTTGAATTGAGTTGGGAACAGTTGGATGAGAATGCCCAAAGCTTTGGCTGTTTGCTAAGTTTGTGTGCTTTAGCTGACATTCCTTTATCTATAGAAACAATAGAAGATGACAAAAAACAAAAACTTAATAAAAAAGCCATAGCCGATTTACTAGAATTGCATTTGCTACAACAAAAAAGTAAAGAATTTTATCGTTTAAATCCTCTAATTCGGCAACTTTTCCAAATAAAGTTGAATCAGTCAACTGAGGCGGATGAAGCAAAAACTAAATTTGCAGCAATGATGTTAGAGGTAGCAAAGCTAATTCCCCAACAGCCTAGCCCTGAAGATATTCTCAACCTCACTCCCCATATTCCGCACATTACGGAAGTTGCAAACCACCTATGCCAGTATCTCAATAATGAAAATCTGATTACTCTGTTTACTAAATTAGCCTGGTTTTATCAAGGTCAAGGACTTTATCAGCAAGCAGAACCCTGGTTGCAACGCTGTGTAAAACTGACTCAAAATTATCTTGGTTTAGAACATTCTTATGTCGCTGCTAGTCTAAACAATTTAGCAGCACTCTACGAATCTACAGGACGGTACAATCAAGCCGAACCCTTGTATCTGCAAGCTTTAGAACTGAGAAAACGCCTGTTGGGAGACAACCATCTTGATGTCGCCACTAGCCTGAACAATTTAGCAGCACTATACGAATCTACAGGACGCTATAGCGAAGCCGAACCTTTGCTGGAGCAAGCTTTAGAACTGAGAAAACGCCTGCTGGGAGAAGAACATACCGATGTCGCCACTACTCTAAGCTATTTAGCATTAATTTACGAATTTACAGGACGCTATAGCGAAGCCGAATCTTTGTATCAGCAAGCTTTAGAACTGTGGAAACGCCTAGTGGGCGAAGAACATTCCCATGTCGCCACTAGCCTGAACAATTTAGCAGCATTCTACTGTTATACACAACGCTACCGCCAAGCTGAACCTTTGCTGAAGCAGGCTTTAAAACTGAGAAAACGTTTGCTGGGAGCAGAACATACCGATATTGCTACTAGCCTGAACAATTTAGGACAACTCTACGAGTCTACAGGACGCTATAGCAAAGCCGAACCACTGTATCAGCAAGCTTTGGAAATGAGAAAACGCCTGCTAGGAAATCATCCTGATGTCGCCATTAGTCTGAATAATCTAGCAGCACTCTACCGTCATACAAGACGCTATAAAAAAGCCAAACCTTTGTTTGAGCAAGCTTTGAAAATTTGCGAACGGACTTTAGGTGTCAGTCATCCTACTACTATGACGGTTCGGGCTAATTATGCAAGCTTTTTAAGAGAAGCATATCACTAGCGACTGCCTCCAGCACCCGATAAAAGTTGCATATTTTCAATTGTTGCTTAATTGCTCGAATGCAACTTGGTATGAGTCAACAGACATCAAAACTGCGGCGGGAATCGTAAATGTATTAAAGGCGGCTTCCGAAATAGGCAATTTTAGAGTTGTATCTAAATCATGCCTAAGTTAATTCTAAAAAACTACACAAACTGTGAAATTTAAGTATTGTTTGAATAGTTGTAAAAAACAATACTTAAATTTCATTTTGTGAGCGGAATTGATTTGTAATTATCAAAGAAAGGCAGGAGGCAGAAGGGAATTCTGGCTTCTGTAAGAACTGCTGTGACCGTTCGTGCAGCGTCTCGTAGAGAAGGAAACAAGGGTTAAAAACCCCGACTAAATTAAAAATTTGGTCGCTCTTATTAAGGAGAGGTCTGAATCCCCTTCTTAATAAAACCTTCTGCCCTCTGCCTCCTGCCTTCTCAATAACAACTTTATTCGCGTAACTATCTAAAAAATTCATGATGTATATCTAAGCGCCATGAATACTACAGTTGAGATATTAAAATATTTACTATGATGACTCTTACAAAAACATTAGTTGAAACACAACAGTTAGAAAATATCAACTATGATTTGCAGCGTTCTAATTTTTTACAAGAAGTCATTGAAGGCTTAGAAGATGGGATTTTTATTTTAAGTAATACTGGAAAACTGCTTCATGCCAATGGTTCTGCTCATCAATTTTTTTGTCAATTTAATCAAGAAAATTATCAGGCTAATTTTGTCCCACCAGCTATTTGGAATCTTTGCGAATCATTACTTAGCAATCAATCTTGCTTTTCTGACAAACTGATTATTTTCTCAGATGAAATTATACTTGACAAGTCAAACATTTTTCGGATTCGAGTTAGGCTAATTGATTTGGATGGTTTTGATGTACCTTGTTTATTAGTAACTATACAAAATCAAAGCGAATCTCTCAGACACATAGTACTCACTGAAGTTCAAAAATTTGAATTGACACGACGAGAAGCAGAAATTTGGTTTCTCTACAGAAACAACTACACCTACAAAGAAATTGCTACTAAGCTTTATATCACTATCAATACAGTGAAGAAACACATGAAAAATATTCATGCTAAGCGACAAGCATCTGCGTTCGCCCTGGTGTAAAGTGCGATCGCTCTAGACCGACACTTCTGCGGTAGGGTGCGTTTTCACCCAGCGCCAGGCACCGACACATCATCAACAATACTTGCCGATCGCCCTTGTAGTGACCCAAAAGAGCGATCGCTGTATTTTCAGCTAAATGATGGCGAGATTGTTCAAACTACCGCTAAATCCAGTAATCTCTATCACAGCATCATTGGCAGATTGGAAACCAGCAGTGCTATTATTCAGTACCAAGAAGGTGCGGCTACCAAAGCTAAAGGTGACAGCACGGTTGGCAGCAAAACTACTATTGGTCAACACCGTACTGATACCAGCTTGAGTTAAAGCACTCACTGCCCCCAGTTCTCTGAGATTGGCGGCGCTGACAGCATTAGGGCCATCAATAAAATCAGTGCCAATCTTCAAGTCAGCGATCCGGTCAAAACCACTTAACAGCGAATCTGCAAAAGAAGTGTAGCCGAAGGTATCAGCACCATTGCTGCCAGTCAGCACATCGGCACCAGTACCACCGACGAGCAGGTCGTTGCTGCTACCGCCAATAAGGGTATCCTTACCTTTGCCGCCATTGAGGGTGTCATTACCATTACTGCCATCGAGCAAGTCAGGGCCGTCATTGCCACTGAGGGAATCTTTGCCCTTGCCGCCGAGTTGGCTAGAGCCAATTAAGAGGTTGACATTGCCTTGGGTTGTACCGCCCTTACCGTCAGTTATTGTGTATTGGAAGCTACCTGTACCGCTTTTTGTTGGCACAAAGACGATCGAATCATCAGCTGGATTGGCAGGCGTGAAATTGTTGAATAAGACTGCCGCACCGCCCTTGGTATTGGTAACATTGGTAATCTTCAACATATCACCAGTATCGATATCGCTGTCGTTGGCAAGTAGGGTGCCCACAGCAATAGTCTTGGGGATGAATTGAGTGGCAATTAAGGAGTCGCTGCCTGCAACTGGATTATCGTTGACACCAGTGAGAGTCAAGTTAACTTTAGCCGTGCTAGTACCACCTTTGCCATCAGAGATGGTGTAGGTAAAGCTATCACTAGCACTTGCACCCATAGCCAAAGACTCAAATTGAGCATTAGGGTTGTAGTCAAAAGTACCATTGGGCTTGAGAGTCAGCAGGGCACCAGATGCTAAGGTAATAGGGGTGTTGGCAATGACACTGTTGCCGTTAACTTTAGTGACAGTTAAACTGTCGTTATTAGCATCAGCGTCATTTGCTAAGACTTTGATCTTGACAACAGTATTTTCATTTGTAGTTGCTATATCATTTTTTGCAAAAGGTGGCTGATTGAGATTAAAAGCTAATGTTGTCGTTGCCACTGTACTGGTATTGGAGTGAGCCGCACCATCATTCACTACAAAGGTAATTTTACGGGCAGTCGTATTAGGGTTAGCCGCCGTATTGTTGTAAGTAATCGTCTTTAGGACTTGTTGATATTGAGCAACTGTGGCTGTGCCAGCCAGAGTCAACACCCCATTGCTGTAGTTGGCAGTGATGTTGGTGTTTGTGATGGTAGCAGCGAGGATTTCCGATGCAGCATCTTGGAGGTTAGTAATAGTCACTGTTGCGCCGACAAGGTTGGGGGAATTAGAGTCAATTAAACTCAAGTCACTATCGACAATCGAGACGGCAGTACCAGTAAAGCTGGTGTTGAAATCAATGCCACTGCCGTTGCTGCCATTGAGGTCGAGTTTGGGAGCAGCGTTGCCAAACACCACGTAGCTCTGCCCTTGCCCTGAATAATCGGCGTTGGGGTCGGCATTTGGTGCGCCGATAATCAGGTCATCAATGCCGTCGCCGTTGATGTCTCCGGCACTACTGACTGAGAAGCCTGATAAGTCATCTGAGTTGATGCCGTTAATGATGAAGCCGTTGCTGCCGTTGAGGGCTGAGAGGTTGAGGCTAGATGAAAAGCCACTCTTGTTGCCAAACACTACGTAGCTCTGCCCTGAACTATCGCCGTTGGGGGAGGCTTGTAGTGCGCCGATAATCAGGTCATCAATGCCGTCGCCGTTGATGTCTCCGGCGCTGCTAACTGAGTTGCCTGATTCGTCATCTGAGTTGATGCCGTTAATGATGAAGCCGTTGCTGCCGTTGAGGCTAGAGAGGTTGAGGCTAGATGAAAAGCCACTCTTGTTGCCAAACACTACGTAGCTCTGCCCTGAATAATCGTCGTTGGGGTCGGCATTTGGTGCGCCGATAATCAGGTCATCAATGCCGTCGCCGTTGATGTCACCGACGCTACTGACTGAGTTGCCTGATTCGTCATTAAAATTGATGCCGTTAATGATGAAGCCGTTGCTGCCGTTGAGGCTAGAGAGGTTGAGGCTAGATGAAAAGCCACTTTTGTTGCCAAACACTACGTAGCTCCGCCCTGAAATACTGCTGTTGCGGTCAGCAGTTGGTGCGCCGATAATCAGGTCATCAATGCCGTCGCCGTTGATGTCACCGGCACTACTGACTGAGTTGCCTGATTCGTCAAATGCAGCGATGCCGTTAATGATGAAGCCGTTGCTGCCGTTGAGGCTAGAGAGGTTGAGGCTAGATGAAAAGCCACTCTTGTTGCCAAACACTACGTAGCTCTGCCCTGAATATTCGCCGTTGGGGGAGGCTTGTAGTGCGCTGATAATCAGGTCATCAATGCCGTCGCCGTTGATGTCACCGGCACTACTGACTGAGTAGCCTGATAAGTCATCTGAGTTGATGCCGTTAATGATGAAGCCGTTGCTGCCGTTGAGGCTAGAGAGGTTGAGGCTAGATGAAAAGCCACTCTTGTTGCCAAACACTACGTAGCTCTGCCCTGAATATTCGCCGTTGGGGGAGGCTTGTAGTGCGCTGATAATCAGGTCATCAATGCCGTCGCCGTTGATGTCACCGGCACTACTGACTGAGTAGCCTGATAAGTCATCTGAGTTGATGCCGTTAATGATGAAGCCGTTGCTGCCGTTGAGGCTAGAGAGGTTGAGGCTAGATGAAAAGCCACTCTTGTTGCCAAACACTACGTAGCTCTGCCCTGAAGCAACGCCGTTGGGGTCGGCACGATATGCGCCGATAATCAGGTCATCAATGCCGTCGCCGTTGATGTCTCCGGCGCTACTGACTGAGAAGCCTGAGAAGTCATATGCAGCGATGCCGTTAATGATGAAGCCGTTGCTGCCGTTGAGGCTGGAGAGCTTGAGGCTAGATGAAAAGCCACTCTTGTTGCCAAACACTACGTAGCTCTGCCCTGAATCAACGCCGTTGGGGTTGGCAAATGGTGCGCCGATAATCAGGTCATCAATGCCGTCGCCGTTGATGTCTCCGGCGCTACTGACTGAGAAGCCTGAGTCGTCATATGCAGCGATGCCGTTAATGATAAAGCCGTTGCTGCCGTTGAGGGCTGACAGGTTGAAGCTTGAATTTGCCATAATTTTGTTTGTTGTTTTGATGTCGTCGAACTTTGGGATTGACCAAGATGCAATCTTCTCGGTCTTTTCTAAACTTCTCCCACATGGGGAATAGATTTAAAAGCTATTGGGCGGCGAATTTATGGTAGTACTGCGACCCCTGTGATGTAGCTAACCTGGGGTACATATAGAACTGTTTTGACAATGAGAATATCATTTTGCGCGATCGCTGTGTTAACTCTTCTAATAATTAATTTGTACTAATTGGCACATATATCTACTTACCAATTTGTCAACATTTAGATGCATTTGCCCTGGTATCATCCCGACTTTCCATATCTCTGATTACCACTCAATGTAAATATTGAATTAATCATTTTTTAAGTATAAAAATATGCGTAATTAAAAGTATGAATTTTAATGCTACTTGGTTCAGTCTAAAAAGCTCAACCGAGTAGTATTGTCATAAATTTAGTCTCACGCTTGGGCAAGCTAGTACATTGGCAAGACACGTAGGTGGTTTGGACTTGAGGGGACTGTCATCGGCTCTTTGAGCTTCAAGCAACTGGCATTGCAAAGACGCTAAAGGCAAGAATTTTAAATACTCAATTTTGGAATTTTATACTTCAATTGAGTAACACTAAAAAATAAATATGTGGATTTGACTATAATTACTCAAAACATCCATCTTTTCATCATTCGCCTGTGAATCATAATTTAAGTAAATTAGCAACACCCAAAGGTTAAATTCAGCAAACAGTTATCAGGCATATGGTGAAGGATTTTAATTGATTATCAGTTCTTGGTGTTCAACGATCGCTGATAACTGGTAACTATGTAGTAGGGGCTTAAACCCAGCGATGAAACTAACAACCGATAACTGATAACTGTTATAGGGGTTGCTTTGATTGTCGGTCAAGTTGAGAATAAATAGGCGAAGCACACGGGGAAACCAACGTGAGTCAAGAATTTGATTACGATTTAGTAATTATCGGCGCTGGTGTAGGCGGACATGGCGCAGCCCTACACGCCGTAAGTTGCGGTTTAAAAACAGCGATTATTGAAGCTGCTGATATGGGAGGAACCTGTGTTAATCGCGGCTGTATTCCTTCTAAAGCGCTGCTAGCAGCATCTGGACGTGTGCGGGAATTACGCGATGCCCACCACCTCAAGTCGCTGGGAATTCAAGTTGCAAGCGTGGAGTTCGATCGCCAAGCGATCGCTAATCATGCCTTAAATCTCGTCTCGAAGATTCAAGGCGACTTAACTAACAGTCTCAAACGTCTGGGAGTTGATATTATTCGGGGTTGGGGAAAAATCGCTGGCACACAAAAAGTCTCCATCGCAGGAGATGGCGGTGAAAAAACCATCACAGCCAAAGACATTATCCTTTCCCCTGGTTCAATTCCTTTCGTTCCTCCAGGAATTGAAGTAGACGGTAAAACTGTGTTTACCAGCGACCAAGGTGTGAAGTTAGAATCACTACCGGAGTGGATAGCAATTATTGGCAGTGGTTACATCGGCTTGGAGTTTTCTGATATTTACTCAGCTTTGGGCTGTGAAATCACCTTGATTGAAGCCCTAGACCAATTAATGCCAGGATTTGACCGCGACATTGCCAAACTTGCCGAACGCGTGCTGATTACTCCCCGCGACATCGAAACCAAAGTCGGGATATATGCTAAAAAAGTCATCCCTGGTTCACCTGTGGTAATTGAGTTAGCAGATTTCAAAACCAAAGAAGATTTAGATGTCATCGAAGTAGATGCTTGCTTGGTGGCTACAGGACGCATCCCAGCAACGCAAAATCTCGGTTTAGAGTCTGTGGGTGTAGAACTCGATCGCCGGAATTTTATTCCAGTTGACGATCGCATGGCAGTATTGTCAGCAGGTGAAGTAGTGCCGCATCTGTGGGCAATTGGTGACGCTAATGGCAAAATGATGTTAGCCCATGCCGCTTCTGCTCAAGGCATCATCGCGGTGGAAAACATAGTTGGCAGGGAGAAGATAGTAGACTATCGCAGCATCCCCGCAGCAGCGTTTACCCACCCAGAAGTTAGCTATGTGGGCTTAACAGAAACAGCAGCTAAGGAAATGGGACAAGCCGAAGGGTTTGAAATCGCCACCAGTCGGAGTTACTACAAAGGAAATTCCAAAGCGCTGGCAGAAAACGAAGCCGACGGTATTGCCAAGGTGATCTATCGCAAAGACACAGGAGAAGTCTTAGGCGTTCATATTTTTGGACTCCACGCCTCAGACTTGATTCACGAAGCATCAGCCGCGATCGCTCACCGTCAATCTGTCCAAAGTCTCGCCCATCTAGTTCACGCCCACCCAACACTCTCAGAAGTCCTAGACGAAGCTTATAAACGAGCGATCGCTATTTAGGGATTGGGGATTGGGTACTGGGAAGAATTCTTCCCCAGTCACCAGTCCCTAGTCCCCAGTCCCTAGTCCCTAGTCCCCAGTCCCCAATTTATGCAAATCCGTCGCCGTTCACCTAATCCAGCTATTGCTGTATCCGTGTTACGTTATCAGGCTGCTGTGCCTGATGCAGAGCCAAACAATATTTTAGAAGAAATTGTCTGGCATAAAGAACAAGAAGTAGACCAAATGCGGGAAAGGTTACCTTTACGGGAATTGCAGAAACAGGTACTTTCCGCGCCACCAACCCGCGATTTTGTGGCGGCTTTGCGCCAAGGTAAAACCAAGCCAGCAGTGATTGCGGAAGTCAAAAAAGCTTCTCCCAGCAAAGGGGTTTTGCGAGCAGATTTCGATCCGGTAGCGATCGCTCAATCTTACGACCAAGGCGGCGCTAGCTGTCTTTCTGTATTGACAGATGCCAAATTTTTTCAGGGCAGCTTTGACAACTTAGCCAAGGTTCGCGCTGCGGTAGATTTGCCCTTGCTGTGCAAAGATTTTATCATCTATCCGTACCAAATGTACTGGGCACGCATTCAAGGTGCAGATGCGATTTTGTTGATTGCGGCTATTCTCAACGATAAAGATTTGCAATACTTCTTGAAAATTGCCAACAACCTGAAAATGGCAGCCTTGATTGAAGTCCATAGTTTGGCAGAACTAGACCGCGTGTTAGCTTTAGATGGCGTTTCCCTAGTGGGAATCAATAATCGCAATTTGGAAGATTTTTCTGTTGACCTTCAAACTACTTGTCAACTTTTGGCTGCAAGAGGTAGCCAATTGCAACAGAAAAACATCCTTGTTGTCAGCGAGTCAGGACTACACAAACCAGATGACTTGAGCTTAGTAGTGAAAGCAGGTACATCCGCTGTACTCATTGGAGAATCTTTGGTCAAACAACCCGATCCTGGTGCGGCAATCGCCTCTCTATTTCCAGAGAATCTATGAAAAAACACCGACCCTGTAAAAGGCAGGGTCACTGTACATAATAGTTAGGCAATTGGGCATACTATACGTGGATATACAGCAGCTTGCTGCCTAAAATGAGCAATATCTTTGCCAAATCTTTATCGCTAGGCAAATCAAAGCCCTAAACAAATAGTTATTTGTTATGTAACAATTCATTAACAAGAGAGAAGTCTGAGTAGAGGCTTTTTCAGCTCATAACTTCAAACATTAACTCTGACTCATGAAAATCCTATAATTTGAAATGAAACTCTAACTTCATGGAGCAAATTCCCCTACCTTCACCTATCCACTACGAACTTATACTTCAACTTTTAGAAAGACAAACAATGTTAGCAGTCAATGATAATCCAGATTTACGGCATCAGGTGAATCAGTTGATTATTACTCTCCGGAAAGCTGCCGTGCAACAAAAACGACTAGAAGAAAATTGCCAGTTTTCCTCTCTGGATGTCGATCATCGTTGGTCAATCAACCATCATAACGGTAGTAAAGTTGTTGCTCCTGATTCCAGATGATATCATTTTGGATTTGGGATTTTAGATTGAGAATGTATTTTTTAAAATTGTTCCGTGAATCTATGTATTGCAATTATTTTTTCAAGTGGTATTAAATGTTTCAATCTAAAATTTATCATCCTTGTTAGGTTAGCTTACCAGCTAACTTTGTTTGCTCTGCAAAATCCGATCTGCTATGGCAAGCTATGCTGAAGGTAAAAACCTTACTATTCCAAAGATTCACGCTTGTCATTATGTCCTAATCTACCTGGCAACTGCTATATTTGTGAAAATTCTGAGATTGAGATACCCGATATATTAAATATGTCGGGTATCTTGTTGATTGCATAAGTATGGCTATGTATGAAGTTAAAAATCAGCAATCTAAATTTATACAAAAATTATAATTATCAGCTTGAGAAATTTTATATCTGAAGAAGTTGATATTACTTTATAAATAAATATCAATCAGCTAAAATTTTTATAAAATCCGAAATCAAAGCATCAGTCATCAGGCAGAATTGAGTTGGGTATTCTCTAGAAGTAATTCCGGAATTCTAAGGCTTTGGTGGAGCTTTCCTTGCTTTGCTCCTAAATTTCCCAATTATTCTTCAAAAAATTCTCTCTCAAATTTGATGAAAGAATGAAATATAACAGCATTAATCAACTCTTCAGAAATAATCAGGCTTGGGTTACCGAAAAGCTGACTTTAAACCCGAATTACTTTGAAGAATTATCTAGTGGACAAACACCACCCTTTCTGTATATCGGTTGTTCTGATAGTCGTTTGCCCTTAACAAATTTTACCCGTACAGAGCCGGGAGAGTTATTTGTACATCGTAATATTGCTAATCAAGTTTCTCTAACAGATATGAACTTCTTAGCTGTTTTAGAATATGCAATTATACATTTGGAAGTGAAACACATTATTGTTTGTGGTCACTCCGATTGTGGAGGGATTAAGGCAGCTTTAGAATGGAAAACTATCGGAATTATTGATAACTGGGTAAATCCGATTCGGGAATTATATTTACGCAGAAAAGCAGAAATTGATGTCTTGCCAACACGAGAAGAACGTCTGAATCGATTGGCAGAAATGAATGTTGTAGCGCAAGTGAAAAATCTATACCAAACTTCGATAATGCGTCAGGTACTTTATACCCAAAAAGCGCCTTTAGTTCATGGCTGGGTACTGAATATAAGCAGTGGGTTAATCAAAGATTTGAATGTCTCAACTCTGGAATGGCAATTGCATAACTGCCCCTTGCTTATGGGATGGAATATAGACTAGTACCGATTGGCAAAATTTATAATTAGTAATTCGTAATTACAGTTGCCTAATGGTTTTAAACATTTTAAATCAGTAACGTGATTTAGCCGAACTGTAGTAGTTGCTGATACCAAATCCAAGACAACAAAACTTGGGCATTGGGAGTGCTAAGTTAAAAGCGATGAGTTAGAAGTTATTAAATTACTCTTTCCCCACACTCCTCACACTTCCTCATCTCCCACTCTGTATACGCAAAAACTCCACCCCTAAGAGGATGGAGTTTTTCATTGCCTAATTGACATAGGGTAACAAGACACGATACATCATGATCGAGCCATTAAATTTTTTCAGATGAGAAATTTTTCTAATTCCCAACTTTACCAGTATCAGGAGGGGTGGAAATGGATGTCAGCTTAATAATATCGAACATCCTGAATCCGCCAGTTCTGTTTTTCTTTTTAGGCATGACTGCCGTTTTTGTCAAGTCCGATCTAGAAATTCCTCCACCAGTCCCGAAACTGCTTTCGCTTTATCTGCTATTGGCGATTGGTTTTAAAGGGGGGGTAGAACTGATTAAAAGCGGAATCACTCAGGAAGTAGTTCTCACACTCATTGCAGCCATGTTGATGGCTTGTTTTGTCCCTATTTACACGTTTTTTATCCTCAAACTGAAGCTAGATATTTACGATGCTGCGGCGATCGCCGCAACATACGGTTCTATTAGTGCTGTTACCTTCATCACCGCTAGCTCCTTTCTCAACGAGCTTGGTATTAATTTTGATGGCTACATGGTAGCAGCCCTCGCCTTGATGGAATCTCCCGCCATCATAGTTGGTCTGATTTTAGTGAATTTGTTCTCTCTCGATGAAAAGCGAGAGTTTGCCTGGAAGGAAGTTTTGCAAGAAGCATTTCTTAATAGTTCAGTCTTTCTTTTAGTTGGTAGCCTGATAATAGGCTTCTTAACAGGAGAACGCGGTGGGAAGACTTTAGAACCCTTTACTCAAGGGATGTTTTATGGTGTTCTCAGCTTCTTTCTCTTGGATATGGGACTAGTGGCTGCCAGGAGAATTAAAGACTTGCAAAAAACCGGAGTTTTTCTAATTTCATTTGCGATATTAATTCCAATAGTTAATGCAGGCATTGGGTTGTTAATTGCCAAATTTATCAATATGCCTCAAGGTGATTCGCTTTTGTTTGCGGTGTTGTGTGCCAGTGCCTCTTACATTGCTGTGCCAGCAGCTATGCGGATGACTGTTCCAGAAGCAAACCCTAGCCTGTACGTTTCTACAGCTCTTGCAGTAACATTCCCGTTCAATATTATTGTGGGAATTCCGTTATATCTTTACGGAATTAACATGTTTTGGAGGTAATAACATGCATCTAGTTAAAAAGATAGAGATTATTGCTAACTCTTTTGAGCTTGGCAAAATATTAGATAGCTTAGACAAGTCTGGCGTACATGGTCATGCTGTAATCCGAAATGTTGCTGGCAAAGGATTACGAGGAACGGCAGAAGATTTAGACATGACGATGCTTGATAATGTCTACATCATTGCGTTTTGTATGCCAGAAGAAATTAAGCGTGTTGTAGAAAACATTAAACCACTGCTTAACAAATTTGGCGGCACGTGTTACGTCTCAGACGTAATGGAAATTCGCTCAATGAAATGTGTTGCGTCGTTATAAAAAATCATAAATCCAATGAAGCATTTCATGGACCGTCGTGGCTTTTTAAAGTTAGGAGTCACAGGAGCATTCGGGATAGTTTTAACTGCCAGTGATTTCCTCTGGCGAGTTGAACAAGTAAAAGCCGCAGAATTACCTCCTGAAACTCTTAGTCCCGATGCCGCATTGCAAAAGTTGATAGAGGGAAATCAGCGGTTTGTTCAGCATCAACCCCAATATCCCGATCAATCTGCGGCTCGGTTGCAGGAAGTTGCTCAAGCGCAACATCCTTTTGCAACTATCCTCAGTTGTGCGGATTCACGAGTACCCGCAGAAATTATTTTTGACCAGGGTATCGGAGACATCTTTGATGTTCGCCTTGCCGGAAATATTGCCACGCCAGAATCACTCGGTAGTATCGAATATGCCGTTGTTTTATTAGGTACGCCAGTGTTGATGGTGCTGGGTCATGAGCGATGTGGAGCCGTAACTGCTGCTGTGAAGAATGAAGCGTTACTCGGTGATATTGGTAGCTTTGTTGAAGCAATTAAGCCTGTTGTCAAAAGTGCCAAGCTTCAGCCAGGGGACGCGGTTGACAATGCTGTGGTTGCCAACGTCCAATATCAAATTGCACGGCTGAAGCGATCGCAGCTTTTAACTGAGCGGTTACAGTCTGGTAAATTGAAAATTGTTGGAGGTCGTTACGATTTAGATACAGGAGGAGTAACTATAATTAGTTGATTAACCAAGATTATTAGCGTATTCTCTCAATCAAATAATCTGATAATTAATTGCTTGAAGATTGAGAGTATCCGCTAATATTTTGCTTCTCAAGTACTTGCAAAATTAAAATAATGGTAAGAAAATCAATTTACGAACGGTGATTATTTATATTTAATAAATTAATCCAGTAATACTATTTTATTGTTGTATATTTTAGCTTTTTACTTTTGTCTTATTGATTTCGTAGAGGCAATTGATAAATTACCTCTACGGAAATATTCTTCCAAATTACTAGTACCGAAATTGGTACACCCAAATTACCATACAAACAATTATTTCTTAGCAATTATCCACACTGCGTGAATAATTCCAGGAATGTAACCAAAAAGCGTTAAAACTATATTAATCCAAAAGTCTATGCCAAAACCTACTTGTAAAAAAACTCCCAAAGGTGGCACGAAAATGGCACACAGAATCCGAACTAAATCCATTTAAACCTCCTCTTAATCTCATCTAAGACAACTTGTTGGCTAAGTCCTTGACCACTGTTCAAGCATATTTATACTTCTTAAAGATAACATTGATCCTCTCAATCTATATTGCAGTTAAGATGCGGGAAACCGCACATATTCAAGATTAGCCGCCGCTGATTTTGGCTTTATAACCAAGCTTGGTCAAAATCTCGACAATTTTCTGCTTGTGGTCGCCTTGAATTTCAATTTCGTTGTCTTTAATTGTCCCACCTGTACCACACTGAGTTTTCAACTGTTTAAGCAAATCTGCCAAAGTTTCTGGTTTGGCTTGAAAACCGCTAATCACGGTGACCGTTTTGCCTTTGCGTCCTTTGCGGGAAGCTTGCACTCTCAGATTTTGCTGTTGTGGGGGCAATTCTGGAATTGGTCTTTCTGTGGCGGCAGAGTTATCGCTACCAAATTCGCGGTAGACAAAGTTTTTATCAGAAGATTTGGAATTGGAAGAAGACATAAAATATTTATTAATAAAAATTTCCAAGCAGTGGAAACTTCAATCTTAGGGTTCACAGATACAAACAACAACTGCTCAACTGTAGGTTATATAACCATCATATAACGCTGCCTCATCAGCTCTATTCCTGTACCAATGCCAATGCTTGATTCATCACACCGTCAGATAAATACATCTTACACAGGCGCAATTGTTCTATAAGTGTACGTGCAACAAGTATTACCCCTCGTTATTTGCTAGACTTTCTTATAATAATTAAATTATTTTCTTCATTAAAATTCAGCCTGTGACTACCACTCCCCTCTCTACAAATTCAACTGCTCAAGTTCCCGATACGCTAGGCCGCTTTGGACGCTTTGGCGGTAAGTATGTACCTGAGACGTTAATGCCTGCTCTTGCTGAATTAGAAGCAGCTTATCAGCAGTACCGCAACGATCCGGGTTTTCAAGCAGAACTACAGCAGTTGTTGCGGGATTATGTAGGACGTGCCACACCATTGTATTTCGCTGAACGCCTGACTGCTCATTATGCCCGTCCCGATCGCACCGGGCCACAAATTTACTTAAAACGTGAAGATTTAAACCATACTGGCGCTCACAAAATTAATAATGCCCTTGGTCAGGTATTGTTAGCAAAGCGCATGGGTAAGCAGCGAATTATTGCCGAAACTGGTGCCGGACAACATGGAGTAGCCACAGCCACGGTTTGCGCTCGTTTTGGACTGCAATGCGTAATATATATGGGCGTTCACGATATGGAACGCCAAGCCTTGAATGTGTTCAGAATGCGGTTGATGGGGGCAGAAGTACGTCCGGTGGAAGCGGGAACGGGAACCCTCAAAGATGCCACTTCGGAAGCAATCCGAGATTGGGTGACGAATGTAGAAACTACTCATTATATCCTGGGTTCCGTAGCAGGGCCTCATCCTTACCCAATGATGGTACGTGATTTCCATGCTGTTATCGGCGAAGAAACTCGCGCTCAAGCAATGGAAAAATGGGGTGGATTGCCTGATATTCTCATAGCTTGTGTAGGTGGTGGTTCCAATGCTATGGGACTATTTTTTGAGTTTATCAATGAACCTTCTATACGCTTAATTGGAATTGAAGCAGCCGGAGAAGGTGTCAATACCGAAAAACACGCAGCTACCTTGACAAAAGGACGAGTTGGTGTATTGCATGGGGCAATGAGCTATCTGCTGCAAGATGAGGATGGGCAAATCATTGAGGCACACTCAATTAGTGCAGGGTTAGATTATCCGGGTGTGGGGCCAGAACATAGCTATTTAAAGGATATTGGTCGCGCTGAATATTATAGTGTTACGGATGCAGAAGCTTTAGCAGCGTTCCAACAGTTATCGAAATTAGAGGGAATTATTCCAGCATTGGAAACAGCTCATGCAATCGCCTACTTGGAAATCCTGTGTCCGCAACTAACTGGCAGTCCTCGGATTGTGATTAACTGCTCTGGACGTGGTGATAAGGATGTACAAACAGTAGCCAAGTCTTTAGATCCCGCGTAAATAAATATACGTCAAGCATTACGGAGAAAGCAACGATGGATCGACAATTCCAACACGCTATGCTACCGAAAACCACTCAAGACGAGTTGGCGCGCCAAGAGTTTGTCCAAAGTTTAAAACTGCACATTTTTCGCAATCTCTCTCCTGGCAATAAAGTAGTTTATGAAAAATTAGCCAAACCAAAGTTTGAACAACAACATCAGCGTCCTCCCCAAAATCGTTATGAAATTCGGGAAGTAATGCAAGACGAACCCTACTACCGCTGGAATAGTGTCCTGAAACGCATCAGCCAGGAAATGTTATGGGATGCGGTAAATGCCAGCGTTGATAGGCAACTGCCAGAGTTGATTGAGCGTGCTAAAGACAAGCGCGATCGACTGGGTACTTTAACCCTCGACCCAAACTTTTCAATACCTACTTATCAAAAGGCTGTAGACATCCACTGTATGCCTGGAGGATATCACAGCGAATTTACCGCTGATGATGTAGCGGCTGGCGCAACTTACGATCGCGGCACTTATGTTTATGGTGTAGGTTGGTTGGGGCCACTCAATGATGATATGGGGCTATCTATAGTCCAAAACTACCTTCTAAAAGAGTATCCCGACTTTCGACCCAGAAAAATTCTCGATATGGGATGCTCTGTGGGTCATAGCACATTACCCTACGTAGATGGTTACCCAGATGCAGAAGTCCACGCCATAGATATAAGCGCACCTATGCTGCGTTACGCTCATGCAAGAGCGGAATCTTTGGGCAAACGCGTATACTTCTCTCAGCAAAATGCCGAACAGACTAACTTCCCGGATGAATCTTTTGACTTAGTAGTTTCTCACATTTTGCTACATGAAATTCCGCCGCCAGTTGTCCGGAAAGTGATGCAAGAGTCTTATCGTCTACTGGCTCCTGGTGGGATGATGCTACATGTGGAAGCACCGTTGTATCGTCACATGGATACCTACACACAGTTTATATTTGATTGGGAAACTGCGAACAACAACGAACCTTTCTGGAGTGCTGTACGCGATTTGGATTTGGTAGCACTAGCTACTGAAGCTGGTTTTGCAGCAGATAAGACATTTGAGAAATTTGTTCCTAACGGGGCATGGAAAGCTCAAAATGGTAACTCTAATAGCCAAGGTAGTTGGTTTGTGGTTGCTGCAACTAAATAAGCAGAGTAATTCGTAATTCGTAATTAAGGAAGTCCGATTTTCTCTGGATTTCCTTATTTTGCGATCTAGCCTTGTTTTGGGAAATTTGGAGTTAGGATGGCAAAAACAGTCAAAGGTAAACACCCAGTTTACTTAGAGAATCCGCAAATCGATAAATTGCTAGCGATGATTATGGCTTTGACTGGTGAAGTATCCGTACTACGCGATCGCTTGGACACCATCGAACGGTTGCTAGAGGTTAAAGGTATTTTATCGATTACTGAAATAGAAGGTTATCAACCGGATGCCGAAGTAATTAATCAACGGGAAAAGTGGCGTGCAGAGTACATAAGGCGGGTCTTGCGCGTCGTGCAGGAAGAGTTACAAGCCCTCAGTCAAGACTAATTCACACAAATTTTCCTTTGCACATAGGTTAGGCAAGATTTAAACTATTTTACGAAATTCGCAATTGATATGTAGGGGCGTATAGCTGTACGCTCCTAAATATGTCTAAATTCCTCAAAATCCTCAATTCTCAATCAAACTAACGCTGATTTTTCCCAAGCTAGCCTATGGAACTATTGACAATTGCAAATGATTGCTTGTATGCCCTGTAAAGGATGTGGTCAAATTGCCGAAATTCATCAATCCTTAATAGTATTCTCGTATATATTTTCAGAACTATAAGGTAGAGTATAAGTCTTATATCTCTACATATTACGCAATTCTCCATGTTTCGACAAACTGCTTTTGGCATCGCTTTAACTGCGCTTGTCCTTGCTAGTGGATTAACGACTGTTCCGATACCAAATCATACTTCTACAAATACATCCACCCGTAATAAGCTGTTGTCGCTTTTTTCTAGTCAGGTTGCAATATCAACTCCTACTTTTAAACCTACTGAGCTAGAAAAATCTGTTTTTGAGCAAATTAATCGATATCGAGCTTCTAAAGGGCTACCAAAGCTAACCCTAAATGCAAGCATTACACGACAGGCAAGAATTCATAGTCAAAATATGGCTCAAGGGAAAACGCCATTTAGCCATCGGGGATTTGAAGGGCGAGTCAAAGCTATCACCATTCCTTACAACAGTGCAGCGGAAAATGTCGCTTTCAACCTGGGATATAGCAATCCCGCAGCCGAAGCTGTTAGTGGTTGGGTCAAAAGCCCCGGACATCTAAAAAATATTAAAGGAAATTACAACCTCACTGGAATTGGGGTTGCTACTAATAGTCAAGGCGAAGTCTACCTAACGCAAATGTTTTTTCATACTAGGTAGATTTAATTTTTGATATTTTTGCACAATAATAATGTATTGTCTGACAAGACTTTTGTCTGCTGGACACTACATTATTTTTGAACCTTTGATGACATTACAAGATTTTCAGGTGAGCGATCGCGACCTCAGTGATGCAGCCGTTAAAGAGTATCTAAAATCGACAGCAATTGCAGTAGATACAGAAACGATGGGATTATTACCGCAGCGCGATCGTTTGTGTCTCGTTCAGTTATGCAACCTAGAAGGAAAAGTTACCGTAATCCGCATTGCCAAAGGACAAACTGACGCCTCAAATCTACAAAAGCTTTTATCGGCCGCGAATGTTGTAAAAGTGTTTCACTTTGCTCGTTTTGACCTTGCTACTTTGCGAGCCAATTTAGGGATTCAAGTTCACCCTGTTTTTTGTACGAAAATCGCTAGTAAGTTAGCCCGTACCTATACGAATCGCCACGGACTAAAGGATGTGGTGCAAGAATTAGAACGACTAGAACTGGATAAAAGCGCTCAAAGTTCTGATTGGGGTAACGCTGCTAATCTATCTGAGGCTCAATTGAGTTATGCCGCCAATGATGTGCGCTACTTACTTAGCGTCCAAGAGAAGCTTACCGAAATGCTCAAACGAGAAGAACGTTGGCAACTTGCTCAAGAATGTTTTGAATTTTTGCCAACAATAGTTTCCTTAGACTTGCTGCAATTTAAAGATTTATTTGAACATTAATTATTTTAATTGATTGTTGCCTACTTTGTTGTGTTCAATTACAACATATTTCAACAAGCATCAAGTACACCATCTAGCTCTAGTAGCTAATCACACAGCCTTTTCTAAATTAAAATTCACTAATTCTGCTGTATGATTGAAAATTATAAATTATTTAGTGATTAATTTATAGTTGGGTTAAATTTAGCTTTAGCTTTACCGAACAAAGCCTTAATAATATAGGAATATAGGTTCCGAAGACGTAAGCAAGCTATGCGTCTCAAACACCACTTATTCATCGGGGAGACCCCCTGTCCCTGCAGTGGCTCCCCAACCTTCGCCTACACCTAATGACTAGTTTTTCAGACCATTTTTTGCCTCAGATCCGACATTCTAATCATCTGAACTTCTAAAAGTTCAAGATTCTTTAATGTCTTCCTTGATTTCATTAGCTTTATTTTGAACGCCTTCCTTAACTTCACCAGCTTTCTGTTGAAGGTCACCAGTTTTGTCTTGAACGCCTTCCTTGACGTCACCAGCTTTCTGTTGAATATCTTCCTTGACGTCACCAGCTTTTTGTTGGATGTCTTCCTTGACATCACCAGCTTTCTGTTGAAGGTCACCAGCTTTGTCTTGAATACCTTCCTTGAGCTCGCCAGCTTTCTGTTGGATGTCTTCCTTGAGGTTACTGACTCCCTTTTTAATGCTTTCAACGGGACTAGCACCTCCCTTTGGCTGATTTTCTGCATGATTTTGTAGCCGAGCTACCACATTGTATTCATCAGCACCTGCGGGAGTTTTTGATTCAATAATACCTTCCGTGGGACCACCAATCGCTTTCCATGCTTCAAGACCACCTTGAAGTTGAGAAACATGCTCAAATCCATTAGAACGAAGTTGTTGTGCTGCTTGGGCAGCTTCTTCTTCATTAGCACCATAAACATAAATATCACGGCTTTTATCCAAAGAAGCTACTGCACGGTCTACCAATTCATCTATTGACATGGGCATCGCTCCCATAATGTGACCTTCATTATAGGTTCTGCGATCGCGCACATCCAATATTGTAAAAGCTGGTTCACCCCATTCCAAACGAGACTTCAGCGTGTGAGCATCAGATTGTGCTTGTATTGGTGGCTGTGGGGGAATGATGCCGCCTACTAAATTGTTATTCATAACTATTCCTTACTGACGATATTAATAACAATTTAACAAATAAAGTATCTTCAATTGCTCTTTCGCGAGGATGAACATATTTAAAGTCTCTCTTGAGATAGACTTAGTAATTTCCTGAATTTATACCATTTAATAAATTGCCAATTTAGTCAATTAATACTATGAAAACCTAATATTTACTCTAAAAATAATTATTTTTATGTTTCTAAAAATTGATAATTTAGCGTTATTTAAGAAAAGATTCATAATTTCATTAGTTAATTGATAAAACTTTTCATTTGAAAACGCAAATGAGTTACCAAGAGAACGAAACCGAGGATAGAAGTCAGGATGCATTCTCTTGAAAAGTGACGCCCCTATGTTACATAGTTGAGCCACTGCATTGGACGCCTCTGGTGGCTTTCAAGTAAGTGGCGTCTGATTCAATAGTGCAGCTAAGTCGAGTCTTGTCTGTTGCACGCTCTTGGGTTCGAGCGCCGGAAGCCTCTCTTGTCTACAAGATGCACTTGCGTTCGCAATCTTACTTTGCGATGTGTCGCTCTAAACGTTGGTGCAAGAACAGAAGCTATGCCGAACGCAAGTGCGTCTTTGTAAAGAAAAGACTTTACACGATGCTAATATACCGCTAAAAGCCGATGCTGGTGACTTTTCGCTATTTCTTGTAATACTTTCTACTCAAAAAAGCAATACATTTATTTTTCCTTTTTGCCTGCTTCTATTAAAATGCTTTGCTGATTTAAGTATATCGGTGTGAATATTTATAATTGGGATGAGGCAGAAGGCAGTCCCGATGAAACAAGTTTCACCACCAAGCATGAAAAATGTATTTTCCCCTACACCCTTACACCCCTCTTTCAAGTCAGGAGGCAGCTATGCTTGAGGAAAAAGGGTTTAAGCCAATTTAATTTTTCTTAAGATAGTTTTGTTTTTTCATACCGTTCTATTTACATGAATTGAGAGAAGTCTCTAGCAACGCATTGAGAAATTAAACACATCATTTGTTACTTTTATTACAGGTTGTGGTTTTATTCTAAATGCACTATTTTTATCAGACTTTTTGGCAAACGGTATAATTTATAAAGCTCTTGCTAATATCGTGTTGGCTCCAAATTTTGTCTGTTAAAGTTATTTTTGCTGCTCTTATGCCTTCTGCTGATACTCTAAGTCTTTACCTGCTCGGACTAATTCATAACTATAACTCATCTATAATTAAAGTTAATTTAAAAATATTTATTAGTACATTTTTATATGTTTATTAATTCATTAACTGGTCTGTCCATCAATTACGAATTAGTTAGGGCTTTGCCTTCTTTAACTGATATGAGGAATTACTAATTATTCTGCTCGTAGTCTTAAAGTTAAACTTGTAGTATATTATATGCTTAAGAGGATAACTACATATAAATGCACGTTGATTAAATTTTCCCAGGTCTTCCTCAGCGAGTCATATCCCTTGGCTAAAGTACAGTTGGGTAGGTAATTTAGAATCTAGATTGGCTTATGGCTTAGTTTGTGAGCCTAGATAGAAACCTATTAATTAGGCAGTGTGTTCTTTGACGACAAAGTTATAGCGATCGCCATTGCCTCTGGTGTTTCATTTGAGCTATTTGTGGTGATGCAGATCGGCTCTAGTGGCTATTGTGTGTATTCGGTTTAGGATCATACCATAAAATTTAAAACTTCTACCAAAGTTCTACAATACTTATACAAGTTATAAGCATGACGATGACTGAAGTTTTGCTCAACCTCATGGAGATTTAATTGTAAACAAGTACTACAGTAGCGATCGCACTAAGCAAAAATCAGCGTGAATGTACTTTCAACACAAACACGTAAAGCAAAACTAGCACAACAGTTAATTGCCCAACCAACAATAGGCAGCAAGGTAACATTATGATTACAGTCCCCGATACTACTGCGAAAATTCTCATTGTCGATGACGACTTCGGCGTCCGAAATCTCGTCTATCGTTTTTTAAGTCGGAAATATCAAATAGAATCAGCAGCAGATGGTAAGACTGCTTTATCGTTGTTTGAGCAATTTAACCCAGCCCTAGTGATTTTGGATTGGAATTTACCAGATGTTAACGGCTATAGCCTCTGCCAAGAAATGCAGAGTCGTACTAATGTTTTAGTAATGATATTAACTAGTAGAACTGATGAAGCTGATAAAATTAAAATCTTATCCGCTGGCGCTGATGATTTCATGACTAAACCGTTTAGTCTTGCAGAAGTAGAAGTGAGAGTAGAAGCTCTTTTGAGGCGGATACGCTACATTAATCCCTCCCCTACACAACGTATCGTCTTCAAGCAGCTAGTAATTAACCCAGAAGGTCGGGAGGTAACACTTAATGATAAACCTCTCACCTTAACAGCCTTAGAATTTAATATTTTACATTTTTTAGCAAGTCATCCGGGTCAGGCTTGGAGTCGTCCACAGCTAATCCAAAAAATCTGGGGTTGTGAATACGTCGGAGATGGACGAGTGGTTGATGTGCATATTGGTCAGCTTCGTAAGAAGATGGAAATCGATGCCAGTGTACCAGAGTTTATTAAAACTGTACGCGGCTACGGCTACAAGTTTGAAGCCCCTGAGGAAAATACTAATTCATAAACATTGGGCATTATAAGTGCCCAGTGCTAGGTCAGGAGTTAAGAGTGCCCAGTGCTGAGTGAGGAATTAAGAGTTATTATTTTCCCCTCTGCCCTCTGCTCACTCCCCCCTCCCTGTATTTCTTGAAGTGTGTTTCCTGAAGGATAGATTTAGCGTAGAAAGCTACTAACTAACCATAACAAAATAAAAGTTAGTGCTGTAGACAACTGATTCGATCCGATATTTATGAATGATATTTGTGGTAAGAGCCAGCTAGCAAGTAGGCCTCCAGCAATTAGGCCAATTATTAAACTGACCAGAGTGAATAAAACTGCTCTCCCAAAC
This sequence comes from Nostoc sp., assembly GCA_036918135.1. Lineage (GTDB taxonomy): Bacteria > Cyanobacteriota > Cyanobacteriia > Cyanobacteriales > Nostocaceae > Nostoc. Next base: position 406,485 of record JBALDB010000007.1, read on the forward strand.
TTGCCTTCTTTGCGATTGAGAAAGTAAATACCGATACTTACCCCAACCACTAATGCTAATTGTAAAACCCGATCGCCTCCCTCTGAGTAAAACAGACTAATAGCACTCAAACCAAGATACCAAGCTCCTGGTAAGAGGATATCAGCAGGCGTTGGCTGGTCTATCATTCGTTGCAGCCATGCAGGTGAATGCTCGCGGGGGGTTTGAGTTTCTTTAGGGGGCGATTGTACTCGCAACTCTGGAAAGCGAATACGTTCAGGAACTTTAATTTTACCTTCCTGACGCATCCGTAAACGATCCATTAAAATCGCATCGTAAGCCGCTTCAATCACTTCTAGATGCTTGGCATCACCACTATGTTGCTCGAATAGATGATTACGAGCATCCTGAATTTCATCGAAGGAAGCCTCTTCTGATACCCCAAGTTTTTCGTAGGGATTTTGATCGCTCATGGGAGTTTATTACTTCAGCCTCAGTCAGCGGCAGTCTATTGTCGAAGGAAAAACAAATTTAGCTTTTGTTTAGATCGAAACTTAATGTTTCGACTTATGTTTATGGTCTATCAGGATAGTAGCACGAGTTAGTTTGACCGACTTTGAGATTTAGACTATAGTCACTTTAACATATCGCCATAACTCCGTGTATACCCTCATGTCGTTGCCCAGTTCTGGCTCTAATCTAGAATTTGAACTAGATAGTACCTAAAACGCAGAGTTTTTATGAAAAAATTAACTTTACTGTTTCAAATTTGGCAACTTACTGTGCCCTAACAGAGTTTTTTAATTATACTGATGATCGCTTGTGGTGTAGAACCACATCTCGATTTAAAATTGAAACGTTTTAAGTTACCACCTAACTGGGATAAAAAGTATTCGAGTTTTACAAACCGCTGTGGCTAAAGTTTGAACGTCTTTATGGTAAGCACATTGATAGTTACAAAACCTGCACACCATGCAGGGCTAGACTATGGTTTTCCAGAAGTTTCCCGTTCTCATCGCCGACAATCCTGATTCCAGTATTAATTATTTGAATAATCAAGATTTTCATGCCGTAGCTCTGTAGATTCTTTATAACTCCTAAAGTGGTAACTGTGTTTTTACGTAACCTTCTTGTTAATCTTACGAATTTTTGTGCAAAGTGATGGTCATGGCTCCCGCCAAGATTCTTGTTGTTGACGACGACCCTGCGGTTCGGAATTTAATTCAACGCTTCTTGATGAAGCAGAACTATCAGGTGGAGGCTGCCGAAGATGGAAAGACAGCCTTAACTCTATTTGAGCAATTTAACCCTGATTTGGTGATTTTAGATGTGAATCTACCAGATGTAATTGGGTTTAACCTCTGCCAAGAGATGCAAAGTCGTAATGGTGTTTTTGTTCTGATGCTGACTAGTCGTGCTGACGAAGCTGACAAAATTCGCGGTTTTTCTAAAGGTGCTGATGACTATCTCACTAAGCCTTTTGGTTTGGGAGAGCTAGAAGTCAGAGTAGGAGCGATTTTGAGACGCCAGCGAGTCATAACTACTGCCGAACAGAAACGTTTGGTTTTTGAAAAACTGATGATCGATCCTGTGCGACGGGAGGTGGCACTTAATAACCAACCAGTACCCTTAACTGCTTTAGAATTTGACTTATTGCATTTTTTAGCCAGTCATCCAGGTCGAGTTTGGCGGCGTGCAGAATTAATTCAAGAGGTATGGGACTATGAATATGTCGGCGACCAGCGGGTTGTAGATGTACATATTGGTCAAATTCGCAAGAAAATTGAAATTGATGCGAGTCAGCCAGCGTTAATTCAAACTGTACGTGGTGTAGGGTATAAGTTTGAATCTCCTGCTCACCCTCAACAGTTGGAAGCCAAGTCCTGAGTCTATAGTCTAGAATTTTTAACTCTTGACCAAAACAATTTTGGATTTCAAATTTTGGATAAAATTTATTTTGGTTTCAGAGCCATTAGGAGGAACTACTAAAGGTTTAGCAAACTTGAGCAAACTGGTATACCGTTCGGAGGGTAGCGCAGCTAACTGTGCTGCCCTCAGTGTATATTTAAACAATAAGGGTTACATAAGGCAACTCAAAGAAATAAATTATTCGGTTTGAAGTTGCTGAGTGATGATTGATGACTGTTGACCATTGATTGGGAACAGTGGGATATTTTTTTGTCAGTTTTTTGTCAGTCCCCAACAAGTAACTAATAGTCAGCTGCTAGTACTATTTTAGGTTTTGTGAAAAGTTGAGCCACTCGCTTGGTGTTAGCGTAGCTGTCTTCAACATAGCTAAAAGTGACGACTCGGCGGTTCGGGCCGTAAACGCGAAGTCGCTTGTCGTCAGACTTCTATTAGCGCGGATCTGTTGGACGTAGCGCAAAGTAAGATTGCATATCGTAGAAAGGCTTCCGACGCTCGAATGCAAGAGCGTCTTTGACAGTAGAAGACTCCGCTTAGCTGCGCTATCGGAGCGAAGCCCACTTGTTGGCTGTCGGGAGACTTTAGTCGAGTAGTGGCTCAATTTTGCACTAGAAAAGCGCCGGCAACGCGCAGAACAGGCAGTTCCACACCACTTCGTTGAACTTTTAGAACTCCAAAGGCAAAGCAGCCGCTCGCTCTCAAAACCCATTAATAGGGCACGGGTTTGTCGTACTCATATAAGACATGAGCCAGAATGACGCCCTTCATACCATTACCTATGGGCTGTCTAGTAAATTAGCTGTTGTTGCTGCAATCCAGGGTATTTTTATTTAGGAATGGTGAAACAAAGTTTCTAGATAGACTCTAGCAGCACGGCGATCGCTCTCTCCATTTTGGAGTAAAAACAATGATAGTGCCGCTGTCAATACTCTGTTTTCATCCCAATCAGGATGGGTTTCTAAGTAGTTTTTTAAGGATTCGTGAAGTGATTCGGGAATTTCTGTAAAAATACTAACCGTTGCTTTCATGAGATTTTCCTCCTCTGAGGTCAATCAAGAGGGATAAGTTGCTTGCAGTGAAATAGTTTCGGGCTACCTCACACAATCTTTCGCTTGCCCGATAATCTACGCCGACAACTCAGGTAATTTTACACAGTTGATGTCAACAGTTGAATGGACTACAAAAGCAAGCCGCATCATTGTGCGCTAAGAAGGGGTAGGTTTGTCAATGCTGCGAAATGTTAAAAATGTTGGTATAAAAAAGAAATACGCACGAAATAATCAGACTTTTAAACCAATTTTTGTTACTTAACTTTACAAAAACTCAGTCCTCTAAGTTCTTAACTACTATTAACTGACAATCCCCAGTAGATAGCCACAAGCCCATTAGCTCGTAGAACACCTGTGGAAAACTGCTAAAATCCCTGTGGAAACCCTGTGGAATTAGTGAGGAAAATTCCAGCTAATGATAAGAATTACAAAAATATCAGAAAATGATGACATCTAAGCTGATGAAATTAGCTTCCCAATCCCAGTTATCCTCGTGGTTGCCCTCGATACATCCCCAAGTATGGATTTTGGCGATTGGTAGATTTTTGTCGGAAGTTGGTACCGGCTTTACCTTGTTTTACGCTCCTATCTTTTTTGTCAATGAAGTTGGTTTATCTGCAACCACCGTCGGCGTAGCCTTAGCTTGTGCCTCGATTTCCGGTATTGTCGGACGGATTGTTGGTGGTTCTTTGGCTGATTCTAAGAACTGGGGACGCCGCCGCACTTTGTTGCTGGCAACGGCGATTTGTGCTATCGCTTCTTTAGTTTTCGCTGCAACCAATAATTTTACTATTTTGGTAATCGGTAACTTGATTAACGGCTTAGGAATAGGTTTCTATTGGCCGGCTGTGGAAGCTATTGTTGCTGACGCCAGCGAGATTGAGAATCGCCGTGAAACTTTTGCCATCAGTCGATTAGCAGATAATCTGGGGTTAGCGATCGGAATTACGCTGGCAGGGTTTTTAATAGCGATAATTGGGAGTTATCGCTGGCTATTTACGATTGATGCCATCTCTTTTCTAGTGTTTTTTGGCGTTATCTATGTAGGAGTTAGTGATACCAAGGCGCAGGAAATCGACCAAGAAAAAACACAATATTTTGCTTCTTGGATGGCAGTATTCAGAGATCGTCGTTTCCTCGTCTACATCGCAGCTAATATCTTCTTTACAATTTACATTTCCCAGATACACAGTATCCTGCCGCTTTACTTCAAAAACTTTGTCATCGAAAGTACCGACCGAGGATTTGCTGAAACTACTATTAGCAGACTATTTGCTTGGCATTTGGTGGTAGCTATTATCTGTCAGTTGCCTGTTACCAGCGCCTTAAAACGCTGCTCTCACACACTTGCGCTCACTATTTCTGGCATTCTTTGGGCAATTGGTTTTGGACTGATTTGGGTAAGCGGTACTGCCACATCTCATAATATAGTTTGGGCAGCATTTGCATTAGGAGTATTTGCTTTTGCAATTAGTTCTTATACGCCATCTGCTGCCTCTTTAGTTACTGAGTTAGCCCCAGAAAATCAACGCGGCGTTTATTTCTCGATTAACGCTTTGTGTTGGGCTATCGGCTATTCTATTGGTCATCCCTTGGGTGGATGGGCATTAGACCAACCGCGAATCATTGCCGATCGCTTTTGGTTATGCTTTTCTTTGAGCGTGGCGATCGCTGTGGTAATTTTACAGTACTTGAATCGAATTTTGGCTGATGAATCAGCCAAATAGTGTTATGCTCATACGTAGATATTTCTCAGGAGTTAAATCACAGTGATACGTTAATACAATAAACAGCTAAATCATTATCAGTCGCTGCGATCGGGCTAAAAGTTCGATAAATATTGATTTTTTGTTTGTTGTAATTCTGTCAGGATTCACTGTGAATATTCCTTCTTCGTACCTCGAAAAAATTCGTGCTGTCTATCCCAAAATCTCTATTGACCACCTTGACTTTAATCAAGATGGCATGGTTAATGATGTGGTAATTGTTAATCATCAGCTTGTATGTCGCTTCGCCAAAGACGACTGGGGAAAACAAGTGCTTTCTCATGAAGCTAAGGTGTTGGAAGTGGTGCGAAGATATGTTGAACTGCGGGTTCCATACTTTGAACACTTAGAAGAAGGCTTTGTTAGCTACAGATTTATTAAAGGTGAACCACTATCTCGTAATACCCTGCTCAAGCTTAGTGAAACTTCACAAGCCCGTATCATCTCCCAACTAGCCAAATTTCATCAACAATTGCACAGCATTCCAAATGAAATTTTAGTGAATGCTAGGGTGTCTTCTTCTAATGCAGCGCGTTCGTGTAAAGATTGGTTGCGATTGTATGAGCAAGTTCAAGAAACTCTTTTTCCTCATTTATGGCGTCATCAGCAAACTTGGATACATGAACTTTTTGCGCCCGTGATTACAGGTGAACTTAATATGACCTACACACCCGTACTAATCGACGGCGATAAGGCAGTCTATCACATTCTGTTTAACCCCATATTAGAGAGTATCAGCGGTTTGATTGACTTTGGCACAGCTGGTTTGGGCGACCCGGCTTGCGATATTGCTGTGCAGCTGGGTAATTACGGAGAAAGTATTGTGCGGCGGATGGAAAGCGACTATGCCATGTTACCGAGTATCATCGACCGGGCGCGTTTCTGGGTGGGAACACTTGAACTTCAGTGGGCTTTAGCCGGGATAAAATTTAACGATATCTCATTATCGTTGGCACATATTGGTTTGGCTAGAGAAGTTGAACCCGTAGGTACAAGGTTAAATTAATCCTCTTTCCTACACTGACTATCGTCGGCGTTCTTGGAGCTTCCGATATACGGATTTTAAATCAACTTGATGATGAGCTAAGGCAACCAAAGTATGATATAGCAAATCTGCGACTTCACCAGCGATCGCTTCTGGTTCATCATCTTTAAAAGCCATTACCACCTCAGCACTTTCCTCACCAATCTTTTTTAAAATTTTATTGTCACCACCCGCTAATAATTTGCAGGTATAAGAACTTTCAATTGGATTATCGCGGCGATCGCATATTACTTCAAATAATTGTGACAACGTGTCCCCTGGTGGAGGAGCTATTTTTCCTTCTATTTGGTGAAAGCAACTTCGTTCTCCTGTATGGCAGGCAATATCTCCTACTTGCTCTACCCCAATTAGCAAGGCATCACTATCACAGTCATAACGGATACTCCGCACTTTTTGAATATGCCCAGAAGTCGCTCCCTTGTGCCACAACTCTTGCCGAGAACGACTCCAAAACCAAGTTTCTTCACTTTCCAAAGTCTTTTGTAACGACTCCTGATTCATCCACGCCATCATCAAGACAGTGCCATCAAGATAATCTTGAACAATTGCAGGCACTAAACCCCGTTCATCGTAGCGAATTTCCTTAACAGGGATGGCGTAATGTAGCGAATGCAAATCGTTAGAATACATACCAGCTAATCTGCTCTAATGAGAATGATTCATGGATTCACGATATCATTCTAAATAGGGCAGCTGGTATGTTTTTTGAATTTAGTAATCTTAATTTAGCTCTCAACAAGAGCAGTTCGTTCCATAGCAGACTGCATTTTAACAGCACTTCGCGCGACTTGGTGAGCTTTTGAAGCTTCGCCATACCAATGAATTGCCGAGTTAAAAGCTGCCCGGTAAAGATCCTGGTATGCCTCAGATAATCGAGTCTGAATATCTAAAGGCAAGTCTTCATTAGACTTGTATAACATATTGTTATTTTCTTGGTTCCGCTAATTTTATACGATAGAAGTTCTAAGCAGCTTTTGACCCTATCCTAAGATAGAGCTTTTTATTGCCCACTGTTAGGAGAGAACCTTGGTAAATACCTCAATTAAAACAACAAAATCACAAGAAGTCTTTGGCGCTGCTCAAAACCTGATGCCAGGAGGAGTCAGTTCTCCAGTTCGTGCTTTTAAATCTGTAGGCGGACAACCCATTGTTTTCGATCGCGTTAAAGATGCTTACATTTGGGATATAGATGGCAACCAATACATAGATTATGTAGGCACTTGGGGGCCAGCTATTTGCGGTCATGCTCATCCGGAAGTGATTGCAGCGTTGCATGATGCCTTGGATAAAGGTACCAGTTTCGGCGCCCCTTCGGTACTAGAAAATGTCTTAGCAGAAATGGTGATCGATGCTGTTCCTAGCATCGAGATGGTAAGATTTGTTAACTCTGGAACTGAAGCCTGTATGGGAGTTTTGCGCGTAATGCGGGCTTATACTAACCGAGACAAAATCATTAAGTTTGAAGGTTGCTACCACGGACACGCCGACACATTTTTAGTAAAGGCAGGTTCTGGTGTGGCCACACTTGGCTTACCAGACTCCCCAGGAGTACCTAAATCAGCTACTAGTAACACTCTAACCGCACCATACAATGACCTAGAAGCCGTCAAAGCCTTGTTTGCAGAAAATAAGGATGAAATTGCTGGTGTCATTCTTGAGCCAGTAGTCGGTAATGCTGGGTTTATTGCCCCTGATGCTGGTTTCCTCGAAGGATTACGCGAACTTACTCACGAGCATGGGGCGTTATTGGTGTTTGACGAAGTGATGACGGGCTTCCGTATTGGTTATGGTGGCGCCCAGGAAAAGTTTGGCATAACTCCTGATTTAACAACCTTAGGCAAGGTGATTGGCGGCGGTTTGCCAGTAGGAGCCTATGGCGGTCGTCGGGATATTATGTCAATGGTTGCCCCTGCTGGCCCCGTCTATCAAGCTGGGACTCTTTCAGGTAATCCCTTAGCGATGACTGCTGGTATTAAAACTTTGGAATTGCTGCAAAAGCCCGGTACTTACGAATATCTTGACCGAATTACTAAGAAGTTAGCAGATGGTTTGCTACAAGTAGCCAAAGAAACTGGTCATGCAGCTTGTGGTGGTCAAATCAGCGCTATGTTCGGGCTATTCTTTACATCTGGCCCTGTTCACAACTACGAAGATGCGAAAAAGTCTGATACAGTCAAATTCGGACGCTTCCATCGCGGTATGTTGGAGCGTGGTATTTACTTAGCACCTTCTCAATTTGAAGCTGGGTTTACATCTTTGGCTCACACCGAAGAAGATATCGATCAAACTTTAGCAGCTGCACGAGATGTAATGTCTAATTTATGACAAAAAAAGTGCTAAGTCTTGAGTCAAGATAGCAGCTTTAAGCTCGTCCCACTCCTAAAAAGGATGGGATTTGATATTAAGTGTTAACGGTTGACGGTTTACAGTCAACCGTTAATAGTTATCTATCGAAAATTACAAGTCAGGAGGCAAAATTACGTTATCAATAGCATGGATTACACCATTGGTAGCTGTCATGTCAGCCTGAGTCACTTTAGCATCATTGACTGTCACACCAGTAGCAGGATCGACTTTAACGTTGATTGTCCCTCCTTCAAGGCTTTTAACTTCACCAGACTTCAAATCACTAGACAATACCTTACCAGGCACAACATGGTAAGTTAACAGCTTGAGTAATACTTCTTTGTTTTCTGGTTTCAACAAATCTTGCAATGCGTCTGCTGGCAATTTAGCAAAGGCTGCATCTGTAGGTGCGAAAATCGTCAAGTTATCTTTGCCTTGCAAAGCTTGAGTCAATCCTGCTGCTTTCAAAGCTTTAGTCAAAGTTGTAAAGGAAGCGTTTGATTCTGCCAAGGCTAACAAATTTTTGCCTTGAGTTTCACTTGTCCCAGCAGGTGGTGCAGTAGGAGTAGTAGGTGCGGTAGGTGGTACTTCGGTTGGTGGTGTGCTGGGTTGAGTTTCAGGGATAGGGCGTGGAGTGCGGGATGGAACATCACTAGGCGGGGTACTACCACCACGGTTATAGGGAGGCTCGTTAAAAATACTTGGTCTGGGATTTAGCGTCCCACCCCCACTACTCTGGGCTAGTTGTTGACGCTTCGTATTGCCCTTTTCTACTTCTGAAACAGCCTTTGTAGGTGTGTACTGAGCGTTTGCTTGAAGGCGTTCACCTCGATTATAGGGAGCTTCGTTGAAAATACCGGGGTTAGGATTTAGTACTTCTTTGGCATCAGATGGTAAAGTAATCAAAAGGCTAAAACTACTTAATCCTGCTACGCCTGCCAACGTGGTCAGCAATTTGCCGTAATTTGTCTTCATAAATTTTGTTTGTTTTTTGTCCACACGTTACATAAAGATTTATAACATTTTGCTATACACAAAATCTAACTTTAGAGGGAAGTAAGATTTTTCAGGGGAAATACTTCCTGTTAATCAGGTTAGATATTTAATAAGGCGTAGTTTATTATACTTTATAATTATTGTTCTTTTAACTAGCAGATGTAGTATATATACTTGATGTATATTCAGCATTTAATAAACGCACAGTTCGAGTTATCAGTTAGATAGAGTATTTAACTATTTTGAGTTCGATAAATTGTGTAGCCTTCGCTTTTAATAAGGGTCAAATTTGCTATGCGAATTAGAAAGATAGGTATGCAAAAACTATAGCGCTCAGTGCATGAAAATTTTTGAAATTTAATAGAAATTCGAGAAAATCATGGTTATATCGAAAGAATTTTTTATCCATCTTAATATTCCCCATCAAGTTTCCGTTCTTGCTTGCACTATTGCTACTGTAATCCTTGGTATTAAATTTAATAACGGGACAATCAGCCCATGCTCAGGTTGCTGCCCTCACTTGTCAAGGGCAAGAAAATGTTACTTACACTCCCCCGCTGACAACAAAACCCAAACTAACTAGTGTCAAAATAAACGGGGAATTGAAGACATGCAATGGTGATGCTAAAATTGTTTCAGGAAAGTATAGCAATATGCTTTCCTCTCCTAGCAACTCGTGTACTCAGATATCTTCATCTCCCGCCACCTTTACATATATTTAGAGTGATAAAACAAATAGCACTGTAAAGTTTGAAAGGGAAGAGATAGTTAGAGGTGTAGCTGTCATAAGTGTAACATCTTATAGTAAAGTTACTTCTGAACGCTATCAAAATAGCAATGTAGTAAAAACTGTTACTCTTGCCGCATCACAATTAGCAGGATGTGCATTGGCCACTGGTGTTCCTAAATCTACGGGTCTGGTAATATTGACTTTTGCACATTTATAAAGATTTTAGAAAATAAAATTTCAAAGAAACTCTATCTGAAAATAATTATTCTAGACAAAGGTAAGGGAAAGGCTGCCGAACAGTAGCATTTCTCTTATCGAGTATTAAAAATGACTCTTAGCTGATAATTTGCATTTAGGAGTTAGCGATCGCTATAATTTTATTTTAAAATTGCTTTATACAGTGGAATTTTAGATTGCTGCATCTTGGATAAACAGTGGGACTATTCCTTCTTTGTATTCTTTTCATGACTTTACCTAGTTGCCCAAATAGTATATCCTTGCCAATGTAGTCCAAGAATTAGGTATATTTATATACAATAAATAATTTATTCAATTATTTGATATAGCAGTCCGATTTGATTCATCAACTTACCTCTACAGATATGCAAGAGGCAAAAGACAATAATATTTTTCAGGATTAAAGCGTACAGATTTTGATGTAGAAATCAAATAGCATTTTTAGATCAAAATCTTATTTAATTTAGAAGCTACTCTTGGAGCCAGAAATGTGAAGTAAGGAGTAGATTTGTTTGTAACTCATTTAAGCTGGTTATATTTTGATTATAAATCAAAATAATTTTGCTAAAAATCAAGCAGAAGTTCAGCCAAAACGTCAATGAAATAGACAACTAAGCAACTAATACCAATAAAATTTACTTAAACTAAAGATACAATTGTAAAGTTAAGAAGTAGACCAGTAGTTATAAGGTATAAAATATGCTTGAATTATACCAATGGGAACTATCTCAATACTCAGAGAAAGTCCGCCTAATTCTAGATTTTAAAGGACTAGATTACCGCAAAATAGAGGTTACACCTGGGATTGGACAGGTAGAACTGTTCCGGTTGACTGGTCAAAGACAAGTCCCAGTGTTAAAGGATGGTAATAAATATATTGTAGATTCTACGGATATAGCTAAGTATTTAGACTTAAAATATGCCGATCGCCCTTTGATTCCACAAGATGCTAAAAAACGAGGTTTAACTTTATTAATAGAAGAATGGGCGGATGAGTCCATCGGACTCAAAGGTCGCAAAGCACTGTTTGCGGCATTAAGTCAAGATCAAAATTTTCGCAAGTCTTTATTACCGACTTCCACACCAGACATATTTAAAAGTTTAGTTCAAGGAGTACCTAGTGACTTGCTGACCCTATTCGGTATTGGGGTAGGTTATAGTCCAGAAGTAATACAGTCAGCGATCGCATCCTTGAAACAAGACTTGGAAGCCTTAACATTATTATTGGCAGATAGTCCTTATTTAACAGGAGATGAGCCGACTTTAGCTGACTTAGCAGTAGCGGGTTTGTCGATGTTGCTGAAATTCCCCACTGGCCCCTACTTAGATTTACCAGCATCTATCAGAGGTAAAGGACTGCCAATCTTTGCTGAAAATCTTGATTATGAAGCATTTTTCACCTGGCGCGATCGCCTTTACGCCCAATTTCGCAAACCTTTAATTAGTACCACTTCACCATCAGGAAGTGCGCCAACTTCGATTCAGATTGATTAGCGAATGGGGAGATGGGAAGGTAGGGATAATGACTAATGACTAACGACTAATGACAAATGACTAATCAGATGAATTCGGGACAGCCATTAGGTTCGGTTATTCAAGGTTCTCTGACTGAAGGGTTAGAAGTGCGATTGCATCCTGACATTTCTGTGGAAGATATGCGAGTAGGTAAGTTTCTCGTTGTCCAAGGGATGCGATCGCGTTTTTTTTGTATGCTGACAGATGTGGCACTAGGAGCTGCTAATGCCCGAATTATTGCTAATCCCCCTAATTGGGAAGACACTTTTTTACGAGATGTTTTAGCCGGAAGCGGTACATACGGAACTATCAACCTCGCGCCGATGTTGATGTTTACTCCGGAATCTGAAGAATCTTTTTCTCCAACAAATGGTAAATCGGCAAATCCTTTCCTACCATCGGCGACGGGTTTGGCTTCATTTGTGCCACAAACCAGCACAACAATGGAATTATTGCCTGTTAAAACTATTCCTAGCCACTTTAGTCAAGTTTACGAAGCAAGCGTTGACGATTTTCGCCGGGTGTTTGGTTGGGAGGATGACCCCCAAAGGCGCAATTTCTCCATCGGCAAACCTTTGGATATGGATGTGCCAGTTTGTATTGATTTGAATCGCTTTGTGGAACGTAGTAATGGGGTTTTTGGTAAATCTGGGACTGGGAAATCTTTTTTAACACGCTTACTTTTAGCTGGGGTTATCCGTAAAAGTGCGGCAGTGAATTTGATTTTTGATATGCACTCTGAGTATGGCTGGGAAGCTGTTGCAGAAGGTAAAAATGTCAATACTGTTAAAGGCTTAAAGCAATTATTTCCCAATAAAGTCGAAGTTTACACCCTCGACCCAGAATCGACAAAGCGCCGGGGTGTACGCGATGCTCAAGAACTTTATTTGAGTTACGAGCAAATTGAAGTTGAAGATATTAAGTTATGTGGCCGAGATTTAGGACTTTCTGACGCAGCTTTAGACAACGCCAATATCCTGTATAGCGAATTTGGCAAGTCTTGGATTGTGCAGCTGCTAAATATGAGTAATGAAGAAATCGAGATGTTCTGCGACGAGAAGCGCGGACATAAAGGCTCGATTATGGCATTGCAGCGCAAACTCCTGCGGATGGACAGTTTGAAGTACATGCGAGCCGTTTGTCCGCACAATTATATTAGTAAACTTGTCCAGTCACTGGAAGCCGGCAAGAATGTTGTGATAGAATTTGGTTCCCAGTCGAATATGCTCTCTTATATGTTGGTGACCAATATGATCACCAGACGTATCCACGAGCATTACGTTAAGAAGGCAGATAAATTCCTGCAAACCAAAAATCCCAGCGATCGCCCAACGCCATTGATGATTACGATTGAGGAAGCACACCGTTTCTTAGACCCGGCAGTGGTACAAAGCACTATTTTTGGCACGATTGCCCGCGAGTTGCGAAAATACTTCGTCACACTTTTGGTAGTAGACCAACGCCCGTCGGGGATAGATAATGAAGTTATGTCCCAAATTGGGACTCGCATTACCGCTCTGCTGAATGATGAAAAAGACATTGACGCAATTTTTACAGGTGTATCTGGTGGTGGCGGACTGCGATCGGTGTTGGCGAAGTTAGATTCTAAGCAACAAGCTTTAATTTTGGGTCACGCCGTTCCGATGCCAGTAGTAGTACGTACCCGCCCTTATGACGCAGCTTTCTACGAAGAAATTGGTGACCCAGCCTGGGAAGAAAAACCTGACGCAGAAGTATTTGCTGCTGCTGAACTAGCGAAAGCTGACTTAGGATTTTAGTTATTAGTCCTTGGCAGTGCTGAGTAGAAACGAGATTAACCCTTGTCTGTAATGAGTAGTAGAGACGCCATTAATGGCATCTGTACAAGAGTTAGGAGTTATTCTCTGCGTCCTTGGATCTCCAATCCACAGTCCCTATTACCCCTTATCCCCAGAGGGGGCCCCACCTTCCCCAATTCGTAACATCCCCCATTCTCACAGCAAATTAAGTTCGGTTATCCGGATAGTTTTTAGCAACAGAAGAGGGGTTTTTGGCGTCACTATAGATGTAGGTAAGTAATTTCAAGGAAGTTTAAAATTTTTTCCAAACAGACAAATTTTGATTTATAATTAGAAGCTTTATCTTAAGATACTTTACTATCGGCCCGATTTATCGTATTATAAAGCTAAGTAAAACTCATATCGACTTCAGTTTCAGTTACCGTCAGTAACTGTCTAAAGGAAGAATTCTCAAAAACGAACCAGCGTGCTTATAAGAGATTGAAAAATTTAGGGAAGGTAGGAAGGAACCTATCTTGGGGGCTTACCGTCTTAACAACGGCTCGAACGATTGATTAATTGCTTTTGGTAGCCCCTAGTGTTCCGTGATATATGTACTACCTTTCTCAATTAACTTTAGTAAGAAAAATTACATTGTGTTTACGGAGTAGAGGACAACGCACCAATGCCTACTGTCAATACCCAAACGGAAAACCTGAACACCAAATTTACGGCTGATATGGTGCGAACCTATCTGCGGGAAATTGGTCGTGTACCACTGCTAACCCGTGAACAAGAAATTGTCTATGGGAAGCAGGTGCAACAAATGATGACGCTAATCGACGCCAAGGAGGGTTTGGCGAAGAAATTGCGTCGCGAACCGAGTCTACCAGAGTGGGCTGACCTCGTTCACCAATCAGAAACAGAGGTGAAACAAACGGTAGCCCAAGGTAAGCGGGCTAAGCAAAAAATGATTGAAGCGAATTTGCGCTTGGTGGTGGCGATCGCTAAGAAGTACCAAAAACGGAACATGGAGTTTTTGGATTTGATCCAGGAAGGAACACTAGGATTAGAGCGGGGTGTAGAGAAATTTGACCCAACCAGAGGTTATAAATTCTCAACCTACGCCTACTGGTGGATTCGCCAAGCGATTACGCGTGCGATCGCTCAACAAGGTCGTACTATTCGCTTACCGATTCACATTACCGAGAAACTCAACAAAATCAAAAAAGTCCAGCGCGAGTTGGCTCAAACTTTAGGGCGATCGCCTACTCCCGCTGAAATTGCCAAAGAACTGGAATTAGAACCTGCTCAGATCCGCGAGTACCTGAATATGGCGCGTCAACCAGTGTCTTTGGATGTGCGAGTTGGCGATAACCAAGATACTGAGTTGCAAGAAATGCTCGAAGATGACGGCCCGTCACCAGAGTATTACACCAACCAAGAGTTTTTACGCCAAGACTTGAACAACTTGTTAGCAGAACTAACTCCCCAACAGCGAGAAGTTTTAGCTTTACGCTTTGGTTTAGAGGATGGTAACGAAATGTCATTGGCGAAAGTGGGTGAGAGATTGAATCTCAGCCGAGAACGCGTGCGCCAGTTAGAGCATCAAGCTTTGGCTCATCTGCGTCGCCGTCGTGCCAATGTCAAAGAATACATTGCCAGTTAAAACAACAGACGCGGATTCTCGCGTCTTTACACCACTTTGGTGAAGCGCCTCCTGAATTCAGGGGGCGATTTTTTTTGGCGATTGCGCCCGTCCAAACTCCAATACACTTAGGTTTGTAGTAAATTTATCTCTGAAGACAGCGGAAAGAAAAAAGCTTAACCCAAGCGTATTGGTTCCAACTCTCCATAATTGCGATCGCCTTTTAATATTTAACTTATCGAGTTTCTCTTGAAATCTTGCATCAGGGGCGATCGCTACTTACCAATTTTCCTCCTCTAATTCGAGTTCAAAGTCACTTAAAAGATTTTCTTAATTAAAGAAAAAATTTACTATAAAAACACATATCCAGTATATTCACTGCTATAATTGGCGATTTTTCTTAGTTAATATGTAGCAAATAGTACAGCAGATAGCTACTTAAGCTAGAAAGTCAAGTTTTAAAGTTACAGCAGATTTCAAGTTAATGAAGTAAACCATCCAGGTCTGGTAGCTAAATCAAGAGGCTATTCTAATTCTGTTAGTGCAGCGAGGCGTAGCTCATTCTGACTTCTGAATTCTGCTGATTTCATATTCAAATTCAGCAACGCCAAAAACAGATATGAACACCTTTGAGATTAATATTCAGCGCAAATCAGGAAGTAACTGGCCGATTGTAGTCGAACATAGCCGACCTGGTGAACTTCTATCATCGCGTTCAGAAGGAATTCTCAAACTGTCACTGGAAGATTTTGAGCAACTGACTAGTAAGTTAAGACAGCCGAAAGACTACGGTATATTTCTAGGACAAGCACTGTTTCGTGAAGAAATTAGAGATGCTTTTGTTAGTGCTTTACGCAACTCCCAAGAAACATTGCGGGTGTTGCTATTTATCGAAGCTGAAGATAAAGAACTGAGAACTTTACGTTGGGAAAGACTGTGCGGTAACATTGATGACGGATGGCATTTATTAAGCTTAGAGCAGCGGACACCATTTTCACTGTATATACCAGCAATTACAGACCGCCGTTTTCCTCCAATTGGCAGAAGAGACTTACGTGCTTTGATACTGGTAGCCAATCCTTCAGAAACTGAGCGATTTAAGTTAGACTCTTTCGACGTAGAAGCCGCAGTACAAAGCGTGCGCCAATCTTTAGGAGTCATACCATCTGATGTCTTAGCAACAGTAGAAGGTGCAATTGGCTTACCGACTTTAGACGAACTGTGCTTACGTCTCACCGACAGAACAAAACAATACACCTTACTGCACTTTGTCAGTCATAGTCGAGTCATAGATGGTGGTGAAACCGTCCTCTACTGGGCAAAAGCAGATAATAAAGTAGACCCAGTGACAGGAACACGGTTAATAGAAAGATTGCGGACATTAAGAGGGACTAAAGGACTACCACACTTTACCTTTCTTTCCACCTGTGAAAGTGCCAGTCCAGAAGCAGAAGCGGCATTAGGGGGTTTAGGGCAAAGATTGGTGCGGGATTTAGGAATGCCCGCAGTCATTGCTATGACCGAGAAAGTGACTGTTAAAACCGCCCTTGCTTTATGTGGCAAATTTTACGAGCAACTAAATAAATCCGGGGAAGTGGATTTAGCATTACAGGAAGCGGCTGCTTCGCTTGCAGAACGCCAGGATATTACTGTTCCCGCCCTATTTAGCCGATTGGGCGGAAGACCTCTATTTAGCGACCAGCTTGACCGCGACTTGACCAACACCGAAATCGAATATGGTTTGAAGCGATTGCAAGTATTTGTAGCAGAGCGATCGCCTATACTGCAATCAAAGTTGGAACCACCAGCAGGAAAGTTGACAAATCTGCTCAATACAGACTTTAAAGGTATGAGCAAGCAAGCTCAGCAAGAGCGCAAGCAAGCTCTAGAAGATGTCAATAATCTATCTCAAGCAGTTCTTGACCTGAGTTTCAACGCTGTAGCCTTGGATCGGGAACCACCTATTTACGACGCTCGCTGTCCTTTCCTGGGCTTGTATCCCTTCCGAGTCGAAAACCGCAAATTCTTTTTTGGCAGAGAACGATTAATTACCCAATTACAACAAAAGCTAGCTAAAGACAACTTCTTAGCTATATTTGGGGCTTCGGGTAGTGGTAAATCATCAGTGGTACTAGCGGGGCTGATTCCGGCTTTGATAGAAAAACAGCCGGATTTGATGATGGCGTATATGACACCGAGTAGTAACCCCATTGAACAACTGCAAGCCAGTTTCTTGGAGGTACAAAATCACTCTTCAATTTTAGTCATCGACCAATTTGAAGAACTTTTCACCCTTTGTACCGATGAAGACCGCCGGACGTTATTTATAGAAAAATTGCTATTTATTATCCAGCAGCAAAAAGTCGTGATTACCATGCGGGCAGACTTTTGGGGTGAATGTGCTAGCTATCCCCAACTTAAGGAGTTAATGCAATCTCGGCAAGAATTGATCGGGCCAATGGATAGTGCAGAACTGCGGAAAGCAATGGAAATGCAAGCCGCACAAGTGGGATTACGCTTTGAAGCTGGTTTGAGTAACTCGATTTTGGATGATGTCCAAGGCGAACCGGGGGCAATGCCATTACTGCAACATGCACTGCTAGAGTTGTGGAAACGGCGACATGGTAGATGGTTAAGGACTGTGGAGTATGAAGCGATTGGTGGTGTGAATATGGCGATCGCTCAAACTGCCGATGCTTTTTATGATAGCTGCACGCCAGAAGAACAAGAACAAGTCAAGAATATTTTTGTTCGCTTAACCCGCTTAGATGATTCGGCACAAGAGGGACAAAAACGCCGCGACACTCGCCGCCGAGTTTGGTTAGACGAATTAATCCCTACTTTTAGCGCTCAGACTTTAATTAAACAGCTGCTCAAACGCTTAGCGGGTGAAGGTGCCCGCCTAGTAGTTACTAGTGTCGATTCAGCCACACAACGCGAAGAAGTGGAAGTCGCTCATGAAGCCTTAATTCGTTACTGGCCGAGGTTGCTCAATTGGTTAGATGAAAACCGTTCCCTGCTGCTGCTGCGAGAAAAGATCCGTCAAGAGGCTTTGGAATGGGACAACAATAAAAAAGACGAAAGCTACTTGGTGCGTCAAGGGGGACGTTTAGAAGCGGCCCGGGAATTATTACAAAAATCTAATTTTTTGAACATATTAGAAGCTAATTATCTACAAGTTTGTGTAGAACTGTGCGATCGCCAAAAACAAGAACAAGAAACTCGTCGGCGGCGCGAAATTCGTACAAAGCGGACAATCTTTGGAGGAGCAGTTGTTGTCTTAATAACCACTGCCTTAGGGGTAATAGCTTTCACCAAAGGCTTAGAAGCCGAATTAACTAAAGCCGATTCCCTTCGTCAAAGTTCCTTGCTATTCTCTAAATCTCATAAAAATTTACAAGCTCTCACCGACGGAATTAAGTCCGCAAACATCCTGAAAAATAGCAAATTTTGGACAACAATTAGTGGCGTAATTATTAAAAATAAAAACCAAGTAGACTCTCAATCAAAGGTGATAGCAGCTTTGCAGCAAGCCATTGATGGAGTACAAGCACGCAATTATTTGATTGGGCATAAGTCTTCGGTCACAAGCGTCGTCTTCAGCCGGGATGGTAAAACCATTGCCACAGCTAGTAAAGATAAGACTGTCAAACTTTGGGATTTACAAGGCAAAGAACTGACAAAAACCCCTCTCAAGTATGATGCAGCAGTCACAAGCGTCGCCTTCAGCCCCGATAGCAAAACCATTGTCACAGTTAGTGAAGATAATACTGTTACACTTTGGAATTCACAAAGCAAAGAACTGACAAAAACCCCTCTTAAGCACGATGCAACAGTCACAAGCGTCGCCTTCAGCCCCGATAGCAAAACCATTGCCACAGTTAGTGAAGATAAGACTGTTACACTTTGGAATTTACAAAGCAAAGAACTGACAAAAACCCCTCTCAAGCACGATGCAACAGTCACAAGCGTCGTCTTCAGCCCCGATAGCAAAACCATTGCCACAGTTAGTGAAGATAAGACTGTTACACTTTGGGATTTACAAGACAAAGAACTGACAAAAACCCCTCTCAAGCACGATGCAACAGTTACAAGCGTCGTCTTCAGCCCCGATGGCAAAACCATTGCCACAGTTAGTAAAGGTAATACTGTCAAACTTTGGGATTTACAAAGCAAAGAACTGACAAAAACCCCTCTCAAGGACGATGCAGCAGTCACAAGCGTCGTTTTCAGCCCCGATGGTAAAACTATTATCACAGCAAGTGAAGATAATACTGTCAAACTTTGGGATTTACAGGGCAAAGAATTGACAAAATCTCTTCTCAAGCATGATGTAGCAATCACAAGCATCGTCTTCAGCCCCGATGGCGAAACTATTGCCACAGCTAGTAATGACAAAACTGTTAGACTTTGGGAGTTAAAAAATAAAAAACTGATACAACGCTCCTACAGGACTGATCATAGTAGTGTAGTCTTCAGCCCCGATCGCAGCAAACCTATTCTCATAGATACTCAAGATAATACTGTCAAAGGTTGGCCTTTAAAGCGCGGACAAAAGTTAAAACAGTCCTTCAAGCATCAGGCCGATATTACAACTCTGGCTTTCAGTCCCGATAGCCAAACTATCGCTACAGGTACTGATGATAATACCGTCATCCTTTGGGATTTAGATGGCAATCAATTGCAAACCTTCAAAGGACATGAGGGTGATATCACAAGTCTAGCCTTCAGCCCCGACGGCGAAATCCTCGCCTCTGCTAGTAAAGATAATAACGTCATCCTCTGGAATTTAGGAGGAAAACTCCTGCAAACATTTACAGGACATCAAGCTGCTGTCACAAGCGTTACCTTTAGTCCTGACGGTAAAAACATTGCCTCTGCTAGTAAAGACAATACTGTTCAACTTTGGGATCTAGGGGGCAAAATGCTGCAAACTTTCAGGGAACATAACTATACAGTTAACAGCGTGGCTTTTAGCCCTGATAGTAACACCCTTGCCTCTGCTAGTGAAGATAAAACCGTTAAACTTTGGGATTTAAAAGCTAATTTCCTGCCAATCTGGAATCAATATTCAGCAAGGGTTACAATTCCAGGAGAACGGGCAGCGTTCACAAGTGTAGTTTTTCCTGCCAATGTCGGTTCTAACAGCCGCAGATGTCAGCTCCTCGCTGCTGGTAGTGAAGACAATATTACTCAACTTTGGGATTTAAGGGAAAATAAGCCGCACATTTGGGATTTAGGGCAAAATAAGCCGCAAACCTTCACAGGGCATAAATATGCAGTTACAAGTGTGGCTATAAGTCCAGATTGTCAAACTCTAGCATCTGCAAGCGTTGATAATACCATCATCCTTTGGAATTTAAGTACTAAAAAACAGCAAGTTTTCAGAGGACATCAGGCTGCTGTCACCAGCGTCGCCTTCAGCCACGACGGCAAAACTCTAGCCTCTGGTAGTGACGACAAAACCATCATCCTTTGGGATTTAAAAGGGAATAAACAGCAAGTCTTCAGAGGACATCAAGCTGCTGTCACCAGCGTCGCCTTCAGTCCCGACGGTTATAGCCTAGCCTCTGGAAGTCTTGATAATAGTGTTATCGTCTGGAATTTCAAGGGCAAAAAACTGCAAACCTTCACAGGACACCAGGCTGCTGTCACCAGCGTCGCCTTCAGTCCCGATGGCAAAACCTTGGCTTCTGGGAGTGACGACCATACCATCAAACTCTGGGATCTAAAAGGTAAGCACATCCTCGAAGAACATCGGGATACTATAAATAGAGTCGCCTTCAGTCCTAATGGCGAAACTCTCGCTTCTGCAAGTGAAGACAATAGTATCAAACTCTGGGATTTAAAGGGTCATCTCCTCAAAACGCTCAAAAACCATCTTTCAGGGAATGAAGCTCCGGTTACAGATATAGTTTTTAGCCACGATGGTAAAAATCTGGTTTCTGTAAGCGAAGATGGTACTATCAAACTCTGGAATTTAGATCGTCTCGATCCTGTCCTCATAACCTTTCCAAAAGATACAGTTTTAAGCCCTGATAAGCAAACTTTGGCTTTTGTGAGTGCAGACAAAACTATCAAAATCTGGAATTTAAAAGGTCATCTGCTCACAACCCTCAAACAGCATAACGAAGAGATTACACATATAGTTTTAAGCCCTGATAAGCAAACTTTGGCTTTTGTGAGTGCAGACAAAACTATCAAAATTTGGGATTTAAAAGGTCATCTCCTCACAACTCTCAAACAGCAGAAGCAAAAGATTACAGATATAGTTTTTAGCTCCGATAGTAAAAATTTGGTTTCTGTGAGTGCAGATGATAGCGTCATCCTGTGGGATTTAAAAGGCAAGGAACTCAAGGCTTTCAACGGGCATAACAATAAGGTTAAAAATATAGTTCTTAGTCCTGATGGAAAAACTTTTGCCTCTGTGAGTAAAGATAATACTATCAAACTCTGGGGTTTAGAAAGTAATCTCTTCGCAACCTTCAAAGGGCATAAGGCAGAGGTTCTATTTATAATTTTTACCGACGATGGTAAAAATCTGCTTTCTGTGAGTGCAGACTATACAGCAATCCTGTGGGATTTAAAGGGCAATCAATTATACACCTTCAAAGCAAATGGAGATGATGGGACAGATTTAGTTTTTAGTCCCGATGGCAAAACTTTTGCCTTAGCCAGTGAAGACAAGACTATCAAACTCTGGGATTTGCAGGGTCATCTAGTCAGAACTTTAATAGGACATGAGGCTGGGGTTAAAAGTATAGCTTTTAGTCCTAACGGGTACACTCTCGCGTCTGGTAGCGCAGATAATAAGGTCATTTTATGGGATATCAATCACTTAAGTATGGATGCACTTTTAGATAGTCTGATGGTAAGTGCTTGCAATTCGGTTAGGGATTATCTCCATAATAACCAACAGGTACAAGAGAGCGATAGAGGTCTGTGCGATGGTATTGGTACTAATTAATCTTTTGGGCTTAGTTTCAGGCTTTGATTTATTCCCTTAATAATAAATACATACCCGCTGTAGGGGTTTAGCAATATTACATATTGCTAAATATGTATATTATTATACACAGATATTAAGTGTTGTCCGTTAATGCGTAAGTCCTAGTATCTCGTATTTCGGCTCAATACCAACTTTACCCGATAGAATGAATCCATTGGATGAAGCATAAATACTCTAACTGATGGTAATCTAATATTGTTGAATTAAATTAAATAATAACTTTAGTTTTCCAGACTTTTGTTTTTCAGACAATAGAAACTAAGTCATTAGCAATTAAGACTTGATTATAGTTTAAGTAAGTTGTAGAAAAAATAGTTAACTTTTTTACAGGAGAAGTAGGGTGCTTAACAACTTTTATCGGTTCTTATCCCCCGTTCAGTGGGGAATTTCCCTTACGGGCTTAGGCTTACTTCTCGCTTTGGGCTTTATTGGCAAGCAGACCGAAGTCTCATTCACAAATGCTCCATTATCATCGGCTCACATTCATAAAAGCTCTGAAACTTCTCTTTTGGCAAGACTCAGACAAATTCGAGAGCAGAGAAATCAACTACAAACAGCTTCTGCGAATAGAGAGTTTGGGCATAACACAAAAACAGCATCTACAACCACAGCGCTGGTTCCAGATGCTCAAGCGGCTACAAAAGGCATAGAAGTTTTACCAAGAGCGAATTTTCCCACAAAAGATGGGATTTATCTTTATGGTCAATCGCCAAAAGCAGACCAACTTGGTCAAGCTTACATCATATTTCAGAAGCAGCGGGACAGAGTGACTGGTGCTTTGTATATGCCTCAATCTGAGTTTAATTGTTTTCAGGGTACACTCGACCAGTCGGGAGAGTTGGCAATGACGGTTAGTGGTTCATCGAATGAAACCAGTTCTGATGAGTCCGATCGAGTGGCTGCAAGTAATAGACTGCCTAAGGTCGGTGAAGATGAGCTAGAGACTTATGCTTACTCGGTAGCTTTGCAAGATTTTCATCGGTTAAATTCTATCAGTGCTAGCGATCGCCGCATATTACAAATGTGCAAATCATCTTTTAGTTAATACTCAATTCCTGGTTGTGCTTTCACACCTTGATCGCGGAAAGGATGCTTAACTAGAGTCATCTCTGTGACTAAATCAGCATGTTCGATTAATGCAGCTGGTGCGCCTCGACCTGTGAGAATAACATGTTTATTAGCTGGTTTTTCTGCCAAACCTGCTAAAACTTCTTCTACTTGTAAATAAGCCATTTTGAGAGCGATATTGATTTCATCTAATAGCACTAAATGAAAGTCTGGGTTGCGGATGTATTCTAATGATTTTTGCCATGCAGCGCTAGCTTTGTCGAGGTCGCGATCGCGGTCTTGAGTCTCCCACGTAAAGCCTTCGCCCATTGCATGAAATTCTATCTGGTCTTCCCAGTAACTAAAAACTCTTTTTTCCGAAGGTTCCCAGCTACCTTTGATAAATTGGACGATCGCTACTTTATACCCGTGACCGAGCGATCGTAACACCATCCCCAAAGCCGCAGTAGTTTTACCCTTACCATTACCAGTATTTACAATAATTAACCCTTTTTCTGGTAAAGCTTGTGCTATTCGCTTCTCCTGCACTTCTTTGCGTCGCTGCATCTTTTTGCGATACTGTTCATCAGTCAGAGATGAGGACATAACTTCATCAATCAAGCGCTCAATCTCTCGATCTTGGTTCAATTCTTGTGGTGTGTTGTTTTTCATTAACCTTGTGTACAAATAACTGTTAAAACTTTCGAGAATCAGGTGAAACTATCTTGCTTGTCTAATTTTACTAAATCAGATAATTGGATATATTTAGTAAGATTTCACGCCAAATATTGCTCTGTGTGAGATTTTTTTACATGTTCTGGCAAACAAGTATACAAAAATATATAATATACAAATTTAAGTTATAATTTAAGTTCAATATTATTATTTTTAATAATTTAATTACGTTGCTTAAAGCAGTTTATTCAATAAATTTTGTCTGTAACTTTGACAGGTCAGTTGGGTAGGATAAAGACAAGCGGGATTCCGATTTGATTTTTGAACAAAATTAGGTAGTGTAGGGTGCGTTAGGATGAAATCTGTAACGCACGGTTGTTTGAGATTTTGTAGCGTACTAAATATTACAGCATGAGTTTCAATACCGTAAACTTAATGAAATGTAAATAATATTTTCACCTTTTATTTGACAATCTCATAAATTTAATATGAATAGTAACACTCGTTTACAAATGATTTTAGCTGATACACCTATTAATAAAGTATTACCTGCGATCGCTCAATTAAATTTACCTAACTGGTGGTTAGCCGGGGGTGCAGTCAGAAACACAGTTTGGCGTTCAATTTTTGGTGATAATTGTGGGTTAGGTATTAAAGATTTTGACATTGCGTTTTTTGATATTCAAGAAAACCGTTCCCAGGAACTAGCAGCAAAAGCAAGCCTTACAGAAAAATTTCCTCATGACCAATTTGATGTCAAAAACCAAGCCAGTTTTGCTCGTTGGCGGCTTGGGGCAAGACCGTATACTAGTACAGAGGATGGCATCGCAGATTGGTTGCACACTGCTACTGCTGTAGGAGTTCGATTAGATGCACAAGGCCAATGGCAATTTTTCACTCCCTATGGTTTGGATGACCTATTCGATGGGATTATTCGACCGACACCAGCCCATACTCATAATGTTGATGCCCACAATAAAGCGTCTGGATTTTTACAAAAGTGTCCTTATTTGCAGTTAGCCTAATTGTGTGCAGACATAGTGAGCGCAATTAATATGTAAAATTTTAATCATTGCCAACAACCGAATACGTTCAGCAGTAGCATGAATAAGGCATCTGGAACGATACCACAATCTTTTAATACCTTTGACCGCAAACCAATAAACTACAGCCTATAAGCAAGATTGTCAGTCTCAGTAAAAGCTTGACAAATTAATACTTTTTTAGTACATTTATACTATAAAAAATTTTCATGTTGGATAAAACTTTAATACTCCCCGACTACGCCAACAGGAGAGCATAAAATAAATGAGACTATCTCGGTAAATTCTAGCTATTTGAGCAAATTTTAACAATAGCAAGCGAACATAGGTCAGCAGTGTTTTGTTCAGCGAAAATAGAAAAAGCCCACATAATATTGACGCAATTATGACAACTACACTTGCCTCTCGTATTAAACCAAGAGCTGAAGATAGTTTTGCCATTAGGTTTGCACCATTGTCTTTGGAAGAGATATACTCCAAGTCTGACGATCCAGCTAATGGTGCCGTAGTTGTGATGAGTGGAATGGTTCGCAATCAAACCGATGGTAAACCTGTGGTTGCTCTAGAGTATCAAGCTTACGAACCGATGGCATTGCAGATATTCTATCAAATTGCTGCTGATATTCGTTTATCTGCATCTGATGTCAATCGAGTAGCAATTCATCATCGTATTGGACGTTTAACAGTTGGTGAAATCAGCGTCTTAGTAGCAGTGGGTTGTCCTCACCGCAGTGAAGCGTTTGAAGCTTGCCGCTATGCTATTGATACTCTCAAACACAATGCACCTATATGGAAGAAAGAACACTGGCAAGATGGTTCTAGCTGCTGGGTAAGTATTGGTGCTTGCGAACAGTTAGGAGAAAATTGTTCTTAGATAATTAGGCATGGGGCATTGGAAGTGCCCAGTAGTGAGTCACTGTTTGCCCTTAGGAGAACCTCAGATGTCTTGGACAACCCCCAAAGCATCTACAACCTAAGCCGCCTAGTCGTGACTTCTGGCACTCGTTAGCAGTTAAAAATTATTGTCTCCTCTGCCCCTTTTGTTTGAAGTCGGTTACTTACAATAATCTTTAGCAGTTTGAGTGGAATGAACGCTCACTTGTGACCATTCTTTAACCACAAATTCGCTTAAACCAACATGAGGCGATCGCTTGGCGTCGAGTGTTTGCCAATCACTTTGATTTCCCCAATCGTAAGTATATCCCAGTTGTGTCCAGGGATAATGAACAACTGTGGCTGAGCCATTAGTTGGTGAACCGTAGCGGCTTTTTAATTGCTGGGTAAACCAATCTTGATAGCTGCTTGAAATCGACTCAAAGGCGTTTGCTAAAGGAAATTCCAGTTCTGCCTCACTGTCAGTAATGTTAGGATCTTTAGTGGGACGAAAAAGCGATCGCGGCTCTACCCAAAGTTCAACAATATATCTGTTCGTAGTTCCGGAATCCGGAGGTAAACCCAAAACTTGGTTGAGCCGATATTCTAGAGATGTTTGACTCGTTGGACGATAGGTTTTGCAGAATTTTTGTAAGTCTGGAGCAGCCGTAACCCATAAATCCCGGCTTAAAAGCATCAATTTACCCACATTATCTGCATAGCCACGAAAGCTTGTCCAGGCTACTACTAAAACACGGCTCTTGTCCCATTTGAGATCGGAGTTATACCAGACAATCGGAGTTAGATTTCGATAGATTTTACGAGGTTCTGGGATTTTTGCATCTTCTACCGCATCCAAATACGCTTGTGGTAAGGGTGGTTGATTAGAAGCTTTTCCTGTGGTTGATTGTGCAACAGATACACAATCAACAAAAGCTGCGGTAAGGCTGACAATAATAGCAGCATAAGGGAAAAATCGTTTCTTAGGGCGGTCGCCAGCCCGAACAACATTCATTAATAGCATTATTCTATTCAGTTTTGTGATTTAGCCAATATTAATTCGATAGCAGACAACCCTCCTGTTTGGTGTCAGAAACAACATTAGGAAGATAGTTCTAGCAACTGGCTGAGTATTGTTACTTGTGAAAATAAGATTGTCAATAGTTATTTGTCCCTTGTAATCACTCAGGACAAATAATAAATAATTATTTAGATTTTTTTGTATTTGTTTACATCAACTGTTTGGTTATATTGAGGTTTGTAAATATTTTGTATTTCTGAAAGGAATATTCCTTTAGACTGAATTTTAATATTAAAAATCTGAGGATGAACACAAATGCATTCGTTAAATATATTCTCTCAGGAATTTGTAGTTGCTGTTTCTTTTGTAGCTTGCATCCTTGGACTGGCCTTACTGTGGGACAGTAAACAGCAAAAAAATGATTTGGAAGAAACAGAGCAAATTCTGTTTAGAATGAGCTTTTCTTATTGGTTGGTTTATTGTATAGCTTTTGGCATAGAAAAAATTATTTTACCCGAATGGGAATTCGTGTTAATGACCTTGAGAATAACTACCGCTCTGTCATATTTCTTAACTTTTTCTTGCGTCCTGAGTTTACCGCTACATAAATTTGCGGTACATCGTGTTGAGGAATAAATATAGGATATAGGGCATTGGGCATAGGGACTGGAGGATGAGGGAGATGGAAAGACGCAGCGACACTTTGACGCTCTGACGCGAGGACAAATGACTAATGACCAATTACTAATAACAAAATTATCATTTTATAGCGATCGCTAATGCCATTTCCAATTGTTCTTGGGTCAAAGTGGTTAAAATAAACACTTCTTGCACAGTTTTACCTAGTCGGGCGATGACTTTGTAGCCTCCGCGAATTGGTACTGACACGCGCAGTTGCATTTTTGGGCAATGACCTTTCACCCGCCCAATTACCCCTGGCGTCACAGTTTGGATGCCATCTTGCTGACACAAACGTTCTAAAATAGGGATCAGACCAGAAAGATGGGTGGAGTGATTCCAAACTAGTCTGCCAGCTTTTTGTGATGTTCGGTCAGGATCTACGGTGGGTTTGCCCATAATGATTAAGCTGCTTCTAGAGGTGCCATTGTCAAACCTGCGCGGCGCAGCTGCTGGTGATATAGTTCCGCAGGTTCTTGGGGGCCAACCCAGACGATCGCTTGACCTTCATAGTGTACCTGATTAGTCAGATCCCAAGCGCGATCGCCACTCATTCCGGGAATATATTTCATCAAACATTCGGCCACATGCTGGAATGTATTAAAATCATCATTTAATACAATCACTTTGTAATTTGGATAAGTCTTAGGGGTAACTTGATTAGACCGTTCAGGAGCTACAGTTGGTGCTGTGGCCATCCCGTAAACATCTGCTGAAAGTGTCATAACCATAAAACAATTAGTCAATAGGATTTTACAAAACTACATTATAAGTAACTAGTTTAATCTATTGTCTGTGTTCGTTGTCATTTGTCATTTGCTAAAACTAATGACAAATGACTAATGAGTAATGACTGCCTACCGCCAATTATCCCAATTTTCATTAAAAATGGATGTATCGGGGAAGGCAGTGGGGTTGCCATTTTGTTCCAACAAGCGTTTGAGTGCTTCTAGCTGTGGTTCAGGTTTGGGTAAGTCATCAACTAATTCGTAAGGTGCGATCGCATTTTTAAGCGCAAAACTAGCAACGGTTCCGGCAGCAGCGCCAGCCGACCATTCAAAGGAATGTACTCGATAGGCAGCGGCGGCAATATGACTAGTAGCAATGCTTTTACCTCCTACCAACAAATTATCAATTTTTTGGGGAATCATCGCCCTCAAGGGAATTTGGAAGGGATAAGCTTGACCAGCACCGCGCCTTTCACCAGCACGTTCTGTGTTACCAGGCGTTTCTGGGGGACTGTTCGTCATGCAGGGATGGAAATCTATGGCGTAGTGACCAATACCTACAGCGTCGGGGAAGATGGTAGAACGAGTCCGGCGCATTACTTTGTCTGGTGAGATTTCACCCGCAATTACAGATGTAGCTTCCAGTCCGGCAAGTGCGGCTGTTAATTGGCGATACATATCTGCTGGCAGAGTCTTGCGGTAATATTCGTCATTGTAATTTCGGCGAGAAATATCAATTTCCCAAACACCAAAGCCCCCAGGTTGTCCCCAACTAGGGCGTCCAATAATGCGGCGTCCTTCTCGCATATAGGGATATTTCGATAAGCCGTGGACTGTTCCCATTGGCGAATTTAGCCCAGAAAGAAAGCGATTATTGAGTTGCTGCTGCTTGACGCCTTCTCCTAGTTGAGAATCTGTAGTCCCAGCTACCAACCAATAATAGAATGAGAGGGCGTTTTCCTCAGCTTTGCGGAGGGTTTCTGTTCGCAGTCCTCCCATCCAACCTCCTGACTGCAACTGTCCAGTAGCTTGTAGCTGTTGGCGAGTATAAATTAGGTTATCTTTAGCTGTTCCAGGGCGGTAGTCGTTACCCCAAGTCCAGTTTTGCATAGAGATATCCCTTGGTGTAGGAGCAGTAAAATTTACACCTCCAAATTTTTCTGGTTTTCCTTTGTTCGGACTCCAAATACGACGGTAGGTAAAAACTAAGTCAAAATTAGCCAATCGCGTTAATTCATAGCTGAAATATGGTGAGTATTGTAAATAGAATGGCGGTGTTGTTTGGGGTTGCGGTTCCTTAGTTGCCTCCATTGCAAAGGTGTAGGTAAAGCCTTGAGGGCAATAAGGATCGTTAGTGGTGCTGGAAGCAGAAGGTTCCAAGTAGGAACGAGCATCAATGCCTAAGCGGTAAGGAACATCAGCAAGGGCGATAATTTCCCCGGTTTCACTGGTATCTACAACGTACCATTTAGGAGCATCTATTTTACTTGGCTTAGGAAGAAAACGCAGAATAGTTTTAGTAAATTGAGACGAATTATCGTAGCGATAGGCGTCTTCAATAACTTGAGATAACGTAAAAGTGTTAAGGGCTGGTGCGCCTTGTGCTGGTTGATGTTGGATAGCGATCGCACTATTAATTATTTTGCCATCGGCACTGATTTCTAAATCTTTAATTACCGTGTTAGGAAACCATTGCAGCTTTCCTTTACCACGTTTTTCAGCATCTTTGAGCATCTGAGTCAAAATGCTGTGAGCATCGTGGGGAAGAAAACAAGACTCACTTACCCAGCAATCACCAGGGTTAAGTTTACCGTATTTGCGATCGATACGGTTTCGCAATTCCAGGTAGCCGCGAGAATAAAATTGCTTGGCTCGTTGGGTTGGGCGTTCATCTAACGCAGATGTCCCTTGAGCAGAAATTTGTCCTCCCAGCCAGTCGGTAATTTCTGTTAAACAAACCGTTCGTCCAGCGAGTAACCCCTCGTAAGCCGTGGCAACACCGGATAGTCCGCCACCCACAACTAAAATCTCACAATTGACACTTTTATCTGGGGTTCTCGGTGGTGTAGCGTTTGCCACATCAAATGCAACTAAGCTAGATACTAAATTGAGACCGAACAGCGATGTCAAACTATAAGCTACTTTGTGTGTATGCTTCATCGTTAAGTAAACCCTTTCAATTCCTCTGTCACCTTGTAGACGGTAGCATTCAGTAAATGTCGATCACAAGCAATTTTTCATTATGAGCAGCATTTAGTTATCAGCAGCCATTGATAACAAGGCTGCATCGATTAAAGCAATTTCCCGGCGTTGCTTTGCTAAAGATTCTGGTAAGCTATTAGCCAAAGAGAAGCCAGTTCTTGCTCAGTTGCAGCCTCTTGTACCAATGTGCGATCGAACTGTAGGTTTACCCATTCTTTAAAAGTAAGTATTTCAAGGGAGATCCCAAATATTTCTTGAATTTCATCACATCTAGGCATCAGTTCATCAATTCGTTCAACTTCAAGACTTGTAACGAAACCAGCTTTTCTAACGGCGAGATGTACTTCTAGCTTTTCTGATAATTCCTCAATTTCGTCTCGCAAGTATGACTTACCGTACTTGGTATCCCAAGCTTCCACAATTTGCCGATCGTCTAAAAGTTGAATATCACCTACATTGCTATGCTTCTTATTAGCCGATCGCATTTGCAAAAGTGGCTTTAGCAAACTGTTAGAAAAAACTTGGTATTCTTGCATAGCCTGCATCAAGCTATGTATAGCAATTGACGTACACGAATTTCTTCGGTAATTTCAGACAGCAATTTAATTTCTGGAATAATTATTTAAGTAATTTCAAGACTTAGCCCTGCCTGTTCCCATATATTAGTTTTGCTAAGAATAGAGGCTAATCCTAGTTTAGACATTAAAATGTCAGGATAAAGCCTTTTTCAGTAATAATTTTTGTTAGCCTTTTTTCTTCTTAGTTATTAGAAATAAGTCATCAGCAGAATTCAAAATGCAGAATTGGGAAGTAAAGGAGGGTTTATAGCTGGCTTTGAGGCTAGGTTTGTGTACTTTACTTTGCTTGAAATCTGCTGTAAGTACTAAGAGGCGATCGCTACAATCAGTAACAGAACTATTTTGAACTTTGCTGAGGTAGACTTGTCCAAATCTTCCAACTAGCTCGGATCTCTTGAAGTAAGAAAAACTAGTTGAGGAAGGTAGGAAGTAAACGGGATGTCGTGAATGCACTCGCCAAGCTGCTCTACTTGAAGTAGTTGTTCTATCGAGTTGCCTTGACGATGTTCAGGTCAAAGAACTTGTATACCAAATGTCATTTGTTATAAGTATGAAGTTTTCTGCAATAAAACGGCAAGTATCATCATACATAATGCGATCTGCAACTTAACTTGATGTGCCACTTTCCAAGGCGTAATGTGGGTTTCATGCAGGAGATTAAATATAATGCTACAATCCCCTATGTGTAAATTTAAGGATTAAGTTCTCTTTTAAATTAGTGAAAAATTATCATCAGTATGGGAAAAGACTTAAATCCAGCGAACAGACAACACTAGTAGTTGATAACTGTACGATGGAGCGACTTTATCTAAGTAAAAAAATTGATAATTAATAACGTAACAACTGTTAAAATCCACAGAGAAAATTCCTCAACAGTGTTAAATGCAATTGTGATTTAAAAAACATAACTTGCTAACAATCTAAATTAAATAATACAAAGTAGTAGTCTCTACTGTAATTAACAATCAATCCACTCATCTGTGGCTATATTCACATTTATAAATAGCTCATGGACATTCTGATTTATTCCTACAACTATCATCCAGAGCCGATTGGAATTGCTCCCTTAATGACTGAATTGGCAGAAGGACTAGTAAAACGAGGTCACCAAGTGCGAGCAATTACTGCAATGCCCAACTATCCTCAGCGCCAGATTTACGACGAGTATCAGGGTAAGTGGTACGTTACAGAACAAAAAAATGGGGTGACAATTCAACGAAGTTACGTGCGAATTAAGTCTAAACCCAACGTCCTAGACCGACTATTATTAGAGCTGAGCTTTGTTTTCACCAGCTTGCCGCAAGCCTTTAAAGGCAAACGTCCAGATGTGATTATCTTAACAGTTCCACCTCTTTTCGGTATCTTACCAGCAGCAATATTGAGTTACTTATATAACTGCCCATTAGTTCTGAACGTGCAAGATATTTTACCAGAAGCTGCTGTGCGTGTTGGGTTGCTAAAAAATCAGTGGATAATCCGAACTCTTGCAGCTTTAGAAAAATTTGCCTATCGGAGTGCACATAGTATTAGCGTCATTGCTGATGGGTTTAGTGAGAATTTGGTGAATAAGGGAGTACCTGTTAATAAAATTGTTTGTATTCCCAATTGGGTGAACATAAATTTTATCTGCCCTTTAGCGAAACACAATAACTCCTGGAGAGCTACACATCAACTAGATGGTAAATTTGTAGTACTTTATTCAGGAAACATTGCCCTAACACAAGGTTTAGAGACAGTCATAGAAGCAGCAGTTTGTTTGCGTCATATCAAAGATATTGTGTTTGCGATCGCTGGTGAAGCAACAGCATTGCAAAGGTTACAAGAATATTGTCTATTAAATGGAGCAGATAACGTTTTGCTGCTACCCTTGCAACCGCGAGAAAAACTACCCGAAATGCTAGCAGCATCTGATGTGGGGCTGATTGTGCAAAAACACAATGTAATTTCATTCAATATGCCTTCAAAAATACCACTCCTGTTGGCAAGTGGTCGCCCGATTGTGGGTTCAGTTCCAGCCAATGGTAGTGCTGCTAGAGCGATCGCACTTAGTGGTGGTGGCATAATTGTGGAGCCAGAATCACCTAATGCTTTAGCAGATGCAATAGAGAATTTATATACTAATCCGACTCTAGCAACAAAGCTAGGTCAAACAGGCAGACAGTTCGCCGAAGCAAACTATTCCTTAGAGCAAGCACTCGATCGCTATGAGTGGCTGTTTTCTCATATTGTTACCAATCAAAAATCAATCAGGGATATATTACCAAAATTGCATTCCAAGAAATCGGTTGTGGATGGTTGAAGGGCATGGAAGTGTTGACTCAGGAGTGAGGAGTTATTAAGCTGTCGCGCCTACAAGTTGCACCATTTTGATTCTCAAAAAAAGCTGCAAACCCTCTTTGTTGGTTCCTGCAACCTCAATGTGCTTTCTTAAATGCCTAACAGCTTATTCTCCCGTGTGTTCCCCATTTCCACAAATTTGGCAAAATAAAATCACCCGATCGGGTGACCTAAGTGTAGGAAGTTGAGATTGCTCAAACAGAGGATTCTAGATAAACAATACTGATTGTGCTTTTTTTTAGTGAGGATAACTCGATGAAACTCGCAATCTTGATTAATAGAGCAGAATTAATTAGCGATCGCTCCATACTCCTTTCTTCCTTGAGATTGATATTCAGTACTACTTAAGAGAGATAAACTGATTTTTGGCATTACCAATCCTCTTTGCGATGTAGTTATAATGCAACCTAATACTGACATAGATATGCAAGCGAGTGCTTGCAGACACCAATGAAAAACTTAGCATCTGGTTGCCCGTCTGATTTGATACGAGACTGACAAATTGCCGCTTTAACAGTTGGTTATGTACTAAAACAAAGGTGAGGAGAAGGGTACAGTGCGCTCAGATATTAATTTAAAAGCATCTTTGCATAGTTTTGCAGGTATATTAGTTTACCTAAGAAGTAGAGGGGTAAAGCGAAGTGGGGGAGATGATAAATAAAGCTTCCCACACTTTCTGTTTGACCCATGCCCCTTTAGTGCCTTTCGTCTTCATTGACGTAAGTAAGATTGTTCAAGTCTAAATCCACAAGACGAGAAAACGAAAATGTCCAATTCTGAGTTCCCTGAGTCCTCCTATCCTGTTGAAGTACAACAGCCTACTGTTAATGAATCCGATCGAGAGTCGGAATCGTTGCCAAAGCCATCGTCCAAACCACCTAAAAAGCGACGTTGGCTTCTGCTGTTGGGAATTATTTTGTTAATTGCAGGTGTTGGTTTTGGTTGGCGCTGGTGGCAAACTAACAATGCCAAGAATGCAGCTGCTAATCAGGCGGCTAATAGCCCACCGCCAGTTCCCGTTAAGCTTGCAACTGTAGAAACAGAAACTATGCAACAAAGTTCGCAGTTTCTTGGCTCTTTGGAGGCTCCACGTTCGGTAATCATTAAGCCACAGATTGAAGGACGAATTACCCAGATTTTTGTTAACGAGGGTAATCGAGTCCAACAAGGGCAAGTTATTTTTAGCTTGCAGAGTGATGATGCTCAAGCTCAGTTATTACAAGCTAAAGGCATACTCCAGCAAGCCCAGGCACGTCTTGCCGAACTCAAAGCAGGTACGCGACAAGAAGAAGTAGCCCAAGCCAAAGCGCAGTTAGGCCAAGCCCAAGCTCGCCTCAAAGATGCTCAAGCAGGAGCGCAACCAGAAGAAATTGCTCAAGCTGAGGCTCAAATCGAGGCAGCTAAATCCGATGTGGAACTGGCACAATCCCGAGCCAAGCGATACGACCAACTCAGAAAAGAGGGTGCAGTTTCCCAAGATTTGTTAGAAGGATATCTCAAAGAACAGCGGAGTGCCGAAGCTGCCCTTGTAGTGGCCCAGAAACGTTTAAACCAACTGCGCCAGAGCAGAAATTCTAGTATCAATGAGCTAGCTGCTGCCGTTGAACAACAGCAACAGAACTTAAGGCAATTGCAAAATGGTTCGCGTCCAGAAGAAATTGCCCAAGCGCGATCGCAAGTAACTCAAGCAGTGGCTCAAGTCCAAGCTGCCCAAGTGCAACTGCAATACACAAAAGTCGTAGCTCCTTTCACTGGTATTGTTGGCGATATTCCCACAAAAGTCGGAGATTATGTCGAAAAAGCAGATCAACTGACTACGTTAACTAGAAATGACTCTTTAGAACTGAATATTTCCGTTCCTCTAGCAGAAGCCAAAAAATTGCGCTTGGGATTACCCGTACAAATGCTCGACGCCCAAGGCAAAGCCATAGCCAGAGGTAAAGTCAGCTTTATCTCCCCAGATGCAAGTTTAGATTCCCAGACAGTTTTGGCTAAAGCCAACTTTGGCAATAATTCTAGAAGGCAACTGCTCAATCGCCAGTCAGTGCAAACCAAAGTGATCTGGGACGAACGCCCAGGAATTTTAATTCCAGTCACAGCAGTATCTCGTTTGGGTGGGGAGACATTTGTATTTGTGGCTCAAGCACCAGCACAAAACTCTAAACCCGGAGCGCCAAAATTAGTGGCTCAGCAAAAGTCCGTGAAATTAGGAGTTATTGAAGGCAATAATTATCAAGTTATTCAAGGACTAAAAGCTGGTGAGAAAATCGTTGTTTCTGGTATTCTTAGCCTCACCAATGGCGCTCCCATCACTCCTGCACCTGAAACAGTCAGTAGTCGGAATTTTTAGCTTCAGACAGGGTGAATTGGGAATTGGGAATTGGGAATTGATAATTGGAAAGAGGTGAACAGTTGTGTTTTTCTCCCCCATCACCCATTCCCCATTACCGACCTTCACAGATATCATAAGTATTCAACCGGAACATGATATGACGAACAATATCAGGCGCTCCGTTGCTACGATCGCACTCTTTCTTGTGTTTCTGTGTTATCTCTGCGTGAGATAAATCATCTTGCAAATATACGACGCTTGCCTAAATTTACCCCACTGTTATGCAAGGCGATTCTTTTTATGTTCGACGGTTAACTAGGGTAGCACTAGCTTGATCCACAGGCATTAGCACAACTTCATTAATATTGACGTGGGGCGATCGCGTCACGCAGAAAAATATTACATCAGCCACATCATCTGCTGTCAGGGGGGTAACTCCCTGGTAAACTTGATTGGCACGTTCATTATTCCCGTGAAACCGTACTTGGCTAA
Source organism: Nostoc sp. (assembly GCA_036918135.1). Taxonomy (GTDB): domain Bacteria; phylum Cyanobacteriota; class Cyanobacteriia; order Cyanobacteriales; family Nostocaceae; genus Nostoc. Next base: position 442,494 of record JBALDB010000007.1, read on the forward strand.
ATTCCGTTTCTACCATCCCAGGGTCAACGGAAGTTACGCGCACAGGAGTGCCCAGCAAATCTTGTTTTAAGCCTTCAGAAATTGCTCTCACCGCAGCTTTTGTAGCACAGTAGACATTGCCACCGGGATAAGTTTGATGTCCGGCAATGGAACCTAGATTTACCACATGACCGCGACCGCGACTTATCATTCCGGGAACGACATAACGAGACAGATAAAGTAAACCTTTAATGTTAGTATCAATCATTTCTTCCCAGTCTGCAAAACTACCCTCATGCAACTTATCTAAACCGCGACTCAAACCAGCATTGTTAATCAGAATATCGATGTCAGACCAAGAGGGGGGTAGAGTAGAGATGGCAGATTCTACAGCTGAGCGATCGCGTACATCTAGCTCTAACAGATGAACTTCAGTATTAAAATCTTGAGTGAGAGTATCTGCCAGTTGTTGCAAACGTTCCAAGCGCCGTGCCGCTAAAATCAATTTTGCACCCGCACCAGCAAAGATTCTGGCACAAGCAGTACCAATACCACTGCTGGCACCAGTAATTAAAATGATTTGATTTTCTAGGGAAGTCATTGTTAGTTAAAAGTCAAGAATCCAGTGTCAATTGTCCAATAATTTGGAACTGACGCGAATTTTACTTATATTATGTGCGAGGTCGTGCCAAGGAGAGTTGCCCAGTTGCAAAGCTAAATGTAAATGTCAGCCCTTGCTTTTACAACATAAAAAGCAGCTTTTAAAGGTTTTTGGTTCCGCTTTCTTAGGATTGGACTTTGAACAAAAAAGTCCAAATTATTAGAAGTTATTAATTTTTAAGGAAATGAAAGCTTCGTTTGCTGCATTAAATTTTACTATGAAAATTTAAAATCATATAATGCATCCATTCACTTCCTGGCGTCAAGGTGGTGAAGTTTCAGCCGGAATTGCCAGGATATTCTTTGGAGAACAGCGATGAAGGTGCGTATTGTTTCTATGCTCTATGCGACCGCAGCTTTGTTGATTTTTCCTGCTCCTGCTCGGTCTGCGATCGAAAAGGTTGTAGGAGGTGGTAGTGTTCATCAAGGTGAAACACGTCGTATTACTGTCATCGGAGATGGAATTGATTTTGCGACTTCGGTCGCTTCCTCAAATGCACAAATTGGTGTCAGGCTTCTTAGTAAGAAAGGACTTGCACAGGGTAGAGCCAAAGGGCAGGTTGTACTGGAAGTAGCTGTGCCTCTCGATGTCCCTAAAGGTGAGGACTTTAACCTGACGGTTAAAATCGCCCCAAACCTTTATTACTCCAAAGGAGGTTCTGAAACAGTTCGGCTGAATGTGCAGCCATATCCCAACAGTTCGTGGAGACCTTTGTTTCATTTTGCCCCCTCATGGGGATGGATGAACGATCCCAACGGTCTTGTCTACGTCAATGGGACATACCATCTCTATTATCAAGCAGTTCCGTTCTCTAGGGATAATGGAGGTCAACTAAACTGGGGACATGCGGTTAGCACTGATTTGGTTCACTGGTCTGGGCGCAGAGATGCCATGTTTAATCCGCCAATGGATCTTCTTGGCAGTAGTGACGATCAAAATCAAGTCTGGTCTGCTTTTTCGGGGTCGGCGGTGGTCGTTAGTGGTGAGGCTGCAAAACAGCTACCCTGCGTCTGCTCAAACCTTTGTGTTGCTTCCATATTCACGAAAAACACTCCAATCGTTAACCTCCAAGACCAGTGGCTTGCTGCTAGCTGCGATGGGGGCGAATCTTTTAAAACACCGGAGAGTGTGTTGCCTAACTTATCATCTGCTAAACCAGATTTTCGAGATCCGAAGGTATTCCTCTATAAGGGGCGCTGGATTATGGTATTAGCTGTTGGAGACAAAATCGAGCTTTATGAGTCTGCGAATCTCAAACAGTGGAATTTTCTGTCCTCTCTTCCCCTCTACAGCAGCTTCACTACTTTAGGCCCTTTTGTCGAAACCCCAGATTTGATTGAGTTACCCGTCAGCAATTCCAAGACTAACGAAACCAAGTGGGTGCTGACCTACAGTGAAGGATTCATTCCGCCTGTGTCCTGCGAGGGTTTTCGAGACAGTAGCGGAATGCCGCTCACTGCCCCTGCTCTCAAAAAGGAATGTGAAAAATCACGAAATTTTACCTCGCGTAGTTTCTATATCATCGGCGAATTTGATGGTAAGCAGTTCAAGCAGGAGTCACAGCCTCGACTTTTAGATTTTGGGTCAGATTTTTATGCACCTCAAACTTGGTCTAACACACCAGGACGACGAATCTTAGCGGCCTGGCAAGATAATTGGCATTACGCCCACCAAGTTCCAACAACGCCCTGGCGAGGACAGTTGAGCATTCCGCGAGACTTGGGGCTGATTAGAGATAATGACACTTATTGGTTGACTCAAACTCCAGTTCAAGAACTAGCGGCTCTAAGAAATTCTGCGCTTGGACGTGTTACTCGGTTGCAGGATAAACCTCTGACCAACAAAACACCAGATGAGCTGAAGAATTTTCGTTCCACAGCATTTGATGCTGACTTAGCAATTGATGTCGCGGGTTTACCCAAAGTCAACTCCCAAATCAAGATTCAGCTTCGAGCGGGTAATACAGCGCAAGGAATGGTGTTAACATGGCGACGTACTGGTGCTAACCAGGGACAGCTATCACTAACGCGCTCTGCTTCTGAAGCGGGTGGAACGACTTCAGAATTAACTCAACAAGGGTCTGGGTTTATCGGTCAATGGTTGTCTACCTCTGTTTTGCTTGCAGCACCAATAAATCAGCGACTCGTGTCAGGTTCAAGGAACGCCCAACTCAGTACAAGAGCGCAGATTGCTCAGGTTCCTGTTGTGGTATCTGGTACGAATAATAGTATCTTAAAACTTCGGATTCTCGTGGATCGAAGTTCGGTAGAAGTGTTTGCAGGCGATGGACGAATCGTGTTAAGCGGTTTATTCTTTCCCGATCCATCCAATAAAGAGTTCAGAATGTATGCAACAGGGGGAAATGCAAAGATAGTGAACTTGGCTATGTACCCGTTGAGTAATCACTGAGGATTTTATATAGAACCCATTTGACATCTTTTACTATCTTGAAGTAAAGTTACTGCAAAAGTCCTATTCAGCAGTTATGCCATACTCTAGCAGCCTGACAGATGAAGAGTGGATAATCCTCGAACCTTTACTGGCTCAAATATTACCAACTAAGAAGCAGACGAGACCACCTAACTGGACAAAGCGAGAAATTTTGAATGGCATCTTCTATCAACTCAAGAATGGCTGCAATTGGGAAGACTTGCCCAAGGACTTGCCCCCTTACAAGGGCGGTATATTGGCATTACAAGCAGTGGCGGGCTCAAGGAGCGATCGACAAACTGATGAGCATTTTACACGCTCAAGTACGTGAGCAGGTTAAAAAAAAGCCAAGTGGACAACGTTGCTGAACATTGACTCTCAAGCGGGAAAAAATACCTGTAATGCTAGCACATTATCGAAAGGAGATTGTTTCTACAAATCGACAAATGGCATTAAAAGGCATCTAGCCGTTGATACCTTGGGGTTTCCCTTCTTCACTCACTGCACTAAAGCGAATGTATCTGATGATACGGGTTTGATTGAAATATTGACTCTCAACATTGATTATTTCAAGTCAAAACCAGTTAATATTCCCAAGATCACCATCCTGTTAGACCACGGTTATCACCCTGAGCATCTCAGGGAGGAGTTAGAAAAGGTTTATCCCCAAATCATGGCGAAAATCACCCTTTGAACTTTCGCCAAAACCATCGAAACAGGAAAAGAAAGATCAAGGTAAATCTGGGTTTGTTCCGATTGCAGCCAGGTGGGTGATTGAGCGCTCAAATGCTTGAATGGACAGATGTAAAATTCTCGTCAAGAACTTTGAGAGAACTCTAGCTAATGCGACTACCAAAGTTAATCTTTGTTTTATTCGGCTGATGCTTAAGAGGCTTGCAGTCTCTTCTTAGATGTCAAATGGGTTCTATAGATTCTAATTGTCTAGGTTCGTTGTTCATTCCTCTTTCTCCTTGTCTATGAGATTTTTGTGAGGAAAATCTGATTCTTCTCCCTTGACTTCTTTCACCTGACTAACTTCAAAAATTAGAGAAAAATACTGCCCCATTTCTTTTTGAAGAAATGCTTCTAAAAGACTTACTTGCTTCGATGTTATATTAAATCCGGTAACATCGGAGGAATTAATAAGTACTCTGAGGCCACCAATGATAGTAGGTAATAGCTCGGATTAAATACTGCTGTTTTAAAAGGACTTTACAGCGTTGGAATAAAACTTCCTCCAAATCCTCAAGTTTATCGAAACAACGATTTGCGTAGGCGTAGCCCGCCGAAGGCATCGGTTCATTAACCAACGGCCATAAACGTTCTGCTGGCTGTAATTCGGGTGAGTAAGCAGGTAAATACTCCAAGTGCAAACCTAAAGGAATCTCTAATTCCTTGCTCGTATGCCATCCGGCTCTGTGAAGAGCTAATACTATGTGCTTATGTTTACCTAAGTAAAATTCTTGTGCAAAGTCGGCTAAAACTTGATTAAAAAGCTCAAGATTAACTTTTGGCAAAATCCAATAATAGGTCTCTCCAGATTCCGGGTGTACAAAACCATACAACCATAGCCATTGATAACGCCAATATACATCAGCAATTGGTTGTTCTCCCAAATGTACCCATACTCGTCGTAATATCGGTTTTAATCCCAGGCGGTGTTCATCCATTGCCCAGATTTCTACCTTTGAGCCTGGATATTTTTTACGTATTTCTTCTAATGTCTGTTCGAGTTTTTTTTTCCAAGTTTCTTGTTCTACTGTGTCTTGAAGTTCGTGTGCTGGGCGCGGTACCTTTAAACGCATCTCAAAAGCTCGTAAGTATTCCCATCCTCTGTGCGGATGAATTGGACAATCAAGATGATTACTCATCCAATCTGCCACTTTGCGACCATTCCATAAACCTCCATCTGCTGGTGGCTATTGCAATGCAATCCACAGTAAAGCTTGTTCTGTTTCTGATAGCAATGTATCAGACCCTCGATGTTCATGACGTTTATCTTTTAATCCATCAGCAACTAATTGGTTATAAAGACCTGCGATTCTATAAATTGAACCCCGCCTATATCCTGTAACTTTTGCAACTTCTTCTGCTGTATATCCTTTTGCTAACAGCCAGATTATTTGCAAGCGTGTACGTTCTATTGGGTCAGATGCTTGATGATAAAGCTTTTCCAACTCTTCTAAACAGTTATGTTGCTCTATTCTCAAAATTTTAGGCATAGCGATCGCCTAGACTATGCATCCTTCGTTACTTTGTTGATATCATATCACTCCGATGCTACCGGATTTGATATGAGAGCTGACTGCGCGCGAACGCTCAAGCGAACTTGGGGTGGGTTTGTGAGCCAGTTAGTATCAGTTTTCAGTAGTTCCAAACGTTGAAAAGTTAAGGTTCGATTTAACAAAGCCTTTTTCAGGTGGGTTTCGAGTTGTGCTTGTCTAACTAACTGGGTAAAGCTCACAGTTAAAGGTATCAGTAAAGCACCTGTCAGCGCCAATGCCCATAGCAGCGTTTCGTGCGCGATCGATAGGAGAATAGCCAATGACTAAGAATGTGAGCATACAAGCGAGGTTAATGCCCAACAAATTCGTCAGGTAAAGCAAAGTTGCTCCTAAACTGAGTGACCAGTCAGATTTTGCTAGACCTAAACCGATGACGCAAATTGGTGGCATCAAGGCAACAGCTATTGCCGTTCCTGCCACACTAGCAGAGATTTTTGAATTCACTTTAGCGTAGCCACTGATACCACCTGCTGCAATTGCAATACCCAAATCAAGTAGGTTAGGTTTGGAGCGAGATAGCACTTCACTGCCGAAACTAGGTAGATTAACCAGCCAAGCTATACTGTCAGAAATTAAAAGTGCTAAGAATGTGCCTAATAATACTGCTATTACGCTTTGACGAAATAGATTGACATTTCCGCTCAATGCACCAAAGGCTAAACCTCGAATTGGCAACATCAGAGGTGCTATAATCATTGCCCCGATGATGACAGCAGTACTGTTGGCAAGTAGACCAAATGTAGCGAACTCCTGCGGAGAAGCTTCGCTAACGCACAAGAACCGACAATCAAAATCAAATATGTTGCGTCGGGAGTAGACTCTTCCAGCAACTCATCTACCAACTGTTTTAGTTGTGAAGGTTCAACCCTTTTGCGTTTAAAATTATTAAAACGATTGCGAATATTGTTTATCAACGCCCCCCTAGACTAAATAATTTTAGATTCTGGATTCTAAACAAAACCTGAGAGCGAACATATCCATCTCAAGATAAATAATCTACTACATAGAGTGAAATTTATCTCAATAAATCTTAGTTAAAGAGGCAGGCGAACTGTAAATGTACTGCCCAACCCTAGTTGACTTTGAACGTGAATACTACCTTCGTGTGCTTGGACGATCGCTCTTGCTATGGCTAATCCCAAACCCGAACCGCCAGAGGTACGAGAGCGATCGCGATCGACTCGGTAGAAGCGATCGAATATTCGCTGTTGGTGTTCGACGGCAATACCAATTCCTGTATCTTGAATTTTAACAATGGCATAAAGCTCGCTATTTTCCAAAAAAACCGTGACTTTTCCCCCGCTAGGCGTTGCTTGGATTGCATTCACAATTAAGTTGGAAATTAAACGATAAAGCTGTTCTTCATTTCCCCTAACATACAGTTTTCCTGAAACTTGCACTTGCTTAGAGAGATTTACCCCAGTCTCTACTGCCAAAAATGCTAGTTCCTCAACTAAGTCGCTAATTAAATCATTCAAACAGCAAGGCTGATATTCTCCTGTTAGTTGTTTTTGGTCTATCCTCGTTAACAGCAACAAATCTCCAACTAATTGAGATAACCTACGATTTTGGCGTTTGAGAACATCCAAAATTCCATTATTTGATTTTGGTTCTTGCTGTAACTTGATAGCGGCTTCAATGGTAGAGTGCATTGCTGCTAAAGGTGTGCGAAACTCATGGGCAGCATCAGCGGTAAATTGTTGCATTTGTTGGTAGGAATGATATACAGGTTGCATTGCCCTGACTGCTAACCACCAACTTGATAAAGCAACGAAAATCATGGAAACTGGCAACCCCAACACTAAAGTTAATCTTAAATAAGCAAGATGTTGCTCTAAATCATTCAGACTTCGCGCCACTTGTAGATAACCCGAAAGCTGTTTTTGAGTATACAAAGGTAAAGTGATTTGGCGATATCGAGTACCAGAAGAATCAGTGAGAGTTTGCCAATGCTGTGATGATGAAGTAATTCGTAATTTATCAAATTGTATACCTGCACTTGCAAACATTTTTCCCGAACGATCCAATAAGCGTATATAGTAATTAACAGAGTTAGCTGCCTCTACTATTGGTTGTTTAATAATAGTTTTTTTAGGCAAACAGTTTGTTTGAGTTATACATAGTTCTAAAGAAAGTTCTTTAGCAAGTTGCTGTAAATGTCCGGGTTGCTGCCAAGCAGGTTCAATACTTTTATGAAGTGCCTTTGCTACTGATTGTAATCCTTGGTCTATAGTTTCACAGTAGATATGGGCAACTACACTATAAACACCCAAAGCAGATAGCCCTAAAATACCGCCCATTACGAGGGTATACCAAGCTGCTAGCCGCAACCGAGTCTGGTGGAAAATGGGATTGCCGTCCATATTTTTATAACCTTGCTCAAACCGTTGCTGTTGAGTTAGCAAAAATCAGTAGCATGAATGTTGAGGCGATAGCCCACACCATAAATAGTTTCAATTAAAGATTCACTGTCTTCTTCTCCTAATTTACGTCTCAATAAGCGAATTTGTGCTGCTACTACATTGCTAACTGGTTCTACACCAATTTCCCAAAGCTGATTAATAATTTGGTCGCGGCTGATAATTTGGTTAGGATGCCTCATAAAATATTCCAATAATTGAAATTCCTTGGCAGTTAGTGAAAATACTTGTTTTTCTCCATGAATATATTGACGAGTTACTTCATGAGTGCTGTAATTAAGTGTCAGGCAACCTACTTGTAAGCGTCGGGGTTGGACTTGAGGTGTTAGCGTTGTTCCTACGTAAGAGGCTCGCCGTTGTAATGCTCGCAATCTTGCCAGCAGTTCTGCCATATCAAACGGTTTAACTAAATAATCATCTGCACCGCTATCTAGACCAATAATCTTTTCTTCCATTTTGTCTTTAGCGGTTAGCATCAACACAGGTAGAGTTAGTTGGCGCTCGCGCAACCATTTACACAACTCTACCCCCGAAACTCCAGGCAGCATCCAATCAAAAATTGCTAGGGTGTACTCAGTCCAGCCAGTTTCTAGATATTGCCATGCCTGAGTCCCATCTAGAAACCAGTCAACCACATACGCCTCATAACTCAGGACTTGTTTGATTGCTGCACCTAAGTCAGCTTCATCCTCAACTAATATCAGTCGCATAGTCAACCCAGTGCTAAAAGCCTTCTTTAAATACGCTTTCACGAAAAAGTGAAATAACTGTGAAATTTTTATTCTACTTAAGATAGAAGCACTGCTAACTGGATAGTTTTTAAATTCATAGAAAAATGAAATTGTTGTGAAATTTCTCTATTTATTGAGCTATAGATACTTTTTATTTCAAAAGTAGGAGGCAAGAATTACAACCATTCTCTAAATTAAAGTCACAACTATTAAGAACATAGTTGTCACAAGAAATCTTTTGATTGGTAATAATATGACTCAGTTTTGGCTATGGGTTGCCTTTATTGGCATGGTTATTGGCTCTGTTTATTTTGGCTTAAAAGCATCTGCCATGCGGCGTAAAGAAGGGATGGAATTTCCCCTCGAAAGCTTTTTTATTACCCTTTGGGCTGCAACAATGTACCTGACAATGATTCTAGGTGAAACTGTTCTCAGGGATTTTAATGGTCAAAGTAAAGTTTTCTTAGGACGCTATTTAGACTGGGTAGTAACTACACCGCTACTGTTACTCGAATTGGGTGTGATAGCTGGATTGCGTCCCAAATTAATTGCAGGCGTGATGGGTGCAGATATATTTATGATTTTAACAGGCTTAATTGCAACTCTCGCAAGAACGCCTGATAATTACCTTTGGTACATCATCAGTTCTGGTGCTTTCCTAGCCATCTTAGCATCACTATTAACTGAATTCTCAGCTAGTGCTAAAAGAAGGAATGGCAAGGTCAACAAGCTATTTCAGACGCTGAGAAATGTACTTATCGTATTGTGGATTTGTTATCCAATTGTCTGGATTTTAGGGCCGGAAGGATTCCGTGTAATCAATCCTGGTCTTGAGACTGCATTCTACGCAATTTTAGACGTGTGTGCCAAGGTGGGCTTTGGTTTTATTCTGGTATCAGCTAGTAATGAAACTTTAGCACAAGCTAGTAATAGCGATCGCATCATGGAAACCGCTCACTCGTATATGCATGAGCAAACAAAACGGAGTTCTTATCAATAACAGTTCTACATTTGTTGTGCTGTTAATCCCATTAAAACTAACAACCGCAATTCTAACTAAAGCAATCTAACTCAAGGACAACTGAAATATGAGACGAAGCAGGGAACCACGGCGGGAGGAAGAATTACTTGAATCCCGCTCCCGCGATTTGGACTTGAGCGGTTCTGAGCAGAAGGAAATTAAAGAACGCGGACGAGCTAAGGCCGTTGTTATCCATGAGGTCATTTACTTAGAAGGCGAACAGGAATTGCGCCGTCCGATGTTGGCATTAGCTTGGTCTGGGTTAGCAGCCGGACTTTCTATGGGATTCTCGTTAGTTGCTGAAGGTTTAATGCACGCGAGTTTACCTGATCGACCGTGGCGGCCGCTCATCTCCAATCTTGGCTATACCGTTGGCTTCTTGATTGTAGTTTTAGGTCGGCAACAGTTGTTCACAGAAAACACCTTAACTGTCATCTTACCTTTACTAAATCAACGCAATGGTAAAACTTTAATACGAGTCCTGCGGCTATGGACAATAGTCTTAGTTACCAATCTAATCGGGGCGCTAATATTTGCCTGGGTTATAAGTAATACCGAAATTTTTACTGACGAAATTCGGCAAGCCTTTACTGAAATTAGCTTACAGACAATAGAAGGCAAATTCTGGGTAGTTCTCGGACGAGGCATCTTTGCTGGGTGGTTGATTGCCTTAATGGTGTGGTTGCTTCCTGGCGCTGAGTCTTCACAGATAGCAATTATTGTTATCCTCACCTATTTAGTAGGACTAGCAGGATTAGCACATATCATCGCTGGCTCGGTCGAGGTGTTATACATTGTAACCACTGGAGCGATCGCTTGGGGAGAATACTTCGGTAGATTCATGATCCCTGCGTTGTTAGGCAACATTATCGGTGGTGTGTCTTTGGTTGCTGCACTCAATTACGGGCAGGTTGCACCTCAAATCAACCGAAAATAATGACCATTTGTAAACCAAAGCAACGGGCTGCCTCTGCGTTTTAAAAACCAAGAAATTAAAAACGAACAGTCTTCGCTATTAAGCAAGGATAATATTTCATGAGTCAACAGTTGTGGGACGACATCAACTGGGCATTAGGATTAGGTGCAGAGCCAAAAACGCTAACTTTTTTACAAATGGCACTACGCGCCATCATCATATATATAGCAGGGTTAATGATGGTGCGTTTAGCAGGAGACCGACGCTTTAGTGGTAGATTCACTGATTTCGATGTCATTATGAGTATCACCTTCGGCTCGTTGTTAAGCCGTGCAATTAATGGTTCGGCACCATTTTGGGGAACCATCGGTGTCGGTTTTGTGCTGGTGGGGATGAATCGGTTGTTTGCTTTGATTAGCGATCGCTCCCGCAGTTTCCGTCAAGCGATCGCTGGTAACTCGCTAATCCTAATTCAAGATGGCGAAATTCAATCAAATAACCTCAAAAAAGCCCATGTCAGTCAATCCGATTTGATAGCATCTTTACGCAGCAATGCTCACTTATCAGATCCGACTCAAGTAAAGGTCGCACGTCTAGAGCGCAGTGGACAAATCAGTGTCATTCCTAGAGTCTGCGAACCCCAAGTGATTGAAATGACAGTCGAACAGGGAGTGCAGATAGTGCGCGTTAAATTAGAGCCTTAATTAGAGTAATAAAAGTATTAATCCAGCTTGAAATCTTATATTTTACTGATTTATTTCGTGATTCAACAATTAAAAAATGAATCTAAGAACACCTTTAATTTTTTATTTAGTTGTCAGCGTTACTTTAATAGTCTCGCTCTTATCAATAGCTTTTCCTGTTTTTGCTAACTTCTATGGACTATTTTTGGTAGGGCTATTAGTTTGCTTTGTAGGCATTCCTCATGGAGCTACCGACCATTTAGTTTTTTATGCTTTAAATAAAAATAATAATTATTTAATCAATAAAGTCAAATTTTACTTTTTTTATGTTTTTTCTATTTTAGCTTATACTATTTGCTGGTATTTACTGCCATCTCTTACTTTCAATATCTTTCTTACTATTAGCATTTATCATTTAGGTCAATCTAATTTATATTATCTGCATCTCCCAAACAAAATTATTAAAACTTGTATCTATTGTTGTTGGGGATTATTTATAATTACAGCAGCCGTTGTTTCCAATCCTCAAGAAGTGAATTATATTACTCAATATTTATCCAGTGATATATGGCTGAGTGATATTAACATTAGAAAATATTTTTTACTATTAATTATTATTATAAATTTTTTAACGATCGGTTTACTTTTTAGTTTAAAGTACGCTAATAAAAAAGATTTGATTAGAGAATATTTAATACTATCTGTTTTAGGAATACTTTTTTATACAACACCTTTGATGATATCTTTTGGAATATATTTTAGTATTTGGCATTCGCTCGGCTCGACTTTTGACCAAATTGAATTACTTAGAAATAATACTGATAACTTAAAAATAACTGACTTTTATTTAAGAGCTATTCCCTTGAGTATTATTTCCATAATATTCTTGATACTGGTAGCTTTATTTTTAAATAACTTTAATATACAAGAATTAGAGAAAAATCTTAATGCAACGATGGCTGCATTTTTTATTTTTCTGGCGGCAATTACATTTCCACATACAATTATTAGAGATAAATTGTACAGGAAATTTACTTCAGACGTTGAAAGCCGTAATTCTTAAGCAAGTTTGCTCAGGACAAAAGCTGCAAGAAATCCAAAGTCGTTACACATCGCTCTTTGAGAAATCTTGGCATAGTAATCTACTGCAGAACCCAGTAGTAGTGCTGAACCACCAAACCCTAGAAACCTCAGAATCCCTCGGTAATTGACCTCCTGACTTGAAAGAGCTTTCTTGAGCAGGGGAGGCAGGGGAAGCAGGGGGAGAAAGATATTTTCATGCATGATAGTGAAACTTGTTTCATTGCGACTGCCTCCTTCAAGTAGCTTGGATTTCTCCACCTTGGGGTTTGGATAGTGCTTGTAATTCCTCCCAAATATAATGACTAGGTAATTCAATCGGTTTGTCATCGGCTCCTAACCCTAACCCAACTTTTGGCTGAAGTTCCTCAATAAATTCCTCAGCGTACTCTGCTAATTTATTGCTTGTAACTCCACCAGTAATTGCCCCAGCAACGCCACCAATCGCAGCCCCTACTTTACCACCAATTGAGCGACCGAGTGCGGCTCCGGCTACGCCACCTCCCACAGCACCTAAACCTGTAGCTAAGGGATGAGATGTGCTTGTTGAATCATTCTGTTGAGGTTGCTGTTGTGGTGTAATTTGTCGTTCATTGTTTGTCATTATGTTTTGTCCTTTTTGACTTGATTAATTAATCATCTCACTTCAATTGTTGAGCTATATAATCGCCAACGCGCAAGGCATTGGCCATAATTGTCAGTGTGGGATTAGCACCAGAATTTGAAGGGAAAAAACTACTATCTACGACGTAAAGATTATCGACATCATGGGTACGGCAATTGAGGTCAAGAACTGAGGTTTTAGGATTTGTACCAAATCGACAACTACCGCATTGATGGGCTACTGCTTGTTCGGGTAGATGAGTGCGAGGATAAATACTAAATGGTAGGACGTGCTTCGCAGAACGCGGAATTGACTTAAGTACAGATGTCCAACGGTGAATCAGGCGATCGCTTGCTTCGGTATTGTTCAGTGTATAGTCAACGTGAATCTTGTCACCCACTACCCGAATCCGATTATTGGGGTCTGGTAAATCCTCTGTTTGCAACCACCAACCAACTGACCTTTCAGCCAGCAAATGGCGCTCAAAATGAGGAATTAGCTTGACAAACGGAGCCATCAGTGGGGGTGCTTCTGCGGGAATCATATCTGCAAGCACATTACCCGTATTTTGCACCATCCCCATTGGATAAGGAAAATCCGGTTCTCCCCAGTAAAAGTCATTAACGGCAGTGTTGTGTAAAATGAAAAACTTTTAATCTAAAAAAATTAGAAATTTTCAGCTAAACGACGATTATCTTAAAAAGTAAATATAACTTATTGTTAATTAAATCATTTTTAGTAAATTACTTCATTATCTATATCTACGGTTGGAGGTAAAGGCAATTTAATTAAATAAATTATGCCGTTTGCAATCATTGACGAAAAATTTGTGTTTAATAACCAGCTATAAATCTATATTTACAATTTATACACTCAGGTTTTGGCAAGAATTTAAGTACAACTTTATAGCTATCTTGTAGTAGCTTGAAGCTGCTATTTATCATTAGCAACCAAATTAAATAATAGGAGGTTCCTATGCCACAAGTCATTGAGATTTATGACGATCGCCTACGTACACTAGTACGCATAAATGTTTCACTCGAAAAGCTGGCCAATGGTGCAGTTCACAGCGAAGGCCCTGTTTACATCCACGAAGATAATAGTGTAGTGTGGAGCGATGCTCATGGCAATCGTCTGCTACGGTGGAGTCCCGCTAACAACGTGACCGTCCTACGCGATCCATCTGATTACCAAAGTGGTAATTACCACGACTTGGAGGGTCATCTGGTTGCGTGTTCATCGGGTTTGCGTGCTATTATCCGATAAGAACAAAATAGTGAATGGAAGGTTTTATGCGATCGCTACCAAGGAAAACGCCTCAACAGTCCCAATGATTTGGTAGTCAAAAGCGACGGCACAATTTGGTTTACCGATCCGCCCTATGGCATTACCGAGCCAAACCAAGGGTATGGCGGCGAACAAGAACAAAGCGGAAGTTACGTGTATCGCTTTGACCCGGCAAGTAATGAGATTTATCCTGTAGTAACGGACATAGTATGGCCTAACGGACTGGTTTTTAGTCCAGATGAAAGTTTGCTGTATGTTTCAGATTCAGCAGCGTTTAATATTCCAGACGGCCCGCATCATATTCGCGTCTATGATGTCGTAGATGGTCAATGGGCAAAAAACGGGCGGGTGTTTGCAATCATCGAACCAGGATTACCTGATGGATTGAAGGTTGACGAACATGGTAATGTTTTTACTAGTTCTCAAGATAGCGTGCAGGTATACGCTGCTGACGGAACTCGACTGGGAAAAATTCTCGTACCAGAAGTATGCGCTAATTTAACTTTTGGTGGAAAGGAACGCGATCGCCTCTTTATCACAGCAGGCAAATCCTTATATGCTATCGACCTGAATACCCGTGGTGTGCAGCTATGATTTATCAATTCGTGCTAGGTATAGCAATTGCTGTGTGGATGCTACCAAAGGTAATTACTTTTAACCCTCTTTTGTTACTTTAGGGAGAGAATAATTAAGTACACAAGTTGAAGCATTAAGTAACAGGGATGGTTACGCCACGTAGGCAGGCAGTC